>JACSZT010000009.1 GCA_014332815.1 Weissella confusa | reverse complement strand
TTGAAGTTTGAGTATAACTCAATTTTTGTTGTTTAACAGAAGTTAAACGAATTTACTAGCGAATTGACTTCGCAAATGTTTTTGCATCAAGCTTAGCTTGATGACCCTACACATTTGTTTCATCGAAACGATATTCAGTTTTCAATGATCTACAAAGCGGACGACGGGAATCGAACCCGCATTCCCAGCTTGGAAGGCTGGAGCACTAGCCATTGTACTACATCCGCATGAATGCTTTTTATAACTTCGTTGCCGCAACAACATAATATATAATACACATCCATTTATGAATCGTCAACCCCTTTTTTAAAAGAAGTTTGAATTCATTTTATTTTCTACTTGTGAACGTACATCGCATCCCCAAAACTAAAGAAGCGATAACCCTCAGAAATAGCGTGTTGATAAGCATTCAAGATGTTTTCACGGCCAGTAAACGCTGCAACCAACATCACCAAAGTTGACTTTGGCAAGTGGAAGTTTGTAATGAACGCATCAACAACCGTCCACTTGTAACCAGGCTTAATGAAGATATCCGTCCAACCTGAGTCTTCTCGCAGTTCACCATTAAACTTTGAGCCAATCGTCTCAAGGGTACGGATTGATGTTGTACCTGTTGCCACGATACGGCCACCATTTGCCTTCACATCATTCAACGTTTGTGCCGCTTCAGCAGACAATTGGTAGAACTCTGAGTGCATCTTGTGATCCTCGATGTTCTCTTCTTCAACCGGACGGAACGTTCCTAGACCAACGTGCAACGTCAATTCAACTAGCTTAACACCCTTATCAGCAGCCTTTTGCAATAGCTCTGGTGTCCAGTGCAAGCCAGCCGTTGGCGCTGCAGCTGATCCATTAACCTTTGAGTAAACCGTTTGATAACGTTCCTTATCATCTAGCTTCTCTTTAATATATGGTGGCAATGGCATTTCACCAAGTGATTCCAAAATCTCCAAGAAGATACCATCGTACTTAAACTCAATCATACGACCACCGTGTTCAAGCTCTTCAGTGACGACTGCCTTCAATGCACCATCCCCAAAGACGATTTCTTGACCCACTGGGTACTTCTTAGCTGGCTTTACCAACGTTTCCCAAACATCACCATGATCTTGACGTAGCAACAAGACTTCTACGTGACCACCAGTTCCTGGACGCTCACCATAAAGGCGTGCTGGCAAGACGCGTGAGTTATTCATAACCAATGCATCCCCAGGATTTAGGTAATCCAAAATATCATAGAAGTGTCGATCGTGTACTTCACCCGTTTCTGCATTCAACTCCAACAAACGTGAGCCATCGCGTTGCTTCAATGGCGTTTGTGCAATCAATTCATGTGGCAAATCATAGTCAAAATCTTCAAGTGTATAGTGTTGTTCTGTCATCTCAATTAACCCTTCTTCTCAACAAATGGTAGTCCTAAGTGTTCATACGCTGCTTGCGTCACCACACGCCCGCGCGGTGTACGCTGCAAGAAACCAATTTGTAGCAAATATGGCTCATACATTGATTCAATCGTATCAACTTCTTCACCAATATTAGCTGCAATGGTATTCACACCCACCGGGCCACCTTGATAGTATTCAATCATTGTGCGCAAAATCTTGTGGTCAACTTCATCTAGTCCGGCACTATCAACCTTCAACAAATCCAATGAGAAGTTAACCATCGCATCATCGATGTCATCGCGCTGCTTCACCATCGCGAAATCGCGGACACGACGAAGTAGACGATTTGCGACACGCGGTGTTCCACGTGATCGGCGAGCCAATTCAATCGCACCCGACTCTTTAATCGTTGTATTAAAAATATCAGCTGAACGTTGAATAATCTCCGCTAACTCAGCTGTTGTGTAATACGCCATGTGTTCGACAATACCAAAGCGATCGCGCAACGGTTGTGACAACATACCGGCACGCGTTGTTGCACCAATCAATGTGAATGGTGGCAACGGGAAGTGAATTGGTCGGGCAGTTGGGCCTTCACCAGCGATAATATCAACGTAGAAGTCTTCCATCGCTGAATAAAGCATTTCCTCAACTGTCTTAGGCATACGGTGAATTTCATCAATAAACAACACGTCACCCGGTTGCAATTCATTTAGCAAAGCCAACAAATCGCCCGACTTTTCAATCGCTGGCCCTGACGTCGTACGCAAACCAACGCCCATTTCATTAGCAATCACCATTGCCAGCGTCGTCTTACCTAGTCCAGGTGGTCCATACAGCAAAACGTGGTCAAGGGGTTCTTCACGTTGACGGGCCGCTTGAATATAAACTTGCAAGCGGGCCTTCAGCGGTTCTTGACCGATGTATTGACTCAACGTTGATGGGCGAAGTGACTTTTCAATCAATTCCTCACCGAAATCAGCCGCCGTGTCACGTAAAATATCGTCAGCCATCTAACAGCCTCCTTTCGGCTTATTATTGGAGTAACTTCAAACCAGCACTGACATACGCAGCCGTATCCATTGGGGCTTCCTTAGCCAGTGCCTTTTCAACCTTATTAACATCTTTCTTCGCATATCCAAGCGCTTCAAGTGCCAACAAAGCATCCGTCAACTCTGGGTTATCATCATTAGCTGGTTGCGTTGGCAAAATCAAACCAAGATCAGTGTCATTATTAAACGGCAAATCACCAAGCTTGTTTTGCAAATCCAGAATGATTTGTTGCGCTGTCTTTTTACCAATACCAGGGAACTTAATCAAGAAGTTCACATCGTTATTAGCAATCGCGCTCACTAGCCCACTGTGATCAGCATTCGCCAAAATGGCCAAAGCTGACTTCGGACCAATCCCAGACACGTTTAGCAGCTTTTGGAACAGCAACTTTTCATCAGCCGTAATAAAGCCATACAAAGATTGCTCGTTTTCACGAATAATTTGCTCAACGTAAACGCGTTCTAATTCATTCAATGGAAAAGCGTATGGATTGGCAACTAAGACGCGATAGCCAACGCCACCAACTTCCACAACGATGTAATTTGGTGCAATATCAGTAATAACACCATTCAAATACTCGTACATCTATCTTCTCCCTGTTCATTTACTTAATTCATATTGTACCAGAAATTAAGTTTTCCCGAACAGGAAGATACAAAATCAAGCATCTGGCTCCTTTTGTATCACATGCGATACACCGAAAGCACTTTTAGTTAGTCAAATCGATAATTTCTAGTTTTCTTTCACAATTCGTTCACAACTCAAAGCTATTATAAGTATATCGACTTGATGTTAACCGAATTACAAACCCATGTAATTCTGCAAGTTGATTCGTCACCCACATGGCGATTGATTTTGCTTTCCCAAGCGAATCTACTCAATTAACATATCTCTTATAAACCTACAGCAAAAATGGACCAAGTCTTCGTGACTCGGTCCATTTTTGTTTACCATCATTTTCTATTCAGCATCAATACCAATGAATGACCATGTGTCAAAATCAAACAGGCCTTGATCCGTAATCTTCAAACTTGGAATAACTGGCAATGCCATAAACGACAACGTTTGGAAGACATCAAAGACGACATTGCATAGTTGCGAAATCTTAGCATGCAACTCACGTGTCTTAGCAACTGTCGTTTCAACTGATGCCGTGGTCATCAACCCACCAATTTCAAGTGGCAGTGCTGTAACGTCGCCCTGTCCATCCACAACAACCATACCGCCACCAATTTCGCGGAGCGCATTGGCCGCCTGCACAATCGCTTCATCACTGGCACCAGCAATCACCACATTGTGCGAATCATTTGAGAAAGTTGTGCCAACGGCGCCTTCCCGAATGCCCAACCCGCGAATGATACCAACGCCATTACCCAAATCATGGTAACGTTCCGCAACCGTAATCTTGGCAAATTCAGCCGTTGGCATAAATTCATGGTCTTCATTCATTGGGACATCGACAATGCTGTGTTCGGTATCAATGTGGAAAGGCTTTACGTCAATAATGTGCGCACGGCCCGTCTTCAATGGCAATGCCAAATCAGCCTTAGTCAAAGAAACATTCATCAAGTTCGTGGCGAATGGGCGTGGTTGCACCGGCTCGTGCTCATCGATCCATTCACCGCTGACCATCGTACGCGTTGGTTTCAACGTCTTTAAATCACCCACCACAACCAAATCAGCCACATACCCAGCCGTCAACGCACCAACATTAGCGAGGTGATGTGCTTCGGCCGCATTCAACGTTGCCATTGTCAACGCCAATTCAGGAGCCATTCCTGCGTTCATCGCAACACGCACACTATGGTCGACACCACCATTTTCTGCAATATCCACCGCCGTCTTATCATCAGTTGCAAATGAGAATTGACGTTGATTTTGGGCATTGATGGCTGGCAAGATTGCCAATTCATCTTGTTCAACCGTCCCTTCGCGAATCAAGATGTGCATGCCAAGTGCTGCACGTTCAGCAGCTTCCTGTGCATTAACCGCTTCGTGATCGGTATCAATGCCAACATTACGGTAATCCGCAATTTGTTCAGGGGTTAGCCCTGCTCCATGACCATCAACCGTTTTGTGTGCAGCCAATGCATCAGCAATCTTTTGCATCATATCTGGATCGGCATTTGCGACCGCTGGATAGTCCATCACTTCAGCCAACCCACCGACGTCGGGATGCTCGTAAAACGGCTTCAAGTCAGCCGCATGCAGCGCTGCCCCAGTGCGCTCGAAGTTCGTGGCCGGTACTGACGATGGCAACATCACATGATAATGGAACGGCGTCCGGCCAGCTTCATCCAACATATATTGGATAGCTGGTGCACCAGCCACACTCGCAATTTCATGCGGATCAATGAAAGCGCGGGTAACCCCATGGTCCATGAAAACCCTTGCCAAGGTTGTCGGTGCTAACGTCGTACTTTCAACGTGCATGTGTGCATCAATCAAGCCTGGAATCACGTACTGACCTTGCGCATCATACGTTTGGCTTGCGACGCCATCAGTCAGCGTACCCAAGAAAACAATTTTGTCACCAGTTACCCAAAGATCCGTCTCAACAAATTTTTGATTAAAAACATCAAGTACTTTGGCATTCGAAATATGCCAATCTGCTGTTACTGTCATTTCATTACCCCTATGTATACAAGAAAAGTGCGGCAAGCCGCACTTTCGGTTTAAATCTATTGCTTAGCGTAGTTCGGTGCTGACTTTGTCAATTCCACATCGTGTGGGTGACTTTCAGCTAAACCAGCCGCTGTAATTTGGACAAATTGCGCATTAAGACGCAAATCATCGATGGTTGCTGAACCAGTGTAGCCCATGCCTGAACGGAGACCACCAGCAATTTGGAACAAATCATCCGCGGGTGTGTCACCGATAATATCGGTGTCAACCATAACAGCTACTGCACCAGCAGCCAATGCCTTTACGATGTCACCTGAGTAGCGAATACCAGCACCCAAAACAACGCCGGCATCAAATTCACTCGCAACTTCAGCAACTGCCATCGTTGTCGTTACCGTATATACCGGTTGACCAGGCAATGGCGCTACCTTAACCAAATCAATGCCCGTTTCAAACAATCGGCGGGCCGTCTCAGCATCAGCAACTGGACCAGCCATAATCGTCAATGGCGGTACTTGTTGCGCCAACAAACGCAACGACTCGATGGCTTGGTCAAGATTGTCATCCAATACAAAATCAATCAACTTCGCCCCAGCTGCATGGAGCATAACTGCCGTCTCAAATGCATCAACTTCATTCAAGACTTCGACCCCAACAAGGGTAGCCTCATCATCAGCGACCATTGTTTGCACATCTTGTAATTGCGTTCCCCCAGCTGGCAAGACTGCCAGTGCACCGTTTTCAGCGAATGCTTGTGCCATCCCCAAATCCGTCATCGCTGGTGCCCCAATCACCGGCAACGCCTCCTGCACATCAGCTGACAAATTTGTCGCCAAAGACACGGCGTTTGGCAAAACGTTTGATTCACTTGGTACCAACAATACTTGATCCAAACTCAATCCAGCTACTTCTGTTTCCATCATGTTTAAACTCTCCCCTAGGCTTGTGCGACAACGATGCGTGGTACTTGTGGCAAACGCGTGTAATCAACCGCTTGCTTCATATTAGCCAAGTGACCTTGGTTCACCATCTCATCAATTGTCGTTGCACCAGCATTTACCATGCCACGTCGAACCCCAACCAATACGTTATTCAAGACATCCGTCAACGCACCCTTGTACGCCGTACGTGCTTCGATACCCTCTGGCACCATCTTGTTGGCTTCATTAACTTCACCTTGGAAGTAACGATCCTTTGAACCGTTTTCCATCGCTGCAATTGAGCCCATACCACGGTATGACTTGTATTGGTGACCTGTTTGTTCATCGGTGAATACTTCACCAGGCGCTTCCAAGGTACCAGCAAGCATTGATCCAAGCATCACTGCGTTTCCACCAGACGCCAAAGCCTTCACAACATCGCCAGCATCCTTGATACCACCGTCAGCAATGATGGCCTTGCCGTATTGCTTGGCAACTTCAGCTGCATCGGCAATGGCTGAAATTTGTGGGACTCCCACACCAGCCACAACACGCGTCGTGCAAATTGAACCAGGTCCGATACCAACCTTAACCACGTCGGCACCTGCATCGTACAAGGCAGCAGCGCCAGCCTTAGTCGCAATATTTCCAGCGATGATGTTCAACTCTGGGAAGGCAGCACGCACTTCGCTAACCTTACGCAATACACCTTCTGAATGGCCGTGAGCCGAATCAAGCACGATTGCATCAACGCCAGCTTCAACCAGGGCACCAACACGCGTCACTGTATCTGACGTCACACCAACCGCACCAGCGACCAACAAGCGACCGTTAAAATCAACCGCTGCTTGTGGGTAGCGTGCGACATCGATTGTTGCCGCCTTGACCTTAGCACCCTCGGCTGCTTGGTCGGCAATCAACATGTTCTTGTGAACCACACCCATACCACCAAGCAAAGCCAATTGCGTTGCCAAACGCGCTTCGGTTACCGTATCCATCGCAGCTGACAACATAGGAATGTTGAGGTGCAAAGTTGGTGTTAGGGTCGTTGCCAAAGAAATATCGCTTTGTGATAATCCGTTAGTCGTGTTGTTTACCAATTGAACGTCATCAAACGTCAATCCCATTGGAACGAACTTATTTGTGGCTGAAAAGTGTGACATGAGAACCTCCAAATTTTGTGTAACAAAAAAGCATTTCTGGATACAGTGATCCACAAATGCTTACAAAGAGGGTTTTCTCTTGTGAGTCATTTGCGGATTGTCGCCACTTTAGGTAGGCGGTAGAAACTCGCTGGCCATTTTCCAGCAATTAAATCTGCAAGGACAAAAATGTCTTTTTTGAAAAAGTTATTGTTGAATATACTACACGACTTATGACAGATTGCAAGCCCTAGATACGAATAAAATAGTTTTAATATGATTTTACGTTCGGTTAACAGTTTAACAGCCGTCAAACCGCGTGATTATTCCGAAAAATAAGCGTACAATAGTTACTTGTAAAAAATAAATAGCGATTGAGGAGGTCATCATGATTCAGCGACGACTTTCTGGTCTCCCTACCTGGCAACGTAATTTGTACGTCCTCTGGTTCGGGGTTTTCATGACCGGAATTGGCTTCAGTGAAGTCATGCCATTTCTCTCCCTTTACGTCGACACTTTGGGACATTTCACTAAGAACCAATTGACGTTCTACAGTGGTGCCGCTTTTGCGATTACCTTTTTGATGACGGCCATTGTCTCACCATTTTGGGGTAAGCTCGCTGACAGTAAAGGCCGTAAGCTAATGTTGCTCCGTGCTTCATTAGGAATGGCGATTGTGTTCTTGCTCATGGGAGCAGCACAGAATATTTGGCAATTGATTTTCTTGCGCGCTTTGCAAGGATTGTTTGGTGGTTTCATTTCAAATGCAAACGCCATGATTGCCACGCAAACACCAAAGGAACGCTCCGGCTATGCTTTGGGTCTATTGGTTACTGGTGTGACCGGTGGAAACTTGTTAGGACCGTTTCTTGGCGGTGTGCTAGCCTCATTGGTTAGCTATCGTATTTCATTTGTTATTACTGGTATTATTTTCCTACTCGTTTTCACCTTAACACTGACAATGGTCAAAGAAGAGTTCACACCAATCGAGCGTGGTGCTTCACCATCTCGTAAGGAAGTCTTCCAAATGTTGAAGTTCCCAAAGCTCACCATTGTCTTGTTTACCACCACGTTGATTATTCAAATGGTTAACCAATCAATCAGTCCGATTGTCGCACTATTTGTTCGTGAACTTAACCACGGTGCACCAAGTACGACTTTCTTAGCTGGTTTGGTTGCGGCAATGCCTGGAATTGCAACAATGATTGCTGCACCACGTTTTGGTCGCATTGGTGATCGCATCGGGACGAACCGCATGATCATGATTGGGTTTGCATTAGCATTCATCTTTATGCTACCGACTGGCTTTGTGACCGCCGTCTGGCAATTGATCATTTTGCGTTTCATGATTGGTATTTCAGATGCGACGATGTTGCCAGCCGTGCAAACGATGCTGTCGAAATCAACGCCACGTGAAATTACCTCACGTATCTTTGCCTACAATCAGTCATTCCAATCACTTGGTGCGGTTGCCGGACCAATGCTTGGTACCCTGGTTGCAACATACTTTGATTACAACGGTATCTTCATGGTCAGTGCCGCGTTGATTGTGGTTAACGCCATTATCTTCGGTACGAATACACGTTTCTTGCGTCACACTGATGACGATGTAAACGACTAAAAATAAAAGGTCGATGTTACTCAATTTCTCGAGTAGCATCGACCTTATTTTTTTACTTCATTTTTCTGAGAATGTGGTACATCAACAGCAAAGCCAGTTGCAACGCACCAAATGACATCACAAACACAAAACTGTGCATGGTAAAGGCTTGTAATACTTGTTGCACAACTGAATGACCGTTAGTCAGCAGATCCCATGAGTTTAGACGCAGGAATCGGCCGAGGTAAATCCCAAATGCCGATACCAATGACAAAACAGCATAAAATGCTAGCGCCTCAATTCTAGCTTCTTCACCAAAAAAGCGGACCGCCATGATATGCGCTGATGACACCCCTAACAACGTCCCAATCATCACACCACTAGCCAACAACGCGTAGTTAAAGAACTGCGTCTCAGTCATCAAACCTGTTCCAATTGATGATAAGTGACTAAAGTCCGTCAGCATGTACATCGTATTTGGAAAGAAAATCAGCCAAACAAGTGTTAGTACAACTGTCATCCAACGCTTTAGTTGGCGATTTTTGATTAACAGCGATAAATCAAACGGGATTAACGCTAAAAAGACGTTCCATATTAAAAACATGAAATTCGTCGGAAACAGCCACACTGTTAGCATGAACAGTGCCACCAATATATGAATTTCAACTATGCCCCGCTTCACATTTCTCACCAACCCTTTAAAACATCATACTTTCATTATACGGCGCGAACATTAAACCAAGCCAAACTTAGCTTTTACTTCAACGACGACGTTTGCGCCGTGACGCGCTTTTCGTAAGGTACTTCGAATAAATCGACATCCCCAACTTCAACCGTCACTTGGCCTGACAACAAGTCCGTCACATCAGTTTCGAAACTTGCCATGTCTTCATCAGACACCGGCACAACCAGTGTCACACCCGTATCATATTGTGTATCCAAAATAACATATTCATGTTGCTCGAGCCAATACTTTAGAGGCTCATAATTCTTATAATCAATGCGCAACGACATTTTGTGACGTTGAATACGTTGCACCAAGCCAAGTTCTGCAATACCACCCGCAACTGTACCAGCGTATGCGCGCACCAAACCACCGGCGCCCAACTTGATACCACCAAAGTAACGCGTCACAACAGCAGCAACATCGTGCACCTCATTGTTCTTCAACACTTCTAGCATTGGCACACCCGCTGTTCCAGCTGGTTCACCATCATCAGAATAACGTTGCACTTGGTCACGGTCGCCTAGCATGTATGACCAGACATTGTGCGTAGCTTTATTGTGCTCTTTATTAATACGGTCAATAAACTCGCGCGCCTCTTCTTCAGAATTCACACGCGCCATATTAACGATAAAACGAGACTTTTTAATGACTTGTTCCCAAGTATATTCATCCGCCGCAATCGTGACATATTGATCTGGATTGCTGACGTGTTCAGTTTGATTGCCGGCCACCATTTTCTCCTTTTCACACAAAAAGCCAGATGCAAGCATCTGACTTTTGATTTTTACTCTTCGAATTCGAAAGCAAAGTCCAAAATTTGAACAGTGTCACCACCACGAGCACCTGCATCACGCAAAGCTTCGTCGACACCCATGAAGCGCAATTGACGTGCAAAACGCATCATTGATTCCGTGTAGTTCGTGTTCGTACGCTTGAACAAACGTTCGATTTCATCACCGTAAAGAATCCAAGTACCATCTTCATCACGATCGATTTCAAATGGCGTACGGTCTTCGGTAAACTCGTACAAAGCAGTCTCGTTTTCATCAGGCTCCATACCCTTAGGAATAAAGGCGGGCGTCTCATCCAACAAGTCGGCTGTACGTTGCATCAATGGTTCCAAACCTTGACGCGTCAATGATGAAATTGGCATAATCTCGACATCTTCTGGGACATCTGGATCAGCAGCCAACTTCTTCTTGAATTCTGCCAACGTCTCTTCGGCGTCTGGCATATCCATCTTCGTTGGCACGATAATTTGTGGACGCTCCAACAAGGCTGGATCGTACTCGGCCAACTCGTTATTGATCTTAACGTAATTTTCGTATGGATCTTCTTCTGGATCGATACCTGACATATCAATCATGTGCAAGATAACACGCGTACGCTCAACGTGACGAAGGAATTGAATTCCCAAACCGACACCTTGTGAGGCACCCTCAATCAATCCAGGCAAGTCAGCCATAACAAAGTCACGACCATCTTCCAAACGCACCATTCCCAAGTTAGGAACCAATGTCGTAAAGTGATATGCCGCAACCTTTGGCTTAGCAGCCGTTACAACTGACAACAACGTTGACTTTCCAACAGATGGGAAACCAACCAACCCAACATCGGCCAAAACCTTCAATTCAAGGGCAATGTCCAACTCTTCTCCTGGCTCACCGTTTTCAGCAATTTCAGGAGCAGGGTTTGTTGATGAAGCGAAACGCATGTTACCGCGTCCACCACGTCCACCTTGCGCAACAACCAAACGTTGACCTTGCTCAGTCAAGTCACCAATTACGCGACCTGTCTCAGCATCAGTAATCGTTGTTCCTTGTGGGACCTTGATAATTAAATCATCAGCTGACTTTCCAGTCATTCCCTTTGTGGCACCATTACCACCTGGCGTGGCCTTAAAGTGGCGCTTGTAACGGAAATCCATCAAGGTACGTAGTCCTTCATCCACTTCCATCACAACAGATCCACCATGACCACCGTCACCTCCAAAAGGACCACCCATGTTGATGTACTTTTCGTGTCGGAAAGAAACGGCTCCATCGCCACCCTTACCGGCCTTTACAAAAATTTTAACTTGGTCGACAAACGCCATCGTTTATGACCTCACTTTCTTTATTAAAGCTCTTAAAATATAAGCGCAATTTGACGCTTATCATTTTACAGTACTTAGCCTCGTTTGACCACCTTTAATCATCACTGTGTTGAATTGCTTGCAGTGAAATCTTAATGGCGTTGGCCACCTTCTCAGAAACGCCGACTTCGCGCAGTTCTTCAATCGATGCATTGGCAATCTTCTTGAGTGAACCAAACTTCGTCAATAACTTCTGACGCGTCTTTGGTCCCACCCCGGCAATTTCATCCAACTTTGACCCCAAAGAACTCTTCGAGCGCAATTGACGGTGGAACGTGATTGCAAACCGGTGCACTTCATCTTGAATACGTTGCAATAGGAAGAATCCTTGCGACTTTGGATCCAAGTTAACGTGCGGTTCACCTTCTTCGCGCAACAAGTCAGCCGTCTTGTGTTGGTCATTCTTAACCATCGCTGCGACCGGGATTGCCAAACCGAGCTCATCTTCAATGACTTCACGAGCCGCATTCAACTGAATAACGCCACCGTCCATCAAAATCAAATCAGGCATTTCAGCATGTTCCTTGAGCAAACGCGTATAGCGACGACGAATAACTTCCATCGTTTCAGCACGTTCGTCCGCGTGATCAACGGTCTTGGTCTTGTACTTGCGGTATTTATTCTTGTTTGGCACACCATCTTCAAAAACAACCATGGCTGAAACCATTTCTTCACCCTGGGTGTGTGAGTGGTCAAACGCCTCAATACGGTGAATATGGTCAAGACCTAACGCGTCAGCAATTTCTTGCATCGCCCCGTTCGTCTTCGACTCATTCATCTCCATCAACCGGAACTTTTCATCCAACACGATTTTGGCATTCTTTTCCGCCAAATCGAGCAAGTCACGCTTTTCACCACGTTGCGGTGTACGCACTGGCACATTCAACACTTCTGAGATAATCTGCTTATCAACGTCAGCTGGTACCAAAATTTCCTTTGGCAACACGGCGTTCTTACGGTTGTAGAACTGCAAAATAAAACTCGTCAATTCTTCTTCAGGCGAATCAACGATGGCAAAGGTGCGCTTCTCACGTTTCATCAAACGCGCTTGGCGAATGAAGAAGACTTGAACAGACAGCCACCCCTTGTCCATATAGAAGTTGAACAAGTCACGTGGTGTCCCGTCCTTTGAGATAATCTTTTGCTTTTCAACAGTTGTCTCAATAAACTTCAGTTGGTCACGCAAATCGGCAGCTCGCTCAAACTCAAGCTTTTCAGCCGCGTCGGCCATCTTACCTTGCAAGACCTTCGTCACTTCTTTTGTATCCCCATCCAAGAAACGTTGAATCTTCTTGATTTGATCCAAGTACTCCGTGAATGGCACCTTACGATAGCAAGGACCCAAGCATTGTCCCATGTTGGCATACAAACATGGACGTCCTTGGTAACCGTTACAACGACGTAGTGGATAAACCTTTTGCAAGAAATGCAAGGTTTCCTGTGCAGCGTAAACGTTTGGATAAGGGCCAAAGTATTGGGCACCGTCTTCTTTGACGTCGTTGGCCAATTCAAGCTTTGGATCTGATTCGTGGGTAATCTTAATGTAAGGGTACCCCGTTCCACGCTTCAAGCGAATGTTATAGTACGGCTGGTATTTTTGAATCAACGTGATTTCAAGCAACAATGATTCCTTTTCGGAACTCGTGACGATGAAATCAAAGTCCGCGATATTCTCAACCAGCTGGGCTGTCTTACCGGTATGTTCACTTTTAAAGTAAGAACGCACACGGTTTTTTAGGTTCTTGGCCTTACCAACATAAATGATTTTGCCGTTCACATCCTTCATTTGGTATGAGCCGGGCAAATCTGGTAACAGCGCAAGTTTTTGTTCAATATGTTCTGACGCCATCCGCTTTTCCTTTCAAATAGTATTTACTTCATTATACGCCGAAATTCGGTTTAATTTAACCCCGGAGATTGGTTGAAAAACTGCACGAAAAAAGCCACCAGGAAATCTCTCACTTCCTAGTGGCTTAAGGGTTTACTTTGTCTTGTAGACGTAAATCATTACGGCTAGTGACGTCATCAACAATCCAGCAATCACTTCGACTGTCTCGGTTGAAGATGGTGCCATTGTTGTTGCTGTCGTTGCAGCCAATCCCTCTTCGGCCATCAACCACAATCCTGATACCGTACCTGCAATCGCAAGTGATGCTTGTTGTGCGAACTTCATCTGTTCTTTCCCCTTTAAATAAATAATTGCTTCCGAAGTTGTATATTACGGTTCGTTTTTGAATTATTTATGAAGTTGAAAACGTTCTCATTATTACCAAATGCGAATACGGTTTTCACCGACGACCAAACTACCAACTGGTCCGGCTAATTCACGTTCGATTTTGTCACCAACCAAATCTTCATTCAAGACATAGTCCGATCCATCTGGTTGTTCAAACTCCGCATCAACCAAGCGCACCTTGCCCAACGTTTCTGACGTCTGGGTTGGCGCAACAAAATTCGTCACCGACTCTGGTACCGACAATTCTAGGTAATACGCTTCACCTTGCTTCACCACATCAAAGTGTGGGTTCATTTCATCAATCACGTTTGTCTTTTCCGCAGTGGTTGCACGGGCACCGTTCAAATAAACGTTATGTGACACATACATTGGTTGCTCAACCGTTTCGAATTGCTCAATATCGGTTGGTCGCGTCATGTGCACCGCATCAATGTACGCTTCAAGCGTTGTTGGCGCTTCCGCGAACTGTGCCGTTCCTTGCACTTCCCACGCCTTGTTTGGCGTGCCAATAAAGACGTTGTTGTAAAAACGGTCATCCCCACCATAAACACAAGCATAGCCAGCAATCTGAGTTGAGTGTGGCGTGTGATATGGCGTTGTTCGGTTAAGTACCTTTTGACGCTTCATCGCACCAGCAATCAAGTTATTGACGAACGCGCCACCTTGGGCAAATTCATCGACCGCATTTTCAGAACCGAAAACATTGTGATCAACCATGAATGGTCCGTGGCTCACTTCAACGAAGAAGTCACGATTGTTGTGGTGATAAACGTTACGGTTAATGCGCGTACCTTGGGTTTGCCAATCCAACCATGTTCCCAAAACCGTATTGTGGATGTGGTTGTGCGTGAGTTGCACATCAATCGCCGCGTGCAACTTAATGCCAGCAACTTCCCAGCCATGGTATTCACGCTTCAAGCCAATGTTGTAGATATGGTTATTCGCAATCGTTGAGAAGACACAACCCAAGTGACCAACAATACCGTTTTGACCACAGTCATAAATCTCATTGTTTCGGACGATGTGTGACCCAATCGTCTCTTTGCGCCAACCATGATTGTTTATCGCCTCAAACACCGTTTCCAATTGATATTGGTAGCCCGGCTTGTCACGACGATGTGTGTAGTAGTTATCGCCTGATGCGCGTTCCTTACCCAGTGAAATACCACTGGTCTTAGCGTCGTGGATACGATTGTTCTCGATAATCCACCCCTTACTCCAGTGCGCACCAATCAAGCCTGGTTGCTCAGCAGTAGGTGGCGTCCAAGGTGTTGCTGCTTGCGCCATTTCAAAGCCACGCACCGTGATGTAATTACGACCAATTTGACTTGGATAGAACACATATGGGCGCACGTTCATTTCAATCAAATGCTCTGACGGCTTAACATCATGAAAATTAGCATAAATTGTCGTCACATCATCCGTCACTTCAGCAAACCACTTGTACTTGGTACGTGCTGGATACGGTTCCGCAATTTCCTCATCCGTCATAAAATCATGTACATGATTACGCTCTTCACCGGCATCAACCTCAGCCAATGCTTGCGCTTCGTACATCGACACCCCATCAATATAAATGTCTGCCGTGTGCGTCTTACGGTTTAGGTTTGAAATGAGCCAATCCCCATTTAGCTCATCGTCAAACGGATTGAACTCGCCAAACACCTCGTTATCCACAATTGCCTTATAGACCGAACCAGCAATCTCTTCCCACTCAGTAACCACTTCTGAGCCCTTGATAACTACCTTTTCGCGTGGCGCTGCTTGGTAAACAATGCGGCGTCGGTCGCTTAACCCGGCGTTCTTCGGATTCACCCATTCACGGTATTCCCCCTCGTGAACAATGACTGTGTCGCCCGGCTGCGCAATTTGCGCAGCGTGATTAATCGTCAACAACGGGCGCTCTGCCGTCCCGTCGTGATGATCATTTCCTGTTTTTGCAACGTGAATCTGCATTTTTCCTACCCCCATGAAATCACTTTTGCCCCTTCATCATAAACAAAAGTGTCGCCTTTCTGACGGCAAAAAAATGAATTTATTTAGACGACAAGCCCCTGGGTAATCGTGGTATACTATTGGCAAGAATATTTGATGGGGGAAAGCCAAATGCCATTGCAAACAAAGCGTACTGATGAATTGAGCAAGCAATTTGATGACTTGTTCGTTATGCCCGAAGTCAAGGATGATCAAAAGGATCGTTTCTTGGGTAAGAAGGATGAAGAGCAATTGAAGCAATAATCTGCTCACGAAAAAACGTCGATGACCATATTCAGTCATCGACGTTTTTTGTTTAGTCTTTTGTTTTAACGAACAAGCCCTTCAGACTAGCCAAAGCAGCCTTCGTGATATTACCGTCGTTGTACGTCAACACGTTACGCTTGTAGACACGCAAGCCGAACATGCTGATGAATACCAACACAATCACCTCAAGCACCAATGCAATTGCCGCATCCCCCATCGTCGCATATTGCAACCCTAGACGGGCCGGCATCAGCGTTTGTGAAATGAATGGCACGTATGACAAGATGTTCAAGAATGTGTTGTTTGGTTGACCTGACAACGTAAACGTTAGCACATAACCAATCATTGCCAAGTAGGTGATTGGTGCCACCGCTTGTTGCACTTGGCTCAAGTCATTTACCATCGCCGCAACAATCGCCGTTAGAACCATGTACATAAAGATGGCAACCAATGCAATTAGCAACGTCATAATGGCAAAGCCGGCATCAACTCCCGCCAATAGTTCCTTAATCATCTTCAAGTACTTGTAGTGTGGCGCAAAGACGTTAACCAGCAACCCAGCAATCACATACAGCAACCCATGCGTCAACGCCAAGCCAGCAATACCGCTCAACTTACCGAAGAATTGTACCGCTGGTGATGTCGCAGCCAACAAAATTTCCATGATACGTGATGACTTCTCATTGGCAATCTCTTGCGCAATCATACTGATGTATGACGTCAAGAACACGAAAATCAAGATACCAATGGCCGATGCCAAAGCCGTATTGGCTGAATTGGCCACCGCTCCACCGGCTGATTGTCCTTTGTCGCTTTGCGTCGTCGTCTTCAAAACCGGTGGCGTCATCAACTTTTGCAAATCTTCACCTGACAAGTTAATTTCAGCGGCCGTGTTCAGCATTGAAAAACTCGTCAAGTTGGCCTTCAGCTTCGTTTCTGAAACTGATTCACCGTCTGCTGAGGCAACCAATTGGAACTTCGTCTCACCAGTCTCCTTCAGATACGCGTCTAGCTTACCTTTGCGTAAGTCTGCTTTGGCTTGCTTTTCAGTTGCAACCGACTTCACCTTAGCGTCAAAACCATCTGTCTTTTTCAAGTACGTCGTTAGTGCTGGCTGATTCACCACCCCGACAACTGGCGTCTTGTGACTTTGCGTGGCCGTAATGATGAAGGTGATTCCTGCGATGACACCAACAATCAATACCGGTGCCAAGACCAATGCCCAGTATCCGAATGACTTAATACGTGTTAAGTAGGTTTGGCGTGCTACTAAGAATAATTGGCGACTAGTCATTTACGCCACCTCCTTGTACTTCACGACGGAAAATTTCATCAAGCGTTGGCGCAGTTTGCGCAAACACTGGTACATAACCGTCTTGTGCAACTGTACTAAAGACTTGGCGACCAACCTCGGCGTTCGTCAAACGTACTTGGCGACCAATGCCTTGTGGTTCAACGGACAGGACGCCATCAATGGCCAACAAATCTGCGTCTGCTACCGGTGACTCAATATAAATCTCGGTACGACCGAATGATTCACGAATCTCAGTCGTGGCACCACTCAAAACCGTTTCACCGTGACGCAACATTGTCAGGTGGTCAGACAGCTTTTCAACACCCGACATATTGTGAGAACTGAAAATAATCATCGCGCCACCTTGCTTCAAACGCTTGATTTCATTCATCATCAATTCCGTGTTCACTGGATCAAGTCCGGTGAACGGCTCGTCCAAAATCAAAAATTCCGGGTGGAAGATAACCGTTGAAATCAACTGAACCTTTTGTGCGTTACCCTTAGAAAGCTTTTGCACTTTATCAGTCGTCTTACCCACGACATCCAAGCGCTTCATCCAATCTTGTAATGACGCCTTCGCATCAGCACGCTTCATGCCGTGCAACTCAGCAAAGTACATCACTTGTTCTTCAATGGTTAGCTTTTGGTACAGCCCACGCTCTTCAGGCAAAAAGCCGATGCGTTGCTTATCAGCCGAACTAATCTTGTGCCCATCCCAAGTAATCTCACCACTCGTAGGTTCGATAAAATCCAAGACCATACGGAACGTGGTTGTTTTACCCGCACCGTTTTGGCCAATCAGTCCCATCACTTCACCCGGCTTGATAACCATATTCATATCCTGAACTGCTAGCTTGTCGCCAAACCGCTTGTTCAGGTTTTTCAATTCAATCATGTAAGTTACTCCCTATTTGTCTGACATGTTAATACCATTGTACCCAAGCCATATGAATAATTGTATTAACTTTATTCATTTGTTAGGAAAATATCGTCACAGACTGCATAGAAAAAGTCGCACCCCTAAAAAGGAATGCGACTTTCATTAGACATTATGCCCAGTTAATTTCATCTCGTTGCACAAGTTGGAAATCAATATTTGCCATACGTGCGCGTCCAGTAGGGTTTTGACCATGGACTTGCAAGTAGAAACGAACGTCAGCATCATCACGCATCTCTGCTGGTGACAACACAACATCGTGGTCGTAGTGCAATTGGAATCCCTTGAGTTCTGGCACATACGTGTATAGACGACCAACATCGACATCAAAATCGGCGCGGTACATTGCTACCAATTCGACGTCCGTTGCTGGATTTGTTAAATCATAACGAATCATCTGACGGCCTCCATCTCATTTAATCGTATGCGTTATTTTAGTGCTTCACGGCGGAAACGGTCAAGCATTTCGGGTGTAAACTTCAACTCACGTGGCTTAGACCCGTTTTGTTCACCAATCAAACCACGGTCCGTTAGTGCGTCCATGATACGACCGGCACGGTTATAGCCCATACCAAAGTGGCGTTGAATTGATGATGTTGAAGCACCACCAGCGCGCAAGATGAATTCAAGCACGTCATCCCAACGTTCATCTAGTTCATCACCTTCTGAACCAGGATTATCAATCGCGTTCACTTCTTCATCAGAAACTTCCATGCTCTTATCATATTGGGCTTCACCTTGGTTCTTGATAAAGTCCGTCAATGACTCAACGTCTTCGTCAGTCAGGAAGGCTCCTTGAACACGTTGTGGACCGTTTGAACCAATTGGCGCAAACAGCATATCACCACGACCCAATAGCTTTTCGGCACCGTTACTGTCCAAAATCGTACGTGAATCAACACCAGATGAAACGGCAAACGCCATACGTGATGGCACGTTTGCCTTAATCAAACCAGTAATGATATCAACTGACGGACGCTGTGTTGCGACAATCATGTGGATACCAGCGGCACGACCCAACTGCGCAATACGCACAATAGAGTTTTCAACGTCGCCTGAAACGGCAGACGTCATCATCAAGTCAGCCAACTCGTCGATAATGACAACCAAGTATGGCATCTTTTGAAGGACCGTACTTGGGTCCGCTGCATTGCGCTTTTCAACTAAGCGGTTGTAACCATCAATGTTACGTACCCCTTCATCAGCAAGCAACTTGAAACGGCGATCCATCTCGGAAACAACCTTCTTCAAGCCAAGCGATGCCTTCTTAGGGTCTGAAATAACCGGTGTAATCAAGTGTGGAATGTCGTTATAAACTGACAACTCCACCTTCTTTGGATCAACCAGCATCAAACGAACTTGTGATGGCTTAGCTTGCAACAAGATTGAAGCCAAAATACCGTTAATGGCAACTGACTTACCTGAACCAGTTGAACCGGCAATCAACAAGTGTGGCATCTTCGTCAAATCAAGTTTCACGACGCCACTCGTCACACCACGACCAATTGGGACAACCAAAGGCTTGGTGGTATCGATACCAGCCTCTTCAACCATGTCACGGAACCCAACCGTTGCTTGTTGATCATTGGCAACTTCGATTCCGACAACATTTTTACCAGGGATAGGTGCTTCAATACGCAATGACTTGGCAGCCAAGGCCAACGCCAAGTCATCGGCAAGGTTTTGAATCTTTGACACCTTCACCCCAACGGCTGGCTTAATTTCGTATTGTGTAACCGTTGGACCGAGAACCACCTTTTCAACCGTCGCGTTGATGTTAAAACTCTTCAACGTTTCATGCAAGATACGCGCCTTGTCGTTCAACGCATCACGCTCTGCTGACTGGTCAGTCGAACCAATGTGTTGCAACAAGTCAGTGGTTGGCAAAATGTAATCCTTGTCGTCAATCAACGTACCCAAACCAGACGCATCGACGTCAGCCGTTGGTTCTGAAATCGTTGATGGCTCAACGTGACCAACATTTGATTGGTGCGCCGTTGTCTTTGGTGACGTTTGCGCATCATTGTGGCCAAGAATATCAGCGTGCGTCAATGGCACATCTTGACCAGGCAACAGCTCATCATCTGGTAGGTCTTCACCATAAACAACCGGTTCAATTGCAGCATCTTGCGCTTGAATAACGGCATCCGGATTAAAGCTTGGATCATACGTCATTTCAACGGGCGCTTCATCTTCGCTTGGCAGTGGCGTGAACTCATTCGTCACTGGCTCAGCCGCTGCAAACGTTGCTTCATCAACTGGTGCTTCTGGCTTGAATGGTACTGGTGCCACAATTTCTGGCATCACAAATTCAGTGGCAGTTGCATCGACTTCAGGTTCAGCCTCCACAGCTGCCGTTGGTGTCTTAGCCTTCTTTGATGTGATTGGTGCATCGTTTGACGCAGAGGCATCAGGCAAACCGTCCATCATCTGCGCAGCGCGTTCCGCTTCTGATGCAAACGGATCTTCATTGAAGAACTCTTGCATCGCTGACTTTTGACGGACACGGAAGCTTTCGATTGATTCAGTCACCTTTTCATGGGCTGTTGAAGCTTGCGTTTGCACCAAATCACCCGCACCCTCAGCCAAATTAAAGAAGTTGTCAAACACGTCTCGGATTGGCAAATTGAAGAACATGACCGGTCCAGCAATCAATAGAATGACTGCTACCAACCATGATCCAAAATCAGCCATCGCCATATAGGTACCGCTGTACATCAACGCCCCAATGAGGCCACCGCCAACCGGGGTTGTGACCGCCTTATTGTTCATGTCTTGATTGATCAGCGTTTGAATGGTTTGTGCGTAAGCCTCATGGACGTTCATCTTATCAAAGAGCAAAATTGAACCGACCAACATGACACCCAAATAAAAGAGGGTGAAACCAACGTATTGTTGCCACTTAAAACGTTTTGGCCATTGCCCGTAAGCAACCACCACCAGGAGTGGAATTAATAGCACAAGCAAGAAGAACTGATAAGAACCACCTACTACAAGGCGAATAATATTAGCCAAAAACTTTCCAACTAATCCAACCTTAGCGATGGCGATAACCGTCATAATCGTCGCAAATAGTCCAATCAATTGTGGGCCACGTTCAAGCCACCAGTTCTGTTGCGCTGCTTTTTTCTTTTTGGCAGACGTCGACTTTTTGGGCGTTGTTTTACGCTTGGTAGTCGGACGCTTTTTTGCTGTCGCCGCCATATTAATCTCCTTTCTTAAGTGAATAAACGCTCATTTATTTTTACTTCAACTTGTCGTAGTCGTATTCGTGGGTCAAGTCTAGGTTTGGGAACCCTTGTTGACGCAACGTTTCATAGATAACGATGGCTGCCGTGTTTGACAAGTTCAATGAACGAATGTGGTCATCGTTTTGTGGAATACGCAACGCCTTCTCAGGGTGTTGCTTCATGAATGGCTCAGGCAAACCAGTCGTTTCCTTACCGAACAAGAAGTAGTAATCGTGATCAGGGTTTGTGTAATCAGCTTCGTGATAAGCACGTGGTGCGAACTTTGAAATCAAGAACAGTTCATCTGTTTCCTTCAAGCTGGCCATAAAGGCTGGCAAGTTCTCGTGGATTGTAATATCAACTGTATCCCAGTAATCCAATCCGGCACGCTTAACGTGCTTGTCATCCAACTTAAATCCCAAAGGCTCAATCAAGTGAAGCTTTGTGTTAGTACCCGTTGCCGTACGGGCGATATTTCCAGTATTTGCTGGCATCAATGGCTCAAATAATACGATGTGATTCGTGCTCATGATTTTCTCCTATTCTGGGAAGGCTCCCCTCCCCCAACGCGTTTAATTGCATACAAAAATAAGTATAGCATGGTCTGATAACTGACCACGCTATACTTAGTAAACCTTATTAAATGCTTTACTCGTTTTCTTCCGTAAACAGGCCTGAGTTTTCCTGCCACCACTTATACAAACGGTACAACAACACTTTCAGAATGGCATACCCTGGAATTCCAAAAATAACCCCTACCAAACCAAAAATGTTACCAGCTGACAACAAGATAACCAACACTGTGACCGGGTGAATCTGTAGAGAATTCCCTAGCAGCTTCGGCGTAATGAGTCGGCCTTCTAAAGTCTGTTCAATCATAAAGACCACTAGTACCGACACCAACATCATTGGCGAAACGAATAATCCAACGACAACGGCTGGTACCATTGCCAAAAATGATCCTAAGAACGGAATCAAATTCAAGACACCCGCCACAATCGCAATCAACCAACCATATGGTAATCCGATAATCGTATACCCAATCGCAAACATCACCATGACAGCAAACGCGACTGACAATTGACCACGGATGTAGTTTGAGATTTGGTTGTTAATTTCACCAATTGTCTCAAGGAAAGATGGTCGCGCCTGTGGTGGCAAAAACTTTGCCATGTATCCAGGCATTTGGTGACCATCCTTCAACAAGTAAAATAGCATGAACGGGAATGTCAACAAGGTGATGACAACCGTTGTTACTGTTCCAACAACGGACGAAACGCCCTTGATTCCCTTACTTGCATATTCTGCCGAGTATTGTTTAAACCAGGTTGTGATGTCATTGTTGGTTTCATTAAACCACTTATTGACCGACACAAATCGCTTGTCCGATGTCAAATTATCAACGGTCTTAACAATACCGCGCCAGTACTCTGGCCAGTGTTTAATCAGTCCAGCAACTTGATCCGTAATCCAAGGAATGAATACGGCCAGCCCCCAAACAATCAACAAAGCCAAGACAACGAATTGAATCGTAATCGTCACGGCACGATGAAGCTTAAAGCGACGCTCAGCCCAATCAACCATCGGATTGAGCAAGTAATAAAAGACACCCGCGATAATAATCGGTGCCCCCACTGCGCCGAACAAACCAGCGACTGGTGCAAAGATGAAATCAACCTTCTTTAACATATAAATAATGGCCAAAATCAGTAAAATTACCAGCATCGTTGAAATGATTTTATTATCTAACAGCCAGCGATACAAAATCGACCGGTGTTTTTGGTTGTTGCTCATATAGTCTATCCCCCAAAAATAAAAAGCCAGTTACCAACTGGCAACTGACTTTATTGTATCAAGCTTAAATGAACAATACACGCACTGATTCAGGAATTTCGTAGTCCTTTTGTGACAACGTCAATTCACCAGTCTCAGCATCGCGACGGTAAACCGTCACATTGTCCGTGTTTTGGTTAGCTGCAACCAAGAACTCGTTACTTGGGTTCAACGCGAAGTCACGTGGGAAATCACCCTCAGTTGAAATCCATTGAATGTGTTCAACTGATGCACCATCATCCTTAACCGCAAAGACAGCAATTGAGTTGTGACCACGGTTTGACGTGTAAACAAACTTACCGTCGTTTGACAAGTAAATAGCAGCACCACCGTTGTGCTCCGTCCAATCAGCCGGAATCGTTGAAACAGTTTGCAACAACGTGAATGAGCCGTCAGCGTTGTACTTCAATACTGACAACTTTGATGACAATTCACCCAACAAGTAAGCGTATTGACCATCAGGGCTAAAGCGTAAGTGACGAGGGCCAAAGCCGGCTTCGGTCTCAAACGTTGCAACCAACGTCAACTTACCTTCGTCAGACACATCAAACGTCAACACCTTGTCAGCACCCAAATCCACAACCGCCACACGGTTGTCTGGCGTCAAGTTGTTCCAGTGAACGTGTGATGACCCTTGTTCTGGACGTGGACCTGAGCCTTCTGATTGGAATGAATCCGTCAACGTCAATGAACCATCGGCTGCAATCGCGAAGACTTCCAACGTACCCTTGTGGTAATTACCTGAGTACAACAATTGACGGGCTTCATCAACAGCGACGTACGCAGGTGAAGCACCTTCTGCCAATACTTCTTGTGTCAACGTTGCTTCGTCATTGGCGAAGTCAAATACACCAACGCCACCTTGGTCACCATTCTTGTCAACTGCGTACAACTTGTTGGCCTTGCTCAAAGCAAGGTATGTTGGTGAACCAACTTCAGCAACCAACTTGGCATCTTGCAACTCACCAGTCTCCGTGTTCAATGCTGCTTCGTAAATTCCCTTTGAAACACGTCGCGTATAAGTACCAAATAAAATCTTTTCCAATGCCATGGTTGATCTCGCTTTCATTCATTAAATATCTTTCAGTAAACGCTTACATTATAACATAAAAGCGTATGCATCGACAGACGCATACGCTTTAATTACCTATTTATTCGCAATTACTTCAATTTCAATGCGAGCGTTCTTTGGCAACGTTGCCACAGCAACTGCTGAACGAGCTGGGAATGCATCGACGTCGCTAAAGTAGTCGGCGTACAACTCATTTACTGGTGCAAAATCAGCCATATCAGCCAAGTAAACGCTCACCTTCACGATATCCGCACGTGTCATATCAGCCGCAGCCAGCAAGCCATCAATGTTCTTAAAGACTTGCGTTGCTTGATCCAAGGTCGTCTCCCCTGCAAACTCACCTGTGCTAGGAATCAACCCAATTTGGCCTGAAGCGTACAACGTTCCATTTGTCAAAACAGCTTGTGAGTATGGGCCAATTGCAGCCGGCGCATTCGTTGTTGTAATAATTTGCTTTGTCATTTTTATATCCCCTACAAATTTAATATCGTCAGTATACGCGCAAAAATCGATAGCAGAATTAAAAAAGGACCTACCCGAAAAGGTAGATCCCAAAACTGTTATTCAGCCTTAAACTTACGACGCTCTTGTACACGAGATACAATCACTGACGCAATAATTGATAGTGTTAACAATCCAACGATAACAGTCAATGACACCACGTTTGAAATGTGGAAGTGCCAATCGAATGCCTTCGCTGATTCGTTCAAGACCATCTTCACCCCAATAAAGGCCAAGATGACCGCCAATGCGTACTTGATGTAACGGAACATTGGCAAAATACCAGACAAAGCAAAGTACAATGAACGCAATCCCATAATCGCAAAAATGTTTGACGTCACAACGATAAACGTATCTTGCGTAACGGCCAAAACGGCTGGAATTGAGTCAACAGCAAATAGCAAATCTGATGCTTCAATGAACAACAAGGCCAACAAGAATTGCGTTGCGTAACGCTTTCCATTTTCCTTAACCAAGAAATGCGGTTCAGCCACATCTTCCTTCAATGGCAAAATCTTACGCAAACTCTTGATAATGAAACTATCGTTCAAATCTTGCGCTTCTTCCTTTTCGAAGAGCATCTTCACACCAGTGACAATCAAGAACGCACCGAAGATGTACATCAACCATACGAAATGGTGTAGCAAGGCTGCTCCACCAAAAATGAAAATCACACGCATCACTAAGGCACCAAAGACACCCCAGAATAGCAAACGGTGTTGATACTTCAATTCAATACCGAAGAAACCAAATACCAAAATGAAGATAAACAAGTTATCAATACTCAATGACTTTTCAAGCAAGTATGCCGTCACGAAATCAAGCGCATGATCACCGCCTGTGAAGAACCAAAGGCCTCCTGCAAAAATGAAGGCAAGCCCAATCCAAAAGGCACTCCACAACAATGATTCTTTCATGGTTGGTGCCTCATTATTTTTGTGGAAGACACCCAAATCAAGTGCCAACATCACCAAAACAAAGGCGAAGAAACCAATCCAATAACCTATACCAACTTCCATGTATTTCTCAACTTTCTTATAAATAGATACGTCTCGGGCCACCAATTTGGTCCGCGATGACTATAAGACTATTCTAACCGAATATTAATCGTAATACTATTACTAACTTTTGTTTTGTTGATTTCACGTTGGTAAACAAAAACACCCGCCCTAGGGTAAAGGCGAGTGTTTTATAAAAGAAAGAAAGTGGGTCTTTCAGACTTTTTTATAAAGAGAGAAGTAGATAACTTTAGTTTCTGTTTTGGCTAGTGTTCATGTTCTCAATGCTGGGCATTAGAGAATCTAACCTGACGCTGCTAAAGCATCACAACATTGCGTTGCAAGAATATTATGTCATACCGGCAACAATCGCCAGCATACTCTTTTTTGAAATCTGTAAAATATTTGAGACGACTACAGAATCGACGTTTTGTTTAGCTTGGAAATACTAATCTCCCCCAAGCGTTGCTCAAACTGGTGCCATTGGCGACTCGTTGGCAATGCCGTCCACTCAAACTTATTTCGTGGCTCAACGTTAGCTTGGAAGTTTGAAATCACCAAGTCGGCGTTTTTAGTCGTATTTTCCGTAAAAACAATTTCATAACGTGAAACTGACTTGATCATTTCTTGCAACACGCGATTAGCGCTAGGATATTGTTGCATATTCACATTCACCACAATTGGCTTGAACATCTTATCAAACGCCAAATCGTTCAAGAATGTCACAACCAATTTGTCATACAAGAAATTATCTGAAAGGTTCGTAATCCCCATATCTTGTCGGAAAATTTTCATCGCTGCATTTGTAAACTCATGCACAACTGGATACAACGTTGCGACATCAATTGAACTAAATCGTTCCGGAATAAACAAATCATCGCTGTCACCAAACGAACGAATAATCGTTGCAAATAGATGGCGGCGCAGATTAGCTAATTCTTCCTCCTCCAATTCAGTGTTGAAGCAATCGAAATACAAGTTCTCCAACTTAAAAATAAAGTCATTCAAACGCTTTTTTACGCGCTTCGTCACATTCGTCATCCAATCCGTGTCAATGCGAATGTTGTTTAAGTACAAAATATAAAGTAACTGCACGCTTTCTTCCTTGGCATTGGTCATGCTAATACCTTGGCGTTCAAGCATGGCTTGCCATTCTGTAATCAACCATTGTGCGCGATCATCAAGTTCATCAAAATTAACAAGTGTTTCGCGAACTGGCGCACTATTAATAAAGTGGCCTAGTCGGGCACGTACCAATGAAATCGCTAAAAATTGCTGAATAACCAGCGAACGCGAATTGGTTAGCGCTGATGCATTAATGCGCAAATCCTTGAAAATTGGTTCTCGCGCCACGATGTCACGAATTTTGTCCGTTTGGGTCACCACATCCCACCGCATCATGATATGGAACAACATTGAGCGCAAATACATTTCGTTCCCTTCGAAATGATAATTTGGCGTAATCGTCAAATTATACTTGGCCAAACGTTCATTCAAAGTTTGCTTAATATTGCTTACCGTTCCAGCGGAAATCGCATGTTGCAACGCGAAGTGTTCATATGACTTCATCGTTTCATTCAACACATCTAACGTAAATTGCCAATACACTGAATTTTTAATGTAATAGCTAATGATGCCATCAACATTACCTAAATAACGATCGTCTAAATAAATTGTTTTCGAATCATCTGAAATAAGTAGCGTATCATCCGTCGTTGCCATAACGACTTGAATATCACCATTCAATGCTCGTGCATTTTCAAGTACCTTGTACTTTGACCAATCCAAACGGTCCATCAATTCTGACACCGGCAAAATCATTTCATCCGAATTCGCAAGTTCGGTTAGCAGTGTCACCTTTTCTTGTTCTTTTTTATCTAGCATCCATAAATCAACAACCATACCCCTTATTCCTCCACTGAATAATAGTAATCGAAAATTTATTATTTAGAATTTAACGTTTTTTCAAAAATAAAATAGTTTTGCCGAAATTCTGGTGCTTAAACCAAAATAGTGGCACAACCGCTCGGGCTGTACCACTATTGCATACGTCATTTTAGAATAAGTCTGTTTTTTCGGTTTTGTCCGTCATTTTTGATCTTTGCAGTTCGATTAGGCTTCGTTGTAATTGCGAAATCTGTTTTGTATTTGGAAAATCCTGCCAATTGAATCGATTATTCATATTAGCAGTTGGTCCGATCACATCCGAAATAACGATGTCGGCAATCTTTAAATCATCCACAAATTGCACGTTAATCTTTAAGAACCCCGAAACCAGCCGCTTCAACATCAATTCAAGATTAGGACGCGTGCGGATATCAATTAAGACATTTACCGGTGACCATAACAACGTCAAACTAACATTTGAAAATAACATCATGAAGATTGGCGCATAAAAAAGATTTTTCATCATTTCTAAATCAATTGCCATTGATGGCTGCCATTCAGAAATGATTTCGTCCGTAATTTGCGCTGTCGTTGGCGCCATTAAGATTGCATTGTCAATTCGCACCGGTTTACCAAGCAATAACTCATTATGCGCTCTGTAAACCTCGACGAGTATCAACGGTGCCAAGACATCTCGAGACAGGGCCTCTTTTGTTCCTTCTGGCATAGGTGCTTGTGTATGTGAATCAAACACCCGCATCATCACCTGCCACAAATCAGCAACATTTTGAACAATGGGTTCTGCTAAATCGGTTTGCCAAGGTAGTCGTCCGCCTAGTCCAACGACATACAGTGCTAGATAGAACCCTTGAACCTGTGCCCAGACATCCGCTTCTTCGTCTAAAAGATTAATTGCTTTGAACTTCTGGACTAGCTGCGTCAAGATCAGTTGCGTACGTTGTGACAGTTCTTGCCAAGGTCGCAGAATATAGCTGGTTAATGTTTCACCACCACGGTGTCCGTGACGTTCTCGGGTGAGTGATACTAACAAATATACTTTCAAAAAATGCCACTCTGATGAAGATAGCTTGCCGTTGTCTTCAAAAATCAGCTTATTCAAGAGCGCGTGGCAATCCTGAACCGTAATGCTCAACGCTTGATCAAATCGCATTTTACGTCCGCCGTAGAAACGGGCATAAATTTGAATGAATATCAATCGGACTGATAATTCTGTATCCCCTTCAAGGGTGTTCTGTGGCGTGATATGCACGCCATATTTCAGAAGCAGCTGTTCTAACTCTTTCTTATGATTACCTACCGTACCCACAGAGACCGACTTTTCGGCTGCGTAACGTTCATAGTTAATCATGCGTTCATTAAACATATCAACCAACATCTGCCACTTCAATGACTGTGATAAAAGCTCCTGCTTCAAGTCATCTAAATTGATATGCCGATATTTCGAGACAACCACAACGCGATTATGATCAGCCAATTGGATCGCATGCTCACCTTCCGAATCAACACCATACAACTTAAGCAAGTGTTGCGCCAATAATTCAACAGTACGGCGAACTTTGTATCCCGACCAATCAAATTCGGTTTCTAACTCTGTTACAAATATTTTGTCGTTATTGTTTTTGACAATAAATGACGCTAACGCAATTTCATCATTGTCTGCCTTGTCGAGTAACCAGTCGACTTAGTAACCCATTAACATTTCTCTTACCCTAACCAAAACGCCTCGTTAATCCCACATATCAGAGGCTTATTTATAATCCCACAAAAAACAAAGAGGACCTATCGAAATAAGTCCTCTTTAAACATTGTACACCATGCTACGACGAAAAATACAAAACAATTACGCTCTGTATGTTCAATTAATTTTATTTATCTTCCAATCATATTTTTAATGAACAAATCCCTGCCATTTGTTCATTAGTCCCAAAAAAGCGACCAGTAAACTGATCGCTTTTCTGACTTATTCAATTAAAGTTCTACTTGCGCTTCTGCACAAATCCAAAAGTTAGAAGACTCGCAATGACTGCAAGTGCTACTAACAAGGCGTTCTCGTCTTGGTTACCCTTCGCTGCTGTATCTGGAAGTGACACAGTGTTTGAAGTGGCTACTGAATTCTTTGCCTTTGCATTATCATCAGCGCGCGTGATAACAACAGAAGAACCGCTTGTAGCACCTAGCTTAGTAGGCGTGTTCGTCACTGCCTTGCCCACGCGGGTTGTATTGTCGCCTGTTACAGCAGATGTTGGTACGTTAACTGGGCCATTTGGCACTACCACTGGTGTAGCGTACATTGGCTCATTTGGTACCATCGCCGTCGCAACTCGAATTGGCTCGTTTGGCACCATAGCGGTTGCGGTTTTGTTCTTCAAGTGAATGTTTACGATTTGATCAACCGTATCATCATCATCAAATGAACCTGGAACCGTATCCACTGAAACGACATCATAACCTTGTTCGATGTAGGCATCCGCAATCGCTTGCAAGTCAGCATGGCCCTTAGTCAAAGCTGCATCTGTGTCCCCCGAATCAAACAACACGTTCGTGGCTAGGTTCTCACCCGTCGTATCATTAATGACATTGTAAACAACATTTTGCTTATCAGCACCATACTTGATAACCGTGTCCGTGGTAGGGTCACTTGGCACAGCAGGTGGGTTGTATCCCTTTGATGGAGCTTGTGGGTCAACCGGCGTTAATGGCTTACCATCTGGTCCGACTGGTGTATAACCTGGTACATGTGGCATCACTGGCACATCAGTACCTGGCTTACTTGGGTCCGTTGGATCGTTTGGATATGGCACTGATGGCGTTGAACCATCTGGCAATTCAGGTACGTATGAACCTAACTTGCTGTATGTGACCGTTTCCTCAACGTTCTTGCTTGCTGACGTCAATCCATCAACTTCTGCAACATTGGCATTATCCGCAACGTATCCCGTAATTACTGGTGAAACCTTCGTATCGAATGAGTTATCACCGTTGACTGCCGTCCAGTCAGTGTACGTTACAACGTCAGTAGCTTCGTCAATTATTCCAGTACGGGTAAATTCAACAGTATCCGTTACATCAGGCGCTGCAGTTGTACCATCCTTGTACACATAATGTACGATTTCAGTTACCTTCACATCAAGTCGATTCTCATCCGTTACTGGCTTCATCGTGTGCGTTAAGTGAATATTAACTACTTGGTCCGTGTCATCATCGTTATCAAACGTTGCTGGAACATCATCCAATGACACGAGGTTGTAGCCTCGCTTTACAAAGTCGTTGGCGATAGTTTGTAGGTCAGCCTTGGTCTTCTTTAGCTCACCTGCTGTCACACCTTCATCAAACAACTTCTTTGACACAAGGTTCTTGCTATTTGTGTCATCGATGACGTTGTAAACCACCTTTTGATCGTCCGCATTGTAGATAACCGTAACTTCTACGTTATCATGATTAGCAGTCAAACCAGTAACAGCTGGAACTCTGGCCTGCTTAGGTGTGTAACCCTTAATCTTTGGTGATTCCTTGGCATCGAATGTCGTATCGTTGTCCTTAGCTGTCCACTCGCCGTAGGCGATGAATTTACCAGTTACCGCGTCAACGGTTGCTGTGCGACTGAATGACACCTTATCCGTCTTATCAGTCGCTGCAGTTCCACCCTTAGCGTAGACATAATGAATTGTTTCATTAACTGTCTTTGTCAACTTATCCTTAGTAACCTCATTTGGCCACTTTGGACTATTTGGATCTTCAGGATTAATTGGTTGATCTGGCACACCAGGTGTCTTTGGACCGCACTTCCACTTCTAGCCTATCTACCTCATCATCTCTGAGGGGTCTTACTTCATAAAGAATGGGCCTGTGTTCGGTATGGGAACAGGTGTGGCCTCAGTGCCATCGTCACGACACGTACTAATTTAATTAGCATTACGAGATTAATTATCTCAAAACTGAATCATAATGTCAATATCAAATTCAAACTTCGTTTGAGCCTTACACCACGTTTTCAACTTGGTTAAGTCCTCGAACCATTAGTACTAGTCCGCTCCATGCGTCACTGGACCCATGGATTAAAAGTCCACTGCTCTACCAACTGAGCTAACGACCCAATGGACGTTACAGGGATCGAACCTGTGACCCCCTGCTTGTAAGGCAGGTGCTCTCCCAGCTGAGCTAAACGTCCATGTGCATCGCGACTTCCTATCCTCGCAGGAAGCGATCCTCCAACTACTTTCGGCGTTACTGAGCTTAACTGCCCGCGACCTCTACCATGGCAAGGTAGCGTTCTACCAACTGAACTATATTCGCATGATGCCGACTAAAGGACTCGAACCTTCGACCCTCGCTTTACAAGAGCGATGCTCTACCAACTGAGCTAAGTCGGCGTAATAATAATTCACCGGATAACGGAATATTTAGATGTCACCCAAATGGGTCGTCAGGGGCTCGAACTGTTTGTTAATGGACCTAGCAGGACTCGAACCTGCAATACCCGGTTCGTAGCCGGGGTGTTTATCCAATTAGCATATAAGTCCATTAATAAGTGCCGGCTACCGGGATCGAACCGGTACGATGTTTCCATCGCAGGATTTTAAGTCCTGTGCGTCTGCCTATTCCGCCAAGCCGGCAAAAGCGAACAACGGGATTCGAGCGGCGGGGGGAATCGAACCCTCGACCTCCCGGGTATGAACCGGACGCTCTAGCCAGCTGAGCTACACCGCGAACTATAACATATTCTGTTATAAATCGGGACGACAGGATTCGAACCTGCGACCCCCTGGTCCCAAACCAGGTGCTCTACCAAGCTGAGCTACGTCCCGAAACGATTAAACTATAATAACAAACTTTCATGTGGGATTCGAACCCACGCGCCGCTTTCACGACCTGACGGTTTTCAAGACCGTTCCCTTCAGCCAGACTTGGGTAATTCTCCATAAAGACTTAAGGTCTATGATGGACCTTGTTGGACTCGAACCAACGACCGGACGGTTATGAGCCGTCTGCTCTAACCAACTGAGCTAAAGGTCCTTGTTATTTGAGTCAATCTTGATCTTTCGCGTGACAGGCGAACGTCCTAACCAACTAGACCATGCGACCAAACATTTCTGTTTTAGTGATTAACTAAGTTAATCAATTGCGGGAGCAGGATTTGAACCTACGACCTTCGGGTTATGGGCCCGACGAGCTACCAGACTGCTCCATCCCGCGATAATAAATAATAATGATGACTTAACATCAAAGGAGCGACGGGAATCGAACCCGCATTCCCAGCTTGGAAGGCTGGAGCACTAGCCATTGTACTACATCCGCAAAATATTTCAATTTGCTCTTCCGAGCAATGGCGCGGGAGGGAATCGAACCCCCGACACTACGAGCTTCAATCGTATGCTCTACCAACTGAGCTACCGAGCCATTATAACGGTCACAACGGGATTCGAACCCGAGGGATTCGAACCCTCGCGCCAGTTTCCCGACCTACACCCTTAGCAGGGGCGCCTCTTCAGCCTCTTGAGTATGTCCCCATGTCAAAAGTTGAACCTTTCAACCATGGGACTGAGAGGACTCGAACCTCCGACCTCACCCTTATCAGGGGTGCGCTCTAACCAGCTGAGCTACAGTCCCATAAAACAAAAAAGCGGACTCAGTCCGATGATTGAAAATTACCGTTTATGCAGAAATTGCATTTTTTAACATCTGATTCATCCGTTGCATGGCAAGCCCGATAGATACTGCGATAAACAAAAAAGGTGTTACCTGACGAACAGATAACACCTAATGATTATTCTTTATTGCAAATAAAAAATGGTAGATAAGCATCTACCATCAGTAGCGGAGACATTTCAAGCTCCCCGATACTAACTTCATAATCTATTCCCCTTGCTTACATAAGATACATTCAGCATAAGCGGTTATCAAAATACTAACAAGCTCACTCTATTAACATTCAACAGCCGAACATATTTTCAATGTGTCTTATTTGTCGCTAGTGAACAACACTAATCACCCGTTTATTACCGTTTTCAACCTATTCAATCAGACAACGCTTAACGGTGTTAACGCCTTTTCATTAATACGCGCGATGTCAGCTGCGTTCAGTTGTAGACGTTCACACAACTTTTGTAGCACCGTCATATTAGAAACTTCATCTGTGCGTTCGATACGAGACAACAGTGATTGATGACAAATACCTTCTGCAACCTCAGCTTGTGAGATCCCCAACTGCTCACGACGACGAACCTGGTACTTATCTACATCGCCCAATGCAACTTGTAATAATTGCATCGCCTCAGCAGCCTGGCCATGGTACAAAGCTACCCGCGCGCGTAGCACATTAAACTCTGGAATCGCATAGATTGGAATGCGCGTTGTTAACGCTGGATTTAACAATGCCTCTTCTGCCTCTTCAATTTGATTCTTTTCAATTAGGCGACGCGCAAAGCCACTTGCCAGGTACATTTCTGCTTGATGGCGATATGTATGTGTAATAACTGACGCCATTGCAGCCTGCGTATCAACTGAAGACTGACGAATTAAGCCACAAGCTCGCTCAAAGCATTCTGCAGCTAACTCATTTTTATCTTGTGCCGTCCACGTTGCACCCATTTCTGTAAAAATTTCGATTGTCAGCTCTACATCCTCTTTTAGGGTGACGTCCTTTGAAAACTCAGCCGCAGCATAGGCCAGTAACTGCGCTTCTTTCTTTTCAGTAGACAAAGCCAGCGCATCTGCACACTTCATTCGAATCGTTTGTAACGCCACCATTTCATGATAATCAGTGGTAGTTGGCAACATTTCTAATGCTTCCACGACCCGTTCCATTGCTTTGTCTACACAACCTGGGCAGAACATGAATCATCAGGTCGAGCTGGTAATCTGTTCCCATTATTTATGAAAAATTTGCCTGACTTTTTAGCGGGCAAACCATTAACAACTAACTTCGTCGATGTCACACGAGGTTACTAACTATAGAAGACGCTACACGATGTTGTAGCGTCTTTTTTGTTACACTAACACGCTGTATGCTTTGACGCTGAAATGCTAGCACAATTCCAGAATCTCTTCTTGTTCGTGAATGTCGGTCGCGGTTCTACTGTTGATCAAACAGCCTTGCTTGATGCCTTAGCTACGCAATCTATTCGCTACGCAGCGTTGGATGTGACGGAAATCGAACCAATTCCCGACGATTCGCCACTCTGGCATCATGACAATTTGCTACTGACGCAATTTGGTACGGGGCACATTGGTCAGCAAATTGCTCGCTACCTATCAGTCTTTAACACACCTGTATATGGCGTGAATACTTCTGGACGTCCCGTAGAAGGCTTTGACGCCACGTTTAGCATCAACGACTTGTCATCCCTACCAGAGGTTGCTGTCGTCATCAGCGTCCTGCCAGGTACCGATGCCACCAAGCATTTCTTTAACTATATGCCCCTAAAAGAACTGGCTGAACAAGGTATTCTATTAACAAATGCCAGTGGCTTAAAGTCTGTGCCAATTGCCCAATCAGCCATTGGCTACATGATGCACTTTGCACGTGGCTTGAATGTCTATCAAAACCGCAATCACTGGGAAGAGTTCACTGACCAATACATGCTCTCAGAATTGCCAACCGTCATTCCCGTTCAACCCTTGCGTGATGCTGATATCACACAACTGAATGAACTCGGCGTTACTGTTACGACGCCAGACGCCATTAGCGACGATACTTTGGCCAACGTCACCATTAGCTATGGGTGGTCAGCCACCTTGGGACCAAAAATCCTATCAATGCCTAATAATCAATTAAAGTGGATTCAAACAATGTCCGCTGGTGTGCACCAAACGACGCGTCTTGTTTTGTGAATTCATCATAATAATATCCTCTTCTGTTTCTGTGAGGTTATTATAACAAGGCACTAACTTTTAGTGCGCCAAAAAGGTATTGCGTGTATATTAATAGACGATACTAATGATTTGTCATACACTAAACGTAAATAACCATAGGAGGGCTAGACTATGTCTCAACTACTACTCGATCCAAAGTGAATATGCACCCCATACGAATCCAAGCAATGCACCAACCCGTGGTCCAAGAATCATGGCACCAATGGCCACTGTAACACTAATAATTTGAACTTGTACACCGACACCAGCCGCTGGCGTGATAGACAACAACCCTAGCCAAGGGACGATTGATTGAACCAAAATAATTGCAATAAACAAAGCTGTTAGGAATACAAAGAAGGTGTTCAAGAAAGCTGACAAACCTCCTAAGAAGACAATCCAACCCGTTTGGCGGGCAAGTGATTGCTTACGGACAACATACCAGTAAATCAATCCAACGATTAGTCCTACCAAAATACGAGGTAGCAATGCTGTAATTGGGTTACGGAAAATCATGCCACCAATGCTTGGTACGTTTGACCATGCGCGTACTAGTTGTTAATTTAAGCGCTTCAATACAGTCAATACTGGCATACCAATTAATGGCACCAAGATTGCTGATACAACAATTTCAACCAGCCCATTGACACCGGCGACACCGAAGATCAACCAGTTTGCCAATCCTGATGTTGGAATACCCGTGAACGTTGTATGCATCACTGAGAAGCCAATCCAAGTTGATAGATCCTTCGATCAAGTTCATAAAACTTGCCTCCTACTATCCCAAAATTTATTTGCTCTCCCAAGCTCTTAATAAGTGCTCACTTACTCTTTCATTGTACAATTATAGTCCGGTTTATGCTACTGATATATTAGGCCTTAATACTTTATTCATAGTATCAACAAAAAAACTGGAACCGGCAAAATGCCAGTTCCAGTTTTCAACTCCGACCGCAAAGCTTAATAGGAAAATCTTTCCCCAGAACTTTGCCATACGCTTGTATTGATCATCTTTTTTGACCACATACATCGTTTCCATGATGGCGACAACTAGTCCCAAACCAATTGACAATGGCACGAAGAAAAAGTGAAAAATCGTTGTCATTGCGAACTGAATTCGAGCCAGGTCCAAAATGGAAAGCGTCAACCAAATGAAGACCAAGTGTAGTTTCTTGTTGAATCGTTCCCAACCAAACATCCAAAGGCCCAAGAACGTTGATTCCATAAAGAACGCAACCAACGCCTCGACAGCCAAAGCCGGCCCAAAGATGTCTCCAACATAACGTGAGTAACGGGACCAGTTCATTCCAAATTGGAACTCTTGAATAATACCCGTGAAGACCACGAATGAACCCGTTAGGAACGTCCCAAAGATAACGTGCGGGAATTCCAACCACAATTGGTGATTCTGTAGCAATGCTGGAAAGTCGACCAAAACCGCACGGTCAAACTTGTGATCAACCTTGAAACCAACTGGGTTTTGCATAAATGAGTTGGCTGCTAGAATCCACAAAGCTGAAAAAGCTGATCCTAGTGAGACATTTTCATCCAATCCTTCAGTTGCTGCGAACTTCATTGGTTGATCTTCTTGCAAGTAAAGTGAATGACGATCACCCGTCAAACCAATTCCTGCTGTACCAATCAATGCCACCACTGCGGCAACCTTGATTGACTTCTTAAAGAAATCAAGGTTACTGTTTGGCTTACGCAACAATGACCAAGCTGACACACCAAGCATATCATGCCCAAACTTCACATCATACTTTTCATGCAATTCCTTGTTAATCTCTGTCCAACCCTTGTTTTCACCAGTCAATGAGTGGTGAGCCAAGATAGACAGCACGTACGGAATGTCCAATGACCATTCAACTTCGTGTGTCTTTGGGTTTGTGTAAGCAACTACCGACCAAGGCTCTTGCTTATCCTTACCACAACCCGCTGTTTGTGCCAAAAATGGTAGGAACATTGATAGTCCGAAAATCCAAAGTGCCCAGCGATACTTCGTAATATCTAGCTTTGACTTCTTACGAACCGCCCACAATGCCACAACAGCTAGCAAACCAAATGCACCAGCTGATACAGCCATCACACGGAATGCATAGTAAATGGTGTTGTTTGGCAAGTAGTAGTTATCAACGCTATCTGGACCTGCAATCATGACACGACGCGCCAACATGAACATCAAACCACCTAGCGCAGCGAACGTTGCGAAGTACAAAATGTTAGACGTTAGCAATGACGCAAATGACACATTTGGTGACACCGCATCCGCAATCGTTAGCACACCATAAACAACCCATGGTGCACGACCGAGCTCGGTAATCAACCGCTTCATGTTCATTCTTAGCCAAGCCCTTCAAGGCCATTCCAACTCCGAAGTCGAATCCTTCTAGGAAGAAAAATCCTGCAAACAAGATGGCAATCAATACGAACCATAGAATTTGAAATCCTGTCATGATTAAGCCTCCTTTCCTGCATCAAATGCTTCTGCTGAGAATGGATCAACATCCTGAGCTTCTGGCTTATATACGCATTTGCTCACGGAACTCGAATGATACGCCTCGGTAAATCAAACCAATCAGAATCGCGAATAGGATTAAATAGAACCCTGAAAATAGTGAGGCATACCAGAATGGCATGGCCGCAAACATGGCACCACCAGCCGTAATCAACCACACTTCGTTACCATCCCAGTGAGGGCCGATTGATTCAATTAGGGCATCTCTGTATGACAACAACGCAACGGCAACACCACCAACGATTGAGAAAATGTTGAAGTAGTCAAAGAACGTAGCTGACATATCACCAGCCTTATCCAAAGGCATACCTTGGACAACGTCCGTGAATAGTACACCGAATAGGAATGGCACAATCAACGCTGCGACTGCTGAGATTGTCGTCCACAAATTGCGGAACTTCGCTTTCAACAACACGATGACTGCTAGGAATGCCAATGTAATAAGCGGCTTCTTAGCAAAGAAATCAGTGAAAATGAACAACGTCACTGCGAAAGCAACTTCACCAACCAACAACACTGGGTACAAGACCTTCAATTGTGATTGGATACGATCATGTAGATCACCCTCTTCAATCTTCAAACGTAAGTAGTTTAATCCGTGGCTCATCGTCATCCACTTCAATGTGTATGGCGTTGACGTTGCATTCTTCAACAACAATGACATGGCTGGGTTATCCCCAACAATGACACGTGGGAACAACCCCGTGAATAGCAACAACACGACTGAAATAATTGTGAGTCCCAAAGCAATAAATGACCATACGTTTGAGCGCTTCAAGCCTGTTACCCAAGCGATAACCTCAGGAAATTTAAATAATCTTTTATCTAGCATACTGCCGTCTCTCCATCTAACTAATATGTATAAAGAGGACCAAGCACACACTTGATCCCCTCTGTTTGTTTTATGTTAAGCTGCCTTCTTCACAACAATTCGCTTGCGGAAGATGTAGAAGCTCCAAATTTGATAGGCCAACACAATTGGCAAAGCCGTGAAGGCAGCGTACTGCTTTGCAACCCCCATTAGTTGACGCATCAAGTAAGCGGCCACGAAAATCAGAACCGGCGTCACCACCGCACCTAATTTATGTCCTTGCCACAAGTCTGTAATCGCAATGCTCAAGAACCGACCTTGACCAATAATGGCTAAGGCCTGAATCAAAGTGAGCACTGACAAGATTCCCAACGCTTTTCGGGCACAAGGAATAATACTCATATCGAATAACTTCACCAACACCAATGTCAAATAATCATGCACTTGATCGATACCTTCTACTGCCAAAGTAACCGACTTACCAGTTCCTTGGTTAGCCACAACTCGTGGTCCCAGTGCTGCATACTTTTCCGTTAACTGCGTTTGTAGTGACGCCGTTGTGGCATCAGCAAACGGTGACAAGGGTTGCTTCAAAGTCGTTAGACCACGTAAAGAGTCAACAAAGTGATTTGAAAGTCGGTTGAAAGTGGCGTATTCACGATCAGCTTTTGCCTGCGCAGCCATCCCCAACACAATCATAAACAGCACGATAACAGGATAAATAAAGAATAGGAAGACGGCTTGTTCCCAATTAATCATGGCAACATAAGCCAAAATCAACTTTAAAGCGGGTAATAGCGTCATTGTGCCATCCATTAGTCCTAGTCCCAAAAATAGCGCCACAACCGCTATTGAAAGCGTCGTAAAGAAATCCAGCGCAAATGTTGACAGGATGGCAATCTTCAATGTACTCATCGTTGCCTTACGGTGGTCTTCTGACACTTCATAAATGTTATTCGCATATTGTTTTGACAAACCTCAAACGTCAGTTAACTGCAATTCGTCGGTGTCGCGCCAACGTTGACTCGTTGTTTGATACTCATCTGTATCAGTCGCTGTCGGTTGATCCAACAACGCCATAATGTCGGCCAATGCATTTTTACCATTCAACGTTGCGTGGTAATCATTAGCAAAATTACGGATTGGCAAGAAGTATTCCGGTGCTAAAACCAAAATCCAAGCGCGCTGTTGTAGATGAGGCAATTGCTGACCGTTTAAAGACACACCGCCAGCCCCATTCAAGAAACCACCAATCAAATTCAGCAATGTTGATTTTCCTGAACCAGATGTTCCGACCAACGCCACACGTTCATATCCCTTAAAGTCCACATTAATGTGGTGCAACGCCGGTTCGGTCGCTTCTGGATAAGTATATGATGTCTGCATGGCACCTTCACCAATCAGCGTGTCCAACCCTTCTGGTAGCGCTTCAAACCACTCTGACAAGCCAACCGTTTCAATCGCTTCACGAATTTTTTCGTCCGTTGCTTCTGGTGCATAGAATGCCAGGTTGCGACGCAATGTGTCATGAAAAATATAAGGTTGTTGCGGTAGAACTTGAATCTGTTCCTGCCAATCCATTTCAGTTAACCAGTGCAAACGGTGTGTGGCGAAAACAACCAAACGTTTGTCGAACAAAGGTAACATGGTTTCCTTTAGTCGTACTTCAGTTTCAATATCCAAGTGGGCCGTTGGTTCATCCAACAGCAAGACGCGCCGATTATCATCAAGCATAATGCGTGCCAACCCAATACGCTGAGCTTGGCCACCATAATAATCAACACTAGTAGCTTTTTATACGATTTCAAATATGGGAAAACCCAGGTATCGTTTTTAATTAAATTCAGTAATTTACGCATGTGTTACACCTCGCATAGCCGCTTGCAATTCAACAAAGTAGCCGTTATTAGCCATCAGTTCTGACAAGGTTCCCTGTTCAACAATTCGTCCATCACGCATCACGATAATCTAATTCGTAATACCCAATTGTGTGATACTAAGCGCTGTGCGTACTTGAACGATGGTCGACCAATACCAAATGCACGTGTTAATACGATTGGCACGTAAACCATCAAAATATTTTCTGGCATTTGTGCCGAACGGGAAATCAAAAAGCCTGATGTGAACATCAAAGCTGCCCCAGAAAAAGTGGTCATGAATCCCAAGAGCACGCCAACACCAATGCCAATCAGGGCGTAAATGACTAACCCAATTATTGTTGGGAATAACGTACGCAAATAGAAGTTTTCAATCTTGAACAAATCGTTCGCCAACACATTCAGGACTTCACCGGTTTGTGACTTTGCATAAACAGACTTCGTTCCTGTTTCAACTAACTCATACAAACGACGGCGGAAAGTTGAGATAGCCAATTCCGCTGTTCGACCAGCCAACACCCAATCTTGTAGTCCCATAACCGTATCCGTTAAATCCGTATACAATTGACCTTCTAGTTGTTGTTGCTTAAAATCTCGCGCCCCATTCACTGCCAACGTAACCATCGGCGCCAAAATTGTTGTCATCGCCAACACAAGTAAAATCGCTAAGGCGAATCCCCAATCGAGCGGAAAAATCGCCAACACAAAGGCAGCAATCCAATTCACGCCGAAACTATCGCCACCAAACCGTGATGTCGCAAACATCATCAATAAAATCGCGACCACGCCAATAATCATGGCACCGCCAAAATCACGCCACCAATTAAAGTGAGCTTGTTGCACCTTAATACGATTTATCGCTGCAAAATCTTGCTGTTGGCGATGCAAGACTGGGTCATCTGTATACCCAAATGATACTCGGTCAAACATGATATCAGACTGATTGGGAGCTGGTTGTTGTGTAACGGTCTCGCGATTTTCTTGCGTCGCGTCTCTATCCATCTCGTTTAATCGAACGATTGAATCTTGATAACGTGGCCATTCACCAACACCAGAACTGATTGTTGTTAATGCATCTTCAGCTGGTTGTTGATCCAACACAGAAATAATGGATGCACGAGTTTCAGCTAAGGCAGCGACTGGTACACCACCAATTGTAATTGTACCAGCTGTTGGGCTTTCATCACCCAGCAACAACTTTAGCAATGTTGTTTTTCCAGCCCCAGACTGTCCCAATATGGCCAATCGTTCACCGGCCGGCACCTGCAGTGATAACTCTTTTCGTGCCAAGGCAAATCGTTGACGCTCACCACCTGAAAAGCGGCTTCCCATCTCGGTCATCGGCGTCTCCAGCTGATTGGGTAACCCACGTACCAGTTCCGCCAAATTAACCTTTTCTAGCACTTCCCACAACTGCTCGTCAGAAGCATGCAAATTACCCAGACGTAAATTGTTCGCAACCGTGCTTGCAAATAAGTAAGCCATGCTAATCGCTTTATTTTCTATAAAAATAACCTTATCAACCAGCTCAATTCCGGTCAAGTGGTGTGTAACCCAGATAACTGTTTTGTCCTGCAACGTTGCGAAAATGGTCTGCAAGACTTGCAATTCTGTAATTGGATCTAAGGCCACCGTCGGCTCATCCAGAATCACGATTGGCGTATCTTGCAGCAAAAGTGTAAACGACCCTTTTTAACGAAGAACTGTGATGGGTGAATCTGACGTAGCTTTTTAACCCACTGCCGTTTTTTCTTCCTAGCCATCACACTTCTCCTTTCTTAATTGGTCATATTAGTTGATTGGTAAATCACCGTGGTCTAGCGCCAACAATCGTTGAAAACGAGGTTCCGTTGTCATCAAATTCGTTGGCGTACAATTGATGCTTTCACACCATATTGTGCTTGCAAGCTTTGTGCTTCTGGCGCTAAACGGGCAATAAACTGTTCATGTGTTAGTTCATTAAGTGGCAACTCGCTGACTGGTGTCGTTGCTTCGACACGCTGATGTTGTATATCAGTTTGCCACAATGCAAGGCCACCGACAAGGGCAACTACTAAAATAACGCGACCACGTTCTGTCATCGAACTACGCCAATCAGCATACGTCCGAAAAGCAGCATTAACGGTAACCCATTCATCGTTAACGAACTCTTTAGTAGATAGTGTAACACTTGGCATGCCAGCTGAGGCTTTTACGCCAAAAAAATTATTATATTTCGCTGCCAGTTCTGAACGTCCCCAATCCGATTCCAAAGCAGCTTGTGCAATACTTATTTCTTACTAATTTACATCATATTGGTTCAAGTTATAAGTTTCAATCATACGAATGATTTTTTCAGCATACCCTGGATCAGTTGCATACCCGCCACTAACTAATGCGTATGCTGCGGTTTTATAGTCAGTTGCTTGAAGCACTGCCTGATATCGCTGCGGATTCTCAGAAGTGCCATTAACCAACAACAAGGCATGGCGTTAGCTGATTGCCTTGTTCGACAAATCGATAGTCTGCTTCGGCCAAAACCGGTGCATCCGGATTTGTACTGTACGCAGCCACATTATAGCCCATGTTGTGGGCGCTTTGGGCCAAAGTACGGCTTGTCACACCGTCGCCGAGGATACCTAATGTCGATCCTGGTAAAAATTCTAGGCTCATAATTCTTCTCGCTTGACTAACAGTTGCATATGGCAAAATGTTGAATGACTGGGCTTCTGAAAAAGCACGTCCCAATGCATGATCATCTGTTAACTCCAACAATTCCGTGCCTTGTGGTAAACGGGCTGATTGTAATTCGGTAATCATATTGGCTGGTAACCATGAGGATGTGTATGTCACCATCGAAGACAATGCCATAAAACTTTCAAATTTAGTCATGGCAAACTCCTGCGCATCATCAAGCCACGTTTCAACGATCAAGGTACCACCATCAATCATCGGTGCAACAAGTCCCAAGTCCCAGTCACCACGGAGGATGACTGTATCATCATGATGCTTGTGCTTAAAGATTGGCTTCACCACAACCGGATAACCAAGTTCAGCCGCCGCATGAGCTACTTCGTCCAAAGGCGCACTGTAGAAGAACGCCACATTGTATGCCCCAATATACTGCAAGACATCCCCGACACGTTCCGTCACACCAAGCATCACCGTCATGAGATCGTCAGCAATATCACCAACTGTCCATGCACGACGCAAATGTTGTTGTGCAACCATTGTTTGACGTAGTGGGTAAATCTTAATCTCCCCGTTAACGCCACGCACGGAGTGACGGCTTAGTGCATCGATTTGATCAGCCGTAAACGGCATGTAAACGGCTGCTTGCGACATAAGCACATCAGTCAACGCTTGCCCAGTAATGGCGCGCAGGTGTTGCTCAGCAACTGACACATTCGTTGTTGCATCATACAAAGTCGCTGTTGGTGGGATGCCAGCTGCGATATCACGAACGTACAAGTTACCGGTTTTTCACCAAATAAAATAGCGAATACGTTACGTAATCGCTCCTCCTTATCATTATTCTTCGAATTCCCAGACACCAGCAACATGCAATTGATTAAACAATTGGTTTGCTGATGACCCACATGCCAAAACGTGTCCAGCCTGTGGTAGCATCATGTCGTTTTGATAGAATGAAAACTTCCAATTTGATTGGATACTCCATTCTGATTAACTATCAATTCTACTAGTGCTTATCATAGTATTCGTCGATAACAGATTGAAAGAAAGGCCCGCTCAACATCATCGTAATTACAATGCCAATAAAGGTCAGCGTGCCTTTAATTAATTTTTTCATTCCCAATCCCCCCTACACTCAAATCTTACACTTCGTATCAAAACAACGTTTATTGAAATTTAAAATTGCTTAAATCCCCTCATTATCCATACTCCCCTGTAAAACTAAGGCATGTGAATGGACATTCAAGCCCTTAAAACTCACTGCACTATAATTTAATACTAACAAAAAAGCAATGATAGGCTAATGCATTTATCATATCTGTTATTTTGTTTTTGAATAAAAAAATAATAAAAAGGAGTGATTTCTAAAAATCACTCCTCACGACTACCGCCTGTAGCCGTGTCAGCATCAGTCACCGTATCAATGGTCGCCGAAGAGTTTGTTTGGGCTGCAAAAACACTCCCCAATCGATCGCTAAATAAGTCAAAAACCTTACTAGTATCATTAGCCGTTATCAGCGATACTACGGTTAGACCAGCAACCACCCAAAACTTACCGCTTTTGTACATTTTTTTATAATCAAATTGACGTGTCAGATACGTATAACCGGCAGTGCTGGCACCATTGGCCACCAGTTTTGTGTAATAAGCTCCCGCTGGGTCCTTATAAAGTGTGCTTCCGTACGCACGGTCGCCTGTCCAGGTTGACCCATTGTAGCTCCCCAATCCAGTCACGTCGCTGTAATTCCAAGCACTAGAACCATTCCATGAAACAGGGGCATAGGCGTTCTTCATGCCTTCGATACCCAGACCACCGCCACCCTTAGATGAAAAATCGTAAGCAGTCGCAATCTTATTCGGGTCAGTTGGCGTCAAGAGCAAACCAGTCCAGTCAGAATAGTCGCGAGGCATAAATTGATCAGCATCACGGACGTTTGGGTGCAGGTACCCAGTAACGGTAAACGTTTTTGTTGTCCATGTCAACGTATACTTAATCGTACTGCTCCAGTTAGATAGGTTGTACCCGTCGGTATATGTTGCTGTTCCAGCAACACCACTTTGCTTTCCCTGTGTAGCAGTCAATGTTCCCGAGCTATTGGTTGTTCGCAAGGCACCAAAGGGGCCTTCAGCCGGGTCATTCTTATCTGTGTTTTTGTGAAAATCAATACCAAAATCAAATGATGCATATTGGTCATTCTTATTCTGTCCATTAATGGCATTCAACCCGACTGTCAGGGCTGTCGCTGGTGCAAGCGTTACCTTGGCCTTCGCTGTATCTACCGTCCAACTTGAAGACTCGCTGTTCTGTGTTTTATTCGTTGTCATTGTGGCAACAATTGATGGGCCACCGTTTGGTCCACCAGTTGGGTAACTTGCCGTATAACCACGAATCGTGGGTGCGGCAAAAGCCATGTCATCTGTACCAGCTTTGGCTCCGGAAGACAGACCGCTGATTCCAATGATATCCCCAACCGCAGCCACAAATGTCGTTGGATCTTTGATTGTGTTCCCGTTGGCGTCAACATACTTAACGGTTGTGGTACCAGTCGATAAAGTACCCGACATACAGACAATGCTGCTAGCGAGCGAGCTACCACCAAGTGGCTTTGTTTGATCGATGTTCCAATATGATGTAATCGCGGAAGAGCCGTTCCATAGTTCAGGCTTGTTCGTATTAACAATGGCTTCCTGTTGTACGGTTCCCTTATATTTAATGGTAATAACGTTATTACCAGCTGTTTGCGATACAGTCACGTCATTGGCACGCAAATAGGCAGTTTGCGACTGTGCCGTGTAGTTAACTGTCCAATTTTGTGGTGATGCATCAGATGCCACACCGGCTGTATTAGCTGTACTATCCCAAGCGTTGGTCGCCGCCGCATAAGCAGCTGACATTGTCGCGTATGAACTACCATTGGGATCCGTCACGGTATAGTTATATCCTGAACGCACCAAAGAAGCATTTTGAGCCGAGGCTAGCGTTGAATACTCAGTTACGCCACCCGGACCTTGAACCGTGTAGGTGTATCCTGACTTTGCCAAGGCTGAATCAGTTGTATTGAACGAAATTGACCCATCAGTTGGCCCGTAAATACCTTGCATATATGAAGCCGTACCAGACGTCACGTATGAACTACCATCGTACGTATAATTTTGCGTATGTGCATCAGTGTATGGTATTGTCAAAGCGGCACTGGTTGTTCCAACTGAAGAAGCCACAGTTGAACCCGCCTTAATTGGTGACAACCCATCAACCACCAAACTCGTGGTTTGCGTTACCGGACGGTAGTTTACCGTAAAGGTTTGGTAACTACCGTCGGAACTGCCACTATTGTTAGTATTATCAAATCGCTCAATGGTATTCGGATCATACTTAATAACCGCTGATTGCGTTTGCCCAATATAACTCACCGTGAACACCTGAGCTGAAGAGTCAGTAGCCGCAGAATTATTAGTTGCATCATAAATTGAATTTGCTGCAACCGCTGAAGACAACGTGCTATACGTTGAGCCGTTTGGGCCCTTAACAACATACGTGTATCCAGCAGTTGAAAGTGGACTGTCATATCGTGGGTGCGCAGCCAATGCCGATGACAAGGTTGTGTAAGCCACTGAGTCAGGCTTGTCTGATCCAGCATAGGTAACGGTATAAGTGTATCCCGCTCGGACCAGCCCCCCGTCGTTCGTTGCAAACGAAATACTAGTGTTGGTTGCCCCACTCGTTGATGCAAATGTTGTACCAGCACTTAGTGGACATGCAAGTTGTGAGTCCTTGTTAGAGAAGGAAATCGTACTACTTGCCGGTCCATTAGCAATTTCGCTGATTGCCGAATAATTCAATAGTGAATTTCCTGACGTATCAACCGCACTTGTAATCAAGTTAGCGTACTGGTTGGTCTTATAGGTCACAATAAATGCTTGTGAAGAAGTATCAGTTGTGCCAGCATATGCCGACGTTACCGTTGCCGTCCTTGGTGAGTAAACCACCTTAAACTGTTGCTGGTAGGCATCCGTACGAGCATTCGTCGCATTTTGGGTATTGTCATACTTTTGAGCAGCCACGGCTGATGCCAAGGTTGTATAAGTTCCCAACAGCGATGCCGCCGAACCCATTTGATCATAAACGTGGACAACATACGTGTAGCCGCTCTTTGCCTGGTATTGTGCTTTGTACGTATAAGTAATGGTTGAGACCAAGTCATCGTCAAACTTACCATCGGTGTCACCTGATGAACTTATTAACGTGTAACCTTGAATGAGCTTTGAACCATCTGGAATATTCGATCCAACCGGGCCAGTTGCAGAAGTAGCCGGACTGATTGTCTTGCCACTTTGATCCACAAAGTTATGCAAGTTATTAGCTGCCGTTGCGGCTGAAAGCGTCGCATAACTTGAGCCATTCGGTGCATACACAACGTACGTGTATCCACTAACTGCCAATTGTGAGTCCGTCTTTGCGAATGAAATTGACCCACTCGTCACGCCAGCAGCTGAATCAACAGCTGAATTCATCTTAATTGGTGATGAGCTATCAACGACGACATTTGTGGCCAAATTAGAATCCGTTGTTGAAAAAGTCATCGAACCGTCAGTTACGCCCGTGACACTCTCAATCATTGACCCTGTGTTAATCGGTGAATTTTGCTGTATACGAATGTAGGCTGATTGGTAGTTCGCCTTGTATGACACGCGGAAGTTTTGCGCTGAAGAGTCTGATGACCCCGAGCCATTTTCCGTATTGTCATGTGATACATTAATCACCGCAGCCTGGCTCATTGGGATGTAATTCACGACAAAACGTTGGGCTTCCGCATCGGTCGAAGCCGTGTTATTGGTTGAGTCAAACTTACCACCAGCGGCTGACATCGCTTCTGCCAGCGTTGAATAATAAGTTGTGTGTGTGGCATCTGGGCCATACCCAACTTGGTAGGTATACCCAGATAGGTGAGCCGATACCGCTGCAGAAAGTGTTGCATAGCTAGTTGAATCACTGCCATAAGTTAAGGTGTACGTGTATCCAGATACCGCCAATTGTGAATCAGCTGTCGTAAATGATCCGTTTGGTAAAAAGTTAATGGTACTACCAGTCTTCCCATTTGCTGACATAACAGCTTGTGAATTTGCACTGATTGGTGAGTCAGAAGCTTGGTCGTCCTTTGCAAAACTAATGGTGCCTGACGTTGAACCACTCGCAGAGTCGGCAAGGCTACCAGCTGAAATTGGTGACGTTGAAGTCACTGCGATTACAGCTGATTGGGTGTTAGCTGAGTATGTGATTGTAAACATATCAGGATTAGCATCAGAAATACCTGATGTTGTGTTGTTTGCATTGTACTTGTCTCCTGTCGAGTCCAAGATTACTCGCGCCTCTTGGTAAGCGGCACTATACGACACCATGAAGCTCTGTACAGCCACATCACTTGGGCCCAAATTATTTGTATTATCATATAGGCCGTTATTAGCCAGAGCTGAGGCCAAATTGCTGTATACCGTACCATCCGGTCCAGTGACCGTGTACGTATATCCTAATTGACCTACCGAACCATTATCAGTGTTGTCAAAGGAACTTTCAGCGCCAACCGCAGCACTTAATGTTGCATATTGTCGTGAACCGTAACGACCCCACACAGTGTAATGATAACCAGACAAGGCCAAATCTCCATCTGAAATACTGAACCCCAAACTGCCTGAGGTAACTCCGCTTGCGCTGTCAGCCACAGATTGAGATGAATATGGCGTGTAGTGGTAACCCGGACTATATAGGCTATTTTCTGTATTCGCGGCAAAAGAGATGCTACCACTGGTTACACCAGCTGCACTATCTAGCGTTTGCCCTCCGTTAATTGGTGAATCCGTTGCGACTTGCACAACAGCTGATTGACTATCAGCTGTGTAAACGACGTAAAATCCTTGGATTCTTCTATCAGTAACGGGATCAATGACACTGCCACGGTCGATTGGTGATTTCGAATCCACCGCCAAAACAACAATTTGTGAGTCAGCTGTATAACTCACCATAAATGATTGCACACTACCATCGATTGAACCTGTATTGGTAGTGTTGTCAAATAAGCTATTCGCAGCGACCGCTGATGATAACGTGCTGTACGTTGAACCATCAGGTCCTGTTATCATATCCGCATCACTAGTGCCGTCATTACTTGTATTATCAAACGTCGTATGGTCAGCCTGTGCGGCTGACAACGTTGCATAAGGTTCACTTCGCTCACCGTTAGTTTCATAGTAAACAATATATGAATAACCTGGCTTATTAACCAAGCTGTCAGTCCCACGGAACGGGATTTCTCCAGCTGTTTTTCCATGAACGGCTTCAGAACCATCTGGCCCCGTAACAACGTATGAATATCCTTGTTCATACAAATCACCGTCACTTAGTGGCAAAGCCATCGAACCATTTGTCACTCCGGATGTCGTTGGTCCTTGATAACCAGCATAAATTGGTGAGTTGGCATCCCCAACAATTGTGGCTTGTTGCTTCAACGCTACGTAGCTGATGATAAACGATTTACCAGCAGAAGAAGCAAAAGTTAATCCAGCTGTAACGTTAGACGGCAAGTTCGAAGCCGAACCAGCAATCAATGCAGCTGATTGATACTGCGCGACATATGAAACCGTGAACGTCTGAATATCGGCATCAGAATTTCCAATATTGTTAGTACTGTCGTAAACATTATTAGCCACCGATGCCGCTGACAATGTAGCATGATAATTGACAGTATATTGCTGTGCCGAGGCATCTGATGCTCCGGCATTAGCCGTATTATCATACAATCCAGTTGAACCAGCGAGTGCTGAAGACAACGTTGTAAATGTTGTCCCATCCGGTGTAGAAATCGTATAACGATAACCTGAACGAGCCAAGTCACTGTCACTTGTAGCAAATGATACTCGTCCACTAGTAATCTCAACTATAACCGTATAGGTATAACCTTTGGTCATTTCCAATTTTTGCAAATTTGTATCGTTCAAATCTGAACCATCAGATAGCGTAAATGAAATTTTTTCATTCGTATTACCCGTTGACTCTGAAAGTACTTCTCCAGCATGCTCATCACCAGTTGTTTCACTAATTATCACACGAGCCGTTTGAATTTCTGGTACACTTGTTACACCGCTAGCGCTCGTTGCGTAGTCTGATTGTGTCCCAGCAGAGCCAATATTAACAACCGCCTCTTGATATGAGGCTTGAGGAACAATAATGAAAGTTGTAATTCCTTTCTTATCATCGTCGTATACAGGATTATCATCATACGCAGCCTGTAACGTTGCGTATGGACCAGACGTACTTCCATTTGGATGGTTAACATCAAATGCTTGTGCAGAACTATCAGATTGGTTTGAGCCATTCACAGTGTTGTCGTAGTTTCCAACTGCTGCGACAGCTGCTGACAATGTTGCATATTCAATACGATTACCATCATCGTCTATTACCGTTACTGTATAGCCGTAACCAGACACTGCCAAGCTAGATTCCAAGTCGCCAAAATTAATTGCCCTTACCCAAAGCTCTTTACCATCGGATGAAACGCTTGTTGTTGCACCTGAGTATGATGGTTGCTGAGCGTCAAAGTAGTAACCTGAATCAGCGGTGAACTTCGTAGACTCCAAAGTTGCACTTGTCTCACCAACAAAGGCAACTGATGACATTGGTGCACCTGAGAACGTTACATTAGCTGATTGATAATCGGCGGTGTTCTTAATAGTGCCTGATTGTGGTTGGCCAGTTTTACCACTTAATGATTCATCTGCTGGTGCATCACTTGGCACGCTAACCGCATTTGAATACGAGTACATAATGTTTCCTTGTTGCGTTGCCGGTTGCAACGTAAATTCAAAGTTTTGTGGATCACTATCAGAAGCTGCTGAGTTATTTGTGTCGTCGTACGTAAACGGCATTGTCTGACTGACTGTTGCTCTTTGATTACCAGGGGCAAAAATGACCACCAAATTTTGTGGTTTGCTATCAGTCGCCGCATTTCCATTAGGTGTGTCATCCCAAAGCAAGGTGTACTCGGCTTCTGTGGCGGCATCATTGTATGTCACATTATATTGATCACCATTGATAGCTGCAATGTAGTAACCTGATGGCGCCGTGTAATTATTATCAAACTTTCCAGTAAACGTCACCGTTGTGCCGTCAGATAAAATAACACCACTAATAAGACCCTTGCCGTCTGTCGTAATGCCATCATCAGCCACATAATATCCTGATGGAGCAGTGTATTCGTATGAATAATCCTTATCAGTACGACCATTTTGGGTGTTAACCGTTGTAGTTGTTCCACCTGACAATTCCTCATCCGTGTAGCCATCTGGCGCTTCAATCGTTTTACCCGTATCCCCGCGAACTGTCGAGGTACTTTGTGAAACTGATGTTGCACCATCAGGGACTTTAATTTGGAACTGTGCGATTTGCGTAGAAGCCGTTAGTTTAATCGTTGTGTTCTGAGGTTCAGGGTCCGTTACCCCGTTTTCATCCGCATAGTAGGCGTATTGTTGTGTAATTGTGGCTGTTTGTTGGTCAGCCTTGTAATTGACAACAAATTGTTGCATTTCAGCATCAGTGTCTGATGACCCATTATTAGTTTCATCGAAGTTAGGGTTCGCAGCTAATGCGTCAGCCATTGTGTTATATACGACACCATCTGGGCCAGTAACTGTGTACGTGTAACCCTTCACCTTATGAGCTACCACGTCGAACGTGATGGTATATGTTGCCGAAGAACCATCTGTTGCGATATTCCAAACCATCCCCGCAACTTGTGGCACAGTATCGATCTTGTATCCCTTTGGCGCGGTAATCGTGCCAGTCGTGATTTGATCAGTACCATTCGTCAATGTTTGGTTCGCTTGTGGGAACGCAGGAGTGTTCTCAGCACCGTGAGTTAACGTATATCCTGGTACTTCTGGTGCAATCTGTGTGTAATCAACCTTATTGTTGGTTTGACCAGTCAGAATGTATTGTTGCTTGCCTTGGCTATCAGTCAATGGGCGACCAACCTCGTCGTACAAATCAACCCGCACTTTTTGTTCAACAGGGACATATGTGACAACAGCTGCTTGGCTGGCCCCGTCATTATTCCTCGTATTAGCAACATAATTAATCGCCTTCAGGAAATCAGCCTCAGTGGCAGGCGCACCGGTTGTTGAAGCTGTCATGGTATTTTTAACCTTATCGCTTGCTACAACTGGCTCTGTCACATCGGCATAGATATATTTGACAACTTGCGTCGTATTAGAATCGTTATCATATGTCAACGCAGTATTTCGACTGTTTGATGGTGATGTTTCAATCAACGTAAGTTTAACGGTCCAATCCGTCGTATTTCCTGATGCATCCATCGCCGTCACTGTTACAGTTGCAGTCCCCCCGCCACTAGCCTTTAATCGGCTAAGTACCGTCTCATAGTCAGACGAAATCGTAATACCGTCACCCGGTACATTTTGTTGATTATCCGTTACAGTATCACTTTCAGGAGACTCAACACTAGCATTAGCTACATCTTGGGCTGCCTTAGCTGCATCTTCTGCAGTCGCTCGATCTTGTTTAGCCTCGTTAATCGCATCTTCAAGATTCTTTCGGGCAGTCGCAACATCATCCGTAGCAGCTGTTGGATCGCTCGCTAGCTTATCAAGCGCTAATTGTGCATTAGCTACATTCGCTTCTTTTGATAGTACCTTTTGTTGAGCCTCTGTCACACCTGGTTCTTGTGAAACCGGTGCAGTATCTACTGAAGAAGCCTCAGCCCGAGCTACTGCATGATTCAACGCATTTGTCGCATTCTCAATTGCCTGGGTCGTACCCTTATCATTTGCAGCTGCATCCAATGCATCTTGCAAATCTTTCTGTGCCTTGGCAACTTGTGGATTAGATTGCAAGTCTTCCAACTTTTGAACAGCATCCTTCACCGCTTGACTGCTAGTATCCGCTACTTGGTCTTGCACGTCATTTGCATCGGTATTAGCTACATCTCGCTCTGCCTTAGCTGTTTGAACGGCGTCTTCCAATGCCTGGGTTGCTTGCTTAATTTCCTCAGTGGTTGCAGTACTATTAGGGTCTAACAAGTTATAAATTTCCTTTGGTGTGCTATTTGGATCATTTAGCACATCTTCCAACGCAGATTTTGCATCCTGAACACTTGGTTCATTTGTAACTGGTGTTGTACTTGCGTCCAGTGCTGCCTGAGCGGCATTCTTGACGGCATCAACAACATCTTAAGTTGCTTGCTTAATCTGATTCGTTGTTGCTCCATCTGCTGCTGCCTGAGGGGTTAGCGCAGTGGCATCACCGTTAGCTGCCTTCTCTAGCAAGTCTGCAAGCTTCTTTTGCGCCTCTAGTACGGCGCTATCAGTCGCTTGATCAGAAGTGGCCGCTTCCTCAAGCTCTTGTTGAGCCAAGTCGTTTGCATCCTCACGATCAAGCTTTGCATCAGCAACCGCCTTCTCATAGGCGTTTGTTGCATCAACTGTAATTTGATCAGCTGTTGACTTTGGGTCACCTAAGACTGTTTGCAAATTCTTCACGGCGTCACTTACATCGGTTTCATTAGAAACCGGTGCCGTTTGACCAAGTGTGGCATTTGCCTCCGTTCTAGCTGTTGTCTGTGCAGTTCCAGCTGCATTGACAGCATCCTGCAGTTCCTTGGTGGCATTAGCAATATCTTACTGCGTCAACGCATCTGCAGAATCACTGGCAGCTTGATCAATCAAATCTTGCAACTTCTGTACAGCTGCTTGAACTTCTGGCTCATCAGCCTGGTTTGATGCACTGGCTGCATTAATCGCAGACACTGCATTGCTGTTTGCCGCATTACGTTGTGTATTCGCATCGTCCACAGCATCTTGGAGTAACTTAGTAGCCGGTTCCTTAATCGCTGTGACTGTAGCCGCAGGATCATTCAAAACAGTGTTCAACTCTGTACCCGCTGCTGACGTAGCCACTTCGTTTGAAACTGGCGCAGTATCACCCAACGCAGTTTCAGCTGCTTGACGCGCGTCTTCTTGTGAAGTTGCTGCAACATTAACCACATCTTGCAATGCCTTTGTTACATCAATAATATGAGTCTGTGTCAGTGCTGCAGATGAATCATTAGCTGCAAGCGCTTGAGCATCCTTTAGCTTTTGCAAGGCGATAATCACCTCAGGTTCCCCTGCTTGATTAGAGTTCTGCGCATCTCTAATTGCTGTATTAGCTTGCCTATTGGCATCACTACGATTTGACTTATCAGCTGCAGTTGCATTAAGGAGTTGTTGTGTTGATGCATTATCAATTTCAGCAACCGTAGAACTTGGATTGTTCAAAACGTTATTTTGATTATCTAACGCGCTCTGTACGGTCGCCTCATTAGTGACAGCTGGTGTGTTATCCATTGCCTCCTCTGCACGAGAACGTGCAGAGGATTGGTTTTGCCATGCAATCTGCTCAGCATTCTTTAAGGCTTGAATATCATCCAAGAAGATATCGGCGGTCAACGCATCTGCAGAGTCATTCGCTGCTTCTTCCTGAACTTCTTGCAAAGCGCGAATTGCATCTTGAACAGTTTGTTCCGCACCTTGATTTGAGTTCTGCGCCTTCGAAATTGCTGTATCCGCCTTCTGATTAGCTGCATCACGATCTGCCTTCGCCGTGTTTGTTGCATCAGTGAGTGCTTGCGCTGTGGCTTGCTTAATAGCATCTGCCGTTGATGCCGGATTATTCAATACCTCGTTCAACTCGTCCAATGCTGTTTGTACAGCTGGCTCATTGGTTACAGGCGCTGTTTGTTGCTTGGCATCGTCGGCCGAGTTACGTGCTTCTTCTTGGGTCTTAGCTGCTGCTGTCACTGCTGTTTGCAATTCCGCTATCTTTTGTTCTTTAATATCTTCTGTCAACGCATCCGGTGAATCAGCATTTGCGTTCTTGATAACATCTTGCAAATTCTTAATGGCTGCTTGGATAGCAGGTTCAGCTGACTGATCTGATCCTAACGCGTTAGTAATCGCATTTTGTGCATCCAGCTTAGCTGCATCACGATCTTCCAAAGTATCTTCAGTGGCATTCAGTAACTGTTACTGGGTAGCTTCTTCAATATCGTTTGCTGTCGCCAATGTATTAGCTAATACAGACTCTAATGCGTTACGGGCTTGAGCCGTTGCTACCTCGTTTGAAACTGGCGCCGTCTTGCCGATTAAGTCTTGCGCCGCATCACGAGCTTCTTGTTGCTTGGCGTCAGCACCCGATATCGCATCTTCCAACGCCTTTTGGGCAGAGGCTTGAATATCCTTAGTCAGCGCGTTTGGTGTATCCATTGCTGCTTCATTAACAACATTTTGTAAGTCAGCCAATGCCTTTTGCACCAGTGGCTCATTAGATGTTGCTCCCGCATTAGTTGTTTCAATTAACTGATTACCAGTCGTTGTTGCACTATCACGCTTTTCATTATCAGCTGCTAATGCTTCCTGCAAAGGCGTCTTTGTTGCACCCTCAATATTCTTAGCCGTTGACGTAGGATCATTGATCAAGCTCTGTAGTTTGTCTTGCGCGTCTTTCACTGCTGATTCGTTTGATACCGGCGCCGTTTGTGAGATAGCACTGTCTGCTGCCTCTCGAGCGGTTGCTTGATTAACTTTCGCTGTATCGTTAGCGGCGTTTAAGGCATCAATTGCTGCTCGTTGAATATCGACTGTCAAATTATTCTCGTTATTAGCAGCTGCCTCATTCATGACATCACGCAAACGGTCAATTGCGGCTTGAACACTAGGTTCATTAGCAACATCATCATTTTGTACACCGTCAATTGTTGTTTCAGCCGTATCATTGGCGTCATCACGCAAGCTCTTAGCTGTTGCAGTTGCTGTAATCAAAAGTTCGGCGGTTGTTGGATCATTTGAAACAACATCATCCTTGAGAGCATCCAACAAATCATTAAGCTTATCTGCCGATTGACTAACTGCCGATTCATTTGATAATGGTGCTGTTTGTTGAAGTAATGTTTCGGCTGCATCAACCGCTGTTTGACGGCTTGTATTAGCTGCAGTAATGGCATTCTTCAGGTCATCGGGCGTCAAGGCATCTGGATCATTGTTTGCCGCATTATTCATCACATCTTGTAAGTGGTTTAGCGCATCTTGTACGGCCGAATCACCCGCGACCTTTGACTGCTTAGCTTGGTCAATCGCTGTTTCAGCTGCGTTATTAGCTGTTGTACGCTTCTGACCCTCTGCTTGCAGTGCGTCCTGTAAGCCCTTGGTAGCCACTTGATCTCGGATATCGCTGCCAGTTGTTGTCCCATTCAACGCATCCTGCAAGTTTTGCAAGGCCTCTGCAACACCTGGTTCATTTGAAATTGGTGCCACCTTACCAATTAGGTTATTCGCATCGGTTGTCGCTGCGTCACGGTCAGACTTAGCTGCGTTCATCGCATCTTGTACAGCCTTCGTGGCTGACTCGATATCCGGGTCCGCCGTCAATGCCTCTGGATTATCATTAGCTGCATTATTCATCACATCTTGCAAGTGTCGCATCGCTGATACAACCGCTGGATCAGTGGCGACCGCTGAAACGTTCGCATCAGTGATTGCTCGCTTGCCAGCATCATTGGCTGTGTTACGAGCTGCGTTTGCCGCATCAAAGGCTTGTTGTAGCTTCGTAGTTGACGCATCAGAATCGGAAACCGATGGCATAACATCGACAAGCTCAGGCGTTTGTCCAGGGGCCGGTACAGTCGTAACTGAATCTGGCAAGGTTGTGCCTGGTTCAGTTTCACCTGGTGTGTTATCCGTTGGGTGCTCCCCACTTCCTTGGTTTTTCGCATTAGTTATCGCATATTGCAAGGCTTCAATAGCCACTTCGACCCGCTAGTTTTTATCTTCATTCTTTCGGCGCTTAGTAGCCCCAAGCAAGAACATTGTTGAGAACAAGTAGATTCCAAGTGATACCATGTGCCAGTTCTGTCGTTGGCCGTCAGCCGCTGTATATGGTAATTGAACCGAACCTGGTCCAAATGCACTTGCTACAATCTGTGGCTGACTATTTTCAATGAGTTGAATCGAATCCAAGGATTTGTCATTTTGATGTTGATTCTGTCATTCCTTGGTGTCTTTATCACATTGTTCCAAGTCATGCTGGGTTAATTGCATATTGAGATGAGAGTCGGCCAGTACACATTCTGTACTGGCCGTTTTTCAACCAAAAAGGAGTGAACACGCTGTATCCCGTACAGTGTGTTCACTCCTTTTCTATTAGACTAACTAAGGCAACCGTTAATTGCCAGTCAAGCGTTGTAAGCATATCGTTGTTTCCCCTTTTCGTTCTTCAATCATTATATTATACCGTGAATTTAAACGTCTGTGCCATTTGAACTGAAATCTTGGTACAATAGATGTAATTAAGAAAAAGAGGATTACTTCATGGCAAAGAAGAAGCAAAAGTCTACTATGCAAAAGGTCATGCCAAGCCAATGCCCCACAATACAAACATAAACAAGATTGGCGGCAATAAAGAAAGGTGCCACACTTGGAAACTAATGACCTCGATAGCCCACCAAGCAACCAAAGTCGCTAAGTCAATGGGGCGCATCCACTTTGGCCAAGTTAAACGGCGAAACAAGCGGTGAAACAAAATCAACCCAATCCATGTCGCAAATTCCAAACCCCTTGTCAGCATTCCAAGTCTTAACGTATCCATCAATCTTTTCCATAATTATTATTCTCTCTATTTCGTTAAAATGAACGCGAAGATGGCCAAACCAATCAACGCTACAAAACTACCTAATCCAACAATGCGCCACCACATCATCCAAAACGTCTTCGTTGTAAATGTTTGTCGAACAAATCCTTGATACTGAAACTTTGCTTCAAATTCATCCGCCATGTTAGTTCTCCTCAGAGCTCCAAACTTCAACTGCTGCTGCTTGTGGTCCGCGTACGCCTTGTACAACAACCAACTTTACTGGTTCGCCGACTTCCAAGTCACGAACGTGAGGTGTTTCAATTGCTGAGAAATGAACAAACACGTCATCTTCACCCTTCAATTCAATGAAGTTACTTTTTGAACTGGTGCACGCCATTGACGCTCCAAAATCATCTTATCGTCATCCGTCAAAGCAAGCACCGCGATAGCACCACTGTGATGTACCACCTCGCGCTTAGACTCACGCCCATCAGGCAACGTAACCGTTTGATTAACTACCCGAATAATGTGGCCGTTGTATACTTCTTCTTCTGAAATAACTTCTTCACACTCATCAGTCACTGGCTTCAAATCCGTTGCCAAGTATAGGGTCATGAATTCATCAGCAAAGCCAATTGACGTGTAGAAACCGGCAATCTTTTCAATCTTTCCAGCTGTCAAACGCGTTTCCTCGTTCAACTCACGGTTAACTGTATCCAAAGGATTGTGATCACGACCGTCTACCTTACCAGCTGGCACTTCAGTTTTCTTCATCTGAGAGGTTTTCATCCTGTCTCCTACGCTTGAATCCAAACATTACGCTTTACCCGCCAAGCGAAGCGTCTTCCAGTAAAGGTACGCCATCGCTGTTTTACCATCATCTAGCTCACCAGCCTCAAACAATCGCGTTGCCTCATCAAAATCAACGTAAAGCAAATCAATTTGTTCATCGTCATCTTGTGGTTAACCGGCGCTTTAGACGGGCCGTCTTACCAGCTTCCGTTAAGCGGCGAGTTACCGGATCCAATTCGTAACGTCCTTTACCACTTAAACGATGCTCTTCGCGGGTCAGCGGCGTATTCGTTGGCTCAGACTCACCGCGCAATCGGCTTAGTCGTTCCTGCGTGTTTTCGGGTTTTTCAAACTCGCCAGCGAAGCTATAATTACCAGCAATGGTTGATTGCTTTTCATCAGTCATTGCTGCCACTAGGGCTGCCTTCTCTTCGGCCATTGCATTAATAATACCGTAACGCATATCTCTCAAAATCTCACTTTCAACTTAATACTTCTATTACTATAGTAGGAACAATACTAGGTAAGTTACCACAATTAGGATAATCAACACAATTATTGTGATATTGTATGCCAATTCGCTGGCAACAACAACATCACCAATGCGCAAATCAGCGCCCAAAGCACCAGCTGAACCTGAGTTAATAACGGCATCAACCGCAAAATTGGTAATCAACAAAGTCGTCGTCAATGCTGACGCAACCTTACCAATTCCAGACTCAACAACAACAACATCAACGTTGCCAATCTTACCGTGGTGGAACAACAAGATGTTTTGCTTTTGCTCATCACCTGAAATAAATGAATCACTCGTCACAATCAAACCGCGAACCAAGCGTGCGTCCGTAACATCCCCATAGGCTTCAACCAAACCAGCTGAAAGCGTTGCATCAGTTACAAAACGGGCTGGTTGTTGTGGTACTTGACCATAGTCATAACCAAAAGCACGTGCGTCTGCGTCTGAGTTGTTAAAGAAGTCGATCAACACTTGTGCTGATTGCTTACCTGCTTCGATGATAAACTCATCGAAAGTTGGACCAGCTTCACCGTTGGCGTTATCTGAAATAGCGCGGACAACAGCAAATGGTACATCAAAGTAGTGTGCAACTTGAGCGATTGATGCCCCTTCCATTTCAGCTGATTGGGCCTCTGGGAAGTGCTTGTAGAATACCAGAAGTAAATTTAAATGGGAAATAAAAAGGTGTACTTTTTGTAAGTTAATTTTATTATTCCCTATTGCTGACTATATTATAGTAGGAAACTTGTTTTATTGCCGTGATTAACGTCTCATTCGATAAGGGAGGACGCAAAATAAAAAGGCCATTACCCCAAGATGGAATAACAGCCTTCATCATTATTGAGTCATCAGTAAAGTACAAGTGGTACGTACGTACGTCGTCTTGGTTAACAGTCTTCTTAATCAAGTGAAGACCCATAACACCTGAGAAGAAATCAAAAATCTTTGGTGAATCTGACGTAATCGTCGTCAAGTGGTGAATTCCACGGATAGTCATATTCGGATGCTCCTTCGTTTATGTGATTCTCTTATTGAATGTAAACAAGTACTTAACACCGAACTCTTCGTTAGTTTCAGCGTCGTGCTTAACACCGTATTCGTCAAAACGCTTCATCCAGTAATCAAATGATGCGTCTGATGGAATACGGAAAGCCGTACGCGTAATTTCGTCAGTACCGTGGATGGCCTTGTTGATGCCTGGGAAGTCGAAGAACGTCAAAACCGTTCCAGCTGATCCCAGCTTAGCACCCAATACAGATGTCAAAACCATGTGCATTGCGTTCTCGTTGTTGATCGTCAACAATTGTGCACCCAAACCTAGGATAGCGTGCTCTGGCTCAACTGATGAGTATTGCCATGGCGTACCTTCAGCCCAAGTACCCGTGTTCTTCTCGTTTGACTCCAAGGCGTACAATTGTCCGTCGAAGTCTTCGAAGTGTTGGAATCCCAATTGACGCAAACGGTTGATCCAGAAGTTCAAAGCCGTTTCATCATCAACTGCCAAGGCGAAGTGGTGAGCGTTTCCGTAACCTTGCAAACCGCGTGGCAACAAACGTACCAAACGCGTGTGAACTTGACCACCGAAACCAGCGTTGTCGAATTCGTACAAAACGTCATCGCCGTCGCGAGCAACTTGGTTAAATGGAATCAAACCAGCTTCGATTTCGTCACGCATGTTCTCCAAGAATGGTGGCAACTCCAAGTGGTGTCCAGCCTCTTCGTACGTCTCGTCTTGCAAGAATCCTGGTCCGCTCGTAGCGATTTCGAACAAGATTCCTGGTGTTGGACGGAAGTACTCTGACTTGAAGTAGAATCGATCCACGAAGCCTGAGTTTCGTCCTATTCTCCGTTCAAATTGTGTTTCCATTATACCTGTAAGCGCTAACTTTTAACAAGCGATAGTGTCCGGATACAAAAGAAGCAGGTCATAAGCGCTGCTTACGTCCTGCTTCAATCATGTTAATTAGTTTTCTGCATTATCAGAAACGTTCTTCTTGAACACTTCTGGTGATGGCAAATCATCTTCAGCTGTCAAAATAACGATTCATACCGTTTTCACTAACACGACCACGAATTGAAATCTTTGGGTTCTCAGGTGCCATAAATTCGGCAATTTCAAGCAAATCCGTTTCATCTCCACCAGTACCGTGTAGCAATAGCAAAGGGGCTAGATCAGGATCACCTGATACATAGGCGTGTCGAATATTGTTCTTATACTTTTTCTTGGCCAACAATGCCGTCTTCCATGGCGTGTCTTCTCGAGCCATCATCGCGTGCGCCCCGACGTTCGCCCCATTTGAGAATCCCATCATAATCATTGATTCTTCGTGCAATTCGTAACGCTTAGAAAGCTCGTGAACTGCATCAACCAGCCAATCCGTTTCTGCGTGAAGTGACTCTAGATTGAACTCACCTTCTTCGTAGCGTTCAGGTTGTGACATCGTGTGTGACGTCTTCGTCGCAAATGTAGACAACAACGCGCCACCCTTACGCAAGTCTTCAGTCAACATATCAAAGTTTGTTTCAGAAATAATCGGGTCAAACTCACCGAACGTTGCAAAGACACGTGAATCCGTCAAATCTTGAATATCATCACCCAAGCGCTCAACTGACATCGCGTGGAACACATCAGGATAATGCCATTCATGGTCATCTTCCTCGTGGTGGTGGTGGTCGTGACCATGATCATATCCGTGATCGTGTCCGTGGTCATGGTCATGGTCGTGTTCATCCGCACCGTACATCAATGACGCTGGCCATTCAGGCTCGTCATCAACATCCAACAAGTCATTGGCATCCAACCAAAGCTTAGCAGCTTGCATTGTGTTAGTTACAAAACCAGTGTCGCCCAATGCATACTTCTTTAATTGCGGGTTAAAATGGTAAGTTACTGAATCCCCAGGTACTTTTACCGTTGTTTCAAATGCCATCGTGACATCTCCTCTTAACTAGTTCTTATGTGAATAAGTTTACTAGTCTTCGGGCAACTTTTCCACTACATCTTCATCGTCGGCTGGTTGAATCAAGTAGAAATGGTACAACTCGACCATTTCTTCATTGTCTTTGCGGGCGAAAATATTAACAGTTGCTGCCCCATTTGGGTTAACTGTCTTAATTTTCATGCCCGTCAAGTCCTTGTTCACTACTACCTTAAGCTTAATTGCGTTTGCAAGACCCTTAGCCGGCTCTAGTGAACGTTGCATAACGTACGCACCGGCGACACGTTTGTTACAATATAAAAGTAACGATTCAATTTTTCATTAACTTTTAAAAAGAAGACAATTGCCAGAAAAGCCCTAAACTAAAGGATTCCTTAACATTTCATGCATAAAAAAGAGCATTCCAACTGATGCTGGAATGCTCTTTTCTGTTTATTGATATTAATCAACCGTCAAAATTTCTCGATCAACCAACTCAATACGTAACGTCATAATTGCCTAATCCGGCTTTTCTTGTAACATTTACGTAACATTACTAAAAATAAGTATTCAAACGTCGATTAGAATAGTGTTTTAAAAAACATCATTAACCAGTTAACAATCGCCACATTCCGGGCTTTTTCGGGACTAATTACGCAAAATTAGGTTTAAATTTAGTTTATTCGCCCCTTTTATGAAGCCAAGCCAGCAACAGTCAATGCAGTAATCATCTTCTTATTCATGGGGAAAAACTCTCCTTCTAATTAACTCTATCTTTTCAATTACTAACAGGTACACGCCACTAGGATCATCGCTAATGTGTGACACCTGCATCTCTTAACAACATGTATTAGTTTATCAATCAGAACAGTCGTTTTGTTACAAAATAAAGTCAATGCGTCGTATGAAGCGTTTGAAGCAACGCCATCGATTTCAACTTGTTGGCCAACGAAGATTACGTTAGCGTCAGCAATGTTGTTGTTGGCAACCAAAGTGTCAACAGTCGTGTTGTGGTTAGCTGCAATTTGTGACAACGTGTCACCTGATTGTACTGTGTACGTATCTGCAGATGCGTTTTCGGCCATAGCGAACGAGATAAATTGATCGTAAGTAGAACCTGAAGCGGCTGCAGTCGTCGTAGTCGTTGCAACAGGTGCCGTGTATGATACTTCTTGGGCAACTGGTGCTTGTGATTGTGCTGAGTAGTCAACCGTTGTAACAGGTGCCGTGTATGATACTTGTTGCGTAACAGGTGCTTGTGATGCAACAACAGCAGCAACATCAGCTTGTGGGGCAATTGCTGAATCAACTGAACCGTAACGTGACGTTGCGTAGTTCAACATACCTGCAGTTTGGTCAGAAACGCTACCCGTTCCCCATGATTGGTTCGTTTGACCCAATCCCTTGTATTGACCGTTTGATGCGTCTGGGTTTCCACCTGATTCAGGCATAACAATAGCCGTCCACAAAGCGTCAGTTCCACCAGCGGTCAGCTTCTCGCAAACGACAAGTACTGGATGTGGCCTATTAAAGGTTCCGTACTAACGTTCCCCGAAGCAGCTAAAAATCACAAAGCAGAGTAAACAAATAACCGCCACGCTTCAAACTAGAAGCGTGGCGGTTTTGTGTTATCGATTTATTTAATTACTTAAAGCAGTATCTTACCACCAACCGTTAGCAGCACGGACGTGACATCTAATCATAGAACGGAGCATATCATGGAACGTTTACTTATTCTTGCAAACGACGATCAGGGTGAAGGCATTTTAATTGACGATGACCGACACTTGGTCTCACAAATATTAGTGCCTAATCGTTTTGATTTTAGTCACCTAACAGACATCACCACAGTTGCAACGCCAAACGATGTCTACTCAACACAAATGGGTTTATTGATAACCACACCGCATATCCTGATTTCCCGATTGACGCAGTTGATTTTGTTTCCAACGAATTACCCTTGGAAAAGGATGTACAGGCTGAGATTGTCCGTCAGTACAAAAAAGCAACTTACGTACCAAAAGAACGCCAACCACGACGCAAGAAGCCGAAGTTGAATAAAGCTGCTTGGCAAGAGTTATTCATGAAGCATCAATATGTGTTGCAAAACGAAGATGGTAAGCTCATCAAGCTTGGCATCACTCACTTTGCTGACCACATTGGTATTCCAGAAGCTGTTATGCGTCAATTGCAGACCCAAATTCACCACTTGGACTTTGGTCTCGATGAACTATTGCAACGTATTCGTCGTCACGCTGGCCTCAATTCAGAGATGCGCGCCAGACAAGAAACATGGCATAACTTAACGCCCGAACAGCAGGCTGTCTTGAAACAACACATTCGCTATCAACACACTTCATTGTTTGTTGACCAGAATTTGGTTGGCCATGGTAAAAATTGGGAATTCGTTGCCTACAACTATAATGACAATTACGATAGCAATTCTGGACCACAGCTGTATTGTGACTGTGGTCGCCGTGCGATGCACCTGTCATTGCTAACTACGAGCTACGTGGCACAACCCGCGATGTAGAACGCGTCTACAAGGCCATGCGCCAACGTCTAGTTGAGGCCGGGTACTAAGCAAGCGTATAATAGTTGTCATGCGATTTAACCATGAAAGGAGCGTCAAATGGCAACTGCAAAAACAAAAAAAGTCGCTCTAACTCGTGAGCGAACTACTTTGCTTTAGTCCCAACTTATTTAGACGGTGGCAATGGTATCGATAACGGCGTGCATGAAATTATGACTAATGCACTCTACGATCAGATAGCTGCTGCTGATAACGCAAAACAATTATTGGGCATTATTGGGTCTGGTAATAAGAATTTCAATGCGCAGTATATTCTGACAGCGCGACGTTACGCTCAGGCCTGGCTAGTGTATAGTGGAATAAATGGTAAAGAAACATATGAGGAAAACATCATGAAAGTTCGTCTTTTGTATATATCAATTTCCGGAAATACGCGGTCCTTCGTTAAAAACCTGGTGACTTTCGCTCACGAACAAGGTGACGTTGACTTTGAACCCGTAGAAATCTCGGATGCGAGTGCTGATACCGATGAGGTCGCACATTTTATATTTTCTGACATTTGCTAATATCTGTCTCTGAGTATAGTCAGGTACATAACAGAATGCAAGGCGTAACTTTTGAAGAAAAAAAGGCTTGACAGCGCTATTTACCGCCATATCAGTCTTCCCAATAGTTTATTACAAAATCATTAAATATAACTTTCCGTTATGTACAAAAAGGGTGTGTTTTTTGTGATTGCTCGTTTGTAAATACAACAGGCACAGCTTGGTAACCTTGGTCCTTCAAGAAAGTCAATGCTGCCTCATCTTCTTCAACATTCTTTTCAACGTAGCTGACACCGTATTGCGCCAACGTCTTCTTCGTCATCATGCATTGCACGCAGTTGTTCTTCGTATATACCGTAACATTTTGCATATTATTCACCTTTATCTTTCGTATCAAAGTAGGTGACCTTATCTAGGTCCAAAGTAGCAAGTGACATATCTTTTCCCCCGTGTTACCTAACGTAAAGCGGAACCCCCATGGCTGCACCGACGTTTAGGTAGTCTTGCCAACAACTAGTTGTTCGTCTTGTTACATTGCCTTGGCAAGTTGTGCCAACAAGTCAGGTCGGAAGCCCTTGATTGGCTCAGCTAATGAACGCAAATGAATAACTGTCCAACATCTTTTGATCCACAAAATCATGTTCAATTAGGTAATCGAAGCGATCACGAAGAGAATCAAATTGGAGTGTGTTTGGTCGAACATTTTCTGCCAAGAAAGCTTCCAAAGCTTCCTTGTCTTTTCCCAATTGAATACTGTTATCCTTGGGAATATTTAATTCATTATTTAGTTCATCAGCCAAGTTCATGGCTAATTCTTCATTACCGGCGCCATAGAACAACGCGTTCATGGCAACACGATCAATATAGTTTTCGACATAAAAATCCCCGTCGTTGGTCTTAACAGCATATTGCGCATAAAACTTGTACGCAGCCATGAAAGACTTAAATTGGAAATCTTGACTCTTTAGATAGTCGTACAAACGTTATGCTTCACGCAAGTTTGAGAGGTTAATACCAACCCCACCGCCAATCTTTGACAACTGCAATGCTGAGTTAATCACACGACCAATCGCATTCATATCATCAGTTGTTTGCAAAATAAAACATGACACCAACTCACCGCGTCGTGAACGGCCGGCGTTCAAAAACGATGGTGTGGCCGGCTGATAACGTTGGTGAATCAGCACACGAACCTTTTCATCCGCGTTTTCCTTCTTAGTTGCCAAAAAGCCCATAATGTCTGGGTGGAATACTGACAAATAAGCCACACCAGCCCCATTTCGCTGTCCCATTTGGTTCGAGTATGAGAATGAATCTTCCAACAACTTCATCACTGGCACAACACCTGAAGCAGCATTCGCAATACCCTTGATTGGTGCACAGTCACGCGCACGAATCTTAGTCTTCTTAATGCGTGGGTTACGAACCATGTTGTCGTACTCAGCCGTGATATCCACGTAATTAAACGGCTCACCATATTCACGTTCAACATCATAAGGTGAGAACAAGAACATATCAGCATTTGAACGAATCAAGTCGTAGAACTTATCTGGTACCGTTACACCAAGTGACAACGTCTTACATGAAACATCTGCCCCCATCTTGTAGTATTGTTGATCATTACCAATTTCAGAAGCTTTTTGCACTTGCAAAATTTCTGAGCAAAGATTTGATGACACAACCTTACCGTGAATTGGATTAGCTGCATTCACTGTATCGATGTTAATCACATATGGATAACCTGATTCTTGTTGCATCTTTGAAATTTCGTTTTCCAAGTTCTTAGCGAAGAATGCGTGCAACCCCATTGCGCCCAAACCAACCGCGTGTAATTCGCGATTACCATTTTGCACTGAAGGCACAATATCCAAGTTTGAGTTGTCAGAAACGAACGTCAAAGCACGGACCATCGTGTCCACTGAACGTTCAAAATCAGTCGTTTCCATCATATTTACGATGTTAGTTGACCCCAAGTCATCAGTCTTTGGCGACCAATCAGCCATCAAATACTTATTAAAGTATGAACCATCGGCATAAGCTGACTTCTCAAACTCAAAGAATGATTCACCACGTTCTTTAGCAATCTTGTTTGAAGCTAGCAATGTGTAATAATTCAACATCAAGAAGTAGGCGTTGGTGAAGTCAATCGCCTCTTCATCCCCATAGTGCATATACTTTTCTTGACGTTCCTCAATCTTGTTAATGATTGGGTGCAAAGATGCCGTTGAATCATTCACGTATGAGATTGATCCCGTTGGCGCAATCGCCATGCGATAAGCATTGTACAAACCGTGCTTTTGGATTGATTCCTTGAGCATTGCCCAGTCGTGCTTGGTTGGGAAATGGTGCTTCTCAAAAATCGCCTTAACCTAACCATTCTTCCACTCATACAAACCAGCCGGAATCGTTGAACGCATAAACAGCGTCAATGCCATTCCTTGGTCGATGTGTTGTTGTGCCGTCGCATAGACATCAATCACCTTACGCATATCCAAGTTATAAGCTGACTCGTAGTACGGCAATGTATCCGTCCCCAAGTAAGGTGCTGGGTAGTAAATTTTACCAATCTCTGGTGTTGATTATACCAGCTCTACATTTTTAATGTGACCAATTCCAATTAATCAGATTGAGCAGCTTTCACACTCGTTCACGCCAAACTCTTCCATATCATCGGTGTAAGTTCGAACGTAGTAAATCGACTTGATTCCCTTGTGATAAGCATACATACGTAAGATGTTTAAATCACGAGTCGTCATCTTGTCAGTACGAGTCATCCAAGTCATTTGACAATGGAATACGTGTGTCTAGCCAAAATTGTTCGGTCAACTTTTCCCAAGTTGCCTTGTCGATTGCGTCCTCAACATTATTCCAGTTGATTGCAACATATCCTTCAGTCATTCGCGGTTCTCCCCTTCATACGAAAACGGCCAGGAATTTATTCACTCACTGACCGTTTTCCGAGCTAGTTTCGAAAATTGATGAGTATGACTTCGCGTGAACAGATTCCATGAACTCGATATTGTTCAATACGGCTTCTTCGTGTTGCGTACGAACAGACTTCTTCAATGATGCCATACCATCTTGTGATTGCAGCGTATCCAGCAAGGTCAAGCCACCAAATACGTGCCCGACCAAGTAGTGTTCGTTTTCAGCCATTTTACGCCTGTTGTGGCCTAGGTACCAAAGTGGCGTGTAGAACCCTGAGTAGAACAGGAACGTTTCCAAAAATACAGACGCCACCTTCTTTTGTAGGTCATCCCCAGTTTGATAAATCTGGTTAATGCGTTGTGCCTTGTATTGCAAAAATTCGTTGGTATTTGTCCAATCGAAAATTTCTTCAATTTCTGCTGGCGTGTTCAACACATCGTATAGATGCTTCGTGTAGTTTTCTTCGTTGTTGTACAAATCCAACAACAAGTCATACATCCACATCTTCATTTCTTCTTGCTTATCTTCAGGCAACTCATTGAAGCCTAATTGGAACTTGTAACCAATGTAAGTTCCGTGAACTGATTCATCGCGAAGAATCAACTTGATGATTTCAGCAACGTTGTTCAACACAACTTGACCCAAACGGTAACCATTTCCAACTTGTGAGAAGAAGTCGTGGTTAGAAGTTGTCGTTGAGATACCATTCATGACGATTGGGTTAACATCCTCAGCCCCATCAGGGAACAGTGGATCTTGACCAAGGTTCATCAACGCCTTGTTCGCGTTGTAACGCAAGAACGTTAGTACCGATTCCGTCCAACCAATCACTCCAAAAGAGCACGTACCGAATCTGCTTCAACCACAGTTCGGACGCGTTAGCTGCGCCACCAACCATTCAATTGTACTGTCGTCTTAAACATAACTGTTTCCACCTAACGTTTCATCTTGAAAATTATGATAACATTTTAATTTTTGTAATGCAACCTAATCTAGGCCAATGTTGTAATCATCATCTTCCATCACTCAACAAGTACTGCAGCTAGTAAGCCGACAGCAGTCAATACTTTCTTGTTCATAACCTTTACCCCGTAAATAATTGCAAAATAAAAACCGCGAAAGAGTCACCTTGCGTGCCCCTTTCGCGGTAAAAAGAAAGGCCTGCGCGGTAACCCGTGCAGACCTTTCGTTAACGGAAATCAGTCGGCACAGACTCAATACTTACGCAAATTAGATTGATCACCCTGTGCATTTTGGAAATCAATTTTGACGTCCTTCCCCACTGTGTAACCACTATCTGCTAAGCCCTCTTTGATACCCTTATTAATCGCATCCAACGCCGGGTGTGACATAAATTGCAACACACCCACTGTTGGAACTTTAGCTGCTTTGTGTTCCGCGATTGATTCTTGGACCCCTGCTGACGCCTGATCAGAAACCCCAGTGACGTTACCCCCCGGCTTGTTATAACTCTTCACCAACTTGGCACTCAACGGATTCGTTGATGCTGAGAAAACTACTGGCTTGTCATTAATTGTGTTTGCCAACGCAACAGCTGCTGGTGTTGCAATTCCAACTGAAACCGCGGCACCCTCATTCTCAAACTTTGTCGACATCGTCTCCATTTGTAATGACGTTTGGTTCAAGTCATTTGATGACGCGATAGAGTACGCCTTCACCTTTAGTCCTGCTTCTTCAGCCAATGCAATCATTTTGCGAGCTTCAGTGGTTGCTGAATCATCCGATGATGTGTAGATAACACCCAACGTCTTCATCTCTGGCAAAAACGCGGTCATCATTTTCAATTGTGCCTCGAGTGGGACCATCTTTCCAGTCATGACCCCAATGTTTTTTTGGTTGATTGACTCGGCAGCGACACCACCATCCTTAACCATCGTATCGACCGTTGGGAACACTGGCACCTTGGCAGCGTCTGTATTCTTAATCAATGTCGTCATAGCACCAGCAATTGTGTTGTCAGTTGGCACAAAGACCGCATCGACATTATGATTTTCAAGGCCCACAAAAGCCCTTGCCCAATCGCTGAAACTAAAATATTCATACCGTTCTCCTTACTTCACGAACTTTGCGTGATCGTAGCCCTTTGGCATCGTTAACCCTAACTTCTCAAGTTGGGCCTTGTTCACAACCAATTCACCAGTCTTTGTAAAATCAACTGGCAACGTCTTAGGGTTGGCACCCTTCAAAATCTTCGACCCTTGGTGTAAATCAAACCGGTCACCAAACCTGCCAATGCACCTGCACCAGCTGCGATTAAACTCGCCAAGCCAGGATTCATACCGTTTGAAATTAATGTCACGGCCGTCGCAGCCCCTAACGGAAAAGTTCCTTCAACTGTCATATCAGGAAAGTCCAAGATACGGAAAGTCAAAAAGAGTCCAATTCCAAGTGTTGTTGCTGCTGTTACGACAACAATAATGACCAATCCAACAACCACCGTTGGGAAGTTCTTAGGCAAGAAATCAAGGAAATCTGCTGAAAATAGCGTCCCTTTTCCAAGCAAAGAACGGTTGGCCTGACCCATGATACGCAGGTTAATTGAGTAAACCGCCGTCATTGTCAAAATACCAGCCAACAAAATCGGCACCTTGATACCGATTCCCATGTTAACGTCCGCAAAGCCGTTATTTTGAGCAACCAATGCACCACCCAAGCCAATCAAACCATTAGAAATCATCAACCCCATAATCGTCATGTTATCTGTGTTAACACCAAGTGAACGCGCCATCGCACGGTTGTCACCCGTCACAATGAACGCTTGACCAAGTTCCGTTTGCAAGAAAATAGCTAATGTCAAAGCAATACCAAGTACCACCGCGCTGAACAAGTTCAAATCGTTTGCGTTGAAGCCCAAGTAAAGCACGATAACCAATACAAAGCGGTACAGTACAGAGCCAATGACAATCGTTACCAAACGATCTGTCAAAGACATTTGGTCGGTAAACACAACCTCACCAATGATGATTGACGCCAAGGCGACGACGATACACCGTTAGACCCCAGCACTGTGACAAAATCGCCTTCGTTCAACGTCAACGAAACATTATTCAAGATTGTTTTTTCTTCAGGCGTGCCTTGGTTAACCACCACCGTGGCATTTTCTAATCGTAAACTTGTCTTAGTCATGTGAGGCAACCCCCTTCTTCAAAACGCTATCTAGTTTCAACACCTTACGTAGCTGTGGCGACGTTCCGCGAACAACAAATTTTCTGCAACCGTCATACGAGGCGCCGTTCCTAATTTTGGATCCTGGAACACACGTGCCAAAAACTTCGTGCGCTGGGTTTCAGACAAGCGCGTCACGTCCTCATCACCTAGGTAAATGTGCCCGCTCGTCAATGCAAGTGACCCGGCAATCACATTGAACAACGTCGACTTACCAGCATCGAGCAACAACAATTCTGGACGCAAACGCGTGGCCATCAAAAACGATAGCGCTTGACGTTGTCCACCTGACAAGTCACCCGTCGCAACATTCAGACGTGAATCCAAACCATTTCCCATCGTTGCAGCGACCTTAGCAAAGTCAGCCATCTTTTCCTTGGTCAATCCGCGTCCCTTCAAGCGTCGTGACAACCCAATCAATTGTTGTTTTTCTTCACCGGACACATCCAATGAAATTTGCCCGGCCGACATGATAATTAAACGATTACCATATTGAATCGCATCTTCCAAATGGTGCGTAATCATCAAGGCCGTCAAATGATCTTCGCGAATGCGTTCGTCGGTGACCGCCATCAATTGCTCACTAGTCTTCGGATCCAAAGCTGCTGTGTGCCTCGACCAACTGTTAGCAAGCGTGTCCGATCAATTTTCATCTCACACCTCCGTAAAAAAACTCACCTTTTAATTTACCACTTTTGTCCCCGCGATGGGGTGAATATGTCTGTGATCAAAAAAGAGGGCAACACCGAAATGCTGCCCTCGCTTATGCTTATGTTAATAACGATTAAAGTAACCCAACAAATCAGGCACCGGTTAGGGTCACCCTTAATGATTTGGCCAACAATGAATGTAAATAGAATCATGGCAATTATTGTGCCGGCCAACCAGAACCCCTTATCTGGTGAAACAACAAGTTGATGATAGACATAGCGCCACTGATCTAGAATCAGCTCAACCAACCAACGAAATGTACTGACGACGATACCAACCAGAATGCCGACCACTACGGGATCAAAACCACGCTTCTCACCATATAATTGGGCGACCGCGGCCCCCAGTTGAATTGATGGGCCTTCGCGACCAAGCATGGCACCTGAACCAATTGTTAATAGTCCAGCCGTAAATTTACGCCACAGCACAGAAAACGGATTAACCGTCATCTGTCCAGCTAACTGTCCTTCAACCTGTGGAATACCAGACCCGTTAATCACTGGTGTTAAGCCAAAAACATTAACTGATACCATGTCCGCAACAACGGCACTCGTCAACGCACCAAGCCATACCAGCATTGAGAACGTGCGATAAACCTCTTCAAGTACAAACAATGTACCAGCGACCGGCGCACCAAATGCAGCTGACAAACCAGCCGCCGCACCCATCGCAATCATTAACTTGTTGTTACGTGCGATACCAACTGGAATCAATAACAGGAACACAACAATAAAGTGGTAATGGCGTGGTAGCCACTTTAACCAACGAAACATGTTTGGTGCCCACAAGGTTGCACGCTGATAAGCGTAACCAAACAAGCCCAACAAAATACCCAATACTGGTAACCAGGCATAATCAACTAACGGCAAGTTATGCAAATTCGTCATACTTATAGCACCAAACAAAGCACCTGACAACGCTCCCAACGTTAGAATTGGTAAGAAGATACCACCCGGCACCCCTGAACCAAACGCAATGGTTGAGTACACAAAGCGCAAAATAATTAGACCAACCAAGACACTAATCGTCGGCACAAAGTTAGCGTCATGCAAAATCAAGCTCGCCCCACCACCAAGGGCTTGCGGTGCCCGCAAGAAGTCGACCACTAGATAAGCAATCAACGCTACAATTGCCATGGCAACCAGGTGGGTCATCGACCCCACCATTTCAGCAATCAACACGATAGCTGTAAATGGGGCTTTTGAAATACTTGCGAAATAACCAGCCATCCCGACAATCATCATATTCATCACATTGACTGGTGCAAGCAATCCAAAATAAACAAGCAGCAAGTGTTCTTCACTACCACGACGAATGCGTTGAATCAAAACACCGCGTGGCAATTGCAGTTGACGCACTTCTGCATCTTCCAACGCACTACCAGGCGCCACAACGAACGTCATTTCTTCTAAACGACCACGCAATGCTGATAATTGATCTGGCAAACGCAAGCGAGCCAACAATGACTCATAAATTGGTTCACCACCGCGACTAGCTCTCGCAGTCCGCCACCAAAAAAGCCACCAACTCCTACAGCTACCAAACGTTGCCAAAATAACTTATCCATTTTGTTGCTCCGTTTCCTTATTCAAATCTTGCATAACGGTCCAAACTTGTTTGAACTGTGCCTCGTCAGTTAGCAATGACAATTCATCCCCAACTTGTAAGATGAAATCGCCATTGGCCCATGTTTAACCATATCTAATATAGCCGTTGAATACGTGGTATAAGCACCCAGCACTCCAACCATGATAAAATCAGCAACCGGTTGCGCCAAAGTGATTTTCTTAGACCATACCACAACCAGAAACGCTGATAAGAAAGTGCCCGTTAAATTGATGACCAACGTTGATAATGGAAAATCAGGTACTTGAATAAGTAGTCTAGCTGTCCCGAAAACTTTCGGTGCAATTTCCAATAATGAAAAGCGTCCCATCGATCCGATAACAGCCCCTAAACCTGCTAAGCCAACTTGAATTAACATTTAAGCCACCACCTTTTCAGCTAGTGCACGGCCAGCATACACAACTAATACACCGCCGACAATACTTAAGACAATATAGACAAAGCCAATTAGCCATGTTTTCAGCAAGACACGGGTACGTTCTGATTGATTAGGTAAGCCATTAGCTAATTCAACGATTGGGGTTGAAAAAGTAGAATAACCACCCATGATTCCCGTCGCCCAAAATGTATTCTGCAAAACTAGCAAATGCATACCGAACAAAATACCAATTAAGAAGGCCGCTGTTAAATTAATAACCATCACCATCCAAGCCGATAGATGTTCAATGCTGCCAAATCAGCTGGCGCAATGTAACTAGAACTATCAACTAAAACTGCAATCTTACTCATAATATATCCAACTCCAAAAATTGTATATGTCGTGTATCAATTTAACACGAAACGGTTAGAATAGCGACCCTAACCAAAAACCAACCAACAATACTGGTACACCACCTGCAAATGCCAAAACAACAACACGATAACGATTACGTCCGTGTAACCTGCCTCAGCCAATTCATCAAACTTCGTCATGAACGCCCCGATTTCGGGTTGTGATGTCGTCAAAGCCGGTTCAGCTGTTCGTTGAAATGTGTAGAACTCCTCTTGTGATGCCCAGCTCTCATTTTCACGAAAAACTTGCTCACCCATCATAATAGGATCATTGATTCTTGTTGTGGCACGTAGCTCTTCCAAGCGAGCCAAGATAGTTTGGACGTCCTTGCCAGCAGCAACCATTTCAGCCGCCAACTTAGCTTGATTGCCTGCCCCACTAGCTGCAATTTGTGAATCCCACACATGCACCTTAATGTTCTCGACCGTACCAGCCAATGATTCAAGTGATGAGAATGCACCTGAAATTCCTGATACGTGAACCGCCTGAAAGTCAGCTTCAATCTTCTTCCAAGCACGCTTCATAGCCCGCTCTTTACCAATAGCAATAATCTTTGTGTCTTCAAACGTTAGCAATGGCTTAATGTTAAGCAATGAACCTAACGTTGCTTGCCCACCAGAGATGCGACCGGTGCGTTGCAAATGACGAATTTCATCAACGGCAAACAACACCATTTCCAATGTTTTGTAGTCTCGTGCCCAGATAAGACCCATTGCCTTTTCACCAGTGTGAACACCAATATAAGGTCCGATGATGCTACGTTCAACAACAACATCCGGGAATAATTCAGCTAAATCAGCTGCCCATTGATCAGCTAAAACAGGATTGTTACCATCCACAATCGTGGCACGAATCTTGTAGTCAACACTAAGCAGCTGGCAAAACTGAAACAGGCAACATCAATGAACGACCCATTCGTTGTAGATAGTCCTTCATTTGTAAATCCCCTACTTATAAATCCTAAAGATATTTTGTATACCAATGTTATCTATTTTACGCTTATGCCCTATTTTGACAATGCTAAAAAGGTCTATACCACGCAATAGTTGGTATAGACCTTTTTCTTAACTCATATGCCACAACCGCAGCCAAGGCCACGGCGCCGGCTTCCTTCTTTTGCACCATACCAAGCGCAAGACCGACAGCAAACAACAATGCCAATTGGCCCAAGACACCGTTACCGGCAATCGCTAAAAAGTTTCCAATCGATTGGGCGACTGTACCATCAATGCGCATAATCCAGTTTCCAATACCAACCAACAAAGCGTTTCCACTAAAGAACGCAAGCGCTGTTGGCAAGCGAACTTCACTAAAGCGGTTGTACAAAGCAGCGGCAACTAGTCCAGCTACGATTCCAAGCAAGACGTTGTTATTAACCAACGCTTCAAACGCTGGATTAACGTGGGCGACTTTCACATTCGTCAACGTAGCAATTTGTGCAGGTGCCAACAAGAATACTGGCAAGACAGAGTTCAACGCGTGGTGCAATCCCGTTGGAATCAACATACGGTTGAAGAATCCATACAAACCGGCACCAACCCAACCAAGTCCTGAGATGAACTTAGCAAACGTTACCAAACCTGTGTAAACTGGTGGCCACACAAACAACAGTGCAACTGAGATGACCAACATCGCCACCGCAGAAATGATAGGCACTGAACGTCCAGCAGCCAACATCAATGATCCAACACGCTTCTTTTGCGCTGGGCGAGCTTGACGGTAAATCGCAAATGCACCGGCAGGCAATCCGAACATCATAACTGGGAAGAATCCAGCTTGATACATACCCGTGATACCCTTCGTACCAGTTGATGCCCAGTAATTTCCGATATCATTAATACCAGCAATGTTAAACCAGAAATTAGCCAAAGGCATTGAGAAACTCAAAACGTAGTCAACCAATCCACCTGAGAACGTAAATCCTGACGTCCAGTGGAAGAAGGCTGCAATTGCCAATGACAATCCCATCAAAATAGCGTGGATAACATACAAAGGCCATGCTACGAACATGAATGAGAATTCCAATGGTTCCGTTACACCAGTGAAGAAGGCAGCAATCATACGAGCTGTGCGAAGATACTTGTCTTCGCCACCAACCGTCGCAGCCTTACCGACTTGCACGTTGTTAGCCGCATCGTCGTCATCCTTAGGGTCACGACCAGGCGTCATCAAGTTAAAATTCTTAATCGCAAACGTAAAGATTGCATAGTACAAAACAGCAAATACAAGACCTTGAACAAGCAACATGTATGGCTTGTGTACATCCGGACCGATAACAATGTGAATTTGGTGATCATCCAAAACATTAACACCCATAACACCAGGTGTCTTCTTCAAAGCGTCAACGTCAGCTAATGACGTATCCGTCATCTTGTAACGCAAACGGGTCGTGCAGTTGTAAAGGTACGTCAAGTTTTCCTTAGCTGAGGCATCCCCACCAAGTGCTGACCAAACACCCATCATCTTTGAAGCAAACGTCTCATCTTGAACGTGCTCAAGGTGAAGCAATGATCCGTTAGCAACCGCAAAGAAGTTTTCTTCCTTACCAGCTGGTGTATCATCAACCGGCTTTGCTTCTTTAGCAGACAACGGATTCTCCAACTTAGAAGAAATTTCACCGTTGTAAATCTTTTCAACGTTATCAGCGACGAATACCTTATCGCCAACTGATACCTTCACGTCAAATGGTTCTCCGTTCATTTCAACGGTGTTGATTCCCATGTGAACCAACACTTCCAAACCACTCTCAGTACGCAAACCGATGGCGTGCTTCGTTGGTGCAACCATTGTTACTTCAGCATCCAATGGCGCAGTAATGTTGTTATCAGATGGTTCGATAGCGAAACCATCTCGAGCTTCCTTAATTATATGTGATTAAAAGATAACGCGTCCAACATAGTTGCCGCCGATACCATCAAAGATATCCTCGTCATCTACCTTAACTTCAGCATTTTCAGCCAAGCTCATGAAGATAACCATTGTTGTGGCAAGCTTACCCGCTGCCTTAACCGCTTCGATATCCATCGTGGCAAGCAAATCACCGTGCTTAATTTGCCTGTCGAATTTCATTTATTCGTTCACGATTAATTAAGCTCATTCGTTTTACCTTCTAAACAAATCTCTCTATATAATTATTTCTCTGCACAATCGTGCCCGTACGCTCATGTTTGAGTGTACCACCCACGGAACATACGTTCAACAAAAAATGCTTACTTTTCTTTCAGTAAAAAAGCCCGAACAGTTCGTGGTCTAGCAACTCATACATCAATCCTTCAACTGTATCTTGCCCGTTAACCAATTCTGTATTAATCTCGGCACCCGTCAAAAGCAAATGACTCATCAACGAAATGAACCCTTCAGCAGGCAAATCGTTTTCTTCATTCAAATAACGGTAGTAACGGTTTCGGCTAATACCGATGTTCGCCAATTCCCGGACAGGAATGTGCCAAATCTTAACGGCTTCAAATGAATCAATCAAAATCTGTTGGGCAATCTGTGCATGCTCATCAGGAATCAATCGTGCGTGAAGCACATCCGCCAAACTCGCCACGCGCAAGAAGCCGCGCGCCATGGTGTTGCGGAATAGTTGGTAGCTACGTCGACTAACTTCCTTAATTGTCTCAGGATCACGCTTACGGTTTGCAGCTACCTGTTTAAATGTCTCTAAATCAAATTCGTCTGCCTTAAGCAGTTCAATTAAATAACGAGCCGTCGTCGCGTTTAAGCGTTCCATCGTACCGTGAGGCCAAGCCTTTTGCCAAATAACTGACAAATAGTTGAAAGCATCCTTTTGCTCAACTTCCGCAATCACTGGATACAAAAGTGCCACGTCCATTTCGCGTTTTTACCTATTTTCAGCGCGTTGATACCAAACGGTTACCAACTCTTCGGCTAAATCAGCCATATCAGTCATGCCAATGGCCGCAGCGTTTGCAACTTGTTGCTTCACTGCCTCCCACTCGTGGTTCTCCAACTGGCTAACGACAGTCGCCCACCAAGCAAAGCTCATCGCACTCTTAGCTTGGTTAGCCATCCAATGTAACCGTTCGTGATCACAAGGAAACGGTCGAAAACCACTTCATTAACTACTACGTCACACAAGCTAAGCCAGCAACCGAGTCAGAAGATGGTCGCCACATCATCTTCCATCTCGACGATTTTGAGGGCAATCACATTGAAGTAATTGCCAACAAGTAACATAAAAGGAGAGTGAACATGCCGTTCAACTCTCCTTTTCAAGTTTTTTAAATGCGCGTTCGTAAGTTTACCCCACTTCGCATTCCAAGCAAAAATGTTGCTCGTGCGGTTCGCTTTTACCGTGAAGTGTTTGATTTGCCAACTGAATTCGGCGAAAACGAATCTCGTCATCTCTACTTCGACCAACAATCAATTGTTTTTGGAGAAGAGCCCGACGCTGATCCAATTACAGTTCAACGTGTGTTCACCGCAATTAGCCAACAACTTTCCTGTGGGCGATCCCCATACTTTCTTGCTAAGTAATTACCTAAATCAGCAACTGACTTAATTGTTTGTAACATATCTTCGCACCTCCAGTAATAAAGAGGCAATAAGCGTCGATTTTTCCAAAAATGTGATTTTTTGTGGTCAACGCGTATAATGAAAATAAAAAAGAGGGTGCTGCAATATGCAAGTTGACGCATAAAAAGACGATCCGCTAACGACGCTTTTAGATTGCCACTAGGATGGTTATGAACCAGAATAAACCCATACGCATTCAACGCCACTAATCGCCTAAAGATGTCCCGCGGGTGAATTGCGACGCCATCCAATGTGCCTTGCGCAACCTGCTGTATCTCAAGCACCCGTAGTTTTTTTATTATCATTCATCGTATGGCACTACATAAAAACGCCACATTAATTTCTTATTTAGTGTATCACAACTTATTAGCATCCGTCCATAAATCATACAGGGTTTCGAGGCCGATTTTTGGTAGCTCGCCTGTCGCTCTTAGACTCACAAACCCACCCGAACCAATAATCATAAAGTCAAAAAAATGGACCTGCATCTGTACGACCCAACATATCACGAGCTGCTGCACCAACAGCAACAACCTCGTTAGTCTTTGTGTTTCGCGCAACAACTGATGGCTCGCGCAAGACGATTCCCTTACCTTCAATGTATACCAACGTGTTGGCAGTTCCTAGGTCGATTCCGACATTTCGAGTTCCAAATGAAAACACGGCTTTTATCCCTTTTCTTTACTAGCCAGCTACACGCGCAGCATCGATAACGGCACGACGCTCAACAGCCGTTACACCAGATGGTACACCGATTGTAACGTATGGCTTTGATCCACGACCACCTAGGGCCTTACCTAAGTAGTACTTCAACATCGCAACAGTTGTTTCGTAATCGGCAATTACACCATCACGCATTGGGCGAATAGCCTTGATTGAACCAGGTGACATGATTGCTTCATCAAGCTTATCACCAGCCATACGGATTGAACGTGATGATACGATACCACCCAATGAAATTGTGGCAACATCAGTCGTTCCACCACCAAGGTCAACAACCATTGATCCCGTTGGTTCCATAACTGGCAAACCAGCACCAACAGCGGCAGCGAATGGCTCCTCAATAACGTACGCGTCACGCGCAATGACATCCTTGATAGCTTCAGCCACGTCAGTTGCTTCGATGTCGATTGTCTTTGGCAAACCAGTTACCAAGTCACGACCGCGAGCCGTTGTACCTTCCATGTCCTTAGCAGCTTCAACATCAGCTGATCCAACTTCCATCTTCAAACGCTCTGCTGTTTGCTCACCAATCAATACTGAGTACTTTTGGCGGATGTATCCAGTACCGATGACAACTGCATCCAATGGCTCTGGCGCAACGAATACTGGCACCTTAGTTGCTTCAGCAATAACTTCATCAAGGTGCTTCAACATAGCACCACCACCAGTCAAAACGATACCGTGGTCAATAACATCAGCAGCAATTTCTGGTGACGTCTCTTCCAAAGTTTCCTTGATGGCAACGATGATTTCAGCTGAACTAATGACAATAACACCGATTGTCACGATTGCAACGATAACCGCTACAACCAAACGTCGTGAAGTTAAGATATTCTTCATATCAAACATGCCTTTCGTCAGTTTTGCTAACAAATAACGCCACACCGAATGGTGCGGCGTTATCGTTAAAATTGATTAGTTGTTCTTCAAAACATCGATTGACTTCAATGCTTCGACCTTCGCTTGTGCCAAGTCGTCAACCTTTTCCGTCAATGCCTGATTTTCTTTGTACGTGTTTAGCAATCCAGAGACTGCCTCATATCCACCACTAACTGCCTTAACCGGTGAACTGACAACACTTGATACCCAACCTGAAACGTCGGACACAACACGCGTTGGCAAAGAAGGTTCTTTTTGAGAGTTTTGTGCTCGAAAACCACCAGAACCCATGACAGACATTCCCTTTTTGATGCCTGCATTTGATCCCTTGTTAACAATTAGCTGTGATTGCCAATTACTTGGTGAACGTGAAATAACGACCGCGTTAACGACCTTATAGTCCGTTAACGTGTTTTCGATTTGCAATTGATCTTTCAATGCGCGATTTTCGGCTTGCAACGTTTGAAGTTGGTTTTCCAAGGAAACATCAGATGTAATTTGTCCCATCACAATCAAGTTCTTTTCTTGATTGAAACTTGTGACAATACCATCGACAACCTCACCGTCCTTGTTAGCCACACGGATTGCAAAACGATCCGCCACTTGGCTATCATCAGACAACAACTCAACCTTAGCGTTTGTTGTGTTGACCTCAGACACACGACCAATGGCAGAGCGTGACGTCTTTTTTTGCTATTGTTGTGGAATAGCCACACTAACAACTGGAATATTGTTAAAGTCCGTTGCCGGATTGATGTAAATCTTCTTTGATAGACCGTAGTCGTCTTGACTAATTTTTTGTACCTTACCAACGTAAAGTCCGGCTGGCGTTACACCACCCAAACCGCTGGTCGTTACAAGATCGCCATTGGCTCACTAACGACGCCACCGTTATCTGAAAACGTTGACTGGTATGTTTTAGAACAACCCATGACAATTTCAGCGGAACAGTTAGCTGAATTCCACGTGCACTACGACCATAATAATCGTCATTTACAGCCTTTAAACGGGCGCCACGTCCTGTATTACCAAGACAAATAGAAAAGACGTCACACCCTGCGTTTCTACGGGGAGTCATATGACGGTGAAATTCATTTCGTGCACGAGGCTGCCGATGGTAGATTGGCAGTTATTGGTGTCTTTTTACAATTGGGTGCCCCATCAGAAACGTTCGCTAACATTTTAAGCCGGATTAATGATGAGTCGGTTTTCTCATGTGAGGTCACTGATCTATTACCAACTAACCGGTCATATTACCACTACCCTATTGCCATTACAAGCAAAACCGCTGACAGCATTGACTACCCTGCGTCATTAGAATTGTACTACGATCTCAACGCCAACTATGTCCGTGACACCGGTCAAGGTTTAGAGGTCGGGCTTACCGGTGCGGCGATAATCGCTAATCGTCCGTTCCGGTTGCAACAATTTCACGTCCACGCCCCAAGTGAGCATACCCTCGTACCCCTTGTCGAACGTCAACAAAATGTCACATTTATTGCACGACTCTTAAAAACCCCCTAGCCAACTTTTCGGACTGCTGATAAACTAAAAGTGTTCTGAGGAGAGAGAGACACTTCAGAAGGGACTAGATTCATGCAAAAACTCAATTATGATGCGCAGGAGTCTTGGTCAATGACAGCCGGTTTAATGCAATCAGTGACAATCAATGATAAGTATGGGCTGGCCGACATCGGCATCTTAAATAGCACTGGTGCAAAGTACAGCGCAATCCCCCCATCTAGCATGATTGCGATATACACCAGAACAAAATGTAACCATGAGGTGTGCACGTATTTCAACATTTATCTTCTCCATTAAGCACTACGATTGTTTGTAGCTTCTACTATATTATCCTCCACTGATGACATAAATGATGTTGGTAGGTAACGTTGGAGTTTGCTTGCTAACCAAACCGTCAGCGGGAATCCAATCATTGAAATACCAATTAGACCAGAATAAAAAATATCAAATAGTAAGCCGCCCAAGAACGCCGCGATATATAGACTACGTTCCTTCATCTGCGTAACCGTGCCAGTCAGTACCGGCATCATCCAAATATCCGGCTGACGTGTTGCATGGTACCAATAATTTAGTAGACCATAAACTAAGACCAACAACATCAAATTAATAATCAATGTTGGGAACATGTGGAAAATAATGAAATCCGGAATGTTCAAGTTCGTTAGATTGATGATTCCAAACCCAGCGTAATCAAACACCAAATACATGCTCATCGACACGAACCAGACGCCTTCCCAGCTTCTGCGCAACTCTCTTAGCACCGACGTTAGACTACTCGTCCAATCAAATCTTTATGGAATTACTTTAAAGTAATTAGTGTCGTAAGTCAACCGTTTCAAACTAGACTAACGAATTGAACGTGATCGTGACTTCGAATTCAATGATGGCAAACGCCCATTCAAGTCACTATCATCAACATTGTAGGCTCTAAAAAAGTCCTCAAGCAACCCAAAAATAGGTTACTTGAGGACGATAAAAATCGTGGTTCCACCTCAATTTTGTTAGTTGTTACCAACCAACACTCTAGCCCCTGATTAAACCAGGCGCGCGCCTATAACGAGACGATCCGGATACATTTTGTGATGTATCGATAATCATGGGTGTGGTTCATCTAGGCCGATGGTTTGCATTACCCAGATATAACCGTTCGTTACCCAGCGCAACAAGAAGATATCTGACTTCAATGCCAAAGCCACCAAAATTCCCAACGGCACTGATCCAATTAAAGTTAATGCGAAGACACCGATGGTCATCTTAAGCCCATCCAGCAAACTTGGCATAATTTGCATCATGTAATCCATACCTTGTACTCCATTTCCTGCAGTTAGACCAAGCACCTTCGCACCATCATATTGTCCTTGTGGAATGCTTTGTAATCCACCACGGAAAATCTCAGCGAAGTACGCAGCATAGTTAATAATAAATGTAATGACCGCGGCTTCAAACCGTGGGAATGTCACAATGTGAGCCAGACTCAATCCATAGTAGACAAACACAATTTGAAGCAACAATGGCGTGCCTCGCAAGCCGACTAGTAGATATGGGGCCAACGTAACGTCACGTGACGCCGCAATATTACCAGCACGCATCAGGTCACCCAAACCGATAACATAGACCAAAGACGTATCCTTAACCAACGTTACCACTTCGTTTCCAACCGATGGCATCACAATCTTAACCACTTGTGGCAACACAATCTTACGCATCGTTTGCCAGCGATTACCTGAAGGACCAACAATACTCAAAACCTCACCGTCGTTAACCGTAAGATTCATGTTCTTAAAAATCGTGCGCGTGTCATATGACTTAGCTAAGTTTTTAATTTCTAGCATTTACCTTACTCCTTAACGATAGTAGTTCATATTCGTTTCGATGCGACGTAGCAACACTGTAGCGACTGCCGTCAAAATCAAATATTTGTGCACCATTTGTGGCGTCAACATCACATTTTCCTTAACCGTGTATTGTGGAAACAAATTGAAATCTTGAAAAATAACCCCAACTTGCGCACCAGTACGTTCACCAGTTAAATCAAGTGATTCACCATTCAAAATCAACTCACCTTGATCCGCCGGTAGCAAACCAGCAACAATTCGCAAGAACGTTGTCTTACCGACAGTTGATTCCGCATCCAAACCAGATGTTGGTTCATCATAAGCCAAAATACCAGGCTTCATAGCAAGTGCGCGTGCGATAGCAACACGTTGCTTTTGTCCACCAGACAATTGGAATGGATATTGATCCGCTTGAGCTGTCAAACCCAAGTCAGCTAGCAAACGGTCTGCGTTTTCAGCCGCCTCATCTTTTGACTCAACTAGTACAATACCGTTACCGATAATCTGTCGGCGCCAGTTAATCTTCTTTTTCATTGCGACAGCCCCCTATCGTTCAACATCCGTCCCAAAATCAAAGGTCTTATCAGCCACAGCCTCAGCAAATGGCAAATCGTGGGTAACAATCAATTGCGTCACGCCTTGCGCCTGCAATTGCTTAATCACAGCGATAACACGCCGGCCCAGCTTTTTGAACGTTGCACGCGCTAAATCAACATCATAACCAACCAACTTACCAGACTTGTCACGGAAGCCCATTGGCACATACGTATCATCCAAGCCCACCACCACGGTTTTATCAGCCGTCATTTGGCGCCAAGTGTCTTGTGCGTGCGTCGTGCGGTACCAAACAAATCCAACCAGCAAGGCTAGCACTTCCATATCCTTAATCGTGTTAATGTGATCACGTTGCATCGTCACCAACACTTGGGAATCATTGTGGTATGGCACTGAGAAGGCAACCTTCTTAGCACGGGCTGGTGTAATTGTATAACCATTCCAAATCATGTCGATGTGACCCGTATCAAGTTCAGTTTCCTTCATCGACCAGTCAATCGCTTGAAACTTAACCTTTCCGTGCGCCACATAGTAACGCGCATAATCCGAATCAATCAATACCGCGTTTACTCGGCCAACTTGCAAGTCGTTCAACGCCTTGTCGAAAGTGTCGTATTGCACGGGTGCTGACCCAAGGAAGCTCTTCAACACCTTTGGCTTATCGTTAAACAACGTTAGTCCAGCTGAACCAGTTTGTGCAGCCAGCGTCTTCCCAATCTCCTAAATCAGTTAATCTGCATTCTTTGTGCCAAAGTAGCGCTCAGAAATCTTGTCCAGTGTGCCGTCCTTCTTGAACTCGTTAATCACACCGTTTACCTTTTCACGTAACGTCACGTCACCCTTACGGAAACCGATACCATAAGCATCTTGTCCATAACCGGTCTTGATAACCTTGAACTCAGCTGGATTTGATCGATACAACCCACTTTCAGCTGGTTAAACTTTCATTTGGCCGAACATTCGTTTTTCAAACGTTAACTGCGCTCTCCAAAAGTTGTTGAATCGTTTCGAATACGGTTGGAATTATTTAGTTGATGATGTTAAGCAATTATTGTTCGTAATTAGTGTCACCACTAACGCACAAAAAAAAAGACAACCCCATCATGAGGTTATAATATCTTGGGCAAGTGCGACAAGATCACCTTCATTCTCACGGCTTTCATCATCTGCCAAGATGATAACGCCCCCTTGGCGCAATACGGTCAATGCATCAGCAACTGTGTCAAACGTCGTCTTCATGATTAAAACTTCTCCTTTTAGCCATCCGAAGTGATTTGGTTACACAACTAAGCTTACGGACAAACTGTTTCGATCCATCGCTGACACACCGGTTGTTACACCAGTGGCTTCAAATGTACCATCAACCGTGTATGTGAATGGCGTTTGATGTGGGTCTGTTGACTCAGCCACCATATCCGTAAATCCCAAACGTTCTGCAATTTCAGGCCCAACTGGCGTGCACATCAAACCGGCCGCCTCACGCAACATCATGTGAACCGTTTCTGGCGCATCTTCCTTCAAGACTTCAATAATAACGGCGGCCGGTTCTGATCCAACCAAGCGTGCCAAATCAACGGCGGCTTCTGTGTGACCAATACGCGTTGCCAAACCGCCTTCCTTGGCCGTCAACGGTTGTGTGTGACCAGGTGCATTGAAGTCGGCACGCGTGGCAGTTGGGTTGGCAATTTGTCGAATCGTTGTAGCAGTTCATAAAATTAAACAAACATTCTCGTTTAACCTGATGCTTTTAACAAAAAAAGAGGTTCGGATGTGAATCCGAACCTCTCATCATTTTAATTAGACAGCTGGCACCGTCATGTAAGCACTAATTTGTTCGATTGTAATGAATGGGATATCCAATCGTTCAGACATCTCAAACAAATCATCACGACGAGCCATCGTAGCCAAAATCGCCACCGCTTCTTTCATCGTTGGCCAATCTGATATCGATCCCATTATTACTGAAACACGATTCATTATCTTCTCCCCATTCTTTTCGTTCGTATTTACAAGATGATTTAACCACCATTCATTCTAAATGTACAGTTTTTATTCACAAAGTAATACAAATGAAAAATAAATATTCGTGTTTAATCGTTTTACTTTCGTCTTCATCGGTACACCGATAACAGGCAAGGTAGTTTGCGCAGCGACCATCCCGGGTAAATGCGCCGCCCCACCAGCGCCAGCAATGATTACGTCCACCCCGGCTTCGCGAGCATTCGCCGCATACGTCGCAATCTCAGTTGGCATACGATGGGCTGAAATTATATGTGTTTCGACTGTTACCTCAAATTGCCCACTCTCACGTGCTTTTTGTGCTTGTTGCTCACGGAATGTCTCCAATTGTGTCGCCAACGTCTGGTTTGTGATTGACAGCATTTGAAGGGCGTAATACGCAGCATTTTTAGCCCCAGCCTCCCCAATGGCGACTGTTCCAACCGGCACACCCGCTGGCATTTGGACGATACTCAATAATGAATCAACCCCATTGAGTACGCAGATTCGTCATCGTAATTTGCAACCAACTGTTGGTCCGCAATCTGGGCAGCTGGTGCGTTAATCTGTGGGTCCAGCACCACCACGCGATATCCCATTGGCTTAGCCGCTAAGGCCATCATTTGGCCAAGTTGTCCGCCACCAACAATTCCAAGTGTGGCCGGTGGCAAAATGGGTTTAGTCATGTAACTGCTCCCATCGACGGCCGCAAATGGCGCAACTGGCAATCCCAAATCCGCGATAAATGTTTTTTCACGCAAGCGGTTAGCCGTGATATGTAGCAGTTGCGTACCTTGCGGCAACTGCTTAGCTGGCACTGCATTGGCCAACGCTTCTTGACTGACATTTTCAAATTCATACGTAATGACATCGGCGATATCCGCCAAATTGCGTAAGAGCTCGCGATCAAACGTTATCTGGTTTTCCAAAATCATTGGTGTATTAACTGGGACATCCCAATGAGCCAGTAAGTTTGCTAAAGCTTCCTGATTTGGAATATCCCACTGACCGTGACCGTCATAACCGCCTTCAACAGTTTTCAGGATTGCTGGTAATGATACCTTATGGCAACTCGCATCCAACGCAACGACATAAAACATCTCAATGCCAAGCACGCCAACGAGGTTCAACGCATTCGCTAATGTTTTGGCGATGTGCGCAATCTCGTCAGCAATCTTATCTGATAGTGACGCTGGTGCAGCTGACACATGCAAAATGTGATTTTGATGCTCATTAACCGTCACTGGCCAAGTCCTAATGTCACCTGAGATATCTCGGGCAACCATCACGCGGCGAGCACGATTGATGTCATCCCCTAATAAATTCAACATCATTGCTGGTGCCCACTGCTTAATTTCCGGAATCGGCAATCCCAACACGCTACGCACATGTCCTTCAAATTGTGAAACATTGGTTGCTTCAATTGTGAAGTGACCTGAATTGTGCGGGCGCGGTGCTAATTCGTTTACATATACCTGATCACCAGCCAATAGTTTCGTATACGGCCTTCGCTTTACCCGTTGTTAGCAATGCTTCTTGTGTAATCATCCCTTTTGATGCCCCCATGCACGTAATGCCTTCATTTCTCGTAATCCTGTCACGGTGATATGCCCCATCTTACGTCCCGGCTTAACCTCATCCTTGCCGTAATCATGTATATGCCACTCAGGATGGTCTACCAACTCCCGTCAAACGCGCAACCAAAATATCCGTCTCATCAACTGGCGACAAATAATGTGTCTTAATACCAGCTTGATTCAGCATTTCGAATAGTAAGCCACTAATTTGTGTCGTCAAACGTCCTTTATCCGGAATATGTTCTTTTTGCTTACCGTTCAACGCAGTCGCTTGATCCAGACTATGCAACCAAAGAATTTTAGGATCGCTCTCTGCCAACTGCGCCGGTGTTGCTAACTTTAATGCCACCGCTTGTGAAGCGTTCAGCGCTGGATCATCCAAATCATCACGCTTGTAGTAATATTCATTAACCACTGGAACCAGTGGTGTCATCGGTTCAACATCAAAACGTGACGCAAAATGACCCGCCGCAAAATTTCGAACAACCACCTCAATTGGCAACATCTGGCGGAAAACATCCTTATCAAGCGAAGCGCCAGTTGCATCGTCAATCAAGCGCATGTTATCTGGTGATAGTTCATCTCCCAAGACCAATGCACCTTGGTCGTCTAAACCAAATTCAATTTTGAAATCGAGTAGCGTAATCCCGATTGTTTTAAACTTCTCGGTCAGCAATTGGTTGACACGCGCCGTTATGTCAGAAGACTTACCTTGCGTCACAGTTTCGACCGTTTCAAAATTCATGCGATGCAACGCTGATTTGATAACCTCGCCTTGTGGATCAAGAATTGAGGGCTTGTATGTAACGTAAATCTTAGCTAAAAACATGGGTTATTCTCCTTTTGTTTCATTCAAACGGTGCAATACAATTTCATATCCATCACGCAAATCGCCTTCTCCGAAAGGCATAATACATATCAAAATCACAATTAGAGCCTGGAAAACGAACCACTGCTGCTTTCATGTTTACGCCTCCACTGACTTAAGTAGGTCAATTCGATACGTTTCAGTATTTGGGTTAATCAGAAGTGCTTCCGTATAGGCCACCGCTTCATCGTAGGCCGCTGCCTCATCAGCATTGCTCATTGTGACTTCAAAAACCGTTGCAGATACCAACCACTAATTTGTGGTCATCAGCTGCTGCTCGAACGGCGTCCATCACAGGTGCAAAGCGTGCAACCGCCCCAGTTCGAAGATAGTCGCCATATGAAAAGCCACCCGGCAGAAAGACTGCATCAAAACCCGCTAGTGACGTCGCTTTTTCATCGACAAATGCGACGTCGACACCGAAGTCTTGCTCTAATGTCGCTTCATCAGCAACATAACGACCTTCACCGTGGGCAACTGGCAAGGTCACTGTTTGCGTTTCATATGCCTTTGAGAAGCGTGATGTCTGATTCACAATTTCAAGTGGTACTTCATCGCAAATGAAACCTGGATGCTCATTCATCATGAGTTGTCCTGGCAATAAACCGGCTTCAGTCAAAATTTGGAAAGTCATAATTGGGGTTAACAAACTTTTGAAAAATGCCTGACCATCCGTGTTACCAAGCAATGCATCGACTGCTCGCTCTGGGTGTGGCATCATGCCGAATACATTACCATTTCGGTTTGAAATGCCGGCAATTTGATCCATCGAACCGTTAACATTTGTTCGATACTTAAAGATAATTTGGTTATTGTCGCGTAACGCGATACGAAACGTGCTCTGACCACATGGCGGAAAACAAGCCAGCTTCTGTGTAATTTGGTAGTCGATCCAACTTGGCGACAATCAAGTCGTACTCTGCTTCCGTTAGACCCCACGCAAGATAAATTTTTTCATCACGAACCATTTCTGCGGTTGGTTCATATGTGGTTGTTGCTGTTGTCATTCGGTTACCAACGCCTCAAATATCGCGTAGAATACCGCCAACCCCCGTGGCAGCCCCTTCATAAGGTTCAACAGCTGATGGGTGATTGTGAGATTCTGCCTTGAAAACAACTGCTTGGCCATCACCAATATCTAAGATACCGGCACCTTCACCTGGCCCTTGTAACACACGTTCATTACGTGACCAAAACGTGCGTAGAACCGGCTTAGACTTTTTCATCACGTTAACTAGTGGATTACCTTGATAAACAGCATCAAACCCGATTTCACCACCAACCGTTGGAATACCAATGGCATTTCCATAGCCGGCAATACCGTCAATTACACCATCTAATAGATGCTTAGTTGTGGCGTTGTTCAGCTCACCGAAACGCAAACTATCCAAGACAGCAATCGGTTGCGCGCCCATTGAGAGGACCAACTTTTCCATGAATGGATCACCAACTTGGACCGCTGAGCGATTTTGATCTTCATCAGAAGAAAATTCGGCTGACGCAAAAGTCGCACCATGAATCCCATCACGACCAGTTTTAGCTCCGACATACATGACCGTATTACCAACGCCTTCAGCACGCCCAACTTGCATGGCGGCTTGATCAATCACACCAACGGATTGAGATTCTGACAACATGAGTTCATATGGCGTCATGCCAGTTTCACGTTGTGGCACAAGATCCAAATTCAATTGCATCCCCATACCAGCCTTACCGGCCATCTCAGCTGAAGATGATACAAGACCGGCTGCACCCATGTCTTGCACCCCGACAATAACGTCACCGTGTTCACGAATGGCCTTTAATGTGGCATCCAGTGCTTGTGGCATCTCTTGTTTCGGTGCCGTCGTCAGAAAATCAACAGGCACATTTGCTGCCACGTCACCATGCCAAAGCAATTCGTAACGACCAGTATCTGTGACCGTCCCAACGGCAACCGCATCGAGGCCAGCGTCCTCAAAGACCGCTTGCACTTCGGCTTCGTGACCAGCAGCCACCACCAACAGCATACGTTAGGTACCGCGCAAACGAACCACGGCAGCGTCGCCACCTGGTTTTACAACCGTATCGGCACGCACCATGCTGTCAAAATGGCGGAACAACGATGCTTTAGACGCGATTGTTGGTTGTTGCAACAACTCAGTTAGTGTTGCTGCACCATCAAGAGTGCCGGGTACAAAATCAGCGCTTGGTTCGTTTAGACGAGTTGGCGACACCGACTGCGCTAGCTCATAGTAAATTTCTGGGTCGTCTGGATTACCAAAATTCAAGCAATCTGTAATTCCAATCGGTTGGGCACCAGTCGCAACCACATTGCCGGCCGCTTCAGCCACCGCCAGTTGACCACCAATATAAGGATTAAGATATGTGAAACGACTATTCACGTCAGTAGTCATCGCCAATGCTTTCTGAGTTGCACCAAGGACGTAAATAACATCACCCGCATTTTTAAAACTGATGGTCGTAATCATCTTCACGTCTTCGTGCAACCCAACCATACCGATCATCGGCGTTGGAAAAATAGCTTGCCCGTCAGTTTCGTTGTAAAGTGACACGTTTCCAGAGATAACCGGCGTATTCAACTGCTTCGCCATTTGGTTGATGCCGGGCTTAAACGTGCTTTCTGCCAGTGCGACGCCCAAACCACCTTCAGCAATGTCGTGTGCACTCGCAACTAAATCAGTAGCAATCGCGTTTAGTAGCTTTGCTTGCGTTGCTTGAATTTCCGTCATGTCAAAGTTGCGTAAACGACCAGCAATATCGCCAGTCATCATCTTTTGTAATTCTGACCCATTAAAATCGGCATAGTTGAGTTCGTCTGTTGTCGTACGCATTTGAATCGCATCACCAGCAGTAACCACACCAAGCTTTGTTGCGGTATCACCCATCAATTCTTCAAACGCAGCGACGTTGACTGCAGGCACCGATACTACGAAACGACCAGGCGTTTCACTAAACAACCAAGCTGTTGGTACTTGCCACTGCACCTCTGCCCCAAATGGCGCTATTAGCAACAATCCCAGCGCCTTCTTGCCCACGGTGTTGCAAAGCGTGCAACCCATAGTAGGTCAAATCAGCAGCTGATTGATGTCCCCAGACGCCGAAAATGCCACATTCTTCATTCAGTGATCGACTCTCACTCACTGGTTGCGTTGCCATGTGATGGCCTCCTCATAGTTCTTTTGCAATGTTGTTTTTGATAACGTTGTGTGCAAGTGATAATTGCATATCCGAAAAATTCACCATCAACGGTTGAATATTTTCAATTCCAGCTGAACCAGCCGTTGCGTATCGCACGTGACCGATCGCCGATTGTCCTTGCAAATGTTGCAAGCGACTTGGGTCACTGAACACATCACTCAACAACCCAAGTCCACGTTCTTGCCACAGATGCCCTTGCGACATGGCAGTTGGTGTGAGCAACAAAAAGGCAAAGCCCCCACGCACCGTACGCAAAGCATCCTTCAACTTGTCATAAAAGGTTGCTGCTGATGAGCGGCGAATCAGATGCAACAACACTTCCGTATCTGATGATGATTGGAAAATCGCGCCGTTTTGCTCCAATGATCGACGTAATGACAAGGCATTTGTGATGTTCAGCAAATCAGTGTTGGTTGTGTAGTGATCAATTTTCAAACCATGTTGATCAATCGTGATTAACTCCCCTGGTTGCACATCACGGATAAATGTCGCGCCAACCGCATTCAAAGCCGCCGTTTCGCTGGTCACAATATATTGGCCATCAGGCAACTGGCCGACCACAAACGGACGGAAACCGTGTGGATCAAGTGCTGCAACGTTAGGTAAACCAGCTGCTTCTGCAAAACCCATGGCAGCTGACAATGAAGAATTCGGGACGCCTACCACCAAATCAGCATCGACCGGTTGTTCAGCAGCTAACAAACGTCCCATCCGCTTACGAGCCGTGTGGACATTCACCCCATAGATGTCTGAATCTGGTCGCGCGAAATAAATATATTCCATCGCGTCAATAACGCCAGCTTCACGAAGCATGCGCACGATAAATTTAGACGTCGTTCCTCGAACAATCGAATCATCCACCAAAACCACCCGCTTACCAGCTACAACCGACGGTACCGCGCTCAGCTTCATACGCACCGCACGTTCGCGACGTTCTTGGGTTGGTTCGATAAACGTTCGAGCAATGTATTGATTCTTAACCAATCCCATTCTTCCTTCGTATGGCAGGTCAATCGCTTCAACCAACCCGTCGACTGACAGAAAGGCCAAGGAATCAACACCCAACATTTCTTGCATTTCGGCCATCGAGTAATTAGCGGCCAACAGCTCTTCTGTTGTCTGCATGTCGACACCATAGAATGATGGATACTTGAATGCTGGTGAGGCAATTCGAATATGAACCTCACTCATGAATTAACCAACTGTTTGCGCATCTTGTAATTGTTGTTTTTGAATCGACGCCACCTGATTCGGATGGTAAGTCGTCGTGGGTTCAGGTTGAAAATCAACCTGGCCCGCTGCCTTCGCATCTGCCAAAGTTGGCTCATAATCATAAATTGGCGATGGATAATGGCCGTCAAAATAGGCCGTCGTCAATCCGGTGCCGTCCGTTCCTGAAATCAAAACCGGATCACGATACGTATTTCCCAGGGCAAACGCTGCCCCAAAGCCACCAATGCCACCAAGGACTTGCGGTGTATAAGTTGCTGCTACGGCGTTGCCCATCAAATCGACGGCTTGTTCACCAGCGGCAACATCAACACCTGCATTCGCATATGCATTTTGATTCGTCATAACTCCCCCAAGCGTTGCCTTGGCAATTCCCGTCACGATTGTCGCAACTTTCTCCGGCGTCATCTTAGCAATCGCCAGATAATCGAGGAGAAAGAGTGGCTTAGCACCTTGTGCCAGAATATCGTTCATCACCATTGCCACCAAATCTTGGCCAATCGTATCGTGCTTGTCGGCCGCAATCGCGAGCAATAACTTTGTGCCAACGCCGACTAACGTGTAGCCATTGGAATGAATGCCACTAGATGGCAAACCAATCAACACATCCTCCGCGACCACATCGGCCGGGTTCAACATCTCGTCCCGTTCAACAACCCCGACACCGAACGCTGCCAAATCATAGTGGTTAGGGGCATACATCCCTGGCAACTCAGCTGATTCACCACCAATCAAAGCTGCACCGACGGCTTCCTGCTCACCGTACGCACGGGGCAGATTGCCAACGATACCGCCACCCGTAATATGTGCCATGCTGACAATCATCTTTTCAGCCAGCAAAGGCAGGATAGCTGGTGCGTACAAAGTGGTCGGCTTTAGCAATGCCTCTTGTAAGCGCGTTGGCAATTTCACAAAATCTGATTCTTCGTTGATACCAAAGACTTCGCGTTCAATAATAAACGCCGGTTGTTCGGCATCTTGGAACATTGTCATGGTTGCGTCGACCTGGTTCGCTTTCACAATCAAAATCATACCTAAGCCAAGATTAAACGTCTCAAGCATGTCAGCTTGCGTCAAACTCCCACGCATCTGAATTTCCGTGAAAATCGGTAACATTGGCCATGAGCCCCAATGTAAGTTTGCCGCTGATGGCAATTGCCCCAGCGCTTTTGCGATCAATCACAACCCGCACGATGTCACCGCCGAGTGTATCGGCTTGGGCTGCTTTCAGCAACGCTGCTAAATTCGAGCCAGTACCTGACGCAAAGACGGCAAGTTTCGGCTTTTTTACCATGGTTGCGCTCCTTGCCAGATGATTGGTTCTGATTCTCGCGCGACCATTTCATAGTGCCGGATGAATATTTAAGATGCGTTGTTCAAACGCTTGGACAATATACGGTGTCAAAATACGCATATAACCAGCTAATAGAATGCCAGTCACACCATCCGCCACTAGCGTTTTAACAATCTCTTGCTCTGCCGCCTCTCGTGTCTCGAAAGCCGGGTAGCGAATTTGCAATACCGGAATATTAGCCGCCTCAGCATACAAATGATGTTCCGCATCGTGAATACGTTCAGTCAGTTCATCAATTGTTTCGTCTTCTGAAATAAGGACTGGCGTCTGCGCAATAATTTGCCCTGAGTCAACCCCCGTATCGACATAATGAATCGTCACGCCAGTCACTTTAACACCAGCGTTCCAGGCATCTTCAATCGCGTTATTGCCAGGAAAACTAGGTAGTTACCTCATCAATTGGTGTCACTGGCAAATCAGCTGCCTGCAACGTTGCCAATGTCCCACCAGTCGAAACCAACTCAAAGCCCAATGCAACTAGTCCCTTGGCAAAATCCGCCAAACCGGTCTTATCTGAAACGCTTAGTAGTGCTCGTGTCATGCTTGAAAAACTCCTTCTTTAATTAACTTTGCAACAGTTTCTGGAATCGGCCAATGTAACACCTGGCTTTTGGATTGTTTCCTTGAACGGATACAAATTCACCACCACCAAATCAATTGGCGTAATATCATGTTCTGCCAACGTTGCCATATGGTCTGGATCGTCACGCTTGGCTAGCAAGCCAGCATGGACACGTGGGTGCAATGTCTTCACCCGTCCATCGAGCATTTCAGGGAATTGCGGCAACGCATCATAAGCAGCTGTGTGACGGAAAACCTTGGCACCAAGTTGACGACGGAATGCGTCATCGATTGTGTTATTTTGTAGGTTTTCAAGCACAGCATCATAGTCAGCTGGATCAACGACCGGCAAAACCGCTGCATAGTTTTTCGCCGCTGAACGTAGCATTGATGGGCCACCAATATCAATGTTCTCGATGGAGGCGTCACGAATATTGTTATATGACAATTGCTTACCATGCAAAATATCAGCAGAAAGAACTGAATAATCCGTTGGCAATGCGTCGCGGTACGCTGCTGCTTGTTGGTGACTATTTTCACCGTAACGCAATGGCTCAAATAACTCATACGTCACCGTCTTTTGTGCTGGGAATTCTTCATCCGTTAAGTAGTCAGCAAGCATCTTTTCTGCAGTTGCCAAATCGACTTCACGGTTCAATGCGACGATGCCACCAAAAATAGAGATATCATCAGCAGCAAAGGCAGCATCCCAAGCGGCCTCAATCGTCGTTCCTTGTCCAATACCAGCTGGATTCATGTGCTTAACCGTCACAACGGTTGGCTCATCAAACTCGGCAATGATGCGCAAGGCAGCATCGAAATCAGCTAACGTTTCAGATACCAAGTCACGTTCTTGCATCACGACGCCACCAAGAACCGCGGTCAATTCAACCGCTTGTGGCACATCCGTTGTGAACGGCACTGTCAACAAACGCAAATTCTTCTTCTTAGCCAATACGTCGTATGCTTCCGGTGTAAAGCTTGGCGCAATAATAATTTCCAAGAAAATTTGGTGAAAGCCTGGCTTTTCACTAGCCTTCGCAATCGCCATCTTGACTGAATCAATGCGATTAGGTTGCCCGGCACCCACACCAAGTGTCTGTCCTTTTTGGGCCACGACAATTGCGTTTGACTTCACGTGCTTGACAGCCTTTTGTGCAAAGATCATCGCTTCAAGTTGTGCTGCCGTTGGTTGCACCTCACCAACCACTTGCATGTTTCTCTCCTAGTGCTTAAAGTGGCGTGTGCCAGAAAATACCAACGCAATACCCAATTCATTTGCCTTATCGATTGATGCCTGATCCTTAATTGATCCACCAGGTTCAACGATAGCCGTAATGCCATGTTCAGCCGCGTACGTTACTGAATCATCCATTGGGAAAAAGGCATCTGATGCCAGTACCGCATTGCGCAAATCAATCGCTTCTTGTTCTGCTAGGTCACGTAATCCGGCGACATCCATCATATCGTGATTAATTGTTCGAATTCCTACTGACTGCATCCCGGCATTACCGGGCACCACAACCACCTCTTCAACTGCAGCGCTTCGCAAAAACGTTTCTGCTAATGCATGCTCACGGGCCCCGGACCCAATTACCATCACCTTCGATTGTCGTGCACGAACTTCATCAGTAACCATTACCGATGTCGCCGTTGGCACGCCTGCTTGGGCCATAATGTCCTTGGCAAACTGCTTTGAGCCTTCCAACTGAGCCGCTTGTTTCGTGGGACCGAAAATCTTTAAACCAGCTTCTTGAAAGCTATCAACCACGCCTGCAATCAACGGTGCCTCTGACCCAACAAAGGGAGAACCCACCAGGCTAAAAATTGAAAATTCAACCCCAGCCATGTAGGACTCAATGACCAATGGTGCATCAACTTGACGTTCATACGCGAGCTGAATCATCGTTTCAGCATCTTCACGGTCACGGCAAATCACCACACCCTTACCCGCAGCTAACCCATCTTGCTTAATCACAAGTGGCAAGTCAAAACTTTTCAACGAGACACCTGTAAACGGCATGTCATTGTCAGCCATTGTCGTCAATGTTGGCAAAACTAGGGTTTCAATGGCCTCTTGAACAAGATTATCTGATACCCAACGAACAGGTGAATAAGCACCCATTCCACCGGTGTTAAGCCCTTGGTCATTATCAAACCGGCGCTTGTGATCTTGTGCAATTGGTGCGTGAACCACCCCATTCACCAACACCACGCCAGCATAAACATCGTCTTGTTGCCAGGTTGCCTCTGGTTGTTCACCAGCTAATAATGCCAAAATAAGTTCATAAAAATCACTTTGTAGCTGTGGCAAAACAACTTGGGCTTCTGGATCGCCAAAGCGGACGTTATATTCAACAACTTTGGGCCCGTCATCAGTCAACATGACGCCAGTGTATAAGCATCAATTGCCTCATACACTGTCTCTTGCGCCTGTGACGCCGTCGCTGCATGACCAACAACCGTGGCGATACGACCACCATTACTTATTAGTTTATCATCATTTCGCGTCACGCCCGCATAAAATGTGTTGATGTCGGCCATTGAAAATGATGGGTAAAACGATATGCTCAGTTGTTGGCGCAGGATAACTCGGGTGAAATCTTGGCCTTATCACGCCCATATGGTTCCCACTCGGCTGCTGTTAAACCAGCCTTCTCAGCAATTTTTTCAATTGGCCAAACTTCTGCCGCTTGTGCAATCTCAATATCAGTTTGCATCCCCAGATACCACCTTATTTTCTTCTCGAACCGCCTGATAACCAATATCATGGCGATAAGCTAATGTTGTTTGTGTCTGGCGCCACCCTTCAAGCCCATGACCGGTCCAAGCGATGGTTCACGCAACGCAACCATTGTCTTCTTACCGGCCAAGCTCAGCGCATCGGCCAAACCAACCGTCACCGTTGACTTACCTTCACCAGCAGGCGTTGGATTGATTGACGTCACCAAAATCAACTTGCCAAGTCCATCTTGGCGCGCTGATTCATCGACGCGCAAAGCGCGATCATTAACATCCAAAGCACGCTTCCAAAGCAAGCGACGTGGGTCAATGTTCAAGGGGTTCCCCTGATAAATGCTGTTATCAATAACAGCTGCCAACGTGTTGTGGGCACTCGTCAAAGCGTGGAAATCACCCGTAAAGTGCAAGTTAATGTCAGCCATTGGGACAACCTGGGCATACCCACCACCAGCAACGCCCAAATCCTTAACAGTCACGGGTTCCTTGTCGTACGTGTAACCGATAACGATGCGTTCAATACGCGCCTTCATATCCATCAAATCATGTGATAATGTCAAAATCGCCATCAATTCAGAAGCAACCGTGATATCAAAGCCGTCTTCACGTGGCACCCCAGAAGTTGGACCACCCAAACCAATTGTAATGTGACCACCCAAGTCGGCCCCGAAACCAGCTTCAGTGACAACATAGTCAGCCAATTGCAAGGCTGTCTTAGTTGCACGAATTGAGTTAGTCCCTTGTGCAATATTGGCAAACGGACCACCGTGAATCAAGGTTGGCGTGTGGGCAAGCGTTTGCACCAAATTTGGCTTAATCGCATCCTTCAATAATGTCGTTAATGCGCCGGGCACGCCGTAACGTGACATGCTCTTCAAGTGTTGTCCCAAGTTAGCCAAACCGGCTGACAACGCGTCCAAATTAGGTTCTGTCAATTCCGTCTTAGGCAAACCACCGTGCATCTTCAATGCACGTACCGTTGCCACGATGACAATTGCATCTGGTGTCTTGCCCAACAATGGCACCTTGAAGTCCAAGAACTTCTCACGCGCATACAATGGCGTGAATTGACTTTCTTGCTCGGTAGCGGCAATGACAGCTTGGGCCAACTCTGGTGCACCAGCACCACCTTGTGCCCAAACATCGGCCATGTAGGCTTCAGCCCCACGCTCACGAACGTAGTTTTCAACCATCTCAATTTCTTCAGGTGTATCACTCACAAAGCGGTTCACCGCAACAACAACCCAGTCCGTTGGTGCACCCAACTTCTTTGCATCGTCACTCAATGAGTACTGCGTCTTCGCCATGATAACTGGCATCTTGTCCCAGCCACGCTTTGCGAACTCACGCAACTGCTTGGCAGCCTTATCTGACAATTCAACCCCGGCACCACCGTAAATCGTTTGTACAATCTTCTCGATCTTCGTTACGGCATCATCTTCATAAAAGCCGATCAATTAAGATCGGCTTTTTTCATTTATAACTGTTTAGAACAAGCCAGTAATTTGACCGTTCTCATCAATATCAATGTCATATGCCGCTGGATGGCTTGGCAAGCCTGGCATCGTCAAAATTGAACCAGTCAACGCAACCAAGAAACCAGCCCCCAACTTAGGCACAAATTCGCGCACATGAATCTTATATGACCTCGCCTATTTCTTAGATAACCGTTTTGCAGGTCACGGCATCATGACCCAAGCCTTACGAAGTTTCATCGCAGCGTTACCGACACCAACAACATTATTGGGCGAAACATTCGCTGATAATGTTGCGTCACAACGCATCTTAGAAAAACTTGGCTTCATTAAAACCGGTACCTACAACAACATCATTGCATACAATGAACAATTAATCGTACAACCTGAAATTATGCAAGGTGCCGGACTACCCGATGTGGACACACAGCAACGGCGAATGATGTTTGAAACAGATTTATATCAACCGTTCCAAGCGGCCATTGTTTATAAAGAACAGATAATTGGTAGCATCATCACCTACGCACGCGTCTCTGAAACCGGCGATTTTATTCCCAATGAGACTATCCTATTAAACAATTACACGTTATCCGGTGCAATTGCCGGCTGGCTACTGGCCCTCGCCTGGCTACAACTTGCTGCCCAGTTTTACGGCAAAAGCGCTCCGCGTGCTTACCGGATGAACGGATTCAGTAATTCATGGTTCTAAAATATGGCTAAAATCACATTACGCCCCTGGCAATCAACAGATTTCGATGCTTTTGTTAATGTCTTTTCTTTAATATTTAACCACCAGGTTGCCGGTCAAAAAACAGAGTATCCAGCTCATACGATTTTTTTCGCAACCTTACTCTATTTTTTTCTGGCGAAAATCGTCATTCCTGAACTAAAAACAATCTTCTATCGGATAGTTGGTCAGGTCGTGATTGTCGCTGGATGGTTATTAACCTTTACCGGATTGATTGACGCCGCTGAACAAAATTTACTAGCTAATTTCACACCTGCCGCTTTGTTGCACCTAACAACGCCGTTCGTCATGTTTAGCCACGGCATATTATTTGCACTATTAATTTTCATCTTCATGTTTGTATTGTGGGGGTTAAAGTTTAAAATCCCAGCGGCCTGGATTTTGTTAACAACCCTACTTGGCTGGCTAGACAAATCAAATCATACCCGTTTTTGATTATGTAATGATACGATATATACAAATTCGTTAACCAGATTGGTTGTTAAAGGAGTGTCGATTATTATGATAATCAATCCCTCTAAAAGCCGGCTAATGATCTTCATTATTAGTAGCTTGGCTTTTCTAATTTTTACAATTAGTGTGTTTATTAAATCATCATTTCTCGCATCATGTTTCACCGCCGTGAAAACACATTTCGGCAACCGCCCCTTTAAATCAACCGCCTTGTCTGCCGACTTGGTTAATCACTCATGTTGGTTGCGACCTCTATGTCATATTTAATTTATGGTTTTCATTATAGGGAAGTTCCTATCTCTCGTCAACCATATCTTTTAGTACCAAAATCATCTTAATGACTGCTTAAACTCCTTGATTCTGTTGATTATCTGACATAATTCCTCCTATATAGAGAGGCCTAATCGCACTCGTGAGAACGAAAAAAGTCCCCAGTCTATACCATCGCATAAACTAGGGACCTCATTTGAAATCATTAGTGTTGTCGATAGCGCTCCGCAGCCGACAAATTTTGCTGCGACAGTCCTCCCGTTGTTCACGTAAGGACCAGGGCATGTACGTTGCCATTTCACCCAAACTGGTCATCAAGAAGTAAACCATCAAACCGATAACCGCATAAGCAGTCAGCGCTCCAAATGGTCCAGCTTGTGCAACCGTTGCACCTGAGGCAACGAACAAACCAGTTCCGATTGTCCCACCGAGGGCAATCATTGAAAGGTGACGCGTCTTCATCGTGCGCTTCAGCGTAACCGTAATCAAAATCAAGACTAGCGCTGACCAAATCCAACTTGGCACGTTTGGCAACCAGTAGCCCATGACCACCCCAACCGTCGCTGCTTCTACCGCAACCGTAATTGCCCAATTAAACCAATAATTCCAACCCATGGCAAATCCAAAAGCAGGATCAACGAAACGGTCTGCGGATGTTGAGAATGAACCCGAAACCGCCAACATACCACCAACACCACCGACGAATCCGTGGTTACCACCAGCTGACAAGTTACGTGGTACATCCGGGTGATAAGCCATGATACCGAAGATCGTTGCCACACCAATTACCAAGAACGCAACAACAGCAACAACCTTAATCGTCGCCATCCAGAATTCAGTCTCAGCGTATGACTTTGCTGACATCAAGTTGATCCTTGAACGTAGCAAGTTTGGATCCTTGTAGTAAATCAATGCCCCAATAATGAAGATGGCAAGGATGTAGAACAAAAGGATACGCCAGAACACTTGCTTGATAGCCGTTGGTACTGACGTTTCTGGTGTTTCTGACTCACCAGCCGTAATACCAACCATTTCAGTTCCTTGGAATGAGAAACCAGCCACCATGAAGACCATGTTAACGCGTGCGAATAGCTTAGGTGCCTTTCCTTCAACAGCCATGGCGTACAACATACGCGTTGAGGCGTAAACACCTGAGTTAGCTGAAGAAATAACTGACGTCAAGATAACAGCATTCATAATTGATGCCGCTGCAGCCAAACCGGCTTGCTTAAAGACCAATGTAAATGGTGAAACTGCAATGTTCGTTTCCACATCACGGCCTTGTGCGACAAAGGCACGACGGAAACGATAGTGTGAAATTGCGATACCAATCCAAGCGATGAATCCAGTCAAACCTGAAGCAGCCACCAAGTAGTAGTAGATACCAGGTCCGAAAACAGATGTGACAAACGTCAACAGTCCGACGGCAACCGTTGCCAACAAAGCTGGCACTGGAATACCTGTGTTGTGCTTAATCTTGTATCCAAGGTACAAGCCAATAAACAATGGTAGCGACATGTACGTTGTGATAATTCCTGACCAGTTCCAGTGTGAAATCGGTCCTTGGAATGATGCCAAGTCTTGTCCAACGACAACGACGATTGACAAAACCAATGCCAAGATTGGACCAACTGGGAACCACTTAGCATGGTAGCGAAGCTTCTTCGTGTTGATAGTGTATCTATCTAACTGACATTAATTGTACTATTTTTCACTTTTTTTGTACACAATTTTTGTTTGTTATCTGTTCCAATATTCAAACAAAAAACACACAAGCTTATTGCTTGTGTGTTTTTGAACAATTTATTATTGTCGTGCGTCCGTATCCAAATCAACTTCCGTCAACTTACGCAACTTTGTCTTAACCTGAAATCTTCTCGGCTTCACGCACAGCGTTCATACGACCCAAGTGCTCTTCGTGGTCTCCGTGTGAGAAGTTGAAACGTACAACGTTTGCACCTGACTCGATCAACTTAGTAATAGTCTCGACGTCAGAACTAGCTGGTCCAAGCGTTGAAACAATCTTGGTCTTCTTCATGATCTGAAAAATCTCCTTCGTTTAGAACAAAACGTGTCCGCCAACCTTAACGTCGTCGAACAAACCAGGGTAAGTTACGGCAACCTTTTCCTTAGTACCTTCAAGAGAAGCATCCATTGAGATGCGAACAACATCACCGATGTTGAACTCAATCTTACCTGGCTCTTGAACAGTCGTACGGATTTCGGCACCCTTAGTGTCCAACAAGAATCCTACAGTCTGGATGTATTGGATACCTTGTTCCAAACCGAAGCGGATGTCATCGGCATCCTTTTCAGTGATACCTGGCAAGTTGATTGAAACACCAGGTGCGTTAACACCCTTACGTGATCCCAACAAACCGTGGTTTTGAACTTCAGTAACCAATTCGCGGTTAGCTTCGTCCTTTTCAGTGATCAACATGTCGATCTTACCGTCGTGGTTTTCTGCTGGAATTTCAACACCCATGTCTCCACGAGCAATCATCAAACCATCAGAAACCTTCAAGATTTCGGCAAAGTTGTCGATACCTTCTTGTGATTCGATCTTAGGGAAGATCATAACATCTTCCTTACCAGCTTCTACCAACAAAGCACGGATGTCTTCAACGTCTGAAGGCTTACGTACGAATGAAGCGGGTGGGTAAGCACCGTTAGCTGACTCACCTGACAACATAGTAGCGTCAGTTCCGTCAAATACGGCGTTGGCAACGTCGGAAGCTTCGGCACGCGTTGGACGTGGGTTCTCTTGCATTGAGTCCAACATGTCAGTAGCAGTGATAACTGGCTTACCGGCAGCGTTCATCATGCGGATCAAGTCCTTTTGTACCAAAGGAAGGATCATCTTTGCCGTGTAACCTGAAGTCGTTGCGGCAACGATAGCCTTAACGTTCAAGTTTTCTGCAGCCGTAGCAACAGCAGCAGCAACTGATTCAGTAACGTCTGATGCGTCGAAGTCGTTTACGTGACGGCCGTTTGCTGCCAAAGCAGTTTCAGCCTTCTCGTCGATGCGTGCCATAGTAGCAACAGCAGCAATTGCAGTAACGATGATAGTATCACCCTTTTCTGCCAAACCTGCAGCAACAACTTCCTTCTTAGCCAATTCGATCAAAGCATCAGTGTTGTCCACTGCTTCTGAGATCATTGGTTGAACACCCCAGTAGATCGTCAATGAACGTTGTACACGCTCGTCGAACGTCAATGCCAAGATGTCAGCGTTAGGACGGTACTTTGGGTCTCAACAATTATTTCTTGCCAACTCATCAGCACTTCCTCATCACTTCGTTATAGTCTTAACAACAGAATAACATAAAGCTGCACAAAAAAACGAGAGATACAGTTGTATCTCTCGTTCTTAATTAACAACTAATAATTAGTCGACCGTAACGATCGTCATCAAGTTAGTCGTACCTGAAGTCGTAACAGGAATACATCGGGCAAATTAACATCTTCTGCAAAATATCCAGCAACCGTCGCACCTGACTCACGGTGTTCAACCACATCCCAGTCAACCCACACAGTGGCATCGGCAGGCTCGTAGCTGTTCACATCAGCCGCATCATCGATTTGGATACCTTCTGCTCCGGCTTCCATCAAAATGTTGCTGACAGCTTCAACAGCCTCAGTTTGACCTTCTTGGGCCGGTTGGTACTCTTCCCACTTAGGCACAACCGTCAAATGACGTGTCACGCGAACTGGGTGGTAATACTTTTGCCACTCCGTTGCCCAATCTTCGTCCTTAACAGCACTGGTCGTCACCTTACCTGGCGTTGCATCAAGCCCAAATGACGCCAATTGGTTCACGCGCATTTGCACATCATTGATAACTTCATCAATATCAGTACCAAGTACCTTATCAGCACCCAACAACTTCGCTGCAATCCCCAGAACACCTGAACCAGTTCCAACGTCAAGCAAACGCTCACCACCACGTACAACAATTTCAAGCGCTTGCATCATCAAACGCGTCGTTGGGTGCGTTCCAGTTCCAAAGGCCATTCCTGGGTCCAGTACGATTACCTTTTCGAACAAGAACTTACCACCAGGACGCAAAACGCTATCAACTTGTGGAATCAATGGCACAAGCACTTCAGCCAACATGTTAGCCACAACAATATCAAATTCTTGCGCTGGCACGTCACTTAGCAAGTCACTTGCCATTACCTGGATATCTGAGGCAACTGGGTTCAAGTCCAGATTACCTTGTGCTGAGCGTACAGCCACGCTGAACATCTTCTGGTAGCACAAATTCTTGACCGGTTGGCGCTTCAGTCAAAAAATAACGTTGCATTATTCGTCCTCGCTTTTACGGTGAGCAATCAAACCATACCATTCACCAAGCTTCATCGTCTCATCAAGTGCATAGCCGTTTTCTTCCAACTTCGCAATAATCGTTTGGGCCTTATCTTCATAAATACCTGACATCACCCTTAGCTAGGCCAAGGATGATTGTTGTCTCCACCGGCAATTCAACATCGGTTGTCACTTCTTCAACTACGCGCATTGTTGTCGTTTCATCGTCAACACGAATCACTTCAGCCACTACCATCGTTTGTTGATCGGGATACACAAATTCTGCCTGCGTGCCCTCTTTACCACGAAGAACCGTCATCAAATGATAACGTAGTTTTTCAACGTACGTCACATCCGGCACACGCAAACGGTGAGATTGTTCAGCTGCGCCTTGGGCAATCTTTTGCAAACGTGCCAGCTTTTTATCGGCTTTCATCCCCCAATGGACGACTGACCAATCTGTCTCCACGATAATCACGTGGTGAACCCCTAACTCAGTTGCCTTTTGAACTACCAATTCAGGCTGCGCTGGCACAAAGCCAAACGTCTTCGTTAACAAGTCTAACTCACTTTCCTTTAAACCACCTTCAGGTCCGACCAAAAAGGCGATTTTATCACCTGGATTCAAGCGACTAAACTGAGCCACCAGTTGTGCTGTTTCGCCCTGCTTAGCGCTCTCTTCCCAGGCAACAATTTTAACCATATCATCAGGTAGCACCAAATGCCACCCCAAGATTGGCATCCAAATCCAGAACCGCCAATCCCACGCTTCTTTCAAACGTTTCATATCAATTCCCCTTTTAACATCCCTGCAACGATGTTAACCTTAAAAATTCTAACGTGCTAACTCCAGTGCGTAACTCAGTGCGCTCAACGCATAAAGCGGTGCTGTCTCGGCTCGCAAAATACGTGGACCAAGTCTATACATCGCTGAGTTTAATTGTAGCCAGACTGATACTAAGAATACCAGTGGCCACACAAACATCAGGTACCAGAAAGCACCACGCTTACGCAAGAAAGCTCCCGCGATGGCACTGAAAATCATGTTTGCCACAAACAATGAAAAAATAATCTTAACATTCGCTGTCAACGGTGATTCGTTAATTGCAAACGGTACTAGTGTAATTGGGCACAATCCCCACTCGGGCTTCAGAACACAAAAAAACGCGACCTCGAAACCAAGGTCGCGTTTTTTGATTTAAATTTCGCGGAAACCGCCATCAACTGGAATTTGATCCTCGATGTCGACTTCTTCTTCTTGTCCGCGTGTAAAGGCGAACAACTCAATGACGAAATAAAGAGCTGCCAAATAGTAGCAGAAAATGAAGAATTTTTTAAGGTTATAAGGTCAAATCCTTGATATACCAACGGTTACACCTTACTTATGAAGATGGTGGGAGGTGGGGGACAGTGGGTGGGAAGATTAGGTGGTGGAAAGTGGTGGGAATTTGTTCAAAAATGGGCGACATCTCCACCGACCCCAGCAACACGTCCTAATAGCCGCCATCACTTTCGTAGCAATTTCAGGTGCTGTGGCGTATTGAGAATAGTCGACATTTCAATACATTTAATTTACCACAATCTCCCACCTTCCACCACCTACCCCCACGTTCTACCACTGGGATATATGGTGTATTTTAGGGTTCAAAAGCCTATTACACCGGGCTTAACGCTCCTTTTTAACAGTCACTTTACAAGTTTTCGAATAACTTTGATGCGTTAATCTTAGTTGAAAAATCTTCCCAGCCTTGCATTGTGTAAGCACGTAGTGAATGATCCATCCAACGTGTAATCACAAAGGATTCACCCAACTGATTACGGAATTTTGCGGGGATAATCAACCGGTTCTTAGTATCCAACGTGTGTTGGTAAGTTCCCATGAACATCGGCGATACCCCCTTTCAATTTATTTAAGCTTGCCACTTCTCGGCACTCCAAAGTTCGAATGTATCATCACCCAAACCAAAGACCGTGACATCCTTATCGATATTTGCGTATTCACGCAAGGTTGGTGATAGGTTCACACGACCCTGCTTGTCGAATTCAACTTCTGTCGCACCACCGAAGACAAAACGCTTAAATTGGCGCGCCTTGGCATTCGTTTCTGGCAGCATCAACATATGTTCCGTCTGGCTTAACATTTAAATTATCAATTGCTTCGTTAAGCAATACGGTTACGTGATTGAACTCCGTCATATGTAATTGCCTGTTCGACCTTTCTAGTTTGTCTCAAACCATTGCCGTTAGAAGCCTAAATCTTCCAACCCATCAGCAATGTCATCAAAATTCTCTGCAGTTTCTTCTTCAAGTTACGCCAACTTCAGCAAGTGCATCGCGCAAATTGCGGAAATTGTTTTGAATGAAAGCGACCTTGCCTTCAGCCAACTCAGTAGCCAAATGTTCTTTATTATAGTTAATTGCCGTAATGTCTTGATCAAATGACCAAAGCTTTCCGGTCGTCAAACGACTCGCTAACAACTGTGAATGACCACCGCCACCCAACGTGTTTTCTTCACCGTAACGTGACAAGATACGTAGTAAGTCGTGGAAATCCCACTCATTCACTACTGTACGCGCCGTCAATTCTTGTGATTGATTCATGCGCATATCAAGTGGGGCATCATAGTTATATGAAAAGCCACGTTGTCCATCATCGAATTGTGGTGATGAAACACCCAAATCGTAAACGATACCATCAATTTCAAGTGATTCTTCAACCACACCCAATTCATCATTCACGGCAATTCGAATGGCTTGGAATGAACGCTTGGCCGGATGACCACCCGTTCGGCGAGCCGCTGCAGGAATTGCTGACTTGATGACTTCAACCAATTCAAACGTTGTTTCGATTGGTTGAATTTCACGTTGGCGTTCAATCGCACGAGCAATTTGCTTAGCGAACTCTGAAGGTAAGATTGGCTTACGCGTCACGAGTTTATAATCAGGTTGCATCTCATCCGGAATGATTGGCAAGCCAGCTGGCAATTCAGGAACTGCCGTCTTTTCCTTAAACATCGTCTTAACTAGGCGATCTTCAAGTGAGTGGAAAGTGATGACCGAAATGCGACCACCAACCTTCAACATATCCAAAGCTTGTGCACTTAACGACACGAACGCGTGGGCGTTGTTGTGGTTGATCAACTTTGCGAGGTGACGTTGTGTGCGTGTAATTTGGCATTGCATCCATGATGTTCAGATCCTTTCTTCACCGTCCATCATGGGCGGCCTATGCTATCGTAGTCGTTCGATGACGCGCAACTTTGCTGAATGAGCGCGGTGATTGTTAGCCATTTCTTCCACTTACTTCTTGCTTCAAATCATTGTTTTGATTACGTACCTTTTCAAGGGAAGCTGACGTTGTCGCCAATTGTGAGTTTGCTGTTGCTGCTCGGTTTGACGTGTGTACGACAACCATCGCCATAAAGACAACTACGAAAGCAGTCGCCACGCAAAAGGCGATATCGATAGCGTTAAAGCCCGGCTTTTCTAGCTTATGACCCCCAACACAACCAAAATCAGTAACATAGTACTTACTAGCACAAGGCCTGTAATACGACTGTTTTTATCCGATTGGTTACGTTTTGGCATCCGCTGTTTCTTCACCATGCTACTTCACGTTCCTTATGTTTTGGTTTTGAAGTGTCAATCCGTTCTTAGCCGCAATATCGTTCAAACGACTTGGGCTCGTCAAATCGAACTCGTCTTTTGTGTATCGTCAATAATAGCAACCAGTGTGTACGTGGTTGCATTTTCCGCTAACGGATTTCCAACAGAATCAAATATTTCCCCACGTTTGGGTTGGACCGTGTTCTGACTTCGATAAATGAGTTGAGCGGCTTCGTTTAACTTATGCCCCTTCACATCTTTTGTGATGGCAACATAAGAAAAACGAATTTTCAAAGCCATAATCTTCTTATAGGTTTGCGAGTCGATTTTCAATCCGCGAGCACCAAACTGGACTTGCTTTAATTTGTTTGCACGCCCCTTTTTTAGGGTATCGACATAATGCTTTGGTTCGCCACCCAAAATACCTGACAATTGTTTAGCAACCGTTTCATCCTGACTTGGCTTAACGTAGGCCGGCTTTCCACTATCAATTGAAGTCGACTTAACACCAGCCTTACCTGTCAATTGCTTGTTATACTTTTGCTCGATTCCCATCAAACCAGCAATTGTACGTGTGCCGGTTTTCTCATCGTTCTTTTCAGTCGTATAACCAATGACATTAGATGCAAACACGCCATTTGGATAGAAGCGAGACGCACTATTCGTAAAGGTAATGCCAGGTGAAGGTCGTTGCGTCGTCGCCACAATATTACCAGTCTGCGTGTCCAAAAGAATCGCCAATGCAGACTTTGGCTTCATATCATCATACAAATTCTGCATCTTATCTTCGAGCGTCGTCTGGAGTTTTGTATTTATGGTTGTATAAATATCATACCCGTTTTTAGCAGATTGGTCTTCCTTTGAGACACTTGTATCTTCGCCATTATTCCAATCAGTAACTGCCTTGTCACCAATTTTCAAGGTTCCTGATTGGTAATAAGCATCGCCATTCCAATTATCAGTATCAATGGCCGCTGCCAACGTGATACCCTTCATGACAGATCCTGGTTCATACACCGATTCAGAAATTTCGTTCGTCCAATAATCGCCAATACCATCACCGGTCGTTGCGTTAAATGCCTGTTCAATCGGATACTTAAATTGCATCATACCCGTTTCTTCGTTAGGCAAATCAGATTTTGTTGACTTCAAAAAGCGGAATTTCTTGATGTAATTCTGCCAGGTTTCGGCGCCCATCTTTTGCTCGGTCAAAGCCATTGCAACGTTAGATGATTCAGCGATTCCACGTGCATACGTGATTGTTCCCCAGCCTTGTGTAGCTTCCGCCGTTGACTTTTTAATCGGCTTTGAAACTACCTTTCGCTTAGCCTGATAAACAACTTTCTTGGAGTTCGGATCAACCACCTTTTCCACCAAATGTGGTTGAATTTCCTCACCGTTACCGGCAATCGCTGTATATGCCTGAATCATTTGCAACGGCGTCACAGAAATTGCTTGTCCATATGATGTATTCATCAAATATCTTGGATCATCAGATGGTGCCATTCCCATCCACGAATGAATTTCATGATTATTATCTCCTGGTGTTGAATAACCAGTTGACGTCGCAATTTGAGCAGTTCCAGATTTACCAGTTGTTCGTACATCTGGAATGGCATACGCCTTACCCAATCCGTACTCTGAATAGATAACATCTTCCAACTGCTTACGGGCAGCAACTTCTTTTTCCGCCTCGGCAGTTGAGCCACCAACAACTGTCGGAACAGTCACTTGTTGGTCTGCACTGACAACCACTTTATTATCCTCATCCGAGCTCTGCAAAGCTTGCTGCATAACCGTAATGAACATATCTGACATATCTTTAGCAATATTCTCCGTATTTTGTTGTGGCTCCTTTGTCACAATGTAATTAATAATTGGTTTGATATCAGCTAACTTTGCCCACGCGAGGACATCACTCTTCGACCAACCGTGCATGTCTGGTACGGCAATATTTTTACCCGTATTCAAGAATACACGTTGGTTAGTCAACGACTTCTGTCCGCCTGCTGGCGTTTGTTGCTTAATAGTGTCCCCATCACCCATAACTAATGGCGTCAAGTTCGCGCAAACGCGGTACTACGATGATTGTTGCAATCAACCCCACCAATAGTCCGAGTAACAAAGTCGACATTTGACTTCTCCTCTCTTATAAACCCTTATTTATTCCGCTTTCGCGTTTTTAAACTCAACTGTTATTTCATGATAGCCATCAGCCAATTGTGTATCAGGGTTAATGGATTGCGTTGCCACAAAACCATCCCCAGATTGCAATCAACGTTGCCCAACCAGTTGACGCATTAGCACCCGTTGCAAAGGCCAAGATAATAAAGCCGATAATAACTACCGGAATAAATCCTGCACCACCCATAGTAGGTGTTCCAGCCTTAGCAGCGTGATCTGGTCCATTTTCACCTGAGCGCATCACTAATTGTTGCACCTTAATTTTCTTGAACCAATTCCGAACGATGATACTGTTGATGCTACCCAAATTAAATGGCAAATCCAACGTGAAGTCAAAGTGACCCAAGAATAGCACAGCTACTGCTAGCAACGCTGCCGCAATTTGTGAAAATAGCTTTGGCAAGAAACGTAGTCCCTCATCACGGTGATTAAAGACCTTGATACTGTCATCAAAGGCACCAACCAAAGCAAACACAATAAAGACCAAGAATCCAAGCAATGCCCCAATCATCAATGCATCCAACAAGACCATCGTCATGTCACCTTGAACGAACGCGATAATCAAGTATGCAACGTAAGCAATAATCGCTGTACCAGATGCCAAGCCGTCCAAACCATCCGTCAAGTTTGTGGCATTTGACCAACCCACAAGCCAGAAAATCGTGAACAACGTGTACGTCATCAAGAAAATACGCTTCTTAAAGAAGTGATAGATTGTAACTTGAATCATAACCGTCAAGGTCTCAACCATGAAGACGAAGCCAATCAACAACAATGACCACTCATGGTGCAAGACAAGTGAGTTCATCGCTAAGCCGGCACCCAACGCCAATGATCCGGTATCACCCATGAAAATTGAGGCTGGATAGTGGTCCGCACGTTTGCATAATGCAAAAAGTTGTTTAACGACTTGATATGTGTTTTAGTGAATGATGATTTACTTAAAAATCACAAGATACAAAACCGCAGCAATCAATCCAACTGCCCAGAAGAATGTATCCACCTGCCATTCATTCCATGGCTTATCTGTGTTACCAGTCAATCCACCCTTTTCAAAGCTGTGGTGAATTGGGAACACAACACCTTGCGCTTGCAAAGCAACAACGCGTTCATCCGTCAAATCCAATTTTGGGTCTGAAACTGTCACTTGCGCACCTTCATTCAACAACAAAGACGCAACGGCTGCCCCAGAACGTGCAAAGCCAATTACCAAAACATGCTTACTCATGATCAGATCCCCTTTAAAAAGTTATGTACGCGGGGCGTTCCAAGTAGTCGTCGTCTTACCATTTGAACCCGTTAGCGCAATCCAAGTTCCCTTGATGTAGCGTTGTGCCATCGCAACTTCAACAAAGATTGGAATACCAGCTTCCTGCGCGGCAACCAATACTGGAATACGGTATGGAATACCTGGATTCTTAACAATTAAGTCAACGTCAGCTAACAACGCGTCAGTTTGCTCCGTCGGAAAAATGTTTGTGATAATCGCGATGTTTGGCTTGGCCGTTGGCATCCCCATCAATTGGAATGATGAGAGCTCTGTGACAAGTGTATCGGTTGCACGCAACGTTGGTGCAACTTCACTAACCGGCGTACCGATATTTCCTGCGACGACAACAGCGTGTTCGTCATCCGCTTGTGTACGTAGCACAGCTGCAATCATCTGTAGTTCGTAAGCACCTTCTTGACTCACGTTTTGACGTGAAACTGGGACAACCGTCGCTGCCGTTTGCATTGACAATTCAACCCATTCTTCACGGTCAACGTTAATCACCAAGAAATCATCGGAAGTTTGATTCTTCGTGATACCCATCTTAGCTGCGACATAGTTCTCGCGCGTGCCATGGTAATCCAAGTGAGATGGTTCAAACGTGCCAACATATTGCAAACGGTGTTCAACTCCACCGAATTGACGCAATGTCATCGCAATTTGATTGTTTGGCACATTCATCAACTTACCAACAGCAATTGCAACCAATGCGTTTTCGACGTTGTGATCGCCTGGTACGCCGAGTTGGTTAGCTTGCATAATCGCTTCACCACGGAAGTACAACGTACCATGTGCAGCCACCTTATCTGCTGTTTGTCCAAAGACAACCAAAGCCTTAACGTGTGGCTTCATCGCTGCAAGCAAACGCATTTGGTCATCTCCACGATCTAAGCCACCAGCTAACAACACAACCGGTGCCTTAAATCCTGATAATGCCATTTCAGTTGCTTCGATATCAGTAGCCTTTGAATCGTTATAAACTTGGCGTCGCTACTTTCCTTCGCTGTGTGCCTTAACAGCTGCAACGAACAAATCACCACGTGTTTCAAAATTAGGGAATTGATCCCATGAGGCTGCGGCTGGTGATAGCAAAATAATGTCACCTGGCTCACTTAATTCAAAAGCTGGTTCAACCGCATGTGGCGCATCCTCAGCATGAACAACTTCAATACCAAGTGCCTCACCAAATAAATCCTTGCACTGCCAAAGCCTTAAAGTCGAACCCGGCTTCTGGCACGATTGACTTTTCCAAGCCACGTTCACCACCGATGTACAGTACCTCGGTCTCAGGTTCCAATTGCTTCAATTGCTTAACCGTAGCTAGCGCTGGGTAAATGTGTCCCCCAGTTCCACCACCTGAAACAACAATACGCATATCTATCTCCGCGCCGACAACAGAATTTTGTTCGTGAATAACCGTTGGAATCTTAAGTTGTTGTGCAGCATATAGAACTGGACCAGAAACGTATCCACCGGTTCCAACGACAACATCCGGCTTAAAGTCTTCCAACATCTTCTTGGCCTTGCGAGTAGCCGTCAAGAAAAGATAGACCGTCTTCACGTTATCAAGTGACAATGAGCGATAGCCACCGAAAATCAAAACCGTTGGCTTATCTGCTGACAAGTGCAATGTGTCCCAGTCAAATGAACCTTCGCCATTAACAACTTCTTGGGCACGTGGGTTCCCAACAACCGTTGCCAAGCCCTCCTTGAAGGCTGGTAGGGCTGCTGGAAAAGCAACCCCGACCTTTGTCACATGACGTGCCAAGAACTTATTTGTCCCTGGCATCAATTGTGGCATGTTGCCGATGTAAGGTACCACAGCAACGTTCTCAGCTGGTACGACCCCACCAGCACGCAAATCTGCTTGCACGTCATCATAACGCTTGCCACCCGTAACGAAGATGACTTGGTATGGGCGGTTAGCAAACTTTGACATGCCGGCAACCATGGCCTTGTTCAACTTCAAGGCCCCTTGTTTTGTGCCGAACAACGTTGTGCCTGAAAGTGATTCTTCAGTAATCATTTCCGCTGCTCCAGCTTCAACCAAGCTACGTGCATTTTTCGTTTGGTGATCGTTCGTCACATATGGACTTGGAATCAAAACCATTGGCTTACCCAATGCCGTTTGTTCGGCCAAACTTGTCGCTCCGGCACGACCAACAACCAAATCAACATTATCACTAGATTTTGTTCCTTTCGGCTTTGATTCATTTTCTTTGGCCATCATATGCCTCCTTTCCAATCGTTACTTATCTTATTTAATAACTGTTTTAATCAACTTGATGAATTGGTCTGCCGCATCAGGCACACCCAATTCCTTGGCTGCCTTAGCCATAGCCGCACGTTGATCATCGTGCGTCATCAAGTGATCGTCAGCATTTACGGGTTCTTGTTCTTGTTCTGGTTCTACTTCAATCTCTTCTTCGTCACTTGTTTCCGGTTCTTCAGCAAACGTTTCACGCAACCGACGCGTTAGTTTTAATTCACGACGAGCCTTTTTTTCTTTCGACTGGCGCGTTGGCAATGATGGCCAGTCATCTTCCGACAACAATGCATCTAAGTGTGCCTGAATCGTCGTTAGCAACGGTTGCCCCACTTTTAGCTGGGCTGCATCTAAGACCGTATCAGCACTAAGGCTTTCTGAACCAACTACCTTATAATGCATGACCTGACTAAGCGGTGACATGAGGTAGATTAGAATTCCTGCCAGGACCGTTAGTCCAAGTGCTGAAAGAATTGCCGCCCGTTCATACGGGAACAGCAGTGGTTGGTTCACTTCACCATCTTTCAACATCTTACCATTCGCCAAAATCGGATAATAATGATCATTCGATTTCACGTAGCCGACTTTAACAATCTCATTCACCTTAACTTCGATTGTATTGTCAGCTCTAAGTTCAAATTTAAGTCCCGCAATTTGTGGATTGCGCTCTTCAGCTGTGTGACTGAAATAATCAGCCTGGTGCACATCAGCACTGATCAACACTTCATTACCATCATTCATAAATAACTCAAGTCGTTGTTTGTTTTGATCCGTTGGTGACCACACAATTTCTGACACTGAACGTCGCAATGCCAGTGGTAACTTACCAAACTGAGCTAAAACAGGCTTTAAATCTGAGTCGGATTTGAAGTTGTCGTAAAGTGGCAACCCACCAATTGGTATTTAAGATAATACCATACTTTATAAGGTTTCTTCCATACCTCATGCGGGATTATCCTGTTTTTGTCTTTAAAAATGATAACGAAATTCTTATTATCCGTATGGAGTAAAATATGCACCAACTTGTAAATCAGCAATTCCCTTTTTGTCATCCAAAGTTGCTGCCATTGCTGGGTAGTACTTCAGCTTGCTAGCCAACGTCCACAACAACACCGCGCTTAACGCCGTGGGCAATCGAACGACCAACCGCCACAATGTTAGCTTGCTGGTCTCGAACATCCGCCGCTAGCACTTTTATCGTGTTCGTCCCGACATCGAGACCAACTATTAACCCGTGGTTGGCCATTTGAGTACCTCCTTAACTGCCAATCAGATGATGTTTAATAAATAAACAATTTTTTGTCGCTTCCTTAACGGCTGCCGCAACGTCCTCATATGAAATATGCTGACTATCCTTAACGGTTACCGTCCCGCTGACATTTTGAATTTGAATGTTGCTTGCTGGCAAACTAGCCACTACCTCAGTAACTGGCGTGCTTGTTTGCTCATTAATTTGTGCAACCGCTTGTCGAATATCATTGGCTGTTGCTTCAATATCACGTAGTTGCAACCCAGCTTTTGCAATCGCCATACGCAAGTTCCCCATCACATTGCGAGGAGCTGTATATGCGACCGCCTTCATTTCTAGACGCATCCCCACCATATCGTTTGGATCTTGAATACCATCAAAATCATCCACAATAAATTCCGTAGGTAGCAGTTCGATAATTTCACGATCACTTGGAACGTTAACCCCAACTTCCAACACTGCGCTAATATCACGAGAGATATTGTCACTACCTGCTGGGAATGTTGACAAGAACTTCAACTGATGATCGTGCACAACCGTTGCCGTCGTGTGTCCGGCACCCATATCCAAAATAATCGTACCGAATTCTTGTTGTCCGTCGTCCAAAATCGTCTTGCTATATGCAAGCGGTGTCAAAACAAACCCGACAAGTTGTAGCTTCTCACCAAGCTTGTCCAAAATCTGCATCAAGCGCGCTTCGATAATTTGTGCCAGCAAAACCTCAGAGATTTGCTCAGCGTTTTCTGAGCTAATCTTCTTAATAACTAACTTATTATCTTCGCGAGCCATGCTTGAAAGCGCTAATCCTGAATCAAGCTTCAACATATCAGCATCATGCAATATCAATTGAATTGGTGATTGTTGGGCAGCGTAATGAACCAGTGCCCACGCCCCAGAGAAGCCAGGGTGTCGCAAGCCGATATCCGTTGGTGAAAACGACTTAACTTGGACATTGTAAACACTGCGAATGGCTTCGATCATACCTCGAAGCGCTACACCACCCCCGACGACAACAATGCCGCCTGGCAAGTCAAATGCTAATGCCCCCTTCTTCTTAGGCTTGTCTTCATCATCGTAATTGACATCGTCCGTGTCATTAACTGATGGTTCAACAACCGCTTGACTTTCAGGTCGAGCAGGTCGGCGATTCGTCGCTGGCTTTTGCACCGGTGCCGCCACCGCAATCGTTGGTTGACCAACAACCGTCAATGGCAATCCGTACAAGGCTTCTTTAACCACAATAAACTCAACACCTTCAACACCGTCATTCACCATTTGGTTAACGGCGTTTCCACCACCACCACCGACACCAATTACTTTAATCGTTGCGCCGTACTCTTGGTTCATATCCATTTGGAAATCCATAACGAGCTCCTTTTTTCTCACTTATCTTTTCTTTTTTGTTTAGTCGAAGAATTCCTTGAAGAAGTTAAGACCACCACCCATTCCAGCAGTGACGAAGACCATGTCTGCCCCGGCCAAAGCATCTGCAATTTCTTGCTCGCTTTCCTTAGCAGCAGCTTCTCCAACTTCTGGACGAGCTCCTGCACCCAAACCACGAGTGGCCTTAGCACCGATTTGAATCTTGTTTTCTGCAGCTGAACGCTCCAATGCTTGGGCATCAGTGTTGGCTTCAACAATTTGTAGCAAGTTGTTGTTAGCGATAACGATCAACGTATCAACGTTTTCCTTCAACTTAGCCAAACCTTCAGCTGCTGACTTACCACGCTTTGGACCCTCAAATGAGAATGGACGCGTTACGACACCAATCGTCAAAGCACCTGAATCCTTGGCAATCTTAGCGATAACTGGTGCGGCACCAGTACCGGTTGCTTCAGCGGCACGGTTCTCACCAGAAGCTGAACCAATACCCATCAAAGCTGTTCCTTGACCAGCCATGGCTGTCTTAACATCAGCGAAGTCCAAGTTGATGATACCAGGCTTAGTAATCAAGTCTGAGATACCTGAGACACCTTGCAACAAGACATCGTCAACCATCTTGAAGGCTTCCATGATTGGGGCCTTCTTAAACTCGCCTTCCATTTCCATATCAATCGTTGTACCGAAGATGATGTCAATATCAGTACCAGCAGCTTGTGCAATTGTCTCTGAAGCTTCTTGTGCTTCAAACAATGACATATCAGCGCCACCCTTAACTGAAAGCAATACGTTCGTAGCGCCTTCAATCTTAGCTTCCAACAATGGTGAGGCAATAGCCTTACGCGTGTCAGCCGTCACGTTCCAATCTGCGAAAGGATCCGTGTTTACTGGTTGTTGTGGTTGCACTGGTGCAGTTTGTTGTTGCACAGGTGCTACCGGCTCAGCAACTGCTTCAAATGGGCTAGCCGTGTTAGCTGCGCCAAGGTTGATTTCTGGACGTGGCGTTGCTGGACGGTCGATACCAGTTGCAATAACAGTTACAACGATCACTATCTGATCCCATGAAGAAGTTTCTAAAAGTCTCAAAAGCCATCGGTTGTCTCCTTACTTTTCGCCGCGCTTCATCCAGTTAAAGTAAGCTGGACGCTCAATTTCTTCGTCAGCAGCCGTGTTTTCTGATGAAAGAGGTTGAACAGGCTCAACTGGTGCAGCTTGTTGTGCTGGCGTTGCTTGTTGTGCTGGTAGCGTAAGTACGTGGCTCGTACAACGCAATCTTTGATGTCTCGCCTGGACGTGATCCATCCATTGGCAAAACGTTAGGACGGCGTGTTGCCGTTGGACGCGTTGCATTCGCATTAGCAGGCTTAGCCTTTGACGTTGCTTGTTGTGCGGGTTCTTGCACGTATTGTTCTTCCGGTGCCTCTTCTTCTTCATAGTAATGAATCGTTCCTGAAATCTCAAAATTGTGAGGCGTTGCAAGGAAGATACGCTCACCGACACGTTCAATGATACCGTCAACCGCAAATGCTGTACCACCTAGATAGTCAAGCACACGCTTTCCCGTGTTTTCATCAATTGAACCTAGATTTACGATAACCGCTTCGCCAGCCAACAATTGCGTTGCGATTGTTTGGGCATTGAATTGGATCAACCACGATTCCAGCAATACGACCCAGCAATTGTCCCAAGGCTGATTGTTGTGCCCCGGGCAACCATGACATCAGCACCCAAATCAAGATTACGAACTCCATGGCACGCAAGACCAACATCAATAACGATAAAATGAGTGTTAACATTTGGTCACCTATTAATTAAATTGTTGTCCCAAATTTTGAGGCCTGACGAATTAAGCCTTGCGCTACATCAATAAATGCAGCTTCGCTCGGGCGGAAATGTTGTGATACATTATCTGCCATAAATTTATTTCTCTAGAATGCTTGTGCAATTGCGCGTAGGCCGACTTGAGCAGCTTGCAACAGTAGCAAACCAATCAACGGCGTAAAATCGATAATTCCCGTGCGAGGCATCACACGACGGATTGCAGCAATTTCAAAATCGTCCTGTTGTACATCGTAATAATCCGGTGCAATCAAGGACCGTGCACTTTCGGCGTCAGTGTAGCCACCGGAATGAGCAATCTTTAACTCATCATGTTGGTTGACCAACGTCTCCAAAATATATCTCTGCCGCGGGTTCAAAAAATTCGTCAGTACTGGACGATACTCATCCGATGAACGAACCTTTGTTTTACCGACGTGATCCAATGATGACGTGATAAATCGCGCCATCTGTTCCGTTGCAACAATTTGCCAATCACCCTCTTCGCTACTAATAATGTCCCCGAAACTATCTCGAGATAACCCATTATTAATTAGTGTACCAAGTACCGTACTGTGATGTAGTTCAGCAAACTTGGTTGGGTAGTTGATATCCAGCATAAAATCTGGTCGGTCAATCTCAGTCCAGTTCACCCGGACCATACCACGCTCAACTAATTCTTTAGCATGCGTTCTAGATACATTATACCCATTAGCCACTATAGTATCTAGTCGAAGGGACGAGACAGTTGTATTGATATCATCCCACTCCTCTTGGGGGGTCACGATATCAGCTAGCATCATTGGTTCACGCCTTGTCGTACCACTTGTTGCTCTTTGTGTTAAATTCCTTAGCGTGAATTTCTTGTGGGGTCAATGCCATGATCGTTCTCCAATCTATTTCTTAATGACGGCCAATGTGACGCGCCATTTATCTTTTTTTGTTATACCATTTTCAGCTAGCAATTTCATGCGACCGAATCGACGCACTGAAATCAAATCATTAACCTGCTTCAGCTTCAGTTTGCTTCTTCAAACGGTCAGCTGCTTCTTGGGCAATCAAGATTGATGAGTTAACAGATTGCTTCATCTCTTCAACTTGCTTAGCGTTTGCATCAGCTTCAGCCAATTGCGTCTTCAAAGTTTGGTTTTCTTGTAGCAAACCATCGTAATCAGTTACGATTTGGTCCAAGAAGGCCGTTACTTCCTTAACCAAGTCCAATTGTGCGTTCAACATGCCTTCAATCTTAGCCTTGAATGCGCCCATTTCCTTGTTCAAAGCATCGTGCTCAGCAACCAATGCTTCGTTCTTTGATTGAGATTCAGTCAACAATGAATTTGCCTTAGCGTTGGCTTCCATAACAATCTTTTGTGCTTCAGCTTGTGCTTGTTGCAACGTTGCTTCGAGAAACCATGATTACATGATAACGAAAAATTAGTCCTTATTCAAGAAGTTTTCTTCGTTTTCGTTTGATTCAGGGAAGATAACAACCGTTTCTACCTCTGAACTAGCTTGTGATGCAGATGAATCTGGCAAAACTGGTGCAGCTGATTGTGGTTGTTGGAATGCGGCAGGTTGTTGGAATGCAGCCCAGTCATCAGTTTAAAAAATCCCGCATCGGCCAAAATAGCCAATGCGGGACGTCATGTCAACGTGGTACCACCCGAATTCACGGCAAAAAGCCGCCTCTTCTGTGTATTTAAAAAATCATTCTTGCTGATAAACAAGCTGCGTAACCATCCTAGGCTCTCACCGGGTAAATCCTAGGTCGCTGTTTGGAATACATCTTGCCGTTTGGTCGTCGTTCATCTTTTGACGTTGCTCATAGACCTTGTTCTCGAACCAGATGTTTTCACGTTGTAGCTCAGTTTGTGGTAGGTTACCACGCATTGGGAACTTCGTCTTTCCTAGGTTCAAGGTTTGCTTCATCTTCATAAAAGCGCAATCCTTTCTGTTCAATCCAAGTGCTACCGCGTTGACATGCGGCTTACCCTGAAAATCCTTACCAGCCTTCGTCAATTGTTGTTCAATTGGCAAACCGTGCGTATCCCAACCAGGGACAAATGGTGCGTAGAAACCATTCATTGACTTGTAACGAACGATGATATCCTTAGAAATCTTGTTCATTGCGTGTCCGATGTGAATGTTTCCGTTAGCATATGGAGGGCCATCGTGAAGCATAAATGATGGCTTACCTTAGATCAAGTTCTTCTTGGCCATCTCACCGAAGACGCGCAATTGTGCAGCTTCGAATTCAGGCAACAACGTCAAGTATGGGTTATCCCAGTCAGCTGAAATTCCCAAACGCTTGAAGTCGGCCATTTGCGTCTTAACTTGCTTACGTGCAAATTCTTCGGCCATCTTACGCCAGATAACTGGTCCAACCGCCTTACGCAAAGCTTGTGAGGCTGGTACCGTCCAAGGCGTCGTCGTCCAGGCGATGAAGTACGTGTCGTTATCCAACAAGCCCTTACCGTCCTTAACGCGCTCTGAGAAGAACGCCGTGTCTGACTCAATGTCGTGGTATTCAATTTCAGCCATTGCCAAAGCAGACTCTGATGACCATGACCAGAAGACAGGCTTCTTACCACGGACCAAAATCTCGCGGTCCATGAATGGGTGCTCAGTCGTCACCATTTCAAGTTCCTTACCAGTGAATGTTGCAACAACTTCGTACTCGTCCCAGCCGAACTTAGGTGCAACGGCACCCAACAAAGCCGAAGCAACGATGTACTTCTTGTCTGAACCCTTTGGTTGGATTTGTGAGTATTCGAAATCAGCGTTCAAAGCTGCAACCTTGTCAGCGTCTTGGTAGAAGACACCTTCAAAGTCAGGACCAGCTTCAGCCGTCATCTTACCTTGGTCATCAACGTTCATGATAACTGGCATGTTGTAACGTTGACCAGTAGCAAAGTCATCTTCACCAAATCCTGGCGCCGTGTGAACCGCACCAGTACCGGCATCAGCCGTAACGTAGTCAGCGTTAACCCGCTTCTTACCCCATTCTGGTTGGAACGTTACATCGTCCAATGCATCCAAAATGTCTTGACGGAAGCTATCGATTGAAGCGAACCATTGTGGTACAGCACGGAAGATAACTGGCTTCTTAGTACGCCAGTCAAATGGATAGCTGTGAACAACTGGCTCGTGCAGGATCAATGCATCAGCTTCTTCAAGCTTTTGCAATTCTGGCAACAAGTCCTTGGCCTCGCGTTCGAACCAAACGTTTGATCCGTGCTCGGCTACCAAGTCAGCGATGTGGTCGATGATTTCAGGGTCGACAATTGCCGTACCATCTTCAGCATAGAAGATTGGCAATGGCACACCCCAAACACGTTGACGTGAGATAACCCAGTCGCCACGATCGCGGATCATGTTGTACAAAGCAACACCAGTGATCAATGATGAGTTGAACCAGCCACGATATTGGTCAGAACCTTCCAAAACCAAGTCTTCTGGGAAGCTTAGGTTTGGACGAGTAGCCATAACACCTTGGTGTGAAGTTCCTGAATCGAACCAAACGTCCATGATGTCCGTTTCCTTGGTAAATTCGCCATTTGGTGAGTGCTCGTTTGAGTAACCCAACAAGTCCATTGATACACGAACATCGGCCGATGAATCAACTGACGTTACCCACAAACGGATAATTTCAGCACCCATCTCCTTCACCACTTCGTTAGGTGAAATGATGTTACCCAATGACTTAGACATCTTCTCACCGTTTCCATCCAAGACGAATCCTTGTGACAAGACTGACTTGTATGGGGCCTTACCAGTTACGACTGCTTGGAAGTCGTATACATCGTAGGCAGCCTTGATGTCAGCAACCAACTTGTTAAAGCGGGCATAGAAGTATTGATCAGCTGCGACCAAATCATCAAAGGCAACGGTGTCAGCCTTTGGATCAAAGTCTGACGTGTTAGCCAACAAGAAACGCATCGTGTTACGGATCTTACGGTATGTCTCAGAAGTTTGTGAATACTCGAAGATTTCTTCAGCCGTGTGTGGCAAGATTGGCAACAACAACTTGTCCAAGTCTACCAAGACCTTGTACAAGACCGTTTGCAATGACAAACGAGCGTGACCCTTAGGTGCTTCAACATACAAGATGTCCTTAGCAAAGTCCAAGTAGAACGCTGACAAGTCAACGTTAATAAAGTTGATAACCAACTTGTTCGTCAAGAACAACGTTACCGCTGCTTCAGCTGGCTTACCAATCAACTTGGCATCACGGGCAACTTCAAGCGCCTTGTTTACGGCATCACGCAACGTCATGAATTGTGACCACTTAGCCATCAATTCGTCAGCGTTAGCAATGTCTTCAACAACTGGCATCTCAGTCAAGTAAGCAAAGTCGCCTTCTTCGTGCTCAAGTGGATCTGCACCCAAATCAGTGTGGTACATACGATCACGAGGTGACTCTTCACCTTCTGCGTGAGCAACCGCAATCTTGTAACCATCAAAGTCAGTTGCATCACCAGCTTCATCAGCTGATGCCACGTGCAATTGAGAAACAAGCAGCAAGACGCGCACATCTTGTCCCAATGAATCCAACCATGCCTTTTGGTCGTCTTCGACACTAACCACCAAAAACTTATACCTCCCATTATAGACGTAAAAACGCCGAGAGACAAAAATCTCCCGACGTTTTCCTGTTATCGATATTATATTTTTATTGTGTAACCGTGATTACTCCAAGCCTTCAGTCAAAGCCTCAGGGAAGTTCTCGCGGACGATTTGTGCTTCGTGTGCTGACAACATTGGGAAGTCCAGGCAACAGCGGTGAATCACCACCCGCTCCTTGAAAACGGCCTTCTGCGTTCCATTCTGTTTTACCGTGGCGGATGAAGTATAGCTTCGTCATGCGTTGGTCTCCTTCTCTTTGATTGGTTATGTATTTAGGTTTGGTGGTTTGTGTCCGTCCTGACGGCCGAAGAGAGTCCACATTTCTATGCCTCGACGCAACGCGACCAAAGCTCATGCCTTCCCAAACGCCGAAAGAAAACTCCTTCAAACCGTCCATAAACGTCAATTCAGGGCGCTTGTTAAGCATTGCCAACGTTTCTTCGGCCGTGATGCGAGCTCGCTTGATTGGACTTGAAAAGGCGTGTGCGAATTCAATATCCTTCAAGTGGTTACCAAGCATCTTGATTTGATCGTATGATTGCGTCAACGCAGCGCCGTGGCTGAAGAAGACCAAATTCACATCTTCACCACCGTACGTGGCAACAGCCTCTTCAACTGCCTCACGGAAACGCTTTTGAACACTTTCGAATGACTCAGATCCTTCAACCTGACTCGCATCGAACTTCTCTGGGTGGTTACGAGAAGCATCGTACATGTCATACCAGCCTTCTTGAACTTATCATCTTAAAAATCCTTCTTCTCTTTAAATTGTATTTGAGGCATCACTTGCGACACCCAAATAACTTGTATCATTTCGTGTAATTTCCGTAAATGCGTGCCCATCATGCGTTTCTAGGATAGACGTACTTGTGTTACCCAAGCCACCTCGTGCACGCAAATCCGCCAATGGAATACCAATTAGGCCACCCATTCCCGCAGAGTAGATTTTGCAACGCTTCATCGTTCGCTTGGAACAAGCCCAAGCTCTTCAAAGCTAATTCTTCAGCTTCCACAAGATTTTCCGTGGCAACCAAAACAGCCACCAAGTCTGCATAGGCTTGCCAGTTGTCTGGGTTAGCGTTAATCTCACTTACCAAGCGAGCGATATCTGCTTGTGCTGCATTTTCTGGTTGCAGGGCTGCAACATCTTCTGGTTGTTGCTCAACTGCCGTCAACGCAAACACCAATGCCTTTTGGAATTGATTTTGTGCATACCATGCTTGTGCTTGCATAACCGTTGCATCATGCAAAATCTCCAAATCAGTGATTTTGGCGAAAAACTCATTTGCGCGCGCATAATCCCCAGCAACATAATAAACGTTCCCTGCTGCGAGAGCACGGTATCGTTCCATATCAATCATTTCAGCCGTTGCTGACCATTGATTCTCGCGGTCACCGTCAACGATTGCAATAATACCTCGACCAAAATTTGCGTCAAAATTCATTGGATCCACATGAATAGCGTCATTAAACGCAGTTGTTGCCTTATCCATGTTTTGCAAACCAAGCCAAATGTTACCGAGTAGCACTAGAAATTTTGATCCGCCACTTCGATAATCATGACCTTATAAAAAGAATCTTGGGCAGCAAACAGAATATTCTTCACTTGGCCAGTAACTGTCGGTGTCTCATCCGATGCCGCTGGGCCATCGAACAAACTAGTTTGACTCTGACTCATCTACGCGACTCCCTGATAGTAGTTGTACGATTTCATCCAATCGTTGTGCTGAACCCCTGGAAATTGGTCACCTGACAAATACGCCACCAAACCAGACGTCGTACTGGCCGCCTGACGCTGATAGTTTTGCGCTGCAAACTGGACCCCGTAGCGGGCGTGCGTTGTTAGACGTCCCTTAAACTCATAACTGGCACCAATTTGAATATCACCAAAACTACCAGTCACCGTTAACTCAGTATCATCATAATGAAATGCTGAACCGAACCCATAATCATTAAGGGCAATGATGGCGCGTTCCATACCGTCCGATTGTTGCAACTGCTTCACGATGACTTCTTGCAATTTTGTTGAAATACCCGTTTCAATCAAAACGTCTGGTGATTCTAAAATCTTATCAATCGCTTCAATCCCCAGGTAGTCTACAATCTTCGTTGCCGTCGCTTTTCGCTCGAATGTCGCCTGGTTAATCGCTGAAATAACCCCCGCTTGGATACGTCGCGCGTCCAACGCATCAATTCCCTGCTGAGCTGCTAGTCGATCGATACGTGCAAATGAAACGCCCTCAATATCAATAACCATTTGGTAAGGGTTTGTTTTTAAAATCTGTAAAGTTTGCTGCTGATACTTTTGGTAAATCACGGTGGTTTGCGCAATTTCACGTTCAGCTTCAAACAACGCCTTAATGTACAAGTTCTGTCCGTCGGCAATGACGATACCGTCAGAAGTTAATGTCAATAACGCGCGCTTAATCAACGCTGGATCAATGCGTGCATTTTGAGAACGCTCTAAAATTTGTTGCGTGGTTTGTAGCAACGCTTCCACTTGCATAAACGTGTCACCAGCACCGTTGATAATGGTCGTCTTTCCTGTACCCGGTCCACCAGTGAGGATAAATAGATTACTCATCAAAGCAGCAATCATCGCATCGCGCTGCACATCATCATATGGAAACGGATTTTCTTCCTCGACTTCAGCCAATTGTTTTACAACATCAGCTCGTTTGTATTCACTGTTCTTCGTTTTACTTAGACGCACCATACGTTCCTCAATATCAATATCGTCTGTATTTTCACGCCCGGTAATACCCAACAGACGGTGAATCGTGGAAGCCGGCATGCCAGTTGATTCAGAAAGTCGCTTCGCTGCACGACCAGTTGGCGCTGCTAAACGAATGCTCTCACTAATTTCATCCCACTTCATACCTTCGTCTTGTAGTAGCTTCTTGAGCGTCGCCACCATCGTCTCCAACTCACGATAATTCAACAATCCACTGGCCAACAAATCGTAGAATACACGGCCTGGGCCAACAGATGGTAATTGATCCTTATCGCCGACCAAAATAACTTGCATCCCATTTGGAATCGCACGTAACAACAAATCGAATAGTTGCGTATCAACCATCGACATTTCATCAATGACCAGCAGACGACCACTCAAGATTTGCATATCAGCAACTGAATTACCGCGTTCCTTCCAACTCGTCGCAATCTGCTCAACCATACGTGGCACTTGATTTGTCTGTGCCGGGAAAAATGAGCGGTCAGACTGGCGCTCGGTAAAGTTCGCAGGCAAGACACCGCTCTTCACTGAGCTAGCTAGTTCAATGATTGTTGATCCCTTACCCTGACGGTGAATGCCAATATCGCCATTAAACACGTTATGTTCTGGATCATTGGCCGTCTGCATAACCTTATCCCCAACGCGGAAGTTGAACTCCAGCTCACCAAGTTTCATGTGAATTTCACGTTTCTTGGCCGTCATTGGATTAAAGATTTCTTGAGCCACGGCATTTAGATTGTGAACACCGGCTGGCGTACGATACATCGGCGCTATAAATGCATTAACCAGTGGCATGATGACCAACTTATACTCAGCACCCTGTGCCTTGTGAATCGTCGTCGCATACGCTAGCGTCAACTGATTCCAGTTCTGGCGCGTATACTCAACCTCGCCGGTATCAAAAGCCACTGTAATGTTATCTGTATTATCCTCGTTGCTTTTATCCTTCGCCAACATAATCGCCGTGATGTACAATGATTTATCATCATCCGGCACATCTGGCAGTTGTCCATCCTGTGCCTGTTGAAGGCGTTCCTGCAACGTCGTGTGTCGATTAACACCCTCTGTTTCAGCCGCACGTTGATAGGCACTGACATCACCGATAAGGACCAATGATTCACTGGCACGTGTTAACCCGGTATACAGCAGGTTACGTTGTAGCATACGGCGGTATGGCGTCATGCCTGCCATCCCCACATTTGGGTCAATTGATTCATCCATAATTTTAGCAATTGTGAGCAAATCGTCATCATCTTCCGCAACAGCCTGGACAATTTCATCAACTACTGGCGTATCGTCAATGGTTGTGTTTTCCTCGTCCACTGGTACAACCGCCACTGGCTTTTGATTAATTGCGTTGACCGCCGGTCTTACCACGCTTTGCGTCTTGGGCGTTCTTACGTCCTTGAATGTTATGCCACTTACTGTGTCCTGACATTTCAGAAACCCCTTTTCATTCGAAAATTTATCGCTTAATTTTAGCACAATTCACTAGTGCTTGACTAGTAGATTATAGCACAATGTTAGTCACGCGCTACCGTTACATCCTTATTAAGGCATGAAGTTCGTAACCTTCGTACGTCAACTCTTGGTAGTTAGCGCCACCGGCACCAGAAGCCTTATCCAAGGCACGTTGGATGTTATCCTTAGGCATGTTAGCTGCCTTAGCCTTGTCGATAACCAAACGCAATGAAGCGTTTGAGTCTGGATCTACACCGCCAGCCTTAGCTGCCGTGTACAAATCGCGGGCAAGCTTTTGGAAGGCAAACAATTGATCTTCATCGATATCGTTGTCTTCAGTACGCTCGATTTCAATGTAACCCTTACGGTCGAATTGGAATGAAACTGATCCAGTCGTTCCCAATTCACCACCGAAGTGCTTAAACGTTGAACGAACTGAAGCAGCCGTACGGTTGATGTTATCAGTCAAGGCTTGAACCAAAACAGCCACACCGGCTGGTAAGCTAGCCAATGATGCTTGCTTATCCTCAGGCACTGCCATTGGGTTTTGTGCAACCATCGTAACTTCGTCGTTGACCAAAGTGTAACCCTTTGCTTCCAAAGCATCACGTACTTCTGGGAATGACTTAGGGTCCGTGTAGATTTCGAATTGGTCATCGTAAGTCTTCATGTCTTCGGCACCAGCCTCCAACATGTCTTTGTTCCGAGTCTGTGGCGAAACACGTTAACGACTCAAGTTATTAATAATTGTTTACTACTTTATCGCTTTTTGTTCACATCGTCAACTTTTGCGCCTACAAAAAAACCGACCAAATTTGGTCGGTTTTTCATAAGATGATTACTCAGCAGTCGTGAAGACAGCTTGTACGTCATCGTTTTCTTCAAGTTCATCAACCATACCAGCAATCACTTCTGTTCGAACCGTCGTGTTGTTCTCTGACAACTTAAAAAAGCGTTCTAACATGCTTATCTCTCCTAAAAAAATCCTGTATCATTACGGTTCGCCAAATGATACAGGAAAAGAAAACGACGCCAAAAGAATTACTCTCGGCGTCGTTAACGGTGTCCAGCATATAGATATGCCTAAACACGTTTTCGTGTACGTAAACATGGCTTGCATACCAATTGATGGTGCCAGGGCATATGGCAAATTAGCAAAAAGTCCTGTGATAAGAGTTCCCACAACAGCCGTCAAAATTGTTGCCAAGAAAACTCCCTGGCTTGGCATTCCTGTCATCGACAATACTGAAGGATTCAAGAAAATGATGTATGCCATCGCAACGAATGTTGTGTTCAAGAAACCAGCGTTCTTCAAACCAATATAAGCGATAAACAAACCGATACCAGCCGCAATGGCGTGCTTCAATTGGTCGGGGATGGCCTTAACAATCATTGATCGGACCTTCGTCAATGTGATAATCACATCAACCAAACCAACCAAGAAAACCATTCCCAAAGCTTGCTTCCACGTGTACCCTAGTCCGAAAACAACTGGTACATTAGCAACGACCAACAAAACCAAAATGATTAAGCCAATCAATCCCAACAAAACTGCTGGTTGCGCAAAAGTTGAGATTGATGGTGTCGTCCCACCGTTTGCTGTGATGCTCTCAATAACCTTGGCACCACCACCTTCAGTAAATGGCTTACCATTCAACGTCATGATGTTTTGTGGATCAACCAAGAAGGCCGTCAAAACAACAATCAAAATGTGCTTTGGTGATGTAAACATTGACCACAAACCATCAGGTCCAAGGGCTTGCCCAAAGATTGAGCCAAAGTCGTGGAACGTTGATGAGAATGATGCCATGGCATCGATGTGCGTGTTGGTCACACCCATTGGAATACCAATCACGGTCGTAATCAAAACAGAAAGCAAGAACGCATTCGTGTTTGATGTTCCGAAGATACCAGCAAACATCGTTGCGAACGTGTCGGCAACCAAACCACGATCCATCTTTGACTTGAAGCCCTTACCTTCGTAGAACTCCTTTTGGTCAGCTTCTGAGAAGATACCAGTCGTCATACCAGTCCCGATAAACGTTCCAATGGCGTCAAACAACCCTGACAATCCCATTGAGAAGCCATCCCATGTAATCAACTTAAACTCATTCATCATCATAATACCAACAACCACCAAAATTGGTGCCGTGGCGGCAGATGGAATCACGTTAACCAATGGTGCGGCAATAATTGCTAGCAAGAATCCAATAGAAATGACAACTGATGTCAAACCGGTACGACCACCAGCCTTGATTCCTGCTGAGGCTTCGATAAACGTTAAATTAATTGCCAACGAAATGAAGTTAAGCAAGAACAGAATGGTCACAACCCACAAAATTGGGCTGATTTGGTTGAACTTGCGCTTCACACTCTTGATCAAAACATAGAAAATAAATCCGGCAGCGATACCGTATGAGATTGAGTAAGAGAAGGCCATGAAAGCTGATGTGAAGAATGCTGGAATCGCAATTTCAATAATGCCCTTACCTGGGCAGCGGTTTGTACTAACGACGCAAATTGTTTTTGAACGCTCATATCTCATTCACCTCCTTCGAAAAGAAAGAGGCCAAAACCACGATAATTTCCAATTATTTTTCGACTTGTTTTATTTCATAGGATTTATGACAACAAAAAACGCGTGATACACAAGGCATCACGCGTTAAATATTGTTTATACTCCTTATCAAGCAAATAACACCAGCGTCCCAGTTGCGGTCGCCGTGTTTCACTGATATCCATTTGCGCCTCAAACTTAATGTGACGAATCAACGCTTCACCATTCGCTAATGTCAGATCAGCTAATGGTTGAATACCGGTTGCTGTGTAACAAAAAACACGGTATCCCGCTTCTCCTGGCATCACGTACAAATCACCGGTCGTTGTTTTGCCTGAGCCCATTTGTCCAGCCAACAAAATCAACCCAGCACCATTCATCATCGTCTCACCGATAGCTCCAACATCGCTTTGTGACGTCAACTGGATATGCTGATCATCAACAGCAAAAATCAATCTCACCACAATTGATTCCCGATTCAAAAAATCTCCCACGCTGGAAATTCGTAAATACAGTTTCGTTTGTGCATCTCGAATTTCGCCAATAATCATCACGTCTGGATGATGACGTAATGCAAGCTTTAACAAATCCGGATAATCCATTTGTGCCGCCTTATTGACCTGTAATTGCAGAAAATTTGGTTGTACCACTTCGACCGGATCTTCAATAGTCAGAACCATTTTCTCTGCTAAATATCGATGGGCCAAGTAATGCAGTAGAACTGCTAAGTCAGCTGCCGTGTTGCCATCCTGTATAACTAACTTCTGATAGACCATACCTCCCATCACTTGACGCAACGTTCCAGCTGGAATACCAAAGTCACATAACCGATGCCAGATACCCATATGCGACATCGCATGAATTGTACTGATAATTAAGTGCCCACTCAAAGCTGCTTCAACCACAATTTGCGACGCAACCCAGCAACAATCACTTGCAAGTCCGGTCGCAATTTCGGCAGCAATGATTGGAGCGACACTAGCGCTTTTTCTAAGTCATACCCAACGCTAATCAATTGGGCTAATGTCTCAAAAAAATCAACTTGCGCCGGTTTTGACCATCGTTTACTCTGCATGCCAATCAGCCATCCTTTCTGCCAGTGCATCACCCGAGCTAACAAACCAAACAGAACAATCGGATACATCAGTAACTGGCGCAATTTTTGAATTTGTCGCATTCGGCGTCGTTCACGACTGCCGATTTCAGCTAGAATTTCCATTAAATTGCCATGGACTACTGCAAAGGCTAACTCACGTCTGATTTCTGACCGAACATACGGTGTAACCAGTTGATAAAAATGCCGTCCTTCTAACGGTAAGCGTCTGAGAACCACCAATTTTTGCAACCAAGAATGCCGTCGCCACCAGACTATCCCAGTAACAGCAATGCCTATTAGCGTAACGGCGACTATTGATAAAACCACTGGCAACCCCACAAGAGTCGGTAATGCCATCCCCATGTTCGTGAACTCAGGTAAAAGGAACTGCACGAACACCGCAAATATAACATTCGTGACAAACTCGGCAATACTTTCGCCAGCTGTTAGTGATTTTTCTGCTAATTGACTAACTTCTTTTAGTACCCCACCTTCTTCTAAACCTGCAAAGCGTTTGACGATGACTGAAAAACTGACGCCGCTCGTTAACAACAATCCCAACTGTAGTGAAATTTGATAATCCAAACTTAATCGGATGACCGGCCCAACGATCAATAGATATAATCCGACGACAACTAACCCGATTACGCCAAAGCATAATGGTTGAATAATCAATAAATAACGACCAATCTGTCGTTCTAATAAGTCAAACTTCCGCTCAGCTAGCAGCTGGAACTCTTGACCAATTTCTTGTTGCTGTTTGCCTTTTGAAAACAGCAACTCACTCTCACGCGGTAATAACGGTACGTTGCACGGTTTGTACCAAGGCTGTTTGTTGCTTACGTTCCGCAAATGCCCGAACGTGGTTAACGTTTGGTAATACCAGCAATACCAATAGTCCAATAATAAAAACAGTCGTGACAACTTCAATCAATGTGAATCCCTTGCGCTTGTTTTGCTTTACCATGTCATTAAATCCCCCATATTTTGATACATCGGCATCAAAACGCCTAACACAACCACACTTTCAACTAACGTAAATGCCGGCCTACTTCTTACCCGCAACAACTTGATCTCCCTTCAACGTAATCGCTGCCTTATCAATTTGAGCCAATTGTCCTTCTGATAAATACGACTTATCAGCCAAGTCCTTCAAACTAGCAGGCGCACTGCCATTTTCGTTGCGGTACAAATCTACCTGTGTCAATTTGCTGGGACCTGGATAACCTGTCCGTCAACATTGACATGGTCTTCGCGAACATCAATGTAGAACTCTTCGTTCCGACCAACCTGTTTTTGGCGTGCGATCATATAGGCTTCGTTAAATTCACGCTCGAATTTCGACCAAGTCTGTTTTTCTGACCGTGGGATAAGGGTAAAACTGCTGATTAACACGCCCATGACCAAGTTGTCATTGTTGCGAGTAATAGTGATACGAGCGCTTCTGATAATAATGCGCCTTTACGGATCAACATGAAAAGTGCCACCTCCCAGCTGAAAGACAACATTTCGTCTTCGCATCGTTTCTTTGTTATAAAGCGCAAAACTAATTGGCGCCATCGTGAAAACTTGGCAACGAATCACTCTTAGACCACCGGTTTTTAGGTTGGTTGCAGCCACCCCCAATAGACTTAACGCCATACTAAAGACCATTAACGCCACAAGCGTTTCAGCTAGGGTGAAGCCTCGTCGTTTAGCCATCGTTTTTGTTCCTCATAATATTGTCGACGTGCCTCTTTCATGCGTGCTTCTTCAGCAAACTGTATGCGGTTAAAGTATTGCATTGTTGTCACGATTACCTTGACGTGTATACAAACCAAATGCCTTATGTCTGACATCCAAATAATATTTTTTATCGGTTATTTTGCTGTACAAAATCAATTGGCGTTTAAAGCACGTTTTGAGCGTCAATCCTGTTTCCGGCGCTTCCAATGACATAATCGATCGGGCAACTTGTGCCTCACGCTGCTGATTACGATTGCTTTGATAATGTTGTAAAAAGTGAACCCGCTCAAACAAAGTACCATCAGCATTAACGTCTGCGCCAACAAACTACCCTGCCGATTTTTCATAAAAAGTTATCTCCTGTGTCACTTTTACCCCTTCCTCGAATTGAATGGTGGCTTGCACCCGTTGCTTGGACAATTGTACATAAGTCACCTGGCTAACCTGATTGAGATATCTCATGTTCCCGCAACGCGATGATTTTCGGCAACAAGTACCACTTCTTTGAGCTCATCTCTTTCAATGACCGCTGGATAGTTGGTTGTGTTTTGTGACATAACAGGTGCTTCCGGGTTGGCCATCAAAAAACGCAACGCTTCTTGCCGCTTCGTCCAATTTGCTATCACTAAATGCCTAGCTTGTTGTTGGCGACTTTGTCCTGCTACCTATCATCACAACCAAAGCTTCAATTGCTGCCATATCCAAAGCGTCAGCAATTTCCTTTTGTGCTGCCTGTAAATGCTTTACTGCGTTTTCGATTGTCTCAAACATGCGCTCACCTCTTTTTTATACTAAATAATAGTGTAGCAGGTTTCAGCTGTTTCTCAACAATTCTAGGATTTTACAGGACGATATCGTGGTATCTGCATCTGGTGTCACTTGATAATTAGCTTGCAGACCATCTTCACGCATCGTTGCAACCAAAAGCAATTGCAACACTTGGCGCTTCAATTCAGCCGTCATCCCATCAAATGCCGCATCGTCAATCATCGCAACAATCGCCGTACGTTGCTCTTCAGATAGCGTTGCCCATTCTTCATCTTCTTGGTTCAACATCACTTCTGCTGCCATGCCACTGGCAACCGTTAGCATCGTATCGTCATTTTCGACACCGTTGATGGTCAACGTATTACCTTGTTGGGCAAGTACTTGTTGCACCGTTGCCAACAAATTACCCGTACCGACCGTCAAATCTAGTAGGTTCGCCGTTGCATTCTGCGCTGTGAATTGCTCAGCTAAAAAGCCGACCCACATACCAATTCGCAACGCGTTGACAGCTTGTTCAATCAACAGATGGTGCACGTAGGTCAGACCATCTTCGGCCGTTGTCACAAAGTGACTTGGTACTTCAGCTGGGTAATAACCGACCGGCAAGTCCGCCACAACAATATCTTGATCAGTTGGAAGCTCACTAGCAACAGCGTCAGCTAAAGTTAATTGCCAGTCAAAGCCGAGCAAAGCTTGAATAGCATCCCCACCCACGCGTTGCAAGACTAAGATTGCCTTTGCAGCTGCTTTGTTTGCAAACAACTTATCTGGGAATTGTAACAACGCTTGGAAGTACACGTTTTCTGATTGCAAGTACTTCAACAATGATTGTGCTTGTTCCGTCTCAAATAGATTTGCTGGCACAATGATGGCTGCCAATCCACCTGGGGGAATTGTTCAATATCTGCAGATTAGTATATCACAATTTCTTATGAATATCTTGTCAACTATTTCGGACGTGTTTCAGTCGTACGACTACGCATGTAGCATGTGGTTCGCCGTCATCCATGCTGTCATTTCTGTCACGAAATCCTTGTTTTCTGCAACGTTAGTCAATTCTGGTGTTTTTGCCAGCATAACTGGCGTGCGATGTCTTGAATCAACTCAAACTTCTCACCGTTAAACTTCAACGTGAAAATTGAATCGCTCAAACCGATTCGTTCAACTTGTCCCTTTGCAATTACCTTTTCTGCTGGCATCTCAATCAATTGAAACTTCAATGATGATGAACCGGCATTAATCGCCATAGTCTTAGCCATGTGTACTTGTCTCCTCTTTTCCAAAACTGGGTTGTGCAATGGTGCATAAGCAGCCAAACGATCAATCTTGTTCAACACTTCGTCGTCAACGATAACTGAGTGGTTGAACCACTCACCACCGGCAACGACACGGTGTCCAACACCTGTGATTTCGTTCAAGTCAGCAATGACTTCGTGTTCCTTTAATTGTTCCAATAGCAAGTTAATGGCAGCCTCGTGGTTGCCAGTGCGAGCTGCAACGTAACGGTGTGATGTTCCGTGAGCACCGTACTTACGTGCACCATACTTCGTGTAGTACTCGTATGGCAATGCGTACAAGTAGTTCTTACGAGGCATCGTTTGGTGGAATGCAGTGTCAAATACAGCTACTGACGTGGCGTTTGGCAACAACTTTTGGAACACACGGATTCCCATTGCGTTGCCTTCACGCTCTTGGATGTAGTAAACCAATGAAGGATCAACATCACCTGAACGCGTCGCCATCATAACACCAGCCAGTGGCGTGAAGCCCATTGACGTATCCAATGACTTACCATCCTTGATAGCCGTAATTGAAGCACCGGCACCCAAGTGCAATGTCACAATCTTCAAGTCTTCCAATGGCTTACCCAAGATTTCGGCGTCAAGACCTTCAAGCTCCATGTAGTATTGACCAATGTAGCGAACAACACGGTCAACGAACATTTGGATAGCCAATTCAGCGTGCTCGTTTGTATCACGAACAGCCTTCAAATCACGCATATCAGCTGACAAAGTTGATACACCCAACAAACCTGACTTCTTATTCAAGATGTTCAGCATTTCATCATTAGTCAAACCTCGAGCAATCATGATTTCTTCGTCGGTTGCGACCTTCAAAACCTTAACTGAAGAATCGTCCGTTGAAATAATCATCTCGTCGTCACGTTGCTTGTTTTGCTCTTCGTTCATCTTGATACCCATGAAGTTCAAGCGCTTGATGATTTCTGAACGCAAGTCATCGGCGTTTTCACCGATACCAGCCGTAAAGACGATAAAAAGTATGTATCTGACGTGTATCGAAGATTATTTTTTTGTATAAAAGAAAAATGTTAGGAAAACTCGTTTAACGACTTTCTTATTTTCAGGACTGACTGTAATAAAAAAACAACCGCGAATCCCAAATAAATGAGATTCGCGGTTGTTTAATCGCTATTAAGAAATGAATTACTTTTCGTTCTTCAACGTTTCAACGTCAATTTGTGTAGTTGGGAAAATTGGATCAACGCCGAGTGCACTATTATCAGCATATGCCGTCGTTGCTACTTGACTAATGCCGAATGTCAATGCTGTCGCTAATGCAATTTGTAGTTTTCTAATCATGTCTCTTTCCTCCTCTTCCTTACACTTAGAAGTTTAGCAAAGCCACCATTGTTCGGAAGCACTACCTTAAATGCCAACATTAGCTGTTAGTGATTTGTCCACCGCGATATTGTTCTTACCGTATTCGATGACGCCATTATCATTGGTGGAAGCTGGATTAGCGCTAACGTGAACACGCATTGGCTTGTCACCATCATTCATCAACGTCATTTCAAGGTTTTGTTCTTGACCTGGTTCAACGTTTAAATCGTAGTAACCAGTTTTTGTAACGAGCCCCATGTCGTAAGCGTAACGGTTGTTGATTTGCACGCCTGTACTTTGTGTGCGTCCCTTATCAGCATCCGTTACAAATGAGATGCCACCCACTGCGATGCCACTAAATTGTTCCTTTTGAACGCGCAACTTCGCAGTAAATTGTGTTGTACCGTGTGCTGGAATCCAAACCGTATCAGGTACCGAAATCATCTGATTCTTCTTATTTTCAGCAAGAACTCGCTTATGATCCTTAGCTGTGTAAATCACTGCATGTGATTTCATATCAGTGATGAATGCAGGCTTGTCATTTTGCAAACGCGCTTGGATCGCTGTGTGATAATTAACGGACGTCGCACGTACTTGATGCATGTTTAAGTTTGGCGCCACCATGTCAGGTGATTCATGCAGCAAAGCCCAGTGACTGATTGTGACATTTTGTTCGTCCAACGTTCGCGCCTTTTCGGCCGTTACGGTGAATTCTTTCTTGAAATGCCAGTGTCCTTGCTTCGCAGTTAAATCAATATCTGCAACATACTTGCCTGGCGCTAATTTCTGACCATCAGCCATCATCATTGTGTAGTCAAAGTGACTATTTGGGGCGACTTTTGCGTTGCCGCAACACCAATCAGGACAATCAGTGGCTTTATGAAATTATTAGTTTTGATTACCTTCATTTGTGGTTACCTCACTAACGGTATACTTTAATCGGCGTAACTCAGCAGTTCGCTTACGGTCGCGACGAACTAGGTACATAATCAAGATGGCCAATAAGATGATTAGCAAAATCAACAATAGGATTTGCCACTACCATTTAGCGTTTGCCAGTCGCCAACACCCTTCCGATAGGCTGGCGTTGGAAAAGATGGCCCCTGCGTTGGTGTGGTTCGAACAACCGAGTGCTCATCGTCAAAAGTCTTAGGATCTGGCGAGACATCCTTCGCAGGCATATGTGATCCTGGTTGCAACGTCTCAGCTGCAAATGCCATTTGGGATGGCATCGTCACTTTCACACCACCAGATTGCGCACTAGACAATTTGTCCGCACTCGCAGTTGAAAGAACAATTCCAAGAAAGTCACTCGTGTACAAGTAGTTATTTGCTGACGTGATGTAACCATGGCTCTTCAAAGAAAAGCTATGATCAGTGCGTAAAGGACGTTGAAATGCTGCCGATGAAAAACCATACGCACCACCGTCTGCCTGCTTTGCTTTCCAACGCGTAGAATCAAATGGTCTTTCTGTCACGGGTGTTTGCTTGCCATATATCGTCTGACGTACAAAATTTTTATGATCCATGCTAGTAATACCGGGCACTAGGAACGTGTAGTGTGTCTCACCAAAAGCTTGCGTACCGAAGGTTGTTTGCCATGCCACATCAGGATTAGCATATCCAGCTTTTCCGTACGTACCGCTGATGTCGTCAAGTCCAATGTAGCTTTTGTCGTAATAACCATTTCCTTGTACCGACGTTAGAATTCCAATGTAAACACGTGGCACTTCTTTAGGAATATCGGTAGTTGCCGTTAAACCTTTATTATCCGTGTATGAAATCTTTCGTGTATCAGCATCATAATTCACGTTGTATTCTTCTGAAATTGGCTCATCTTCCGTCGTTGTAATCGTACGGTCAGCAGCTGTTCCAGCCAACGTTGCATGTGGTATATCGGGCGCTAACCAATTTTCTTCAGCACTACCTGAAATAGAAATCTTAGCTCCGATGATACTGTCGATTTTTGCATCATCAGCGAGTGGATTGCCATCTTTGTCTACGAAACGCACTGTTGTTGTGGTCGTGTTATTCTTTTCTAGGCTCACAATGTGGGTGTTAGCCGGAATGACCTTGGCCAAATCCTTATCCGAATAGTTGTACGTTTGTCCAATAACTACTGGCAATGAGGTATCCGGAATCTTGTTAGCGTTGTCCGTATCATCCACGATTTTGACTGGCAGCTTACCTGACACAGCATCATAGCGGACCGTAATCACATTTTTTGACTTCCCAGTGTAGTTATCGGTTGTCCGGGTGACCGTCGTTTTTTGAACATTGTCATCCGGTACCTTGAGTGATGCGGGTCCTTCGTAGTGAACCGTTCGACTAAACGTCACGTCTTCTGACTTAGTATCGTGTGCAACGTGAATAACCATTGGTTCATTAGTCACATTGTTTTGATCATCTGCAGCAACCGTACCGCAACCAATTGTAATTGTGCCGAAGTCCATCGTATCGGGTGCATACACTTTGAATACGCCCTTATAAGTAACCGTTTGGCTCAAAGTCTCAGATGGGTTCGCATCAATACTATCCCAGTGAACTTTCTTGATATCTGGTTCATAACCCTTAACATCTGGCGTCTTAACATCTAGCCAAGCAGCCGGCTTATTTGTGGTTGGTTCGGTTTCATAATCACTATTAATTTCGTATTGCCCATAGGCAATTTGTAGCGTTGGCTTGCCGACCATAAAGTTCTGATCGAGTTTAGCGGTTAGGCGCCAGTTACGATTAGCCATTGCTGCATCGGTGTGCGCAACATACAAGCTACCGTGAACCTGTTTGGCTGACTTCGTTGCCTGACCTTGATAGTATTTGTAAACCCGCGGTCATTAGTTTTTTCATTATGCTGGCACCGTCCCTAATGTCCAAGTAACTGTGCCATGATAGTCTTTCCCGGCCTGCACGTTCGCTTGCTGTGCAGAACGATCAAGCTTTAGGCCGACCATACCAGGTGTATTTTCGTTAATTGCCGTATCCGTGATGCCATCGGTTGATGAATCTGATTGATTAGCAAACCTCAAACGCAACCTTTGCATCAGTCGTTGCCGTGTTGTCCGTGTAAGTTGCTGCAAAACCAGTTGATGCTGCCATCAACGTTCCCAACATAGCCGTCGTTGCCAAAAATACAGTCTTCTTCATGATAAATCTCCTCTTTCCTTTATCAAAAAATCTCAAAAATAATCGCTACCATGTTTTTGTTGGCGGATCATGGCTCTTAGTCTTCAATTGTTGTGCGGCGTATGACTCTTGCTTTGAGCTGATTGTGTGTGAACCAAAGTCAAAATCAGTTGCCCAAACCAACTTCAACAAAGCCTTTGAGTCGTTACCGTTGTTACCTGGTTGGTCTGGTGTGTCTGGGTTTTCAGGGTCAGTTCCTGGCGTTACTGGCTTGTCTGGGTTTTCCTTTGGTTTTGCTTGGTGCGCAATCGTTGATGTTGCACCACCGGCCAATTCTGAAACAGCTGGGTCAACCAGCTTCAATGCCGCACCCTTCAAAACTGCTCCCTTTGAACCAGTAAAGTCAGTGTCTTGCTTAACAGCCAAGTGCCAACCTGATTGAACGGCACGCTTGTCTGAAACTTCAGTATAAGCAGGAATGTAGTTACCCACAGGCGCGTTAGTCAACGTCCAAGTCAAAGTCGTCTTGTAAGTATCTGCCAACGCAGCGTTTGCTGGCACATCCAATGACACACCGTTATCAGTGTGTGCAGATGCATCGGCTGAACCAGCAAATGAGGCGAAGTAGTTACCAGGCATCGTGCCAGCCTTGGCATCCATAACCGTGCTGTTTTGCTTTGATACCGTGATGATATAAGAATCGAAAGAGCTGTAACTTCTTATATTCACGTTTTCCTAGCAACCATTCCATCACGCAGCCTCCATCTCAAGTTATTACTGTCTTGAAATAGTAGCATCCACCCGGGAATTCTCAGCGAAGAAATATCGAAAAAAAGACCTGACATGACATCAGATCTTTCGTACTATTCAGTGGTTTGATTAGGCTAATCCGAACCAGGCTCACACTATAGCCTGGCAACCAATTAACAATGCGCGTCGTCGCATCATATGACAACTGAATATGGTGCGGAATTTGGTTGGCTTGTTGATCTGCAATCAGCTCAGTAACCAATGTTTCAGCCATATACCGTGACCAACCAAAGCGTGTCTCGATTTCCTCTAACGTCTTAAAACTCGTGCTACTGTTGCCTTCAACGCGATTGGCTGAATTTAAGCGCACCCCACTTGCGCCCAATCGCTTATTTAATTCATGTTTATCGTCATTTAGGTGGTTCAAATTAACCCCTGTTTTTTTAGCGAGTTCGTTCAATGAGTATGGTCGATCTTTTAACGTGGCAACCAACATTTGAAACGCATGTGATGACAGCGTATACGCTCGCTCTGCGACCCAAACCGCTAGCGTAATGGCAAGCAAATATTTCCGACGAGGCCGCAATTTCTTATTCTGTGTGTATTCATAATAGTCAATAATTTGATTCACGCGGTTCATCGTATCTGGCGTGAAATAATCTGCAATATCATCAATTGTATCAGTCGCCGCAAATATCAATCGTTCATACATAATGCGTAGGACTGTTTCTAAAAAACCATTGCTAATGAGTGCCGTCATACCATAACGAATTTCACGATCCATATGAGCAGACGTTACGTTCGTAAAGCGTTCGGCAGCTTGTTTGACTTTCTCATAGACCGTTGCCATTTGCGGGTTTAATTCCTCGGTCATCACTAACACATCAAAATCGTTATCTCTTGGAATAAAACAAGCCACATCCATACGGTCGTGACCACGGTAGTCAATCTTGTATAAGAAATACACGGCAATCATCGCACGATCCAGATTCACCTTTAAATCATCTTCTGTATCTGCAGGCATCGGAACACGGAACTGCAAGTAATACTGTTCTTTAATAATCTGCATGATGGCATTATAGAACCGGAAATAATGTCGTTCTGCATTAGCCACCAAACTTGCCTGTTCAAATTCCAACATAATCGTCATTTTTGGTATCATGACATCCCGGCTAATCGCATGCAAAAACACATTGTAAAACATCGCAAACAGCCGCGTTCGGATTTCGTGGTTTTCGACGCTAAAATGTTTTTTAATGCCATCAAACACCTGTTGTGTAAATCGTTCGTACTCTGGTAACAACGAATGTAACGGCATTTGTTCTACCGCTTCATGCATGAACACATCCAATTCAGCAAATGACGGAGCCATCTGCCAAACGAACAGACGCTTGTACGGTGCCAATAGCATTAAGTGGTCTGCAATAATAGCATCCGCCACCGTCGGGTCATCAATATATGTAATGTTCAATTCATATCGACGACGCAATAGTAATTCGATTTCACCTTGCAAGCCTGGATTGTCATCTGGTCTATATATTCAATAAGTCTAAAATTTGCTCACTCTATTTTACCAAACTTAGGCAAATCCCCCTAATGACGCCCGATACGCTTTATATTTCCTTTGGTTTTACGCCAACAAAAAAGGCCAAGGTGTTGCCACCCTGACCAATTTTCATCATGATTCACGTTGATTTTTAAATCGCGTCATTGTTAACTTATCAGCATCTTCAGCCTCATCAACGAGGCCGACGACGAACCCCTGAATCAAGCGATTCCCACGGCCAAACGGTACAACAACGCGCATACCATCAACGACAATATCTGCTAACTCAGCCGGAATACGGTAGGTATATGGCTGGTTTGTCTGCATTGCCGGTACATCGACAATCACTTGTGCATACATGTATTTTTTCCTCGCATCGTCCGTAATTGCATCCGGTTCAACCAACTGAAGCGTCTTCGAATACTTGGCGCGCATCACATTAGGTAGCATCGTTTGCAACACGCTAATACGGAATGAAAAATTCGTTTCCGCTAGCCAACCGCCCAGTTGCAATAATTCATCGTTTAAGACTGGCGTTAGTTCCACAACGCTATCAATGTCTTTCAACTTCTCATTGTCATAGAAATCTGCGTCTTGTGTAGGCTTCATTGCCAACACTGTTTTAGCCGTTGCGCGATTATCTACGACATAGCCAACTTGCAAAATACCTTGTCGTTGCAAACGTTGCAACTTAGGCAATAGCGCTGGTTCAATCTCATGTTCATCAAACGGAATTTCAGAACGATCAGCAAACAACAAGGCTACAGCGCTGCTCAAACGTGGCAAACGGTATTCTTCGATTTCGTCACGCGTAATCCAGCCCTGTTCCTCAGCTTTTTTAATCGTTGGATAGTCAAGATGTTGTTCATCTATAACAGTCTTAATTGGCATAAAATCGCGCGGTGCCGTCATCAAGAACGTCAACAACCGTGCTTGCTTAACCGCCGTCTTGCGTAACTGACGACGCGGCACTAACATCAAAGCCGTCTTACCGTTGGCCAATGTATGCGCAATGCTTTGCAAGTAGACCTCCGTCTTACCTGACCCGGTAATCCCTTCTAGCAAAAAGGTGTCATTCTCAGCTTTATTCAAGCTAGCCGTAATGGCCTCATAAGCCACTTCTTGCTCGGGGTTTAACGTCAATGCTTCAGTTGCAGCAACTGGTATGACGATAAGTCCGATGTTCTCCAACGGTGCAAATATTGCTGAACGTGCGCCCACAACCACCTGTACTTCGTGGCGCTCAACGCGACGCCATTCATCGTAGCGTTCACCATCCGATAGTCCTGAGTGCATGACTGCGACATTATCACCGAAGCGTCCCTTCACACGACGTACCATTTGTGGCGTCAACGTGATTTCTGGATTGTGCAACGCACGTTCCGTCAACGTCAGCAACGTATAAACACCACGTTGGGCACGCGCACGACTTTCTAACGACGGTGTGGCTGAGCCCAAGACAACTGTTGCATTGTGATACTCGGCACGCCAAAGTGCGACATCGCGGGCGTGGTAACGTGGGTTTTCTTCTTGCTTATAAGTTGCTTCGTGCTCTTCATCGCAGTTCACACAGCGTGGCGTATAACCACAATTACGACACATCATAAAGTTGGCATAACCGCGTCGATTCAACATCAAGACACTTTGCTCTTGCTTGTCCATGCGATCACGGAGCTGCGTTAACAATTGTGGTGAGAAAATATCATCCCCGCCGGCCTTCATTGCTTCACGCATGTCCACAACTTCTGCCTTTGGCAATGTATCAACGTCCATGCGGATGATGCGTGCATCAGGCATAATACGTTGCAATTCTTCTTCAACCTTTTGAGTTCCCGTACCATAAGGACGAATACGGTCAGAACCACAGTTGGCACAAGTCGTTGGGATTGGTTCGCTATAACCACAGTAGTGGCATTCCAAACGGCCCGTGTCCTTGTGCACCGTCAAGGCCAAATCATGCGTCAGTAGTTGGAAAGTACGCTCTGAGGCACGATAATCTGGCAAGCCCAGTGTGGTATCAGCATTTAGTACGCCGACCAATGTAACATCTGGAAAATCCAGACCCTTGGCAATCATTTGGGTACCCAATAAGATATCCGCCTTCTTCTCACCAAAATCATTCAACATCTTGTCCGTTGCACCCTTGCGACGCGTATGACGCTCGTGGGCAATCTTAATCTGCACTGTATAGAAGTACGGCGCATACTGCCAAGTATGACGTAGATTCATTTCTTGCTTGTAGAATGATTCATAGTCCTGTGTCTTGGCTAACTGAATGGCATAGTGATCGGGATTAAACGTTTGAATCACCACTTCACCTTCCTTATCAGCACGTCCGGCACGACCAGCCACACGTTGACCGGCTGAAACAAGTTCCGTTAGCGCTTCCTCTAACCCATCATCATGCTTAAATTTAATCACCATTCGGTAATAATACTTATTCTTCAAGCGTGCGATTGCACCTGTCGAAGGACCGAGTAAAACTGAATCCGATGCCAAGTGACGCTTTAGCCAGTTGGCCGTCTGATAAGCAACCTTAGCTGCCTCATCACCTCGTAATCATCATTTGCAATCAATGCATTCAAAATTGGCACAGAAAAGTTTGGGGTTCCCATAAATACAATCTTAGTTGTCATGTTGCCAGTCTCCTTTTTATATGTATGAGGCGCATAAAAACGCCTCGTTTATTTTCTAAATGAAGTTTACTGGGTCACGATCAATCGTTAACGTAACCCCTTGTTTTTGTAGTGCAAGAATTGACCATAAGCTGCTGTAATCAACAAATCCGGTTGCATGGCAATGACTTCAGCCATTTCATCTGAACCAGAAAGCTTTTCAGGTTGCAACACCTTAATGCCAGCCGCAACGGCAGCTTCCTTTACTGGCGTTGGCGTCAATACACGCTTGCGGCCAACTGGACGATCTGGTTGCGTCATTACAGCAGCACCATCCAAGATAGGCAACGTGGCACGTGAAATCACATCACCAGCGTCCATCTTCTTCACCATGTACATGATTGAGACCCCAGTCTCAGCATCGCCGTTAAGTACAGCATAGTGAATAGGTGCCCCACCACGATACTTTGGTAGCAATGATGCGTGCACATTGATGGCCGCAATTTGTGCTGATTCCAATAGTTTCGTTACATGGTTGTGAATCTCACGTGCTGAACGGCTGAAGTCCAAAATTTCTTGTTCTGGTGAAATGTTTGGTGAGAAGGTTACATCTTCTTCAGCTTGAGGCTCAGGTTGTACATCCCCAGCAATCAACTTAGGCAACGTTTCCATCAACAAGTCACGTCCCAATAGACTCAACTTATCAAACAACGTGCCGGTGTTATCGTGCTTACCAGCTGGTTGCAATTCATCGATTGCAATGATGTTGCCATCACCGGCAGCTAGCCACAAATCGTGCTTGCCCTTCTTAACAACCGTTCCGGCTGGTGCCGTTGTTGTTTCATCAACCAAGTGCGTGCGTTGAATCTTTGTGCGTACGCCATTAATCGTCGTGTGCGCGATTGGGAATGGGTACAAGCCACGCCCTTAACCGTATTGTTCAGTTGCAAGTTTGAATAGGCACCATTACGAATCTTCTCAAGCGTTCGAATGGCCATGGCACGTGCATTGTGCAACTCCCATTCGGCGACTTTATTACTACTTCCCTTGCTCATCAGTAATCACCATGTCTCCTTCTTCGAACTTAGCGTGTCCATTTAGGTACGCCGTTACGTCCATTTTTCGATAGCGTGATTTGGCACCTTATCCAAGAACTTCATTTGGAAAAGAGAGACATACAACAATTCGCGCACCCATGGGTCCAACTTTTCCGGCTTCTTCACGAATGGCTTCAACCAGTACTCCAAAGTCATGCGACGTTGAATAACACCGTAAACCATCGTTGTCATCAAGTGAACATCACGTTCATCCAATTCAGCTTTTTCCCAACCCAACTCTTCCGTCAATTGGTTAATCAACCAAGTTGGCAATGACGCTTCAACAGACAAACGTTCAACCTTGTCTGTAATTTCATCAAATGAACGCACACCTTCACGGTCAATCGCGTGGAGAACACCTGTGACAAACTTACGAACCCCATCGTGACCGCGACGCTTCGCAATATTAATGGCTTCGTCGAAACCATCCTTGAAAGCTTGTGAACTGGCAACGTGACCACCGGCAAGTAGCAAGGCATCTGGCGTCACCTTTGAAGGTGTGACTGTAAAGCCTTCTTCTTCCAAAATCTTCGTTGCATCCGCAACCGTTGTGACTGCCAAGTTCACACGAGCTGATTGGGCAGGAGCATCGTTAATTGCCATCGCAATACGTGATGCCTTGTTTTGATTAATCAAGCCAACCTTGTGATCGTGGATATCAAGCGCTTCAACATGACCACCTTCTGCAGCGTTCAAGTACGTTGCAATTTGTGTCGTCTTACCACCAGGGGCCGCGGCCGCATCCAAAACTTGATCATCTGGTTGAATGTCCAAACTAGGTGCCATCAACATGGCAGACTCGTCTTGCAACGTAACCAGTTGAATCTTTTGCAAGCTCAAGCTATCTTCAATACTCTTATCGTATCGAATTTCAGGCTTACGACGCAATAGGCCAAAGCCTGAACAAGGCGCGTCAACCAAAATACGGTCAAATTGACCGTCCGCAAACGCTTCATCAACCTTGCGAGCGTCTAGCGTACGTGCATTGATACGGTCAGCCACGTGCAAACGTTCCGTGAACATGTGGACCATACCACGATCGTCACGAGCATCTAAATCGTAGGCCGTGTACGTTGGTACCAACTCGAAATCTGGGTGCTCAGCCAAGAACATGTCAACGACATCTTCGTTTTCTGAACGCAAAATCGTGCAAGTACCGTAAACCATACGTCCGCCAGCCTTTAGCTTAGGTGCTGCTGCTTCCAAGATACCCACCAACGATTGCTAGTTGGGCACCAGCTTCGTTAATAAAGACGCCCACGTAATCCTGATTGTCGGCACGAACACGACCAGTATCGGACGCATACGCAATTTTCATAAAAATACGCCTTCCTTTCAGCGGTTACTTGTTAACTAGGCTTGCTTCTTTTGCAACGTTGCAATGAAGAAACCATCAGATTCAAAATCATCTGCTCGTTGCCATACCACGCAATGTTCGGTAACGATTTGACGTCGTTAAAATAGTTTCATTTTCTTGGGCCGCCTGACTTAAGAGCCAGTTACGAGCCGCGACAATATCATGAATGTCGGTTTGCTGCCACTCATTACCAATGTGTGAAACTGCCATGGTTGCAGCAACATCCCCACCGTTCTCGCCTCCAACGCCATCACACTGGCGAGTAATCACGTGGCGACCAGGGTGCTTAACTGCTTCATCTTCAGTAATTGCGCCACGACGCACCAGCTCACTTGCCAGGTTATGATCAACTGTCAGTTGACGCAATTGCCCCTCTCGAATGAGATAAGCGCGTGAGTCACCTAAATTAGCAATCACTAACTGGTCTACCAAAATGACAGCAATCACTAGCTTGTCTGATCCACCAGCTTCATTTGTTGCACTAATCAATTCAGCAACTGCATCTGTGATTGTCGGTGCGTCATTAATCTTAGCTAAGATTTCCTCATCCGACACGTGCTTTGGCATACCATCAGTTGTCAAAACCAACATATCACCGGGACGGGTTGCAAATTCAAATACATCCGGTTCTGCCTCTTCAGTCACGCCCATGCCTGGTTATCACGCATATCAAGACGCATCAATTTAATTGACACATCACGATCAAGAATAATGTCATGGGCGCGATAAACATTCGCCATGCCACCTTCGCCTAATGGTTCGACAATTCGGTAACGCCCGCCAATCATTTGATTCATTTCCATGTTAGCGTGCCTCACTTTCTTGTCGGCCGATCAAGACTGTGACAGGTCACTCATAATTTCAATGACGCGTGTCACTGGAATCGGCTGACGTTCAGCAATGTATCGCTTCAAGTCCATGCCTTCAACATATTCAGTTACCAGATATTGTGAACCACCATCTTCACCGTAATCATACACTTGAATGATATTTGGATGCACTAAAGCAGTTGTCGCTGAAATTTCATTTTCAAAGCGACGACGCAACTTCACTTGTTCGGGTGCCATGTAGTGAACCGATCCAATTGCCGTATTCGTCTGCGTCATACCAAATGACGTCTGTGCACGAGCAATGCCAAAGTCAGTAATCTTTGCTTGACCATTTAAATCAATCAGGATGTTTTGTGGCTTCAAGTCACGGTGCACGATGCCGTTTTTATGCGCTTCAGCAACACCTGATAAGAGCGTTGCCTTAAGAATCACATTTTCAAGCGCTTGTGGCATACGTGGGTCAAAGTCTCGAATCGAAGGCATCGGATCCTGCGTGTGCTTAACAGCGACTGCCACCGCCGTTTCACCGTCAAATGGCACATGACCAGTTAGCATTTCGTACAACATAATACCAAGTGAATAAATGTCACTTCGAACAGTTGCAATATCACGGGTTTCAGAAGTTGTCTTTGGACGCTTAGCCGCCATATCTTGAATTTGTGCTAACGGCACTACCTTTGTTGCACCATCAGCCGCATCTTCATTTGGATCGACCCAGCGTTCTTCATCTACGCGATTAGGTGATAGTGCTGTCGCCAAATCACCTGCCATCTCAGTTGCAGACGTATAACGGCTCAATGGATTCTTGGGGGCAGCAGCTTGCGTTAAGCCACGCAGATTTGGCACGTGGACTTTACTTGGTTGCATTGCCCCATAAATTGCAAAACCAACGACCATCGCCACAACAAAGCCAAGCACAAGCCAGACAAAGCGCCATGGCGAACGCTTCTTTTTTGACGTGACTGTAGCATCGTTCAACGGTGCAACCTTGTCAGCCAACTGGTCTTGTGTGTACTTCTCGTTGACATAATCACCAAAGCGCACCTTCGCGACACCCTTGGAAACGACCAAATCAACCTTCTTGCCTGCCTCTACTGTCTTATCGGCTGCAGGCGTTGATCGCACAACTTTACCACGGGCAATCGTCGCTGAGTTTGTTGTTGTCACGTCACCAAGTTTCAAATTATTGTCCTTGAGCGTTTGCTATGTCTTACCACTGAAGTCAGGTACTGTGTATCGGCTTACGCCAGTTGATACCTTGAATTTAACGGTTGTCTTTGATGGTACAACCTTATCTTCAGCATCAATATTTTGCGATACGATGTAACCTGCCGGAATCGTATCATCGGCGACCTCAGTCTGTTCAACTGTGTAGCCTTTGTTCTTTAGGTTTTCAGCAACCGCAGATGACGAACTTGATGACACAGCATCAGGGTTCTGTCCCTTCGAAATATAAATCAACAACATCTCGTTAGACGTAATCTTCGTGCCCGGCGTAATCGATTGGGCCACGATTTGATCCTTACTCATACTATCTGAGTAAATTTCATTATACGTGACACTGATGCCGTTTTCATGTGCCCAAGCATCAACGGTTCCACTATTTGTCCATGATAATTTGCCATTTACTCTCCTATTTATTTTTGTCACAGCAGGTGTTGGTCTAAAACCTCCGACATTCCCACTCTGCTTTATCTAATCTTATTGATGAGTAGAAGATTCAGTTGCCGTGCTGTTTGCGCTCGACGAACTTGAATTGCTACTTGATGAAGATGACGAACTTGATGAAGACGATGATGTACCGGTGGGCGTACCAAACTGTTATCACGCTCATCAATATCCAAAATATATCCTTCAGATTGGCTATCGGCACTAAAGGTTACCCAGTCGCCAACCAAAGGCTTCATGTCACGCTTGCGGAAATTACCACGTGCGCGTGTGCGGAATAATTCTCCGTCATCAGTTAACACGTCATAAAAGCCTGCCAACGCTAATTGTTATCCAGCTTGGCGATAACCATCGGCAACCGTCACCATTTCAGCCATTTCTTGCTCATTAAGCAAGTCGGTCTTCGTGAAATAAATAACCGGTTCAATATCCTTTTCTTCAAGTGCGACCAATTGACGATCAAGCAAATTGCTTGACCAATCTGGCATCTTAACCGCCGTCACAACAATTGCTTGATCAACGTTAGCTCGGGTCGTGTGACGTCCACGACTCAACGCTTGTGAAACTTCACCTGTTGCCAGGTCCAATTCCGGTGCGATGTGGTTAAGCAACGTACTTTTACCCGCACCAGTTTGTCCCATAACAACTGACAACTTATCGCTCAGCATGTCTTTAACAGCCGTCAAACTTGGCTCGTCAAAGGCCTTTTCTGGCAAAATAACTTGTGCGGCCAACGCTTCCTTCACTGCGCAACCGGGTTCGTTCAAGTGAACACATCCTCGGAAGCGGCAGTTTGGTGATAATTCGTTAAATTCGCGGAAGTAACGTGTCAAATCACGTGCTTCCATGTCGAATACTTCAAACGCTGAGAATCCTGGGGTATCGGCCACAAAACCGCCAAACAGCTTAATCAAGCCAACCTGCGATTCAATCAACTCGATGTCCTTTTGCAAATTGATGTAATCTGCAGACAAAATTGATGGTGCTACCTTAATCGTCATCTCAAAAAACCTCGTATTTTTCTAGTGCTTCTTATCGTGTTTATTATAAACCGGGCGGCGACCCTCAATCAAATCGTAAAACAACTTGTAGTTGTCGTAACGTGATTGCATGATTTGACCTTCGTAGTGCACACCGATAATATCTGAACCAGCTTCAGCAAAAACGTCAATGTAGCGTTCTGGTTGTTCAACCATCAAGTGAACGTCCAAGACCATGTCAGTTACTGGGCGCAAGGCCTTAACCCAGGCTGGACCGTAAGAAATTGATGGTACAAACATACCATCCATAACATCGATGTGAACAAATTCTGCTCCTGCGCGAGCAATCTTCTCCAACGTTTCAGGCAAGAACTTTTGTCCACCGAAACCAGGGTTAACCGTCATGACCAACACTTGGTCAACCATGTGCAAAACAGGTTCGATAGCAGCCACTGACGTACCAGGGTTGATAACAACTTCAGCCTTGATACCGTGGTTCTTGATTTGTTGCAAAGCACGGTGAATGTGTGGCGTTGCTCAAGCGTTCCATTAGTCTGACGTCACTTCCTTCAAACGAGCAATCTTAGCTGCTGGGTCAACCTTATCGAAGACATATGAACCAGCGACCGCAACCGTTGCCCCAGCTTCGTAGGCCAACTTAGTCGTTTCGTCGTTTGCACCACCATCGATCTCGATGTCGTAGTCATAGCCCTTTTCGCGCTTGATTTCAGCCAACGACTCGAGGTAACTGAGCCAACGTTTGTTCACGTTCGCTTGGTGTCATCGAGTCAAAATCACCAACGGTCAGGACTGGCACGTGACCTAAGGCTAACAAACGATGTGCGCCACGATCAGCAGCCGCCCATGGACCGGCTAGCGTCCCCTTTGCAAGTTCTTCCGGCCATTCCGAGATAGGACCACCGACTAGTAGGCGTGTGCGATCAATCAGGATAACTTTCGTTGCTAGCTGTTGAAAACGCGGTTGCGTAAAAATCCAAATATTAGATAGCAATTGATCGATACGACCACCTGTTGCCCCATATATTTCAATCAGGTCAGGTTGTAGCTCTCGTTCAACGATATCTAACAGCAATTCCGTGTCCGTCTCATCCTTTTCCGGCTTGGCACTCAAAAATGAAAAATGATTAACGTCGCCGTCAAATTCATTCGATGAGAACGAGAATGGATTGCCTTGCCAGTTAGTTAGTTTGTACTTTTCATCGATCAAAGTCAAGCCTGTAACCGGTGTTAGTGGCATGAATCCTAAATAATTCATGCCCGGCGTGTGCGTAATCGCGTGTGTGCCAGGTAAATAGAACGACACACGATGTTTACCCTCCAATCTTAAGCTCTTTTAATTCAGTGCTTTTATTTACTTGAATAATAATATCAAACCCTTACTCGATGTGCAAGGGTTTTGTGTAAAGTATTTTTACTTTACACGATTAAACTGTGTCGGAATTGCGAATTAATCGCCCGTTTGACCAGTTAGGTCCCGACTTTCAATGACCGCAACCATCCCCGACTCACGCTCAATTGAACCGTTCTTCAAACCAGCCTTCAAAGTACGAGCTGACAAGTACACCTTCTTAGGTGCTGAACCGTTAATCTTAACCGTCACCTTTTGCAAGTTTGGCTTCCAGCTACGACGGCTTGAGTTAAGGGCGTGTGAACGTTGGTTACCGAAGCGAGTACGCTTTCCGTTGACTGCATCAACTGCCATATGACCTCGTTTTCGATTTCAATTGCACCTTGCGTTGTTTGAATCTTAACTGCCATCTTGTATGACCTCCGTATAAAACTATATCTATTCTACCATATCGTAGCGTAGAAATAGGTCCTTATAGCCAATTTCGTTATACCCTGAACAAATACCGTGTATAAAGAAAAAAGCCACCGTAAACGGTAGCTTTATCTATTAAACTCAGAAATTTTCATACCGTACCCAACAATGATGTGGACGTCGACAACAACGCCATTATCTTGTTGACGAACAACGACACCCTTTGAAAAGTTGTCGCCATTCAAAATTTGGTTAACACCATCGCGTAGTGGGTTTTGGCTGGCCATACCAACAACACCATAGTTGTCAGTAGCTGCGCCCCCAACGATTGTCGCAATAGCTGCCGCGTTGATCATCTTACCAAATTCAACGTTGGTAATAGTCGTTACAACTTCCACTTTTCTCAACTCCTTATAACTAGGTTTTTAGTCTCCTAGCATGCGCACACCTTGTACCGTTACATTAACTTCGCTAGCAACAATACCAAGCATGACATTCAAATCGTTTTTTACACGAGCTTGGACGCTCTTTGAAATGCCTGAGTTACCACGAGCTCCCATTAGCAAGCCCTTTGACGTTGCTTGTGCCAAAGCGCCCAAGTGCGTATCCGTTTCGTTACGCTCGTACTCAGCACCGCTTGCCATTGACAACGTCATGTTCGTTCCCGTGTCACCATCTGGCACTGGGAACACATTCAATTTATTAATCTTTTCCGCGTTATTCTTCAGCGCATCTGACTCCTTTGCCGTACGGTTAGCGGCTGCTGCGGCTTCGCGGATAACTGTTAGGATAGTTCCTTCAGTTGGCTTCATAACAGCCTTATAAGCCGTCTCAGCACCACCCATCAAGGCATCAGCCAAGTCACGGGCTGACAACGTCTCCTTGTCGGCAATCTTAGCCGCAAATCCACGGAAGATTTGTGACAAGATAACAAAAGCAGCGTTATCAATTTCAGTCGTGATTTCTTCACCAGACAAAACAGCGTAGAAAGCTTCCAAAACGATAACAAGTCCTTGACCACCTGAGTCAACAACACCGACTTCCTTCAAAACAGGCAACAAGTCAGGCGTAGATGCCAAAGCCTTTTCAGCCGCATCCAAAGTTTCCTTCATGACAACAACTGCGTCATCGTCATCATCGTTGATAACCAACAATGAGTCACCCATGGCTGCCAAGTGCTCGTAGAACTTGTCGTAATCAAATTCTTGATCGTAAGTCGTTCCCTTTGCAATATCAACCATGATTTCCGTGCAGTATCCGAATTGGATATCTTCAGGGTTCAAGTCACCTTGAACACCGGCGTTGTGCAAAGACATCACCATCGCATCAGTGATAACTGCCAAATCAACTGCAGGCTTTTCAGCTTCGGCCTTAGCTTCAGCTTCCTTTTGTGCTTCAGCCGCGGCAGCAGCTTCAGCTTGTTGATCACGCATGTTATCAACCTTAACCTTACGCAATGAACCGAAGTGCGTTCCCCAGTTGATAACTTCACCTGGGTCTTCAGTGTGCACGTGCACCTTTACGACGGGCACATCAGCAATTTCAACTGCTTGGTCAGCGGCCATAAAGATGTTGCTGTCGTTAGGCAAAATCAACGCTTCCTTAGCGCCACTTTCCTTAACGGCATTCACCAAATCTTGTGTAGATGGTGCTTGCTCGGCATCAATAACAACCGTTGCACCTGATGAAGCAAACAATTCCTTGATTCCTTCACCAGTAGCCGTACCAATTGCGTCACCTGAGTGAATCTCCAAGCCGTTCAACGTCGTGTCACGTACAGACGTCGTTACAGCACCAGACTTCACATCACCCAAAGCAGCCGTCATTGCTTCAGCGTTATCTTCAAGCGTTCCTTCAGGGTTGTAACCCAAAACAAGCGCTGTCAAACCTTGTTGGACTGTACGCGTGCGTACAACCTTAACTTGAATCTCGAATTCCAAATCTTCGTCGATAGCCAAACCAGCTTCTTCAAGCTTATTAGCATCGTCTTCAGATGACTCTTGACCGTAGTACACCGTCACAAGTTCTGAATCTTCGTCAATCATCTTGCCTAGCAATTCTACTGCAGCTTGGTGGATGTCGGCATTTGGTACTGAAACGACGATTTCACCGTCAAACAACTGCACATGCCGAAGCTCGTTAAACTTGCGCTCAACAAGAAAATTAAGGGCACTTGGATTGAAGAGTTGCTGAAGGAACAACATCTACTGTAATCAAAAAGCGCCAACACATTCGGAAATTCCGAGCGTGTTGGCGCTTTCGTATTTACTCTATTATTCGACTGACATCAAGATTGGGTACAATGGTTGACCACCATCAGTAACTTTGCTGAATCGCCTAGCCGCGACACCGTCTTTACGACCGAATACTCAATTCGCACTGCGATGGAAGCCGTTTATACATTAATGGACGTCGACCGTGCGGTGCCTGAAGTGTACGGTTCAGTATTCGATATCCGCGAACTACTGAAAGCCTTCTACTACATGTCAGACAAAAAGAAGCTCGATGAGATGGATCCAACTGGTGAGGAAATCACGCAAGAGTTGCTCTACCACCTTGGCGTTCCCGAAGTAAAAATCAAAGAACTCGCTAAGCAAGAAAACGTGAACACCGTACCGGTATACATGCCGTTCATCACGTCATACTTCATGCCACGTGAGGCTGGCGATCGCCCAGCCGTTGTACCTAACGATTCAGAAAATCTAGCTTTCATTCTCACAAACCGCAGTCTCCATGATCACAAGGTCAACACCGGCGGCATTATCACCATCACTGATTCAAACTGGATGATGAGTTTCACGATTCATCGTCAGCCTCATTTTAAAACGCAAAAAGAAAACGAGACGGTCGTTTGGATTTACGGTTTGTACTCTGACACTAAGGGGAACTATGTTGATAAGACAATCGTGGAAGCTTATGGTTCACACCATCAAGCAGCACCCGTATCGAAAGAGCTTGGTGGTAGCTGGCGCTTGTGGCAAAACCTAGCTGCCCAGTCTGATGAATTCGGCCATCCTGAAGTCTTTTGTGAGAATCTGCCCGACCGCAGTTGGTTCATCTCGGCGACGGCCACTATCAAGGTGCCTGAAATCGAACCGTACATTGAACGATCAATCATCAAGTACTTGGAATCACACGATGTGAACTTCGTCTACAACGCCCAAGTGACGAATGTCGTTGTCGATGTGCAAGCAGACAAAAAGACGGCTACAGAACTTGTGGTGACAATTGACGGCACGGAGCAAGCCATTCCTTTGACAGCTGACGATTTGGTCTTTGTCACAAACGGTTCAATCACCGAGAGCTCAGTTGAAGATTTCTTCACACCTGATTTTTTCGAGAGTAATTTTTGGAGTTACTGGGCAACCATGTTTGCCTTTGAAAAATGGCATTCAGCGGTTGAGATGCGTCGTTATGCAATGCGATTCATTCATCACATTGATGGGTTGCCTGACTTTACCGCACTAAAGTTCAACAAGTATAACCAGTATGATTCAATGGTTTTGGCTTTGGAAATCGAAGGTGCTTCCTACTTGGATGAGTTTTATTGGCTGGACCAAGATGATCCAAATTCATCTAACACACGCCTCATTTACAAGCGCGGACAGCGCGTCCCAACTGATGGCAAGTACGAACTTGATGACAAGGCGATGGAACTCGTGAAGCTTGTCATGACACCTGAATCAAAATTAGGACGTCAAACAACTGGTTTAGCTACAGCGGTCTTTTTAGTCCGTGATGCCCAAGTACCTGGCCGTCAAATTCACATCTACGAAGAGCTCCCCATCCCCGGTGGATCGCTCGATGGTGACAACCGTCCGAACGTAGGCTTTGTCATTCGTGGTGGTCGTGAAATGGAAAATCACTTCGAAACGATGTGGGACATGTATCGTTCAATTCCACCATACAACTTTCCCCGATAAGTTATGGAAACGTTATGACGTTTCCGTACACTGACTGCATACAACACATTGCATGGAAAGTGAAATTTATGGAGGATACATATGCGATATTCAAATGGTAACTATGAAGCATTTGCTCACCCACGTAAGCCGGCTGATGCCGATAAGAAGTCAGCTCATATTGTCGGCGGTGGCCTGATTACAAACCGACGAACCCGTCAAGGAACTATTAACGAAAAACGGGCTAACTAATAAACGTCTGGCCATGCAATACTTCAAAGCAGCGTATGGGACAACACCGCTCCAGGCTCGCAAGCAACATAGCGAACTTTAAAATCAAGGTCAGATTGTTCTCAACTGGCCTTTATATAGCATTGAATGCCAGCATAGCTTGCTCGAAACAAAAACAGATCATCTCAAGGAAGTCCTCGGTTATATTAATGACCACTACGCCGAACAGCTACCAATCAGCGAACTTGCAGACATGTTTTCATATAATCCAAATTATTTGAGCCGATTATTTAAGCAAGAAATTGCCTTATCACCGGTGCAATACATCTACCAGGTTCGTCTCACCCACTTCTATCAAGACTTATACTGGCCCGATCCGGAAAACACAACCTTCAATCTCGATTTAACTGATTCTGATTATCAAAAAATTGCCGACTACTTTCCAGTCTTAGGTGATATCTATGACACAAAGATTCCAGGTTACCCCTTTATTTTTCAGGCAACAATTTTACAGATGTTGTTTGCGTTATTTACAACGTTTTCAGCCCCTGTCACGACACCATTGGTGCCTTTTCACTGGCACCGCAGTTTAGAAATTATTTATGTGATTCACGGTGAGCTAACGTTTACGTTGAACCATGCGATGACCCAAATCTCTGACGGGCAATTTATCGTTGTCCCATCTGGGGCAATTCACGCTGTCAGTAATACGCCAAACGAAGCTTACGTTCTCCAGATTCCTATAGACTTTATTAAGAAGGGATACATTGACAATACATTTCCGAGCGTTGGTTAAAAAGATACCTCTCAAAAGTGAGAATTGTAACCTTTTTGACCTGTTTTTGTGTTATTGATCGGTGATAATAGGGTTATGACAAAAAAGACTTATCACGAGACTGTCCAACACAACCCTGATGTTGGGGTCCGCTTTTACTATTCAAAAATGGATGAACCTGGGGTCAGTTGACTCGAAAATTTGAACACCGGGTGTCCAGTGGAAAGTTGACGTTGCAATGTAGAACGTCTCGCCCACGCGGATGATTGATGGATCTGGTGCCATTCCTGGAATTACTGGATTTTGAATCATTGTCATTTTTATATTCCCCTTTGGGTCATCTCTTCATTCGTTATTACTTAACAAGAGTACAATGTAAGTAGTAGCCCACATCGCGTATGAGTCTGAGTTAAACTCACGACCGGCCATGTTCAACATGTGTGAGTATGCCAACCAGTAACGGCCAGTTGCTTCATCATAAGACAAGTGCGGTGCCCAAATACCTGCTGGTGTGTTTGTTCCTTGCAAGTTAATTTCACCATTTTTCAACACTTGGTCAATCAAAGTCCAATTTGCCAGACGGTGCCAATCACCAATGATACCACCATTTTCAAGGTCGACTTCTGCAATCACAATGTGACCTGGTGCTTGATAACCGGTACGTGACTCCCATTCCAAAATTGAAACGTAGTGCTTCCCATCTTCATCGTGGAAGATAGCTGGGTCAAAGCCAATTGACGTTAGGTAAATTGGCTCTGACCAAGGACCGCGAATATGGTGTTGTGGTGAAGACGTAATGATTGGCTCACCAGATGGGTGGGCTTCATATGGGCCGAAGACGTTCTTTGAACGACCGATTTCAACACCGTGACCGTAACCCGTTCCACCGGCAGCAATCAACAAGTAGTAGTAATCATCACGCTTGTAAATTTGTGGTGCTTCAGCAGCGCCGCGTGTTGTGAAGCCTTGCGTCATCCATGCCATCTTTTGCAATGACGTCTCACGTCCCAATGGGTTCAACGTCGTGTCTGGCAAAGGACGTGACATCAAGTGCGCGATGTACCATTCACCGGTTTGTGTTTGAACCAATGACCCGTGACCAGCCTTTTGCATCACTGAGTTAGGGTTGTACATTTGGAATTGACCAGCATCTGGATCACCCAATGAGAACAATGGGTTTTCTGTCGTGTTTACCCAAGCCGCCGTTTGATCACGGTAAGGCGTCATGAAGTGATTATCAATCGTTTCTGAATCAAACGTTTCATTAATATCTTCAGATGCCGTGTTCTCAAACTCAACACCAGTCATGCCTGGCACTTCCATCTTAGCCAAGTTTGAACCGTCAGCCATTTGCAACCAGCCATCAGCCGGCTCTGACTTGTACAAACGTGCGTAGAACCAGTTGTTGGCATCATAGTACAATCCCAAACCAGCCGTTTCTGAATAGTGATCTGGTTGGAACGTTACGGCCGTCTCAACATCATAAACAAATGACGTTGCGCGCGTTGCCATAATGCTTGGTTGCATTTGTGAGAAGAATGAGTTGCCACCGTAGATACGCATGTGACTGTAAGCAACGTCGATGTCAGCTACCAATACCGTCCACTCTTCGTTAGCGTTGCGACGGTATGAAATTGTTGCACGGCCGAAGTCGTAATGCATACGCAATTCAACGTGGCCCTCTGGCATTGGAACCTTGTTGAAGACGTATTCCACACGCTCGCCCAACTTAGCTTGCAACACGCCCAATGTCGTCGTACCAAGTGTAATTTCTTTAATGTTCATAATAATTTCCCCGTGGTAATGAATCCCCGAATTTGATTTGTATTAGTTATTTTTTACTGAGTAGTAGTCAAAATCAGCAAAGCTGTCGTGTTGGTGGGCGTCGACTGATCCAATAAAGTTGAACAATCCTGTAAAGCCACCAATTTCACCTGGCTCACCGTTAACACCTTCGTCAGACACTGACAAGGCACCGGCAACCATGTTTGAAATCGCTGCGACAATCATCGCAAGCGTTGAAAACATCGCAACCAATTGCACCTTGTGCGCACTATCAAGTTGTTGCAACATAGCTGGCAAGAACAAACTTGACGCTACGATGTATGGGCCAAGCCAAGTCGCTGGTCCGATAATTAGTCCCGGCACCAATCGGCGCAATGGCCCTGACTCAGGCGCCATGTCCAACCAAGCCACCATAGGTGCAACGATAAAGTTCAATGCAACTTGTCCAAACATCCAAGCGGCCAACAATAGCCAAACATTTGGCGCTAACGCTGAACCAATCATGGCTAGCATGAAGGCAAAGGCACCACCAACAAGCCATGGTGTACGACGCCCAAAGCGTGACTTCGTCTTGTCAACCGCTTCATCGTCGGCATCCAAGTTAGATGGCTCACGAACGATTGCTGCGGCAATCAACGTTCCGATGAATGTGATAATTCCGAATACGACAAATCCCAAACGGAATGATCCCAACATCATGGCTCCAAAGATTGTGAATCCGTTGTTACCCAACGCCATTCCCAAACCACCGTAAGCTGATGATGCCGTGGCACAAATTGATGATTGCGTTGCACTTGTTCCCTTGTGCATGAAGTCCGTCATGATGTACAACAAGTACCCTGTGATGGCAAAGTTTCCAACACCTTGGAACAACTTACCCATCAAGGCCAGGTAGTAGTCACGACCAACACGCCAAGCTGGGAAAATAGCCAAAGCTTCCTTCAATGACTTCTTTTCTTCAACTTCTGGCGCCATTCCCAAACCAGCCATCAAGGCGTAAATCATGATACCCATGTCGTTACGCAAGATGAACATTGCCAACGCACCAATTGCCAAGAAGATTGTTGAGAAACCAACTGGCAACTTCAACAACTTGAACTTGTCAGCAAATGGTCCAGCCAAGAATCCCATTGCAATACCGAACACCAACATAATCAAGTTAATCAATTGACCGATCATGGCAAAGATGAATGACATGATGAAGATAGCTGAGTAACCGAAGAATGAAATCACAACGGCTGCCAAAACTGGGGCCAATGCTTGCGTTACCGTGTTTCCTAGGTTGTAAACACCCAAGAAGAAGGCAACACGGTTGCGATCAGGCACAACTTCCAAGTTTAGCAAGTTGTCCAATGAGTTCCAAAGTCGAAGCTCATCAACTAAATCTAATAAACTAGCCATGCTTAACACCTTCCTTTCTGATGTACCATTATACCGCAAAATTAGGTTTTACTGAATATCGGGTTTGATTCATGCGCAAACACAAAAAGACAGCAACCCAAATCTGAGTTGCTGTCTTAATTATTATTAACGCTTAACTGACTTGATTGAAAGAATCAAGATTCGTTTCTTATACCCGAAGCGATTAACCACGGGTGGCGATGTCACAACGCCTTTGAACGTTACTTTTTCGCCATCTTGCGTTTCGGCAGGCGTTTTCATCGCTAAGTCGTTATAGCGCATTGGATAGTAGCCGAGTAAGTCGTCGATTGTGAAGATGCCCAATTTATTCAGCGCTTGCACACGCTTAGGGCCAACACCATATGGATAGACAGCTTCCATTTCATCATCGCCATTGCGTGACATTAATTTAATGCCAGATAGACTTTGACGCGTTTTGTCATACGTCCCATGCACCGCAACTTCTTGGCCGATTTCAAGATTCTTGCCAATCCACGGCTGATTGAAAAATGACACCATGATTGTGTCATGTTCGACCGTCAAACGGAAACTTGTGCGTGTCGCACTGCGACGTGCTTCAGTCGCCACCTGACCATCGGTTGGCGCATGCATGCCAAACACCGTGTCATGATGATTCATGAGCTTATAACGAGTGCGCAAATTGCTTGGCACAATATCCGTGCGTAGCAATTCACCATACTTACCCAAGGCTTGGATAATCAAATCCTTGATTGTCTTCGCTTTAATTTCCTTTGATGTCATGTGAATTGGGCGTTTCATATCACGCACAATTTCATTCACCACTCGCTTTTGTGCATCCGTTAATTCAAACGGCAGCGTTGCAATAAAGGCCTTTAGTTCATCGTTATTAAACGCAATCGCCCGTCCGCGGTTATCACGGTCCATTGACTTAATCACTTGCAGACGCATTTGGAAGACGAAGAATTCTTCAAATGATTTAGTTGAGCCTGTTAGTAGTTCAACGCGAACCTGTTCTGGATCAAAGAAGTTGCCAATTGTTTTCGCGTGTTGTTGCGCTAAAATTTCGGTCGGCGCCATCAAAGTGGCTTGCATCCCGGCGGTAATCGCCGCGTACATTGCCAAGGCAGCCACAACCGTTTTACCAGAACCAACATCTCCCTGAAGCAAACGATGCATTGCAAGAATATCAGGATTCATCCCAATTTCACGTAGCGTTGCACGTTGTTGTACCCCGAAACGGTGTTGCTCATCAATAACCGCCAAGCCAAGATTTCTAAACGCGATGTCTGGTTGAATCAAAGCATGGGTTCCAATCAAAATATCGATATCACCATTTTCCAAATCTTCCAAAATTTGACGACGGGCGGCAGAAATCAAAGGTGTGACAACATAGGCCTGTGCGCCTTCTTGCAACTGTGACTTAATAAATGCAATCGTCTTTTCCATCTCATTACTACGGAGCCAGTACGTCTTAATTTGCTTACGACCAGCTGGCAATTGATCGATGATGGACACATCCATTTCACCATACGCTGTAATCGCCAAAGTACGCGGAATTGGCGTGGCCGGATCGACCCCGACTTCGATAACCGTCGTTGAAACCAACACTTGGAACTCATTTGCCTTGAAGGCGGCCATCACATCTTCTTTTTCTTGATTTGATAAACGACCATGTAGCAAACCAACCTTATACGTCGGTGCAAAGTACTCAGACAATTCAGCATAAACAGCCTCAGCATTTTGCACATCCAACGTTTCTGACTCTTGCTTTTGCGCAAGAATAAAGCCATCGGTAGTTCCCACCATCGCTTCCATGCGATCAATTCCGTATTGCGTTTTCGGGTCACTAATCAGGAACGTATATGATTGCCGGCTTCCTCGTCCAACACGACCGCGCAATTGGTGCAACTGTGACAAACCAAATCGGTCCGCATCCAAAATCAGCATCACTGTTGAGTTTGGCAGCATTGTTTCTGACAACATATCTGCTAATGGTGCCAGTTCCGGATCTTTATCCCAATCAGGCTTCGAAACAATTTCAATGGCTTCTTCTTGGGCAACGGTCATCATCGCCAAGTCAGCTACCGGATCGCCAACGCGGAATTCAGGCACACCAGATTGGCGGTTACCCAAAATATCACCAGCACCACGAAGTTCCAGATGTCAACACCAGCAACGATTGCTTCAGGGGCGTTGTCACCACCCATTGCATCAATGGCAATCTTAAACATCATTAATTCCCTCTCGAATTCACAAAAAATAATAACTTAATAAATAAATGCTAGAACAAATCTAACACACTTTTAGGAGTGGGTAAAAGTAAAAGGCGTATCTTTTTTAATCAAAATTACGATATCGCGATTCTTAACCGCTTGCGCAGCCAATACCAATGAGCTTTGCTTCTTACGACGAATTGACTTAACTGGCTCATCGGCCATGGCAATCACTTCATCAGCTTGGACCAACGTCAAACGCTCTTCGTTCTTAACGAAAGGCTTTACCTTATCCAATTGACCAAACAACAAGAACTCTGTGTCAGGCATTTGGTCACGCGCTAGTTGGTACAAGTGAGCTGGACGGTTTTCAGCGTTAGCACCCATGTCCATCATCACGAAGGCATCGTGAGGACCATCAAAGGCTGGCAAAGCCGTCATCAAAGCTGGACGATCAATTCCCTTGATACGACCAACGATAAAGATACCGGCTGCCAACAAAGCACCAGTGTTACCAGCTGAAAAGACCGCATCAGCGTCACCACCTTGCAAAACGTCACGTGCTTCAACGTTTCCAACGAAGTTCAACAAGTTCTTGTCTGAGCCATAACGCAACAATTGGTGCGCTTCCTTGTGGACTTGGTCACCCTTGTCTTCTTCAGTTCCGTTGTTCAACAAACCAACACGTGGTTGGTCATAGTCCAAAATTTCGTGGGCGTAGAATGAACCCAACACACCATAACCACCGTGTTGTGAGTAGTCCAAACGAGATTGGATGCCCTTCAACGCTGGCTTCAACATGGCGCCGGCCATCTTTGTCTTCAAACTACCGTTCATGATGGTATCCTTGATCAACTTCAACATTGACAAAGCCGTACCTTCAATTGACTTCAACGTTGCGTTTCCTGAGAATCCGTCAGCGATCACAACATCGGCAGGTTATTCGGCCGAACCGTCCACTTCATTCTCTGGACGAGCAGACAAATCTTCCTTATGGTCAGCAACGAATTGTTGGACCTTACCCACCAAATCAGCTTCCAACATCGTGTGGATTTGCTTCATCGTGTTAGCAACGGCATCTGGTCCAGCTGAACCGTGCGTCTTAACAACTGGCGCATTAACACCGATAACTACGGCGGTCTTCCATCTCCAAAACCAATTCAACAAAGTCAATTGAATCAGCATCAATATCAGTCAAAAAGTTCAATTCACCGGTTACCTTAGCTGGGTCCAATTCAAAGTGGTCCGCAACCAATTCGATAACCTTATTCATGATTTCTTGTCGTTCCATTATTCCGTTTCCTATTCGAATATTTAACGTTATTTAGTGTAACGGCTAGTCAATTATACCAGAGAAACCGTTGGTATAACGACGTTTTTTGTTGTGTCACAAGATTGAAAAAAGGCAAGGAGCACTCAAAGTGTCCTTGCCTTTAATTTACAAATATTAAACGCGTGCTGCGATGTAATCAACAGTGTCGTTGATCGTGATCAACTTTTCAGCGTCTTCGTCAGAAATTTCAGCACCAAATTTCGTTGATTGTTGCATAACCGCATCCCCAAGGAATTCTAGGCGTTGGTAATCGCGACCAGTGTAATTTGGATGTTCGTTAATATAGTTTGCTTGTGTTAATGCCTCCTCCAATAATGACACGTCATTAAAATGGATATTATGGGCAAGTGCTAATTCTGCTTGAAGTTGTTTAAACATAAGCCGTCCTTTCTAGATATGGGCTTCCCACAAATCTTCGAGCAATGAATCACGGTTTCGTGCGCCGGACAATTCTTCACCACGTCCCAGTTGGACATATTGATCAAGATGCAACTCACGTGACAAAGCTGCAAAAGCGCGAGTTTGGACCATAGAAATTCGCAACTCTGTCAATCGACCTTCATCCCAATCTGGATAACGCTTGAACAAGTACACCGTATTGTTCTCAACTGGGCGTTCAGATAGCTTCGTGTAAGCAATCTTTACGCTGCCATGACGTTGCAAGTGTTCTTGCAGCTTAGACTTGTAATCAACGAATTGATCATAGAATCCTTCGTCAATCTTCGTAAACATAATTTCACTAAGGAAGTTCATGACGACCTCTTGTCCCTGGTCCAGGTACAAGGCGCCAATAAGTTCAATCTTGGTACGATCGGCAAATGATTTAAATCCACCAATCTCCAATGTTTTTAATTTCATACCGATTCCCTAGTTCTTCGTCAAAGTTTGATAAGCTGCACGAGCGGCTGCCTTTTCAGCTTCCTTCGTTGACTTTCCCTCTCCAGTCGCCAAAGCTTGCTCGTTGACCGATACCTCAACCGTAAAGATTTGTTTGGTGTTGTCGAACGTAATTGACACTTCTGCACGATTAAGTGGTGCGCGTTGTGCCGTTCCACCAAAGATGACGTCCGACATTTTGTCACCACGCAATCCTTTGGCGGATTGTTCACCCATAACCCAGCGAATCGATTCGATGATGTTTGATTTACCAGAACCATTCGGTCCAACAACCCCTGTGATTCCTGGCATAAGCTTAGCACTAAAAATGCTTTCCACACGGCCCTGCGAAATGATTGAGAAACTTTCACGTCCCAATCCAGAATCCATGAATAACTCATGGATATCCTTTAAGCGTACTGTCGTACCGTTAATTTGGTAACGAGAATCACCATTACGGTACAGTGTACGGGTGATTCGAATTTCAGAATATTCTGAATTCAAATAATGGTCCTTGGTTTCAAGATAATCTTGCGCCTTCGCTGATTGCTCAGCCAATGGCTCAACGCGTCCTTCCAATTCATACAAAATGTCTTGAACACGATTCAAATTTTCTTGCACACCAGTTAGCTCTTTTTCAGCCTTATCTTTGTTTTGCTTGTATTTATAAACACCTGCAACATCTTCGATAATCGTTCGTCGATCTTCAGATTCTTGACGGGCTGTTTCCGTTTGTGTTCGCTCATCCTTCATCGCCGTCAACGAGTCCGTCTGTTGCTTCACAACTTTCGCTTGTTCATCACTAGCTTGCTCAGCGCCAGCCAGCTCACGGGCAATTTCAGTTTGCTCGTTGTACCAATCTGTTAGTTCCAATACCAAACGTGATTGGTCAAGCTTGTCAAATTGCTGTGCTTTTTGACTAGCCACCTTCTTTTGGCGCGTCGCTTCCGTCACCTGCAAGTCAGCCAAACGTGATTCAACTTGCGCAATTTGCGCCTTCAATTCACGCGTTGCATTTGAGCGATTGGCCGAACGCTCGGCCTGCAACTTTTGTTCACCACTCAATTGCTCAACAGCAGTCGTCAAGGCCAACAACTTATCTTGCGACAGGCGCGCAGATTCAGCATCATTGCGCTCGTGTTCTTGAGCCAAATATGACTGTTGGTTCTTCGCCGTCGTCAACGCTTGCATCGCGTCAACCAAGTTCGCACGAACTTGTTCAATTTCCTCACTAACCGCTGCTTCTTGTTGGCGTGGGTGTGACGCGGTCAATTCAGTAATCTGCAATCGCAATTCGTCCGCAGCTTCTTCCATCTTGCTGAACCACTCTTGACGTTGTGCCTGGCTCTTAGCTTCAAGCTCCTTACCAGCCGTTTGCAAACGGACAAATTCTGCTTGTTCATCTGCAAGCATGGTCGTTGCGTCATCAACTTCAGCCTGCGCAGTCGTTACATTGGCCGTTGCTGAGGCGATTTGCTCATCTAGCAATGTACTACGTTGTTGGTTTTGCAACGCACCACCAAGGGCTGTTTCAATCGCCGTTTGATGAGGTGTCTCAACTGAAATCAGCTCAGCCAAAACGCCGTGAATGCCTTGGAAGTTATCCTTAGCCTTCATCAAGTTACGAACACCTTGGAAATAACCATCGTAGTTTTCTGATAGGCGACTCAACGACTGCAAACGCGTTGACAATCGTTGGTGGTTGTACGTAACATCAGTCTTCACCAAGTCAGCCGCAATTCCGATAAAGCCAGGTTGACTTTGTGCAGTCTGAATCTGACCCGGTTGCAACTCGCGTGAACGAATCGTTGACAATGGCAAGAACGTCACACGTCCCAAACGGTGTTCTGTCAAATAGCGAATAGCTTGCTTACCAACTTGTTCATCAGTCACAATCAATTCCACTTCGTTTTGTTGTGAAAGCAAACCGTTACCTTGGTTACGGTTTGCACCACCGGTCATTGAACCACCGGCATTCATCACTTGACCATCAAGGGTCACGATGCGAACACGTTGTTGCAACGCGCGAGCCATTGGTACCGCTTCGTCCATTGACTTAGCAATCACTGTCGTACCCAACAAGTTTTTCACTACTGATTGCACTTGGGTCAAACGTTCTTCCGCAACCTGCAACTTGGCCGTTGCTTGTTGGGCACGCTCATTCGCTGCTAGCACCTTAGCTTGTTGCTCATTAAATGATGCCGTCACATTTTGCAATTCAGCATCAATTTCACGTACTTGGCGTTCCAAAATTGCCGTTTCATCATGCAACGTCGCAACTTGCGCCGTCAATGACAACTCAGTATCAGCATCTGAAATGCGAGCCAACAATTCCGTGCGCTCGTCGGTCAATTCAGCTAATTGTGCTTGCAACTTAGCTTGCTTCTCCGTCAAATTAGTGACTTCAGAAGCATTCTCGGCAACCATTGTTTCATGATCAGCCGTGCCAGAGCTTGAAACATTAAATTCATAACTTAATGCCGTCTTCTCTTAATCAGCATTTGCTGTCGCCAGTTCAGCTGATAAACGTTGTTGCACGTCACTTTGATCAGACGTCAAATCTGTCATTTGTTGTTGATAGTTGTTCAAGCGAGCTTGCTCAGCCTCAATTTGTTCAACAATATCTTCGTGACGGACTTGGGCAGCTTGCACATTTGCTTGCGCCGTTGCCAATTCAGCACGCAATTCAGATTCTTCCAACGCACGTTCGCCGTTTTGAATAGCCGCACGCAATTCTCCTTGACGACCACTTAACTTGCTTAACGTCGACATGGCATCGGTTTGAGCTTCTTGCGCTTGGACAAGCATCCCCTCCGCCACGTTAATGCGTTCATTCAAGTCAGTCAACTTTTCTGTTAAGTCAGACAACAATTCAGTAGTTGCCTCTTATGCATCAATCAAATCAGTTTGTTGTTGCGTCAAGAAGTCATAACGCTCCTTAACTTCAGCATACTCTTCGATAGCGTTCAAATTAACATTACCGATTTCAGCCAAACCTTGCTTCAACAACTTCAATTGCGTGCGGATGCTATCAATTGGCATGTCAGACATTTCAGCCTTAGCAAACTCAAATGATGTGTCATACGCGCCAGGCGGTTGCGCCTTAATATCAACCCCTGTTGTTAACAAGTGTTCTGGGTCAGTGAGTTCGAGCTTAGCTTGACCACCGCCAAACATCTTCACGAAGATTTCTGAGAAGTGGGCTGCAATCGCATCAAAGGTTTCCTTGAAGCGCGTCTCAACTTCTTCATCCATCTCTGACATCGTTTGACGGAGATTATCTTACACAATAAATTGGGTACGATCATTAACTTCATGCAAATAACGTGCAAAACGGTCAACATTGGCTTCATCAAGCGCTGCTTCCGTTTCATCCAAAACCGCAAACGGTACCGGACGTACTTCAAGGATCGCAAACAGCAAACTAATCGCTGTCAGCGCCTTTTCACCACCAGATAACAGGCTCATTTGCTGGAACTTCTACAACTTTGACAGTTGGGGTTTCAGGCTTTTTCTTAAAAAAATCAAACAATCCCATTGTTCATTTCCCCATTAATTTTCTGCTAGCGTATTATCTAGCTCTTGCAAGTTAACCGATACCATCGTTGAGACACCCGGTTCTTGCATAGTAACACCATATAGCACATCGGCATTCGTCATCGTACCCTTACGGTGAGTAAACCGCCTCTTCAGGTTCTGCAACCGTTTCAACCGTTTCCGTTTCAGCTACCGGTTCCGTCACAACTGGCGCAACTTCCTCGTGCGTTGGCAACACAATCTCAACCGCTTGACCGGCAGTTGGTTGCAACACTTCAGCCGCTAGTGATGTCGGCTCAGCTGGTGCTTCCCCATTTTCCCAAGTGTTTGGGTACAACACTTGCAATGCTGTGGCAGCACCAACGTCGGCCCCGATTAGCGTCTCTTCCAAGTCTTCGAAGAAATCTTCGTCAACTGAACGGAAGTTAGCCATAAAGGCGTTCCAACGTTCTGACCAAGTCTTGCGCGTCTTCGTCAATCCCTCGTCCAAGTTGGTTTCAGAAGTTACTTCAGCAACTGGTGCTTCAGACTCTGCAACAATCGTCGTCTTACCAACACCATTCACACCAACGAACAAAATAACCGTTGGTCCTTCAGGCGCAAAGTGCATTGACGCATCTTCATTCACACCTTGTGAACGATAATGTTCAACTAGCTTATCGACAATCACGCGTGAAATTTCAGCCTTGCTCTTCGCATTTTGTAGCTTCACTTCATCACGCAATTCATCCGTCAATCTCGTCTCAATAGCAGTCTTCACACCGTCATACACAACTGAGGCCGGATCAGCATTTGGTTCACCAGCAACAACTGGAATATCGTTACGCTCACCCCAGGCTTGCAATTGTTGTGTTGCACCCGCACGGAACGTGTCCGCAGCAGCCAACAATACCTTCTTACCTTCTGCCTTGTAACGGGCAGACATCTTACCAATCATCACGTCAGTTGAATCCTTGAACAAGCGGGCTTGTTGCAAAGCGTTCTGTCCGGTTGTCGCATCCAAAGCCAACAAAACTTCTTGGGGCTCGTTTGGCAACTCACGTGTGATAATACGCTTCATCTTAGCCAACTCTTGCATCAAGTTCACGTTGTTTTGCAAACGACCAGCTGTATCAACGAATAGCACATCGGCACTTTTCTAGCTCCATTACTTCTCATCCTCCAACAAACTACCAAACAAACTCTTCGCAAAATCATCGGCGTCAAATGGTTGCAAGTCACCGACTTGTTCACCAAGACCGACCCACTTAACTGGCAAGTGCAATTCGTTTCGAATTGGCAAGATAATACCACCCTTGGCAGTACCATCAAGCTTAGTCAAAACAATTCCCATGTAACTTGGCTTCATAATCTTCTAGCAATTGTGTGCTGCGCTTTAGATTATCATACACGGCTTGGCGTGAGACCTCAAATTCTTCAGCAATCTCACCAAGTGAATAATCGTCAGCGTAGTACAACTGCAAATAGTCGTTTTGCTTAGACGTCAGCAATGGTTGATAGAAATCAAACAAGGCATTCAAGCGCGTGTTCTTTCCCTTGCGACGCAATCCGCTCAAGGCGTTTTGCAATTGCTCCGTCAAACCTTCAAAGGCCATGGTTTACTCCTCTTCTAATGTCACCAAACGTTCAGCTAAACGAGTTAGCTCAGCGTCATTGGGATACTTTTCTTGAATATAGTCGTTTAATTGCTCGGCCGCAGCTTGGCGCTGAAGATAATCAGCAAACAAGCCCATCATGGCAGTCAATTCATCATTAACAATCGAAACAATTTGTTGGGCAGGATTCAATCCTTCCAACACCTTAGCACCAGCCGCCTTTTCACGAACGTTACGAACAAAGTCCTTAACAACCGTGAAGTTAACGTCGGCTTCCAACAATGCTAGACGAATCTCGCGCATTGTCTCGCGCAAGTCCGCATCTGTCACTTCACCCAACGTCTTCAATTGATCAATGGCAGCAGGACGGTAAACGTCGGCCGCAATCATCAATGGACGTGCGTTCTTTTCGTTCTTCAACTTCAAAGCTAGCTTTCCGGCCGTAGTCGTCTTACCAGCTCCTTGCAAACCAACCATCATGATAACCGTTGGAATCTTGTCAGATACGTTCAAAGGCACATCTGACTCGAACAAAATTTCATCTGGGTTGGCGATTTCCTTAACGTCAGCCAACTCTTGCATCAACGCTTCGTCAATTTGCAAACGACCAGCCGCGTCAATGAAGACATAATCTGACTTCAATTCAGCCGCCTTGGCCAAACCTTGGCGCACGATGTCCCGTGGGTCAGCGTCTGTTCCCATCTCAAAAACAGGGACATCAATTTGGAAGACATCCAAATCTGCCATCTTCTCACCTTGTCCGACGAACTTGATTGGCTTACCCGTAACAGCACGAATTGACAAAGCCGCTCCACCACGTGTGTCACCATCCAACTTAGTCAAAACAACACCGGTAACGTCCAAACGCTCGTTAAAACCTTCAGCCGTCTCCACCGCGTTTTGTCCAGTCATGGCATCGACAACCTTCAACAAGTCTTCGATTGGTCCCATGTTTTGCACTTGATCCATTTGGGCAATGAAATCGTTAAAGTCAAACGTGTTTGACTTCATCTTTTCCATTGTCTCGGCAGCTTGCTTTTCGTCAAAGTCCTTTTGGGCCTTTTCAATCAACGTCAACAAGTCACCCATACCAAGGATACGGCTGGCCATACGATCTGGATAGTTGATCAAACGGTTAACTTCAACAACTGGGCGTCCCGCACCAGCCGCCAAACGACGACGACGTGATGGGTTCAACAAATCTGGATTCTCACGCTCAGCAGGTGTCATTGACATCACAATGGCCTTAATGTGCGCCATATCCTTAGGGTCAACCTTCACGTTGGCCAAAGCTGGATTGTTAGCCATACCTGGAATCATGTTCTTATTCTTTTGAATACGACGAGCCATTTGCTTCATCGCCATGTTTGCCATCTTGCCCTTTAGGCCACCGCCCATACCAGGCATTCCACCTGGCATTCCTGGCATGCCGCCACCCATGGCACCCATCATTTGTTCCATGCCGGCCATGTTACCGTTCATCATACCGCTCATCATCTTCTTCATTTCGTTGAATTGGAACACCGACAAAAAAGGCCAGAGAAAGAATCTCTGACCTAATTGATTACTTCTTATTCTTCTTAGCTAGCATTTGCTCACGCAACATAGCTACCTTATCAGCCTTTGAAACGGCACCCTTCTTTTCAGATTGGTACTTAACGTTCATAGCCTTCGTCTTATCATCTAGTAAATAACGACCCATAATTAACGACGCTTTTGCTGATAAATCTCTTTCAAAACAAAAGACCCGATTATCACCGTCGCGACAATTGAGCCTTTTGCAAATTGTGATCACAATAAGTGAAACAAACCCATGCGCATGAGTTTGCTTCGTCGCTAGCGGGTGATCGATGTTTATAGTATCGCTGACAGGTGCGATATTTTCAGGATGAAACTGTAAATAAACTCCGAACAATGCATGTGTGACACGTGTTTCCATAATCGTATTCCCCCTAGATATGTCCTAACTTTATTTGTTACAGTTAGTTTACAACTAGATAACGACGATTGCTTTTCTAAAGCGTTAATGTAAATCACTTAATTTATGAATTTTTGAAAACGTTTTCAAAAAATAAAAGACTTACCAACAATCCGTACCAAAAGTATCGTTGACTACCTAACTTTCTTATTTTGCAACAACTGGTTCAGCCGTCACTTCTGAGGTCGACATAGTCGTTAATACTTCAGATGTAACTAAATCATTACTTTGTTGGGCAGCAATCGCAGTTGTTTCCAACGCTGTTACAACACCAGCGAAAAGCAACAAACCAAACAACAAGACCAACGTCGCAGCAATCGTTCGCGTGCGTCATTTTTTTCATCATGATCGATAGTTACGCGTTGGGCTTCTGCACGGCGTTCTTTAATTTCTACCCCACCAATGGTCAGCCCAAGACCTACCATCCCCAACAGCAGTCCCATACTAAACCACTTGCTTGCTTCTTTCAATTGCATCTTTTGTTTCATACGCACGTACCATATCAAAAAAATAAACTCAGTCGCCTGAGCGGCATCAAGCAGCCACGTCTCACCGTTTCCTTGTGGTGAAGCATATAGCTTAGTCTCATCGGCGACAGTTGCGCCAGCAGATAGCATCATCAGCGCAATACGCTGTTCCATTGTTAAATGTTGGACATGTGGGTCAACTTTAACCGTCGTATCAGCTAGCTTAAGCGGTTGTGCCGATCCTACCTTAATTGGCAATGCTTGTACAAAATTTAAATAGAAAATAGCCACTTTCAGTTATTCAACAATGATGTTATCCGTCAAATCACGATATGCTTGCGTCGCATGTAACGATGCATACGCTTGGTTCAGGTCGACATCAACGGTTCGACCATCCATAAAGGTTACCGTTCGCTTTGTGCCGTCAATAAACTTTAAGACAATTAATTTATTCCCATCGGAACCCATGCGCTTCAAACGAATCTTAACAGCCATGTTTATTTTCCTCCAGTTGTTTTTCTACAAGAATTATAATAACAGTTTCTTGAGTGCCTGTAAAGTGTTTTTCCTTTACACGTTGAAATTTCTTCAAAAATCAACGTTTTAGCGGTCTCAAGGCGCTACTTCACTTGCAATAAGTTAATATTTTAGCGCAATACCTGCGTTAGACAACAAGTTCTTAACAGTATCTGATGGTTGAGCACCGTTGTTCAACCATGACAATACCAATTCTTCGTTCAACTTAACTTCGGCAGGCTCAACCAATGGGTTGTACGTACCAACAGTTTCGATGAATCGACCATCACGTGGTGAACGTGAGTCAGCAACTACCACACGGTAGAATGGGCGCTTCTTCTGATATTATCTCCAAAAAGATATTTTTTTAGTTACACTAAATAGTTTACCGGAAATAACAGAGCCTGAACAGAGGCTGCCAAACATTTTTAAGATATGAAAAAAGAGCTGACCCAAATGGATCAGCTCTTTTAAGAAGTTCAAAACTGAACCCTCAAATTACTTTGAGAACTTAGCTTCGTGGAACTTCTTCATGATGTGGGTCACATAGTCCAATCCAACAAAGCGAATTCCTTGTGAGAGCGCCTTATCACGTACACCACCTGAAATGGCATAACGGATACCAACGTTACCATTATCAACGCGTTCAAAAAACTTGAATCCGCCAACGATGGCTAGCAATACTACCACAACTGCCCAAGCAATAACCTTAATCTGTTTACCCATACTTCTCCCGCGCGCTGCCTTTTGCAATTTCTGTGCCAACCAGCCAGTTTCAATGGTGTGAATGTCAGCTGATCCAAACTTCTTGTAGATTGAAACTGCCTTAGATGGATCAACGTGGTAAGAATAACTAATCTTCACATCCGTCTTCTTACCATCAGAAGTGGCGACCGCAACCTTTTGCTTAATAGATTGCGTCTTAATTGGATATTTGTCTTGACCAGCCTTGATAATATCATCAATTGACTTTTGCGTTTGCTCATCAATTGATGGCGTTCCGAATGACAAATCTTCAATCACAAAGCCATAAGGTTCTGCCGACTTTTGGAAGCCCTTCAAGATACCTGCTTGTGCCTTCGTTGAATCAGTTCCAACGACTTCCAACAATGTAAATTGTGCCATTGATTCCATGGCATCGTTTGTTTGCACCGTTACCCAACCATGCTTCAAGCGGGCTTGTGCCTCCATGTAAGCAATCGTTTGGTCGTTGATTGACGCATTAATCTTGTTGTTAGCTTCAGCTTCGGCGTTCGCTGCTGTAATCTTAGCGTCAGCATCAGCCTTAGCTTGTGTTTCCTTTGTCTTAGCTTCCAATTCAGCCTTCTTGACAAAAGCCCTGATGACCGCAAAATCATCAGGGCTTTAACTATATATCGTCTTCGTGATGGTGCTTATCTTGTTGGTTTTGATCACCCTTGTACGCTTCGTAGGCTTTGTATCCCATGTAAACTGCTGCAATAATCGCAATCGCTAAAATAATTCTAAAAATAAAGAATCCCATCGTTAGTTACCTGTTGCATCAACTACCCTGTTACAAACCCACAAAGACGGCGATAATGTTCTGCTGGTTGTTCACGGTATCTTGTTGATTAACCTAACCAACCGTTTTGCTGGCCCTGACTACAAAGGTGTTGAACCGGAAAACGGTTCCGTTACGACGTGGCAACTCGACGAAGACGGCTTGCACATCGATACGTTTAACGACACGACAACTGAATGGTAGTCTTTCGACGGGCTATCTGGTGTTGAAGCTGGTCATGAGTTAGCTAACGTACTTGGTTTACCGGCTGATACGACATACGGTGACTTGATTCAAAGCATGGACAGCAATGCGTTGATGGACGCATTCCGCGAGGCTGATCCGGCCGGTGACGCCGAGGACGCGAATATGTTTTGGACACGTATTAATAACGGACTCGAAAACGCACCGCTAACGGAAAAAGGGATTGCGGACGGTCAAGCAGCCGGTGAACGTCTGCGTCACGTCCACTTTGACGGCGTGTACTCTTCAGACCTAGCCCGCGCGGCACAAACGGCTCGTTATGTGATGGATGCCAATCTAACTGGCGACAGCCAAGATTTGGTTGAACTACCTGATTTCCGCGAACAATTTTTCGGGTTACAGTAAAGTTTTCGGTTAATTTGCTAACTTCTAGTATACCTTAATTTTTATCCCAACTAAACAAGAATTATTCGACCATCTTTGCTAAACTAAAGGCATATACACGGGGGATAAATTTTTATGAGCATAAATGTCTATATGGTTCGACACGGCCAAACTTATCTAAACAAGTATCGTCGTATGCAAGGCTGGACTCCGTTGCAATCTCAACTTCAACTGGCGTCTTGCCATCGATGATTAACTTGCTGCCCTTTTGGAAACGCTCTTCAGGAAAGTCAGTCGTTGCAATCACACGGACTTCACCACGGATACCGTGTGTATTAACGATTGTTCCTACTTTGTACAAAGCCATAATATCAGTCTTCCTCTTAATACTAGTTTCATCTTTACCCTCTACCTTACCAAGCGTCTTACCAGTCGCATTGTCTACGACATCCAAACCGACGATTTCGTGGTAGTAGTATTCATCATCTGCCAAGTCTTGCAGTGCTTCTTCAGGCACCATCAAATCGTGCGTCTTGTATTGCTCAACCAAGTTAATGTTTTGCAAATCCTTGAATGACAACAACACGAATTGCTTGTGGTTACGACATTGGCGTAAACATATTTGGGAATAAACTTAAAACATCAATGCGCATGATTAAATTTCCTCAAGCATGTTGACCTTAGCAACACCTGCATCAAGATCAATTTCCGTTACAACGTTTTCAATGTATGGCAAGAAAATATCATCTTGTCCCTTGGCCTTCACGACCCAAACATCGTTGGCTGGCAATTCCATGATTTCTGCGACCACGTGAACCTGCTTCTGACTCAATGGCATCCATTGCGTCGAAAATAGGTTGTGGCATCAACAACATGCCTTGGCCACCACCATAAATTTCGTCATCAACCTTGTTGTGCTTGTTATCAGTATAGTCACGGAAGTCCGTCACCTTAAAATCTACCAAGCCACGTTCAATGGTCTTACCGATGATTGATTCACGTTCGATGACCACCATCGCACCAAGTTCACCACCAGTTAGTACAAAGTCACCAAGTGAAATTTCGTCGGTTACCAAATCGCGAATACGCTCGTCATACCCTTCGTAGTGACCTGCAATAAACGTCAAGTGATCTTCCTTAGCAAGTTCTTCAGCCATCTCTTGGTTGAACGTCTTACCAGCTGGGTCCATCAAAATAACTGTACGGCGCAAGGCCTCCTTCTTCTTCCACTTCGCAATGTTAGCGTGGTGGCCTGACATCAACACATCAGGTACCTTCATCCCACGGAAATCAGCAGGACGCGTGTATTGTGGATACTCAAGCAAGCCAGTTGAGAATGAATCATCAACGGCTGACATTCGATCACCCAAAGCTTCATCCAACAAACGAACCGTGGCGCATTTCACCACCTGGCCAGCGGATTATCGGGTTTATTTTTTGGTGAATAAAACACCAGAAATAATAATATCATCTCTGGTGTCCTTTAACAAGTATTAATCCTACTTATTCGCTTCTTCATCCTTCACTTCGTTGAGCAATTGACGCTCTTCCTTTGTGAAGTCATAGTTTTCAAGCAAATCTGGGCGACGAAGATAACTTGGATGCCAGTACCCTTACGCTTGATAACAACACCTTCGAACATTTGCACACGCTCACGTGAACCTTCAACGATTCGAGCGTGGACACGAACTGAATCACCGGCACGGAACTCAGGAATGTCCGTACGCAATTGATCAGCAACCAACTTTTCTAGCAAAGCGTTTTGACGCATAATCAAATCTCCTAGTCGACAACTAATGACGTAATGTCATTAGGCGCGGCGTGCTTCGCGGATACGAGCAGCCTTACCGTGCAATGCACGCAAGTAGTACAACTTAGCGCGACGTACACGACCGTGACGAGTCACTTCGATCTTGTCAACACGTGGTGAGTGCAATGGGAACGTACGCTCCACACCAACACCGTTAGAAATCTTACGAACAGTGTACGTAACGCTCATTATATGAAAACCAAATCCTTATAGAAAATATCACTCGTTATAGTTTACACTATTTCACGCCTTTTTCATAACAAATTATGAAATTAACCCTAATAAAATTATATTTTTATCATTAAACGTTTTACTAATTATATATACGTGAAATGCAACAAAAAAAGCTGATTCCAAACGGAATCAGCTTTCTTATTGCACCGCCGTCAAACTAGACAACACAATTGGCAACACAATCATTTGAATCAATCCAATAAACATTGATCCGATATTTTGCATGGCCGTAATCGCAGTCTTATTTTGGTAGAAAATCACACCCAAAATAATTCCCACAACCAGCCCTAACAAAATACGCCAGCCAAGCCCAATGCTTCGCTTTTGCTTCTTTGTTTTTTGCGCAGCTTCCTTAGCGGAGCTCAAGTATGAACTAATGTTTGATGCTTGCAAGTTGTGAATATCAACATGGGCACCTGGTTGGAAAATGTTTCCAGCCAACAAACCAATGACAATCGCCAACGTAGACAACACTTCGAAGTAGATAATCGTCTTACCACCGATACGGCCTAGTTTGTGCATATCACCCATCTTGGCAATAGAGTTGGTTACCTTAAACATCACCTCGGCAACAGCGTCCAAGAAGTCAATAATAATTTGACCCTTAGGACCGATGGCTGCTGTACCCAAACCAAAGAATACAGCGAAGAAGATAACTTGCAACATCTTGTCTTCAGCCAATGAGCCGAAGAAGTTCGTTGGAATAATATCCATCAACGTTGCCCAAACACCGTGTTCAGTCAACACCTTGATCAATGTCCAAATGTTGACACCGAAGAAGTGTAAGACACCACCCAAGACAACCAAGATGAAGAAAATCATCGTGACGTAGGCGATGAAGATAAAGAAGCCAAGTGACCCCAATGAGCTAACACCCATTTGGGCAACCGTTGCACCGATCAAGGCACCAACACCAATTGGCGCAACTTGCATAACCAGAATGCCGTAAGCTTGGGCCATAAACAACGCACCCAGCGCTTGGTAAATGGCAGATCCATCCAAGTTAAACGTGTAGCCAGTTGGCACAACGAATGACACAACACCTTGGCTAACACCAAACTTCTCCATCTTTGACACGATACGTGGCAAAGTTGCTTCTGAAGATGCCGTCGTAAAGGCCAAAATAATTTCTTCCACAACAACGTTAACCACTGTACGACCCATGTCAACCAAACGATCAATACCAGCGATAAAGGCCAAACCTTGTACTGGCACACCAATAGTTGAAACAGTTGCCAACAGCACTACGAATGATGCTCCTGGCACACCAGCCATTCCCTTTGAGGTAATCATCAACACAACCAACAACGTCAATTGGTGTTCAATAGACAAGGAGTTTTCATGGTTAGACCACACTAGATGTCAGGTTTGACAACATATTGAAACACTTCAAACTACCAAAAAACGGAACCTTGCATTAGCAAGATTCCGTCATCACTTTTAGTCGTTCATTGCTGCGACATAACGCAAGCTCTTTTCTTCGTCAAAGTCCTTTTCTGACTTTGAAATAACGATTGATGCAGCTGAATTAGAAACTAAGCAGCTGCGCAACTCCGTTAAATCCGCCGGAGAAGATATTATTTGGGATAAAGAAATTATTCATCGAAATAGCAACCAAAACCGATGCTGTTACGAAGACAATTGCCTTTAGTCCATACTCACGTACACGTGCAATGTTCACAAGTGCCGCCTCCTTACGTCGTTTTTTAATCGTCCCTATATTATCACAGGCCAAAATTGGCTCATGTGCAACCAGCGTTTGCTTTGGCAACATAATTTGCATGAACGACGCAAAGAAGTTATTCAAAAATGATAGAATCGTAAATTCTCGTCCAGCGTAAATCCAACCGGCAATTGCTAGTGGAATATTAACAGCCATGATAATGGCTCCAACTTCAACATTGATACCAAACACTGCTTTAAAGAATTACATCGCGTTTTGCCAACCAATAAATGAACCAGCGATGACAACAACGAACCCGTTAATAAACAAGTTGATGAACCCAATTGACTTACCAGTCGTCTTTTGGACAATCATCGCCACAATATCCATACCACCCGTTGAGAATCCCAACTTAAACGTGATACCAATAGCCACCCCTAGTAGCACCCCCCCAAACAAACCCACCATCATCAACGTCGTGTTTGGTTCACGTGTGTACGCACCCACTGAAGGCAAAATCGTAATACCGCGAATCAAATTTTCTTGAAGTGCCTTAACAACTTCATCAGAACGCTTCGTAACAATGAATGCCGTCAGCTTTTGGTGACGCGTGTGAATTGAATCAACCGCAACCGACGTCGCATAGATACCAATAATCGTATTATCAGCCTCAGCATCCAAATTCAATGCCTCGGTAATTTGTGCTTGTGCAGCTAGTCGCTCACGGCGAATTTGGCTCTGCAAATCTTCATTCCAGAAATTGCTTGAGACGTTAACTGTATTAACAATATTAATAAACGCATCTGGATCAACTGACTTCGTCAAACGCTCCATTTCAGTTAATTCATAACGTGACAAGGCCGTCCATGAAACGGTCAGCGCGCATTTCATTAACGATAACCTTGATGGCCTCACGTGGTGCCCCAGTGTTCTTTTCAACAGCTGCAGTGATGTCAGCCATCATTCCCTTCAATTGTTCGTCTGAACGACCTTCAACCAATTCTACGTGTACAAATGGCATTATTATGTCCTCTTTCTTTTCTACTTATTCATTAGGGGCCGTACCTGTTTCATCGAATAAAATGGCACGCGTGCTTGTAGTCCCTTGGTCAAGGGCCATGATAAATTGATCAGCCATAAAAGCTCCTAATAATTCGTTTATTACTTACGCATCCCCATTGCGTAAAAAAAGAGAGATGGTTTTTAAAACCACCTCTCTTATTGTACGCAATTACTTTTCAGAACGCAAAGTACAAGTTAGGCGATCCCAAATTACCGTTGTTTCACGTTGATTCGTGACACCGATACCAGCGACCTTATAAGGTGGCACATTAGCCTTAATGACGACTTCAGCCATCACTTGACGGGCATCATCCCAGATAGTCATCGCATTATGTTCAACCCAGCCTGGTTGCTTAAAGATTTGTGGCAACTCTTTTTGTGCGGTTGCAAGCTCACCACGTTCTGCACGCTCACGAGCGCCTGGCACATTATCAAGCAACCACATAATCTTTGTTGCTGAGAAGTAGGCATCAATCCAAAGACCCGTCTTCTCGTAAACCCAGTCCGTCAAACCGTCCGTCTTAAGTTGTTCTGCAATTGCGTCACTCTGCTTTGATTGCCAAACAACTGCTGGGGCAATTGGCTCACTACCAAATACACCAGATGAATCCTTGACGTCAGGCAACATACTTGCTGGAATATTAAACTTGTCCAACAATTCTTGATCCCATGACAAGGTGTGAATGTTGAACAGCATCGTACGTGACGCATTTGAATAATCAGTTGCGTGGACTGCACCATTAGTCAGCTTATATAGCAGCCAGCTATCAATCGTACCGAACAACATGCCAATTGTCGTCAACAAGCCATTCTTTGACGTTGCGATATCATCACCGGTATTCATCACAATGAATGACCCTGTTCCAAACGTATTCTTCACGTCTCCAGCTTCAAAGGCCTTGTGGCCAAACAAAGCAGCTTGTTGATCACCGGCAATTCCAGCAATTGGCACTTGAATGCCAAAGAATGCATAATCCGCCGTATTATAAGGCGCTCCTAGGCCACTAAAGGCCGGCACAAGGTAAATTGGTTCAGGGTGTTGTTCACGAGCCACCTCGGCCAAATCAGCCGTCTCCTTGGCACTCTTGATAAGCTCCAAGCCATCACGAAGCCATTGAATGGCGGCACCGGCAATAAAGACTGACCCTTCCAAAGCGTAGGTCACCTTACCGTTCAAGCCATTGAATTGTTGCAAGTAGTTATTCGCTGCTGCTCCACCGTCAATCACCAAACTACCAACCGTCAAACCGGTATCAGTTTGCATAGCATCCAACACATCACGTGTTTGGTAAGCCAATGATTCCAATGTTGCACGCACGACGTCACCCTTTGTCGTTGCACGCGTCAAGCCGAACATCGCACCACGAACATTCTGGTCCCCTTGCCACCCTGAATAGGCCTCAGCCATTTCATTTTGGCGTTCAGCGATTGGCTCTTTCATTTCAGTGGCGGCTTGTTCTGGTAGCGCGTCCATTGATTCCCAATAACCAACACCCAAACCAGCAAGGTATGCGGCACCAAGGGCCGTTGTTTCAAGTTGCTTTGGACGGCGAACTGGCACGTTAATCAAGTCCGCTTCAAATGTGCACGAAATCAAACAAAAATGACGATCTAAACGCCACCTGTGTCACAGGCAGTTCGTCTTAATCGTCATTTTTATTATTTCATTTGTATTGCAACGCTCATATACTTTGCAATTATTTATTTACAAACTTATCAAGTTTACATTGCATTCAGCCTAGTCCAAAGGGAACATACGTGCGGCTTTCACTGCGCGATATACTCTCGTCTACAGAAAAAGTGTTAAGAAAGTTTTAAATAATATCTCGACTACTCTATAATACCCTACTTTTACTTTAAAAATTAGGGGAACAAACGTTCTGATAGAAATATTCACAATTTCCGATGTCAAATACAAAATCTATGTTTTGGTAAAATTTAGAAAAATCACGCCAATCAAAAAAGTGTCACAGGACATCATCGGTCAAAACAGCTGACGCCTCATGTGTCGTCGCAACATGTTCTGAATCAGTTGTGATGTTTGCTAATTGATCAACCGCTGCTTGTACCATTGGCACTTGCGTTGTTGCGACAACTCCTAGCGCACCAGCAACACCAGCAACGATTGCTTTAGTTGATACTTGTCCCATATGAACTACTCCTCTCAGGATTAAAGATGCCGCTGGCGTGTATACGGTCGTAGCTGATGAAGGTGATACAGCCTCCGAGTTAGCTAGCAACTCAATATCCCCCACCTTATCAGTTGCTGACGCTACTGGTGCAACATCAGTAACTGCACGCAAAGAAATCTTTGGTGATGTTGCCAACACCTTATCGCGCACAACATCTGACTTCGTCGTTACTTGCTTACGCAACATTGTGACATCAACGCCTGGGTTCAAGGCTTGAATAGCCTCCACTGAAACCCCGTATTGCGCAGCTAGTTGACCTAGCGTGTCACCATCCTTAATCGTATACGTGATTGTGTCAGCTGGCTTCTCTGGCGTTGCCTTCGCTTCTGATACGACAGCTTGCTCAGCTGGCGTCACCGCTGCGCTTTCCGCTACTACAGTTGGTGTCTCTGAAACGGCCGGTGCTTCTGAAACAACTGGTGCCTCTGATGCAACTGGCGCTTGTGAAGCAACCGAAGAATCAGCCACTGTTGGCGTTTCTGATGGTGCCACACTAGCAACTTCTGATGCCACATCAGAAACTGGTGTCGCAATCGTTGCCCCTGCTGCTGGAATAAAGACGGTTTGCCCAATTATCAATGCTGCGTTAACAATTGCCGTACGTTGTGCCGCCGTCAAGCTACCTTGCACAGCTGCCGGTGCATTCACGTAATCAGAAGCTGGTGCTTCTGACGCAACTGACGCTTCTGAGACCGGCGCCTCTGAAGGTTGTGCTGGCGTTGCAGAGGTTGCTGGTGCCTCAACAGGCGCTTCTGATGCAACTACTGATGATAAGTCACCTGGTTGGGCAACCGCCATTACGTCAGCTGGCGTCTTAACGTCAGTCGTTGAGACGTATGACTCTTCCGTAACCGTATATGAAGGAAGCGTTAGCCCCGCATCATTAAATACCCAAGCAGCCAAGCCAGAGCAATCAAAACCAGCTGGTGTCTTACCACCCCATACGTATGGAATGTCTTGACCAGCGTACTTGCATAAAAAAACACAGACAACTAATCATCTGTGTTTTTAATATTATGCGTTATATGATCCAACAAAGTCAGGCATGAATCCAGTTGTCACATTTTCCACACGGACATTGTAACCTGGTGCTGGCGCTGCCACATATTGACCGTTACCAATATAAATTGCAACGTGCCATGAAGCACCGTGACCACCCCAGAACAACCGTGGAGCGCATACCAAAAGTGGTATGAAGAATATGATGCTTCACCAAAGATTAAAATCGACTTGCAACAATTTGACCTTGAGGATGAAGCCAACCGTCAAGCCGTCCTAGAGACGATTGACGCCCGTTTGGCTGAACTTGATGCAACTGTTAAGTAACGATTGAAAAAGCCGTTAGCACTGCGCTAACGGCTTTTTTAAGACGCCGAACTTGATGTTTACATGACTTTGTTGAACAACATGATGGCCGAAATTCAAACGATGCAAAAGGGACGTCCTGACTTGATGGTCTTCGCCGATGCTGACTTTGACACGATCTTGTACCGTATCAAGAAGCGTGGTCGTGACTACGAACAATTCGAAGATAATGACGAATTGCGTAGCTACTACTTCAAGAGGCCAGTTGGCGAAAACCCGGTTTTGCCCCTATACTACGCTGATCCAAAGCAATACGGTTTCCTATTGCAAATTTACTTCTTGAACAAGCGATTTGCGATGATTAAGAAGGCCTTGACCGACGACAACAATGTCCTTGATCGTTCAATTTATGAAGATGCCCTCTTCACACAAGAGAACCACCGCGAAGGTAACATTTTTTGAATTAAATTCATATTTTGGCTAAGATAGTTATCAGTTATTCAACGCAGCTTATGCTGTAGTTGACGATTCTTGAAACAAAATTCTGAAGGAAGAAGGACTACCATGGTGATTATCACGGCAGGTATGATTGGTGTTGGTAAGACGACATTGACTGATTTGATTGCAAAGCATTTGGGGACGCAAGCATTCTTTGCGTCGAAGAAGAGGAAGAAGCAACGATCGAAACAGAGCTTGGCGTTTTGCAAGAAATCCGTGACGCTTTGGCCGCTAAGAAGGACTAAACCCGAACGATATCTTCGACATAAAATAGACATATTTTATTCACTTTCTAAGGAATGCCTAAACGGTGGGGTTTATCCCTACTTGGCATTCTTTTTTTATTTGTCAAGACTGTTGATGACTTGATTATGCCACTTGTTGGTATTGTCACGGGGTCAATCTCATTTTCAGCCATCGTCTGGCACGTGGGATCTGCCGACATCAAGATTGGTGCTTTCATCTCAACGTTAATCACATTCTTGTTGACTAGTTTTGCGGTCTTCTTGATTTTGAAGGCTATCCGTAAGGCACAAGCATTGACGTCAAAGGAACTTTGTTTTTCAAATGCTTTTGCTTGCTGTCACATTTCTGAAACAGTTATAATCAGAGTAACAAAAGGATTATAGGAGAGTATTCAGATGCGTAATTTTATTAATGAGTTCCGCGACTTTATTATGCGTGGAAACGTCATGGACCTAGCTGTCGCCTTCATCATGGGTGCTGCTTTCCAAACTGTTGTTAAATCAGTTAAATCCCGCCGCCACAGCTTGCTTAATTGCCGCCAAATTGGCTTCGTGGACGGTTCCATCATCATTTAACAATGTTTCATCTAAGTCTGAAACTAGCATTTTATATACCATTTGTATTATCCCCCGTGTGTTTATCCCTATTGTAACAAATAAAGGCAACCGCTTATTACCAATTCATGAATAATTATTTGATTTTTACACCAAACCGGCCTTAAAAATCTTCTCAGCAAGCGCAAGATCCATACCACGCGTCAACAAGACTTGGTTGTCTTTATTTTCAACAATGGCTGCCCCATTGTATGAGATAACATATTGCCCAGCTTGATCATATAGCCCCAAAGTCTTTAACAGCTCTTGAACTGACTTGAAAGAACGACCAGTGTTGGGCACAAACTATTGTTCGCGCACAGCCTCATCAGGGTGTTCAAAGATTACCTTCATAACCGGTTGCTCATTAGCCAAGAATGCCAAGTCATCCGTCGCCATTAGTTCATATGGCACACCACGCTCAGCCATGTATTGCTTATCAGTTGGCGAGATGTTGTAGATGAATAGTGTGTCGACCGTGTAAACGTGCACATCGACCGTCTCGTAAGCAGTCAGCATCTTCAAATCATTATTATTATCACCAGCGGCAATAATTTCATCACGTGCAATACCGAGCTTCTCACCCAACAGCAATGATGCTGATCCCTTATCAACACCCTTCTTGTTAAATTCAACATAACGTGAAGATGAGAATGTGGCTTCAACTTGGTCGGCACCAACCGCTGCAAGAACTGCATCACGAAGGCCAGCCCGACAAAAAGTAGCACCGTAATTATACTCGTGCCAATCTGCAACGCTAATCCCATTATTTACCTATCCTTACAGTACGTATTTTTCAAGAATTTCCGCAATCGCACCTTCGTTGTTTGTCTTCGTCGTCACAACATCAGCAGCTTCCTTAATTGCTGGAATACCATTCGCAACACTGACACCTAGTCCCAATAATCCAAATCAAACCCGTGATAATATCGCCAATCCAGTTATGTTCTTTAGTCATGATTAGCCTCTTCCTCCTTCTTTTCCGCCTTTAATCGCAACGTTACCGTCAACCATGACATGACAACTGTCATCAAGACGAATAGGAGCAAGAATACTGGGATTGACACCCAGAGTGGCCACGCCATTATTTTCGCGACTGCTGTAAGCCCATCTTAGGTGATCGCTGACGAACACCGTAACCCACAACTAATACTGCAATTGTCGTAAAGACCGCCAAAAACAATAGCATCGTTATAATCGGACCGGCACTATTTGGCGAAACATGTAGCAAGCTAGCCATGCTACGTGCGCTGTACATCCCCGCTACCTGAATCGCAAAGTCCAACAGAACACCTACGACCACGACAACAGCTAACAAGATGACAAACACCAAGTTTGCACCACCCGCGCTAGCCATTTTTTCAAGCGCCTGTTGATTTGTCGCGGTTTGTACACCGCCTGCGAAAACATATTGCAGGAGCACGCTCACCACGCCAGCACCAATAATCATCAAGTACCCACGCCAAATCCAATTGGCTTTATGCCCGTTAAATTTGCGTTTCGTCTTCTTATAAACCACAGCTAAAGCGACACCCATCAGTGAATATTGAATAAGGGCGAAAATTTGGAAATCTTGGAAGACGTGGAAATACCCGAACAGCACACCTGAAATCACGACGTTCAGCCACCATGGTCCATCCTTAAAGAAGTAGTTCAGAACGATGCCACGGAAGATCAATTCCTCCACTAGCGGTAATTCGCATACTTACTAATTACAAGTATTAGTTTAGCGAAAAAACATTAAATATTCACTGATAAAGGGAGTTTGCATAACACCTTTTATGTTGCATTTTCGAAACACACGGTGTAACGATTAATGCAACGCCATTGAGATTAATGACAATGACGCAATGGCATTATTAAGCATGTGCGTCATCATCGAATATTGAATTATGCGTCATCCGTGTCCTTGTTGTAAACAAAGTCCATAATTTGTGACGTTACAGCTTCGTTCTCGTAGTTGTCTTCTTCACCTTGCCAAAGGTTAGCGATTTCCGTCAAGTAAGCCTCAACGTCTGCTGGGTCGATGTAAACTTCCTTCAAGTTAACCATGAATGCCATGTGCCAAATCCTCTTTCCGTGCTTATTTACTGCAAAAGGTCCTGATTGCATTTGCATACACATACGCAAGTTTTGTTGAACGTTTTGGTTGATTGTTTGTGCGACCAATGGCGTAACATCGGCAGGCACTTCTGAATCAACCTTCGTACGAATTTGGCGGATCAATTGGTAAAAGTCCTTACCCTTACGCATAACCAACTCGTTGTCGGCCTTTTCAAACGTAAAGTCATCAAAGTTGTTCATCACACGGTTCGTTGCGTAGTCATCAAGTTCAATATACATCTTCATCACCTCATCTTTTGATTTAATCTTAGAATAATTTCAGCTTTATTGGTCAAAAAAAGGACCGGCAATATGCCGGTCCCTCTTCTATTAGTTGTTACCTTCTGATTGTTGACGGGCGATGTAACCGCGTGACGTCGTTTCAGCTAGCAAAGACTTTGACGTGCTCTTGATGTACCAAGTACCCAAGCTGGTTTCCAATGGCATATCAAACCAGCGTTGGTATGGGACATCCTTGTTAACGATGTTAATCGTAAAGCTTGTTTCCATCGTGACATCTAGTGGGTCATTGTATGGGCTAATACCATCTTCCACCGCGAACAAAATCACTTGGGTCTCGGGATAACCAATTTATATCAAAAATACCCGTCAAAACTATCCGCTTTACTTATATTCTGGTCCGTTTTGATTAGCATCGTATGCGGCAATATCAACGCCAGTCGCATCCTTAACAGCCACACTCTCGACCAAACGGCCTTGTTCATTTGAATCAAGTGCCAAACCACCAAAGTTATTCTTCTTACGAAGTTGCATGTTTTAAAAATCGACTTCTTATTCGTTGTCTTTTCAAGCAACTGATAGCGAGACTTATCTTCGTCATCAACCATCATCAACAACTTGTGATCCAAGTGTTCGTTACGCACATTTTGCAACACTGCCTTTGAACCAAAGGCGACATGTAAGTATTCAGTCATTATGTTTTCCTCCACATTATTCCCCAATTAGATTAAAAACATTTGTTGATTATCGTTACGTTGCAACAAGAATGAGCTGATAAAGCCGTGCTCATCCATCCCCTCTTCATATGCGTTATAACGACGAATGAAGTTATCACGTTCTGCATCATTCAATGTGATGAACGTAAAATTCATCCAGCCACGAATATCACTCGTTTCCCCACGACTAGCAAGAATTTCATACGTCGTTGGCATTGCCATAACTATATCAAATTATCCTGTTATTGAATAGATTATTTACATATTTTGCTTTGAGAACGCGGCAAAGCTGTATTGCTTACGCATCAAACCGTACAAACTGTTTGAACTCTCATATTGACGGAGTGGGAAGTCATTCTTGGCATGCCATAGCTCCCAGTCAGACTTCATGTTCCACGTTGATAGCATCACAATTTGAACATCAGGCGACTTCAAGTTAACCAGTAAGCATGCTGAAGGGCTAAAGTAATTTACGAAAAAAGGATGATTCTCGATTATGAGGATCATCCTTTTCTTTATGCCGCCGACAGGAATCGAACCTGCACGAGATTGCTCTCACACCGACCTGAACGGTGCGCGTCTGCCAGTTCCGCCACGGCGGCATATCAATAACAGGGTTCGCGCCGACTTTGATAATCTGACCGTTGGTGATAGCAAAACTGGCCGTGGTGGTGACACCTATCAGGACATTCGTGACATGCTCGGCAAGCCAAACGAACAAGAAGATGACACGTCCGCATCCCCAACGACACGCGTGGCAATTTGGCGTAATGGGAATAAAACAAAAACTGTGACGCTGACTTTTGCGAAAACCGCTTTTGCATTCGCCCTATTCGCTCTATGGCTAGATCGACATGGCGATAAGACATTACCAATTATTACGGCATTATTGAGCTTATTAGGCATTGGCTTAGTAAGTATTAACCAAAACTACTATGGCAATTCAATCAGCCACGAAAGCAAGCATTTGTCTGTGCACATTAACGATAAGCAGGCGGATGGATTTGATTGCATTCATGTTTTAAAAAATTAGCGTCAGTCAACAACTAATAAATACGGTAAAGTTTTGAAAAAAGGAGACTTAACTTATATGACAGGAAAACAACCTTACTTCAAAACAAAAATTGCAGCCTTAACGATTGCGTTCATTGGCATCTTGTTATCATGGATTCCCGTGATCAATCACGTTGGGCTCGTGGTCGATATTCTTCATGCATCAACATTGTCACTAATTCCCAGAGTTCTTTCACAAAGAACCCAATCATCACAATACCCAGCACCAGCATCGCCAAATCAAGGATGATGGCGTAACCTTTTTCAATAATTTTTCGATTCATAACTCACCCTCGCGATTCTTTTCTCCATCATATCAAACAAATAGTCTGAAACAAACTTTGTCCAATCGCCTCTTGAATCAAAATGCCAATCGTGTCGGCGTGATATACCAATAGATTACGGAGCAATGCAGTAATCCCAATATACATAAAGTTCTGCAGAGAAATGCGATCTTGGATAAAGTACTCACGTGTTAGCACGACAAACTCGAAGAACAAGAATGTTTCCAAGATGCGTTCCGCTACACCAAAGAAATCCGTCGCTAAATCACCCTATTTCAATTATACGTGCAATCGACAACTCTTGTCATGGTAGAAAAAAAGCAGGTCATTGACCTACTTCGTTGCATCGGGATGCTCTTCAGCAAACACCAACTCTTCACGCTCTTCACGGTGCGCTAAATCTGCTAGATAGCGACGTGACCAGCGGTAAACAACCAACACTAGAATCAAAATTGCAATCGCAGCTTCAACGAAATACAAAGGTTGGCTTAGTAACCAAACTAACCAGGAATGCGAACACCAACACATTTGAAATACTATCTAGATAGGCTGGCGTAAACCCAATCGCTAAAAACAGCATCAGAACGGTTAGCCACTTACTGCGCCTTAATGTCTTTTTTGGAATTTTATCTAAATCCAGCATTTTTCTTATCCTCTCGAATGCGGTGACATCACGCTTCGACAGGTTATCAGTATTAATGGTTAATTTTTGTTTTGCGGTCGTAATCCGTTGCTTGGTCTGTTTCATCGGCGTAAATACCACTTGACGAACACCCAGAACAACGCCTGATAGCAAAAGTTGCACTGGCCAGCCGATTCCTGGGATCGCCCAGGCAACACCGATTAGCATTAGTGGTAATAGTTTCGGCAAATGTGTATAAACAAACTCATCTGCTTCTGTTAATTGGGTTGGATCATCAGCTAATTCTTTCAGAATACCACGCGCAAACCGCATCACATCGGTCTCAATCGCAATTTTACGCAATCCCGTTGTCAACTGCAACAATTCTTCCACATGATCAACACTGGCCAGCGTCCGATTGAACGTTGCTTTAAACACCCCCATAGTTCGCTTCGCCACATCAATTTGATCGCGAAGTGAGTTTAAATCATCGCGCGTGATTAAACGGTAGTCTTGTTGAATTTGGTCAGCAAGTTGGCGCAACACTTCTCGTGCCGCCTTCAAGTGTGCTTTGTCCGACTCATCAATCATTTCATGGTTTGCAATTTCTTGATACGTGACCAGAATTTGTTCCATGATCCAATACACCTTGCGAGAAAGCAGAGAGGTTTTTTTGTGCATCTGCACCGTACGTTAACACTGAATCGCTCGTTGCAACATCCAATGTTTGGGCCAATTGCAACGCCTTTGACTTTTCCTCAGACGTCAACGTATCCGTTAACTCCGGTGTCGTCACCGTCTCTTTTGTCATTACTTCTTCTGTCATTTTTTATCAAGCCACGTTATCAACTTGGGCACCAATTTGTTGGTACTTAGCCGTCATTTCATAGACTGACTTTTGGACGCGATTAAAGATACGGGCAAAGAATCCTTGCTTTTCCGGACGCAAATCATCTGGGCTAGCTTGATTCAAGGTATTCATCAACTCAGTCAACGAATCACCAATTGGGCCTACATCTTGATTTTGAACCTGCACATCAAGTTGATTGTTCGTTTGGCGTGCCTTTTCTTGGGCAGCTGGCAATTCACGTTGACGGACATCGCTCAACTTCATCTCCGCTCCACCAATATATACATTCAATTGGTTAAAGAAGTCGAGGTTTTCTTGGAACAAGCCATCCAACATCTTATTATCAGCCAACAATGAATCCTTGTGGCGATCCAAACGCGCCGCAATCGCAACTTGATTCTTCCACAATGGAATAGCCGTTGAAACAGATGCTTGAATCTTTTCGACCAACACTTGATTCGTTGATTGGATCAATCGGATTTGTGGTGCTTGTTGTAGCGCAATTTGACGAGTCAACTTCAAATCGTTGGTACGCTTTTCCAAACGTTGTTCAAATTGCACCAAATCTTGAACCTTTTTCGTCTCTTGAATCGTTGCAATCAAACTGTTTTGTGTCTCTTGAAGTGTCTCAATATCGACAACACCGCGCTCATTTTCCTTAGCCGTTTCAACCGCACTTTGGTGAAGCATATCTGCATTGGCACGCAAAAGTTCATTGGTCGTATCAGCCACAGCGCGTTGTGCGATAACCGCATTCTTTTGCTTCAACAACGTCAAAGCGCAAAACGTGAATTTATCGTGATAAAAAACGCGGACATCTATGACAATGTCCGCGAAAAAATTTTTTTAATTAATGTCTTTTCGGCCTTGTTCTTCGGCCATCCCCAACAACTTTTCCTTCAACTCATTCTCCATCACTTGCATTTGTTGCTCAGCATCGGCACGCTTAGCGCGACCATCGCGTTGTATTTGCAGACATGTAACCCCCCATTTTTACGAAAAATTGCGAACAAATTACAGAAACATGACAACCAAATCGTCTATCGCGACCACAAATTATTAAAAAATGATTAAGGTCGAGTTTACTTGTTCGCTATTATTTTAATGGGGTTCATGCACGAAATGATACAGTTATCACATCCTTTTGTATTTATTTCATACCGCCTCAATTTTCTTAATCTCATCTCGGCTCAATGGCTCTTTGAAGACATTACGCTCAGTATAGGGAATGGCGTTTTCTTCGAGCCATGCACGCGCTTTGCGGCATGATGTGCAACTAGGTGATGTATATAACGTGACCATATGTGCCTCCTTCCGGCTTCTACGGTGTTACTGCTACCTATGGCTCCTATTATAACCGTCAATATGTGACTCATCCTCATTGTAACCAACCTGCATACGCTTTTCATCAATCATTAATGGGCGCTTCAATAGCGCAGGTTGCTGTTGAATCATTTCAATTAATTGACTCAATGACAAGTCATCTAGCTTCACATCCAATTCAGCAAATAGCTTTGATCGTGTTGAGATGATTTCTTCGGTCCCATCTTCCGTCATGCGGAGGATGTATATCTTTGTTAACCATTATAGCAAAGTTACTGATTAATAGTCGATATATTAGTGTTTTAACCACCAATTTGGGCTAAAAAAGAGGCCACACCCAGCAGCCTCATTTTCTATGTATGGGTTGGGATGTTACAAATCCACCATGAGCGTTGCACGCTTAAGTTCTTGTTGACGAACCTCGTGTGGCAAGAAGCGACGAAAAAATCGTGCTCGACATCAACTTCTTCCAAGATATTGTAGAAGAAACGTTCAATTTCTTCCTGGTTGCCCAGCAAATCGATCACTGAGATACTGCGTTCTGCGAGATCGTCGTTTGTCACCACAACTCGAATTGTATCCTCATTAATGCGTTCCATTTCCATAATTGGGCACCCCTTCCCTTCCCGCTACTCGGGAACTTTCGTTCCATCGTTATCTAGTAGTTGCTCCAACAAACTGTCTGAAACATCATCGTTTACGTCGCCCGCATCGCGATTTCCAAACATTGAGTTGATAACGCCATCCATCATGGCCTTATCGCCAATGTTCTTTGAAATAAACAACTCCAAGCCATTTCGGTTTGGCAATACTTGGAAAGTGACAGCCTCATTGTTTTCCTATTCAATAATCTTTGAATCACCAACTTCTTCTTGCATCATCTTAGCGAATTGGATGATTGCCTCAAAGTCGTTAAACTTCAAGATAACTTGGCGACGACCTTGCTTGTCGCGTGCCAATTCACGAGCTGCATTAACCATTTGGTTAGCAGCTTGTTCTTCAGCACGGGCACGACTGTTAGCCTTTGGCTTACGGTCCTGGGCTTTATTCTAGTTAAAATATGACAACACTTGCGTCAATGCGTTTTCAGCGAAGATCGTGCGCCCGTGTTCTGCAAGCACTTCTGCTGCTACCGGCGTGACTTCACCATACTCACGTGCTACCGCGGTGATGTCTTGCAAACCAGTTTGTGACACTGAATCATCAAATGACAACTCAAGGTAGTAAGCCTTGTTACCATATGATACATTGCCCACCTTTTCATTTGTAAAACTTTTGCAACAAACCGTGTTTTTGGCGTAATTCTTTTTCTTTAATTTATAAGATTTGTATATGGTCGAGTAATTTGATTTGTTAGTTGGTGGTTTGTGTCATCCCTCACGGTCGGAGTGCACGACAAAAAAGCACACAACCGAAAAATCGGTTGTGTGCTTTTCAATGTAAGCGTTTACAAACACAATTTACTGCTTCGTTGTAACAACTATATTACAGATATATTTTGTAAAAGTTTCGAACAAAAAGACTAAATTATGAATTCTGACGGTTATAGTCTGTGATTAAGTTGTAAGTTTTTTTATGAACAAGCCTAAAATGGCAACAATGAAAGCGTTTACTACCAAATGAGGCACATTTCTGTGATTTCACGTGGCTTCCCGTGAGCACCGGCAGTCAAGATGTCTGCAATTGAGACACCCTTCCCACCGACGTTCCAAGCACCTTCGGCTTGGTGTGCTGCAATCGCACCACCCCACAGGAAATCATCATTCAACTTTAGTCCCATAATATCCCCCTATTCGGTTACGTAAAGTGAAAACCCAACGTCGCAAATAACAAACATATCATCGTAGAATTGCAATCCTTCTTCGTTTGGTGTTGCATCATCGCCATTTGGGAAGATACGCGTCCAAGCAATCGAAGTACGGAATGCCTTAAAGCCCATCTCGGCCATCAAAGCCAAGTCCGCCTTGTAAGTATCATAGAAGTAGATGCCGTGATGGTTAGGATAGTTCAATCCCTCGATCACACCAACTTGATTTGAAATTTCGTTGTGCGTCATCCAGTAAGTCACCTTGTCCTTGTAACGAGTGAAAACTGTTTCAGCATACTTTACGAACAAATCGATCAAACGACGGTCAGACCAACCACCGTATTCCGTTACCAAGTGGTATGGCATTTCAAAGTGGTTCAATGTGATTACTGGCTCAATTCCAAGACGATTCATTTCACCGTTCAACATACCGCCGATGACGAAATCAGGGTTAATCGCATGTCCGATTTGAACAGCCTTGGCACTGGCTACCAATTCGTAGTGACCAGCTTGAACCATGGCTGCCAACTTTTCTTCGGCTGGTGTACCTTCTGGGAACTTCAAACCTGAATTCGTCCAGATCATGAATTCGCCCATCGTTTCGTCAGTCAAGTTATCAACCGTTCCGGCGCGAAGTGCTTCGCGATCTTCTTCAGTGATATCAGGGCGCATTCCTGTACGCTTTGCAAATGCTTCAAATTCTGCTGGATACTCACCACGAACGTGAACATCTGAGAACCAGTCACGCGCTTGACGGGCCTTTTGCACCGCCAACATGTCCGCAGGCTTTGATGAAGCTGGGTACAATGGCGCAATTGGCAAACCTGGGTACAAGTCGTTCAGTTCGTTCAACGTGTAACGCAAACCTTGTGGGTCGATTGCCCAACCCCAGTCTGAAACTTGTACTTCCGGATTAGGCACAATTTCATAACCATGTAGGTTATCGAATTCTGCATCATCATCTGATGTTGCCTTAATCACGAATGAGTTGTAATAAGAAATGGCCAAGTAATTACTCATTTCACCAGTTCCAGCTGACACAATGTCAATTGGTCCCCATGATAGGTAACCGATTACTGGGATACCATCCATCACAACTGCCTTTTCAACTTCAGCAACGTGCGCCTTCAAGTAATCAATACGGTATTGGTCATGAACCTTACCATCAACTACTTCGTCGTAAGCACCAAAGCCGTTTTCAACAATCATGAATGCCAACATAATCGTCTTGTCTGCCATAATTATTTCCTCCAGAAATACCTTTAATAAAAATTTTTTAGAATTAAATTACAAGTCCACACCATGTGAGGCGATAACTTGCTTATACCAATCAAATGAATCCTTGCGCAAACGTTCGCCTGAACCTTCACCCATATCATCCAAATCAACGTAAATGTAGCCGTAACGCGCGTCAGTCTTCTTCTTAACATCGTTCTTCAAGTAACCGACTTGAGGTCCAAGCAACAATACGTCAGGCTTGTGATCTGATGCCAATTCTGCATCGATATCTGACGTTGACTTTGCGAAAATCTCGTAGTCCTTACCTTCAGCCTTAGCTGCATCTTGCATACGCTTAACCAACATTGAAGTTGACATTCCTGCCGCAAACTTCCATACGTGCGTCATCCATAATTATTCCCCCATATACCAATGACTGACTGGCCATTACGCTACCAGTCAGTCAAACCGTCATTTGTTACTGCTCAAATCGTGTTACATCATTGCTTCGGCGGCTGCCAAAACCTTGTCACCCTTCATCATGCCGTAGTCCATCATGTTGATAACATCCATTGGAATACCAGCTCTACAAGTCAACTTCGGTGTGCTCCCCTTGTGCTTCCTTAGTCAACATGTCAGTTTGAACGTCGTGGGCAGCCTTCAATTCTTCGTTAGCTGCCTTCAAAGCTTCTTCCGCTTCGTCGTACTTGTGTTCCTTCGCAAATTGAATTGCTTGGTATGCTTGTCCCTTAGCGTTTCCACCGTGCATGATCAAGCCCATTACCTTTATCATCTACGTCCCAGGCACCTTCAAGTTGGTGAGCCGCAACCGCCGCTCCCCACAGGAACCCATCAGGCATTTTATAGCCTTTGACCATTACTTACCCTCCAAAGCATCGACGCGCTTCATCAATTCAATCAACTCAACGGCCATGTCACGGAACGTAATCGCGTTCATCAAGTGGTCTTGTCCGTGAACCATGATAGATACGTGTCCAAGCAATTGAAGTACGGAATGCCTTAAGACCAAGTTCCTTCATCAACTTAAAGTCTTCTGGGTAAGTGTGATAAAAATCAATGCCGCGGTGGTTTGGATAGTTACCATCTGGCAATACTTCATCCGTCACCTCACGTGCCACACCGTGCTTACCAGCCAGCATGACATCGGCGATTGATACCCCAACCGTGTCCGCAAACTTCACGAAGAAGTCGATCACTTGGCGATTACGGAACCCACCGTACTCTGTTACCAAGTGAAGTGGCATTTCAAAGTGACTCAACGTCAAGACAGGCACGATGTCATTTTCGATCATCGCATCAATCATCTTGTCGTAATAACGCAATCCTTCTTCACTAGGCAACACATCATCACCATTTGAGTGGGCGCGCTTCGTTACCAAAGCTGATGCCAACAATTCGTAGTGTGATGCTTGATACATCAACTCTTGCGCCTCATCTTCGCTGTAATCCTTCAACCCTGAGTTTTGCAACATTGGGTGTGGATCCATCCATGATGTTTGGTTGTTGATTTCGTTAAACGTCATCCAATACTTGACACGGTCGCCGTAACGACGAAGGAAGCCCTTGTGTGCCCAGAACTTCTTCAACCAGTTTGGATACTTTCCGTTGGCGTGAACATCACCCCAGAAATAACGGGTTTGCATGGCACGCTCAGCCATCAAAATATCTTCCGGCTTTGATGACGCTGGATAAACTGGGTTCATGGCAATCATGTCCCCAACCAACAACTCGCAACCCTTTTCACGGGCGATTTAGACACCAACTGGATCGATTTGCCAACCCCAATCTGACTTTTGCAAGAATGGGTTGTCGCCGTGGTTCGCTTCTTCATCGTATTCCAACCACTCATCACCGGTATCTGAAACCGTCCATGACATGTAGTATGAGAATGCGACATAGTCGACTGTATTCTCCGCCAAAATCTTTTCATCTTCCGGCGTGATATCAATCTCTGGCAAGTATCCAATCAATGGAATACCGTCTAAGACAACGGCGCGTTCCATTGATTCAATGTGACCTTGGAAGTATGCAATACGGTAGTCATCATGGACTTCGCCATTTTCTTCCAACTTGTCATAGGCACCAAAGCCGTTTTCAACGATAAACATTGGCTTTTGCCAACGATCCCACATCCAGTTCATGGCCCAACTATAGTTAACACCAATCCTCTTTTAGAATTACCCCAAATCCTCTCCATTTGAGGCAATTACTTGTTGGTACCACTTGAATGAATCCTTGCGGTAACGCTTGCCTGATCCTTGACCCATATCATCCAAATCAACGTAGATGAAGCCATAACGCTTCAACATTTCACCCGTTGAGGCTGACACAATATCAATACCTGACCCGATATGGGAATTGTCCCAAGATCAAGAAAATAGCTCCAATAACGATGAATGGAATTGGGTAAAGCATACCATTCTTAATCGCTGTAACCGCCTTCGTGTTAACGAACTTCATTACCGGCGGCAACAACTTTTCATTAATAAATGTATTCATGTTGTTATCCTCATTCTATGAATAATATAGTTAAATTTTTAAAACCATAATTGTGTCTGGTTGCAACAAGATGTCGACAACAACGGCCAACAAACCAGCTGACACACCTTCGTATCCTTCATCACGTACCCATGAGTATGCGATTCCAAATACGGCAAACAAAGCCATGATTCCAAATGATGCGTTGTTTGCTTGCAAGAAGATAGGTCCTAGACCAATCTTATCCAAGTAATCTGCGATTGGTACAACGTTAGCTGGCACTTGTTCAGGCAACTTGATAGTGAAGCCCTTCTTCATGAACCATGAGTAACCCCAACCTACAAGCAAACCAACGATGATGGCAACGATCATTCCCTTACCACCAAGCCAAGCCTTGTCGATAACACCTGACACCTGCCAAGCAGTTGATGTCTTATCTGGGTCAGCAATGTTCGTTACTGACCAGAACCACAAGAACACTGGCAAGAAGGCAACAACTACGACACCCAAAGGTCCGTCAGTTGCGTGTTGCAAAGGCGTTTGAATCGTCGTGTAAATCCACTCTACCAAAGTTGTGTTGAATCCCAACTTGAAGATTCCGTAAACAGCAGTTGCAATTGTTACGATAGCAGCACCTGGCAACAAAGCCGTAAATGATGCCTACATGAACACAACCAAACCAATCGTCATACCTGAACCAGTTACCGTGATAAATTGGTCCATGAAGGCTTGCGTAACGATGTGACCACCGTTCTCCAACGTCAACTTTCCAGCCTTGTACAAAGCCAAGTTGTCGGCGTTGTTAGCCAATAGCAATGGCGTCATGATACCACCAACGATGGTTGCACCGTGGACACCGTATGGTGGGATGATACCGAAGTAAATTGCAAAGTAAGTAGCGAAACCTGAGATAAGCGGCGTCAAGATAAATGGTACGGCTAGCAATGGGTTCAAAACCAATGGCAAACCGAACAAAATTGGCTCGTTGATGTTGAACAAAGCAGGAACGATTTCCAACTTACCCAACGTCTTCATTTGAACTGACTTGGCGCGTACCTTTTCAATATCTTCAGCTGATGGCTCAGCATCACCTTGCTCTTCAGCAAGCAAGACCTTATCGTACTTACGAGCGAATGGCAAGTAAGTGAATCCAGTCATCACAAGCATCAAAGCTTGCCACAAAGCACCTTGCCATCCACCAACGATCAAACCAGAGATAATGGCTGGCGTCGTCCAAGGAACATACATTCCGTTAATTACCGCTACGTCAGCTTTCACTAAATCCACCGATTCTTTTTTCTTCGCTATAAACATGTACACCCCTCCTAATAATAAAGAGTTGTGACATCCCGGATTTTCCAATTAAATTTTGCAAAAGAAAAAGACTTATAAGTCATCTGACCTACAAGTCTTAATCATTAAACAAATTGATTAGTTAGTTGCTTCTTCCAACACTTCTAGTTCAACAGTGCCACCGATACTTTCAAAAAAATCAGCTAGTTGTAGTTTTCCCAATAAATGATCACTCGATTCACCCTCAGCCAGGGATTGGCAATCCCGCAACGTCACGTGTGAAAAATGGGGTGTATTAATTGTCCCATGCTTTACCTGAACCTCACCTTCACAACCAGGACAAACATACACCGTCGTCTAAGTGGCTTGTTGCAACTTTTTCTGCTGATAAGTGGGGCCTAGCACCCAAACGACATCCATCCCCAACGACTCAAACCCACGCGTTCGTTCTGATACGCGCTGGGCTGTTATTGGTGCACATTGAAATTCAACCGCAATTTTCACATTGTCAAACGTCACCACCAAGTCTGGTCGCTGCTTGATTTCCGGTAGCCAAGACCGACGACTCACCTCCGAACGTTGCGTCACCAATTGTTGTAATTTCAATAGCTGTCGATGCGCATCGCCCACATCATGCGCGTTTACGCGATTGCGACAATCAAGGCGCCACCATTCCCGCCATTCAACCCGGTTCCCTTTAGCATGCCAAAACGCCACTTGTAACCGTCCACCACGAATCCGAGCGAACTTCGCCGCAAATTCAAACCAGACTTGCTTCGACAACACCTCATGTAATCGCGTCTTAGTCTGCGGTCCATCCTCTAGTGCCAGCAAAACCGCCAATGATAACTCCCATTGCGCTGTGCGGGCACCACCTGGCATTGCCTTAAGTCGATGGCAAACCCAAGGCATGCCCACCAAACTTCTACCTAACCGATATAAGCGTTTCTGCGACTTTGTGTTCCGAAGTTGCACGTGGTAACGGAGATGCTAATCTAACCCGGCCAATTTATGCTGATAATCCGGGTACCATTCTGTTACTCGCTTCAGCCAAACCATGCCATCACGTTGCATAATCACGTTTGTCGCGCCCCATTCCGCCAACAATCGATCCAGCCACAGCCCAATCGCATCATCTTGTTGCGTCGCAGTTCGTCACACTTGCTGCAAAGAACTCAGCTGATTCAAGACGGTCTTCCAAATCCGCGAAAGCATCTTCCCACGCTTCGTCAGAGGCAAAGATGGTTGATAAATCCCAAGTCATTGACTCAGGCAACTCTTCGCGCAATGGTAATTCTTTTGCCATAATAGCTAACCTCATTTCAAGTTTATTATAGTTGTTATTCTATCTCAAAACGGCTGGGTCAAAGAAGGCAATCGCAGCTGACACACGAGCAGCCAAAGACTCGGCCATGTTGTTCAAACCTTGGTAGTAAGTGTTAGCCGTGTCTTGATCAGACTTCATTGAGGCATATACATACAACTTTTCCAAATCTTGCATCAAGCCTAGGCCGTATTGCAAAGCGTTGTACAAATCCGTTGCAGACAATGAAATATCAGCGTTGTCCAACACACCAAATGTACGTTGTGATGCCCCAAAGACGTCACCCGCGGCTGCCAAAAGTGCCTCTTGCTCAGTTGGCAAGACGTGACCTTGTTGCGTCAAAATGCTATCAAAGTAGTGCTTGTAGTCTTGTAGCTTAGGCTCAGCTGCAAAGAATTCTGACAACTCTTCTTCTGACAATTGCGCAGCAGCCATGAAGTTTTGTCCCTTAACATGGTTACCAATCAATGAGGCAAACGTGTTCTCCAAAGCCATGTATGACTTGTAGAACGTTTGGAAAGCATTCTTGCGGATTTCAGGCTTCGTTGACTCCAACAAACGTGAGTAAACACCATTAGACAATGTTTCCATTTCACCGTTTTCATTTTCGACGGCTTCCTCATAATCTGGTTCACCCAAAATTGGCGTGTAAAGATCGTATGAGTGCAACTCATCCAAGCCCAACAACTTCTTACGCAAACCAACATAACGGTGGAGCAATGGCAATGCCTTGTTCACTTCCGCAACCAACGTATCGTAAACAACTTCAGGCACATGGTTACCAGCCAACGCAGCTTCACGCGCATTGTCGTAGTGTAAGTTATCCACCCAGTTCAACAAAATGAATGGGTTTGTGTCATATGATCCACCTGAATAAGCACCTGAACGCTTACCCTTGTTTTCAATGACATCAATCCAACGACTATCAAAAGCCTTGTTCACGATATCAAGATAATCATCCCCCAAAGGTGCCAACGCCTGCAATGCTTCAGCCTTGGCTGATTCATAATCGATGTGGTTCAAGATGTAAGCTCGTAGCTTCTTGTCATCAACCGTCTTCAACAAGTAATCCGTCAACAAGTTCTCGTTCGTCGTTGAGGCAATCTCAGCCAAGAAAATTGGGTAGTCACCATAGTGATATGGTTGGTTTTGACGCGTGTAATATGAGTGCACTGAGTGACCCATTTCGTGAACCAGCGTGCTCAAGTTATTAATACGCTCCCATTCGTGGGCAATTTCTTCATCAAACGTCAATTCTGGACCATAGTAACGACGGTTCATCTCACCATACGCTTCATCCAAAACGTCAGCAGTCAAAGGCGTACCCTCAGCATCCGTTACGTGCATCCATTGCTCAAACTCAGCAAATTGCGTTTGACGGAAGACCGTGCCCTTAACGCCATCCAAGTATAGGTAGTCTGGCTTGGTCATATCCAAACCAGCCTTCTTCATCACATCAATTGGGAATGCTGATGAACCAGCTTGCAAGTATTCCTTGTAAGCTGCCACGGCCGGCTCACCTTCAGTCAAAATCTTGTCTGCCATTGCGGTTGCAGCTGCAAAGCCTGTTGCATATTGGAAGACGTAGAAGTTGTAGTAGAAGTGTGGATTTTGGCACCTATCGCCGGTGGTATCGTCGCCTCAACTTTGTGGTGGACATTGTTTAAGTAAGAACAGTAAATTAAAAGACGCTGACTTCAGAATTTGAAGTCAGCGTCTTTTTTATAGCAATTTACTTTAGGCCAATTCGTTAACAAGTGCTTCGAACTCGTTCAAACGTTCCTCGAAGACCTTGAATGTGTCTTGCGAATTACGTCATCAGCTGAATACAAGGGTATTGCCGGTTTGGCATTGGGTGTCCTTGTTGCAACGTTGGTTACATCATTGGGTGGTGCAACCGGTCCTGGTTTGAACCCTGCGCGTGACTTCGGTCCACGTTTGGTCCACGCCTTGTTGCCATTGAAGTTTAAGGGATCATCACACTGGGAGTACGCATGGGTTGCCCCTTACATCATCGCTCAAATTTTGGGTGCTATGTTCGGTCAACTTTTGGTTGTCGCTGCCTACAAGCCATACTTTGATTTGACGACAAACGTTGATGCGGTCTTCGCCCCATTCTCAACGACTGACGCTGCTAACTCACGTTTCAACGGTTTCATCAACGAATTTGTTGGAACATTTGTTTTGGTCTTCGCCGCTTTGGTGGGTAATGGATCAGTTGCCAATACCGAGTTGAAGAATACAAAGGGAGCTGAAACTGGTTGGTTGAACATCGCCGTTGGTTACGGAGCCGGTGTTGCTATCCCAGCTATGGCTTTCGGAGCTTTCTCAGCTCAAATCAACCCTGCCTTTACGTTAGCCTTGGCCGTTGTTGGTGACTTCCCATGGTCAGAGGTTTTGAGTTAAAAACACGCAAAAAACATTGAACTGAACGCATTTTTTTGATAAATTGATAAGCGTTCGTTTGTGCACAGAAATGTGCAAACATTTGTTCTGGTTAAACAGTTAAAAATTATTTTCACATTTGGAGGAATTATGGACCACTCATTAGTCGTACGTTTGTTCGCCGAGTTTTTCGGAACAGCGTTCTTGGTTTTGCACGCGATTTGACCTGCTGTCATAGTTATTCCTCCAAGTTCCTTTATAGGTCTTATTCTAACTGTTTAAGCGCTTCCTTTCAATGAAAGTGATTTTAATGATATACGGCTGTATTATGTATGAATTACGCTTCTCATCAAAATGTTTCATATTTTGTTCATAGACTCTGTCGTAAACGGCATAAAAACGTTACAAACGTCTTGGAAAGCTGGATCAATTGTCGCTACCTTGCCATTAACATCATTCAACAATGTATTTGCGTTAGCTAAAATGTCGTTTGCCTCACGTGCAATGATATCCACATCACGCGTAATGACCCCCAAAGTTCGTGTCAATCGAACCAAAAATAGCCCAATAAACAAGACCAACAACAATACCGCCACCGCAATGATAATCCGGTTAATACCCTCCTGGTTTATATCTGATTACTTTGTCGTTGATGATTGTGCTTTGCGCGCCTTGCGGAATCCATTAACCGCTGAGAACGCTGATGCAACACCAGCCCCACGCGAAGCAGCCGTTGACTTAACCTTCCCCGTCAAGTTGTGCGTTGCCGCGTTCAACTCAGACACAGATGTCCCCAAATCTGCCACCAACGAACAGATGCCACCGCATCCGTTGCTGCATACGTGTAATCAACTGCCTTGTCGCGAACATCAACAACGATATCGTCAACCTTAGCCTTCAACTTTTCTTGTTCTGCTGGTGACAAGCTCTTGAAGTAGGCGTATCCAGCCGCAGCTGCTACACCACTAAACAACAATCCTGCCAAAAATCCTTTTCCCTTAGACAGTGCTTGGTCAGCCAAGTCTTGTGCTTGGGCCTTCAAGTCATCAGCCTTAGCACGCAAACCGGCCGTCTTTTCGTCGGCTTGAGCCTTAAGTTCATCGGCCTTAGCACGCAATCCTGCCGTCTTCTCGTCAGCTTGCGCCTTCAAGTCAGCGACCTTAACGTCCAAGCCCTTTTCGGCTACGAAATCGTCAGCGCGATAAGACAAACCACCCTCGGGTTCCAAAACTTCAGCCGTCACTTGCTTTGCTTCTTCAACCGCAACTGGTTCTTCCAAGTCTTCAAATGCTTCTGACAATGAAGGTGCTGTTGGATCCAAAACGATATCAATGTCTTCATCCTCAAGTTCAGGTGCAACCTTGGCACGAACTTGATCCTTCACTTCGCTTGCCTTTGACTGTGCCGTTGCCATGCGTATGTTGACGAAGTTGATGAACCGTGAAGAATTGGCAGTTAAGAACATCATCTTGCCACACGGTTACGTTGACCGCGATTCAACGAAGCAATAATGACTACAAAAAAAGAGGAACGACTTAATGGTCGTTCCTCTTTTTACATATTATTAAGCTTCTTCTGACAAGCCCTTCTTGTTCGTCTCTGAAATGGTCCGTGACGCTAAGGCGACAGCCGCTGTTGTTGTTAACGACGAAATGGCTGCTGGTTTGTTGAACGCCATGACTGATGCGGGCGTTAAGATGCCTGAAGACTTTGAATTGATTACCAATAACAACTCAAAGTTGGCTGTTATGACGCGTCCACAAATGTCTTCAATTACGCAACCGATCTACGACCTTGGTATCGGCGAAGCAACGACCAAGTTGTTGAAGAACGGCCACAAGCGCGTCGCCTTTGTAACGGGAAGCTTGGATCACGGCATCAACCGCGAGTACAAGCTTAAGGGTTATATGAACGCTTTGGCGGTTGCTGGTGTCGATTACGACGAATCACTTGTTATTCAAGGTGATTACGACTATCAATCAGGTTACCAAATGGGAGATGAATCTGACACCAAGGAATTGCAAGTTTTGGAAAACCTATTGAGCAAGCAAGTTGACGGTATCATCTTCATGGGTAACTTGATTGATGATGATATTCGCAAGGAATTTGCTAAGGCCGATGTGCCTATTGTTTTGGCAGGCTCAGTTGATGACGTTACTGACCAACCTTCTGTAAACATTGACTACACAAGTGGAACGAAAGAAAAGGTTGAAGCCGTTATCGAACGACTTGGTTACCGTCCAAACGCCGTTGCCCGCGGTTTGGCATCACGTCGTACGACCACAATTGGTGTCGTGATTCCCGACGTCACAGACCACTACTTTGCCGAATTGGCTCGTGGAATCGATGACGTTGCTGCTATGTACCACTACCAAATTATCTTGGCTAACTTTGTAACCGTTTGCAGATATGCAACTTGGTTAATGACTGAAAAGTTATGAAAACGACAAAAATTCTGTATGAGAGATTTATAAAGGAGCATCAGCATGGAAAAGCAGACCATCACGATTTATGACGTGGCCCGCGAAGCGAAAGTCTCAATGGCGACCGTTTCACGTGTTGTCAATGGCAATGCCAACGTTAAGCAAGATTCATTGTCGTTCAACCATGATTGGATTTTTGTAAGTTGTTCAGTCATCTGAAATCCCCTCTTGTTTCACTTTTCTATCATTGTACACTCATTTTCAGAAAATGACGCAATACACCGATTATTTATGCTAAACTATTAACTTGTGATATATTGAATGTTCTCATGAAAACATTTTATGAAAGCATGATACAATAACCTTTGCTCGTGGTCTTGGTAACCATAAACAGGGTGCGTCCAACCGGCGCCCTTTACTGCCTCGACTTCTAGTGCTGGCGCAAAAATAAATGGCTCGTCTTGTGGAAAGACAACCAACGCCAAAACACGTTCGATTGGGTCAGATTCAAAGCCCGTCAAATAGGCAATTGAATGAAAATCTGAGAAGTAGGCGACATCCACCATATTAGCAATTTCATCCGGTGTCTTGATCAAGTGCATTTCAGTCATCAATGGTGACAAATCAGCCACAAACTTAGCTTCTGGTACAGCCGTTTCTAGCAAAGCAGCACGGTCCAACGTCATTTGCGCCTTTTCAACGGCCCACTTCGTTGCATGCGTCGTGTGTTGCTTGATGTAGTTGGCAATCATTTGATAAGCCAAAGTCGAACCTGTGTCACCGTGTGGTTCAGCTGCGTGCGCACCGAATTGAACCAACGTCTCAAATGACATCCCCACAACGCCCATTGACTTCAAGTCGTATTCCAACTTGGCCATCACTTGAAGCTCAGACACGCCTTCTTGTAAAGCCGCAAAGGCGAATTCGAATGCGCGATCCGCATCATCACCAGCCTTGTTCGCAATCGCATCCAACTCGCCGGCCGTCATACCAGGCTTTGCTTGTGATTGGGCAGCCAATTGTGCTTCCAAGACAACGTTGTAAACATCGCGTTGGTGATCTGAAACTGACTTGTAGGCAACTGTACGGGTGGCGTCTGAAACGTAACCGTCGTAAATCGTTCCCAAGTCGAACAACGCCAAATCGCCAGCCTTCACGACAACTGAGTCTTCAATACGAATACCCAAGTCACCAGGAATGTAAATACCTGGCTCAATTGAGAACGCCATACCTGGTTGCAAAATCAAATCATTACCTGTAGCAATTTGAATTGATTCGTGGACTGATGAGCCGATACCGTGACCAAGACGGTGCACGAAGTACTCGCCGTAGCCAGCCTTTGTAATAATATCACAGCTACCTTTGTTGAAGGCTGAAAAGACACGTTCTGAAGTTGCCGATACTGAAGAAAACGCCGAAGCAATCATTAATAACTGGCACTAAAAAATAGGATGGTATCTTGAAAAAATCAAGGTACCATCCTATTTTGTTTAATCGATAATACGCAATTCCTTTGATGAGTGCGTGAATGAATCAGCACCGGTCTCCGTCAACCGCAAGAAGATTGAGGAAACATTCGATACTGAGGCTGATACTTTGGCAGCTGTCACGCCAGAACTAGCCGCACCGGTTAAGCCAAACCCAGTAACTGGTCAAACGACCACTTACTCAGCTCGTCACATCGTTTGGCTATTCGAACAACCCCTTTTCTTAGTTTGGGTGATTAAGCACAGTGCTCGCCAAGAAGCTTAGTCACAAGATTCATAAGATGATTATCAAACTAGACGCTGCCTAATGTGGTATGCTTAGGTTACTAATGAATAGAGAGTGAGCAAACACATGGCCACGTATAATTTGACAGACATCCTCGACATCGTAAAGTTGTGGGGTGTTGATTACCCAAACAAGCAAAAGAACCGCGTGAAGTACGACGCATTCAAGAAGGATCCAGCAAATCAGTGTCGGGTTGCCTGACATTCAAAGCTATTTTAAGCAATACTTCTTTGCGCATAATGTCCAAACGAGTATTCACTCCGTCGAACCTTTAAACGACGAAGTCCTAGCTCATGTCACCTTCCACGGTGATTTTTCCGACAGTTTTGCATCCGACGGCAACGTTGATGCAACCATCGAATTGGCCACTACTTAGTGGCAAATTTTAGTGGTCATTCCGTTTGACGCCCACATTTTATAAGCAGATAATGAATTTACAGTCTAATTAGAAAGAAGCACCTTCATGTCAGCATCTACACCTATGTACCAAGTCATCAGTTATCTGAATGATTTGGACGGGAGCTATGTCTCCCTATTTGCGCCAGACGCCATTGTCTCTGATGTTGCTTCATCAAACTGTAAAACGTCATCAAAACTAGGAAGTTAATCAGCGCAATTTCAAGAAATGACTGGTTAAAGATCTTGGTTTTTCCGGAATTCATAAAAACCTCTACTTTCAAAATTAAACAAATAAGTGCCCTTTTTGTTGTGATTAACAAAAAGCGTCGCCTTAGAAAGACGACTTATCTACTTTACGCTTATTTTTAGGAAACATGATAAGCCAGCATACTAGGAATCAATACAAAGGCACCGACCATCATCATCGTCTTGGTTGAAAAGCGTGCTAGCACCGCACCTGACATCATACGCATGACAAGTGAGCCAATAACCACGATACCAACTAGCAACCCACTGCTTGCTGTTGATAGATGAAGAACATCTACCGCATATGGACCGACGGCAACAAGAATCTTGCTCAAGGCCAATCCTAAGAATGGCCCCATTGCAGTGGCGATAACTGTACTCAATGAGAAATATGAAATTCCTTCACTGCGACGCTCTTCCGGTACAACAAACACGACTGCCGTATTTGTAACCGTTCCGATTAGCCCAATCATCATTCCTTGGACAAAACGTAGTACCAATAATGAAATCATTGACGTTGGCGTGGCAATAAACAGTGCAATTGCCAACGGCACCGCCTTAGGCTCCAAAAACTTCTTAAGACCAGTTGGTTTATCAGCTGTTTCAACCTTTTTAACTGTATGTGCCTTAATATCAACGGCTTCTTTGTGAATCAAAATGGTTGCTAAAAAGGCCAACACAGCAATCACGGTTTCAATGTTAAACAAGAAACCATAGCTCACAAACCCAATGGCAAGCAAAATCAAACCTGGATAAATGATGTAGTTTTCGTTCTTTTCATCAGCCAAACGCCCCGTAAATGGGCGACTAATGAAGATTACTGCCGCATAAATCAAGAAGAAGTACTCGGTCACTGAGGCCATGTGTTGCGCCTTCATAAAGAAGCTCAAGTAACTTTGGATGGCTGAATACGTCATCAAACCAAGCAAGTATGGTCCGACACCAAATGCCAAATCAAAGAAGATGAAGTACGTTGATGTGGCATATGACATGCGCTCAGGTGGCACAATTTTTGCAATCGTTGCTTGGGCAGCAGATTGGAAGTTCCCGAACCCAACACCGATGAAAATCGCAGCTAATACGAATACCCAAACGTTTGTGACATGGCTCAATAAGTGGTCGTCTTTTTTGTCGTTATAAACTCGAATCTTATCTGTATCTAATGTAGCAGATTTTTCAAGTTTTCGCTAATGTTTTAATAGTATTTATCGTTTAACGTGGCGCCTGTGTACCAAGAAGTACCAAACCAAGGCAATAATCGCAAACGCAATCATCAACTCGTACAAGCCCACAAAGCCAATACTTGGTTCAACCCTCTAAATAACCTAGTCACTTTTTCCATTGTCCCCACCTCTTCTAAAAGTATCCGTAACTAATTTGTAACAATAGAATAATGCCATTTGCTCTGTATTTCACGTGACAACCCTTAAATTCATAAAACGTTCACACAATTCACGGAATAGTCGAAAGTATACAAAAAGACGACCACCACAGACCGGAAGTGATCTGTGAAATACAAATTCACCTGGCCATCGGCTGTTTTCGTTTGCTTAACAGTTCCCCCTGCAAAGGTCACCGTGCCATCAATGTTTGATAGCACCTGCGTTCCGTTAGAGATTTTCACCCCATAATCTGCCGCCGAAACGCTTTGTGCTGTCGGTAATGTAAGTAGACCGGCAAAGGGTACGATTACAGTCGCTAACATTGCGGGCGTGTCCTCTGCGTAGACAGCCAATGCGTCACGAGACCCACCCAACAAACTGGCAGCCCCAGTTACCGTCGTGATTCCTTGCAACGCACCCTTTACCACTGAAGGCTTTTCACCTTGGAAGTAAAGGTGCGTTTGTTGATTGCCAGTTGAAACAATTGACGCCCCATCGCCATTTGGATTCAACGTTACACCAGCAACACGTTCTGGGTTGTAAATAATGGTATCCCCACCAACAACGCTATCCGTCGACTTGCCTGCCAAAATCAATTGATTCAAACGGGTCGCATCATCTTTTCCAAGCGTGATAGTTGGCACAGCCTTGCTACCATCCTTATGTGTCAAGGTCACTGGCTTAGCAAAATCTCCTTCAAGTTGCATCTCGCTAGCCATGCCTACAACCGCCAAATTATTTGCTTTAAACGCTAACGGCACACTTGAAACCTCGATACGAGTTGCCGTCTCACCATTTGGTCCCTTCAATGACAATGGGCGAGTGCTGTAATTTGCCGCATCGCTCCAGTCCGTATCGTTTTGATCATAATCGACACGCCATGATGTCGCCCCAATTATCTTGTCCAAATCGCCTGACAAGTCGCCACCAAACACGCCCTTGTCAACATTTGCAGGTTGGCTAACCTTCACACTATATTGACCAGCTGCCAGCTCACCACCATTAAAGGTCGTATAATCCGACCCGTTTTGACTAATCGATACCGTCACCGGTTGTCCATTACCTGCGGTGTACAAATCGGTTGGGTTAATCTTCTCAGCTGCCAACTTGGTAGTATTAGCCGTTTGAGGGGCTGCAGTTGTCGTTGCTGGCGTTGATGCCACAACCGCCCTCGACACTGCTGGCGTCACAGGCGTTGCCGTCGGCGTCACAGTTGCTGGTGTCACTGGTGTACTTGGCACAGGCGTTGGTGTGGTTCCCCCACCATTGTTTGGTGCTGGTGCCGGCGTTGTTTGGACAGTCAATTCACCAGTCGCAACAGCTTGGGTACTCAAGCCGGCTGCACGCTTTAGGAAGGCATTCTCATGTTTAGCGTCCTTAGCTGGTGCCTTCGCCGTCGTCTTTGACTTCACCGGCATATCGACTTCAAGCGGTCCATGTAATGGATCACTCGCTGCGCCGTGGTGCAACGTTGCATTAGCTGCGGCTGGCGTTTGCTTAGCCGGTGCTGCGGTTGGGCATTTTTAGAATGATTTTTGTCTTAAATTCACCAACCGGGCAAAAAAAGCATGCTGTCATCAGCATGCTTTGTCATCTATTTACTTCTCTTCAATATCGTCGTTGACTTCAGCAGCTTGTGGCTGCTTTGCCCAACGCATACCAAGGTAAACTAAGCCAACAAATACCAGCACAGCAACTGACCAAATGGCCACACCACCTACTGTGGCTGCGGTTAGCCCAGCGGCAACCCAAAATTTGCCACTTTTGTACATTTTCTTCCTATCTTTTGTTTTTACCATTGTTATTCCCCAAACAATACTTTCTAAGCAAGACAACATCACAAATTTGCAATATTCTCCCTTTCCAGTGCCAGAATACCAGGTCAGATAGACGTTTACGGTTACTAGCCAATTGGTTGTTGAATCATACTTACCTGCGCCGGCGTATTCACCGTGCGTTTTCACGTCAGATGCAGCCCAATTAACTGTTCGGTTCGCATTAACATCCGTCACCTGATCAATCGTGGTCGTTGATACGACAGGCGCGGCTAATACCTCATGAATTTCATGACCTATTTCATACCAAATTTCAGGTTCAACCGTGGCAACTGACCACTTACCATCTGGTTGTAGATTTTGAGTAGACGTCGAAGTAGACGCCTTAAAATAACCGGTAATCGTAAACGACTTACTTGTATCAAACTGACGATTTAGGTAGTAATAACCACTAGTGTTATTAACATTGGCCGTCAACTTTGCATACGTTTGACCAGCTGGGTCGGTGACGCTTGATGCCTCTGCTGACCAACTAGCATCAGTTCGACGCAGAGATCCAAATGGTCCAGCTGCCGGATCACCAGAATTAGAACCATAAAAGTCCAAACCCAAAGCAACGGCATTGCTAAACCCTTGAATTCCAAGTCCACCACCACCATATGTGTCAAACTTATAATCACTGGCCATTGTGCTAGGATCAGTCGGTGTGAGAACTAGCCCTACCCAATCCGATGCAGTATCAAAACTCCACGAACCAGCATTATTTGTAGATGAAAGTTGCCCTGAAATAGATGGTTGCCCATTATTACCGGTCGGATTCCACGTGATTGTGTATTTCACAACCGAGTTCCAAGTGGTCATATTAATGCCGTTGGTAAAAAGCTTTTGATCAGTGGTGTTCGACTTATTCATTGCAATCAAATTTCCATTCGCTCTAAATGTCGTCGCCGGCATTGAGGCGATTGCGTTATTATTTTGATCCACGTAATTAACTGTTGTCACACCTGATGCAAGCGTACCCGTAGCTGTGTCAATGGAAGCAAAATTGTCATTTTTTGTCAGCCCACCATTTGTTGCATTCACGGCGATTGAAAGCGCACCAGGATTAGCAACTGCCACAACAGCCTTCGTTTGAATAATCGACTGTTGGGTTGGCTTATCGTTATAAGTGATGGTAATCGTGTTCTTTGACGCGGTTTGAGAAACCTTCACCGAATTAGTTGCCTTCGAAACTGTATATCCCTTAATTGTCGGTGCAGCATACGTATAATCAGCCGTTGAAGCATCAGATGACAGTGTTGTAATACCAACCTTATCTCCAACTGTTGTCGCCGAGAACGCCGCTGCCATTGTCGGATAACTTGAACTATTTGGCGCTATAACGGCATAACTGTAACCTGAACGTGCCAAACTAGCATCAGTAATACTTGTCGCCAGACTACCTGAGTTTCCCAGTGGCATATCTTGTTGCTTCGTTGTATATGAGGCAATCGTCGATGTCCCATTCCAGAGTGCTGTATTAGAAATGGCACCGCCAGTCGTACCAACCGCTGACGCATATACAGGCGTATCAGGAAACGCAGAGTAAGCACCATTTACATACGAGAACGTTTGAACATTCAAATTAGCTTGTTGTGGTTGTGCCACATAACTAACCGTCCAATTCTGCGGTGTTCCGTCTGATGCCCCAATTGCATTTGACGTCGCATCCCAGACGTTACTTGTTAGTTGTGCCGCTGGATAGTACTGCAACCAGAAAGTTTGTGGCGCAGCATCAGAAGACGTCGTATTTGTCGTGCTATCGAACTTGTAAGCTGCTTGCGCCTCACTCAAGGTGCTGTATGACTTATTGTCCGGTCCGTAAATAACATAACGATAACCTGATTTGGCCGCAATTGTTGCATCTGTTGTCGTAAATTCATAAATGGCATTAGCTGATAAAGCAGCCGACAAGGTGGTGTATTGCGAACCATTTGGTCCGTTAACTACATACGAATAGCATTGGGCAGACAACGATGCATCCGTGTATGGCAGAGCCAACGTGGCGTCCGTATACCCCGCTGACGTTGCCAACACGGATGCCGCTCTAATTGGTGAATTAGCATCCACGACCAACCCCACACGTGCCAAATTATTATCGGTCACTGCAAAACTAATCGTCCCATTCGTCGTACCAGCAGCCGATGCCAATACTGAACCAGCACTAATTGGTCCACCATCTGCATAGCGAATTTGAGCTGCCTGATATTGCGGTACATAACTTACCGTGAATACTTGGGCCGAAGTATCCGCCCCCGAACCATTTTGTGTTGCTGAGTGACTCGACGTGTCCATCGCACTCGTCCGCAAGTCAGCATACTGGTTGGTCTTGTAATTGACTGTGAACACTTGCCCACTTGCATCCGTTGAACCACTATTTGCCGTGTCATCATACTTACCATGTGTCGCCAACGCAGCTGACAAAGTTGCATACGAAACGCTATCACCTGGATAGGTCACCGTATACGTATAAGACGTATTGTCATACTTTTGCGCAGCCAATGCTGACGTCAATGTCGTGTATGATCCAAGCAGACTGCCTAGTGCATCAAACACGCGCACAACGTACGTATACCCTTGACGCGTCAATTGTGAATCAGTCGTACTAAATGAAATCGCACTACTTGCCGGACCATTTGCCGATTCACTCACCGCTGAATAACTCAAAACAGGTCCGATTAGGGTGTAACCGGGGATGACCATCGAACGATCATCAATCTTCGCCCCAACCACACCTGATGAGCTGACTGGTTCGATAAGTTTTGTCCCATTTTCATCAACATAGTGATACGTCACGGTTGCTGAGTCTGGCGAATATACAACCTCAAACAATTGACGTTGTGCATCAACCGTTGCCGCCGTTGCGTTGAGTTGCGCGTCCGTTACGTTAAACGAAATGCTGCCACTTGTTACACCACTTGCTGATGCAATTGCTGAGTTTGCAGCGGTTGGGGATGCACTATCCACCGCCAATGTGGCTTCTTGGTGGTTTGCACGATAAACGTAGGTAACCGTTGATGTGTGATCTGCATCGTAAACATTGTCCGTATCTGAAATAGCAGTATCGGAGCCTTCTTGGACCGTAATTTGGGCCGATTGCACATTCGCCTTATAAAGCACGCGGAAGGCTTGGGCTGATGAATCAGTCGTAGCGGATCCGTTTGTCGTGTTGTCATACAAGGCATTAGAAGCCAAAGCAGCCGTCAAATTAGCATAAGAACTACCAGTTGGTCCGATAATCGTGTAGGTGTACCCTGTTTTCGCATCAGTGTTGTCAAAAATTGCATTCGCAGATAGGGCCTCTGACAACGTCGCGTACCACGTGATATTTGACGTATCATAGCCAACTCCGACGCGATATGTGTATCCAGATACTGGCAACGTCGTGTCATTCACCTTGAAGGACATCGCACCACTCGTGACACCAGTAATGGCATCCAGTGCAGCACCGCCACTAATTGGCGCCAATTGTGAATCCAACGTCGCATAAGACGCATTTGATGCAAACGAAATTGCTGACCCAGTCGATCCAGCGGCTGAAAGAACCGTTGAACCTGCACTGATTGGCGAGTCACTCGTCACGGCGACTGTCGCGGCCTGACTCATCGGTGCATATGAGACGTAGAAGAACTGTGCCTTCGTATCCGTTGTACCAGTGTTTGAATTGCTCGTCACAGCCAAAATAGCGGTTTGTGAGTCCGCCTTGTAACTCACGGTAAAGACATCTGGATTAGCATCGCTTGTGCCTGATGTTGTGTTATTGCTGTTGTACTTATTGTGAGCCGCCAACGCTGATGACAACGTTGTGTACGCCGTTGCATCACTGCCGTACTTGACCGTGTAGGTGTACCCCGACTTGGAAACTGGATTATTCGTGTTATCAAACAACGAATTAGCTGCCACAGCGGCGCTCAAATTACTGTAAACACTACCATCCGGTCCGGTTACCGTGTACGTGTACCCACGCTTGGCCAGTCCTGAATCGGTCATCGTAAACGCCAAACTACCTGACGTAAGACCTGAAGCTGAATCAGCAATCGAGCCTGACGCCACTGGTACCACATAGTGATAACCTGACAGTGCCAAATCAGCGTCAGTGATACTGAACGAAAGTGAACCTGATGTGACCCCGGAAGTCGTCGCAAAGACTGAATCTGAGGCGTACGGTCCTGACTCGCCAAGTACAACTTCAGCTGTCTGATAATCAGCCTTATATGACACCAAGAAGCTTTGAATAGCCGTGTCACTTGATCCTACGGTTTGCCCAGCGCTAATTGGTGAGGTTGTGTCGACAACGATATTTGCTGTTTGTGAATCCGCTGTGTAAATCACCACAAATTGTTGAGCGCGACTATCTGAAGTTGCTGACCCATTCGGGGTATTGTCAAAGTGGCTTTCAGCTGCGAGGGCTGAACTTAGGGTTGCATATGAACTCGTCGCATACTTACCCCAGTTTTGTGCGCTCGCATCCGTTGTGCCTGTGTTAGTCGTGTTGTCATACAAGCTATTTGCGGCAATCGCCGTTGCCAAATCACTGTAAACCGAACCATCTGGTCCCGTCACCGTGTAGTGGTAACCTTGCACGTACAAATCACTGTCAGCCGTATCCGCAAACGCAATTGCTTCACTAGTGGCACCGGCCGCTGACGTCTCATACCACTCACTGTTTGGTCCTTGAACCTGGTAGGTGTAACCTGACACAACTAACGCTGCATCTGACCCATCAAACGGGATGTTCGTAGCAGTCTTACCGGACAATGAGCCAATCACTGAGCCGGCGTTGATTGGTGAATCATCCGTCACGGCCAATGATGCCCATTGGGTGTCGGCCGTGTAAGTCACCGTGAACATCTTCTCACTCGTGACACCAGCTGCACTTTCGATGGCCATGCCCGCACTAATCGGTGAATCCGCTGCCCCAACAATCGTGGCAGCTTGACTCATTGCCGTGTAGCTAACCAAGAACATTTGTGTCTCAGCATCCGAATCACCGGCATTGCTCGTGTTATCAAACTTCGTATTGTCACTTTGTGCTTCAGCTAGCGTTGATTGATAGTTAGCCACATAAGAGACCGTAAACACTTGTGGATCGGCATCTGAATCCGTCGTATTGGTGTTGTTATACAAACTGTTCGCTGCCATAGCCGCCGACAACGTACTGTATGTCGTCCCACTGTCAGAACCCATGTAAACCACATAGCTATAGCCACTGCGACTCAAAGAACTGTCGTTGTGCGTGAAACTACCTTGTGATCCCGCGACAGCCGCTGACAACGTGTCAAAGACAGTGCCATTTGGTGTCTGAATCGTGTACGTATAACCACTCAATGCCAATGCTGAATCTGTCGTGGCGAATGACACACGGCCACTCGTCACACCGGCGGCCGAATCAAGTGTCACGCCACTGCTAATTTGAGTATCGCCACCAATCACCAAGTTGGCCGCCAAGTCGGCATCGGTCAACGTTAGTCCCAAAGCTGCCCCAGTATCACCTGTCACCTTAGCCAACACCTGGCCTGAGTAAATATCGCTGGTTTCACCAACAACCACTTCAGCCGTTTGTGTAATTGCTGCATACACAACCGTAAAGGTCTGCGGTGTGGCATCTGAAGTCCCAGCATTCGTTGTATTGTCATACAATCTCTCTTGATATGACGCGACGGGGTTCAAGATAAACTTCTTGATACCAGTATTAACCGCATCAAAGAAATCATTTGCAGCCACCGCATCTGCCAACGTTGCGTAGTGCACTGGATTACCATCCGCATCGACAACCATCGTGCCATCCGCATTTTGAACAGTTACTGTGTAGGTATAACCATGCGTCATCTCCATGTTTGCCGAAACCGCCGCTGACAACGTATTGTACGTATCGCGCGTGCCGTCCGCATTCACGACTGTCACGGTGTACGTGTATCCTGAAAGCGCCAGACTTGCATCCGTCATTGCAAAACTCAATTTGCCATCAGTCACACCACTAGCCGTTTCAATGGCCGTACCTGCTGAAATTGGCGACTCACTCGTCACCGTCAATGTCTCAGCCGCTGTGTAAGTTGACGTATAAGCGCCGCTCGTAACACCCGCGGTTGCAATTGATGGCATCGGCTTATCACCGTCAGCCGTCGTAAAGTTCACATTAGCTGATTGGTAATCGGCCTTGTAGCTGACTTCAAAGGCTTGGGCACTCGAATCAGTTGATCCACTACCGTTGATTGTACTGTCGTAACTTGAAACTCCAACTGCGTTTGAATATGAGTAGCTAATCTCACCAGATTGACTTGCCTCAGCCATCAATACATTAAAGGTTTGTGCCGAGCTATCCGTTCCACTTAAATTGGTCGTATTGTCATAGTTAAACGTCAACGTCGCCGTGCGACCATCTGCGGCCACACTGACGCCGCTTGGTTGACCTGAAGCAACGAAGTAATACCCCGATGTCTCATTACCGTTGTTAGTGTCATCCAAAATAACTGAGTACGTTGCCTCTTGATGGGTTTCATCTGTGTAAACCACTGAATATTGATCACCCGTCACTGAGACAATGTAGTAACCGTCTGGCGCTGTAATCGTGCCGGACTTTGTATCACCTGTCACCCCGGCGATTGGGACGGCATCTGGCACCGTTGGCGATACGCCCGAAGCAGGTGTCACACCATCACTGGCAATGTAATATCCTGCCGGTGCTGTATAGGTGTAACTGTAAGAATCGGCCGTCCGGTCATTTTGGGTATCAACCACACTGCTTGAGCCCGTTGGCATTACCTCAGTCACCGTTGCAGTTTGATTGTTTGGTGCCAAGACGACCAGCAAGTTTTGTGGCGTAGTATCGATCGTGTTCAGCTTAGCCGAAACGGTCTTCGCCCACGATGGTACGACCACCTTAAACTCGGCTAATTGGGTTGCTTGGGTCAAGGTAATAGCGGTATTTTGGACGGCACTATCTGTACCAGCTTCATCCAAATCCTTTGAATTATCGTAAGTACCGGTCAACGTTACCGTCGTGCCGTCCGCACTAATTGACGCCGTTTCAAAGGTTTGGGTCTCAATATCGCTACCTGATCCATTGTTACTATCATCGAAAGTTGCATTGGCGACCAACGCTTCAGCCATTGTGTCGTAAATCGTCCCATCTGGTCCCTTGACTAAGTACGTATAACCATCCTTAGCTAATTCCGCATCCGTATAGCCAGTCGGTGCTGTAATCGCCTCGCCGGTTTTACCTTCAATTTCCCACGTTACGCCATCAACTTCGGTAATATCCACGATTTCATAACCAGTTGGCGCCGTAATCGTGCCTGTAACTTGTTGATCAGTTTTACCATTCAACGTTGGATCAGATTGTGGGTACGCTGGTCCATTCGTCGTTCCATCTGCGTACTGTTGCAAAATTTTAACCGTTTGATTCTGAGCCGTGTATGTGACTGTATCAGACGTCAATATACGTCCAACTTCATCCTTAAAAGTCACATTGACTGTTTGATCCAACGGACCGTACGTCACCACTGATTCTTGACTCACCGTGCCATCGGTTGCCGCCCGGAGCATTGCCCGAGTCGCTGGCGCTTCTTCAGTAATCGTGTCATACGTAATTGTGTAGGTTGCTGATAGATTATCAGCCGCTACAGTTGGCGCTTGCGTATCACGGTAAACGAAGGTGACATCCTGAGCAACCGATGTATCGTCATCATAATTAGTTGCCGTATCCGTCGTGTCAGATGTAATGGTATAGCCATCGATAACCTTGTCGGCTGCCAACGATGCGTCATCATAATCAACCGCTTCGTTGGTCTTACCTTCTAGCGCGTGTCCGTTCTTGCCGTCCTTAACCGTAATCGTCACTTCACGAGCCTTGCCGTCAGCCTTCACATCGTTCATCACACTGTCGTAATCGGTTGAAACCGTTGAGTCACCGTATTGTTGGTTATCCGTTGTCGCATAACCAACTGCTGACAAGAAGGCCGCTTCATCAGCTGGCAAACCATCCTTTGAGGAAACCAGTTCTGTCTTAGTCGTCGTTTCACGTTGCGTTTGCGCATCCTGGACAGCCTGTTCAAGCGTTTCCTTAGCTGTTGCAACGTCTGCATCACTCGCATTCGGATCACTCACCAAATCATCCAAGTTCTTCTGTGCCGTTTGCACATCAGCTTCTTGTGAGACTGGCGCCGTATCAACCACCGTCAACATCACTGTCTTAGTGGTGGTATTACCCGTTGCTGAACCAGCTTCCGCACGGGCGACTGCATTTTCAAGGGCAGCCGTGGCATCAGTAATCGCTTGGGTTGTGCCCGTATCAGCATCGGCATTATCAATAGCATCTTGCAAAGCTTGTTGTGCCTCAACAACACCTGGATCATCAGCTACGGCTTGGGTTTCATCTGACGTTGATGCCGCCTGGGCAGCATCCTTCGCCTCCGCCACTTGTGTCTTGGTATCATCGGCTGTCGTATTCGCATCCGTACGGTCAGACTTGGCTTGCGCAACGGCGTCTTCAAGGGCTTGCTTGGCTGCATCCACCTCGGCCGTTGTTGCATCAGGATTATCCAACACATCATCCAAATCAGATTGTGCTTGCATAACAGCGTCTTCTTGCGAAACCGGTGCCGTATCAACTGCACGACTAACAGTTGATTCATTTTGAACCGGAGATGCATCTTGATCCAGTGCGGTTTGGGCTGCATCCTTCACGGCATCAACAACCTTTTGAACTGCTTGTTCAATATCGGCCGTTGTTGCGTCGTCATTTGCGGCCGCATCCTGCACAGCCGTTAAATCAGCCACCGCTTGTTTAACGGCATCATCTTGACTATCCTTCTTCGCATCAATTACCGACGCATCGTTCACTTGATTTGAATTATTCGTCGTTGTAATTTGATCTTCAGCTGCCTTGGTGGCGTCATCACGCGCAGTTTTTGCATCAGCGACTGCCTCGTTATAAGCATTTGTCGCATCAACAATTTCTTGTGGTGTGCTTTCTGCATTATCCAAAACATCTTGCAAATTATCCTTTATCTTCTCTTGCAAATTTGGCTCGTAAGTCACTGGCGCCGTCTTGGTCAACGCTTCATCAGCCGCTGTACGTGCCGCATCTTGCGCACCACCAGCCGCTGCCACCGCATCAGCCAAATCTTGCGTCGCTTGTTCAATATCAGCCGTCAAGGCATCAGCATCCCCAGTGGCTGCCTTGTCCAACAAATCTTGCAACTTTGCCTTTTCGGCTGCTTGAACAGTTGGCTCTTCAGATTGATTTGAACTCTGTGCCTGTGAAATGGCGGTCGCTGCATCATCGTTAGCTGATGTACGCTGCGTGGTTGCAGTGTTAACAGCCGACGTCAATGCTGCGGTTGCGTCATTAATTTGATCAGCCGTTGCTGTTTCATTAGCCAACAAATCATTCAGGGCATCGTCCAAAGCTGCCTTGGTGGCCGCTTCATTTGATACTGGCGCTGCGGCTGTAATCGCATCTTGGGCAGCATCACGTGCGTCATCCTGATCAGATGCCGCCTGACTGATAGCATCCTGCAAATTCTTAATCGCATCACGAATATCAGCCGTCAACGCGTCTTCCGTGTTGGTCTTCGCCTGGTCAACTAGGTCTTGCAGCAATTCTTAAAACGCATCAATGACACCTGGTTCAGTTGCTTGGTTTCCCGTTTGCGCAGCTGTCACAGCATCATTAGCCTTTGTATCCATGGCATCACGGTCGGTCTTATCAGCCTTAGACGCAGCCGTTACTGCTTGCGTTGCCTCCTGAATTTCAGCGGTCGTTGCATTCTCATTTGCCAAAACAGTTTGCAAATTTCCTTGCGCGCCGTAGAAACAGTATCTTCATATGACACCGGCTCAGTTTCGGCAATCGCCGCCTTAGCCGCATCACGCGCCGTTTCTTGGTTACCTGCCGCTGTTTCTTGCGCAGTCGCCAAATCAGCAATCGCTTGTTCGATATCGGCCGTCAAGGCATCGGCATCATCAGTCGCCGCCTTAGCCTGCAAATCTTGCCGCAAGGCATTCAAAGCACTCACAACCGTTGGCTCACTAGCTTGTGCCGAATTTTGCACATCCGTGATATAGCTGTCAGCTTCGGTATTAATCGCATCACGCTTATCCTTCTCAGCCGTCGTTGCCTCAGTCAAAGCCTTGGTTGCATTCTGAACGTCTTGGGTTGAAGCTGCTGGATCAGCCAACAACTTATCTAACAGCGCAGCCTTCGCTGTTTCAACACCTGGTTCATTGGATACTGGTTGCAAATCATTAAGCGCTTCGTTTGCCTTATCTTTGGCCGCCTCTTGAGCAGTTGCTGCCTGATTAACGGCTGTTTTCAATTCTGCCAACTTCTCGGCGATATCGGCCGTCAAAGCAGCCGATGAATCGGTCGCTGCTTCTGCCTGCATTTCTTGGTTCAAATGATCAATTGCTTCCTGCACGGCCGGCTCTTCACTTTGTTCACTGTTCATCGCCTTGGTGATTGTATTTTGCGCATCCGTTTCAGCAGATGAACGGTCAGCCTTCGCATCCGCCGTCTCATTCAACAACTTTTGCGTCGCGTCCGTAATCTCCTGAGCTGTTGCGGTGTCGTTTGCTAACACCTTTTCAATTAACGCATTAATCGCCTGTGCAGTGGCCAACTCGTGTGAAACCGGACTAGCTTGCGCAACTGCAGATGCTGCATCCTTGCGGGCTTGCTCTTGAGCAGCTTGAGCCGTTGCCAAGGCATTATCAAGTGCCTTACGAGCAGCATCGATATCGGCTGTTAGCGCATCCGGTGAATCATTAGCTGCATCTGACATCACTACTAATTGCAACTCTTGCAATGCTGACTTCACCGCTGGTTCGTTCACTTGATCAGAGCCCTGGGCATCAGCAATCGCTTGTGTTCCGGCTGCATTCGCATCATCACGGTCGCTCTTATCAGCTGTCGCCGCCGTATTAAGAGCTGCGGTAGCTGCTGCAATTTCCGATGCTGTTGCATCAGGATTTGCGAGCACTGCATTCTTCAACTCACGCACTGCATCAGCCACCGGCTTTTCATTTGAAAGCGGTGCCGTTTGTGCTAACGCATCAGCAGCGTCTTGACGGGCAGTGTCTTGCTTTGCAGCCGCCACATCACGCGCATCAGCCAAGGTTTGGATAGCATCCAAAATATCTTGTGATAAGGCATCTGCCGTATCGGTTGCTGCCGTTGACATCACTTGAATCTTTTTCAAATTAGCAACCGCAGCACTAACTGACGGCTCATCCGCCAAATCGCTTGGTACTTGCGCAATCGCATCATCAGCTGCCGTGTTCGCAGCATCACGGTCTGGTTGCGCCTGGCTCACCGCATTACGAACTGCTTGGGTGGCATCTGCAATCTGAGCTGCCGTTGATGTTGGGTTAGCCAACAAAAGTAACTTTTGCAAGGCAACCTTAGCCGTACCTACCGCTGCCTCATTCGACAACGGCGCCGTCTTACCCAGCAAACTGCTTGCAGCATCACGAGCCGCATTACGATTAGCCTCGGCTGCCTTAATCGCATCAGCCAACGCCTTCGTTGCCGCATTAATATCAGCTGTCAAACTATTTGGATTATCAGCTGCTGCCTGTTCTGCTTGCACCGCCTGCAAATGTTGCATCGCTTGCGCAACTGCTTCATTATTGGCAATCGCTGGATTCTTTGCCTCAGCCACAAGCTTATCGGCAGCCGTGTTCGTTGACTGACGACTAGCCCCATCCTTTTGAAGGGCAGCCTGCAATGCAGCCGTTGCATTTTCAATCGCCGTTGTGATGGCATTTGGGTCATCCCCCAACAACTTTTGCAAAGCCGCTACCTTTGGCGCGACATCAGCCTCATGTGAAACCGGCTTAGCTTGGGAAATCAAATCCGAAGCATCTTGACGCAAGGCATCCAAAGCGTTATTCGCATCTTGCATCGCGTTTTGCAATGCGGTCATGGCAGACGCGATATCGGCCGTCAAATCAGATGCGCTGTCTTGGGCAGCTACTGCCAACATGATTGCTTGCAACTTTGCCAACGCTTCTTGTACGGCTGGGTCACCAGATACTGCCGACTGGTTAGCCGCGGCAATCGCATCATGGGCTGATTGATTAGCCGCTTCACGTTCAGTCTTAGCCGTCGCCGTCGCATTCTGCAAGTCGTCCATCGCTTGCTGGATTTGGTCCCTCGTTGCTGATGGATCACATCGTGTTACCGTGCTACCAGCCAACAAACGAGTTGTTGGATTTGCTGTGTATGCAAGTACACCATTAACTGGTGGTACAGATGACGTCGGTTGCACCACTACTGCTGCCCGACTTTCAGCTGACTGTACAGCATCTTGCAATTCCTGCATCGCCTTCAAAATATCCGCCGTTAAGTCGGTTGCACTGTCGTTTGACCCTTTTTTATTTTGCGACACATCAAAAGAGGCTTTGAGACAAATTCGTCTCAAAGCCTCTTTTTTTATTTCCTACTCTACTTCTTCATCCTTCTTGCGGCGCTTTGTTGCTACAAACAACAAGTTTGCCGAGAACATGAAGATTCCGAGTGCCATCAAATACCAATCGTCATGGTAACCCGTGTAAGGCAAAACGCCTTTGCTGGGTGTCTTTTTTGTTTCATTTAATCACCTTGAAACAATCAATAATCATGTTTATAATATTAAATATTGTTATGGAGCTATGGCAGAGTGGTAATGCAGCGGACTCGAAATCCGCCGAACCGGTGTTGAGCCGGCGCACGGGTTCAAATCCCGTTGGCTCCTTCTCTTTAAGTAGTACATTGTAGAACGTACTATGGCTCATTGGTCAAGCGGTTAAGACTCCGGTTTTTCACACCGGCATCCAGGGTTCGACTCCCTGATGAGCTATTGCCTTTGTCGATTAGGCATTCAACATTTTCATGGCCCATTGGTCAAGCGGTTAAGACTCCGGTTTTTCACACCGGCATCCAGGGTTCGACTCCCTGATGGGCTATCATGTTAGACATCCAGTTACTTTTTTTGAAATTAGGTGTTGCATGATAAATATCCATCTGGTATATTATTATCTGTTGTTAAGAGCGGTAAGCAATTAACAAAGTTTCATGGCCCATTGGTCAAGCGGTTAAGACTCCGGTTTTTCACACCGGCATCCAGGGTTCGACTCCCTGATGGGCTATTACTTCTAGCGAAGTAATCATCAAACAATTTCCTAACGAAGTCAGAATACGTTTAATTGGAAAAAAACTATCTGATCGCGTCGTTAAATAGTTCAGCAACGTTAATTTGTCTTGTTCTTTCTTTTCTAACACCCACGCTAATTCATCCATCCCCACGCCCCCAATCGTTGACTTTAGTGTACGGAACACACGAATTTAGTGCAAGGGGAGACACTTTTTGAAGAAAAGTCGGCCCAGTAACTGCCAGATAACTGACTTTTGCCGATAATCAAACGCAACTGTTTTGACATCCACCAATACAGCACGATTTACCGTGACTGCTTTTTGTTTTTCATCATACGCATACGCTGTTGGTTCATTTGGAAAATATGTCTCTAAATCATCAAGCAACATCGTAATTGTCGACAATGTGCGATAACGTGACCAGCGCGCTTGACGCATTAAGCCAAAGAAAAAGATGCGAATGGTCGTTTCGTTTCTAACCAGGCCATTATGCAAGGTCAATTTTATATTGGCTTGTTTCAGCACCGTAGCAATTTTACTTTTGGCAGTTCGCGCAATCGGTACACTGGTATGGAACGTTTCTGCAAATTGTTCATAGGATTCAAACGTCCCGGTAAAAATGATCGTTAATAATGTCGGGATTTCTTCCGGTAAAAGATGATGATCATTAATGAGACGGTAATACCAAATCGTAAATTGCATTCGCATTGCCTGCTTCGTCGTCTCGCGCAATGGAATATTAAATAGATTTGCAATTGCTAGTACGGCTTGTTCCGTTCGTTCGCGCATTTCAGGCGGAAATGGAATCTCATGATTACCATGCCGGGCCAATTTTTTCTGAGCCACTTCAGTCAACAGCGAGACCGGTACACTCGAAGCGAACCCCGTAGAGTACAGACTAGCGATGGCAAAATCAGCTTCACGTTCCACAACAGCTTTAGGCAAAGACACAAATGAACCCATTAACTCAATTAGTCCAGCGCGGGTTGCCTGATGTTCAGCATCCCACTTTGCCGAATTCCGCAACACAAACGCCGTATGAATCGGAAAATCACGGTGCGCGATTTCTAAATCAGGCGTTGGTCGGTAACCGTAAACACTAAAGTACGCTGTACGCATGTTAGTTGCTGATAGTTGCGATGTCACACGATTCAGAATGCGTTCCGAAAGTTCCTGACTAAATAGCGCTTGATACTCCGTCTTAACAATCGTTTTAAGCATTGGTGATCGTTTCAGCCGGTCTTGAATCAATTCTTCAAGTGCCGGTAAATTTGTCATATCAATCACGACGACAACCGCCGGTAAGATGGCGTGCTTTGATAAATTGCGAATCATAGCATCTAAGTACTCTTCAAATAATGAATTAACCAGCACCTGCTCGTCAAACCCTATTTTCTCAGCAAGATGATGTAGCAAAAGGCCAGTGAATAATCACTGACCTTTAAATCTGTCTTTTGTAAGCAATACGGCTTGCTCAATGAACTGTGCAAACATCGTTTCATCCGGATAGCGCGTCCAAATGAAGCCTGGTGTTACACCAAATTGCGAAATTTCAACATCTGATATGTAAAAATCGGTATCTGGACGAAATTCATGTGCCACAATCACGTTAATACTAAACCACATACTTATGACACCCAGCATAACGCCGAAAATCAGTCTTCCAATTCTCATCTCACTCCTCCCGTTCAACAAATAGGAATCGTTTACGTGCTTAACTTTATCGAATGGCAACAAACTTCACCACGTCGTTTTTTTCTGTTTTTTTCAAAAAAATCTACTTTTTCTTTGTAAGGTACTGAAAATACTAACGTTCTGTTCAGGTGCAAATGCTAATTCATAACCATCGCCAATCAATGTGACATCTTGTGTCCGTGGTGCTAATCCTGTCGCAATGTCGTCAACAATATCCGCTTCCAACCGAATTGTTTGATCCGGTTCGTCTAAATGCCAAGCTTGCTCGAATTCACGCATCGTTTCCACCCGATGCTCAGAAGCGTACAAATCATATAATACTAATTGACCATTGATAATGACTTCGTCAGCCACTAACATGCGGCCCTGATAGCCAGGGCTCATGGACACATTACTGTCGGGCAATGTCTGGACCCGCCGTGCGTTAATTAAAGGTGCTTCGTCGGCACCTGACAACCACAATTCCCCCGTTAATTTAATCTCTCCCGAACTGGTCAGACTAACCGGTTGCTCCATGTCAATTGGACTTACTATTGGGCCATCGCTTTGCTGTAATACGGAAATCGAAACGTGACCACCCGTTGCAATTGTCAACTGGCCACCGTTATCCGTTGCAAAAACGTGACCGCCAGTTTGACCAAAGGCTTCTACAAATCCATCTGGCCCAACCTGAATATTTGGTGCGGTAATCATGTCACCGTGCGATCCGTGTTTCACCTGTAATCCGCCACCGCTCACACCGTTTTGATCTTTATAAACGACGGCTTGTTGTTGCAACCCGGTCAATTGTAATTGGCCACCTGATTCAACTGTCACCATTGCGGCATCCGTTTTCTGCCAGAATAAGGCTGGCTGGACGCTCGCAATATCCACTCGCGACCCATCTTGCAGAACGACTTGATCAAAGCCATCTGAATTAGGCGTTGTGCTGTGTGCGATAAGCTGTTGTAGTTCAAAAGTGCCACGATTTCGTCGATACACAAGTCCCCTCTCCTGCGTATTGACCAGCTCCAATTCAGCTGGTGCAACGATTTTAAATACCGTTGGCTGGCAAAATTCAATCAAAGCAGTGGTGGTACGACCTCGGACGAATAATCGGCCATCTTACTGACCGTATGACTTTGACACACTGCCAAATGAGACTGGTGTCATCGCCAGCGTCATCGGCCGTTCAATTTGTAGCGGTCGGGCCGTTAGCTTATTTAAGCTGTCCAACCAAGTTGAAGCAGCGTATGGCAAATCACTCACGGTTTGTCCGTTGCCACGTCCTTTCACGCGTAATGATTGGATTGAAAATTCTTCAGTTGCCTCTTGACCACTCAATATCTCTTGAAACGATTCCGTTATGCTTTGTTGATTCGCAATCAATTGCGGTGAAATGACTTGTCCGGTTACCCGATTGGTAAACGGTCGGGCCAGTCGTAGGTGCACTGCCCAGGATTTCAAAATACTCCCCTGTACTGTCAAAATACCTGTTCCAGGTAGTGCAGCTGTTCGAGTTGCGATCCACCCGTCAGCATTGTTAATCCAACCGTCAAGACTGCCAAGGTAGCCCGGCACTTAAACACCATCATCTATAATTCCCCCATTTTATCTCTATGGTCCCGCGACCAATTTAATCTCAAGCTCAGCTTCATAGTCGCCGAGCGGTACAACCTCGTGGTCTCCGATTTGCATCTCAAAACGCGTTTCATGCGTTTATGCGTGTCAAAACGCCAAGGTGAGGCATAATCAATCGTCAACGGCATCCCCGCCTTACGCATATTTGCCGGTGCAGCTGGGTCCTTGGTCTTTGCATCAGTCGGATTTACCCGATCAATCGCAATTGGGTCTTCAACCCCTGCAAAGCTAACCGTCGCTGGCACGGTTGTCGTTGGATCCTTCTCAGCTGAAAAAATAGACATTTCACCCACGTGTAGCTTGGCCCCTTTTAATTCAGTGCCAGTTGCATGCTTGAACGGGGTTGCTTGGCGAATTTGCAATTCCCAACCATCTAACTTTTCGCGTTGGTCAGTCACCTGTACGTGATTAGCAACTGGATTTCCAGCAAACACATCGCGCTCAGCCGAATAAGTTCGATCCATCAAACTCACTTTTTAAACTACCTCACTTGAATAATTACCGGCCAATTTTTTCACTTGACCCGGTACTGTTAACTTAACATCCGCCATCGATAAAGATGACGTGCCATAGCCATCGCCAGCTTTAGCACTGGCTAAGCGAGCGAAGTCACCGTTTAGCGTGATTGCGCTCTTTGATGGCATCACTAAAGTACCTTCAATAGCTGACTTCACTCACTTGATCAGGCGCCAAAACTAAATCGAAATATCCTGTCGTTTCCGAACGTTGCTCAGTTGCTTGCATCACTCGTACGCTGAATGGCATTTCGTTTGCCGATGCTGTTCCCCCGAACAATACCGCCAACATCATTACAACTAGTCCCCAAACCAATTTCATCTCTTTTACGCTCCTGTCGGTGCTGCAAGGAGCTTAAATGGTACTCGTGACCAATTCTTGACCATGCGGTGGTAGTGTAATGTTTTTGGGCACCGAAACCAGATTTCGCCAAGCTGTTGACTGCGCCGTTTCATAATCAACGACGCCGTTACGATTGGTCGTCGCCTGCGCTGATTTGATATCAACCGTAAGTGGCTTCTCCGTGTCGTTCGTCAATAAAACTTGAACTTCCTCAACCGTTTTAAGTTGTGCCCCCGCAGAGCGCATCTTAGCCGGCACATCCCCCTCGTGATTGCGAACTAAGACCGCCACCGTATACGCATACGACTGCTTTATTTGCACGCCCGATTCCTTAGAATCACTTGGCGACTTGCGCTCAGAAAATGTTAAGCCCCCTGCTTTTATCCCATCAAATTGGTTTGCTGGCATATGACGATACCGACCGGCTGCTAACGACTGATCAAGCTTTGTCAGATGTGAATACTGGCTATCTGGTGCAAACCGCAAACCTTCTTGCATTTTGTCAAAAATCAACTGATCACCTTGATACAATCGCGTCCGCACCTGCATGTCATGTTGAAATGCAGGCATCGGATTCACAAGCATCGTTTGCAGCATATTTTCACCAGGTTGCTTACGACGTCGCATCAAAATGATTAGCCAAACAATTATCATGAGCAATATCCCAATAATGCCCAACATAATCTTTAACCAAATTGGCATCCGTGTCGCTTCTGCAACTGCCCCACTGACTCGTTGCTTTGCTGTCACGGTCAAGCTATCGTTAAAATGCCACTTACCTTGATTCGTCTTAACATCCGTTACCAATGATTTCATCATTAACCCCTCGCTAATACTCTAATTTCTTGTGATACCGCCAGTATAAAAAACGAATATGATGTCACCGCAATAAAACAGCGCCAAAACAGTACGAAAATTCTGAACAGAATACGGTAAATATTTCATTTGTGTGAACAAAAAATCGGCCGAGACACTCGTTGTCCCGACCGATAATACCTACTATTACGTTGCCGCCGATGCCGGCTCCAACGCCATATGAATAGCAGCCTCGAACATGTCATCAACTTTATCTGCAACACCGCTGGCATCGCTCGCCGCCGCAATTCCCCCGAGCATGGCTAAGGTTGCGATTCCTTTAACCAACCACTTCTTTTGAGTGCCTTCACTGCCTGCTTTAAACAGTGGCACCTCATCATCATATTGATCCAGCGCCGTATTATAAACAACCAACCCCGTTTGCTGTTTGCCATTAGACAAGCTATACCACGAATAATTATTATTACTGTTCGTATCTTGATACTTTGCACTTCCCTTAACAAGATAGTCGCTGGTTTCTTTTCCAGTTGACGTCGTTGAACGACTAGGCACTGCGGTCGCCTTATCGATTGTCGTGTTCGCAAAGGTAGATCCATTTGAGTACATGTCCATACCAAACGAAATGGCGTTTTTAATTCCTTGAATCCCAAGACCACCACCACCGGTTCCGCTTCCAAGCGTATCAGGCAAAATTGATGACAGCAGAATACCGTTATAATCCGCCGCGTTCGCCGCATAATTACCAACATAAAACGATCCACTGGCAGTAAAATCGTTCTTCGTTTTAGTTGAGGCGGTATACTTTACTGACCAAGCGGCACCAGTTCCAGCGTTAATACCGTCAGGCTTATTACTAGCTGGCAAACTTGAAACACCACTTCCTGACGTCAATGAACTATCCACTGATGCTTGTGTCAGATTACCACTTGAGTCCGTGGTACGGATACCAACCATCGGGTACGTGCCACTGGCATCTTTGTACGTATTACCAGCCGTGTCTTTGTACGTCACTGGCACCGTCATTGAGGCCTTGGTTCCTGATACTGACTGAATTGACGACGTCATTTCAGTTGTGTTATCTCCGGCCGAACCGATTAGGGCAAATGACAAATACGGCATCGTCGTCGTATTAATCGTCATACTCTTGGTAACTTTACCTCCCAAACTAAACGTCAATGTTGACTTTTCGTACACCAAATCCAATGAAGGTGTCGTTCCCGAACCAACCTTAACTGAAATATCATTCGCAGATTTAATGTAGTAACCAGGCACAACCGGCGCATCATAACTAAACGTATCACTCGACGCCTTAGGTGAAGCGCCGTTGATTCCAACTGACTGTCCGTCACCAACGTCCAACTTTGTGCTAGTCAACACAGCTGCCAGCGCTTCGCTCATCGTACTGTACTGCTTACCATCCGGTGCAGTGACGACATAGCTATAGCCAGCAACCGCCAAACTAGCATCCGCAATGGCAATCGCCCCACTTGTCACACCGCTCGCAGCGACGGTAGTTCCGTTTTTAACCGCATTTGCCGCATTCAACCCAGTTCGATTGACCGTAGCTTGTTGCGGATAAACAAATAACGAACCTGGCAACGCATCATCCGTTACACCTGAAGTAACGGTTGGCGCACCGGAAAGTGGTGTACCACCTGAATAAGTAAAGTTGGCCTTTTGCGACAAAGCTGAGTAAGAAACACCAAAACTTTGTACCGCTGCATCCGAAGCACCCGAACTATTAGTTGTGCTGTCATAGACACCATTCGAACGCGTTTTAGCATTCACAACCTGCTTCAATGTCGCCGTTTGCTTATCAGCCTTCAAAACAATCGTTGAGTTCTGATCAGTTGCTGTATCTGCATCGAATTTACCGGTGATTGTGGCACTACGCATCGTTGTAGCATAAGTCATCGAAATGCCCGACGCCAATGTCGTACTTGCACTGTCCAAACGATAACCGCTTGGTGTGGCAGTCGCGTCAGTGTCGCCATCATTACTTGTATTATCGTAATTTGGTGTCGCTGCCAAAGCCGCTGATAGTGTGTCATATGTCTTACCATCTGCGCCAGTGACATTGTAGGTATAACCTGTCTTAGCCAAGGTACTATCAGTTGCTGTAAACGCAATTTTACTATCAGTGCCACCTGTTACTGACTCCACATCTGCCGGTTCATCCTTCACAACATCAGCATAATTAGATGCCAGCGTTGTGCTACCGTCCATTTGATTATCGGTTGCTTGCGCATTAATTGCCTTCAAGAAACTGTCAGCCGTCGCCCCCGCACCGGTCGTCACCTGATAACTATCCTTACCCGTTGAAATAGTAGGCGCTTGCGTATCCGTATAGTTCACTGTGAATACTTGATCAAGTGCCTTTTGGGCTGCCTGCACATCAGCCGTCGTCTTTGTTGGATCATTAGAAATCGTTTCCAAGTTTGAGGCTGCTGATGAGACGGCCGATTCTTGGTCGTATGGTGACGTTTCTGTCACAACGACTGTAATTGTTTTCGTCGTCTTCAAACCAGTTGCATCAGTTGCCGTCAACGTTACCGTATACGTTCGTAATGCATTTGTTGCATCGACAATCGCTTGCGTTGTTCCGGTATTATTATCAGCTGCCGCAACCGCATCATCCAGCGCCTTTTGGGCTGCAACAACTGTACTATCGCCAGCGACGCCTTGGTCAGTTGCGTTTGTCTCAGCAGTTTCCGCGTTTGTCTTAGCCGTTTCACGGTCACTCTTGGCTGCTACAATTGCGTGCAAAGCGTTATTACGTGCTTCAAGTGCATCTGCCACCGCATCCTTCAATGCATCACGGGCCGCGATAATTTGGTCGGTTGTCGACGCTGAATCAGCCAATACCTTATCCAAATTATCCTTAGCTGATGCAACAGCCGTCTCTTGACTAACCGGGTTGGTTGCCACAGCCTTTGCCGAAGCAACTGCTACTGCGCGGTAGGCAGCTTCTTGGTCGGCTTGAGCATCAGAAATCGCCTTGTTCAAGGCTTCTGTCGCCTTTGTCACTGCATCCGTCGTACCCGTGTCAGCATTAGCGTTATCAACGGCCTCTTGCAATGCCTTTTGTGCGGCAATGACATCTGAATCAAGCGCTGCCGTCGATTGTGAAGCGTTCGAAATTGCTGTATCAGCACCATCCGCAGCTGATACCGCATCGCTACGAGTGTCCTTTTCAGTCGCCGTCGCATTTGTCAAAGCAGTTGTCGCATTGGTAATTTGGTCAGCGGTTGCATTTTGATTATCCAAAATATCTTGAAGTGACTTTGACGCGGCCAAGATATTCGCTTCATTAGAAACTGGCGTCATCGCTGCAATCGCTGCTGCAGCGGCTGCCCGGGCTGACGCGGCATCAGAAATTGCTTGGGCAAGGGCTTGCTTTGCCGCTTCAATGTCGTCCGTTAGCGGTACGTTACCGTCACTGTCCGACTTTTCATCCGTTGCATTGGCAATGACATTTTGTAGATTTTCAATCGCTGCCTGAACGCCTTCATTATTAGCGTTATCGCCTGCTTGGGCATTCGTGATGGCAGCGTCGACTGCTGTTCGTTCCTCACGCACAGTGTCAATGGCCTCCTTGAAGTCTTGCATCGCTTCTTCAATGTCGGTTGCCGTTGCCTTCGGATCATCTAGCACCTTTTGTAGCGTTTCCTTAGCCGTTGCTGTATCAGGTTCCAATGAAACCGGCGCCGTGTCGCTCATCGCATCTTGCGCTGCCGTCACTGCATCTTCGCACTTTTGCTGATCAGACTTAGCCGCATCCAACGCATCTTGTAACGCTGTCATTGCGTCGGTAATTTCAGCAGTCGTTCCGGTATCTTTCGCCGCATTGTCTTGGGCTTCCTTCAAGGCAGCAATCGCATCCTGCACGCCCTGTTCATCAGCATAATCCGAATTCTGAGCATTCGTTACCGCAGTCGTCGCTTCATCATGGTTAGCAGTATCACGCTGCTCAGAAGCAGCATCAACTGCTTCTTGAAGTGCCTGGGCAGCGTCATTAATGTCTGCAATTGAGACATCCCCACCGGATTCGGCTGAAGCAATCAAATCATCCAATGCCTTTTGTGCGTTAACAACTTCCGTTTCATGACTAACTGGTGACGTCACCACAGCTTCGGCGTCATCGATGGGATCTTGTGCCGCTGCCGCCTGTTCGACAGCATCAGCAATGGCCTTAGTTGCTGCTTCAATGTCAGCCGTTAATGCATTTTCATCATCTTGACTAGCTGCATCTTGCAAATCACGCAACGCTTGAATCGCATCTTGCACACTTTGCTCGTCAGCTTGGTTTGTTGCTTCAGCAGCTGTCACCGCTTGGTCAGCCGCTTGAGCCGCACTATTCGCGGCATCACGGTTATCTTGCGCTGTCTTCACAGCATCCTCAAGCGCTTGTTGGGCAGCTTCAATCTCTGCTACCGTCGATGCCGGGTCATCAAGGACATTATTCAACGCTTGTTGCGCATCCTGAACACCTTGTTCGTTAGAAACGGGCGCCGTCTCAACTTGTCCAGCCGCATCACGAGCTGGTCGGGCTGCATCCTGAGCGGCCTTAGCGTCTGCGATAGCTTGCGTCACCGCCTTGGTTGCTGCTTCAATGTCAGCCGTCAACGCATCAGCATTATCGGCCGCCGCCTTGGTTTGAAGGTCTTGCAGTTTAGCAATTGCATCTTGCACGCCCGGCTCACCAGCTTGGTCACCAGTTTGTGCATCATCGATGACACTATGGGCTGTGTCAGCATTGCTATTCGCAGAATCACGGGCTGCGTTAGCCGTATCTACTGCGTTTTCCAGTGCCGTCGTTGCATCGTTAATTTCCTCGACCGTTGCACTAGGATCATTGAGCACCTTATCCAATGCGGATTGCGCATCCTTAACACCTGATTCATTTGAAACTGGTGCCGTCTCAACTTGACCAGCCGCATAAGCTGCTAGAACAGCTTCTTGCTTATCCCGAGCCGCTTCGGCAACTGTATCTGAAAGCTCTTGGATGGCATCCAAAATATCTTGTGTCAAAGCAGAAGATGAATCATTTGCCGCATTCTTTTGCAACTCTTGTAACTTCTCAACCGCCTCTTGTACAGCAGGCTCGTTAATTTGTGGCGTACCTTGCGCATTCGAAAGAATGGCATCAGCTGCTTCAGTATTCGTCGCATTACGTTCGGTCGTATCGCTCGCAGTTGCTGCAGTCAAAGCCTTGGTTGCATCACGAACCGCTTCAGCAGTTGAATTTTCATCGGCTAACAAGGCTTGCAAATCAGAAATTGCTTTGGCCGTCGCCGATTCGTTTGAAACTGGCTTTGTTTGACTCAACGCATTTTTAGCTGTGTCTTGTGCTTGTTCGGCAACGCTGACCGCCTCTTGCAAAGCGCGCATCGCATCAACGATATCTTGAGATACCCAAGCGTGACCAGCATCATCAACCGTTTCGTTAGCTGCCTTGGTTTGTGCATCCTTCAAATTCTGAATAGCCGTCAATACTGATTCATCAGTCGCAACCGTTGACGATTGGGCCGCTGCCTTCGTATTATCACGTTGTGTCTTAGTTTGATCAATCACATCTTGGTAGGCTGCCTTGGCATCCTCTAAGTCAGCCGCTGTCGCGTTTGGATCATCAATAACATCTTGCAAAGCTGACTTTGCATCCGTAATCGCTGGTTCATTTGTAACCGGACTTGTCTGGCTATTATCTTGTACCAATGCCGATGCTTCGTCACTGTTACGCGATTCAACCGCTGCGAGCTGCGCATCTTGCAATGCCTTCATAGCGTCTTGAATATCACTCGTCAAAGCGTCAGGACTGTCGGCATCAGCTTGATTCATGACGTCTTCCAACGCCTTAATCGCATCTTGCACACCTTGATCAGCTGATAAATCACTACCCTGAGCTGACGTAATGGCATCCGTTGCCGATGCTTGATTAACCGCGTCACGCTCATCATTTGCCTCAGCAACGGCATCCTGCAACGCCTTAATTGCATCATTAATTTGGGCCGCGGTTGCCGTTGAATCATTTAGCAATGTGTCTAAGTCGCTGACTGCCTGTTGTACGCCAGGTTCTTGTGACACTGGGGCCGTTTGACCCTTCACTTGATCCGCCAGTTCAGCTGCTTGAAGTTCAGTTGCTTGGTTAGCTGCTTCCTGAGCGACCGCATCTTGCAGTTGCTTCGTGGCGGTCGCAATCGCTTCACTAGTGCCTTCGTCATTTGCAGCATCAGCTTGCGCTTGTTGCAAAGCAGTGATTGCATCTTGAACAGCTTGTGATTGGCTTTGGTCGCTATTTGCGGCGCTTGTGGCAGCTTCATTAGCGGGGTTAGCCGTTGTGTTCGCAGTGTCACGGTTCTCCTTTTCGGCTGTTGTCGCATCGGTCAAAGCCTTCACAGCATCTGAAATTTCTTCAGCCGTTGACTTCGGGTCATCCAAAACTGCTTCCAATGCATTCTTCGCCGTGGCCACAGCTGTTTCATTTGAAACCGGCGCCGTTGCATCCATCGCAGCTGCAGCATTGTGGCATCGCGAGCTTGTTCACGATAGCCAACCACATCATCTTGCGCCTTTGTTAAGGCCTCAAGTTGCCGCGGCAATATCCTTCGTCAAAGCGCCACTAGAATCATTAGCGGCTTCGTCCATCAAACGTTGCAAATTAGCGACCGCTTCCGCAACTTGTGGCTCGCTCGCCACCTCAGCCGGCACATTGGCAATCGTCTCAACGCATTTCCATCAGTAGTCGTTGCATCACGTTCTTGTGTATCTGTTGCAACTTGATTCAACAAATCTTCTGTCGCTTGCTTGATATCCGCATAATTGGCATTCGGATCATTAACCAAAGCGTTCAACGCATCGATTGCAGCTGCCGTGGCTGGTTCATGACTAACAGGTGCCGTCTTGGTCAAAGCATCCGCTGCGGCTTGTTGTGCTTGCTCACGTGCATCATCAACAAGCGCAGTCATAGCATCCTGTAACGCTTGCATGGCGGCCTTAATATCGGCTGTCAACGCATCGCTCGTGTCCGTTGCGGCGGTCGTCATTGCGTTACGCAATGTGTCCATGGCCGCAACCACAGTTGGATCATTTGCCAAATCTGATTGTGCCGCTTGGTCAAGAGCAGCTTGAATGGCTTGCTGTGCTTGACTATTGGCATTCTCACGGCTTTCCTTCGCCGATTCAGTCGCATTTTGAAGCTTAGTCATCGCCTGTTCAATCGCTGTTCGTGTCGCATTTGGATCATTAAGCACTGTTTGTAGCTGCTTAATGGCATCAGCGACACTCTTTTCATTTGAAACTGGCTTGGCATCAGCAATCCTTGTTTGTGTTGTCACACTAACCGTCGCAGCTTGTTCAGCCTCTGCTTTCGCAACAGCTGATTGCAAAGCCTGCATCGCTGCCAAAATATCCGCCGTTAGATTATCTGGATCATCCAAGGCCGCTGCCACAATAATCTCTTGCAAACGTTGCATGGCTGCTTGAACAGCCGGATCGTCACTGACCGAACTGCTTTCTCGACCATTCGTCTCACCAGCTAGTGTACGTGGCGCCGTTGCTTGATATGGCCAAGACTGCGCTAATACTGGCGATACCCATGCGCCTGACTCATAGCCCGTGTATGGGAGAACACCAGGCACGATGACTGGATAACCACCACTTTGATAGATTGGCGTCGTACCGTAAAGCGCTTGCGTCACGACTGCCGGTGTCTCTTTCAGAAACATCACTCTCCTACAATTTATATCCTACTTGTCGTCTTGCTTACGACGCTTAGCGATAAGTAGCAACAAGATTGATGAGAATAGGAAGATACCAAGTGGCAACCACCTATTTTCATGTGCAATCGCCGTATCAAGGCCTGCACGACTGATTTCTCGATCGTCTAGTTGGCTAATTCGGTCGACAATACGATTGACGTTTGCACCTTGCTTCATCAACAAGCGGGCAAAAATGGCTGACTTATATGCTGCAACGCCCCCACTGACGATGAGCACAATGTTTTTATCAGTAAACATTTCGACACTCCTTTGCATCTAGTTAAAAATTCATCTGATTTAAGTTTACCATGAAGCGCGACCACAAATAAAAAGAGAGTGATATCTCTGATTGATGCCAGCTGCCATCTTCGCCAAAATGTTGGCAGTTGCCGGCACAACGAAAATATAGTCTGCCCAATCAGCTAGACTGACGTGCGCAATCATACTTTCATTGTGGGCATCAAATAAATCGGTCACAACCGGGTGTTGCGTTAGTGCCTCAAATGTTTTTGGGGTTACAAATTCTGTTGCAGCCTGGGTCATAACAACTTCAGGCAAACGTCCCTTACCAGCATAGCCTTCCGCAAGCATGCCTTCAGCTGGTTCAATGATGATAACGCCATCTTCACGTAACGTCTTTAGATTGCGTTGCGTCGCTGGGTTTTCGTACATATTCACATTCATAGCCGGTGCAACAATGACTGGCGTGTGACGAGCCAACAAGACTGATGACGCCGCGTCATCCCCAAGTGTCACATCGGCGCCTTGCTCCGCTGCTGCTTGTGCTAATGCATATCCCATCTTACCTGATGAACGATTCGTAATGAATCGAACTGGATCAATTGGCTCAACCGTACCACCTGCGGAAACAACCACCTTCTTGCCGGCCAAGCGACCAGTCTGTTGACGGAGTTTCAAATCGGCAAGTGCCAAAATTTCATCTGGTGTCAAGCCAGCGTGATCAGCGTTCTTCTTCATCTTTTGATCTGCCGGTGTCGCAACACGGTAATCAGACACAGCCGCAGCCATGATAGCCACATCGGTATCGTCAAAACGCTCCGTCATCGCTGCCAACAATTCACGCGCTGATTGAACCGGCACCATCGTAACGCCAACTGGTGCTGGCAACTCAGATGATGATACGTCATTTGTGTCATGTCCAAATCCAACTTGAGCCTTTGACACATCATTCGCAACTAGCATATCCGCATTTTTCTTTTCTAGTTTATTTTGCGCATACGTCAACAAATCTTGCGTTTCAGCCGCAAACCCAACTAAATATTGGGTGGTCTTTTGCTGACCCAAAGTCGCTAAGATGTCTGGATTTTCAACTAAATCAATGTTTCGAGCGTTTGCCAAATCCACCATATCAATATATTGGTGTGGTGAGAAAAAGCTCATCTTATCAATTCCAATAACTGCCATTTCTTATTTTCCTTCCACTTGTGATGCAATGCGATTCATAATATCACGGGCCAACGCTAGCTTAGATTGGAGTGGCAACTTTTCTGGCGCAGCATTTCGTTGCAGCAACGTTACCTGTACATAAACGGCAGCTGACTTTGAGTTATCAATACCTGATTCAGTGGCAAAAATAATCGTGTCAATTTCCGCGCGTTCTTCAGCTGTCAATAATTGATCAGCTGCATTAGCTGCCATTGTGACAACATCTTGGGTAGGTGGCACAACAGCTTGTTCTGTTTCACCAATACCAATCAAGTACTTATCTGGTTCTTCAGCCACTGCACCGGCACCTTGCGTCACTTCACCTGGTGTGTGCAAACCGTAACGGGCAATATCAGATGCCATGACCAACACCTTTGAACCTGGGTGCAAGGCAACGTAGTCACGTGCTTGCATCAAACCGTACGTTCCAGCATAGCAAGCTTGCTTCATTTCGATTGTGCGTGCATATTCATTCAAACCCAACAAGCGATTGATTGAACGACCTGTCTTCTCCTTGTAACGTGACCACAAATCGCGGAAGAACTCACGGTAAACTTCAGCTGAGTACTTACCGTCAACCAACGCTTCTTCAGCATAAACTGGACGCCAGAAATCCATCACATCACGTGACATGAATTGGTTGTCGCGGTTCAATTCAAGAATGCGTGGGCTTTCAGTAACCAACATTTTGGCCAACAATGAGTACAAGCTCAAGTAAACTGAACCTGTGTACAAGTTACCAATGCGCTTGTTGTAAACACGACTTGCTTCAAATTCATTCAACAAGTCCGCTTGCTTAGCTTCATCAGCCTCAGGCAAAATGTCACGCAAGGCCTTCAAGCCCATCTTTGTGAATGGCAAGTGGAATGCGTAGGCCTTAAAGTCCCCGTGCAAACCAGCCATAAACACTTCCTCATAAGCTGGAATCGTCAAATACTCACGCTTCTCAAACAAAGCGTCCATTTGACCAGCAATCAAACCATCACGGAAGTTTGGTTGCAAAATAGCTGAGTAGAACTCCCCTTCAGCACCTGATCCATATGAGAAGATTCCCAAACGGTCACCCGCAGCTAGGTCTTCAGATAACTCATAATCTTGCATAGGCACTTCCCCCTGTACTAGTCTTTGCGATTAGTGTACCCAGCGCGTTTGATGAAGCCACGCATAATTATTGATTTTTTCTCGGAGTTAGTGTGCCACGTATTGGCGTTGTTGATCCTTCAAACCAGCCAACACAAACTTAGCTGGATCAGCTGAGATATCAAACTCACGATCCTCTGAAGCCTTATTGGCAAATGGTGCTGAAGCTGTTTTGGCCACCTGAACCTGAGTGTGCAACAACGATGCATTCGCATGCGTCAAATCCGGAATGTATACCACTTCCATATCGTACGTCTGCCCCTCACAGCGTACGACCTTCCCAATGAACGGGCGGTCAATGCCCTTTGCTTCATCGCAATGGGCCAGGTCGCCAACTTGGTCTGACACCGTTGGGTTGGCTGCTAGAGCCTTTTCCATACGTTCAATACGATCAATTTGGTCATCATCAAAAAATGGACCGGCTAGGTAGACGCGCTTCATAAAATTCCCTCTTCATCTAACTTTTATTAATTAGTCTTACCTAATAATTTTACCCGACGAATAGCGAACAAGCAACACCTACATAAATGGCACATCAACTGGCTTCTTCGTTGCTTCTGAGTAACCAATCTCCCAGGCAGTACCTGGATCAACGTGTTCACCCTCATAGTCAATTACAGCAATCACAACTTCGGCTGGATCCAAGTGATCCTTATCACCCTTGTAGATTGCCTTTGCCCATTCCTTTGAACCAAACTCGAATTCGTCGTGTTGCTCAGTACGTGGACTGAAGAATCACCCACTTTTTGTGAGTACCGTTTATGTTAGGTCTTCTTTTACGTAAAACCAGAATTAGAAAGTCTTACCTTCCCATTCGTTTGATGGCAATGCATCAAAGTCGTACGTTGCAACATCCGCAACATCCGTGATAAAGGCGTGAGCTGGCACTGACATCATCAAGTTGATGCCACCTTCCTTTTCCTTCACCAAGATCTGCACCGTTATTTGTTGCTTATACAGCATCACCGTCGTGACAGAAACCGCCACAGCTAACATACCAACGGTAATCGCCAACGGCATCCAGAATTTTGTAATCCATGCCAACATTAACCGGCCTAGTTTTTGCATGTTGTCATGTCCTTTCTCTAAATAATATCTTAGAACAGTGTACCTTATTTCGAGCAAAAAACGAGACAACGGCGTAACTTTATCTAACGGCTTTGTACGTTCTAGCAACCAGCTAGCTACCCACCCCGTCGATTCATCTTCACGACGTACCTGGTACCAACCATCGTTTTCTTGCAAAATCTGTAAGTGCTCACCCTGCTTTAGCACTGAAATCGGTGTGCTCGTCACACCTCGATTTTCACGAAGCGTTAAGTTGGGGATGGCCACCTTTGGGATTTGTGAAAGATAAACAAGTTTATCACTATTACGCGTCATAATGACCCGAGCGCCTGTTGCCCGTAGCGTTTTTGCCACTCGTTGCGCCAACAACAATGTATACGTCTTTTCCATTTTGCCACTATTGGACTTGGCACCAGGATCGTTACCACCGTGTCCAGGGTCTAAAACAATCGTTGCTTCTAACACCACATATTCAGCCCGGTCAATCCCGCGATTCTCCAAAGGCATGTTCGGATTCATCGCATCATTAATTGCTTGCGCTAGGTCCTTAGAACCATTGTCTTTGTGATAATAATATGCAGTAAAGCCACTCGCGGTATTCGCTTCGTCCACTGAATCGAAGTGGAAAGAAATAAATGCATCTGCGTTTGCATTCTCGGAATAATACTATCAATAACCCCTAACAATCTGTGACTAATTAACGGTTTTTACCCGATTGTCAAAATACGTTTCCAATCCTTGGGCAACGTCTTTGGCAATCAACTTTCGGTAAGCTGGGCTCTTAATTTGTTTAAAGTCTCGATCTGAGTTGATGTAACCATTTTCCAACAAAGTAGCTGGCACCTTGTTATCGATGCGCCGTCACAGCCGCCTTGTCGAAATTGACTGGTTCATCCCCAAACATCACATTCGTTAGATGATAAGCAATTTCATCGACAACGCCTGCCAGGCGCATGACTTCCATTGCCACTTCTTATCAGTATTAATCGCTGTCATATTAAATGCCTCGTTTCTAAACACATTCCCCATCAAAGAAATGGTATCGAAATTCCTGAGCGTATAAACGTTCCATTTCGGTAACTCGGTTTGAAACCGCCGAAACGGCTTGCCAGTCGGCTGCGTTATCGAATTGCAAGAAGGCCGCACTCATGTCGTTAATTTGATTTTTCAACGTGGCCAAACTATGTTCTTGCGTCTGACCAACTTCAGCGTCTACAAAATTACGCAATTGAATGCCCAAGTCACCCAAGGCTAACGTGGCAACACGCGCATTGCTGCGACCTAAAAAGTGTCCCCTTGCTTCAGTAACCACAGGCTTACACCAGACCCTGCTCGCTTTCTTCTACCAACCACAAGTTTGCTTTCTCATCGGTTTATCTATGGGATTTATTATCCAATAGAAAGTAAATTGCGTCAAGGTCTATGGTGCCACCGTGTAGCACATTAAACCCAACGTAGTGCCACTTCAATGATTCACCAGGGAGCAAATCAGCAGTTCCCTTTGGCTTTTGGAATGATTGCTTAGCCATGTTTAAAATTCCTCTCATGTTTCCGATGGTGCAAAACGAAAAGGCGCCCTCAACGACACTTCATGTATCGTCAAGGGCGCCTTTTAGCGCGGTACCACCTTGAATTTGGTCTCATGCCAACGCACGAACAACACCGGCAGTACCTTCTGGACGCAAAGCAACGTGACGGTCACCCTTGTCCTTGAAGTCATACATTTCCTTTGTCACAACGTCTGATGTATCACCAGCAGAACGGGCAAAAACATCAAAGCTTTCAAAAATCGGCGTACGCACTTCTGAGTATTGGTAGTCGCCGAACAAAAGGCGCGCCGTCTCTTACGTTTGGAACAAATCAACTGCCATTGCGATAACTTCAGCATCCAAAGCAGGTGAATCTGAACCCAATGCTTCAACACCGATTTGGTGGAATTGACGCATACGGCCAGCTTGTGGACGCTCGTAACGGAACATTGGTCCGATGTAGAACATCTTGTATGGCTTTTGGTGCTCAGGTCCAAACAACTTGTTTTCAACATCATCAGCAACAATTGCTTGATCCTTTTCATCCTTTGAATCCAAGACACGCAATGGGTTCTTCTCCAAACGCGTTTGTGAGTCAGCAGACAACTCATCAAAGTGTGGCTTCAAGAAGTCAATCAAGGCATTACGGTAGTTTTCACGTGATTCCTTGTCACCCAAAGAGTTGATCTTAACCTTCAAGTTTGTCACACCCCCACCAGTGATTGTCGTCCAACCATGACCTAGCGCAGCTGATTGTGTCATAACCTCGAAAATCGTGTGGTTGTAGTAGTCCAAACCACGGACAACGTTGGCATCAACTTCGTAATCGATTCCCATTGCTTCAAGGTAGGCTTGCACCTTTTCCCAGTGTGCTTGAGCATCTTCCGTCAAGTAATCCAAGATTGATGGCGCTGCTTGGACCATTTGCATAGCCGCAACATCAGTACCTTCACCCATGTTTGCAACGTAAACATCCAATGGTGCTTGTTCAGGCAACGTTGCACCCTCAGCTTCAAGCAACAACATCAAACGCTCAAGTCCGATACCAAATCCAACACCTGGCATTTCAGGTCCGCCGAACTCTTCAACCAAACCGTTGTAACGACCATGACCCGTGTAAAGTTCAGCCAACTTCACCGTGATTTCTTCACCAGTTGTCATGTTCTTCAAGTTCGCCGTTTGCTCAGCCAATTCGCGCTCACCAATCGTGATGATGAAACGTGCGCCAAGCTTGTCGGCCGTCTTAAATTGTGCCTTTAGCTTACGATCTTGGTAATCGCGTTCTGCGCTGTAACCAAATGAACGGTAAGGCCAATTGAACGATACCTTCACGGTCACGCAAATCAACGAAAATCAAACCACCCAAGTCACGGCGCTTTTGCACCCATCCTTGTAGCGTGACAGTTTGATCAAGGTAGGCTTCATCAATCAAGCCAGCATAGTTAGTACGCTTCATAATTAGTTTTCCTCTTCTACGTCTTCTTCAACTTCAATAAACTCTGGGCTCTTCAATATAGAATGGCGTCGTCTTAGCTTCTGACAAAATCGTTGCCTTAGCCACCTGCACTTCGATCTTACCTGACTTCAAGTTGTCGTTAACCGCACCTTCTGCACGTGAACGAACGACACCTTCAACCTCGATAACGAATTCTGAACGCATCTTTTCAGCAACTGACAAAGCATCCGCACCAAATTCTTCTGACACTAGGTAGTCACGAGCTCCTTCTGGCGTTGACTTGGCCAAGTATGGCGTCTCGATGTCGATGAAACCGTTGGCATCCAAGAATTCGTGCGTTGCAGCCGTAATCTTTGAACGGATACGCAAGTTCTTTTGCATCTCAGGACGACGCAAATCCAAGTAACGGTACTTCAAACGCAATTCGTCTGAAACGTTGATATCAATTTCGTCTTGCGTCATGAATGACGTCTCAACGTCCAATTGCGTAAATTCTGGTTGACGGTCACCACGCAAATCCTCGTCACGGAAGGCACGGGCAACTTGGTAGTAACGGTCAAAGCCGGCACCCATCAACAATTGCTTAAACAATTGTGGTGATTGTGGCAATGCGTAGAATGAACCAGGGTAAACACGTGATGGCGCAAAGACACCAAATTCTGAATCAGCCATCAACTCTGACAAATCTTGCAATTCCATGCCGAAACGCATGTCAGGCTTGTCAGTTCCGAAACGCTTGATTGAATCAGCGTAATCCAATACTGGAATTTGGGCCGTATCCAAATCAACGTCAACCGTCTTCTTCATGATAGCGGCAACCCATTCGTTAACCAATGCCATTAAATCGTCACCCTTCGTCGTCAAGAACTTGGCGATTGGTCCAGTGATACCTTCATCAGTCACCTTCAACCAAGCCAATCCCTTGGCACCGAAACGTTCGATGTATTGGGCCATCTTATCAATGTCCTTACGTGAGTAGTGATCAGCACCACCAGGTACAACGATAGCCTTTACTTGGCCACCGTTCTTTACCGCGTTGATCCAACGATCTTCTTCAGCTTGGTGCTCGAACAATGGCCAGTTAACAACCCAAGCGAAAGCCCACTTGCTGTTGTCAATCAAGTCCATTTCCTTGGCTGTCATACGACGCAAAGCATCCAACGTTGCTGACACAACACCTTCTGAATCAGCAGCAAACAAAATCAAGTCGCCAGCCTTAGCTTCAGTTTGGGCCAATGCTTCCTTAGTGAAGCCAAGAGCTGACAACATCTTCTCTTGGATGTCCATACGGTGAATACGGATTGAACCTGAACCCAACTCGTATCCGTTCAAAACAAGGTCGTATGATTGGGCGTGTGCTTGGTGAGCACCTTCCGTCGTCTCCAACAATGGCAAATCTTCTTCATTTGGCATTGTGAATGGGTGGTGCGCAGCTTGTGCCTTCGCAACAGGCGTTGGCGCTTCCGTCATTGGCTCAGTTGCCTTTGAGTTCTTAGGGAACGCAATCACCTCACGGATGTTGTCACGTCCGGCCAACAACATAGCCAAACGATCCAATCCTAGGGCGATTCCACCCATTGGTGGGAAGCCGTATTCCATACCTTCAAGCAAGAAGCCAAATGCGTCGTGCGCAAAATACGACAATCTCGGGTGTGCTATTTTCGAAACACATATACTTACTATTAATAGGAATTTCGATTGACAAATAAAAAAGCGCACGTTCGCAAAATAGTGCAAACGTGCGCTTTAATTATCTAATTATTCTTCTGACATGTTTGGTGCTTCAATGTCGGCGTATACAGGCGCCGTCAAGCCCAAGTCGTCAACAATCAAAAACATCATCGGATCCATATGCTTTTCCCGCCAGCAACGTCATCCCTAGAACTACGGGCAGGGAAACGCTAAATTTTCGCCAGTTCTACATGCTTCAATTCCCCAAATTCTTCCAATCTACTTTTTTCTAACAAAAGATACTTACTTATCTTTATCACTAACAAAAAGTATAAAGATGATTTATGAACAAAATGTAACTCTGAACCGGATGCCAATCCATGGCGGGCCTGTTATTAATCGTAAACCCAGCTTCACGAATAATTTCGAGTCGCACATCAGGTTGTGATATTTTTTTATCCAAAGCCTCTCTGCTCTCTGTGTAAAGTGGCGTATGCCAAGTTACAGTGTAGCCATTTCCCAGGTTAGCCATTTCCGTGTGTGTGTTATCAGTTAATGCAATCGTAAAATTAGTCCCAGACGAACCATACCAAGTTTCGGAATGACTAGGATTGGCGCTAACTTCATAAAAAATTTGAAATTGAATTGAGTAAACACTGTTAAATTTCACTGCAACACGAGCCGTTGAGCCAACATTTGCAAGACGGCTATCTTTAAACGTCAAATATCCATCGAACGCTTGTCCGTTAATGGGTAATGCATCCGCTGGCTGCGTGTCTTGCTTTTGCAACGGGTCTGCCGGTAGCGTATCCGGCGTTTGTAAGGCAAAAGCTGGTAACGTATCCCAATCAGAAAAATCAGGCGCATCAATTGGCCACATTGTTATATCTTCTGTTGGTACATCTGGCTTAGGTATAATCGGTTCTTCAGGCCCGCTTGGTCGTTGCCCGTCGCCGTCACCAGAAATGCTTGGCGCTGCGATGTAACCCGTATCAGGCCTACCACCTTCTGTATTGCCGTCAATCGTTTGTTGACCGTGGTCAGGCGTGCTTGGCGCCGGAACAGCCCCATAATCCGGCTTCTGCAGTGCATCAGCTGGTTGGGTGTCTTGCTTCTGCAATGCGTCTGCTGGTTGCGTGTCTTGCTTTTGATTGCCGAACACCGCAGCGCGTGCAATTGGGTTAACACCCGCTGAAACCAATCCTAGTGTCCCGTTTGTCACGGAATCAGTTTGTGCACCATCCGGCGTAGCAACTGGTGACGTGGTTACACCATTTGACCCGTTTGAGTCATTTGAGTTGTTTTGGTTGTCAGCAGTTGGTTCGTCTGGACCTGTTACGTTTGAATGGATCCATTCAGAACCAACGCCAGCTTGTTCCATCTTCAACGCATTAGAACGCTTGGCATCATCAGACACAATCATGTCATGAATCAAATCACGACCGGTATTTGAACCCCCAAGACGAGTTCGGTTGCCGTTTGATGAGTCTAGGTTCAACGTTTGTTGACTTGCTGTCGCATTATTACCATACAACATCGCTGCATAATTTTCTCGCTTCTTTCAATTTGTACTTTATGATTTTAGCACGAAAATGCCGATATAAATAAAAAACTTACGGACCAATGCCCGTAAGTTTTCGTCATACTTTAACTATTATGCTTCGTTTTCTTCATCACGCTCATCTTCCTTGCGACGACGGAAGAATGCGAATAGGAATCCTAGAATTGCACCTGCAACCATTGGCCAACTGGCACATGCCACCCCACAAAGCGTTCAAGCAATGTGTTTAGCAGCTGGGCTAGCCCTGTAAATCCAGAAGAATAAATGTGTCCGGGTGTCCAAAAAAAGTTCAATGCAATCGCTGAAGCAACTGCATATACCATCGCACTACCAATGCGACTTGAGTACTGGTGTCGATTAAAATACTGTTCTATCTGGTCTGTTCCGAATCCATTGACAGCACCACCAAAGATGGCCATTACAAGCGGATCGTGCGTCCATAATTGTTCTGGTTGCGAAACCAAACGCATGGCAATCGCGGCCAGCAACAAAGCCAACGCCGTAAACATCGCAAATCGCTTACCAATTGCACGGTACGCAGTAATCATTAGGGGCACGTTAATCAGCACCAACAAGACGATCACGCGCGCGTTGATAACCAGCCCGATACCGGTGTACAACGCATATTGTGGACCAAACAAGAACCCTGAGGCCAACAAGATGAAGAAGTTAAACGTTAAGTTCACTGCTCCCATCTTCATGCCAGTCTTACGACGTACCAGGATACCGATAATATCCAACCCACCAGTTGAGAGTCCGTTACGAAGTGCCAACCCTTCACGTAGGTCATATTGCTCATACATTGAGATAACCGTGAACAAGACTTCCTTGTGGTGGTGGTTATATCCACCTTCAGCGTGGTGCACGATGGTAATACCACGGCGGATATCACGTTGAATGGCTTCGATAACCAAATTAGGCTTTTCCGTCACAATCATCACTTGCATCTTTTGTTGACGCGTATAAACCAAATCTACCTGTTGTCAACGCTTTATACAAAACTGCTGACGATTTGTTATCACTCTTCACCTAGTCACACCTAAAATGTTTGTCCCTAAGCTTTTTGTACCTAACAAACCGTTAGCTTACAACTTTGGTTCGTAGAAACGACCGAACGTGCGGTCGATGCGCCAAAGTGATGCCCAGGCCTGTGGATCAACCTCATAAATGGCTTAGAACTCACGCTTACGGTACTCTTGCAAGGTACCATCCTTTGATACACCACGCTTGAAGCGACGGAGAGCATCATCAAGAGACTCATTCTTACGAACAACAGTCTTTGCCATAATGTTTACCCTCCCTTCCCGTGTGAAGTTTCCAACTTTTATATATGTCGCACACTTTTGTTCTTTAATAGTTTACCAGAATTGCCTTCCTTCATGTCGTTAGTCAATTGTTCCAACAAACTCATAGTCATTATCTCCTTTTTGTTTTTGAATAATTTCTGAGTATAAAACAAAACCGGACCACCAGCAGGTAGCCCGGCAAGAGTCGAATTAACGGCTCTTCTTGTTCTTGCGCTTACGAGCGGCCTCAGCCTTCAACTTACGTTGTACTGATGGCTTGATCGGATTTCTTCAGCCAAATCTTCACGATCAGCATCCTTGTATGATTCCAACTCTTCGACACGTTGCTTCATTTCACGTGACAAAACAGCCAATTCTTCGTCAGCAGTCAAGTCGTGACCCAACTTGATTTGCTCGTTAGAAACTGAAGACTTTACCATACGAACAACGCCCAAAGTAACCTTGTCCTTAGCCTTCATTAACAATGATTGTACAGTTTGGTTAACCAACTTACCGTCGGCCTTACCCTTAACCTTAGGCATCAAAGCACCCATAACCTTACCCAAGTCAGCCTTTGATGATGCACCAACTTCAGCAATCGTTTCCTTAACAACGGCAACGACTTCTTCTTCTGACATTTGCTCAGGCATGTAACGCTTCAAAACGTCGATTTGACCTTTAACTTCAAATTACTGTCTTGTGCGCCGACCAAACCAATTTCTTGCTCAGCATTTTCAAAACGATAAACTTTTTCAACTTGTGCTGCCAAAAATGTAATCCCTCTAATTCGAATTATTCTCTTACGGTTACTATTATACCGCAAATAGATATGTATCGGGGGCATCCCCCGCATCAGAGTTCGACTAAGATTAGCCCAACCAAAGTATTCCAACGTCCCACGTTCTGACATCTTCATCGCTGAGACGATATCAGTTGCGTTTAGCTTCACACCTTTTTTAATCAAAGCGGCCAATTCAGCGACGATTGCTTCAGCAGCATCAACTGCGTCAGCTTCACCCTTAATCGTAAGTTGGTCCCCAAACACAGACAATGCAACATGCATGCCTTCTTCAAGAATTTTCTCCACATCACCGCGCTTCAAAGCAGCCACGGCCATTACAACAGCCAAATACGTCTTTCCAGTTCCAGCCGGACCAATACCAAACGTAATGTCGTTATTGCGAATCGCTTGAATATAACGGCGTTGACCATAGTTCTTAACACGAACTGGGTGTCCCTTGGCATCACGAATCAACGTCTCCGTGTACATGTACAACGTACGACCACGCATGTAGGCCAATGGCGCAATTTCAATCGTACCACGATCCATCAAACGTTCCGTATGCTCAGCGCCCAAAATAGCGTGCAACGCATCGTAAATTGGTCGTAGGTAAGGATCAACCTTTTCCTTCAAATCACCTGGCAAGAAACCAAGGCTTTCACCAGCTTCAACTGCAGGACGCGTGATGAGAATGAATTCGATGTGTGACACATTTACCAAAACACGGCGAGCTTGAATCAAGCCTGAACGCACCTTGCTTGGCAAATCGATTTGTGAAACGTCTCCGTTTACAACCATGTGCGAACCGAACCCCAAACGAGTTAGGAACATCTTCATTTGTTGTGGCGTCGTGTTTTGCGCTTCATCCAAAATGATAAAGGCATTATGTTTTCAACAAGGTCAATTTGCTCGGCAGGAACGCCAGGCTTTGATTGGTCAATAATTGCCAAATCCATAATCTTAATCCTTCTTCTCTTTTGCTTCTTTTGCTTCTTTTGCCTTTTCTTGGGCTGCATCAAAGGCGTCGTATGCATTAATAATTGCTCCAACAACTGGGTGACGCACAACGTCATCCGCTGCGAACTGTCCTCGGCCATCTCTTCATCCATCATCAATGGCAAATCATCACCATCTTCTTCAATGGCAAATGAGATGACGTCAGTTGGCTTGTCCAATCCACGGTATTCGCGGTTGTAACGTTGAATTTCGTCATTGTTAACGAATGTTACTGACATCTCAGTGTCTGCTGGCAACTTCATATACTCACCAGCATAGTCCAAAACTCTATCTAAAATCTCACGTTGCAAATCAAACATAATCTTTTCGTCTTCATCACTGCGCATGTGGTCGTAACCATTCAAGTGCAAGAAACCGTGCACAACCAAGAATCCTAGTTCGCGCTCATATGAGTGTTCCAAGTATTCCGCTTGTTCACCAATCTTATCGACAGAAACGATAATGTCACCAATGTTCTTCGCCAATCTGAACGTCCTAGTTTAACATAGATGCCGACAAGTAAGACTACAATCGCCGCAACAATATGAAAACGCATGTTTCGTTCACGAACCAAAAGTTGACCGATACCTTCTAAGGCATGACCAAGGGCTTGGATGAAGTGCGTATTTTTCTCAATTTGTGGCTCTTGTGTAGCAGCCTTTTTCTTATCGTGTAAGTCCATAAATGGTTGGAAAATCAAAACACCAATCACAATGGCAAATGCCACCGCTGCCAACACAGCACCAGACGCCACGTCCTTAGCAACCTTGGCTAGCGGGTGATATTGTTCACCCACAATCAAATCAACGATGGCTTCAACCATGGTATTCACGAACTCAGCCATGATAACCGTAAAGACGGCGACTGAAATCCACAACCAAATGACATGATGGCAATCTTTTCACCAATCATCTTGTTCAAAAGCGTTGACTTACCAACGTTTGGACGACCAACTAGGGCAACGAAACCTGACTTAAATCCTTGTTCACTCATGTATATTATTCTCTATTCTTTCTATAATCCACGCATCGCGCGTACAACTAACTTATTTAATAATCATCTGCAAATTTGGCAAAATGCAGCACCACGTGGCTCGTCGGCGTTAACCAAGAACCAAACCATGTCGGCTTCACGCAAAGCTGACATCGCCGTCTTCACCATGAAGTCACCCAATGAGTTGTGTGGCTTGTGAATTCCTGGTGTGTCCATGAACACGATTTGACCTTCATCTGTCGTGTAAATTCCTTGGATCTTGTTTCGTGTCGTTTGCGCCTTTGGCATGGCGAAGTCCAACAACTCTGGCACACCGTCACCCTTCAAAGCTGAAATTGGGAAGATTTCCGCAAATTCCATTTGTTGGCTGTAATCAGCAATGATTGCCAACAAGTCTGATGGGTTTACCAAATCAATCTTGTTGATGATCAAGTAAACTGGTGTGTTTGTGTCCTTCAAACGGTTGATGATGAAGTCATCACGAACAATCGTTGCTTGCACGTGCAAGTGGTTCTCATCTTGACGTTCAATCTTGTCGATCACAACGGCAACTGAGTGTGGCACTTCTTGACGCGTCAATTGTAGCACCTTCTCACGAATCAACTCACTCATGATGAAACGCTCTGGGTGGTCCGTGATTTGGTCAGCTGGGTAGTATTGTGGTCCTTCTTCCATCTTGTGATCTGAATCTTCCTTGTAACCGTACGTTTGCAAGGCTTGTGGCTTATCACGCCAACGTTCTTCAACCTTAACCCACGTCTCCAAGAAAATCTTGTCACCAAGCAAGCGTTCGATATCCTTACGAGCACGAACACCAATTTCCTTGATCATTGCACCTTGCTTACCGATAACGATGTTCTTTTGCGTTGGACGCTCAAACTGCAGCAAACTGGTAGCGCTTAGACTTACCATTTTTGATGTAAAACATGCGTTTGCCGGCCGTTTTAGTCAGCATTTTAACCATCAAGTCTTTCTCTTTGTGGTCACGTTGATACATGACAATCGCTTCAAATACTTCCGCCATGCCGCCTCCTAATAAAAAAGAGACCAATCAGTCTCTCTTTCACATCATTAAAAAGTTGAACCATTTTTCGATTGGTTGATTATCAACAAACGCTGCGTCAATCAATCCCAGAATGTATGTCATGTAGGCATTCTTTTCAACATCCATCATCAACTCACGCGAATGGTGACTCTCTTTAACCGAATTGATGAAACTCAATCCCGTTTGATTTAGCGTGCCTTCGAAAGTTGCAATCGTCATCGGTTGAACAGCTTGGTCCCAGTGAATCTGGCAAATCGTGCCGTTTAGCTTTTCAGAAAAATCAAGTGGCAAATCTCGACGACCACAAACGGCGCATTCACCCCAAGTTGGATTTAATCCAAACGCCGGTAGCAGTTGCACTTCAAAGTAGTTCGCTAAGCCTTGTGGATCAAGCCCTTCCTCCAACTTTTCCAGTGCCAGCTTGGCCAAGCCTGATAACTGTTGGATAAATGATTTTGCACGCAAATGAACACCAACTTGATCATCATATAGCTTGTCCATCACGCGCGCCATATCTTGTTTTGTTTCGTCTTTTAAACTTAACGTGCCCAGTTGCTTCAAATCAACCTTCGCAAGTTGTGACAAGATACGAACTGAGCGTGGATTTGCGTTCATACGATTTTCGGGCCTTATCCTTCAAATCGTTCAAGTCAGCCCCTTCAAGTACGTCAGCTGCCTTGTCCTTCAAATCATCCAAATTAATGTCCATAGAACCATCTCCTATCTGAAAACGTTTTCTTTCTACACATTTATTATAAGTGATTAGTCTTCGGATGTCTCGTTATTTGACTCGGCCTGTCCACGCGTTGCTAAGCGTGCCTGCCAACTAATCGTGTGTGCATAATGTCACAGGACTGTAACTCGTTAGTGTTCGGGATGCGAAAAAAGACGACATACCCAATCGAGCATGTCGTCCATTAACTGTTGTTTAATCTTTTCCAAGCAATCCTGATAGCTTGTCCTTAACGTCATCCAAATCAACGTTATCAAGCATGTCAGCCTTGTCGCCAAGCAACTCGCCAAATAATCACCCGTATAAACAAACGCCCAAACCGTCACCGCCATGATAACAACCATGTACACACGTTGGAATCGATTCATCAATGCCAAGTCGCGTCTGATGTTAGTTGGCGACGTCGCCTCACGCAAAGCTCGCTTCAAATTCTGCATCTTTCTACTACTCCCTAAAACTAAAACACTAAGAAATAGATTACCACATCCCATCCCCACGAATTGCATCACAAAGAAGAATCCTTGGTTCAAAATATCACCAACCAAGTGATTGTGAATCGACATTAATAGCCAAATACCGTTCGTCAACAATCCCCAGAAGAAGTTCGTCAAACGACCGCTGGCCAACATAATCAAATAGAATGCCAAGACAAGGCCGGTAATCAAACTCGTCCATCCAGATGATCTTTGGGCCAGCATCCCAAGCGGTAGTTGAGATGAGTCGAGGTAAACTTGATTACCGTGGGCCGTCTTCGCAACCGTCAACACAATACCGTAAACAACCACTGCCCCTGCGACTAGGCAGCCCATCATTTTCGGACCGATACGCTTCGCTTGAATTTGGCTGTGATCAGTTTGTTGTGATAATTGCTTGTACCACGCCTATTAATCTTGATATTCGGTTGTTTTTGACCACAAGTACATGCCGTAGAAGGCGTTGAAAGTTTTCACAATCATCAGGACAAACATCCCCAATGCACCAGAACCGCCTGCCTGAATTTGATTCCACCAAAGTAGCAAGCCCACAGCGTCAACAAACAGCCACACAATCCATTGTGACAAGTAGCCGTACGTTGCCAATACACCGGTGACTTGCTGGACTGAGTTCACGCAATTCTTCTGCTTTCATCGCTTATTACATGTAATAAGTTTATCACTCAGCGTTTAAAAGTCAACGCGCATGACTGATTAATTATGAATGCTGGTGCACATATTACCACGGTCCGCTTCGTCCTTCAGATTAAAAAAGACTGACAACAAAATGTTGCCAGTCTATCATACACTCATATTGACAAATTCCTTTCTCGTGGTTGGCTTCGAGCAAATAAAAAGCCCTACACCAATCACCTTTAAAAATGATTGATGTAGGGACGATAATTCGCGGTTCCACCCTACTTCTAGGAAAACTCCTAGCAGCTTCATTGGATTAAATTGTGCTCCGGCAGTGCCCCTTGCGTGTTTTCAGATCACCCTCACACCGTAACGTCCATCGGCTGGACGACGTGATGGCTCTACGTAAGCTGCGTTCCATGGCTCAGGACCATTGGCACGTAGGAACGTGTAAGGGCTCATCGTACCGGCACCCTTTTCTGTATCGTAGGCTTCCATTAGCATTGCGCCTTGATCAGCCCAGAACTTTTGCAACGTCAAAATAATGTCTTGCACACTCATTTTTGACCAGATTTCCCAACCGATACCAGCGGCACCCATTGAAGGGTTTTCCCAGTTATCTTCAACGAAACGGATATCGTGTTCCAAAGGATCAATACCCAAGGCCTTCAAAGAATCCAAGTACAATTCTTGGATGTTGTCAGGTGATGGCTTCATAACCACTTGGAATTGGTGGTGTTGGTACAAACGGTTTGGGTTATCCTAGTGCTCGTACTCTGGCTCCTTAAAGATGTCACCGTACAAAACGCCGTTACCCCATTCCAAATCATAAACCGTTGGCACGTCTTGGATGTATGAAGCCAAACGCTCCAAACCATACGTGATTTCTGATGTTACGGCATCAACTTGGATTCCACCAACTTGTTGGAAGTACGTAAATTGCGTCACTTCCATACCGTCCCGTGAAAGGTACTTTGCACGTTCAGTAACTGAAACCGTTCCACGCGCGTCCAACAAGTTAAACGTGTGTGATGACTTCAAAATGTAGTCGTAAGCTGGGTGAACCAAGCCCTTTTCCAAGGCCTTCTTGGCTTCAGCTTCGTACTCGTTAAAGTGACGCAACAACATTTCTTGGTCTGACTCTTCGAATGAGTAAACTGGTTAATTGCGGGCGTAACCAAGTGGGCAGGAACTTCTTCCAAACCAATTTCTAGCAAAAAGTTAGCCATCTTAGTTCTCCTCCTCATCTGCAGGCAAGTACTTCGCACGCAAAGCTTCGTCCTTCAACAATGGGAAACCAAGCTTCTTACGCTCATCAATGAAGGCACGCGCAACTGAACGGGCCATGTTACGGATACGGCAGCCTTTGAGTAGTTACCTTCAGCGTCCAAAGCAGCCTTCTTAGCAGGTCCCTTTACTTCTTCAGTGAAGTCTTCAGCCTTTTCAGCCACACCTGAAATCAAAACTGCCAAACGACGTGGCGTTGAGAATGGCTTGATTGACTCGTAAGCCAAACGCTCATCCTTCATAAAGTTTTCGGCACGCTCAACCAATTCAACGTATTCGAATGTGTGACGACCCCACTTCATCGTCGTTGAGAACGTCATTGCCTCAACAACTGACTTGAAGCCTGCCAAAACAGCAGCTGCTGGTTGTCCAGCTTCGAACTTCGTCACATAAACGTATTCGTTACCGTTAAATTCCTTGAACGTGATGTCGTCTGTCGTCATACCTTGACCACGTACGAACCCTTCGATGTTTTCCTTACGTGCTTCAGCATCAGCTTGCACGAAAACAGACGTCAAAGCTTCTTCGTACTTGTCAGCAGATGCGATTTCAACATCGTGACCCAAGAAGCGGTGTCCACGTGATGAACGACCAGTTGCAACACCCAAAATATCAAATGGCACAACTTGATCATCCAACAATGCAACCATCCAACGAATTGGACCATCAACCACGTGGAAGAAACGTTGGTGCTCCTTCATTGACGTAATCAATACTTCGTCAGGAACTTCCAAGTAACCTTCGTCGAAGCCACCAGCAAAGGCCGTTGGGTATTCAACGATGTTGTTAACTTCTTCAAGCAAATCATCGTCAACAACCACTTGCCAGTTGTTGTCAGCAGCGATTTGGCGCACTTGTGCACGCAACTTAGCGTGGAATGAAACAACTTCCAACTTGTTGTTGTAGAAGTCGATATCGTGCTTTTGATCCTCGTGGTAGAAGAACTTAGCGTCTTCCAAACGAGCAACCAACACCTTCTCGTTACCGGCAATCACGTTGTCGATGTGTTCAGCGTTTCCGTTACGAACTGAGATGAAGTGTGGCAACAAAGCACCGTTAGGACCAAACAAGTTGGCGTACTTCTCACCCATGATACCTTGCAATTCGTCGAACTCACCGACCATACCAGTCATCAAGTCGAACTTGTAAATCTCACCAGCGCGAGCCAACTTTGTTTGTTGGTCAGCTGAGAAGTTCAAACGACCGGCGATAATGGCAGCCAAAGCCTTGGCACGGCGCGTGTGTGCAGCAACTGATCGAACACCTGAAGCGGCACGACGCAAAGCGTATGGGTCGGTTGAACCTGATGGTACCATACCACCGGCGAAGAATGACAACAAGCTATCCAACTTGTCAGCCAAAGCCAAAACCTTACCCAAATCTGATGCTGGCAATTCACCATCAGCTGAGATTGGCATGTAGTGTTCGCGGATTGCTTGGGCCACGGCAGCATCTTGACGAACGCCATCATCTTGCAACGCCTTCACAACACGGTCAGTCAAGAAGTTCACAACAGCAGCCACATTGTTTTGCAACTCAGCCATAACGTCTTCTGGCAAACCAAACTTTGCAGCATCAGCGTTGATGTCATCAATCAAGTCTGACAAGATACCGTCAATGTCCAACTCCCACTTGTTGTCGGCCAAGATGTTTACAGCATCGTTCTCGAACAACGTTACATCAACAACAGCGTCAGTTGCGTTCTTCGTCGTCAAGCGCATGACACGCGTCAACGCTTCAACGCCTTCACGGAAGTTATCGTCAGCCACGTGAGCTGCCAAAACTTGCGCTGATTCGAACATTTGTGTCGTATCAGCAAAGTCGTTCTTTGTTACGGCGTTGATGATGTCACGAGCAACCTTAGTAGCTTCGTTAGCAACAGCGTGCAACGTAGCCAAACGGTTGTTCTTAACTGCTTCGTCTTCGACCATGACCATTGTCTCGTCGAAGTAAGCGGCAACGGCTGGTTGCAAGTTCAACAAAGCAACCAACTTAGCATCCGTTTCTGCAACTTCAGCAACTGGTGAAACAGCTTCGAACAAAGCCTTTTATTGGCCATTTCGCATGCCAAACCTGTTTAAAACTCGTCATGATATTTCCCCCTATCATCTTCATCAAACACAGGTTATCACGGCATTGTGAACAATTATCGAATGGTGCTTTTATATGCAAAAAAGCCAGGCAAGAAATTGCCTGGCTTTCATATTAATTAATGATTAGTTTGACTTAACGTCCAATTCTAGGAAGTTGCCACAAAATAATCCAAATAAATGGCAAAGGCATATACAGTGCAAAAATCGGCGTGAACCATGGTATGACGCGGTCAATGCCTAACTGCAAATTTACGGCTGAAGCGACACCACCGTGCACGCCACCAGCCCAAGTTGCCACAACAAAGTAGCTAAACGATTCAATCGCCCATACAAACAAAAACAGTCCCACAATTCATGAATCAAGCACTGCAATTTGACTATAAAATGCACTGTCCTTTGACAACACTTGAATTGGACCGACCAAAAAGTCGTGCGGAATCGTCACCGTTGGCATCACGGCATAAATCACTGTCGAAATCACGTAAACCAGCGAACTCACCGTGAAGTACTGCCAAAACAATCGTTCTCGGCCTGCAAACCAAGCCATAACTCGCGCGTAGGTGAAGACGGCGTCCAAAACAGCGTGTTGGTGCAACAGGAACGTACTTAACGTAATCAACAAGCCAAATACCACACAGATAACCCCCAAAACAGATCGGTGTTCACGAAGCGCAACAACACCGAAAAAGACGGCTAAGGCTGCCCAAGTATTGTGATAACTTGGGAATGATCCAAACACATTCACAGATTTTTCAAACGCAAATACAGGTGATAGTCCGAAAAACAAATACCAAATCACTAAAACATTTTCTTAGCCTGCAATTTCATTGCATAAATCGCAGACCTAACACAATATTTTTTATTTTTTCGAATTCTGCTATTTCTTTGCCTGCAACAGCTTTCTTGACCAACCAAGCTTGGCATCTAACCACCAGCACAAGCCAACTATCGAACGGGCCAATTTGAGCACAGTCTTTTGGGGCCGAAATGAACATATTATCGAACGCATAAAAAAATAGAATGCGACAAAAAATCGCATTCTATCAGTAAAAACATCAGGTATAAACTGGCTTAATCGGCACCACAACTGGCTTTCAATAGGCTATCGCAATACCCCATTTTCATAAATACACCTACTAGCACTGACGCGCTCACTTGTCCACCAGACATCATTGCTACCCCAGCAAATGCCAATCCGGCGATTAGCCAACGCTTCTTTGCCTTGTATAGCTTGAAGCGTTCCTTTCGACTCGTTGCCATATTTACAACTACTCGTTTCATAAACCCATTACCTCTTCCTTCACTCGACGGGTCTAAACCCGCAATATAAAGGTAATGTTAGGGTGCAACAGGCGTCGTAGCTGCCGGGGTTGATACCGGCTTAGCAGCTGCTTCTTGGTCAGCGTTTTCTGTCGTCGTTGCATCTGTGGTGGTCAACGTTGCAGAAGTTGGCGTCACAACTGCCCCAGTTGCTGCACTTGGGTCTGGTTGGGTTGACACAGCTGTTTTAGCTGGTTCAACTTGTGCATCTGACACTTGATAATCAGTCGCATAATCCCAAGTACGCGCCGTATTTGTGTCGGTCGTAGCTTGTTGTCCATTATCTTGCGTAGTATCAGCTACCGGCGCTGTTGTTGATTGCGCTGGTGCTTGAGTTGTAGCTTGTGGTTGAACTGCAGGCTTATCCGTCACTGCTTTATCCGTAGAAACTTCTGTTGTAGCTGCAACAGGTGTCGTAGGAATTGGAATCCGAATCGTATCACCATTCTTATACTTACCACTTTCGTTATGAATGGTTACCGTTACAGAATAGCCATTATCTACACGAGCTGTGCTCCATTGATCAGATTGTGTGAAGTTACCACCGTTCGCAATGACTTCACCATTAGCATTTACTGCACCAGTAATCTCTGCCTCGACCGTTGTTTGAACGTCAGTACTACCACTTGTACCTGAGATAGTTAAACCGCTTATTGAAGTTCCGAACAAGTCTTGTGTCAACTTGATAGAGAAATACCCATCAGCGATGGTATACGTTCCCAACGCTACATTGCCGTTCATCAACGTGCCTTGGGTTTCACGAACGTCGAACTTTTGTTTTGCAACACCTGCAACGTCTGAAGACATTTCACCTGGTAAGTAATTGTTGTCTTGGAATGAACTCTGTACACCGATTTTATCACTCGCAGTATTCAACTTTTGCGTAGCTGATGCACCATTTGTTGCCTTGGGTTGTACCGTAAATTCTAACTTACCCTTAATTGCTGCGTTTCCAAAAGTGATTGTTGCAGAACCTTTTTTGTTCATCCAAATCGCTGAGCTTGCTACGGGCGGGGCCGAAACCGCACTGGCAACAATATTACCATTCTTATCAGTCATCGGAACGTATAAACTCGTGTACGTACGATCAAGTGATACTGAACGTACGGTACCTTGTTCAATGACAATGTGTTGAATTTGAACGATATCCTGGTTAAATGAACCCGTCTCATCGTTCTTCGCGCTCTTTGTATCACCACTGTATAAGGCACGGGTTGAGTAATCCGTGTAGGGGTTCCCAATGTTGTAAGCAACGATATAACTACCATCTTTAAGTTGCACAATAGCGTAAGAACCAACGCCCTTGTTCTTCAATGACTTAGCTACGGCACTCTCCATGGCAGTGAGGCCGTCAATGTTAGCATCCAAATTAATTTGAATTTCTTTACCAATATTCAACGTCACGTCGGGAACTTCATTCGGCGTGTCGTTACTTGCAAAGTTCACATTAAAGATGTGGGCAATAGCACCGATACCTACTGAATCCTTGCCAGCAGATGCTAGTGCAATATTCGTTTTCAACTGGTTAAGCTGTGAATCGGTCAGAAGTCCTTGGTTATTGCCATCTTTCAAAAACTTTGTGAACTCAACATTGTTAAGCACATCAGATGTCTTGGTGTACCCAACCCCACTTTTGGCTAGGCTCGAATCATCAGGAGCCAAAACATGGCCTTTATCATCAAGGAATGACACCACCAATCGCGCCTGTCCGTTGTAGTCTTGCTTATCAGGCGTCGTAGTGACATCCTTATCACCCCAATTAGCTAGATTATTTCCGTTTACGTCATACGTATCCAAAGTAGAGGCGCCAGCAGTAACACCTTCCTCGAACAATGCATTTGATACCAAGTTCTTGTGATCAGTGTCATCAATAACGTTGTACTCTACCGCTTGTGGATCAGCTTTGTAATAAAAGATTACTGACGTCGTTTCGTTTGCCGGTCCGTACACACCAGTAGTGACTCCATGAACGTAACTAAACGTGTAGCCTGGGATGTCATTTGAAATTGGTTGATCTGGCACACCAGGTGTCTTTGGATCAACTGTGTCCACGCGGTGCGTCAAGTGGATGTCTACGGCTTGGTCAGTCTTATCATCGTTGTCAAATACGCCTGGCACATCGCCGACTGAAACAATCTTGTAGCCTTGCTTTGCAAATTCATTGGCAATTGTTTGCAAATCAGCCTTCGTCTTAGTCAACT
>JACSZT010000008.1:120987-337397 GCA_014332815.1 Weissella confusa | reverse complement strand
GTGCAAAATTTGCATACCTATCCTATGACACTAGCGAAGAAGATGCAGACAACTTCTACAAAATGACGGTTGAACGCATTCGAGACTTGGAGCATAAGGCAGATGAGTCAATTAAATATATCGAGGGATTGAATCAACTGATTGTTCTTAAGAACGACGTAGCAGAAGAAGTCGACTAAACGTAAACAGCCAAGGGTGCAAAAGACTGTGAGCCCGTATGGAGGAAATAAGATGATTATCGTTAAGTGGCAAGAAGTGATCAATGGCAAGAAGAAGGATATTCACCAACACGTTGTGAACATGCAACTGGCCAATCAACTGCGTAACAGTAAGCGTAGCGAAGGAATTAATGCATGGATTGAGATGGAGGAGAAGTAATGACGCTGAACAATTTGAAGGAGATTTACGGTGAAAAATGAAGAACAAGCAAATGCCGAATTAGCCAGGCTTAGTTTGGCTGGTACTTCGGTCCAGGGGTCATACGTTGAAGCTGACAACCGAGTACAAAGCGATCGATTCTTGTTAAATACGATTGAGAGTGAGCGCGAGGAACGCATGGAAGCTACCAGGGATACCATCAACACACTTACTACGCTCGGTACAAATGACTTTGTCCTTTGGAAAGAGTTACGCAAGCATGAAATTGTTTTGAACGTGGTTATCGGTTTGGAAACAGGTTTGCTAATCGCAATAATGTTAATCGTTTGGCAGACGTTGAATTGATGGAGGTGTGACGACATGGGTAAGAAGACGCCAAAGTACATTGTGTTCAACAAGAACATGGGTGGCAGGTTCCACAAGCCAGTTTCTGGTGGTGATGATTTGGAACTACTGCGAACATATTACAACGGGAATGCGTATGAAATTGTTCGCACAGCAGATTTGGTAGAACGGTAGGAATGGTAATCATGGGAGTGACTGCAAAGCAGATGAAGAAATACGCAAAAGACCATGGATACCTAAACTGGTGGGAGTTCCGTAAAGACGTTGGTTACAACGAAGCGCGTGAAGCATTGAAGCAGATTGAGTTGGATGATCATGCGTAAGTATTACTATTTCCGAGATAAGCAAGGCTACTTCAAACTCGCTTATACGCCAGAAGGTAAGCGTGTGATTGCGCGGACGTGGAACAAGCGCCAGGCATATCGTACAAGTAGCAAGTGGCTCATCAAACATATGGTCAGCAAGTGGTTAGTTGGCTATTACTATTGGGTAGTAGAAGGATAAACAAAAAAGCGCCAGACAGAAGTCCAGCGCCATGTAAAAGAATTTAGGGAGTAAGTTCATTTTAACATGGTTCGGAGGACGTAGGGAATGGCACTTTTACCAGCGGTGAATGAGAAGGCAACAAGAGAAGCGGTTCGAGAGTTTTTTGATAGTGAGTGGCCACGTATTGTTAACATGGCTGATATGGGATATGTTGATTTGAAGTCAGTTGAAATTTCAGACATGCCAAGTGCACGATCATTTGGTAATGCTAACGATGAACGATTTACTAATCACGCTAACGCTGTGTACTACTACGATGCCGTTGTCCATGCCATCAAGGTTATGACACAGCCACACAGGCACTTCATGTGGTTGCGATACGTCCGACACTTAGAATGGTTACAGCACTAGACGTGGTCAAGAGATTATCGATGAAGCGTTTCTGTTGTTCGCTGATAATTTTTCTGACGTTGATGATCTGCGAGTTAAGGAAAGCAGCAGTTATTAGTTGCGCAACTTATTAATTATTTATTGACTATTTAACCAAGTGGATATACTATTTGTGTGTAACATATTATAGATAACCTGAGGGGGTACGATCATGGCTTTAGAAGACAAGATTGATGGCGCAAAGGATCAAGTAGCAGGTAAGGCGAAGGAAGTTGAAGGTAAGGTTACTGGAGATGAAACTCGTGAGGTAGAAGGTAAGGTCCAAGGACTATTGGGTAAGGCCAAGGATGCCTTTGGAGATGTTAAGGATGCTGCAGAAGATGCAGTTGAAGACATCAAGGAAAAGTTTGATAAGTAATTTTTAATACTTCCGAATGCGTACTCGCTGTATTTGGAAGTATTCTTTTGTTCCTTTAGCTCAGTTGGTTAGAGCAGACGGCTCATAACCGTCCGGTCACTGGTTCGAGACCAGTAGGGAACATGGCATAGATTGATAGATCTTAGGCCTTTTCATCCCTATATGGCCACAACACTCACCCAGATGTCTATCAATCTTTGCTTTTATAAGCCGATATGGCGGAACTGGCATACGCAGCGGACTTAAAATCCGTCCCTTAATTGGTTGTGGGTTCGAATCCCACTATCGGCATATTCACATCAGGTAGCAATCAGTTAGATTGTTACCTTTTTATTTTATTTTGACTAATTTTACGAAGAAAAAGCGCGTATATGGTTCATAAGTGCCGCGTGCAAGGTGCGGGCGATCCAAGTTATTATGATAGAGTAGAAAAGTTGAAATAAAGCATGCCGTGGCTCCAGATATGTGAGCGCACGGTTTTTATTTTGCTTTTTTAATTGATAATTTTAGGTGTAAGCTATCTTCTTGGAGGTAGTGGTTATGCGTAAATTTTTAAATTGGTTGTTTAATCCAAGAAATGCTGGTATATCATCTGCGTTGATTGTTGGTTTCGTTGCTGGAATGGGCGTCATGTCTTTCTACATCGGAACTATGATAGATACGGGATCATTGGCTGATTGGTTTAGTGCTTTAGGGACAATAGGTGCTGTTGCTGTTTCTCTTTATTTAGCTAGTGCTAAGGAAGAGAAATACGTCGATTTGCATATAAGTAGTGCTTCGCTGGTCTATATCGTAGGAGAGTCTAGTAAGGTTGGACTTGAATTTACTATATACAATGCTGGCAATAAGCCGTTCGCTTGGGAAAAAACAATAGTACACAATTATTCTGGCATTGGGTTAGCATTCTCTAACACGGATAAGAATAATCTTAGATTGATAGCACCAAATGAAATAGTTAAATTTAGGGAAATAGGACATACAAATTTTGATAGTATTTGGAGCCATGATGTAATTTACGAAGCTTATGAAAAGAATGTTTTTTCAACGATAACAGTTGCTGGTCCTGAACACGATGGAATAACTGTTGAAATTCTAGGACTAATTCAAAGACAAAAATGGTGATTATTTAGAGACGAAATAACCGGGAGGTGAATAGATGGGACGAAGATTACATAGGTGTACTGAACCTGGTTGTCACGTTATGGTTCCGATAGGTCAAAGATACTGTGGTGTTCACCAGAGAGACGTAACGCGTGATCATATGGTCGACAGACAATACGACCATAAGCGTAAGGCAGACACAGAACGTGCAGAACGCAATGCATTCTATCGTAAGCCAGTATGGAGACAGACAAGACAAGCAGTAATGGAACGTGACGATGGTCTCTGCCAATACTGTGAATTAGTTGGTACAACATCACCAGCCGACATGGTTGACCACATTGTTCCGCGCGAGATTGCACCGGAACTTAGTTTGGATATGAATAACCTAGCGGCTGCATGCAACATACACCACAACATGAAGACTAAGTGGGAACAATCTTATTACGGCACTGGACAACGCAATAAAATCAATTCTGACGCCGTTCGAGTGAGAGATTACCATTTACTCGATTTTGTGTTTAAAACGGCTGAGAATTGAAATTTCGACGTCTGATAGGGGGCCTATGGTTAGGCAACGGAGAACCGATGCAGTAGTCTCGTTTTCCATAGCGAGCCAATTTTTCGTATGAGGGGGGGTGTCAGAAATTAGCCCGAAAGAATTCAAAGCGCATGTCGCTAAATCAAAAACATATTTCAACAAGGCGTTTTCTGACGTTCCCGAAGAAAAAGAGGACGTTAAGAAAGCTATTGTTGACCAACTAGCATTCGCCACCGTTAATCTTCAAACTCTGCAAGAAGACATCATTGAAAATGGACCGATCGTTCTGTTTGAGAATGGTAGCCAGAAGATGATGCGAGAAAACCCAGCGCAAAAGTCTTATGTATCGGTTATCAATCGCTGGACTGCGCTGGTGAAAGAGTTGAATGGACTGTTGCCGAAGGATGTTGCACCAGTTGAAATTGATGCTTCCGAGGACATTATCAAGATGTTTAAGGGGGAAAAGTAATGGACGCTGTGACGCAATATGCCAAAGACGTTGTAACGGGCAAAATTAAAGCCGGAAAGTTGCTTATTTTGGCAGCTAATCGGCATTTGCGAGACCTGAAACGACAAAATACAGACAATTTTCCTTATCATTTCGACGCAAATATTCTTGAAGGCTTTCTGATGTTCGCATCAAGGGTTCCTGATCCAGATACTGGGGAGCCAATGCCGTTAATGCCTTGGCAAATCTTCATCTTAGGGTCAGTTATCGCTTGGCGAAACAACAAAACAGGCGGTAAGCGGTTCAGACGTGCGATTGTTTCGATTGCGCGTGGTCAAGGTAAGACATATTTGGCGGCTATCTTGGCAGCTTATGACTTCTTTGTTCAATCAAGTGATAAGAACAATCAAGATATCATTGCTGCCGCTAATACATCCGACCAAACCAAGAAATTATTCAACTACATATCCGGCACGATTGAACGAATGCTTGCAACAATTTTCAAAGGCATGCAGGCGGATGTCACATTGCGCTTTATGGATATTTTCAACTTAAAACAACGCAATCAAATCGTTCGCATTTCGGCAGAAGGTGGAAAGTTTGACTCGTATCACGCGACTACTGCCATCTTTGACGAAGCTGGCGACCAAAGAGACCGTGATGCGTTTGGAAAGATTACATCAGGACAAATTAAGCAAGAAGAAGCTTTGTTTTTCCAAATCTCAACTGCATATCAAAACCCTAACGCACCATTGCGTGAGGATATTAAGACGGTTACAGAAGCAATTGAGAAGAACGAAGGTGAATTGGACGATTACTTCATGGCAGTGTTCTCACAAGACAGTCCAGATGAAGTATTCGAGCCTGACGAGTGGATTAAGTCAAACCCACTGCTGGGCCTTGCTGGACAGCATGACAAGTTGCTGAACGGATTGATTTCGGAACGCAACGCCAAGATGGCAGAAGGTAAGTTGAACGATTTCTTGGTTAAGAATATGAATGTGTGGTTGAACGCAGAGCAAAATGCAGCATTCAAAATGGATGAAGTGGAAAACGCAGTTATAGCTGGCTTTGATATGAACTTTAGAGACGTATATATCGGGTTCGACAATTCTATGACTTCCGATGATGCTGCTCTTGCCTTTGTGTTCCCGTATGAGATTGATGGGAAAAAGAAATGGCATATCTACCAACACTCGTTTATTCCGTGGCACAAGGCCGGGTCAATTGAGACTAAAGAGAAGCAAGATGGAATCAATTATCGTCAAATGGAAGAACTTGGTTTTGCTCACGTCACGCAACACGAAAAGGGCTTGATTGACAATGAGTTCATCTTCACTTGGTTGATGGATTTTGTTGATAAGTTCAACCTAAACGTACTGGAGTTCGCTTATGATGCGGCTCACACTTATGCGCTGATTAAAGCGATTGATGAAGCGACAACTTGGAACATGGTCGGTGTGCGACAAGGAACAATCTCGTTGAATGAGCCGACAAAATGGCTTCAAGACAGCTTTGTTGAAAAACGTGTTACACGATTAGACGACCCAATGATGGAGAAGTCATTAATGAACGCGGTTGTTGTTTCGGATAACAACGGAATCAAGATTGATAAGAACAAGGCAACTTACAAAATTGACCTTGTCGACGCAATAGTTGACGCGCTGTACGACGCAATTTATCATTTCGAGTCATTTAGCGCTAATGCTAGTGCGAGTGATTACTCACGGATGAATGATGAGCAAATTGCAGACTACATCAAGTCGGAAAGTTTTGGGTTCTAGTATGAATATTAGATTTATCATTGCGGACATTCTATCTGTCCTTGGCGCTCTGTCTATTTCGGCAGGCGCCTTTTTAATTGCCCCTTGGTTGGGCATGATTGTCATTGGCCTAGCTTTGTTGGCAATCAGCAAATTAATGGAATAGGAGAAGCACATGTTTTTTGAAAAACGATCCGTGCCCATTCGTGGTTCAGGGACTTCGCGCGCGTTATCAATCGTTAATGGCGGGCTATTCTTCACGGATGGCTATTTGTCAGCGGAACAAGCAATACGTAATAGTGACGTGTGGACGGCAGTGAACATCATTGCTACCGATATTGCCCGTGTGTACTTTCACGCAAAAGACGAACAAGTTGATTGGTTACTGACGCATCCGTCACGACTGACCAACCGTTTCAACTTCTTTCAATCAATGGTTGTCCAAATGTTGTTGGACGGTAACGCCTACGCGCTGCGACGGACAGATAAGAAGTACAACAACGGACGCGAGTATTTTGAATTCTTGCCACCGTCACACGTCACGCCTTGGCTGTCAGATGACGGCCAAACAATGACGTATGATCTACGTTTCGATAACCGAAATGAAGACGAGTTGAAAAACGTTGATTCTAACGACATTATTCATCTTCGTTGGATATCGATGAACGGCGGGTTGATGGGACAAAGTCCGCTATTGGCTTTGCGCAATGAGTTGGACTTGCAAGCAAACTCACGTCGCTTGAGTTTGGCTTCACTGAAACAGGCAGTTAACCCTTCTTCAATCTTGAAGGCTAAGGGTGCCAAGTTAGGTGAAGAAGAACGAGCGGCAGTGCGAACGGCATTCGAAGATGCGCAGTCAGGTGACAATGCTGGGCGTTTGCTGGTACTAGACGACTTGTTCGATTACCAACAATTGGAAGTTAAGACAGACATTGCGAAGTTGTTGGCTTCCACTGATTTCACTCGAACGCAGATTGCGAAAGCGTTCTTGCTGCCAGTCAATATGTTGGGTGGTGAGAGTGAACACTCTAATGCTGACCAAGTCCGTGCTGACTATAACCAAACTTTCGCCCGCTATTTAGCACCGGTTGTTGAAGAATTGGAGCAAAAGTTGGGTGTGAACGTTGTTCCAGACGTTCGCCGGGCGACCGACTTGGACGGTAGCCAGATTGAACAACGCGTTGGCTTCTTGGTAGATAAAGACATTTTATCGCCAGAGATGGCACAACAAGCTTTGTTGAAGAGTCAATCGGACTTAATCACGGATGACATTGTTGCCAAGTCTGAGCTTGAAAAGACGCTGAAGGAAGGAGAAACAACCGATGAACAATCAGGAAGTACGAAGCCTTAGCGTTGAAGTACGAGCCGACGAGCAAGACGGCAGTCGCAAAGTGTTTGGTTATCCAATCGTATTTGGCAAGCCATCTAATGACATTGGCTTTATCGAGTATATTGATAAGGGCGCGTTGAAAGACGTTGATTTGAGTGGTGTGTATCTTGTATATGCTCACGACCCAAACCAACCGTTAGCACGCGTAGATGCTGGCACGTTGAAGTTGAAAGTTGATGATACCGGCTTGTATTTCGAAGCGACGTTGCCGAACACAACGCTTGCTAACGACGTCTTGGAAAATATCCGAGTTGGCAATATCAAGGGCATGAGTTTCATGTTCACTGCTGCCGAAGATACGTGGGAGTTCAGTAATGACCCTGGTCAACCTGATATCCGCCACGTAACGAAGATTGACCAAGTGTTCGAAATTACAATCACACCCTTGCCGGCTTATGACGATACATCAATCGCAATCGCCAGTCGTGATGCACAACGTGCCAAGGGGTATTCACTTCGCCAACGCTTGCAAGACACTGTAGCGCTGGCACAAATTCAGAAAAGGAATGGTAGATTCTAATGGCAACACTAGATGAGAGTGTTCAAGCAAAGAACACGGCGTTGCAAGATGCAATCGATGCGGCTCAAAAGCTAATCGACGATCCCAATGCAACTGCAGATGATGCGCAAGCTGCAATGGATGCAGTAAAGCAAATCGAAAATGACATTAAGGACTTGCAATCATTGCAAGATGCACAACCAGAAGACACTAAAGAACCCGCACAGGACGACAGCGCAAGCCCAACTCCTGATGTGGGTTCTTCTGTATCCGAGGACAACACGGAAGATGATGCGCCGACTGATGACAAGTCAGAAAAAGACAACACAGATGAAAACGAAGCGCCGGCCAATGGTGCCGGTGATGATGAAAAGAAAGACGAGGAACGATCAATGCCAATTGAAGTAACTAAGACTCCACAAGACAAGCAATCTGAACAAGCTGAGCAACGTTCAGCATTTAACGCATTCATGCGTTCGAAGGGTGAGAAGCGCGAAGGTTTGACGTCAACTGACGCCGGTTCACTTATCCCAGAAGAAATCATTTACGACCCAACCTTGAAGTTGGAAACGGTTGTTGACTTGGCTTCTTTGGTACAAAAGACTAAGGTGTCAGCTGCGTCTGGTAAGTACCCAATCTTGAAGCGTGCTTCAACTACTATTCCGTCAGTTGATGAATTGGAAGCAAACCCTGACTTGGCTAAGCCACAATTCTTGCAAGTCGATTGGAAAGTCGCTACACACCGTGGTGCTTTGCCAATCTCACAAGAGTCTTTGGACGATGCACAAATTGATTTGGGTCAATTGGTTGCTGAGCACATCCAAACTATCAAGACGAACACGACAAACGCTGCAATTGCTACAAAGTTGGCATCATTTACAGCTAAGTCAGTTCCTGCTAATGCCATTGTTGATGGATTGAAGGATATCGTTAACGTTTCATTGGATCCTGCTTACAACAAGACGTTTGTTATGACGCAGTCAATGTACAACGAGTTGGACAAGACGAAGGACAACGAAGGCCGTTACTTGTTGCAAGACCAAATTTCTTCACCAGCCGGTAAGTCATTGTTTGGTTTGCCTGTTAACGTAATTGCAGACAACCAATTCGTATCAACTGACACGGTTGGTACTAAGAAGTTGTGGGTTGGTGATTTGCGTCGAGCAATTTTGTTCGCTGACCGTTTGGACGTTGCAATCGAATGGGTAGACAACGATATTTACGGACGTATTCCACGCGTTGTCATCCGATTTGACGTTGAAGCTGCCGACACTGACGCTGGTTACATGGTATCAATCACGGCAGAAGCCTAAGAAAGGACTGATGTAATATGGACAAGTTTATTGTAAAGTCTGATTTTATCGACAAGCACACGAAGATTTCGTATGTAGCGGGTGATGAATATCCAAAGTTTCCGACTGACCAGCGAATCGCTGAATTGAAGGCGGGTGATTTCATCGGAGTAGTTAATGAAAAGCCTGCCGAAGACGAAACCGTTGAAGATGAGCAAGCAGGCGTTAACGAAACTGTGGAAGAGACTGTCGAAAAGCCAACCGATAAGAATACGGTAGCTGACATCAAGGCTTACTTGGACGCAAACAAGATTGAATATGCTGATGATGCTAAGAAGGCAGATTTGCTTGCGTTGATTTAAAAGGTGGCGCTTATGGAACGAGATGAATTATTCGATACCATCATGGTTGCGTTGCGCTCAACCACAACTGACGAGGGTTTGCAAAACGAAGTGAACGATCTTATCTTAGCAGCGCGTGCCGACCTCAATATTGATGGTTTGGTGTCGGACGAGTTCGCTAGTTCTAAGGCGGTCATTATTCGGCAAGCTATCACGCTTTATGTTAAGGCGCATTGGGGCTATGACAATCCTGATTCAGAGAAGTTTCTAGACCGATACGAGAAGTTGAAAACTAGTTTGTCGTTTCATTCTCAATATGGGGGTGGAACTGATGAAGTATGACCAAGTTTTAACGCTGTTAAGCGCAGCGTATACGCAAGATGAGTTATTGCAACCAGTTGAAACTTTTACGGCGCGCAAGGTATATGCTAATGCCTTCACTGTTGGTCGTGATGAGTTTAGTTTGGCTGGGCAAGCTGGCCTGAGAGCCGACTTGGCATTTCAAATCAACTCAATTGACTATTCAGGAGAAGAATCGGTGGAGTTCAACGGACAACGGTATAAGGTTTACCGAACTGCCGTGTCTGGTGATCGCACTACTTTGTATTTGCAAAAGGATTTGACTGATGGCAAGCATTGATGACTTAGGCGCTGAAATCGCGCGTGCATTGGCACAATATACAGATGAAGTCGAGGACAAATTGGAAGACGCGCAAAAGGAAGTCGCTAAAGAAGCGGCGACCAAGTTGCGGTCGGCTGGGGGGTTCAAAGACCAAACTGGAAAGTATCGTAAAGGCTGGAAATCGAAGAAGAACGGTAAGGGTTACGTTGTCTTCAACGCAACTGACGGTCAACTAACTCACTTGCTGGAGAAGGGTCACGCCAAGCGTAATGGTGGGCGTACAAAAGCGTTTCCACACATTGCTGACGTTGATGAGTGGGTAGCAAGCGAGTATGAAGACCGTGTTCGTTCTGCATTGGGGGATTAGATGCAATTCAATGAGTTTGGGGCAGCACTTAAAACTGCACTAGGCATTCCGGTTGCCTATTATCAATTTCCGGAAGGTGACGCACCCGGTACACCGTTCGCTGTGTATTACGCAGAAGACAACGAGGATGCGTTTGCAGATAATGAAAACTATCAAGAAGTCATTAACGTGACTATTGAGCTATACACAGACAAAAAGGACTTACAACTTGAACGAGCTGTTAAGTCCTTTTTGCGTTCACAAGAAATCGTTTATGCAAAGTCTGACCAACCGATCGAGTCAGAAGACATGCACGAGACGATTTTCTTAATTCAATTGATTGGAGAAGATTTAGATGACAACATCGAATGATACCAACAAGGTGAAGTACGGTTTGCGCAATGTGCATTTGTTTGAAATTACAGACAGTGGCACTAAATTGACGTACGGAACACCTGTTCATTGGCGTGGAGCAACTGAATTGACATTGGATCCAAACGGAGACGCTTTGGAAGTCCATGCTGACGATATTCTTTACGACAAGGAAGAAAACAACCAAGGGTACACGGGAAAGCTAACGATGCTTTACTTGCAACCCGAAATTGAAGCGTTGCTGTTTGGTAACGTTGAGAACGCCGATGGTGTAGTGGTTGAAAATGCTGATAACCATGGTTCAAAGGTCGCAATGGCCTTTGAGTTTTCAGGAGATAAGAAGCACGTTCGACACGTCTTGTATAACGTGTCATTCTCACGCGCTGGTGATGGTTCAGCAACCAAGAGTGACAAGATTGACGCACAAACTGCTGAGTTCGAATTTTCAGCAATGGCAGACCCTTATGACTACAAGATTAAGGGTAAGGCTGCACAAGGATCTGCTAAGTACGACGACTGGTTTACTGCTGTTTACGTACCTGGCGCAAGCGCACCAACGGTTTAATGACTGGCCGGGGAAGCCCGGCATACATATCGAAAATAGAAATGGAGCAATGACATGCAAAAGGCAATCACTATTGGAAATAAGGAAATAACGTTAGTTTCATCTGGTGCTACACCAATCTTTTATCGCAATGAATTTGGACGTGATTTCTTTGATGATTTTGGAAAGTTCTTGGAGCTTGCTCAACAGGCGGCCAGTGCTGAAACGGACGCAGAAAAGGCTGGCGTTTTGTTCAACAAGGACATCACATTAGTACAAGATATGGCCTACATTTACGCCAAGAATGCAGATGTTAACATTGCGCCATATGGCAAGTGGTTTGAAGGATTTGAAGTCTTCCCAATTTTCGACATTTTGGAAGATATTGTCGAGATTGCTATGACCTCAATTTCGACAAAAAAAGCCTAAAGGACGAGTACGAAACCGACGATGTATTTGATGATGAAAGCTACTTATACATTGCAAAAAAATCGGGCTTGTCCTGGGAAGAGTTACGCATGATGGACTTAGGTCAGGTAATGGACTACATCGTTGAATACGCAAACTCTGAAACAAAAGCTAATGAACGCGCTAAGTCTAATGAATCACCTGTCAAAAAGGCGAACCAAGCTGATTTCGATACGTTCTAGAAAGGAGATATAGATGGCGGGAAGTCGAATTAAAGGTATCACGATTGACATTGACGGTAATACTACCGGATTGCAGTCGAGTTTAAAGGACGTCAACTCACAAACCAGTAAGACAAGCGCAGAATTGCGTGACGTAAATAAGTTGTTGAAGCTAGACCCTGGTAATGTTGAATTAGTTGCACAAAAACAAAAGCTATTGAGCAATGCAGTTCAAACTACGTCTCAAAAGCTTGATCAATTGAAGTCGGCACAATCACAAGTGGAGGCACAATTCAAAGCTGGTGATATTGGTGAAGAACAATATCGTGGTTTTCAACGTGAAGTACAAGCTACTGAAGCACAATTGGGTCGCTTGAAGAGTGGTTTGCAAGCCACCACAAACTACCTACAAGGTAGCGGTGATGCTGCAGCGCAAGCAGAAGCTGGTTTCAAGCAAGCCAAATCAGGTATGGATGAGCTTAATGACACGGCTGAAAACATCAAAAATATGGGCTTGGCAGATGCCTTGGGACAAGTTGGTGATAAGGCGGCTGCAATTGGTGGCGACATCCTTAATACTGGTATGGATTTTGCCAACGCACAAAGCTTGATGCAGAATTCAATGGGATTAACCAAGTCGCAAGCTGACCAGGCAACTCAATCAGTTCACGGCGTGTTTAACAGCGGATTAGTTGAAGATGTAAACGAAGCTAGTGAAGCTGTCATGACGGTCAAGAACTCATTTCAAGACTTAAACGGTCAAGACTTGACGAATCTAACTAACCAGTTAGTAGCTATTGCAAAGCACGGTGGTGTTGACATTAAGGACGCTACCAACGCTGCTTCACAAGCAATGAAGGGATTTGAAATTAGTGGTCAAGAGGCCACTGATGTTGTGGCTAAAGGTCTGCAAGACGGACTGAACAAGAATGATGACTTCTTGGACACGGTCAATGAGTATGCACCAACATTCCAAGACGCTGGGATGAGCGCTGGAAACATGCTTAATGTGTTGAACGCAGGTATGCAAAACGGAGCCTTTAACACTGACAAGGTCGCTGATGCGGTTAAGGAATTCCAACTTCGTTTGACGTCAGGACAGCTTGATGAACCAATGCAACAGTTTGGTCAGGCTACGCAAGACGTTTTCCAAAAGTTCAAGGACGGACAAGCAACATCAGCGGAAGTCATGTCTGCCGTGGGTAAAGACTTGAAGGGAATGCCGGCAGATCAAGCTAAAGCAGCTGTTCAAGGTTTGGGAACACAATTCGAAGATTTGGGTCAAGGTGCTTCGGCCGCATTGCTTGAAGCCGCAACCGGAACCGAAAAGGTGAACGGTGCTGCTGATAAAATGGCCAAAAAAACACCTGGTGAAAAAATGCAAGCGTCAATCAATCAATTGAAAGATGCACTTGCGAACTTGGTTTCTCAGTTAGCACCAGTAATTGATTTTATTTCACAACTAGTAACGTCAATTGCTAATGCACCAGGGCCTATTCAAGCAATTATTGGTGTTATCGGGGCTGTGTTAGCGGTGCTAGCTATTTTGATGCCAGTAATTACTACAATCGCAACAGTTGTCGGTGCGTTTGGTGCCGGTGTATTGCTGCCAATTGTCGGTATTATCGCTGGTGTTATTGCAGCTATTTCGGCGATTGTGATTGCCATCCAGAATTGGGGCGCGATTGTTGAGTGGCTGGATACAGTTTGGGCAAAAATCAAGGTTGCCATTAATTATGCAATTTTTGAAATTCAAAATACGATTACGACTGTGTTTACAGCAATTGGGTCGTTCTTTTCTGGGTTGTGGGCTGGCATTCAAAATGTATTTTCTACTGTCTGGAACGCAATCAGTTCAACGGTGTCCAGCGTCGCCAATGCAATTAGTTCAACGATATCGAACGTATTCAACGCCATTTCATCAACGATTAGAAATATCGTCAATGGTATTCGTTCGACTATTTCTAGTGTATGGAATGGCATTTCATCAACGACTAGTTCAATTTGGAATGGTATTCGTTCTGCGATTAGCAATATTGTTAATGGCATTAGAAGCACTATATCAAACGTTCTGAATAGTCTTGGCGGTATTGCGTCGGGGGCTTTTAATGGCGTTAGGAACGCAGCTTCAAACGTATTGAATGGAGCATTGAACGTGGTTAGTGGCATTGTTAATCGTATTAAGGGGTTATTCAATTTCAGTCTAAGGTTCCCGTCAATCTCAATTCCGCACATTCCACTGCCGCACTTTAGTTTGTCTGGATCATTTAACCCATTGAAGGGACAAATTCCAAGGATTGGCGTTAACTGGTATGCCAAGGGTGGTATTTTTACTAAGCCAACTTTGTTCGCTGCCAATGGTGGCTATAATGGTGTTGGTGAAGCTGGCCCTGAAGCAGCATTGCCTTTGAACGACAAAACACTTGGTGGCATTGGTAAAGGTATTGTTGATGCGCTTGGTGGTGAGATGGGTGGTACTCAAATTGTCATCCAAGTTAACGCAGACACAACGCCAGCAACAATAAACAAGATTAGGGACGCAGTAATGGACGGTATTACACGTTCACAAGCTGCAAAGGCCCGTGTAACAGGAGCATAAGATGAACAAGGGAAGTTTTACAATTGGACAGTTGAATAGTGAGGACATCCAAGCGGTTATTACCAGCTTCCCAGAAATCACTATTCCTGAACGCAAACACACATTGAACACTAGTCCGGTCGGTATTGATCGGGCTATTTTGTTTGACGATAACGCTTATGAAAACCGCACAATTAAGTTCACAGTAGGGTTCAAGCCTAGTGAGATCGTCGGACAGCATATCGTAAAATTCTTGGCAGCGCTAGATACTGGCAAGTATGTTGATTTGCGATTGTATTCAGATGAGAACTACACGTATCAGGTCGTTCGCACTGGTGAAGCTGAGGTGACACGTAAAGGTATCAACTCAACATATCGTGAAGTAGCTGTGACGTTGAGTGCGGCGCCATATAAGTACGTCTATCCTGCACCAACTGGCACGATTGGAACAACGCAGACAACATTGACCAACCCGACGCTTTCACCCGATAAGCCATACATCAAGATTACCGGTAGCGGTGCTATCAATCTGACGATTAACGGCACAGTTTATAAGTTCACTGGTGTAAGTGGCTCAATCGAGCTAGACAGCGCTATGCAGAACGTGTGGCGTGTAGACAGTGGTGTAATGGTCAACGAAAACGCGAAAATGGCAATTGGGCCATTCCCAATGTTGAAACCAGGGCCTAATACGGTGAAGTTGAGTGCAGGTACAGCAACTATTGAGATGAGATGGAGGACGCTATGACACCGATTCTATATTCAAGTGATGAAATTGATTTTTTGAATAACGGCTTGGGTCAACTGGGGGACTTGTACGACGTCGATATTCATGAACAGCGAAACGGATTGCTTAACTTAACGGCATATTATCCAGTGAACGGTCAACATTACGCCGATATCAGTGAAGGTAATATTATCCTTGCTAAGCCGTCACCATTGGACGATAATCACGCGTTTCGCATTGTTTCGGTAGCGTTGGATATCACTGGCTATGCGGTGATGATTGAAGCTGATTCAATCACATATGATTTAACGAATAATCTATCGAAGACAATTCACATGTTAGGCGATGGTCAGGCAGCAATGACAGCCATTCAAAAATCAACGTTGCATCCGCACATTTTCACTTTCTACTCAGACATCACACACACAAGCGAGTCTCAACTTCGATACGTTAACCCGATGGAGGCAATAGCTGGAACTCAAGGTTCATTCTTGCAAATTTGGGGCGGTGAATTAAAGCGTGAAAATCGTCGTGTTGCGATGTTCAATCGACGCGGACGTGACAATGTTGCGACGTTCCGTTTGGGTAAAAATATTGCCGGATTGAAGTACACGGTTGATGTGTCCAACTTGACGACTGAAATCGTTCCGACGGTAACCGTTAACTCAACTGATGTTTCACGAACAATCGAGGGCGCAACAGTTCAAAGTTCACGAATGGGTAACTATCCACTCGTTTATTCGAAGATGGTTGATGTATCACAAGACGTTAAAGTTGACGAAGGCGACACTGACGACCAAATCAAGGCGAGGATTAATGCGTTTGCTGCGGACTGGTTTGTTAAGTCGGCTAATACTGGAAAAGATTTGCCAGAAGTCACGGTTGAGGTTGAAGTAGAAAGCCTACAAGATAGTGCAGATTATGCCGACAAGTTCGCAAAGTTAGAAACAATAGGCCTTACTGATACCGTGACAGTTTATGTGCCTGAATTTGGTGTTAACGTAACAGCGATTGTTAACGAACTGCACTATGATCCGGTGGCAGAACGTGTCACCAAGCTATCAATTGGAACAGCTAAGGCAAGCTGGGCAGATAGTAACAAGAAAGCGTTGAACGACTTGCAAGATAAAGTGACGGAGGTCAAGGAGCAAGCCAACCAAGCTGTTGTCAGTGCAAACGGAAAAAGCAAAAATTATTATGGGCGTGATGCGCCGGAACATCCACAAGAAGGCGATACGTGGTTCTGGAATGATGGTGAAAATTCGGGCGTTAAAGTATGGGTCAATGGCAAGTGGGTGGACAGCGTAGATACCCAAACAAACGAGAGGATTGACAATGCTGTCGATAGTGCCGTAAGCGAAGCCCAAGAATACGCTGACGGCCTCAGCGACACACAATCGGAAGCAACAAGCAGTGTTGCACACAAACTGTCAGAAGCAGCGGAAGAACTGACACGAAATCAGCAAAACATCGCTTCACAAGCAAGTGCATACACGGACAGTGCCGTTGCTGACGCCAATTCTAAGGCTGTGTCAATTGGTCAAACAACTGCTCAAAACGCACAGAGCGCGCTTAATGAAGCTAAAAAAGACTTCACTAGTAGTTTTGCCAGCCAAGCTAGTCAAACAGCTTCAATGGCTAGTGATGTAACTTCAAAGGCAAGTCAATATGCAAGTCAAGCAAAGTCGGAAGCTGTTGCAGTTGCTACAAGTGCTGATGGGATAGTTAGAACAGAGTTTAAGAAAACAACAGACTCCATGACTGCTACTATCCAACAAAACAAGTCTGATGCTGATGGTTTGATTAGCCAAGCACAAACGACAGCGACACAAGCCCTTGATGGTTTATCAACCAAGGTATCGCAAACTGAGTACAATACCAAAACGGGTCAACTTCAGACTGATTTAACAGCAACAACACAGACAGCTAACCAAGCTAAAACTGACATCGTTTCAATTAAGCAAAAAAACGGTGAACAAGACGAACGCATGAACTCAATTGTGTCTGACGCCAATGGAACGAAACAAATAATTAGTAATTTGCAGACGGTCCAAGGGAAACAATCTGGCGACATTGCTACATTACAATCACGTGCTGATGGATTTGAAGCAACAGTTACGAAGGTTAATAAATTGGCTGTTGGTGGAAGAAATTATGTCATTAATTCATCTGGGTTAAATGGGTCTTCGGTAATCAGACCAACATTAATAGGAACTTCGTCAGGGGCAAACGCTACTATTACCTATCCAAGTGATGGAATATTAATGACTAATGGGGCTACAAACACAACCACAGAGTGGTATTACCAAGTAGCTACTGCGTGGGCTAATTTCAGTGATACACCATTGACACCAGGAAAACAGATTACCTTCAGTGCTGATGTGATGGGTACTGTTCCACAAGCAATACTTAGGTATGGTTTTAATGGTGGAACAGGTGGAAAAGAAGATTATAAAAGTTTTGATATTAACAATACTAGTTGGAAACGAGTAAGTATAACTGTCACTTCTGATTCAACCAACACGGGACTTTATTTCCGTATTCAAGGTGGTGTGAATAACCAATATAAGAATGGTTGGACTGGGGGTGAAACCCTTAAATTCAGATATGTAAAAATTGAAGAAGGTAGCGTTGCAACTGATTGGACACCAGCGCCAGAAGATGTTGATAGTGCGGTGGCTAAGGCACAGTTAACAGCAGACCACGCCACGTTGGCAATTAACAATTACAAAACAGATGCAGACGGACGTATTAGCAAAGCGCAAGCAGACATTAAGTTGAACGCAGATACCATCAGTACGAAGGTTGCTAAAACAGATTACGACAAAAAAACTGGTGAGTTGACAACCAGTGTCAATAAAGCACAACAAACTGCAGATACTGCCACGCAAACAATTGGTACGTACAAAGAAACGAACGATAAGCGTGTAGCTTCTGCTGAAACAAATATTAAAGCTAATTCTGACGCTATCAAGTTGACAGCAAGTAAGACCGACTTGGATAAGGCAACTGGAAAACTGATTGGAGACATTAGTAGTCTTGAGCAACGAGCAGATGGATTTGATGCGACTGTTACAAAGGTTAATAATTTGTCTGTTGGTGGTCGTAATTACGTATTAAACACAGGCATACCTTTTATTGTTTCTGGTAATGGAACTAATAATCGGGACAATTATGGAAAGATATTATTTTATTCTCCAATAAAAAATTGGGGTGTAACTGGTAAAACTTACACAATATCTTTCAAATGGACATTATCAACTTCTGTAACAACCGACAGTAAGTCGTCAATATTCTTTAACCAATCTCCATGGCAAGAACAGGTATTTAATATCCCTGCTAATGCTACGTCTGGAAATGTTGTGCTTACCTTTGATTTAGGAAATGGCATAACAACAGCAAGAAATGACATTGATGGTATGACTTTACGTGTCAATTCTTGGTTAAATTCTTCCAACACGTTTACCATTGAAAAATTCAAATTTGAAGCTGGTAGTGTTGCAACTGACTGGACGCCGGCACCGGAAGACACCGACACTCAATTAGCACAAGTTAAGTTAACAGCAGATGGCGTTTATCAAACGGTTAATGACCCAAAAACTGGTCTTAACACACGAGTTTCAACCGTAGAAGGTAACTTCGAACAAATCAAAAGCAACATAAACGGATTATCTACCACGGTTACTAAAACGGCAGACGGTCTTTCACAAGAAATTAAGGATCGCGCAAATGGAGATAGTAACACATTGCTATCCGGTAAAGATTTCACTACAAGCCAGATTAAAAGCTATGATGTTGGCTTGCAAACACAATTGACGCAAACATCTAACGCTTTTATTGCACGTATTGCGTCGCTAAATTTGTTGAACAACAGCCAGTTTGAAGTTGATGACAACAACAGATTGCCGGGTTGGCATGTCGGAGGCCCGTGGGCACCAACTGTAAAAGTTGGTTCTGGCAATTCTAATAATGTTTCCATTAATGACTACACAGGTGATGGGACTACGGCGCTGATTCATGATAATTCAACGCACGCTACAACATGGATACATTCTGACCCTGTACCGACAATGGCAGGACAAACATTTTCAGGATCATATGAACTTGCAGCTAGTGCAAGTTGGAACACGACTGGTACCCCTTTTGCGAGGTATATATATTTCTGGGATGCAAACAAAAGCCAAATTAGCGCTCAGGGTTACAATCATGGATACAATACTCTTCTGCCAAATTGGCCTAGATACACGTACACCTTCACACCCCCTGCTAATACGAAATATGTATCATTTGCTTTTGCTTGGAATGCTGGAAAAGTTGCAATGCGTAAGTTTTCAATGTATGCCGGTGCAACTGATTATGGATATATCCCGGGATCTAAGATAGGATCGCAAACAGCTCTGCAATTGTTCAAAGATAATTTCCAGCTTGGCATCAAAGATAACATTGGCAATATTATCAGCGGTATCAATGGCGATACGTCTGGTTTAATGCTCACAGGTAAGCACATCTTTTTAGATGGTGAAGTGACTGCCGTTGGTAAGTCTTGGCTGGACGGTGCGGTAATAAAGGACGCGACCATTGGGCGTGCGCAAATTGCAGAGTTGTCAGTAGATTCATCTAAAATCATTAACTTAGATGTAAATAAACTTTCAGGTAACGTTGCGAACTTTATACGAACCTATTGGGATGGACGTTATGGATCGACTTCAATTGACTCTGAAGGCATGACCGTTAGCGCGGGACTGACAACAACGGTGTTCGACAAAGATGGAATGAAGCTTAGTAAATCAGGCCGTTCGGTTGGGCGGATTGGTGTTAATGACTTATATCAAGACTTCTCAAAAAAGGGGCTTTATTTTGGGCTTGAATCAACTGGTGACTTCATGGCATGGGGGGCGCAGAATTATGCAGGAAATCCGTACACAACCAAATTGAGTTGGTTCAGAGCTGGAGCAGTTCCGTCTAATCTTCCGGGACTAATTGAAGGATTTAATTTCGAAGACAATGTTGCGTTCATTAACCCAGTAGAAATGAGGGGCGGAATTAAATTGCAAGGAGCAAACGACAGATTGCTTGTAAGGGCATCGAATTTAAACGGAGGAAGTTATCCAACTTTCGGTGGTCCTTCTGCTTATTTTGTTTATGCAGGTTCCGACATTTATTTGTCGTCAAACGGAACAGCTATCAACCTTACAAAGATTGCTAAAGCTTTTGGTGGTATCAGAACAGCAGCTATACCAACCGGATTCAATAGCAACGGAACGGCTACTGGTTGGTATAACGTTGATATGGGTTAGAATTTAGGAGGAAAAGAAATGGATCAAAATCAACAAATTATTCAAACATTGGGTTTGGAAGTCGCGACACGCACGATTGAGAATGCCGAATTGAAAGCACAGGTAGCCCTGTTGCAAGTTGAAGTGCAAAATTTACATGAACAATTAGCGGAACACACGGAGGATCAACAAGATGAAGATTAACGTACGAACTACATTTGATGCAGAGCTTTCTGCTGAAAAGGTTGACGATGATGGGAACAAGCAAAAGGTGGTATATGCAACGTTTAACGGCAATATCAATTCTGATGGAATGCCACAAGTGAGTTACTATATCCCTGACAATTATGTTGCTGTATATAAGGAAAATATCGCAGAATTTCGTAAGCAATGGACGGAGTTCCAAGATATTGTATTTAAAAAGGCTGATGAGGTAACGTCTTCATTGAATGCAGCTACAACGGAAGCATAACGGGGTTGAACTATGCAATTTCCACACGAAGTAACTGGATGGATGGCTTTATTACTTGGCTTGTTTTCAGTTATTGGTGCGTTTTTGGGTATGTTAAATGCCATCATTAAAGCAACTTTTGTTCGTTCGTTTGATGAATTGACGGACAGCATTAACAAGTTGACCGCCAAACTTGATAAGCAAGACGACCGATTAGACAAAGTTGAGCTTCATCTCGTTAAGCACGACGAACAAATCAAAACATTGTTCGAAAAGGAGAGATACCATGAATAACTTAATCGAATGGCTGAAAGCGCTGTGGGAAGTTGGAATCCTGCCAGCGCTTTTAATTTTGGCCATCGAGTACCTATCAAAGCGCTTTGCCAACAATAAGAGGCTAACGAAATTGCTCGGCATTGCAGAAGGTGTCGTGAGATGGGCTGAGGTGACATTTGATGGTGGCCAGACACAGAAGGCTCAGGCAATCAAGCAAATTAATGATGCTTTGCTAAGGCAAGGTATCGGTCAACTGTTCACAGCCAAGCAGATCGATGACGCTATCGAAACTGCAGTAAAGAATATGAAAGGAGAAGTAAATGAATAAATTGCTCAAGGGCGCTTTGGTTTCGACTGGAGCGCTTTTAATTATGGGCTCAGTACCATCAGTATATGCTGCCAAAGGCGACCAGGGTGTTGATTGGTCAATCTACCAAGGTTCGCAAGGTAAGTTTGGATATGGTCACGATAAGTTTGCCATCGCTCAAATTGGTGGGTACTACGCTGGACATGGCTATGTTGATCAATACACGTATCCAACGCAAGTTCAGTATGCAATCGCCCAAGGAAAACGCGCGCATGACTATATTTTCGTAGACGGTGTTACTGACCGTGCGACCATGAAAACCGTAATTGATCACTATCTAGCAAAAAGCCAAACGCCACAGGGAGCTATCTTTGCTTTGGACATTGAGCAAGGTGCAACGAATACAGACGTAGTTATGTACGGACTTGATTATATTCAATCAAAGGGAAAGACAGCTGTGCTATACGGGTACAAGAATTTCTTGATGTCAAACCTTGACCTGCAAGCGATTGCTAATAAGTACCCGCTTTGGTTGGCTCAGTATCCTAATTACGAGGTTACGCCAGAGCCAAACTATAATTACTTTCCTTCATTTGATAATGTACAATTGTTACAATTTACAGCATCATACATTGCTGGTGGATTGGATGGTAATGTTGACCTGACCGGTATCACGGACAATGGTTACAAGCACGGAAACCCTGAAAAGCCTAACACTGACACACCCGCAATTATTGCCGGTAAGGAAGCTGATAATACACCAAAGGCAGACATCGCGCCTGGTATGACGGTTAAGGTTAACTTCAGTGCTACTCATTACGCAGCTGGTGAAGCTATTCCTAACTATGTTAAGGGTGAGCCACACAAGGTGCTAGAAGTTGATGGCGACCGCGTGTTGCTTGATGACATCTATTCTTGGGTAAACAAGAAGGATGTCGAAATCTTGAATGCCAGCACGCAAGATGACTCGGCAGAGTTTAACGGTGTATTCGTACTAGATAGCTGGCAATACGAGTTGGGTGGAGTGTACGTTCGTAACAATGATATGGCTATTCCTGTAGCAGATTATCACAACGACATGCCGGCTGTATCAGTAACGTTGACCGACCGTCATGGTAACCCATTGACGGACCAAAACGGCCTTGGTAACAACGGCGTTCCCGAATACTTCACTTTGAATGGACGATACAAGGTATTGCAACGTGTTGGATCATCAATTGAAGTAGAGATGAATGGCGAGTCGGTCTGGTTGAAGTCTGCATTCGCCAACTAGTTTTAAATTGGACCAACCTGTGACATTGAAACAGATACGCAAGTTGGCCCATATATAAATTAAGCCCGCTGGATTTGGATGAACTTCCTTGTCTGGCGGGATTTTCTGTATTGAAATTGACATTCAATATGGTGCCGCATATAATAAAGTCATATCAAGTCCCCGGGCAATTATGTTCGGGCTTTTTTTATAGCAAAGTTGGAATTAAAAATGAATATACAAGATGAAGATCAAAAACTTGTAAATGTTTTTAGTGATCGAAAGATGACAATCGATTCTGAAAATGCAAGTATCTACATTAAAAATATCGGATACTATAAGTTAAAAGAATACGCAAAGCCATTTGTAAGGGATGGCCTATATGATGGACTACTATTCAGCAGTGTGTTAAAACGATATTTTTTTGATAAAAACCTAAGAATACATTTATTACATATTATTGAAATGATTGAACTAGCCTTTAAAAACAGTCTTGCCGAGCTAATAGGTAATGACTCTGGCCCATTTGGATATTTGGACTTTTTAGTTTGGGCTGATCAAGGACGTTATACCTCTGAGTATATTATTGGAGAACAATCTTTGATAAAAAATACAATTTTGAAAATGATTAAAAATATGAGTGAATATTCAAATCCAGAATATTTTGACGAAAAAAATTTCACTTTAAAAGATAATAAATATAATAAAGTAGAAAATGGTTCTCAACATAAGAAGTATCCTACCGTTTGGCTAGCATTTGATTTATTGTCATTTGGACAATTACATCATATTTACCAACTTTTACCGTTGGAAAGTAAAAATAAAATTGCTAAAAATTTTAATTGTGGTAGTTCTGAATTAAATTCATGGATTGGGGCAATGGTTTTAGTTAGAAACGTTTGTGCACACAGTTCTAATTTAATTGATATTGAATTTAAAACTTTGCCAAAATCTAAAGTCGAATGGAGAGAATATTTACATGTTCACGAACGAAAAAATGGTAAAACTGAGATAACTAATAAATTAGCCAGCATTATTATTCCGATAGTTTATTTGGCTCATAATATAGATCAAAATTATGGCTTTGGAGACATCTATAAAGATATTCAAAACGCCATAAAGCCTGTAAGAAAAAACGGTGAAAATCAAGCGCAAGCATTAGGCTTTAGTAGCAAGAAAAAAATGATTAAGTTCTTTTCCACTTATTTTCAATAATAACTTTAGTTGATTTACTTGAAAAAAGCCCGCTGTACTTGGATTAACTTCCTCGTCTGGCGGGCTTTTTATTGTACAATAATTAGGTGAGAAATGTCGGGCCATACCCTGCAAACTAAAATTGGATTCAGATTAGTTTGCGCCACTAAATACGAGGCTTAATATTTGCGCCATATTTGCGCCAGTGAACTCTCAAACTACTGGTGTATAAGCATTTACACATTCCCACGAACGATGAACCGTTTGTGGCCATAAGCTAAATACAAACACTAATAAACCGCTGAAAACAGTCGTTATAACTGTTTTCAGCGGTTTTTTATCGTGGTAAGTTATTTTGGTTGTTTGTTTTTCTTTTTTCGACGACCGATAAAGAATAGTGCTACCAGCCAGAACCAGGGACGTAGCCACAATGGGCGATTATCATTATTATCCATGTTGCAAATCCTCCTATGACGTTTAGCGTACTCTGAATATGACCATCGCGTTGACGGAAATATGGGGGTATAATAGAAAAATCGAAAAGTATGGGGTACATGCTTTCAAATTTTAGTTAGGGGAACGTATGACAGATAAATTAAATTTTGCAGCGTTTATGCAAGCTGGTACAACGAGCATCAGTAACTATTTACTACAACATTACCGTGACCTTGGCATGACGAACGAAGAATTGCTTGTTTACGTGCAAACGAAGGCAGGTATTGATCGTGGCGAACTAGAACCTAGCACGCAAAAAATTGGGGAGACACTTGGCTGGGATGCGCAGACGGTGTTTGGACACCTTGAGGCAATGCGCGCCAAGGGATTGGTTAATTTTGTTAGTATGCGTGATGGTGCTGGTCGCGTTAGCACACAGTTGGATTTCCAACCACTATATGACAAGTTGGTTTCTGAACCAGGTAGTGATACGATGACTGCGGCGCAGCGTGTTGCCACGCAAGGTCAACCGGTAACGCATCAGGACGATTTGAGTCGTGCAGCGATTTATAACTTAATCGAGCAAGAGTTTGGTCGTCCGTTAAGTCAAATGGAGATGGAAACTGTTAAAAACTGGTTTGACGTGGATCATTTCAAGCCCGAATTTATCAAAGCAGCGGTGCAGGAAGCGGTTTTGAATGCTGCCTTAAACCTGCGTTACATTGAGACCATTCTGGTGGCCTGGCAGAAGAAAAATTATCGTTCTGTCCAGGAAGTTCGTCAGGAGCGTCAAAAGCGGACGCAATTCAAGCAGTTGAATTCAGATGAAAAAGTTAACATTCCAACGAATGTTGATATTTTGAATACTGACTGGTCAAAATTTAAATAATAAAAAGCAAGGAGCCGAACGGTAATTAAACCATTCGACTCCTTGTTTTTTATTTAATTACTGCTGTCGTTGTTCTGATGACGAACTAGCAGGTGGGGTACTTGAGCTCTGAGCTGATGAACTAGCAGGCGTAGAAGAACTTGCTGGTTCATTTGATGCTGCTGGCGCTGAACTTTCAGCGGGTTGTGAGCTGGCTGTTGAGCTTGATGATGGCGTGTACGTTGACGTAGAACGTGAAGAATAAGAAGGTGTGTATGTTGATGCCACACCGACCGTCTTTTCGTTTGCTACGTTAGCACCGGCCACTTGGTATTCCTTCTTACCGTAAACATTAACTTGCTTAACGGTTGAAGGAACCGTCCAGTCTGATCCGTCCATTGAAGAATCAGACATTACGTAATCCATCAAGGCGCCATAAACCTTCAACATGATGTATTGTTCGTTACCAGTCAAATCGTGGCCAACCTCGTTTGGATCGTCATAACCTGTCCAAACAGAAATGGCAGCACTCTTAGTGTATCCAGTGAACCAAGTATCCATTGCTGAATCAGCTGACATGTTTGAATCTTCGCCATAAGCGACTGTTCCTGTCTTACCAGCTTGATTATAAGCATCGGTTGCAATCATCTTGGCGTATGAATCGCTGATAACCGACTTCAACATGCTTGTCATCATGAAGGCTGTAGAAGACTTCATAGCCTCTGAACCCTTAGAACTAAACTTCTTCACGGCACCACTACGGTCAGTAATCTTAGAAATGTAAGATGGCTTGTAATAAGTACCACCATTTGCGAATGCTGAGTAGGCAGCTGCTTCTTGCTCAGTTGAAATGTCGATTCCAATGGCGTTTGAGGCAACCATCTCCTTAGGATCTTCGTTAATACCGAGCTTCTTAAGGAATGCAGAAGATTTGTCATAACCAACTTCTTGCAACGTTTGAACGGCAGGGATGTTACGAGATTGTGCAATCGCTGTACGCATTGAAATCGTACCAAGGTAACGGTGGTCAAAGTCATTCACGGAGATGTTTGTGCCAGGATACTTGTAGGCATTGTCATCAACGGCGTGGTTCGTTGACCAGTTCATATCTTCGATTGCTGGACCGTATGCGACCAAAGGCTTAGCTGTTGATCCAGATGAACGCTTGGTGTTAGTTGCGTGGTTGGTACCAAATAGGGTTGTTTCTTTACGACCACCAATTTGGGCAATCACATCACCGTTGCGAGGGTCGGTAACTGTCAAACCAACTTGCATCTCATCATCAGGCCAAGCAACATAGTTTTCTGTGTTAACAATGTTGTAGGCGCGGTTCTGTACCTTTGGCTCAAGATTCGTTTGAATCGTCAAACCGTCAGTGTCAGGATTGTAGCCAAGGCTCTTCAATTCAGCATTAACCGATGTGATGTACGCTTGGTTAATCTTGGTCTTTTCTTCAGTGTTTTCAAGTTGATCTGAGTGAGTTGAGACCAAACCGTCGTCGATTGGCGTCTTCATGTACTCATTGGCCTTAGATTGCGTGATAACGCCGTTTTGGGCCATTGCTTCAAGAACTTCGTCACGACGATTCTTGGCGTCCTTTGGGTTAGTATATGGATCATAACCAGTAGGTGATTGTGGCAAACCAGCCAACAAGGCCATTTGAGGCGTTGACAATTGGTCAAGTGACTTACCGAAGTAGTAATCAGCAGCCGTCTTCATACCATAAACACCATTACCCATATAAACCTTGTTCATATAAAGCGTCAAAATTTGATTCTTTGAGTATTGCTTCTCAAGCTTCAAAGCGAGCCAAGCTTCTTGTGCCTTACGCTTCAACGTTTGGTCACTAGCCGCTGTTGAGAAAACAGTCAACTTAATCAATTGTTGCGTTAGGGTAGAACCACCTTGCAAACCAAGTGATGAACCAGTGAAGTTAGCAAATGCAGCGCCGAGAATACGGCGAGGATCAACACCGTGGTGCTTGTAAAAACGACGATCCTCGATTGAAACTACGGCCATACGCATTTCTTGTGGAATCTCAGATTGCTTGGCAATCTCACGCTTTTGTGAGCCACTTGTATAGAAAACGTCACCGTTCTTATCCAAGTATTGGGTTTGTGAAGTGCCGACAAGAGCAGCATTTGTCACTTTAGGTGCTGATGAAGCATAGTAGGTGAAAGCACCAACTCCGGCCAATGTGCCGGCTGCGCCAAGCGTCACAAGCGTTAGCAACGTATACTTTGTATAGCGCTTCCACTTTGAAGTTGGCTGGGATGTCTTCTTTTTTGAGCGTAACCTTTGCACGCGTGACATCTCTTCTGTCATAACAAATAGTTCTCCTTATACTTTACGTTGATTAAGCAATTCATCAATAGCGGTTAAGTAGGGCGTGGTTGGGTTGATTCCGAGGGGAACTAACGCACCTTCTGCCTTAATAACGTCGTATGGAATCGACTTTCGTTGGGTTTCTTGATTATCCCAATAAGTGAATAATAGCTCTGCCCAAATGACGTATGTCTCATTTAGGCTGGAAAAGCGAATAATCATGAAAGCGAGTCCATGCTGTGTAACCACTTGCTTCAAATGCTTAATCTGATGTTCATGGACATTTTTCAAAGGAAATGACTGCTTATTGGTCGTTTCCTTCGCATCGAAGTCGATATATTGCCCATTATAAACACCATTGTAATCTGTGGTAGAAGCCTGTCTAAAATATGCTTCCGTAATTTTCGCAGCTGAACGGGCGGGGTAGCTAACGTTAACAATTTGAATAGGCGTGGGCTTTTTATGAATCACAGCCTTATCTGTTGCTAGGTAGTACGCATTTGCGTCGTTCAAATCATTTTCCAATGACATGCCACGATTACTTTGGGAAACACCTTTTGAGACCGGCTTTGAAAACGCACTCGGATTAAATTGGCGTCCATTTGGATAGTTAATAGCCATTTCGTACTCCTGCGTCTTAAGGTATCCTTTATATTATAGCAAAATGACAATTATTCTGACAAACTTTCCTATAATGTAAGTAATACGTAAAGAGGTGATGACGTTGACAGTTGATGGTGAATTGCATCGAATTTGGATTACAGGGTTCCGCAGTTATGAGTTGGGCGTGATGGGGACAAAGGACCCAAAGTTGATGGTAATTAAGTATGCATTGCGTAAAATTTTGGAAAACGCGATTCAAGATGGTACTGATTGGTTGATCACTGGTGGCCAATTAGGCATTGAACAATGGGCGATTGAAGTTGCGTTGGAATTGCGGGACGAAGCTTACCCTGAGTTCCAGATTGCGTTGATGACGCCGTTTAGCAAATTTGGTAGCCAATGGAATGAAGCAAATGCCGAAAAATTGACGCAGCTAAAGTCATCAGTCAATTTTACAAGCGCTGTTTCGCAGGGGGACTTTGCAGGGCGCAATCAAATGGTGACTTACCAGAATTTTATGTTAACGCACACTGATGAAGCTGTTATTTTCTTCGATGAAGAAGCAACTGAATCAAAGGCACGATATGATGATGTTGCCATTCACGATTTTGCGGAAAACCATGATTATCCGGTGCGCCGGGTGGATTTAGACCGTTTGCAAGACTACGCAACCGAGTACCAAGAAACGCTTTGGGAAGACTAGGGCACAAACAATTCACATAAAGTGCTTTTGTAACTGAGTTTAAAACCTGTTAAACTAATAATACGAACAAAACGGAGGAGTCCTAGTGATGGAAAACGTGCTACACAACCGCGAGGAAATTTTGACGAAGGAATTTAAGAAGACGCGTATCGGTACTGGATACGATATGACGGATGTCGATGCTTTCTTGGATGAAATCATGTCAGATTATCAAGCGTTCCAAAGTAATATTGATGAATTGACGACACAAAACGAGAAGTTGAAGGCGCAAGTTGCTGAATTGACGAAGCAAGTATCAGCTGCGGCAACGGCGCCTAAGGCATCTCCAGCGCCAGTGGCAAACACAAACATGGATATTTTGAAGCGTTTGTCTAACTTGGAACGCCGTGTATTTGGTACGGCTTCAGAGGCGCCAACACCAGTTGCTGAAGAAAAGGCTACACAAACGGCTGAATAAGTGTATAATAAGTAAATACGATGTATTAGCGGGTAATTGCGTATGGCTTATGCCGTATGAGGAAAGTCCATGCTCGCACTGACTGCGATGTCAGTAGTGTTCGTGCTAGCTGAAAAAATAAGGCTAGGCAGCCGACTTGTCGGTTGACGGCCAACGAAAGACCTACGGGTAACTATGGTTGAGTAGTTGTTAAAGTGCCACAGTGACGAACCGTCAAAGAAATGCGACGGGTGGAACGCGGTAAACCCCTCGAGCGGGCAACCCAAACTTTGGTAGGGGCGCTTGACCTAACAAATTGAAGTGATGGTCGGGGAGACAGAAATGTCTGAGATAGATGATTGCCACCGGGTATTGACCGCCAATCAATATTCGGTACAAAACATGGCTTATAGCTGATGCATCAGGCAGCCGACGTCCTTGTGGCGTCGGCTTTCTTTTTGCACTTAAACCCAGGAAACTGGGATACATAACTAAGAAAAAAGGTGACAATTATGCAAACATTTAAATTGATGGCCACCATGGGAGCAGGACTTGAAGCCCTTGTTGCTCGTGAGTTGAAGGACATGGGTTATGCAACCCAAACTGAAAATGGACGCGTTTTCTTCCAAGGAACGGTTGAAGATATTTACCGCACTAACTTGTGGCTGCGTGTAGCTGATCGTGTCAAAATTGTGGTGACTGAATTTGATGCCAAGACTTTCGACCAATTGTTCGAGAAGACGAAGGCATTCCCATGGGAAGACTTGTTGCCATATGACGCTGAGTTCCCAGTAAATGGGCGCTCAAAGAACTCTATCTTGCACTCTGTACCAACTGTACAAGCAATCACGAAGAAGGCGATTGTTAACCGTTTGACGGATGCCTATCACGCGCGTGGCTACTTGCCAGAAACGGGAAACCGTTTTGTTTTGGAAACGGCCGTTGATAAGGATCATGTCATGATTACGCTGGATACGACAGGTGATTCATTGTTTAAGCGTGGTTACCGTACTGAAAAGGGTGGTGCGCCACTAAAGGAAACGATGGCTGCTGCATTGGTTAACTTGGCTCACTGGTTTACAGACAATCCATTTGTTGATCCAACGACTGGTTCAGGAACTATTGCTATTGAGGCTGCGTTGATTGGTCGCAACATTGCACCAGGATTGAACCGTGAGTTCGATATTACGCAATGGGACTGGTTCGACAAGAAGATTGGTGAAACGTTGAAGGCTCAAGCACGTCAAATGATTGACTTTGATGTTGAGTTGGATATTGAAGGATTCGATATCGACGAAAACATGATTGAAATCGCGAAGGCAAACGCTGAAGCTGCTGGTGTTGGTGATGACATCACCTTTAAGCAATTGGCTGCTAAGGATTGGTCAACTGACAAGATTAATGGTGTATTGGTCGCTAACCCACCATACGGAGAACGTTTGGGTGATGAGGATGCTGCTCGCCAACTTTACAGTGAGATGGGTCACATCTACAACAACATGCCAACGTGGTCAAAGTACATTTTGACGTCAGATGAAGGCTTTGAAGAAGCTTTCGGTGCTAAGGCTACTAAGAAGCGTAAGTTGTACAACGGTGCATTGAAGGTTGATTTGTACCAATACTGGGGAAAGAAGATCCGCTAATTTTTAAAGATTGAAAGGGGCAAACACATGAGTTCACTACTTGATGGCATGAACGACAAACAGGCAGAAGCGGTTATGACAACGGAAGGTCCGTTGCTAATTATGGCTGGTGCCGGATCTGGTAAAACACGTGTTTTGACGCATCGTGTCGCCCACTTGATTAAAGATTTGAATGTGATGCCATGGCGTATTTTGGCCATCACATTTACGAATAAGGCTGCCCGTGAGATGAAGGAACGTATTGGTCAACTAGTTGATGCTGAAGATGCGGATGCCGTTTGGGTCTCAACGTTCCACGCGTTGGCAGTGCGTATTTTGCGTCGCGATATTGATAAGTTGGGTTACAAGAAGGACTTTTCAATTATTGATGCCGGTGCGCAACGAACATTGATTAAGCGTATTTTGAAGGATATGAACGTGGATATCGAAAAGTATGATCCACGTTCAGTGCTTGGGGCCATTTCAAACGCAAAAAACGCGATGGAAAAGCCTGAGAAGTACGAAGAAATGGCTAATGGCCCATTTGAAGAGATTGTTGCGAAGGCGTACAAGGAGTATCAACACCAATTGGCGTTGTCGCAATCAGTCGACTTTGATGACTTGATCATGTTGACGATTGAATTGTTGCACCAAGAACAAGAAGTTTTGGAATTCTACCAAGAAAAGTTCTTGTACGTGCACGTCGATGAGTATCAGGACACCAACGATGCGCAATACGAATTGGTCACGTTGTTGTCAGCTAAGCACCGTAACTTGGCCGTAGTTGGTGACTCAGACCAGTCTATCTATGGTTGGCGTGGTGCGAACATGCAAATCATCATGAACTTCACCAAGGATTATCCAGATGCGAAGACGGTTATGTTGGAACAAAACTACCGTTCAACGCAAACTATCTTGGATGCGGCGAATGCAGTTATTGAACACAATAACGAGCGAATCGCGAAGAATCTTTGGACGGACAACGGAATGGGTGAAAAGATTACCTATTACCGTGGTCAATCTGACAAGGATGAAGCCTTGTATGTCATTGCCCAAATCCGTGATGGTGTTAAAAATGATGAGCGCAATTACCGTGATTTTGCCGTCCTTTACCGTACGAATGCGCAATCACGTGGAATTGAAGAAGCTTTGGTGAAGGCGAACATCCCTTATACGATGGTCGGCGGATCGAAGTTTTATGAGCGTAAGGAAATCCGTGATGTGTTGGCCTACTTAGCTTTGGTGACGAATCCGGCTGATAATGAAAGTTTCTTGCGTGTCGTCAATGAACCAAAACGCGGTATTGGTAATACATCAATCGAACGTTTGCGTTCATTTGCCTTGCAACAAAACTGGCCATTGTTGGATGCTGCCCAAAATGCGGTCATGATTCCAGGTTTGACGGCCCGTGCGGCTAACCAATTGACGCAATTTGCTGATTTGATTAGCTCACTTCGTCAACAAATGTCATTTGATTTGAGCATCACTGATTTGACCCGTCAAATTTTGGAACGTTCTGGTTACGAGGAGCAATTTAAGGCATCCCCAACCCCAGAAAACCAAGGCCGTCTAGAAAACTTGGCCGAATTCCTGTCAGTAACGGAAGAATTCGACAAAAAGTACGAGCCAACCGAAGAAAGCGTCTCAAAGTACGTGGACTTCCTTGGTGAATTGGCGTTGGTTTCTGATTTGGATAGTGTCGATGAAGATGCAGACAACCAAGTGACGTTGATGACGTTGCACGCTGCCAAGGGATTGGAATTCCCAGTCGTCTTCTTGGTTGGTATGGAAGAAAACTTGTTCCCATTGTCTCGTGCTGCAGCTGATGACGCCCAACTAGAAGAAGAACGTCGTTTGGCTTATGTTGGTATCACGCGTGCTAAGCAAAAGTTGTTCATTACGAATGCTTATTCACGTTTGCTATACGGACGAACGACAAGTAATATCCCATCACGTTTTATTGATGAGATTAGTCCAGAGTTGATTCAACAACCAGCTGGTCAAACGTTGTCAACGACTGCCAATCGTGATGGTGCTTTGCCATTTGCCCGTCGCACACAACAAGCGACGGCAACGACGTTTGCTGGTCGTCAACGCCAATCATCAGTGGCGTCAACGCCAACTCGCACAACATCTTCCATGACAACTAACAACCCAGGAACTGGCGCTGATAAGGCGGCTTGGACAATTGGGGATGCGGTTAGTCACAAGAAGTGGGGTGTTGGTCACGTTGTGAAGGTGTCAGGAACTGGTGAAGACCAAGAATTGGACATTGCGTTCCCAGATCAAGGTATCAAGCGTTTGCTGGCTGCCTTTGCACCAATCCAAAAAGTCAATTAACAAAGAGGGACTGTTGAATGGCAGATATTAATACGGATATTAAAGATCTTTCACAAGAAGACGCGGCGACTGAGATTGCTGCTTTGCAAGCTGATTTGAAGCAATGGGCACGTGAATATTATGAAAACGATGCACCGTCAGTTGAAGATTCAGTTTATGACGTTGCTTATAACCGACTAGAAGCTTTGGAAGCTGCTTTCCCGGCGTTGGTGACGGCTGATTCCATCACGCAACAAGTTGGTGGTCGTGAAGTGAAGTCAGATTTGCCAAAGGTTGCCCACCCGGTACCAATGTTGTCACTGGGTGACGTCTTTTCATTTGAAGAGTTGGCAGACTGGATGGCTACGACACAAAAGTCATTCCACGAACCGTTGGCATACAATGCGGAATTAAAGATTGATGGTTTGGCCATCAGTTTGGTCTATGAAAATGGGTCACTTGTGCAAGCGTCAACACGTGGGGATGGTAGCATCGGTGAAGATGTGACCGCTAACGTCCGACAAATCAAGCGTATCCCTAAGAAGTTGAACGAACCACTGACTGTTGAAGTCCGTGGTGAAGTGTACATGCCTAAGGCTGCCTTTGTGACGTTGAACGAGGAACGCGAGCGTGACGGTTTGCCAACGTTTGCAAACCCACGTAACGCGGCAGCTGGTTCATTGCGCCAGTTGGATGCCAAAATCACAAAGCAACGTCAGCTAGATGCATTCTTGTATTTTGCGGTTGATGCTGAAAACGTTTTGGGTGTTACGACGCAAGCTGAGCTGTTAGCTCGCATGGCAGAACTTGGTTTGCCAACCAATCCAACCAATGCGGTGGTAAGTTCAGAAGCGGATGTTGAAGCTTACATTACGAATCAAACAGCGACTCGTGATGACTTGGCTTATGGTATCGATGGTATTGTCGTTAAGGTTAATAACTTGGCTTACCATGAAGAACTTGGGAACACGGTGAAGGTGCCACGATGGGCCATTGCCTATAAGTTCCCACCAGAAGAAGCGTTGACGGTTGTTCGTGATATTGAATGGACGGTTGGACGTACTGGGGCGGTCACGCCAACTGCGGTGATGGACCCAGTTCAATTGGCCGGCACGACGGTTTCACGCGCCTCTCTACACAATCCAACATACCTTGAAGCAAAGGGCATTCGTATCGGTGATACGGTGACGTTGCACAAGGCTGGGGATATTATTCCAGAGATTGGTCAAGTGATTTTGAAGCAACGTCCGGCGGATTCAATTGAATATAGTATGCCGTTGGGTTGCCCGGCCTGTGGTCAGGAATTAGTACACGTTGATGGTGAAGTTGCCCTTCGTTGCATTAACCCATTCTGCCCGGCACAAGTACAAGAATCATTGACGCACTTTGCATCACGTGATGCCATGAACATCGATGGCCTTGGACCAAAGATTGTGGCACAGTTGCTTGATAAGAAGATGGTTGATCAAGTGTCTGATTTGTATCGTTTGACGTTTGAACAATTGCTTACGCTGGACAAGTTTGGTGAAGTGTCAGCAAACAAGTTACTAACGGCCATTGAAAATTCAAAGGCTAATTCAGTTGAGCGCTTGTTGTTCGGACTTGGTATCCGTAACGTTGGTGCGAAGGCTGCGAAGACGATTGCGGCTAAGTTTGTCACGTTGGATGCCATTGCTCATGCAACGGCCGAAGAAATTTCTGAATTGCCAGGCATGGGATTGATTATTGGCCACAGTATTGCGCAATACTTCGATACAGATCACGCCCAAGAGCTGGTTCGTGATTTCGAATCACTTGGCGTTAACACGCGTTATACACAAGCGGTTGAAGTTGCAACTGACACGATCTTTTCTGGTAAGCGTGTGGTTTTGACTGGAAAGCTTGAGCTGTTTAGTCGTTCAGATGCGACTGCTTGGCTTGAAGCGCAAGGTGCAACGGTGAGCGGATCGGTTTCTAAGAAGACTGATTTGCTGATTGCCGGTGCAGATGCGGGTTCAAAGTTAACAAAAGCCCAAGAACTTGGCATAGAGATTTGGTCAGAATCACAATTGCGTGATAGTATGGAAAGTAAATAATAATCAAAAACGAAACCGCTCGATGGTAGTGTCGAGTGGGTAAGAGGAGTTTTTCATGATGCGTGCACTTAAATGGATTGCTGCACTAGTTGTTGTGGCAGTTTTGGCTGTAGCATTGGTCTTCTTTGGTAACTTTTTCTCAAAGAATTCGTCATCAGTTAATAATTCTGGTACGACGAAGACGACGCGCTCATCTTCATCAAAGAAGGGTGTTCAGGTTACTGGAAAAGCTGATGACTCAGTTTATAAGACTGTCGTCAAGGACGGTAAGTATTTGACGAACAAGACCCGCGGCTTGACGGCTCAACTGAATTCCGGTAACACCTTTAATCTCGTTGGTTTCGAAGATGGGTTGCTTGACTTTTCTAAGGAGCATTTCAGTACATCTAAGTACGTGTTCCAAGAAGGTCAATACTTGTCTATGAAAACGGCTATAGATTGGTTGAATCGCAAGGTAGGCGATAATCCAACAGGACTAAATCCTGAGGATAATGGTAAGACTGACGATTCACGTGCACCAATCTACTTGCAAACAATTGAAGAACAAGACTTCATGACGCAAGACGGTGATAACTTGAAGTTGGCTGGTATCGTCATCGGTATGGGAATGAACACCCAAGACGTTTATCAAAAGGAAAAAGATGGGCCTAGCTTTACGCAAGATATTGATAAAGCTGACCGCATTGCTCACGGTAAGGAAATGGCTGCTGAAGTCGTTAAGCGTTACCGTGCAATGAAGGATATTCCTGCTGATGTCCCAATCTACGTGGCGATGTACGCCCAAGCCAAGGATGATTCATTGGCTGGTGGTAGCTTCTACAGCTGGAACGTATCTAAGTCAGGTGATGCACTTGGTTCATGGACTGACTTGAATAATCAAACGGTCGTGTTGCCAATGCAAGAAGGTACGACGTCATCAAAGTCGGTTGCAAGTTCATTGAACACGAGCTTCACAAACTTTGTCGACAAGGTACAAGGATTCTTCCCTAACTTGGCATCTGTGACTGGTCAAGCCGCATACCGTGATGGTACGTTGCGTGGTTTGAATGTGACAGTCTCAACACAGTTCTATTCAGCAACCGAAATCCAAAGTTTTGCTAATTACATTGCGCAAATCGCACCAAGTTACCTACCAAATGGGGTGCCAGTTCAAATTCGAATTGAAGCGTCAACAGGTATGCAAGCTTACGTGACGACGGACGCAAAGGACAACAAATACACAGTTACGATTCTAGGATCATACTAATTATTTGAAACCAGACCAATTTGGTCTGGTTTTTTGCTTGCATTCATAAACTTAAACAAGTATAGTAGTAAAAATATATTTTTTTGGGAGGATGAATGAAATGGGGATGCATCAATATTTATCAGGTTTGAATGAACTTGAAATGATCACACGCGCACCGGGGTACTTTAAGTATCAACCTCATTCAGTGGCCGCCCACTCATGGAAGGTTACCGAGGCTGCGCAGTTCTTGGGTGACATCGAAGAACAAGCGGGTAATGATGTTAACTGGCGTATGCTTTACGAAAAGGCTTTGAATCACGATATTACGGAACGTTTTATCGGTGATATTCGCACACCAGTTAAGTATGCGTCAGCAACCTTGCGTCAAATGTTGGCTGATGTGGAAGACTCATTGTCAGATAACTTTGTAAAGACTGAGATTCCAGTTGAGTTGCAGGAAGCATACAAGCGTCGTCTTCACGAGGGTAAGGATGACACGCTTGAAGGACGTATCTTGTCAGTGGCTGATAAGGTTGACTTGTTGTATGAAGCATACGGCGAATTACAAAAGGGTAACCCAGAGCCTGTGTTCTTGGAAATTTACAAGGAAAGCTTGGAAACGATTTTCGCTTTCCGTGACATGCCAAGTGTGGCTTACTTTATTCGTGAGGTGCTGCCAGAGTTGCTGGACGAGCAATTTCCAGGTTCAGAACAATTACAACGCATCTACATCGGCATCTTCAATGCAAAGTAGTCATAAGTTGTTATAATGATAAATAGAGAAGTCCACTGTTCTCAGTGGGCTTTTGTGTTTGTTGAGAGAAAATAACTATTAATGCAGAAAGTGAGTAGGCGAATATGATTAATCGTGATGACAGCCATACCTACGAGGTTGTGTCAAAGTATGAGCCAACTGGGGATCAACCCACAGCTATTGATAAGCTGGTAACTGGCTTGAAGAATGGCGTTAAGGAACAAATCTTGTTGGGAGCAACCGGAACTGGAAAAACCTTCACCATTTCAAACGTCATTGCCCAGGCCAATAAGCCAGTTTTGGTTTTGTCACACAACAAGACCTTGGCGGGCCAATTGTATGGTGAGTTCAAGGAATTCTTCCCAAATAATGCGGTTGAGTATTTCGTGTCTTACTATGATTACTACCAACCCGAAGCGTATGTGCCATCTTCTGACACGTATATTGAAAAGGACTCATCAATTAATGATGAAATTGATAAGCTTCGTAATTCAGCGACGGCATCATTGCTAGCGCGTAACGACACCATCGTGGTGGCTTCAGTCTCATCTATCTTTGGTTTGGGTAGTCCTGAACAATATAATGATCACGTTATTAACGTTCGTGTTGGTGACATTATCGAGCGTAATGATTTGATGCGTCGCTTGGTTGATATTCAATTCCAACGCAATGATATCGACTTCCAACGTGGTCGTTTCCGTGCGCGTGGGGATGTTTTGGAAATCTTCCCAGCGTCATCTGACGCGAAGGCGATTCGCATTGAATTCTTTGGGGATGAAGTTGATCGCATTCGCGAAGTGGATTCGTTGACTGGTGAAGTGACGGCTGATTTGGATTTGGCAACCATCTTCCCAGCAACCCACTTTATGACCAATGATGAGATTCGTGAGCGTGCTTTGAAGACAATCCAAGCCGAGTTGGACGCCCAATTGAAGGTGTTTGAAGAAGAAGGTAAGTTGTTGGAGGCGCAACGCTTAAAGCAACGTACTGAGTACGATATTGAAATGATTCGTGAAATGGGCTTCACCAGCGGTATTGAAAACTATTCACGTCACATGGATGGTCGTGCACCAGGTGAGCCACCATTTACGTTGCTCGACTTTTTCCCGGATGATTTTTTGATTGTTGTCGATGAGTCCCACGTGACGATGCCACAAGTACGTGGTATGTATAAGGGTGATCGCGCTCGTAAGGAAACGTTGATTGATTACGGATTCCGTTTGCCATCAGCGTTGGATAATCGTCCGCTCCGTCTGGATGAGTTTGAAGAACACGTTAACCAAATTATCTACATGTCAGCCACACCGGGTGATTATGAAGAAGAGCGTGTGTCAAACAAGGATGTTGCGCAACAAATTATTCGTCCAACTGGTTTGCTGGATCCTGAAATTGAAGTGCGTCCGGTTATGGGTCAAATTGATGATTTGTTGGGTGAAATTAATGAGCGTGTCGCCAAGGATGAACGTGTCTTTGTGACGACGTTGACGAAGAAGATGGCTGAAGATTTGACGGACTATCTCGAAGACGTCGGTGTGAAGGTTAAGTACTTGCACTCAGACATTAAGACGCTTGAACGAACTGAGATCATCCGTGATTTGCGTTTGGGTAAGTTTGACGTCTTGGTTGGTATCAACTTGTTGCGTGAAGGAATTGACGTGCCTGAAGTGTCATTGGTGGCCATTTTGGACGCCGATAAAGAAGGCTTCTTGCGCAATACCCGTTCTTTGATTCAGACGATTGGACGTGCCGCTCGTAACGAGAATGGTCACGTCATTATGTATGCGGATGATGTGACGGCCTCAATGAAGGCAGCTATGGATGAGACGGCACGCCGTCGCGCTATCCAAATGTCATATAATGAGGAACACGGTATTACACCACACACCATTAAGAAGGAAATTCGTGGTTTGATTGCGGTCACCCACGAATCTGACGATGACAGCAACAAGTCTGCAAGCTTCACAGAAGTGGCCTTCAAGGATATGGCGCGTCCAGATCAAGAAGCCATGATTGCCAATTTGGAAGATCAAATGCGTGCAGCAGCTAAGCGTTTGGACTTCGAAGAAGCAGCTAGCTTGCGTGATGCGGTGATGGAATTGAAGTTGCAACTTGGGGTTTAACTCCTTTTCTGCCCGAAAAGGCCTGTTGAGATGTGATATACTTGATATACGATGTTTATAGAAATTAGGGGTATATCATGAGTTTGAATTTAAGCGATATTCAAGCATTGATGCATGATTTTGAGCAGAGCTCATTACGTGAATTCAAGCTAGATACTGAAGAAACACATCTTTATCTCAGCAAGAACGACCAAGCACCAATTATGATGGCACAACAACCAGCTGCCAACGTGGCAACGCCGACTGACGAATCAGTTGTTGTGGATACAACGGTGACGATTAAAGCACCACTTGTTGGTACCGTTTATTTGGCCCCAAAGCCAGAAGCTGCGAACTTTAAATCAGTTGGTGACACAGTCGCTGTCGGTGAAACGGTGGCCATTGTTGAAGCCATGAAATTGATGACGGAAGTAAAAAGTGACGTTGCTGGTGTTATTACGGCTGTTAATGTCGATAATGAAGCTGTCGTTGGATACGATGATATCCTGTATACGGTTCAACCGGCATAGTTTGAAAGGGGTTGGGAATTTTTCCAGCCTCTTTTCATTTGATGGAGTTAATTATGTTTAAAAAAGTTTTGGTAGCGAACCGTGGCGAAATCGCCGTACGCATTATTCGCGCACTGCATGAGATGGACATCAAAGCGGTGGCCATTTACAGTACGGTCGACAAAGAAGCGTTGCATGTGCAATTAGCTGATGAGGCAATTGCGGTTGGTGGCCCACGACCTCAAGATTCATATTTGAATATGAAAAATATCGTGAGCGCGGCCTTACTAACAGGTGTTGATGCCGTTCACCCTGGTTACGGATTCCTGTCTGAAAATGCCATGTTTGTGAATATGTTGACGGATGTTGGCATCACGTTTATCGGACCACACGCAGAAACAATTGCCTTAATGGGTGATAAGGCGCAAGCACGTGAAACGATGCGCGCGGCAGGTGTGCCAGTCATCCCCGGTAGTGTTGGCACTTTGACCGATAGCGCCGAAGCAATCGCTGTTAGTGATCAAATTGGTTACCCAGTCATGTTGAAGGCAGCCGCTGGTGGTGGCGGTAAAGGCATGCGTTTGCTAAACAATCGTGAAGAGCTGGCCCAACAATTTGAGCGGGCACAAGCCGAAGCGAAATTAGCTTTCGGTTCAGCTGATATGTATATTGAGAAGGTGATGACAAATGTGCGTCACATCGAAGTCCAAATCATGCGTGATCAACAGGGTCAGACGGTCTTTTTCCCAGAGCGCGACTGTTCAATTCAACGTCACCACCAAAAGATGATTGAAGTATCACCAGCGGTTGGTGTCACGAGTGATATGCGTTCAGAGCTTGGTGTGTTGGCGGTCAAGGCGGCGAATGCCTTGTCTTACGAGAACACCGGAACGTTTGAGTTCTTGGCTGACCGTGATAATAACTTTTATTTCATGGAAATGAATACACGCATTCAAGTGGAACACCCGGTTACCGAAGCTGTGACTGGTTTGGACTTGGTAAAGATGCAGATTGCCGTTGCAGCTGGGGAGCCGTTGCCAGTCCAACAACAAGATATTCAAATTAAGCAACACGCGATTGAAGTTCGTTTGAATGCTGAAGACCCGATGCATGATTTCCGTCCAAGTGCTGGCCAAGTTGACTTTACGTACTTGCCATTTGGCGGCCCGGGCATCCGGTTTGACTCAGCGATGTATGCGGGTGATACTGTGCAACCTTACTATGACTCAATGTTGGGTAAGGTGATTGTTTCAGCGGATAACCGTGATGATGTCTTTAAAAAATTGTCACGTACGCTAGATGAAGTGGTTGTGCGTGGTGTTTCAACTAATCTAGCGGTGCAACGGGCATTGGTTAAGGATGAACGTGTCCAGCGAGGCCTTGTACCAATTGATTTTGTCGAAACGGACTTTTTGCCTGCGTGGTCAAAGGAAGAGGTGCAAGCGCCATGACCCAATTATTTGATAATCAAGCTGATAAGTTTAAGCATGCGCCTAACCCGGACGCGTTTGATAAGGTCCCGGCCGGTAGTTGGGTAACTTGTGCCTACTGTGGTGCCCAACAATACCAAGAAGAATTGGGTGAATACCTGGTTTGTGGTGTTTGTGGTTACGGGTTCCGTTTGGGGGCGCAACAACGCCTTGATTTGATGACGGATAAGTTTTCCGAATGGTATGCGGATGTTGAAATGACAACGCCGGACTTTCCTGGTTACCCTGAGAAACTTGCCAAGGCACAAGCAATGACGGACATGAAGGAAGCAGTTATGACTGGTGAAGCGGTCATTGATGGTCGACGAACTGCAGTTGCCGTGATGGATGCACGTTTCATGATGGGATCATTAGGCGCGAAAACGGGTGAGAAATTAGCCCGCTTGTTCGACGATGCCACAGCTAAGCACTTGCCAGTTGTCCTATTTTCGGCTTCTGGTGGTGCGCGCATGCAAGAAGGTATTATGAGTCTCATGCAGCTTGCCAAGGTCTCAGGAGCCGTCGCACGTCATCGTGAAGCTGGTTTGTTGTATGTGGTTGTCCTAACTGATCCAACAATGGGTGGTGTGACAGCGTCATTTGCTATGGAAGGCGATATTATTTTGTCTGAACCACACGCGTTGGTTGGCTTTGCTGGTCGACGTGTTATTGAACAAACGATTCATGAAACCCTACCAAAGGACTTCCAACGCGCTGAGCACATGCAAGCAAGCGGATTTATTGATGCGATTGTGCAACGTCCTGAGTTACAGTCATACATTGGCAAGTTATTGCGTGTGCATCAAGCACCATTGGAGGCGTAATCATGAGTGAATTAACACCAATTGAAATTGCGTGGGCCGCCCGTGAAGACCGTTTCTTGGCGCGTGATTTGATTGCTAATATCGTGACTGATTTTCAAGAATTTCATGGTGACCGTGCACAAGGTGATGATCCAGCCGTGATTGGTGGTGTGGGGATGCTCGGTGAGCAACCGGTCACGATGATTGCGATTAATCGTGGTGATGAGATGGCTGAAAAGCTTCAAACCCGTAATGGTTCACCTGAAGCGAGTGGGTATCGTAAGGCGTTGCGTCTGATGCAACAAGCTAACAAATTCAATCGACCAATCATTACGTTGATTAATACACCTGGTGCCTTTCCTGGTAAAACAGCGGAAGAAGGTGGTGTCGGCCAAGCAATTGCGGAAAGCATCGTGCAAAGCATGTCGTTCACCGTACCGATGATTGCCATTATCTATGGTGAAGGTGGGTCAGGTGGTGCTTTGGCTTTAGCGACAGCGAACCAAGTTTGGATGTTTGAGCATTCTATTTATGCGATGCTGTCACCTGAAGGGTTTGCTTCAATTATGTTCAAAGATGCCAAGCGTGCACCAGAAGCGGCCGATTTGTTGGGCTTAACGCCACAAGAATTATTGGCGAAAAATATCGTGGAACGTGTCATTCTCGAGGGTAACAATCGCAGCCTGTTTTATGCAAACTTGCGTCGCGATTTATTGCGAGCGATTGACGAACTGTTCCAGTTGGGACCAGAAGCAATTAAGGTGCAACGACAAATGCGATTTGATAAATACTAGAAATCTTAACGGTATCTCGTGATTGAGATGCCGTTTTTTTCTGGACTGAACTGGTAGCAATCAGTCGCAATATTTGACATGTTAACAGAGCTAAAACGGTTTAACCACAAAATCAAAAACAGTCGGCAAAAGTCCGATTAAATACCGAAATTTTGCCGACTGTTGATATGCTTAGCCGTGATGTTATTGTTGTTTTTCGGTGATAACTACCATTTTGTTAATGGTGCACTAAACCAGCGCCCATTAAGAACATCATGAACCAGCTTGTCCTTTTGTTCAGATGTTAACGTTTTATCTTGGTGCATCTGCTTGATGATTGACGGACCACTTTGGTTAGCGTGAATCAACTTTTGTTCGACACGCTTGTCAGTTGCGGATAACACGCGGATGTTTTTTGCTTCGCCAGTAAAAGGTGGCCAATCGCTTTTTGCTTGGCTTGGGTGTGAAGTGGTCATGAAGCGATAGATTGAGTTCTGGAAAGTATTGGCGATCTCTTTGGCCCCGGTGCTTTGATAAGTTTTACCGACATATGTCTTATAATTTGTGTTATCAGTATCTAGCAATGGCACAAATACACCGTGAAATGAACGCAGTAATTTCATTTGGCTGGTTTGGTCAATCGCATTTTTATCTGCACCAAAATCCAAATGTAGGGCATATGTTGGTGCGGTGCGGTGTTTGGTCATTTTTTCAGCTGATCGTTGTACGTTGAAATATTGGTACAATTCACCACCATACTTATTCACAAATCGGAATTCTTTGGCAATTGTTGATTTTCCAGTTAGCTTACCATCGCTAAAGGCTGATTTGAAGTACGGGTCGCTTAATCCGAATAATGAAAATTCTTGTGATCCAGTGGTCATTAAAACTGGGACATTCAAGTATTTTTGAGTGTTGAAACCTTGTTTTGGCAAAACATACCCATCCCGATACAAATGGGGGAACCCAGCCATCCGAATACCAGCATCGCCACCTAATTGTGCGGTAATCCGCTCAGCAGACAAATTATTTAGGTAAGCTGCTACTTCAGCATCAGAAGACAAAAGCCATTTTTTAGCGGTTACGACGTCGGGTTTGATACCGTCATCAACCACCAGCGGGGCAAGTTTTTGAGAAAAAATTTGTTGTGCATCTTCAGGGCTTGAAGTGGTCATACCACCACTGAAGACAATGGCCTGTTTGAAATCGTTCTTAAATATGGGAGAAATCAACATTGCCATGACATCTCGTCCGCCAGCTGAGAAACCCGCTGCGGTAATATTGTCAGGATCACCTCCGAACTGGCTAATGTTATCATGCAACCATTTAAATGATTGGTGCATGTCGAGCAGGGCAAAGTTACCAGAATTTTCTGCTTTTGTTCCCGTTTTAAGTGCTGGCAAAGGATTAAAGCCAAGGCCTCCCAAACGATAGTTAATTGAAACAAAAATAGCGTTATGTCTTTTTACAAAAGACGCCCCTGATAGTTCAGTTGAGAGGCCACTCTGATTATTGCCACCATGAATATAAACAAGGACTGGTAATTTCTTGTGCGTGGTTTTTGACCGATAAATATCTAGCGTTAGATCGTTTTCAAATCCTTTAGTGACCGGGGCATTTACCGTAGATTTGCTACTATCCAGTTGGATATCACCTTGTCCGGGCACAGTTGCATCACGAGTACCTTGCCATGCAACTGGAGTCGTTGGCGCTTCATAACGTTCGCTGTGGCCATAGGGAACGTTAAACCAACTATTAACACCGTTCTCAGAACGCCCTTGTACGGCACCACTTTCAGTGGTGACAGTATGATTGTCCGCTAGAACTGGTGTGAAGTTTAAGCCAGTTGCGATTAGACCAGTAACGACACTTGTTGAAATCTTTTGTCTCATTGTGAGACCTCCTTTTGAAACCGCTTTCAAAGGAAATGTAACAATTTTCAAGCTAATTAACCAGGTTTATCAACAAGGTCGGCAAAAATTAAGTGAGTTATACGCAAAAATTAAAATTTTTGATACCTAGCTTAAAAGACCACAGACTATGATATATTGCGGATAGGGAAAGGTGGCAATTAACATGCAAACAATACTAGGAAGTAACGGCCAAATTGGGACGGTACTTGCCAAAGATTTATATCAACATTACACCAAGGAAATTCGCTTAGTCGGTCGGCATCCCCAGAAAATTCATGACACTGATGAGTTGATGGTCGCTGACTTAACGGACCCAGCGCAAACATTTGAGGCAATAGCCGGCAGCGAAGTTGTATACTTCACCGTGGGATTACCAATGGATGCAACGACTTGGGAAGAACAATTTCCGCTAATTGTTGAGAATGTGATTCAAGCAACAATTAAAGCTGATGCTAAGTTAGCATTTTTTGATAATACGTATATGTACAGAAAAGATGCGACACCTCAAATGGAAGCAAGTCCATTCGTGCCAGTGGGGCGCAAATCAGTGGTGCGATCAAAAATTGCAACACGACTATTAGCTGCAATGGACAATGAAGGTTTGCAAGCGGTGATTGGACGTGCGCCAGAATTTTATGGACCCGATCGTACGCAAGGGATTACAAACGGGATGCTTTTTGATCGTATTAAAGCCGGTCAAACACCACAAGTACCTGTAAACGACACTGTTTTAAGAACGTTTATTTGGACGCCCGATGCAAGTCGTGCGTTGGCATTGTTAGGAAATACGCCCGATGCTTACGGGCAAACTTGGCATTTGCCCACTGAACCAGGCATCAGCTATAAAGATTTGATTGCCTTAACTGAACAAGTTGTTGGGCACGAGGTAACGTACGACATTATCTCATTAGACGTATTTCGCGAAGAAGCACGTGAAAATCATATTCGCGCTGAGCAACTTGAAATACTGGTTCGTTATCAATACGACAACATATTTGTAACTGACAAATTTACGAAGCGCTTTCCAACGTTTAAAGTGACCTCATTTGCTGACGGAGTTAGAACGATATTGGCATAGAACTGTCCACATGGTGATTCAGATGGAGTCATCATGTTTTTTTGTGAAGTATGTCATCGATAAAAATACGTCAATTAAGGTCAAAAATCGGTGCTTCTCATCAGAAGAAAGCGTTTACAATATTGTTATCGAAACGACATAAGAATTTATGGGGGATAACATGGGACTTAAGTTGAATGATGATTTTCTTTGGGGTGGCGCGATTGCGGCCCATCAAGCAGAAGGTGCCTGGCAAGAAGGCGGTAAGGGTGTATCAATTGCGGACATTCTTACTGCCGGTAGTCACCAACATCCACGTCAGATTACTGATAGCGTGATTGAGGGATTGAATTATCCAAATCATCACGGCATTGATTTCTACCACACATACAAGGAAGATCTTGCCTTGATGGCAGAAATGGGATTTAAGGCCTTTCGAACATCAATCGCTTGGACGCGTATTTTTCGAAACGGCGACGATGCTGAACCAAATGAAGAGGGGTTGGCATTTTATGATGACTTGTTCGATGAGATGCACAAGCACGGTATTGAACCGGTTGTGACATTGAACCACTTTGAAATGCCGTACCACTTGGTTACAGAATATGGTGGCTGGGGTAACCGTAAGTTAATTGACTTGTTTGTGAATTATGCCAAGGTTGTCTTTGAGCGTTACCAAGATAAAGTGACTTACTGGATGACGCACAACGAAATTTCTAACCAAGCGGCTGTTTCAAACGATCCGTTCTTTGAATTTATGGTTTGGACAAACTCCGGATTGAAGTTTTCAGAAGATGCTACGTTAGCTGAAAAACAAGCTGCTATGATGCAAGCTGGTCACTATGAGTTGGTGGCGTCAGCTAAGGCGGTTAAGTTGGGTCATGAGATTAATCCAAACTTTATCATTGGTGGGATGGTAAATGTTGCTGCGCTTTATCCGGCTAGTCCTAAGCCGGCAGACATGTTAGCTTTCCAAAAAGCGCGTCAAACGCGTGACTGGTTCACAGACGTGCACGTTCGTGGCGCGTACTCAACTGAGATGGAAGCCTTCTTTGAAAAGACTGGCGTTCGCGCTGATGTCACAGATGAAGACCGTGCTGACTTGTTGGCCGGTACGGTTGACTACATGGCCATTTCTTACTATAACTCTAAGACGGTAAAGTCTGCGACTGATGCTGATACAGAGATTGATAATCCATCACATGTTGAAACAGTTAAGAACGACTATGTAAAGGTTAATGACTGGGATTGGGCAGTTGATCCACAAGGATTACGCTATGCGTTGAATGAATTGAACGATATGTACCCACGTTTGCCAATTATGATTGTCGAAAACGGATTTGGGGCATACGACACTGTGGAGAATGGTGAGATTCATGATCCGTACCGCATTGATTACCTGCGAGCTCACGTGGCTGAAGTTGAGAAGGTAGTTGTATTGGACGGCATTCCAGTGATTGGATACTTGTCATGGGGACCAATTGACATTGTTTCTGCCGGAACGGGTGAAATGAAGAAGCGTTACGGATACATCTATGTTGATTTGGATGACATGGGTGAGGGTTCAGGAGATCGTTTACGTAAGGATTCATTCCACTGGTACAAGGAAGTCATTGCGAGTCATGGTGAAAACCTAGGCGACTAACAATATGATGCCCATCATCGCTTATATCCTTGTAGGACCAACGCTACCTTAAAATTAAAATATCACAATCTCAAATAATTAATTGATGGGCATCTTACAGACCGTGCTGAATGGCGCGGTCTTTTTTGATAAAAAAGACATATACGCATTTGACGCACAAAATCAACAATAGTCTCAATTATTCAGCATATTATCACCAATAGTTATTTCTACAATGAAACTGGATAGGAAATATGCTGCAGGAAAATGTGAGGATATTCAAATGAAAATTATTGTTGCTGATACCTATGATGAAATGAGTCGGCTTGCTACCCATAAATTGCTTGCAACGATGCTTAAGTCTGGGCGTGTGAATATGGCCATTACAGCTGGCAATACGCCTAAGGGTGTCTACCAGTTGCTGGTGGATGAAGTCGCGGGACGTGATTATTATGAGAACGTTCATTTTTACAACTTTGATGAAGTGCCGGTCAACGGTGAGCCTGAAGGTGTGACGATGACTAATTTACGTCGTCTATTCTTTACGCCGGCAAAGGTGTCTGAATCACAAATCGAGCGCCTGACACCTGAGAATTATCAAATGTGGGATGAAAAGCTTACGGCGGATGGTGGTTTGGACTTGATGTTGATGGGCCTTGGTGCTGACGGTCATTTCCTTGGTAACGTGCCTGGTGCCACCAAGTTTGGCAATCAGACATATCGCGTTGAAGCTGATGCGACACCAACCTTGCGTGAGGTGCTAGTTGACGAAGTTGGTGGTGATGAAAGTAAGGCACCTGACTTCTATGTTACGATGGGGCCACAGTCTGTTATGACCCAAGTGCGTGATGCTGTCATGATTGTGAACGGTAAAGGTAAGGCGGCGATGGTTAAGCAGGCTTTCTTTGGACCGGTCACAGAAGATGTGCCATCAAGTATTTTGCAGCTACATCCTAATTTCACGTTGATTTTGGATGCCGATGCGGCGAGCGAACTGAATCTATAATACAAATACAACCTCAGTGGCTGTTCTTGCGGCGATTGAGGTTGTATTTGTTTTTATCGACTGAAGCTCGTATACTGACTAAAACTTGGTTTTACGGGGGTAATGGGGATGACTTTAATTGAAAGAGTAACTGACTTAGATAACTTTGAGAGCGAGCGCTTTTTGTATCGACATGCGACTGAAGAAGATGCCGCTGATATGTTTGAAATGTTTCATAATCCAGAGGTGCTAAAGTGGATTCACGTACCGATGCCGGAATCAATCGCACACACTTTAGAAATCAGCATAAAGAAATTTCATTTAGCTGATCCACTGGGCAAGTATGTCATTGTTGAAAAAGCAACTAACAAAATGATTGGTAGCATTGATATCCGACCAACCGAGAAAAACAATTCGGCTGAAATTGGGTACGCCTTGAATCACGCTTATTGGGGACAAGGGGTTATGACTGAGGCGCTACGGACGGTGATCACGGTGGGGTTCGAACAACTAGAGTTGCACCGCATTGAATCATTCCACGCACCAGAAAATATTGGCTCGGGACGCGTAATGGAAAAGGCTGGCATGCAATATGAAGGAACACTGCGTGATTATGAGTTATTACCAAATGGTCGATACGTTGACAGTAAGGTCTATAGTATTTTAGCGACTGATTATTTCAAGTCAGAAGACTAATGTTAGTACTGGAGGGGTAAATGAACACATATCTGATTTTGCTCCGGGGGATAAATGTCGGTGGCAAACGTAAAGTCAAAATGAGCGAGTTGCGTGAATGGTTTGTACAACAGGGGTTTCATAACGTCATCACGTTCGGAAATGCTGGTAATGTTGTTGCCGATGCTGAATCTGATATGGTTGATTTTGCCAGCCTTGGTATCGCATTATCAGCACATGAGGGCTTTGAAATACACCTGTCCGGATTGTCGGTAGCCGACATTAACGATATGATGAGTCATTCACCAGACTGGTGGGGAATCAAAGATGACGGTCGGCATGATTTGATAATTGCCAGTTCGGAAGCAGAAGCGAAACGAGACTTGGATGAGTTCGCACCCTACATTGGACCTGAAAATCGCGTGTTGCTGTACAGACGTTTCATTTTCATGAGCACTGGTGCAGAACTTCGTAATAAAACCAGATTATTGCGGATTAGTACAACGACTGCGTTTGCTAGAATAACCGTGCGTAATGCGAATACCATGCGGAAGTTAACGACACTAATGAACGACCGACATCATGACTTGTGATTAGTCACGACAAAACGTAAGATGGAGATAAGTATTATTCAGTTCAAAGGAAGTAATAAACATGTCAAAAACGCTAATTGTGACACACACTGACCTAGATGGCGTTATGTCAGGCTTAGTCGCTAAGTATGCGACGGCAAATGAATCGGATATTCGTTATGCAGATGCTGGTGCTGCTGGTATTGATGCCGTGTTGGAAGATGTTTTGGCTGGGGATGATCAATATACCCAAGCAATCTTCTTGGACAACACGCCGTCAGCCGAAATGTTGGCTAAGTTCCATAACCAAACCAACCTAACGCCAACAGTTTATGACCACCACGTTTCTAATCAAGACGTTTGGGAATCGGCCACTGTTGATGCCACATTTGTGACGGATCAGACTGGTACGTCCTCTGCGACTGAGTTGGCGTTTAATGACAATCAAACTGCACTGGCAAAGTTACCATTCCTACCAGTCTTGGTTAAGTTGACTAACTTGTACGATACGTGGACTTGGCAAGATGAGCGCTATGCTGATGAGCAACAAACTGGTCAACATGCGCAAGTCTTCAATGAAGTGTTCAATTTCATTGGTCGTGACCGCTTCAGTGCGTTCATGGATGAAGCAACGAATAAGACATTTGCTGAAGTTGATGTGCCAAGTGCCGTGTTAGCAACGATCTTCTCAGACTTGATTATGGCGCTGGTGTACGAACGTATTAAGTCTAACCAAGACTACGTTGCTAAGAAGGCAGAAAAGGCTGAATTTGCTGATTTGGTTTTGCCTGACAAGACGTACCACTATGCTTATACAACAGCATCTAGCCAGATGTCAGAAATCGGGAATGCGTTGACTAACTTACCAGATGTCGATTTCGGCTTGGTCATTAATAACGGCAAGTTGTCATTCCGTGTTGCGAAGGATAAGGATGTTGATGTCTCAGTCATTGCTGGCTACTTTAATGGTGGTGGGCATGCTAAGGCATCGGGTGCGAAGTTAGTGATGGATTGGCCAACAATCATTCAGAATGCGCGCAATAAATAAACTGTTTGTAGGGATAGATTGGTTGTCGCCAGGCTATCCTTTTTTGTTGTATAGCCATTCAAGGACATACAATCCGGAATATCGGTCCACTGTTTTGTAAGCGTTTTCAAAATATAAAGACAGCCAAATTAAATCTTAGGTATACACTTACTATATGGAAGCGAGTAACAAAGTTGTTTTTACAAATAGGGGGATTAAAATGACTTACAACGCAAGTACAGCAGAAGAAAAGTTAGACATCATTGACTTGCCACGTTTGCGGACTTTAGTCGAGTCACGAACGGAGTCAGGGGCATTTGGTTATGTTGATGGTGGATCATCGGATGAGCAGGTGCTCCAGGATAACGAAACGGCATTTCGTCATTATCAATTGATTCCGCGAATGCTTCAAAACATTGCGGAGCCTGATATGACGACAACGCTCTTTGACATTCCGCTTGGGATGCCGATTATTGCAGCACCAATTGCTGCCCAAGGATTGATGCACGAAGGTGGGGAAAGCGTCACTGTAAAGGGTGTTGGGGCAGCAAAATCTATTTTCAGCGCGTCGACCTATGGGAATGCCAGTGTTGCAGCCGTTGCCGAGGCGTCACCGGAAACGCCAAAGTTCTTCCAACTGTATATGTCGCGTGATGATGAGTTTAATCAATTTTTGATTAATCAAGCAGTTGAAACGGGGTATAAGGCCATTATTTTAACGGCGGACTCGACGTTAGGTGGTTATCGAGAAGCCGATATTATTAATAACTTCGAATTTCCGTTGCCAATGGATAATTTAGCGGCCTTTTCTAATGCGGCTGGTACAGGTGAGGGCCTTAGCATCGCTGAAATATACGCACGCGCCAAGCAAGACTTAGCGTTGTCTGATATTACGAAGATTAAAGATATGGCAAGCGGTTTGCCAGTGATTGTAAAGGGAATTCAAGATCCAGAAGATGCATTGGCAGCCATTGCTGGTGGTGCAGATGGCATTTGGGTGTCAAATCACGGTGGGCGTGAACTGAACGGTGCACCGGCTTCGATTGACGTCCTTGCTGACATTGCGAAAGCCGTTAATCATCGTGTGCCGATCATCTTTGATTCAGGCATTCGTTGGGGTGAGGACATTGCAAAAGCAATTGCGCTTGGTGCAGATGTCGTAGCGTTGGGACGACCAATGCTATGGGCGCTCAATCTTGGCGGGGCTGCAGGAGTTCAGTCAGCATTTGAACACTTGGCGGAGGAGTTGAAAATTGTCATGCAGCTTACGGGTTCCCACACAGTGGCCGAATTGAAGCACGCAAAAATTATTGAAGCGAAATTTTAGTTTGTAACTAAGAATTGTCAGGGATAATAATGCATTTAAAAAGGGATCGAATGTATATTCGATCCCTTTTTAGTGTATGTTGATGCCCAGGCTCTGAATAAGCAAGGCGGATTGATACGTATTAATTGTCATACCAGCAGCTAGGGCTGGATCAAATAATAAGGTTTCAAAATTTGCATTTGATACATCAAGGTTTGCCAGCTTACTACCAGCAAAATCACTGTTATCAAGGTCACTTTCGACAAAACGAAGTGATTTTTTAATGCGAATGCCGTGGAAGAAACTATCACGAACACGTGTGCTATTGAACACGACGTTTTGGAAGGTCGTCCCGCTGACGTTGATGAAATCAGCCAATGAGTTGTTGATTTCGGTATCGCGCCACTCACTTTGCAGACCTGAGAAGTTAACCCCAGTTAGCTGGGTGTTATTAAAGCTAGTGCGATAGAAAATGGCGCTGGCGAAATCAGTATTTGATAAATCAACGTGATCAAATACGACATCTGACCAAGTGCTATCTGAGAAGTCATCTTGGTCGAACGTCACACGTTCAAATGTGACATCCTGTATGTTAATGGCACGACTAGAGTAGGTGAAGTGAACGTTACGGTAGGTATTGTTTGGTGTAACATCATCCAAACTAATTGTGGTATCAGAAATAAGCATGAAAACTCTCCTTAAGACTTAAAATTTTAAACCATCCCCAGCCAAAGTAAAAGCCTCACATCAACTAAGATGCGAGGCTTCATTTGTTATTCAGCAGTTTCTGTCAAACCTTCGCTCAAGGCTTTAATATTCTTGGTTGCGAACCACAAGAGTAATCCAGCAACAATCGTGATAATACCGATAATCAAGAAGTAATTGATTTCAGTAGACTTTGAGTAAAGTTGTACCAATTGTGCGTTAGCTGCTTGTGCCGTTGCGTCAGACAAGTTCCAGACCGTCAACATTTGCGCTTGGAAGGCAACGGGGGCCATCTTAGCAGATGCTGACAAACCGACTGGTGAAATCAACATCTCACCAACTTCAACCAATGCCCATGAAGCAACTAGCCACAATGGATTGAATTGGTGATTAACACCAAACATCATGCCTGGCACGGCCATCCAAACGAATGACAAACCAGCAAATGCCAAACCAAGTGAGAACTTTACGCCAGTTGAGGGTTGCTTATCGCGCAATTTCTTTGACCAAAGCCAAACGAAGAATGGCGTGAACAACATGATGAACAATGGATTCAATGATTGGAACCATGAAGCTGGCATACCGTGTAGCGCCGTTTGATTTGAAGCGAACAAGGCCAAGACAACTGAGCCCTGTTCCTCAATTGACCAGAACAGCATTGCCGCAATGAACAAGGGAATGTAGGCCCAAACACGCTTACGTTCTGTCTTAGTGGTCTTCTTTGAGGTCAACATGACAACAAAGTAAATCACTGGCACAAGGATGGCGACGAACGTCAACAAGTTAATCACACTGTTAATTGACAAACTGTGCGTACCAGCCATAATGCCGATAATGGCAATGAATGCGATAACGATTCCGGCTAACTTCCACATCAATGGGGCGATTTCATTAGGTTGTAATGGGGATGGTGCTTGGTGTGAGACATCCTTAAGGTGCTTACGACCATCCAATGAATATTGCACCAAACCGAAGAACATTCCGATAGCGGCTAACGAGAAGGCAACGTGGAAGTTAACGTGCACTTGGAACCAACCAACTAGCAACGGTGCGATAAAGGCACCGAGGTTGATACCAAAGACGTAGATTGAGAAACCGGCGTCACGACGTTCATCGTTGGCGTCATACAAGTTTCCGACCATTGTTGCCACGTTGGGCTTTAAGAGTCCAGTTCCGAGTGTAATCAAGGCAATTGAGCCAAACAACCCAATTTCATGCAATGGCATTGCCAAGGCAATGTGACCGAACATGATCAAGACACCACCGTAGAAAACGGTACGCCATGGACCAAGGACACGGTCAGATAGATAACCACCAACAATTCCCGATAGGTAAACCATTGACCCATAAATCGACATGATAGCAGCACCGGTGGCTTCGTTAAATCCCAAACCGCCTTTGTCGGCCGCATAAATCATGTAGAAAAGTAAAATGGCACGCATGCCGTAGTATGAAAATCGCTCCCACATTTCGGTGAAGAACAAGGTCATAAGGCCTCGAGGTTGGCCGAAGAAGGAGGTGTCGCGTTTCTGTTGCATCAGAAAAAACCTCACTCTTACTGGTTATATTTTTGTCTAGCGAAAAATTGTTTCCGCAATTCGTCATAACGATAGAAACAAGTCTACGCCGATTATGAGCTGAAATCAAATAATAAATAAGTATTTTCTCATAGTGCAATAAAAAATAGCGGTTGTCGCCTGACAAACCGCTATTTTTGTTCTCATTAAACTATTAAAGTGTGATAGTTTCAGCTTCTGCAGGCGCAACTGCTGGTTGTGGCAAGATTTCTGCCGCAGCTTCACGATCCAACAACAACGTGAAGTTAGGGTGGGCTTGCAAGATTGAAGCAGGTACATCTTCACTGATTGGGCCAAAGAAAGCTTCCTTAACGATTTGTGCCTTCTTCTTACCGAAAGCAATCATCAAGATTTCCTTAGCACTCATAATTGTCTTAGGACCCATGGCAACGTATCCCTCAGGCACCTTGTCTTCTGAACCAACCGTGTGAACCAATGCAGCGTATACTTGGTCGTTAGCTTCAGAAGGGATGTAACGCGTACCGTCTTCAAACTTCGTGACACCTGGCAAGTTACCAGCGTAACGACCATCTGAACCAATTCCAAGCAACATAAAGTCCAAACCGTTTGCTTCGGCCAAACGCTCGTCCAATGTATCCCAGTTTGACAAGTCCAAACGGTGGTAAAGGTAAGCGGGCATTTCAGCAGGGTTCAAGAAGTACTTACGCAACGTTGACGTCGTTGTACCTTCTTCAGAACCAGCTTGTGGGACTTCATCGAAGTTCCACATGTGCAACTTTGGCATGTTAGGGTCGTGGATACGCTCCGTGAACTTTTCCAAGCATTGCTCGTATGAAGCAACAGGGCTTGTGCCAGCCGTCAAGGCAATGTTTTGTACCTTACGATCGTAAATCTTGTTCAATAGAATCTTTGATGTCTCGTTTGTGACATCTTGCTTTGTGTCTACAATTTCAATTCGCATATTTTTTAATTTCCTTCTCTTATTAACTGTCAGTTTGACTTAACACTAACTAGTTTATAGGGGAATTTTGAACAATGTTTGAATTAACCACCGGAAATTATGTGAATTGGTATACATTGGTATATGATGAAAGCGCAAACATTGCCAGAACAACGTTTGCGCTTTCGAGTGTCTTAATGCTTTTTTAATGAATTGAGTGCATCTTGGATGCGAGTTTGTGCTTCCGTGATACGTTCCAAACGGGGCTTGTTCTTGAAATTCATTTTCTCAACTTGAATTTGAACATCTTTCACAAGTGCTTGCACGGCTGGCAACTCTGCTTGGACATTGGCGAGAGATGCCTTCACATCCTTAGTCGCTGATACTGTCCGCTTCGTGTCCGTCGTGAAGTGTGTGACTTGCTGCTTCAAGTTGGTAAACCAATCCTTGAGTGCGTCCATACTTAGTCCTCCATATGACTGGCGATGTTAGCAGCCAGTGTCTTATAAGTGTCTTCGGCTGTTTGTTCACTGTGATCAGGCATTGGAATATCAAAACCGTCATTGGCATAACGTGGAATCAAGTGGAAGTGAGAGTGGAAGACAGATTGTCCTGCAGCTTCACCGTTGTTTGACAAAATGTTCAAGCCAATAATGTTTTCGTCGCTAGCCTTAATTGCACGGGCAATTTTTGGTAGCTTTGACAAAACACGCGCAGCCAAAGCTTCATCATATTCAAAGATGTCCGCCACGTGCGTCTTTGGCACAACCAATGTGTGACCAGGCGTTACTTGGCTAAGGTCTAGAAAAGCCAATACGTCATCATCTTCATAAACCTTATAAGCAGGAATATCACCTGCAACAATCATATCAAATACATCTGCCATGGAAATGCCTCCTAAATATCATCTGTTATCTTCATTATACCCTGACTGCTGTAAACTGTCCGTTGTTAAATTTCGATGAAAATTTGCTATTATATAAGTACATTAAAAAATCGAGAGTGACATTATGACATTAGAAATTGAACACTTATCAGGTGGCTACGGCCAACTAACTGTTTTAAATGATGTCTCATTTACTGTACCAGATGGTCATCTAACGGCTTTAGTTGGGTTGAACGGATCTGGTAAGTCAACGACAATCAACCATATCATTGGTTTGCTTGCACCTAAGCAAGGATCAATTGTCTTGAATGGGGTAACACTACAGACACAACCAGAAGCATTCAAGCGCCAAATCGCTTACATTCCAGAACAGCCGGTCCTATATGATGAGCTGACGTTGCGTGAGCACTTAGCCTTAACAATTTCAGTTTATCAATTAGATGAAAAGATGGCTTGGCAACGCGCTGAAGAATTGCTCACAACTTTCCGTTTGGATAATAAACTAGATTGGTTCCCAACTCATTTCTCAAAGGGAATGCGCCAAAAGGCTATGATTGTGATGGCCTTCATCACGGACGCGCCATTCTTTATCATTGATGAACCATTCCTTGGACTGGACGTTATTGCGGTTAACGACCTGTTAGCGCTAATTGACCAACGTAAGCATGCCGGTACGAGTTTCTTGCTAACAACGCACGTCTTGACGACGCTGGCTGACCACGCGGATGAATTTGTTTATTTGCGGGATGGTGAGGTCGCTGCGACTGGGCTGGCAAGCGAATTCGCCGAAAAGGTACCTGAATTACAACAAAAAGAGGTGTAAGGATGGCTATCGATCATTTATTTAAAGAACGTTGGCAACGGGAATGGCGTCAATATAGCAAATATTTACGTTATGTCTTTAATGACCACGCTATGCTAGCCTTGCTGTTTCTATTGGGGGCAGCTGGATTGGCGTATCGGCAATTGTGGGAGAGCGCGCCAGTTACTTTTTGGACACGTGGTTTATTATTACTTGTTCTGTTACTAACGCTGGCATTGTTCAAGACACCCGCAAGTTTTGTAAAGGGTGCTGATCCAGTATTCTTCATGGGAAACGAAGGGGCGCTGCGTCGTTTGTTTCACCAAGCCACGATTTATAGCGTCATTGTTAACGGTGTGATTCAACTAATCCTAACCGTGCTGCTTTGGCCAATGATGTTTCGACTACTCACGCCAAAATTTGTGACGATGTTATTGGTCACCATTGCGCTAATGGCGGTTAAGATGCTATTTATCTTTATGAAAGCTCGTCGGACAACCTTGTTTGATACAACGGTTGGTAATAACTTAATTGACTGGCGTGCCGTGGTGGCTGCCGAGGATAAGCGCCAGGCGGCAATTCTTAGCTTCTTCAATTTATTTATTGATGTACCAGGAATGAAGCCCGCTGTTCGTCGTCAACGCTGGGCTGATCGTTTGATTGGACATTGGCCAAATCAGTCGCGAAACCCATTGGTCCGATTGTTAGTCACGACATTCGTTCGTCAAGGGCAATATTGGGATGTATGGGGACGTCTAAGCCTGATTGGCTTGTTGGTTGCGCTTGTGACAACTGGGTGGCTGCAAACAGTTTTGTTTGTTATTTTGTTCTACCTATTGGTATTGCAATTACTACCATTGGCAAGCGCACACCAATCATTGGTGTTTGACCACTTGTACCCGGTAACGGTGGCACAACGGCAACAAGCATTTCGCAATGCACTCATCCCATGGCTTGCGTTAACTGGCCTGATTTGGTCGATTGTGGGTGGTGTACTAGCGGGTTCTATCACGCTCTTATTACAAAATGTCATAGGACTTGTCGTAGTAGGTGGTATTTTGTTATTCTGGTATACGAACCGCATTATTGCAAACACGTTTAGAAGGAGAAATTCACGTGCGTTTACGAAATAAAAAGTGGACTAGCCCATGGTTGGCAGATCACACGGACTTGGTTATTACACAAGACCGTGCGACAGGTCTACAAGGAAATTGGCAAAGCATCTTTGAAAAGGTGCAACCATTGTACGTAGAAATCGGTACAGGTAAGGGTCAATTTATCATTGGTATGGCAAAGAAGTACCCAGAAATTAACTTTATCGGTATGGAAATTCAAGAAGGAGCCGTTGCTGTTGCAGCACGTAAGGCGGATGAAGATCCAGTCGACTTGCCTAACTTGAAGTTCATCTACGGTGATGGTGCTGGAGTTGAGACGTACTTTACAAAGGGTGAGGTATCAAAGTTGTTCTTGAACTTCTCAGATCCTTGGCCAAAGTCACGTCACGAAACGCGTCGTTTGACGTACAAGTCATTCTTGGAAGGTTACCAAGCTGTTTTGCCAGCTGGTGGTGAACTAGAATTTAAGACGGATAACCGTGGCTTGTTTGAGTACTCACTATACTCATTTGCAAACTTCGGCATCGAATTCTACAAGGATGGTATCTCACTAAACTTGCACGAAGACGAAGAAAAGATGAAGGACAACGTTGAGACGGAATACGAGCAAAAGTTTGCTTCTCAAGGTTTCCCAATTTACAAGTTTACGGGTGCTTTCAAGTAACCAACAAAAAACGCATGCTGACTAACCAAGTCAACATGCGTTTTTAATTTATTCAGATAGTGTCGCTGGAGCTTCAGTCATAACGGTCAACGTAACAGCTTGCTTTGATGCTTCCCATTGTGCCTCGGCACCAAATCCAATTTGTTGTTGTGTTTGTTGGGCGATAAACCCAGCTTCCAATGCAAAACTAGCCTCTGGGTTTTCGCTAAAGCGGGCTTCTACGATTGGTCCGTCTAGGCGCCACTTTTGCATCGTTGGCTTTTGCGTTGTGAGGGTTAATGTTCCAAAACCGGCCTCTTGGAAAAAAGCTTCGATAGCTGAGATACCGTGTAGGTCAACATCTCTTGCTAAGGTCTTTCCGGCCCAGTAGATAATTTCTGATTGATCATCTTGTAGTAATTCAGGTAACAAACGATCACGTAGCAAGGTTAACGCGAACACGTCAAGACCTGGCGTTTGTGCTGATTCCGTCATGATGAACTCCTTTTATTACAGTTTCATAGTTTTAATTATAGTGTATTTGAGCTTGGTTTGCCAATAATTTACGTTAGTGTTACAATTAAAACCTTGAAAGGATGGATTTTGGCATGACTTTACCTGATAATCCGTTAATAAATAGCACGCTAGGATTAATCAATGGTGACCTTTTTGCACAAAAAATCATCATGGGTGACGGTTCGCAGTGGGGAAGTGATTCTTCACTAACCCTTGCAACCATTGCAAGTCTTTCTAACGGCTATATATTAACCGACATCATGACCCAGTTCTCTTACTGGTACACGACCGGCGCTTATACGGCTGACGGTGCACCACAAACGGCTGGGGATGTAACAAGACTCGCAATCGAAAACTTCCGACAGACACAAGACCCGTTCACGTCTGGTGGTCGCGATGTACAGGATAACGCCAATGGCTCACTGTTGCGCATTACACCGGTTGTGCTGTTCTTGTATGCTAAGTATGGCTCAGACTTCATTCACGATGATCCAGCCATGTTAACGTTGCACCAAATTGGTGGTTTGACACATAACCATCCGCGTTCATTGATTGCATTGGGTATGTATGCCATGCTAATCAATGGCTTGTTAACGGGGATGAAGCTACCTGAAGCGTTCGACTTTGCAATTAGTAATGCGTATGAGTACTATGCAAAGCACGCGGTGTTTGCTGATGAGCTGGAGGCGTTTGAATCATTGAACACGCCCGACTTTGAAAACATGCCAATCAACGAGATTCACGCTTCTGGGTATGTCGTGGATACGTTCGCGGCGACGGTTTGGGTTTTGCTCAATAGCGATAACTTTGAGGATGCCTTGACGCTGGCGTCGGGGATGCCTGGTGAGCCAATGCGTATCATGCCACTAGTTGGTGCGGTTGCTGGACTAATGTACGGCAAGGATGCGTTGCCAACGGCATGGTTGAACAATCATGAGAAAGATATCGTGACGCGTATTTTGGAAACAGCTGACCAAAGTGGTGAGTTTGTTTGCCCAACACCTGAAAATTAAATATCACGAAGGGGTTCTATCGTTTTGGTAGGGCCTCTTCTTTTTAGACACGGAGAGGAGTTTAGAAATGGCAACGATTATACACAGTATCTCAGGGGTTCTAATGATTTTGGGACTCGTCGCAGTTGGGTATGCTTTGATAAAGTTGCGAATCTTTAACGATGACGATGGCAGATTGAGCAAATTCTTATCTGGATTTGTCACTAAAATCGCAATTCCAGCTTATTTGATTGTTAGTATTCCGCAGGACTTTACACCGGCTAGCCTCGTCGCTTTGGGGCCTAAATTGATTCTGCCGGTGGGTAGTATGTTAGTGCTATTCATTTTGTCATTTGTTGTAGCACGTTTAATTCATGTAAACCCAACGCATAAAGGTTTGTTTCAGTCGCTTTTGTTTAATTCAAATACAGTGACGGTCGGACTACCGGTTAATATGGCACTGTTTGGTAAGGAAAGCTTACCGTATGTGTTGGTCTACTATATGGCTAATACCATTGTTTTTTGGACGTTGGGTGTTTATATGATTGAGAGCGATACGAAGACGGGTAAACATTTCGACTTAAAGAAGACGCTGAAAGGGGTGTTTACACCGCCGATGATTGCTTTTTTGGTTGCGGTTGTACTCGTTATTTTCCAAATCAAGCTACCGGAGTTCCTGGTAACTGATTTGACAGATCTGGGGAATACGAACGTACCGCTATCATTAATTTTTATCGGTTTTTCAATTGCTAAGACCCAACGTGCTGATCTGATTCCTGATAAAGAAAACATCACGTTGGCAATTGGACGCTTTGTTATGGCGCCAACTGTTATGGCGTTGATGATGATGCCATTTGACTTGCCTAAGTTGTTGAAGGTCGTGTTCATCATTCAATCGGCCATGCCAACCATGACGAACGCTGCCGTGATGGCACGTGAGCTGAACGGTGACTATAAGTTTGCGTCTGTGTCAATTACACAAACCACGCTAATGATGTTAGTTGTGATACCGATTTTGATGGTAATTGTAAGCTAGACCTTGCGTTATAAAATCGACTATTGACTGGTATTTTCTGCGGGCGATTAAAAACTTCGCCGGGCTAAAAGATTATTCTCGCGTATTCTATTCTGGTGACAGTAAGTAGAAGAGGAGAATTCAGATGTCTACATTTATGAAAGTCGTTAAGACTATTTTGCTTTTAATTTCGGCGTTGGCAATAATAATTATTGCTCAACTGTTGGGGGAAATTACCTACTCGGTTGTACCTATTCCATCGCTACCTGATATTGTTTATATTCTCGTTGCGGTTGTTGCTGTTTTGGCAATGAACCGTTGGGTGCTAAAGATTCCTTTGGAAGAATTTGGGTTGGGAAAGTTACACCTTAATTGGTGGTGGGTTGTGCTTGGCCTGGCGATGCCATGGGCGTTGAATTTTACAATGGCTATGATATTTGCTGGTAACATCACGTTTAACCCAAACACAAGTTTTATGACCATTTACATGGCGGTTATTGCCGCTTTCTCAGCTGGAATGGTGGAAGAACTTATTTTCCGTAGCTACATGTTTTCAACTATTCGTCGTGACTTTGGTTTGATAGCTGCGACAATTATTCCGTCAGTATTTTTTGCTGCAACACATCTGCTTAATGGTAGTTTGAATTTTACAAGTACGATTATGCTGCTGGTTGCTGGGACTATTGTTGGGGTGACATTTACGTTGATTCGCCTGGCAACTGGAAACATTTGGACTGCGGTTATTATGCACACACTATGGGATACATTTGTTGCTGACTCAAATATCGCCAATGAGAACGCCTTGGTTGCTATTAAGGACGCAACGGCAAATCCAGGCATGCTACTAAGCGGTGGTCAGTATGGTATAGAAACTTCTTTGCCAGGTATGTTGGTTTTTGCAATCCCAATGATTGTCATTTTCGTTAGCTTGAAGAATCGTGGCATGATTGGAACTAACAATCTGAAATAACAAATCTTCGCTACAGGTGCAACCTGTGGCGTTTTTTGTTGTTCACGAGTAAAGTTGACTTAAAAAGATGAGGGGGGCACTGTAATGGGGTCACGATTAATGCACGCAGCCATCGCTAAACAGCTGATGACAAAGTTCAGTCAATTGGATATGGCATTTATGATAGGTAACGAAGCACCTGATGTCGATAAAATCAGTCAGATGAGTAAAGACGAAACGCATTATTTAGTTCCTAGTAATCGAGGAACTAGACGAATTGATTTACGGGCTTTTTTACAAGAGCATCCAGAAACGTTGTCAGATTCGTTTACCTTGGGCTATTACACACATTTATTGGCTGACGAGGTTTGGCTTACAGACGTCTTCATGAAAGTTGTTCCACCACAAGATAATCCACGACGTCCAGCAGTGCTAGAACGCTACTATGAGGATTTTAAAAAGCTCAATCCGTATCTTGTTCATAAGTATGGTTTACAACCATTACCATCAACAGCTACTGAGGCTGTGCCGGCGGATTTCGCAGATAAGGCGTGTGTTGACAAGTTGATTCAAGACTATAATGCTGACTTTACGGGCGAAACAATTGGTGATCTTGAAGTGCTTAGCATTACACAAATAGATGTCTACATTGCCAACGTGGTTAATATGATGACTAAGGTCATTGATTCGGGAATTTTTGTCGAAAAATAAAAACATAAAGATTGATAGGTCACCGGTAAGCACGTATTATGGCCAGTGAACTATTAGAAATAAGGAGAACAACATGACGTTCTATACCATAGAATATTTATCACAACGTCATTCTTGGATGGAGACAGCAACGACAATTGTAATCGCTATACTGGTGGCTATATTCGCAATTTTTGCGGTGTTGTATTTTAAGAATAATCTGAAGTCTAAATATCGTGATTTAAGCGTGATGATGTTGCTGTTAGTTGCTTTCGTTGTTGGGCTTCAATACCAGGACATGAATCAAATCAAAAGTCAGTCAGCACAAAAAGAACAGGTTGTGAGGCTCCTAAAGCATGTTGCCCATGCAAAGGATGTTAAATATAGCCAGGTGTCAATTAATAGCGTTAATCTGAATAACAATTTGATTATGAAGGTTGATAACGTGTTCTACCGGGTTAATTTAAGTGCAGATCAATCGAATTACACGCTTGAAAAGACGAATTTACTTGATGAGAACACAGTGGTTGAGGTGAAATAATGGATGCAAGTTATGCAACGATTGCTTTGAAGCTAGCAATTGGAATCATCGGCTTAATTATCCAAATTAATATTCTGGGTAAAGGTAACTTAGCGCCGATATCAGCAATGGATCAGGTGCAAAATTATGTACTTGGTGGCATTATCGGTGGTGTTATCTACAATAGCGATATTACCGCCTTGCAATTTGTATTGGTATTGATTGTCTGGACGTTTTTGGTGCTGTTACTGAAGTTTTTGAAGGAACACAATTATTGGGTTAAGCGCGTGATTGATGGCGCGCCAGTGACAGTAATTAAAAATGGTGAAGTTGATGTGGCGACAACTATGCGTGTTGGTCTATCAGCCAGCGAATTAATGTTTAAGTTGCGCGCTGCTGGTGTTGATGAAGTTCAGATTGTGCGTCGTGCCGTTCTTGAACAAAATGGTCAGTTAACAATCATTAAGTACGGTGAAGAAGCGATTAAATACCCACTTATCCAAGATGGACAGGCAAATTACGACTTGCTCGATGTGTTAGATAAAGATATTGATTGGTTACGTGCAGAAGTTTCTAAACAGAAAATGGGTGGTGTGGAAGATATTTATCTGGGTGAATTTATCCACGGTAAAGTTATTCTGCATCCGTTCGCTAAGTAAAAATGGTAGTCATGACAATGATGTGTCGTGACTACCATTTTTAGCATACGTATAAGTGTTTATGCAGTGAACAACCTGGATTAAAAGGTGTTTCACATTGGTCGCATTGATTAATTTCGTCATAACGGGCGTAGGTCATCTGATGACCACAGACGCCACACATGACAATTAATTGGTTGCTGCGTTGATTATAACGGCCAAATGCGTGATTTTCAGTATTGTTATGGCATTGGTAACAAGCATATAACTTGCCACAGGTCTCGCAACGATTGGCGATAACGTCAAGTTTCGAATGCCAGTGAACACATCGTCCATCAGAATCGACCAATTCACCATATATTTTTTTCTTTTTTCATACTTATATGCTGTCATAAATAGATTTACTAAGCAAGTCTGCGCGAAAAAATGCCGATAACAGTTAAAAGTTAGTCTAAGAATATCGAGTAATCTATATTTTCGGACAATTCACTATGTAATAATAAGTAGCTGGAGGTGGCATATGAAAGCAGCAATAATTAACCAGTTTGGATCTAGTGATGAATTAACGGTCGTTGATAATTATGACGAACCAATCATTTCAGATAACGAAGTTCTGATTGAAACGTTTGCAACAAGTGTTAATCCGATTGACTACAAGGTCCGTGAAGGTGCTTTGCGAGGGATGTTTAATTGGACTTTTCCGGTGGTCTTGGGCTGGGACATTGCGGGTATCATTACTGAAGTTGGGGCAAATGTTACCGAATTTGCGGTCGGTGATCGCGTTTTTGCACGTCCGGATATGGATGCAACCGGTAAATTCGGCTCGTATGCAACGTTTATGGCAGTAAATGTCGATAAAGTGTCAGCGATGCCTGATAACATGACGTTCGCTGAAGCTGCAGCTTTGCCATTAGCTGGGGAAACAGCTTTACAGATGTTACGTGAGTTACGAGTGACAGATGGTTCTAAGGTTCTAGTTCAGGCCGGCGCTGGTGGCGTTGGTATCGTTGCGATTCAATTAGCTAAATTGATGGGTGCAACTGTTACAACGACCGCAAGTCATGCAAACGCGGAATTTGTCCGTGAACTTGGTGCTGATGTCGTCATTGACTATCACGAACGTGCGATTACCGACGTGATTAGCAATTATGATGCGGTGCTAGACAGTGTTGCCGATATTGATGCAGGCTTAGATGTGTTAGCGCCAGGTGGCCGATTAGTGACGATTTCGGCTAAGCCAACTGATGAACAATTGTCAAACGCTGAAAAGGCGAATAAAACGCTAACGGCGGGGTGGCTACAACCAAGCGGCAAGGATTTAGAGGAATTAGCAGCATATTATCAAAACGATCAATTGAAAATCGTGATTGATTCAAAGTTCCCATTCACGACAGAGGGCGTTCGATCAGCGCATGAACGTGTTGAATCGCATCATGCACGCGGTAAAGTCGTGATTGAAATGAAACCGGAATAGTTATGCAGAACACAACGATGGTCTTCTGGACATATTGTTGTGTTTTTTGGTGTATAAAGACACTTGATTTCCCGTTAAAAAGAATAAAATTAGCGGTTGAATTAAAGTGCTATACTTACTGATAATAAATGGTTGAGGGGTATTAAACATGGTAAGGATTATTTTTAGGCCACATGATTTAGTTGCGTTACCGTATGTGGTTTTTATAGCCACAATTGGGTTGTTGATGTTCATCGATAGTGCTGCAGGACGTATTCTTTGGGGTAGTATTGGACTATTTGTCGGTCTAATTAGTTTAATTGGTGTGAATGCGATGGTACGTAATCATCCAAAAGACGAGTTTGACGAGCGTATTTAAAACGTTTGAGAACGGTGGTATGAAGTATGGTGGAACTGACAATCGTTGTAGTTGTTTTCGTAATATTTGTCGTCGTAAGCCTCATCTCTGTTTTGATACAAGTGCACACAAAATATCGAACTCAGCAACATAAGTGGCGCATTGCTTTTAGACGGTCATTCGGTTGGATTGGTGATTTCATTTCCAATGTAATTTTGTTTTGGTGAGGCGTCAGATGTTTGGTAAGAAAGTAAATGTGAAGCAACTGGAATCACTGATTGATGAGGCTTTGGAAGTTGAAAAAAATCCAGAAGTTGTATTAGAATTGCAAAAGTTAGCAAACCAATTAACAACGGCAACTAAAATCCGAGAAACTGAGAAAAATGGCTATTTGGTGATTACAAAGCTTGCGAATACGTCAGGATTCAGAATCAGTACGGCATTGTTTACGTTAGTTGAACGGTTGAGCTTAGATGTGTATGGATCGGTCCATCAATTCAATGTGTTTTAAAGAAAATAATTAACGCTGCAAAGACTAAATGTGTTTTTTGCAGCGTTTTTTAATTGGTAGGTTGGTAACTAGTTTTAATGACTCAGGTTTACATTTATTCTAGTTTACATAATATATATTATCGTGAGTTGTTATTTTAAGGTAAATGTCAAGAGTAAATTTAACAATCGTTTAGAATCCAACGAATTTCAGTTAAAAATAATGCCTAGAAACATTATAGTACCAACGTTTCTAGGCATTATTTACATTTTGTTTACAATTTTGAATTTTGACGGTTTTGCCTGCTTTATTATGACCCTGGTATCCGATTGATTGAAAAATAAAACTGAAATGAATGTTAACTTAATTATTTATGTCTGGTTTTATTTTGGCGATTTTTTGCCTTATTGAATTCGTTTTCCGGTGTCCTGTAGTTATGCAATTTTAGCGGCCAATTATTCATTCGTTTGGTAGCATCGTTCAACTGATCTTGTGTGACATGCTTAAAGTCGGTGCCTTTTGGAAAATATCGTCTGAAACGACGGTTCGCATTCTCGTTTGATCCGCGTTCCCATGCTGAATATGCATGCGCAACGTATTCTTTAATCTTGTACCGGGAGAACAATAAACTGACTTCATTGTTTAAAAACTCGGCTCCACGATCATGCGTAATACTGTGGCATTGATCACCATACATACTGATAAACGATTCGATTGCACGCGCTATATCTGAAGAACGTTTAGATTTGGTTCTAATGGCGACCATATAACGCGTTTTACGTTCAATAAACGTTAATACCAGATAATTTGACTTCTTAGATTCAACACCGTCCATTTCCCAATGAAACGGTGTTTTACGGCGGCTTATTGACTCTGGACGCTTGTTTATTGATATCCAATAGTGTTTTGCTGATAGTTGTGCGGCTTCCTTGTCACGAGCTCTTTTAAGTGCGTCCTTACGACTCTTTTTGCTCAAACTTCGTCGGTGTCTGCGCCCAGCCATTGGCAAGTGTGTTTCCGGTGTTACACCTGGAATCTTATAGTAATTTATCCAGTTATAGATTGTTCGAGTTGTCACATGCATCGTTCGTGATGTATTAGAAATCATTTCTGGTGTCATGCCTCGTTCTAAGTCCTTACGGATTTGCCGCTTTTTAGCCTCTGTAAGCTTTGTAGCTCGACCTACTGAATAATGTGACCGGTTAGCTAAATCCTGTGCTTGAAGAGCGTTGTATGGCTTGCTGTACTTAAAATCCTCACTAAAGGTAATTGTTTGTGTGTGACGGTTAATCTCCTGGTATATTGCACTGCGTGAGTACCCCAAATAATCTGCAATTGATTTTATACTCGCCTTTTCTGCAAGCATACGTTGAATGACAGCACGATCAGCTTGTGATAAATGCTTGAAACGTCTCATGTTATGAACCTCCATATACCCCAAAATTTGAACATGAGTTCAAGCATTATTTTATACTTACATAAAATTAAACATCACTTTAATATATTTTGGTATATCAATAAATTATTTTCAAAAGATTAATTTAATGCTGTTTAATGAAGTGTTAATGGGCAGAAGAAAAGTATAATTTATGTTATGTGAATGCGTATACTTTCGAGTATGTTGTATGTTATACGTTTGCGTATACTTGTAAGTATAATGTTGAATATACGTAAACGTATACGAGTGCGTATACTTATAAACATGTTTATAGGTATAACATGCAATATACGCAGAAAAAGCCGATGCAAAATATATCAGCATCGGCTTTTGTTTAGATATTAGCAATTTAGTAAATTAAGTTTATGCTGCGTCATCACCCTTGCGACGCTTCAACGCAACACTACCGATTCCGGCAATCAACATACCCAATTCAAGCAATCCCAATGACCATTGAGTCTTTCCAGTTGCGGCCGTTTCAGGCAACATTGCGGCTGTAGAAACAGGCGTAGCTGGTTGAATCGTAGTTTGTGGGGTGGCCGGTGCGACCGTCTTAACGGGAGTTGCCGGCGTTGTTGGCGTACCAGGGTTGACTGGTGTGTCAGGCGTTCGTGGCGTCTGAGGTGTATCAGGTGTATTTGGTGTTTCTGGTGTGTGAGTGTGAACCGTGTTGGTCTTATACTCCACGTCATTATAACTAAATACAGCGCTGTTCAATACGTCTCCATTTGTAGGCTTCAAACGCTTTACTTGAATTTCAGTATCGTACTTCAATCCAGAAGTCGTAACAAGTTGATCCAGGAATTCTTGCGTGAATTCCCAAGAGAATACATTCGTGATAACTGTACCCGCTGGTACGGTTTCACCGGCCTTCCATACCTTACCAGAAGCGTCTGTCACGTCGTGAACAAACGTTTCGTCCTTCTCTAGAACCTTATTACCATAAGTAACAGTGACGTACTTTGACAAGTCGGTACCGGCTGGAAGAACGCCATTAACCGTCATACCGTGTAGTTCGTTCCAAAGCGCCGTTTGACTTGAATCAGAAGGTGTCGTCTTCAGTTCGACTGGGACAGTATTAACGAAGCGATATTGACCAGTGTATTCGTCGAATTCAGGGTCGAGTGCATCGAATCCACCAGCTTGATACAGAGGTTCGCCTAGTCCATCGTGTGTGGCAGGAATCTCTGGTGAGTGAAGGACATACTTGAAGTTGTCCCCCACCTTCACAGTTTGACCGTCAATAGAGTTACCATCCAAATCATCAACACTCTTAGTTGCCGTCATTGGTGGCACGTTGTTCGTCACAGTTTCAGTTTGATAACCGTTTCCAAAGTCAAACTGGTAAGCAGTATTCTTATACTCGCCTTGGAATGTGTCCTTAACCGTCATCGGTGCGTAAATATTAATGTCCAATCCTGCTTCAACGTAGTCCTTGTAGAAGGATGCTGCGTCCTTTGGCAAGATCACCGCAAATGCTCCCTTAGGAACAATGTTGTTAGCCTTCAGCATAGCTTGAACATTAGCAGGAGCATCTTCAGCTGATTGGTAAACCGTAGCAGTCAACCCCTTCACAGCGTTACCATTTGAATCAGTGAAGCTCCACGTGCTTGGATCAACGTTAAGTGCTTCTTCAGGGAAATCATCAAGGTACATGAATCCCTTAGCAATTTGGTCATCACTTGAGGTAATGCCCTTATATACTGACAAATCCCATAAAAGCTTATATACGTTAGTGGTTCCTGGAAGAACCGTACGACCATCAATATTTACACCTGCAAGATTCAAATCATCCTTGTGCGGCTTAGGATCAGGCGTTGAATTTGGCACCTTATTAGACGTCACGTGATAATCATTAATTGACGTCGTGAATGTGTTGATAAACTGCGCATTATCCTTGGTAGAAGTTGCATCAAGAATAACAGTTGCTGGTTGATATGCAGTAGACATATCGGCGTTCATAAGATCCAAAAGCTTTTGTGTTGCAGTGTAGACAACGGTTTGACCGCCATCCTTGGTTCCGCCGGACACCTTAACTGTGTACAAATCTGACAATCCAGACTTGTTAAGCGCTGCTTGTACTTGGGCCTGCGTCGTGTGTACTGAATCCGGCAAGGTATCAGTAATAACATATGACGTGGCCTTATCGGTACGGTGTGCAGGTAGCGCATCATTACCCAATGAATAATGGATTGTTGATCCCTTTGAGATTAACTTACCTGAATCGGAAATGTTATCACCGTTAACGTCATCATCCTTGGCATTTTGTGGCTTTACCGTCAAATCAACAAGTTGGTAATCGGCTTGCAAATCCTTTGCCTTGATTGGCTTCGTTGTTGATCCAACAGTGTAAGTTGTGCCGGCTAGATGTGGCTGATCAGGTGTCTTAGCGTGTGGTGTCATAGGAGTAACGTTTGGTGACGTTGTCGCGTTACCAAAAATTGTTACATTGGTACCGATGTCCATGTTGTCTTTGTTGACATAAGCGTGAATTTGAACTTGGTTAGTCCAATCGTACCAGTGCACAACATCATTCTTTGAACCGGTGTTTCCATCAATTCCACCAGGCCCAGAAACAGGTCCAAGGTCGGTTGAACCATTAGCAGTCGTAATTGTTACGTGTTGTTCAATTGGGCCAGAATTTGGACCCGTTGGGGTGTCCATATCACCAACGGTTACCGGTACAATATAGAAACCACCGTCACCAAACGTGAATGTATCATCACTAACGTTATCGTGAGCGTGGCCACTACCAGCGGTATAGACTGAATCGTCTGTATTACCACCTACTAGGGCACCTAGATAGGCACCGCCAGCAGTGTGATTAATTGAAATCCAATTACCATCCATCGTTTGAGCGCCCTTTTGAGCGTCAATGGCTACGATGACACGAGACTTTACCCACGCAAGATCTTCGTCCGACTTGATACCAATGAAAGTAATGGCACCCGTTTGTTGGTTCACAACTACTGAAATACCATTGTGACCAGTATCAATTGTCTTACCACCGTTATTTTGTGCTTCTTGCGCCTTCTTTGCATTTTCAGCATCAATGGCAGCGTTCTCAGCGGCTACGCTGTTTGAGGCTGTTACGTAAGAGTTCACAGCGCTGTTAATTGCACTAGCGTCGTTTGCTGTGTGAGTGGCAGCAGAGCTAACGGCGCTTTGATAGATACCAACGTTTTCAGAATTCGTCTTGGTGATATCGGCAGCGTCTGAATTTCCAGGTGCCACGTAGGATGGACTGACCGTTTCGTGATTAATATCTACAGTAAGGCCAGCTTCAGATGCCTTGTTGGCAGCATCAGACAAAGCGTTGTTTGCACTATCAATGGCTGATGAACCTGCACTTGATGCTGCATTACTTGCTGAGACTGCTGAACTATACGCGTTGTTATTTGCAACTTGTGATGAAGTTACAGCAGACAATGAACTCGTTTGATCCGCATAACTTGAAGCAATTTCAGACTCGGCCTTGTTTGCTTCTGAAATTCCCGTTGCACTTGAAGATACAGCAGGCTTTTCAGTTACAACAACACCGGCAGATGAAGCTGCCGCAACTTGAGAATCAAGTTGATCGTGCGGTACTTCGACCGCAATACCATCTGAAGTTGATGATCCTTCAGATTTAGAAGACGTTGAGGTTTGGGTTTGTGCTTGCTCTTGTGTTGCACCCGCACTTGTTGGCGTTACTACTGAATCAGCACTGACGTTCAATGTACCAATAGACATAACCCCGACAGTGGCTACCACGGCTCCAGCGGCAGCCGTGACCCATCGGCCATTGCTCTTATATGCCTTATACGTGTGACTTTGTGAGTAGCGTTCGTTGCGTGACTCTCGCTTTTTTTGTGAGCGTGACTTGGTGCTAGGCGCAACAGTTTTAATACTCATATCTTTTTCCTACTTTCAATATATAATGCTTTACTTAGTTTGTTGATTAGCAACGTTTCCGGACTGATTTTGTCCAGTTACGGGAACTGTACCCGTAGAGCTTGTTTGCGTAACTTGGGACGCAGTAGTTGCAGCTGTGGCAGTTGGTTGTTGCGTTTGAGTGTTAGCGGTTTGCTGGCTAGCTCCTTCGGCCATGTTAGAAGACGAGGCTTGCTCTTTTTTCTCCAGAGCAACAATCTTCTTTTCTAGCACTGATCGAGCCTCCTTGTTAGACTCATTTAGCTTCTTTAAATCAGCTTGGTGATCCGATTCAAGTTGTTGTGTATATGCAAACCCACCAACACCGGCACTGCCTAGTGCTAAGGTAGCTACTAATCCAATGAACGCGTTACGCCACCCATTGGACTTTTTAGGTTGATTTTGCTTTTCAAGTACTGCCAATAACTTTTGAAAATCATCTGAAGCTGAATTCTGAACACCACCGTTAAGCAATCTCTCAGGGATAGCGGCCAACACCTCACTGGATGTTTTTGCCGCATCTTGAAGATGCTTTAGTGCATCATCAGAAGTCGCTTTAGACTCATTGGCAACGTCTAATTGATCTTTCAATTTTGCAATTTCCTCGTCTTTCTTTGATAGCTCTTGTGTGTGATTAGCAATCATTTGGCGTTGTGTGTTGCGAAGATTTTCATTCTTCTGTTCCATATCCTGAACTTCTTCACGATTTGTATACGCCTCATCTGCCTTCTGCTTGGCATTAAGAGCCTCTTGATGTTCTTTAACCAAAGCACTGCGCTTAGACGTTAATTGATTTGTGAGGTCTGCAAACGCCTCTTTCATTTCATTCGAAGCTTCTGCGTGCTTGTCATTAATGAATTTCCGAATCTTAGCATTCACTTGAACGTCAAAGTTATCGAGAAAAGCTGCAATTTCTTTGTCCTGGTTATCACGCCATTCAGACTGTTGAACCGGGAGCAATCGACTATATTCAGCCTCTTTATCGTTTTTGACGGTTAATGCCAGATTCGATAAGTTAGCTTGATAGTTTGATTCAATTCGTGCTAGTTCTTCATCATGCCGTTTGTTTTCAGCTTCAATGGCAGCCTCTTTCGTAATTTCGGCCTGATTACTTGCGTCGATTAGTTTTTGATCGTACTTCTTTGAGAGATCATGATTTAACTTTTGAGCAATGAGTTCGGTGCTATCCACGGATTTTAATTCATTAATCTTATTAGATCGTTGAGTCTCAGCTCGTTGCAATGTCTGGCTAACTGAAGCCTTAATTGCATCCGTGAACGCCTTCCCAGTCTCTTTTAGAAAGGTATTGGATTGATCCATCTCATTGTTCAATACGGCAGCAACATAATTGTCTTGCTCAGGACTTCCAACCTTTCCCACATTTTCATTAAGTTTGAATTGAGGCACATTAATTTGGACTGCATTCAGTAGTTGATAAGCACTCAATGAACGTTGATGCTTGTCTTGAACCGGAATATAACCAGACTTAGGTTTCTTTGTTTCCTCATGAACCGTGTCTTCCCCACTCGCAGTGCCTGCGGCGGTTGCTTGAGCCGAATTAAATGACTGGGCATTACCTAAAGAGTCCGCTAATGATGACGATGCCACGTTTTGAGTGCTTGGAGCGCTGCTTGATGACGGAACCTGCTGTGGTTGGTCATCGTCTTTAGGTTTATCATTATTAGGATCAGTGTCAGGCTCCTTTTGAACAAATTTTTGACTGACAATTTTTAACGATACATTTTTACGAACCGCCTCATCGTACTCTGCTTCAGTAGGAATACTTGGCAGATCAGCATCGGTCATGCTTGCGTACTTCTTAGCGGCCTGGACGAACTCTGTTGTACCATTAGCCAACTCCGAAAAGTTGATTTCATCGTTCATTCGGGTAGATTCACTATTAAAAATTGACTTAAGAGTTTCAACCACGAAATTCTCTGAGCCAACGGAGATGTTTGCATCTGTCCACTCAAGACCAGTTTCTACGACCTTACCTGAATCAGGATCAATTTTTAAGAACTCAACAGTTCCTAGTGAAAATGATTTACCTGTTTGATTGACGATATCGTTCTTAATTGATTCAGTTAGCTGTTTTAAGTTAGCTAATGAAATCGCTGGGAACGAATCTACCAATCCATCTAAATCATTGACGACATTAGAGACAATTTCGTCAGCATCTGGATCAAATACCCCATCCGCGAAACGTGCAAAGTAATCATCTTCAACAGGCGTTGAAGGATTACGATTGAGAAATGTTTTCTTCTTACCAAACATGTTCTACTCCTTTAGAATTTAAAAACCTAAAATGGCCATTGCCATTGCATAGTTCCACCTGCACCGTTCATAACACCGATGATCCAACCAACAAAGGCACCCAACAAGAGAATTGCAACGATTGCGCCGATTCCGACGAGAATGCGTTTCGTTCCCACTTGTGCCAATAGTTGAATTCCAGATGCGTGCATCAAAATACCGATAGCCGCACCAAGCACACCAGCTACGATGACACCAATGATGATGTAGTTCATCATTGACCCACCAGCATTCTTAGTAACGTCGGTCAAATCTTGTGCAGATGCTACAACGGGTACGAGTAGCGCAGTAGTTGTTGCCCCGATTGAAGCTGACAACTTCTGCCAATTATTTGCGATTGCTATTTGTAAAGCTTTCATCGCAATACCTCCTGGAAAATACGTATTTGTCCTAAGGACACTTTTAATATTAGCGACGAAATTGAGTCGAATTGGAAAATGGCGGAAATGAAAAAACACCCTTATCTGCGGCTACAAATAAGAGTGTTTTGAGTGTGAATGATAGAATTTATGATTTCTGACGTTGCTTAACCTGCTTTAAGGCCGAGCATATTTAGATCAATTGTTGTATCGGATAAATTTAGCCGCTCTAGCATGCCAAGCAGGTTTCGAAAATCCCATCCTTGTACCCATAGTAGGCTTAGGGCTAAGGCATTCACATCGCGTTTGTTAGTATGATGGTGACGTCCTGGGAAAGAACCTAGAAAGATACGTTCTACTGCTTTTCGTGACATGCCGTGCGCGTTTGTAGCTAAGATTTGATCCTGTTCACCTTTAGAATATTCTTTATGAAAATTGACCATGTTTTTGATCACCTCTTCTTCAGCAATTTCTTCTTTTTCGGCGCTCTTCTTACTCATAACTTGTTTTTCTCCAGGTATTTGATGTAACAATCATAAGAGGAATTAAGATACATATTTAGTAATGACGAAAATGAAAAGTCCACCCGATTTTGGGTGGACTTGTTTTAGTTATTTGCTGAAGTCTGCGTGATATTATATTTGCCAACGTATTTAATTTCGCTGAACTTGTTTTGATCTGTGTCATACGTGGCATTATATACAACATAACCATCTTGTGGTTGCTTATCGGTGTGCCAGCTTGAATATTGGACAAATACTTGACCGTTTATTGAAGGTTGATCCATTGGTGTTGTTGGAAAGAACTGTGAGTCCACATAGCTCATATTCAACTGCAAATGTTCTACTCGCTTGTCTGGATCAAGTTGGAATCCATCATTACTCTTATATGCATCGTCCGTTAAATATGCCTTGACGTGGCTTTTGCGGGCATTATAGTCCGCCTGCGAATGATATGTTGTCATAGCCGAGAAAACGGTCGTAGTAGCGCCATTTAGCTTGTTAAGCATTGGATTTTGAGAATTCAGTGCCTTAACAAGCTTTTTCTTATTTTGAGCTTGCTGAGTGCGAACATCATTAACGGCTGACTTGGTAATGATCAAGTTTGCCGCACCTAAACCAGCAACGCCTAACGCGATAATCAGAACAACCATTCGGATAACTGCCAGGAGAATACGATCTTTAGACTTAACCATTCTGTTGTCCCACCTTTCCTAGCATAATACTGGTTACCATGTAGCTTTTATCCATTTTCGACAGCGTAAGGTGAATATCGTATGTTTGTGCTTGCGTTTGATCACCAGCGGATTGGTGAATAGTTACTTGCCCCCATCCGTCGATAGCGCCGTTGTGAGGACTATACGATAAGTTCAAATCAGAGTATGAAAATGTCATGCCACCTTCAGGCCCCATAAACGTTGAGGCTAATACGTTATAGGCTTGCGGTGTGCTATATTTCAATTCATTCGTTGGATCATTGCCATTCGGATTCTTTTGGGCGATTTTTTGGGTCTCGTCAAAATAATGCCTGGTAGCCGAGTCGTAAGAACTGGTATCTAGGCTTTGATCTGCTGGGGTGGATTTCGCTTCATCAGCTTGCTTTAGGAGTTTTGCAGCTTGGCGTTTGGAATCTGCAATGTCACTACTCAGCTTTTGCGCTTGAGAGAACCAGTTTACTCCGGTCAATACCAAAACCAGACTTACGAGGCCCGTGATAATGTTAGCCCATGGAACGGACCGATTATGTTGCTGTGCCATAATATTTCCTCACTTTTGAATTACATTAAGCAGCTTATTAATCTCTGTTAAATTTGTCCCAGTATAACTTGCCACAAACTTATGGCCCCGCATCTGAACAAACGTTGGGGTGTGTTCAATATCAAACTTCGTCATCAAATCTTTTGTTTGACTATCAGAGTGTGCCGCATTGACAACGACATACCGTTGGTTGCTACCTTTTAAGGCGCTAACAACCTGTTTTTGAACAGATTCACATGCAGCACATCCAGTGCGATGAAACACAATAACGTAATCATTATTTTGTTTTGCCATTTTTTGGACGGCTGCGGTCGGATTAGACGTATCTGGGTAATCCTGGCTCATATGCCAAGCTACTAGACCAACAATTGTGGCCAGAAAAACAACGCCTGCCATCATCCATCTCAAAGTACTTGGGTTTATTTGTTTAGTCATATAATTTCTCCTTAGTGTATGTATGCCCGGTCACCCGGACGAAAAATCAGTTTTGTGTTGGTCCAATTAGCGGATTATCACCTTTATCTGAAGAAGTTTTAAAAATCTTGTCACTTGATACAACAGTATTCGAATCTGGTACCATCAACTCTTTGGGCAGATCCTTCAAATAAGTACCTGGACTAACAATGCCGTCAGCATGTGGTCCAAAGCTTGTTGTCTTCGTGTTTAGACCGAAGTGAACGTGAATACCAGTTGCTTCACCAGTTTGCCCCTCGTGAGAGATGTGTTGCCCCTTCTTAACTTGATCACCAACATTGACGACGATGGCATCAAGTGTTGGCGCGTGCCCGTAATAAGCGTATGAGCCATCTAAGTTTTTTATGATTACGTAATTTCCACCAACAACACTTGATGCTTTTTGTACAACTACACCGTCTGATACGGAATAAACGTAACTTTCTGGACCGTCCATGGTGTGAGTAACCGTTTGAAAATCAACACCGTAGTGTTCAGCTCCCGTTTGGCCATCGTAGTCTGGATAACCACCCGTAATTCGATATTCACCCGTTACAGGCAGACCTGACGTTGCACCGCTAACGGATGATGAACACATGGATGAATCTGAATTTGCCCCGCCGTTAGCAGAATCATTCCCTGCCGCGGTTAAGGCGTTACTGCTACCCAAATCAATGTGTCCATCAAAGTTAAGATTAAAGACTTTTTGAATCTCCAACGCCGTAGCTTTAGTTTGAGCTACTTTTCGTTGAGGGTCATTCTTACCAACACCCTCAAAGTAAACGTCCCAAGCCTCTAATGAACCATCAAGGTCAGCATCTTTCATGGCATTCAAAGTGGCGATGTGAGAAGTCTGCAATTCTTTGACAGCCAATCCAATTTGCCCCTGAACTGTATCTTCTGTGTTGCCATAACGGTTTCCATTAATCCCACCAGTTCCCCATTGATAGATACCTTTAACAGCACCAGAAGGGTTAACGGCTGCCGGATTGAAGTTTGATTCACGTAAACCAATAGCCAATGCAGCGGAAATGTTATTGCCACTCATACCTAAGTTTTTGAATTGATCGACTGTGTACGACATAGCCTTGTGTGTTGCAGAATTAAAGTCTTTCCAGTCACCACCAATTGCGTTCTCAGTTGAAGGCGCATTCGAAGTAAAACAGGATTGTTGCTGCAAACTTGCTATGATCGCCATAAACAGAAAAAATCCCAGTAACGCAACTAAAATCGGTCCAACAATTGCACTCACCCAGCCAGCATATTTTTTTAAGCGCTTTAGTTTGTTGATTGTCTGATAACCACGTTTTGCTGACTGCAACGTATCATCTATGGTTTGGTCAGTATCCATTGTTATCTCCTTTCTGCGTGCTTAAGCCTAAATTAGATTAATGAATAAGACGAAGGCAATGAACAGTAACACAATAGTTAGAGAAGTTAAAAAGCGAGTTTTTGCTCGTTTAAGCCTTACTGGATCAATCTGCTTTGTTGGATTGGTATCCGAGTCTAGGATTGATTGCCAATCTTGCTCGGCTTGCTTTGCAATGTTAGAAGGTCGCCATAGTTCTCTTTCAGATTTTGCGCGTTCTGTAACGCGTTGCCTAATAGGCTTACGAACTTTACCCTTCTTCTTTTTTGAGTCGCTTTTGGCCATTACAAACCTCCTGTAAATAGTTGTTCTTCTTCCTTAGACAATGTAGACATGACGAACAGCGCCTGAGATCCAACGATGCTCAGCAATAGTTCCCCCTTTGCAATCTGTGTCAAACGATTCATTTGAGAATCTGAAATGTTTTCCGGGCTAATCACTTTACGTAACTTTTGGCTATCTTGTTTAGATAGGCGGAAGACCATGTGATTTTGGAACCGGGAGAAGAAGCCCTTCATAGCACGTGCTGCCTCTGAATCGGTCATTGTTCCCTCAGGAACAACGTTAGTCATACGTGGGAAGATTGCGATAATACCAAAGTTGTTTTTAGCTTGTTGTGCTAGCATACGGTCACCAAAGGTAACACCCATCGGATTACGTGCGTTGAAAATATCGTCTGCTTCGTCTTGAATCCACCAAAAGTAGCGTGGTTGCGGACCTGTGCCAGCCGCAACGGACTCCTTAGTAAATTCACCGCGCTCCAAACGTTGGCGTTGTTTGCGCCCGTTCATAATGACGTATGCGTTCATTAATGACAAAATACTGAAGTATTGGGCAGCATACACACGATCATCCAGGTTGGCCAACCCTGACGTATCAAATCGAATTACTTGTTCACCAGATAAGTCGGGAACTGTTGTCTCCCCATTGACCATCGTTGAATATTGTTGCTTCAAGGCGGTAAAAGTCGAATGGATGGCATCAATTCTGACTCGCTCCTCTTGATTGAAATCCATGCTCATCAAAGTCGTACCATGCAGGAAACTTAAAAAGTCATCCAGGATTGGGTAGTGATCCAAGTTAATGACACGAATGTCTTCTTTGTGTTCTTCAGGAGAACTAGGCCACATGCCTTGTTCGTGATAGAACTCAATTAAAAGCGAACCTAATAAGTTTAGTTCCGCCACACTAGCGTCCGGGTTGATAGTTCCGTAGTAGGTCTTAACTTTTTCGATGTGTTGTTGAAATGACCGGTATTCGTCAATGTTGCCGTTCTCATCAAGCACTGTACCGAACACATGGAACAAATTGATAATGTTTTGTTGGGCTTTGTCTGACCCACCATCCAAAATCAAGTGCACACCATGCATACTTTCAACCAGACGTTGGTATTCATTTGATTTGTCAAAAATCCACAAAATATCGCCACGAGCGAACACTTGACGGCTAAGCTTCTTAGCAAGTGAACTCTTACCGGAACGCTCAGCCCCCACAATCAAGTTGTACCCAGTCATTCGTCGTTGACCATCTGTGTATGATGGGTCAAACATGACCTCACCATTTTGGTACGTAACACCGATATAACCACCGCGTGGGTCATTTAGATACGTTTGATTAAACATATACGTACCCGCAAATGCGTAGGTTTTCATTGGAAATCCACGATCACGTAGCGCTCGATTTTCAACCTTCATAGCCGGGACAAAGAACTCTTGAAAATGATTGGGCATCTCACCAGCAAAAACGTGTGGCTTAAAGTCGCTCAACTTATCCTTGAAGTCGGCGTAACGACGCTTCAGTCCTTCAAGCGTGACATCAACCATCAAAATACGAATGTAAATACGCTTATAGTGCTCTTTACCGACTGTCACGGTTACCAAATCTTGCCCATTCACAACAGCCTCATCACGAGCTTCAACTTTTCGTTCTTCGGGTTGGAACTTATCGGTCGCAATGTTGATGCTGGCGTTTTTAGCTTTAGCCAAAGCAGAACGAATCTTTTCCCGGTTTTCCGTGCCAATCTTAATTTGTGTAATTGTATTAAGTGACCCCAGTAATGACCGTAGCCATCCTTGGGCTTGCTCGGTCTTAGGATAGTCAACAATTGAAATAATTGTGCCGACGGCACCATCCAACTGGAAATAATCCGAGTGAAAAATCATCGGAGCGTCATTCTGAACGTCGGCAATAAAGTCTAAGTCATAGCCGGCTGCTTCTAGTCGTCTACGTGTTGAATTTTTCATTAATACTCACTCACTTTCTTCAAAGACATATTGATAGTTGGATCATTAATCAGCTTCAGCAATGATTGCTTACGTTCCTTCGACATGCGGCGAGTTTGAATGGCTACACCACCCTTCTCTTGGAACTCTTGGCGCAATTGACGAGTTTCTGCTTGAGTTTCACCATAAATGAACGCCGTATACTCTTCGTGAGTCACCATATCTTCAACTTGTTGCCCCATTGCGATTTCTCCCAAGGCAATTTCACGGCGAGCTAGAATTTGTTGATAAGCGCGTTCAGTTTGTGCGTTATTCAACTCTTCGTTAATTTTTGATAGTTCACGCCCCCAGGATGCCTGTTGGACTGATGTTTCTGCTGGCATTTGTGCGATGACAATATCCCAATCACCAACATACGTCGTCAATAACTCATCAAATCCTCGAATCATATCCGTTGAATCAATCCCAGATGATCCATCCATAAAGTACAAGTCTTTACCTAGAATCGTTAGCATGTCCATATAACCCGTTGGGTCTGAAGTAATACCCTTAGCACTATCTCGGAGTTCGAGAAGATTATCAGGCCCAACCAGCTTTGAATACGGAATGAACTCGTAGAGATTGATCTTTGAACGAGTTTTTAGCTTGTTGTGGATCTCGGTTGGAAGCTTGATTTTTGGTTGTTTAATTTTCTTATATGCCATTTCACTTTTCCCTTCTGTCGTCATCCATCGGTTCGATAACTAACGACTCTTCTCTCCCACGACGTAGGAAACCAATAATTGGACGCAACGTAACTTCCCAGAACATGGTTTGACTTGGATTGCTTGGTGCCGGGAGTAAAAAGAATATCGTCACGACAACGCTAAGAAAGATGAACAAGACTTTTGGCCACGGAAATGTATATGGAAATACGGCGCGAATGATGATGTAATTTGCTACAAACATGCCAAATGCGATAGCGATACGTTCAGCACTTAAAAACAAAAATCGGCTCATCTTTTTCCAAACATTTCGTCCCGGTTGGAAACGTTTGTAATCTTTATCTACAGAAGCCATTGAATGTTCCTCCTTACCTATTTATGTTTACTGTTTTATTGTAGGTGTGCTACGGACATAAAAATTAAAGTGGCGGAAATGAAAAAAGCATCGCGAATTGCGATGCTTCGAAGTTTATTGAATTATTACCTGACTAATCGTCTAAAGTAGTTCCAGTAACTGGATTTTTTTCGAAAGCCTTATATGCTGAGTCGAAATAGATATCGTCAATATTTTGTCCCTGAAGATCTAACACAGTCGAATTGGCAAAGTACAAGTCTTTAGTCGTTGATATGCTGAAACTCTTTGTACCAAAATCAGTTTCATAACTTGGCTGTGCAGCATCGTTCTGAATTTTATTTGCCGTTGAGTCTAAAAATTGCTTCAACTGCTCCTTAGACCAAGATGTTTTAAAAATACCGTTATTAATAATAATGTAGTTTCCTTTGGGAGCTGATTTGAATTTTTTAACAGTATCAGACATTTCTTGCTTCAGTGAGCTTTGTTCACTTGCGTTTTTATTCGAAGACGAAATTGATGATTTCTGACTTTGAACTTCAGGTGACGATTCATGATTTTGATAAACCAGAACGCCTAATAAAATTGCGACAATACCAATTGCAATACCGATAAATATTAATGGACCTTGATTATTATGTTTTTTGTTATCAGACATATGCATATCCCCCTTACATAAAATTATAGCGGATTGTGCTTACTTTTAAACACAATCCGCTAGTCAATTATTAAAGTTTATTATCGGTGTGGTCTGGACTAAAAGCGTGGAACTCTAATGGTTCTTCCGGCATTTCAATGTCAAAATCACTATCAGTAATGTGCACAGGATTTATATCTCCATTGAAGTAATCATCATCAGGGAGAGGAATCTCTGGCATATGTGCACTATTGTTATCTGAATCATTAAATCCAGATTGGCCACTTATGCGTTCTGATGGAGTAAAATTCCCATCATTTGGTTGGGCCGGTACTGCACCATCAGAAATGCTTGAGTTTGGTGCATACCCCTGTGAGTTAGGCGCAACAGTGTTGCCTGACATAGTTGGATTATTAATCGCCTTTGTGCCATGAGAAGCTCCAGAATTGCCACCTGACATCGGTACGCGGGTAGCACCAACAGATTGTGGTGCGTTCGAGTCGAGTTGGTTAGAACGCGCGTTGGTTTCGCTGCCGTTTGAACCGGCCGACTGCATTGAGGTGTTTTCAGAACTTGGGGTTAAGTCAGCGTGTGCTGAACTTGGAGAAGAATAACCACTTGCAGCAGAAGATGGTACATTGTCGGCACCGCTTGCTTCCGACGCGGTCTCACTTGAAGGTGTATTTCCATCTGAGCCAGAATGTTTGTTTACGAAATCGTCAACACCATCTTTTCCAGACTGGAATCCTTTCTTAAGATCATCGACCTTGCTATTTACGCCATCCGCTAATTTGTCCCCCATGGCTTTCACTGCCGCACCTGGGATATCCTTAGCGTTGTCTTTCAAACCGCTCATTTTACCGGCCATATCACCAATCTTTTGCAGGTGAGAACCTTCAGCTAACTTATTTGCCGTTTCACGAGCTGATTCTCGTTGCGCCTCCATTTGAGCTCGTCGAGCGCCACCTCCCGTTAGGCCACGCATCGCGTTCAAGGTATTAGCTGCTGTATTAATAGCTTGTAGCATACCAGCGCCTTGGCCACTAGGCATTCCTGTCCATTCATCAACTAGTTGGAATCCAGTCATTAGTCCGCGGGCACCAGCCAACATAGCCGTCACACTGAGAATAGTAAATGGCCACCAACCAAGATTCATGTTTGAAATCTTGGGAATAGTGTATGAAATCCATGCGAAAAATAAAACTAAACCTAGGGGCAAAAGTGCGATTCCAGTGATACTACCTTCAATCAAGTGAAGAATTTGCATAGCTTTCTTTCCAGAAAGATCTCGGAACGCAAAATATAAAATTGTTAGAGTGTAGTATGCCAAACGCCAAACACGCAATAGCATTTGATAGATAGCAATGGCGCCGGTTACCGCAAACACTAACAGACCTGCAATCAATCCGGCCCAATTTACCCTAATACGTGGATATACATTATCAAATACACCACCTGTAGCCCAAGAACCTTTGGCTAATGGCTCTACTGAATCATCATACAAACTTGATTCGTTTTGGAATACTTTCTTTTGATTATCATTTAAGCCCTTTAGACTAGTGTCATCAGACATTGTTGATGTAGCAAACGATACATTTGTTACAATCTTATCTGCTTTGTCATCAGAATAATCTCGATGAGTAGTTTGATTAACAAGTGGACTATAAGTGTTTTCCGGATTTTTCCCGTTAGTTACGAAATTATAGTGTGCAGCAGAATTTAGATCAACAGAATTATTTTTCCAAAGCTGCAACAATACATTCTGTTGGCCGTTAGTGGTCATGATTGTATCATTTGCTGCTTGCGCAATCTTCATACCACCTGTCAAAAGTGTTGGCATTAAACCGATAATGAAGAATGTGAGAATCAAGCCACGTGGCCAATCTTTTCCACGTTCACCATTAGAAATGATAAACATCAGCAAACTAATGGCCATCATAATAGCCATGATGACTAATCCCAGCGTTAGAAAAATAGGAATTAATCGGATTAAATTAAATCCGTTTGTAATGTCCGTTTTCCCGTCTGCTGCCGTGAATATCGAGCTAAACTCTATCAGCTTCCAGGCTGCATTCCATGCTGTAAAAATACCATTTGCTAACCAGTACGCCCCCATTGCCAATAGATGCATAAACGTAGCGTACATGACCACCAATACTCGCGGAGCAGCTTGCAAGTACGTGGACCATTGTTGATAAAAATCAGCATTTGGCCCCGTACTAGGCAAAGATGGTAACGATACTAAAATTGTATTGATCATCCAAGTAATCCTTGTCCTTCCTTAATATCTGCCAAAAATTTGTGTGTTGAAGGCGCTTCAGAATCGTCCACGTCATAATCTGGCTCTGATTCATTGTTGTCTTCGTCCAATGAGTTTTCGTTGTAAGTTTCGCCAAACGAAGCACCAGGAGAAGACTCAAAATTCGTCTCATCTAAGTTATTGTCTGAGTCGGTATGTGGTCCGTACTGACGAATCGTTTTTTCAAGCGACCAAAGCTTATGCATATTGTGGTTTAAAAGCTTATCCAAGAAAGCCCAATTGTTTTCTTCAGGAGCGCCCACTAACCAAGGATTTGCAACATTAGGCAACAATGAATTTAAAATACGAACTACTTCAGCTGAACGATGTGCGTAGTACGTTTGCTTTAGAAGGCCAGCCAACGTGCTATAAAACATATCCACAAATGCTGCATCTGCTAACTGTGCTTCGTTCAAAATTGGATCATCCAAATGCTTTTCGTATTCTGTTTGCCACTGGTTAAATGCCACCTGTTCTTCCTGATCATATACAGGACGATCTATATTGGATTGCTCGTCCATCTCACGTAGCTTTTGATACATTTGTTCTTCAGTGAGCGTAGAAACGAGCGGTGAATTACCGCTATTGTTTTGGGCATCCACCCCTACTTCTTCTGCAAGTTCTTCATAGAACGGCTGGAAGTCCTTGAACAAGTCCTCGTACTCTAGGTGAGCATTCTTATTCTTAAGGCGTAGGTCTGTCGTGTAGTAATCCAAAGAGAACTCGTTGCCAATCAGATCACGTGCATTTGGCATCAACATATCTTCGGTGTCAAAAATAGGCCATGGGCGAACACGACGACCGTGTTTGTCATTACGCGCAGCAAGACGAATAACGACCATCTCATTAAGGCTAAGTTCAGCCAGTTCCTTTGTATCCAACAAAGGCCGGGACTGAATGGTTGCTTGTCGATTTCCTTTATCTTGTCGGTCGTGGCCAACTTGAGAGTTAACGGATTCAGTCACGACTTCAACCTTGCCAAGTTGATCAGATAACAATTGATTGGTTTCCTGCTCTGGAGTTTGAATGTGCCACCAGTTCATCATGTTCCCATCAATTTCTTTTGCTTCGTTTTTTGAATAATGATTCTCTAGCTGCGACATGTTTTGAAGGTACATATCAACAATGTGGCCATATGTTAGCCCACGGGTTAGCAAATTGTTAAATCCCGGAATTCGTGGAAACATTGAAAACTCATTCAACTTGTACAGAATTGGAGCAGGCAACTTCTTACGAGTCATCTTCGTTGCCAAACTTGTGGTTGTTGAGAAGACTTGAGAAACGAACAAGGAAGCCAAAGCGGCGTAGTTGTCGTTGTCTTGTGGGGTAATCAGAAAGACTGCCATCGGCTTCTCTGAGTAACGTAGGTCTAGCGTTGCTTTCGCGCCGTTCCAAAGATGATTCTCCTGCTTTTGCACCACGTTTCGAATGATTGGCTTCTTTGAGTATGGGTCAAGTCGCACAGCACCGCCGATTTTGCGCTTCTCACGTTTTACCCCTGTAATCTCTACCGCACTATCTTTAAAGTGTCGAGGATTGTTTGCCTCGTTGAAATGGACCTTGATACGCCAGTTTTCTGGGAAAAGAGCTTGAACTGGGTACTGGATTGTTCCCGTACGCGATACCTTTAAGTGATCTGACTCAATAAGTCCGATAGGTTTAGCCAGGCTGTTCCACTTTCGTACCATGTGAAGTGGGTGTTTCCAGTTATTACGTAGCCGGTAGAAGAACACATGAGCTGCAGATGGGCTACTTTTGTCCCGGTCATACAGTTCGAATACGGCTGTTAATCCGGCAAATTCGGGTGTGAAATGTAGTTTAACCATCCGTGGAAAACCAACATCCATGACGCGAATAGTTGACTCAGAAGTTAATCGGGCAATTGTTTCGCTGGAGTACAAAGAAATACGATTCTGCAAAGTGAACATCAATGACGTCTTGGTTTCACCACTTGAACCCAAGAAAGAACCTGCGGTCATTAGAATTTCATTGACCAATGGATCAATACCTTTGCCTTCAGCCTTTGACATTTCATTCAGCTTGCGCAACATTTCATAGAATTTAGTGAGGCCATCGCTGTCCTTATCTGAATAAGCGTTCACTGAATTAATAAATGCCGGTACACCGGCTGGCGTCGCAATGGCCGGATCGTCATGTTCTCGTGCCAACCAAAGTAGAATCAGAATGATTGATTGTTGCGTTGATTGGGCCGCTTGATCCCAGACTTCGTCTTGTTGCTCACCTGAACCATTACCAACGACTTGGACAATCTTTGCTACCTCATCTTTTGCTGAATCAATATCACCATCCTGCATGTAATCAATGGCAATTTGGAAAGGATTAAATGATTCGGACCAATCAACGTCATCAATATTGACCATCAAAACGTCGAAACCTGCTTCACGTAGTGCACGGAATGACATCTTGGCATCTTCGTTTTTGGCATCCGTATCAACGATATTCCAGGGTTGCACGGCACGGCGAATGATATCTATCAAGATATATCCACGCATCTGGTCCTTACCTGAACGGGTAGCTCCAGTTGTTTTACCGTGGGTAGGCTTTGAATCTATGAAGTAATAACCTCTAAACCCACCTTTAACTGTTTTCTGGTTTTCAAATGCTTTTGGAAACTTTCGTATCAATCGAGGTCGAACAATGTTTGCATACCAACTGGGAAAATTCTCTTGGTCAAGCCCAAGGACGGATTTTACGACTTGCTTGACCCATAGAAGCGGATGAATTAGCAAGAACGCACCTGATAGACCTGAAATGTGTGCCATTGGTTGACCAGGTGACCCTTTATAGAATTTATTGCGATCAGGTATGAGTTTGTATACAGCGTCAATTTCGGCCAAAGTTGCGAATCGTGCTGTTGTTTGTGTATTAGGTGTATATAGTTGATGCCACCCCCACCAACGAATCAATGCGCGAATTTCCAAAAATCCAAACACTAATATCATCGGCAACCAAATGACAATAGAACTATCCTCCAGGATGGCTGGCCCGCTAATCGACTGCCAGAACAACAAGACCAAGTAATCCACGCTAAACGGTGCTGGGTTGGGCGTCTGTTGCATGAATGAAGAAATCAGATAGCCAATCGAGATAACAATATAGCCGCCGACCTTAAGGAGCACACCTATTAACCAACTAAAGATAAAGTTTCGAATGGTACGGCCAATAAAGATTAGCGCCTGAAACCAAAATCGTCCGCGCAATCGCGTGTAATTTTGGCGCGTAGCAGCTCTTTCTCGTTCATACTGCCATTTATCCGGCAATAGTTTGAACCTCATTTAATTCTCCTTTCTCAAGCTTTTCTAACAGATCTTTAGACATATCAAACTGTGTGAAAACGGCGTGCCAGTCTCCGTGTGGGTGTGTTTTGTCTGGTGCAACACCAAAGGCTCTGAACATAAAAGTATTGCCATTACTTTCGCCAGAAATACGGTCCGACAAAATGGCATCAGCTATAACACTCTCCACCGCTTCGAAGATTGTGTCATCAATGGGACGGACACCGCGACTAGGACGGTAACCCTCATCCATGATGAATTGATTAATTGGCCAAGAAGGCACTTGATGACCCTCACCATCTTCTTCATAATGGTTCGCAAATGTTGATATAAGTTGGACAACTTCTTCAGGTTTATAAATTAAGTGGTAGCCTGATGCTTCAGTTTGCTTAGCAAGTCGGGATAGTTTTAAGTCGATGATCTGCAATACTGCGGATTTATCTAGTGGCTCAAAAATAACCTTTGCACCCAGCCGGGAAATAAATTCTTGACGAAGATTAGCCCCCAACATAGCCATTTCATACTCATCTTCAAAAGTTGCCTTACGTCGCTTATCTTTGCGAAACTCTTCTGATTTAGCACTGCGTTCTTCAATAAGTTTGTGACCGATGTTGGATGTGAATAAGATGATGGTGTCTTTGAAGTTAATCACTCGACCGTACTCATCTGTAAGTCGTCCATCGTCCAAAACCTGTAGTAGAAGATCTAATACGTCGGATGCTGCCTTTTCAGTTTCGTCAAATAGTAATAGTGAATACGGCTTGAATTGCACCTCACGGGTTAAACGTGAATGGAACTTTTCGTAAATATTGCGATTAGAATCAGCAGCCTTGAATTCAGACATATCAAATCGAATCATCGCTTCTTCGCTGCCAAACAAACCTTCAGCAATTGCTTTAGCAGTTTCAGTTTTACCAACACCAGTTGGGCCTCCATACCAAATTGATAATGGCTTAGTCATATCGCCCAGACCGGCTTCACGTGCCCTAATACGACCAACGGTGTGATGAATTGCCTCGTCCTGGCCAATGACGCGTTTCTTAACCTTATCTTCTAGTGATTGGAGGCGCGTATCAGCAGCTTCATTGAGAACCGTCAGTGGAACACCAAATTGGTCACTAATGACTGAACGAACTTCGCTTAGCGTTAACTCGCCATTACCAGCTAGTGATGCAGTTGAAACAGCTGCATCCAGTAGCATAATCGCTTTTTCAGGGTAATAACGTGTCGTGTCATATTGACCAGCAAGGCGAGTTATTTCTGGGAGAATATCATCAGGAATAGATATCCCTTTTGCCATCGCAAAACGGCCCTTAATTTTAGTTAATAACGCCGTTGTATCTTCAACTGTTAACTCATCCACCTGAACCGCTGCGAATCGTCGTGTTAGTGCGGCATCTGTCTCGATATAGTCGTGATACTCTGGAAGCGTTGTAGCCCCGATTACGCGGATTTCACCACGCCCAAGCGCTGGTTTTAACATGTTACCGGCATCGACAGCAGATCCGTTGGCAGAACCTGTGCCGACAATTGTATGGACCTCATCAATGAACAGTAAGTATTTGTCCCGGTTGGCCAATATCTCTTTCAAAACACCTTCAAAGTTTTGTGCGAATTCACCGGCATTTTGTCCTATAAGCGTTGCCATTTGAAGTGACAAGATTTGCATGCCACCGAGCGCACCGTATTTTTCAGGATGAATCGCTAGCTCTAGTGCCAGCATTTCTGCAATCGCCGATTTACCAACACCAGCCTCACCCACCAATACAGGAGAGTTTTGAATTTCCTGATTCAGAATAACCAACAGACGATGGAATTCTTTATCGCGACCGTAGATGGTATACTTCTGTGGATCTGAGGCAACTTTTGAGGTCAAGTTCTCCGTAAACCGCTCTAAATATGTTGTCTCGTTGGTCATTTATTCCTCCTCACCCACTTTGCGGGCAGCAGCCGTTAAATTAAATCCGGTTGGTTCAGTTGCAGTTTCGCTTTCTTCGGATTGGACATCATCTTGGACTGGTTGTTCGCCATCTGATTCTGCATTTGTAATCGCATTAACTTCAGTATCGTTGAACAAGACTTCTAGACCACTAGTTTTTTGATAAGTTTCGATACGTTGCTTAGTAAAGATTGCTTCTTCAGCGAGTTGTTCCTCAATCGCTTCTTGAGCGGTATTATCTTTTTCAATTCCGTCTAACAATGCTTGACGTTGCTTTTGACGTTGGTTGAAATTCATTAGCTTTTCTCCTTGTAAATCAAATTCTGCCATCTGGTTGTATTCGGGTACGTCGGCTGCTGGCATAACGTCGGCGTTTAAATCGAATACGGACAAAATGGACATTTGGCCTGTCTCATCATCAACCTCGATTTCAATTTCGAATTGGCTGGTTAAATCTGGGTCACCTGCCGGGAACAAATCATGATAATGTTCTGCCGTCATTAACCCCATAAGATGTTCACCGTCACCAAAGGGCACGATTTCAAGGGCATATCTTCCCGTGTGAATACCGATGGTGGCGATTTGTCCTGTAATTCGTTGGACTGTCATTTATCTACCTCTTCCTGCTGATTGTACTGGGTGCTTAATTTGCGAATCTTGTACCCAGTTATTGTTTTGCGTTTGATTGATTACCTGATCTTGGCTCTGTTCTCGATACTGCAATTCTCCTTTGGAAAGTCGATCGCTTAAAAAATTTGTGACGGATGTAGAAGCTCGCGTCACTTCACCCATAATTTGCTCAAAATTGCGATCCGCATCCACTTCATGCTTCTTAGCATATTCTGCCTTTGCTTGTTCAAATGCCCTTGGCGTGTAGTAATCAAGGTGTAGATGACCATCACTGTCTTTTCGTTGGCGAACTACAATAAGGTTTGGATCTGCAACGTCTTTTGGTCCACCTTCAGGCATTTTTGCAACCTTCACGTCGGCCAATGTTACGTTCTCATTCACACGGTTTCCTTGTTCACCATGCGCAAGATTAAAGGCATGATTCTTTTCGTTGATAACTTCAAGAGTTGCTACGGATCCCTTGATAGCTTCAGCAGGATTTAACTCTTTACTGTGAGACAACCAGGAGTTCATGTAGCGTTCGCTCACTTCTCCAGGTTCTATTCCCATGTTTTTTAAGACGACGTAGCTAGTCATCTCGGCTTGAACTTCTTTAACACCCTGGGACAATTGACTAGCTTCTGCGGTTGAATGCAGTGCTGCGTGACCAACTTCATGAGCCAATGTTGCAATTTTGTCAGTCAAAGGCAAATCATCACGAATCAAGATGGCTTGCTTGCCGTTTTCGTCACGATTTCGCATGAATACACCCTTCGCAATGCCATTGTTGTCCAATTGCCCTTTGTGGCTAATTTGGTCACGTAAAGGTGCCACAGTCTGTTTGTCATAAACAACAACGTCATGTTCGCCTGCGTACTGAATTAGCGCGTTGTAGACGTTTTCTAAGTGTTCAACAGATTGATCAGTCGCAAGGTCAATTGGACGGTTAGGCAATAACTTGGGTAATTGATCTAGCGTTGCATTGGTTTGTTTAACATCGAATACTGTTTCGATTGGATAGTAGTTCAATGAAGTTGTTTTAAGTTGGCCCGCCTCAGCGGCCTTCTTTTGCGCATCAGTGGCATCGCGCCAATAAATTGGTTGGCCGTTTTCGTCTACAATCGTTCTCAGTTGCGTTGGTGCACCGAAAATTTTGATGCCCTTTTCTCCCTTATTAACTTGGATGCCGTCTTTTTCCCATTGCTTATACCCACGAACAAGCGTCGCATCATTATTTTGTGCGTAAATAAGCATTGAATTACGGGGAGAAAAGCTACCGCCGATGGCGACAAAATCCAAATACTTCTTAATCTCTGCCGGATCATCTTTATATGCTTTCACTTTTGCTAGCGCATCTTGGATGATTGCTTCATTTTGCTTACGAGTTTTAGCCTTACGCTCAGCACGAGACTCAACCGTTCGCTGTTTCTTACCCTGGTGTGCAGTTGATACTTGCCGGGTATCTAATGTTGCCTTCTTTTCTTTCTTTAACTGATTAGCTTGTTGCTTGGCTTCTGCGGTGGTTTCCATGAGACCAGGTTTTGCGGAATCAACATTATTGGCGGCTTCGTTTAGCTCAGCATTTTGTGCTGCATATGCCTCCAATGTTGCTAATCGTCGTTCGCTTGCCTCCATATCCATATCTCGATAACCGCGTTTTCCGGCTTGCAATTGTTCGTTCCAGTCTTTTCCTTGGACTGGAATTCGGCGGATCATATTTAGGTTTTCATATTCAACGGCGTTCATGCGCTTTGCAAATTGATAACCAGCTAAATCATTATCTGTTGCAATAATCAAGTCAGATGGCGTGCGATTAGACGTTTCGAACATCCGATTCATTGTTGCCCAAACCTTATGTTGCTTTAGGCCCGCCATTGACAGAACCGTTGCATTCTCTTTGGCCAGTGTGCTTAGGTTTTGCTGCGTATAACTTAGTGCGTCAATTGGCGTTTCAAAGACGTAAAGCTTTTCGCTACCATCACCGAACTTAAAATTAAACCCAAAATTATCCTCGTCCGATCCACCAGCAATACGTTTCTCGGTGCCACGATGCTCAAACTTTTCAAAGTTGATTTCAGTACCCTGAATATCAGCACCCACGACCTTATTATTTGAATCGAACCATGGGAAAATCACTGGTGCGGACACACGTTCTCCGGTGGCCTTGTCCTTGTATGACACGCCCTGCTGTACGAATCCAGCCGTTGCAAGTCGTTCAACAAATGTTGCATCCAACTTACGAACGTTGACAAGATAAGCCTTAGCTGTCTCTTGATCTTGAGAGAGTCGCCACTTGGAGAAATCAAAATCATACAACTTAGCGGCTGGACGTTGGTACTTTTCATTCACGTCGATGTTTTCACCTTGTAAGTACCTGGCATAGGCTAATCGTTCTGTAAAAGCAGTTTTCAAATCCACCTGATCGTACTCTTTAATAAAAGCCACCAAATCTCCGCCAACTTGCCGAGAGTTCCAATAGAAGGTGTTCTTTGACATGTTGACTACGAGACTATCGTGTTCAACCAGAGCCAGCTGACGACGTGATGTTTGCTTATACTCAATGCCTCGCCAGTCCAAATATCCTTGAATAGGCAATGACTTTAGCACTTGCTTCTGTTCATTAGTTAATACCGCCATCGTAGTTACCTCCTACCACTTGGTCGGATTGGTCGTGTGAGACCTTAGATGCGTCACTTTCGTTCTTAGATGAGACGTAAGCCGGCAGATTGGCTAACAAATCAGTAGCTTCGGTAACGTCAGTTGTCCCAAAGTACTTCATTAACTTTTCTCCCAGTTCGGCATTGGCCTCCTCCTTGGCTGTTTCCAAATCCTTTTGCGTTTGGTGCAGCTTTAGTTGCATTGCCGCTACTTGTTCTTCCAACTTCTTAATTTGCTTCTTTGTTGCCATATTTTTGACCCCTTGCTTTCCTTAAATGATTTACATTTTCAGTATAGAAAGGATTAGTATTGGAATTTGAAAGTGGCGGAAATGAAAAAAAGCCTCTGGAAACAATGTTCCGGAGGCAAAATGAATGCTAAAAATTTTAATTATCGTACCGGGAAAATGATTGTAGTCTTTATCTCCCACGGTAATTCTAAATAACGAATGATACAGCATACGCATGACTATACTTATAATCATGTTTACTATTATACGCATAAGTATAATTCCTCGTATAATGTTAAGTATACGTTAAGGTATACGCATAAACATGTTATACAGTATACGCAATGCCCAAAAGGCGCTATAATAGTATTTGTAATAAGTTGGGTAACCTAAAAACCACCATCACGTTAGTTTCGTTTTGACAGATTAAACTACAAATATAGGATGGTAAATTACAATGAAAATCATTACATTTTCAGCTTCTAAAGGTGGCGTTGGAAAGACAACATTGACGTACAACTGGGGAACTTGGTTAGCCCGTCAAGGACATAAAGTTCTTCTTATCGACGCAGATTATCAAGCAAACTTGAGTTCGACATTTAATCTGCTGACTAAGAAGCGCACATTATTTGATGCAATCATGCTGGGCAATGCAGAAATTCGCAAGATTGATGAGAATCTTAGCATTCTCCCAGCTTCACCAGATTTGGATCAAATTGAGACACTATTACAACCCGAAATGTACCGTGAATATAAGATGCTTCAGTGGATGCGTAATAACCGCCATGAATTGGAGACGTTTGACTTCATTATCATTGATACGCACCCTGATTTTGGTACTTTAACTAAGAACATGATTGCGGTTAGTGATTATGTTGTTGTACCACTTGAACCTTCTGAATATGGGTTCCAACAATCAAAGAATCAATTTGAACAACGCATGCAGGTATTCCGTGAAGATGCTACTGACCCTCGTACAGGCATATCGGATATTACTGCTAAGGTTTTGTTTGTTGGTAATAAAGTTGAGCCACAAACCAATTCTTCTAAGTCATTTGAGGAAGTTATGCGTGAACTACCGAATGCAGTTGCATTGATAAATAAGCGTGAGCCTTTTAAACTTTCGACGTTGTTCAAGACGCCGATTGTAGATATGGCAGCATCAGACTTGCGGTCTTATAAAGGCTTTGTGGATCAATACGAGCCTGAGTTTCAAGCTATGTTGGATGCAGTCATGCTGGATGAAGCCTGATAGTATACGATAAAACGTAATTAAACGTATACGTTAGCGTATAATGTTAAGCATACTATTACGTATACCTATAAACATATTGTTGCGTATACGACTTACTAGGAGGAAAAAAGAAGATGGCTATTGATAATAAAACTCGATTTGATACTGCAATGCGTGAGAATGATAAGGCCGCTAAGGAGCAGTTTTCTGAAGTGTTTGCTGAAGACGCTTCATCATTGTTACCAGATGGATTTGATCCATCTAAGGTGGTCGCTGAGAAGTCTGAGCGTAAGGCTTCTGTATCAATTACAATGACTCCATCAATGAAGAAAGATCTAACAAAGTTGGCCAAGCAAAATGGTTTCCGTTCGATGTCAGCATACGTTACGAAGTTACTGGATGGTGTCATTGAAGCAAGTAACTTGCACAAGTAAAGTCTAGAAATTGTATTAAAAGCCGGGTGTTGAGCCCGGCTTTTGTTGTGTTTATAACATGGTAAATGTTATTTGTTGTTATGCGTATACGCAACCTTATGGTTATAAGTATACTGTTGCGTATGACTAGTATTATACGATTTAACATATTGTTGCGTATACTAAATATTATGTATCCACTTGAGCCCTGGAAAATACAGGGTTTTGGAGCAAAAAATCCACTAGCCGGTTGAAAGCTAGTGGACGATAAAATACTCATTTTGCATCAATTTGATTGAGTAATAACTTTGTATATCGTATTACCGGTACACAAAGTAAAGGACTTAAAACCCGGTTTACGACCAGGTTATAGATAGAGAGTAGAGTGTTTTTTAGATGCAAGATTATTATGCTACTTTCACCGCAACATGTTAAACCCTGCCAATACATTACTACCACTGCTTAGCCGGGTAATCTTGATTCATTACTAATCTAAATAACCTAAACGCTGAGTTCAATATTCCTGTATAATAAATTTCGTAGCAAAGTTTTGCTGCCAAAGTTCGAGAAGGCTGCTTTTTGAAAGTGAGGTAACTCATAATGCTTTTAATTGCAGCCGTGCTGGTTCTTTCTTTAATCGGTTTCGGCATCGTTGCGGTTTATACCGCCCCGCCAGAACGGCGTTCACGCGTCGCTCTACGCATTGTTGATGTTTTAGCTGCGCTGCTTAACCCATTCGCCATACGACGTCTGGTTAATAATCGTGGCCATCCAAAAAACTGTAAAGAAAAACCCGCTAATCGCAAGTTTGGCCACCGAGATTAGCGAGCGCTTTTCTTACAGATAGAAATTCGCAAAGCCTTCTCGAACTTTGCTACACGCATAGTATACAACAAAAGGTAACCAGATACCAAGTCTGAGTTACCTTTTTATTTAGAGTTATGAGGTACTGTACAGGCTGAAAATCAGATGAGAAATTCACATATAAATAAACATACTTAACCGTATACGTACTGTTATACGCTATCGTATACGGTTAAGTATAACAGCTGTTTTGTTTGATGAATCAAATGGAGGCATCGTTAGTTAGATAGTGTTCTTAAAGAAAAACCCGTTAATCATGTGTGCTATCAGTCATGACAAACGAGTTGATCTTTACTTATAGAAACGCAAATTCTAATCCGATTTTGCTACAAATTTAGTATACAATAACGGATGCCGTTCGACATTATCTATTTTATAGAAGCCCACCATAAATCATCCAAAGGTATCTCGGATTCACCAATAATCACACCATTATCAGTGTACCCCTTAACAGGACCTTCGATGATTGGTGGTATTACGCCACTATTGCTTTTGGAATTTGTTTGAACGCGCACGATCTGCGTATTAGCGTACGCATGCATCAAAATGTTGGTTATATCAATCAATGCCATTTCTGGCATTCGCTGACGTTGCATTGCAGCTTTTTCTTCTTCTGTCTTCTTTTTTACGTCTTCGGTGTGATCAGACAAAAAATACCCTTGCCATTTCACCATGCCACGTTCATGATAGTCGTGTGCGAAGAAGTAAGCGGCTCGTTCATACATTGCTGATTTGTCATTCGCATCAAAGTTAATATCAATGGGTTCAGTCATGAAACAACCTCCGTTAATTTACTTTGATTAGGTTAAACCTAATATCTAATTTTGTAAAGAACGGACTATTATTTGCTAATTGTAGCTAAGATGCCGGGAAGGAAGTTAAACTAATGAGGATCGACTATGGTAAGCCGTTTTTCTATAATGTGCAGGTTATAATGCCAAATCAAGGAAGACAATGGTTTGTCTTACCTTGGGATATTAAACGAGCCATCGAATACGAACGTTATCAATTATTTCAACATGGCATCAAGTACAATTATTATGATGCCCTGGTTGGCAGTTTGATCAACGTGCCAACCAGTGAGAACGTTCTTAATCCCAACATACGGGTTGCCCGCATTGTTCGAATCAAAATAACAAACGTCCGGCATACAGATTGGCTGAATACTAGAAGTCAGTTTGTATCTGATTTTAATTTGGACGATTTACAACCAATTTATAATTATTTGCGTCATGACTACAATCAGGAAGATCAACGCCAGATTTATGATGATCTTCAATATTGGCAAAAATACATTCAAAAGCGGCACGTAGTAACTAAAGAACAACAAATGGTATAGATTGTGAAAAATGACCAGAAAGGACTTTGTGAAATTGTCCCTTCTGGTCATTTTTAAGTTTGTGAATTTATCAAATTGAGCAAAGTGCTCTCAGCCCCGCCAAATCAACAACTTTGTATAACAAACATTATGTCAACTTTCTTTGGTATAGGCGCTACTTAAAAGATAACGGTACTGTCCCAGTATCAAGATGATCCTTTATTAATCCAAAAACTTCGTTCGCAAATTCATAATTTTCTCGATACTTGTCTGTAAATGAGAACGAAACGTTGAAATCTTGTACATTAATGATTTGCTCAAATGAATTTGCAATCCAGTTGCGAATTTGTTTGCCAAGCTCTTGCATAGCCGTGTCATTAAAATTAGATGCTGCCGTGCCGGTCACACTGTAAATAATGAAACTATATTGTGCCGGAGTGATTTTATCTGAAGCTTCGTCAGACTTTAAAAGTTGTACGAGCGATATTGATGGAATGCCATTATAATTTGTAGCCGCCATATAACTTTGAACAATTTTTGTCATAATATATTCCCCCTTACATATAATTATACGCTGTCGACATGCCATATGAAACTAGCGTTGATTTTGTATTTTGCATTTTTTTATCCACCTTGTCCCCCCAGACCCCGCCATGCGGGGATCTACTTCCCGGCAAATGCCGGACTACCTGTTTTCGTGGCTTCTCTCTTATGTGCCAATCATTTATATCAGGTCACAGCGTTTCTAGGTGCTAAAGCACCAAGATTCGCTAGTCCTTATTGCAAGGCACCACTTCGTTCGGCTGCGCCGTCCTTGCAAACGGCCCGTAACCCGATAAAAATTCTATGTCACAACGAGATAAGCCAGCTACAACAGGCAGTAGCCGGTACAAAGCCAAGGGTGACAAAAATACTATGTGGAGGTGCGTCTGTATGAAGCACAACAAAATGTCGGATAAGTATTTCCTTGAACAAGCCAAGGCTTTTTTGGAGAGCCACGGAACGGTCAAGCTATCGTTTGGGAACGGGTATGCCTTATTAGTTGATAACCCTAATAACCCAGTCATGTTTGAGGTCGGACTTTACGAAGAAGATTATGACGGAAAGCTGGGTAACAAGATTATGATTGCAACTCGTATCCCCCGCCCCCGTCGCGGTAAAGCGTCGAAGTTCCTAACGTGGCTAACACTATCGGACTTGCAAACGCTACGTCGATTTTACGGTCAATTCTACTAGGAGGTCAAAACATGGCACGACAATACTATGACGATTTTTCAAAGCTAACTTTGGATAAGATGTCCCAATCAATCTCTGATATGACTTACCAATACAAGGAAACCCGCGTCCCAAAGAAGCACTACAAGGAAATGCTTTCAAAGGTTACGAGGAAATTGTAGAAGCAAGTGTATCAATTAACCTAGTGAACACCATTCACAGCACACTTTCCGCCCTACAAAAGGAAAGCCCAAAGTTATTCTATCAAGCTTTGCTATTACTGGATATGGGCGTCAAGCCGTCTACAATCGCCCCTGATGAATATCAGGCAATGGAGCACGTTTGGAGTGTTCGAGAAGCAAACAAGTCTAAGCAAATGTTAGACCCGAAGTATTTGGAGCTATTCAAGACCACCAAAGAAAATGGGTTGCAATTTACGCTTAACCCAAAGGAGGACGACGAATGAGTACACGCGCAAATGTTGGTGTCCTGCAAGACGACGGAACAGTCAAAGTAATTTATAGCCATTGGGACGGATACCCCGACTACCTTTTGAAGACTCTAAAAAGTTATTACAACTCATTGGAGAAAGCCACGGCTTTAATCAATTTAGGTGACGCAAGTTATATTGGTCGCTACATTGAGCCAAGCGAGGGCGTCAGATTATTTGGTTTTGATTTTATGCCAGACCTCCCGGAATACGCCGAACAGCTTGCTAAACTACCTGCGGAGCAAGTACGACGCATTAAGACAGAGTATCAATCGTTCGACTATTCAAGATTTTACGGACGAGATAGAGGTGAGACTGGCGTAGACGCTGTAATTTATTCAAGCGTTGACGAATGGTTAAACAATCTAGGGTTAATGATTGAATACGCTTATTTATTTAGGCACGGCAAATGGGTTAACGTCACGCCGAAAGATTGAAATTTACTAAATGTGATGGCATCCACCCCAACGGGCGGCTCTGCCCCAAACCCCAGACCCCGCAAGCGGGGATCAAATGCCGCCGGCGTTCGCCGCCTGGGCGCCCAATACGTCTGTCCCCTCTCTTATGAGCCATCAATTTATATCAGGCAACAGAGGCTCTAAGTGTTACACACTAAGTGCCTCTAGCAGTATTTGCAAGGCACCACTACGTTCGGCTGCGCCGGCTTTGCAAATACCGCCGTTACCTGAAATAAACATCCTGTCTCAACGAGATAGGCCAGCCGCATCAGGCTTGGCCCAGGACAAAAGAAATGAGAGGTTTTGTGATGATTAACAACGTGTATTTTGAAGGCGAAAACATGTTCGTCCAGTTCAACGGTGTATTGGTCAGTCATCTGGCACACGGTTTTGTCAAAATTTCTGATGAAACAGGCTTCATTGGCACGTATACGGCAGATAGTGGAGCTAAATTAGACAGCTTCCCAATCGGTGCAGAAGTTCTGGTAACTGTGGGTAACTACCCGCGCCTATTAGGTGGTCGAAACACATTTCAAAGTGTAGATGTGACACTTAAATAAACAAGGAGGTCTATAAAAATGGCAGTAGTATTTGGACGACAAACGGAAACAACAGTTTATGAAGATTTGGCCATTGCCAATCGTTTTGGAGGCAAGGCAATTCTAGAAACAATCGAACGGTTAAAGGCATTCGTGAATGATAGCCATAACCCCATTTACCTGGCTGAATTAGTTGCAGCATTAAACCACAATTTGTGGCATTTCTACGAACTGGATAACAAAGAATACATGGAGATTTATTCAGAAGAATATGAGCTATTAAACGATTTGTTTTTTGAAAAATGGAATATTGCAACCGGCGAACAAAAGAACCAGTTTGAACGCGCGTATTCAGAAATTCTCGATTAGAAGGTACAAACCAAGGCTTCGGCCTTTTTTGTTTAATACCCCAGCCCCGCAAGCGGGATCAACTGCACTCAGTATTCATTTCCGCCATTTTTCCAAGCGTTCGTTCACGGAATTATCATTAAATTTGAAACAGTATTTCGGGGTATCACTTATGATCAAAAAAGTTCAAACACCAAGCGGAAACTTTGCATTCCATATTACTAATACTGCATCCACAGTTTCGATTCTTATATCAAGCGATGTATTTTCTGATACAAAATTCAAGCTCGTAACCAGAGATTTTGCAATGGCATTTGTGCAGTATAACTACGTTATTGATTTGATTGCAGAAACATTCGAGCCCACCATGCCGCTGGTATCATTTCTTAACCGGCTTTCTACTATTACACAAGGGACATTGCGTAACTGGAACATCCAATAATGGAGGCTCAGCCTCCACACTTCCCCCCAGCCCCCAAACGGGGATCAAATTACAAACCACCGCCCTTATGATCGTTGCTTGTCACATTGCCGAGCTAACAATACCTCAAGGAGTGTGCCTAAACGCTAAAGCGTGAAAGCACACTAATTCGAAACACAAGGGTATATGAACGGCTTTGCCGCCCTTGTGTTTCGAACTCCTCGATGTACTGCCATCACGTCAACATGACAAATTAAGCAACGACCATAAAGGCCGGGAAAAAGCGAGGAATCTACTAATGAACAAGACATTATTTGAAAAGGCACAAGCTTTCTTAGCGTCTGACGGAACAGAACCAATGATTGTAAATGACAAAGTTGCCATTTGGGCTGACATGGAACCAGAAGACGGCTACATTTCAATTCGTTCATGGCATTTGGATAAGAATATGCGCCCCGACACTGCGGACAAGTTCTTAACCAGTTGGGACGGTACACAAGGTATCATCACAGATTTCTTCCAACCACAAGACATTGTGCTACTGGCGGAAAAATACATTTAATATAGTTCGTCAAATGTGAAACACACATTTGGCCATCGCCCACCCCAGTCCCCGCAAGCGGGGGTCAAATTAGCTTCGCCCACCGCCCACTTCTTAACCATCGTTTCCTTTTGCCAATCCCACAATACGACAGACAGAGTTTCTAAGTGCTACGCACAAGTAACTCTAGTTTCAAACGCAAGGCACCACTGCGTTCGGCTACGCCGGCCTTGCGTTTGAAAACTGTCCATCGTGTTGCAGACTCGTCAAAATGAAACAACGATGGTCACAAAAGAGGACCGGGAAAAAGTTAAAGGGGTTGAGGGAAACCGAAAAATTACTGCCGCCCTTCAGTCAGGACGGATACATATGGAAAGTGGGCGCCAAAATAGACCGCAAATTAGCTAACTACTGAATGAGATGCTCGATAAATAGTGCACAAAACCCTTGGCACCTAGAATGAATGGTTTATAACGTGCATCCACCATTGCCTGTGGTGATTTTGTCCCAGTCAGTGATAGCCCTTAGAAAGGATTACGAAATATGCGAAAACTATTGTCAGATTTCTCTGATGAGCTGCGTGATTCGTTCAATCGCGAGACAAGATTGCATGGATCACCAAGGAAGATTTGGTATATCGTCCACCAGGATGAGCTTGATTCTGTTGGTGTTTCTGAACTTGCCGAACTTGAATACAAAATTTCCGAAATGCAGCAAGATGCGTTTAATCATCAGTTACAGCTAATTAATGATGAATTTGGTTCATTGACCAACTATATGATCTACGTAAAAAAAGTTGAAAAGAACCTCACTGAGGAACGAAAAGCCAGAAACCAGGAAAGCACAGAAACCTTGGAAAATGAATTGGTTGAGTTAGATCGAAAATACGGTTTTGCCTCTCCGTTCTTCACATATGAAAAATGGAGTCCGCTGGATGAAGCGATTGATAAACGCTTGGCCGGAACAACTCCGACTGCACAAGAAAGTTTCGAGGGACAAACATGGTTAGACAATCCGTTCAGCGATTCAAACGACTATTCAGTCGTGTCGCCCCAGATGCCTTTTTAAGCATCAATACTGAAGTTTATGAAGATCGCGCTCTTAGACTTGAATTGTTGCAACAGGGAATAATTCAATCCGGAGACACGTACACGCGACGGACACAAAGCAAAAATGCAAGAAGCGTACACAATTAGGAACGTTTGAGCTAAATAACCAAGGAGAAAAACAATGGACAAGGTAACTAAGAACCTTCAAAAAATCGTACAAGACTCTAACTATCGCAAAATTCTATCAGGAATCAACAGTCGAATCGTAACAAATGATGACTTTCAAAAGGTATTTGATGACTACTTTGTACAAAAGAAGTTATTGCAAGAAACGAATAGTTCATTAAGCGATGATGGTTTGTTTATTGAAACCAGTAGTGTAGCTAAGTACACAGGTTACGGCATTGAAACGATGGTTATCAGGCTCTATAATCACGACTTGAATTTTGGAGATATACCCACTTCTCTAGTTATTGTGATATCTACTAGCCTTGCACCAATTGGCCAAGGATTTGCGTTTGCTGCTTTCACAGACGATATTGAAATGATTGCTGGTGGTATGGGATTTAAGCATTATTTCAACGATAAAGGAATTGAAGTTGGCTTAGGGCTGGATGAAAAGAACAATGAGGTCCCACTTGATTCATCAGAGTTGAAACAAAGATATACGAGCATCAATGTAATTTTGCTTTAGAACATCATGGAATGTGGCCGCCATAAAAAGATCGCCATTGGATACATTTATATAGGTTTTTAAGAATGGAGTATGTATTATGCGTAAGAAAATGTACAAGTCAGGAAAGATGTGGGTTGTTGCTTCTGTATTTGCCCTTACCGGCGTCACTGGGACAACAATGGTAGCAAACGCGGATACCGTTTCATCTGTGTCGCAAAAGGAAATTGTATCGGTAGTACCAACTTCTAGTGCACCAACGGACAATCAGCCTTCAGTTGCAATGCCTTCAAGCGATAGCGTATCAAATCGGGCACTACAAACCGCTGATGATGCTCGTTCTTCTGAAGCGGTTGTTCAACAAGTAGCGGATAAACAAGCGTCAGTTTCAGTCGCTAGCTCAAATGTTGCGGTAGCCCAATCAAATGCTGATGTAGCAAATAGTGCCTTAAGTTCAGCGAATGATGCCGTTTCTCTTGCCCAAAGTAATGTTACTACTGCTTCAAACACCGTAAGCAGCAATCAGACTGCCGTTGTAAATGCAAGCAACAGTGTTCAGGAAATTCAATCAGCAATCACTAATCAACCTAGTGCAATTGCTTCGGCATCTTCAGTTGTCGTTGCAAAGTCCACGGCCGTTGATAGTGCAAGCGCTGCTTTGAATTCAGCGAATGACGCCTTGGCTATGGATAATCACCAAGCTGTTAACGATTCTCAAGCTGTAAATGTTGCTTCAAGTAATGCATCGTTGGCCAACTCATCTGAGGCAGTTGCAAAGTCAGCAGCCGATAAAACTCAAACGGCTTTGAATCAAGCTAAGGCATTACAAAACAATGCAGCTTCAGTAATTGCTTCAGATAAACAAGCATTCAATACTGCGCAAGATAAACTCAACCAGGAAGAAACTAAGTTGAATAACACGCCTACAAGTGTCGCGTCTCTTCCAGTTGCTAAGCCTGCTGCTACAGGTTCAACCATTACAGCCGCAAGCACGATTCAAGAAGTAAATCAATTGCCTGATAAGCTTGTTAAACCAGGTAACGCTGATGGTCATGAATATGATCCATTCTATACAAATTGGTACTCATATGATGGCAGAAATGGATTGGATGCCTCTGATATCATTTCAGCTTCAGGAATGACCGATGCACAACAACAAGATTTGGCCAATTATGAATTGACGCTAATTAATTGGTTCCGTGCTCAGAATGGACTATCACCACTGCACATCACGAACGCGTCACAAGCAGCGGCCCTTGTCGAAATGAATAAGCGTTTAGCAACCGCTAATACTAAGAACAACCACTACACGTCGGATTCATACTTCTCAGACAATAATCGCGGTCATGTGTCTATTGCACAAAATCTAGGTATGGGACAGTCTACCCCACGTACGATGCTTGAAGCTAAAATTCAAGTCTTGAATGCCTTAACTGCCATGGCTTATCAAGATGGTGCCCAAGATTGGGGACACCGTGATAATCTGCTCATTGACTCGAACAAAGAGTATGGTAGCACCGTCTACACAAATGCCTTTGGAGCTTACTGGACGCCTGACGGCGACTTCCTAATGGACTTTTATGTTATGACGCCTTATGCCGTTGACCGTAGTGACATGACGGTAACTGATGCTCCTTACGTCAACCAAAACACTGGCTGGATTGCTAACCCTGCTTATGCGAAGCAACAATCAGTAGTAAACCAGGCTAAAGCAAACTTAGCTAACGCGGAAAATCAATTAAAGATTGATACTGAAAACAGCAAGAATGCAACTTCTTTGGTAGAAGTTGCATCCAAGGCGAACAACGATGCACAAAGTGTTTTGACCGCTGCAACTAAGGTGGCTAATCAAGCAAATTCAGAACTTCAATCGGCAAAGACAAAGTTGCAAAGCACACTTAAGGCTATCGAAGCTGATAAGAGCAAGATTTCTGAAGCAACTCATACCCTCTCAGTTGCAAAAGATAATCTAGCTAACGCACAAAAGAAACTTACATTGGTTTCTGATGCGCAAGCATTACAAACCGAATTGGCTGTTCGTCAACAAGTATTAAAGGCAGCAAATGATCAATTGCGTGAGGACGAGGCGACTCTTGCTAACGCTCAACACAATCTTGACGTTGCTCTAGCTACTCAAAACGTGAAAAAGATTGCAGCACAAAAGGCACAAAGTGACTTGGATAGTGCTAAGAGTGCATTATTGCAGGCTCAACAAAACTTGGACAAAGCTAATGAAGCAGTTACTTCAGCTGGAAAGGCCGCCCAGGATGCGATTGACTCTGCAAACAAAATGGCCAATAAGACAGTCAATAACGACCAACAAGCTCCAGGAAATTCAATGGTGCTATCGACTAATGCCGATGAAACCGATTTGCTCCCAGTCAGTGTACAACGTGGTAGCAATTCAAAGGATTACCCATCTACAGAGGCATCGAATCCAGTTGAACTTACGTCTTTAGTACACGATGTGGTGTTGCCAGAAACCGGTGCTTCACAAAAGTCTACTAACGGTGTTGCGGCCGTTCTGCTTCTAACGAGTGCCCTGTCACTTTTGGGTATTAAGAAGCGAGAAAACTAAGTTTAAAAACCCGGCCATGTCCGGGATACATATATTCTAACGGAGGAAACACCTATGGCATTTTTAATCATCATTGCAGTCATTATCTTTTTCTCATGGCGATTCATAGTAGCAGTTGTCAGCGGTGCAATTGAATTTTCAATATTCGTTATTCGACATATTCAAGTCATTTTGCCTCTATTACTTTTTTCTTGGGCATGGTTCCGGTTTGGATTGCTCCTGGCAGCACTGTTTACGTTGCTTTTCTTGATTGTCTGCTATGTTGCCGTTATTAATATTGTTGGGGTGCGATCAAATAAAATGGTACCCAATTCTAATTCTTTGATTGTTCAGACTGAAGAACAAAACAAGTTGATTCGAGCAGTTAAAGCAGTTAGGACAAAAGATGACTAATTACCCTATTGACCAAGTGATATAATTTAAATCATGGTTCCGCATTTAATTTTGGTGAGAACTAATTGTACTTTTACGTAAAGGAGCTTTGATACGAGATGAACCAGACAGATTGGCAAGAATTAATTACCACGCCATTGAAAGTAACTAAACCATACTGGTTTGTGCAAACCCAGAATGGTACTCGCGTATACGAGACGGTGAATCGTGATCAAGCGGTGAAATACGCTAAAAGTAATTCTATTGTACACATTATCCTATCTGTTCACGAATCAAAGGGAGTTAATTAATATGTCCGAGTCAAGATCTTTCGAACCTATCAATTACCACTTTGCATCGTCAATCAATATGGATGTAAAAATCGAGCGTCCGGTAAAGAAAAAAACCATTGTACCCGACACACGAGTTCAACATTTAACCCAACAGGCGCAAAATGAAATAAGCCGTATGAAAGTTAAAAAGGCATATGAAGCACGGTATGCGGCCTATAAGATTGAACGTGACAACGGGAAAAGTGATGCGGAAATCTCAGAAATCATTGGCCTAAGCGTTCGAACCTTAGAAGGAAATCACTATCACTACCGGTATAATAAGGAAAAAAGAATAGATTCCAAGGCACAGGAAAAGCCCCAGAAACTTCGTTGAGTTTCTGGGGCTTGTTAATTTTTATGGGTCGCAGCGGATGACTGTCTAGTGGAACGAGTTGTCAAGTTTCACGGCCGCGTCTCGTACTTCAGGAGTAATTAGATCCTTGAATTTTTGACGTTGAATATTGGTTCGCAGTTCCAGTTCTGGGATTAACGGGTCAAAAGTCGAATATAATTCATTCTGATGTGTAACTATGTATGTCACCCATGTTTCCAAAGGCAACAAAAGTGGCATGACCTGGGATTAATGTCAGGTTGTTGGAGCATTTTTAAGAGTCTTCAAGGAGCTAGATTTCAAAAATTTTTGCAAACTAAAAGGCCTTGGTACCAAAATAGTCAAGGCCCTTTGGGTAGATTTAGTATTGGAACATACATTCCACTTTTGCAATTTATCGGATACAGAGTCAGCAAATTAATTTTACTAAGTGGTGCCGCATGGAGACCACCTCCGCTTCTTCAAGTAAAGGCCTAAGGTTTAACAATCTCGGTTGCGCCCTTGACATAGAGATTGATTCATAGAAGCTTGTTTGTTCGGGTTATGAAGATATTAGCTGATCACAATGATCACATAACTAGTCAATAATCCGGTGGTGCTGATCAAATCCGGATTGAATACCCTGGTATGACGAATGGTTAAACTAATCTTTCCAATGTGCATTGAAGTGGTCAACTACACCATTATCCTCAAAAATGCCTTTGAAAAGTGCAACCAATTCGGCAGGTGTTTCTGAAAACGCTTGGGTGGAAACATCATCCGTGGCAGAATGTGAATTCACATTAAATAACTTTAGATATTGCGCGTTATTTTGATAAAAAGTATCTTGCTCGGTGCCAGTAAACTCTAGATATGTTTGAATAATGCGCCGCATAGAATTTAACATTGAGTTTGAAAAGCCGTGTTCTTGTAGTGCTTTGAGCTCTGACCAAAGCGAATCATAACTGTTCTTGAGATCTTGTTTCGAACTTGTGATTTTGACAAATTTACCACCCTGTATGAAGTAAAAATTATTTTTATCATACTTTGTTCTTCCCTTATTATCTTCGTAGTTCCCCATAGGTGGAACATTCAAATAGAAATGAACATTGTGAGTTAGCAGCACAAAGTAGTCCTTACTGGGATCAAATGTATCACGTGAATATGGCTTCTTTTGACCATACAACTTCTGTAATTCAGTAATAATTAAATATTGCATAGTAGCATCGTTAGAGTTCATTGGATCGTCGAATATGATGATTTTTGTTCGGGGCGTAGAATCCTTAACTGCAAGCCGTTCCATAAAGTACAAAAAAGCGATGATATTCTTTTCGCCAGTTGAAAGCTCCCCAACACCACGGTAAGAAACGCTGCCGGCATCATTTTGTTGTTCAATGCGATAGTATCCTGATTCTGAACTATCCGCATAGGCAATTTGCCAGGAGACAACACTCTTCAACTTTAAGTTAATGTTATTAACAGCTTGCTCCTCAGCCTTCGGCTCTAAATCTTCGATCTCTTTGTCAATTTTATCGATTTCACTTTGCAAGTGGAGCATTTGATTTTTTTGGGCTTCAAATATTTTTTTAACACTACCTTTTACGTCCTCTGCGGCATGAAGTTTTGCCTTAAGTTCAGAATAGCCGAATTCTTCTAATTTCTTCGCAACTTCGTTAAGACGTAGGAAATCACGGGCTTCTTGCTGTTTGTTCGCAAGCTGCTGGCCATATTTTGTATTTTCCACCACAAGTTTATTATAAGTGGATAAGTCCAAATCATCTGGGAGCTCGAGTTTTAGGGTATCTTGGGCGCTAAATAACCCTGTCTTTTTGCTTTCCAATGCCGTTAAGAGTGTTTCGAAAAATTTTGAAATATCAAGCACCTGTTTTTCTAACAATCTGCGTTGTTCCTCAGCTTGTTTTGAAAATTCCGGATAGAAGACATTCTTTTCGAAGTTCAATTTGCTCAACTTGATTAGAAAATCAGAAATCCGCTTCTCCTCATCTTCGATATTTTGCTGAAGTACAGCGATTTCGTCCGAAGAAAAAAAGTTTTGCAGATCAAAAAATGTTTCTGGGGAAATTGGGTTGCCACAGAAAGCACAAATTTCGCCGTCAATATGGTTGTGTATCTCCAACCCCTCCTTTGCAAATTGTGTCTTCTTAGGATCGTCTTTAAGGCGAGGAATTTCTACTCGCTGATGAACAGCGCTCGTAATGATTTCATTGACGTTTTCAAGTTGCATTGCCAAATCAATATTTGTCCAAGTTATTATGTTTGCATTTTTTGGATCTGATTTAATGGTCTGTTTATAAATATTTATATCATCATCAGATAGTTTTTTTGCGTTATCAATCTCACCCTGGAAATTATTGATATCATAAGATGTTTTAGCAATTTGTGGGTCAGTCATCCTTTTAATCTGAGAGGCTGCCGTACGGTAGTTTTTAGTCAGTTGATTCTCTAAGACTTCAACATTGGTATTTGCAGCGGTTAATCTGGTTTGCAGATTTTCTTCCTCAACGTCCGCGCCAATGCCTAAATCCTTCTGATACGCTTGCAATTCAACATTCTTTGCTTCCCTTTGCTTTTCCTTTTCCAAAATCAATTTTTCGTTTGAGCCGGCGTCAACTGCCAATGCAAAAGCGTCTAACCTTGTGTTTTCACCTAATAGTTCATCAAACCCAGCAAACAAACGGACATCAAAATCTTCAGAGTATTTGTCAGCAATTAGTTTTGAAAATGTAGATTTCCCTGAGCCGTTACGCGCAAAGATAAAATTTTTATTGTTCAACAGTACTTGGTCATCTTTAAAGATACGGATGCCGTCTTCGAAATGTTGCTCTTTTAAGTCGATTGTAATTTCTGTCATTTTGAACCCTCCCCTTATATGACACAAATAACAAAATATTATATTTTGATTATAGACTAGACCTGACGAAAAATCAGAAATATTTATGATGATTTCGCATGTAGGAGAACTCTACCGTTTCGACCGAGTGGTATTTTCTGATTTACATTTCAGTCACTCTCGATGCTCAAAATATTCTAAAACCTGAACCAGTAACAAAAAAAGCTCACGTCGGCACAGTGTTTGTGCTAACTTGAGCTTTTGTTTGAGAAAGAGATTTAATTATTCTGATTTACCGTATAGGTACGTTTTGTGAGCACAAAACTGGACAACATATTCCTATGGTGGAATGTTACCAAACTATAAATCCTATTTTAAAAACTCATCATAAGAATACCCAAAGAATTCAATTGAGTTCTTTGGGCTTGTTACTTTTATGGGTAGCAGCGGATGACTGTCTAGATCTTACGCTGCTTAGTTCTCTTGATGGGAGAACCAAGATTTAGTTTACATGATTTAACCGGATATAGCTAGAAAAATGCACACATTATCGTCGAAAACCTTTGTCAGAACGTAATTGTTCTTTAGTTGCATGCTCTGCAGCTTCAGTCATGGTCATATTGTCTAGTTGGGTTTGTTGTCGAATAAATCTATGCATTGTCTCTAAATCGCGTCTAGCGCCCCTTCTAAGCCCGTTTGCTATACGGCTAAGTGAATTAGCCGCTACTGCCGTGACAACCGTCCGTTTTGGGTCCTGACCGCTTGATAACGCATCAAATTTGATACGTTCGAAAGTACCATCTGCTCCTCGAACATAGTTGTCCCGGCGATTTTTGTCCTGGTCAGTAATATTCGATAATTCAGAATTAGCCGATTTAAAGTTTTCATTGAATTGTCGGTAAATTCTATTGGCCATCTCTTTTCGTAAACGTCGTTCATTGCGTTCGCTGATTGCGAAAATGTTTTGCGAGTGAATTTGTCCATTATCGCGTGTTGCCATTTGATTCAGTTGCTTGTTTTCCAGTTTGAAGGCTTCATACTCATCTTTCAAATCATCCGTAAGCAGCTTATTAATCAACTTTTCCATTTGTACATTAGCACCGGCCATTCGACTTATTTGTGGGTCCGTAACCAATTGGTCTGTGTTTCCCACTTTCCACCTGCCTCGTAAGTCTTGTGGAAGCAAAACATATATCTTTCGCAAGTCCTCGTAATACTTATTAGTCGAATCCAAAGCTTCCAATGAACTTTCACGGATGTTGACTCGTAAATTATCAACACGTTCATAAACCTTATTACGTTTTTCTTTGACTCCCTCACTCATCAGGTACCGCCTGAAGTCGGCCAGGCCTCTATTTTTTTCGGATAATTTGACAACGCCTTTCGGCTCACCAGTTTTGGAATGAAGCATTTCTGGTCGCGTTTCTCTAGATTTTTTCACATACCATAGGTGCATGTTCAAATGATCTGTATCTTGGTGGATGACACCAAACCACACCACATCATCGGGACTCTCACCCAATGGTAAAGCCTGGCCATTATGAAAAAGTCTATTCACAATGTTTTGTTCAGCTTGTTTCAAGGCGTTTTGATCAAGTTCTTTTGTGTCTGGATTATACAGATCATTTTCAATCAGCCAATCTGCGCGGATTGAGAATGCATGTTCATGAAGTGTGTTTCCATTATCCTGAGCAGTTTGCAAGTCCTTTTTAAGCTCCGAAATATCATGATCGTTTAAATTGAGTTTTTCAGAATTAAAAATTGGATACGTTTCTGTCACCGCATCCGCACGAGTAGCATAACCCTCTTGTGCTAATTGGTTCAAAATATCTGTTGTTAGTTCGTCATTGTTAGTTTTATTAACAGGAACGTTGTTTTCATTCAGAATAGCCTCGTTCCTCAAACTGTAATCGACCAGATCCGCAAATTTTTGACCACGAGAATTTGCTGCGTTGGCCGTGACAAATTGCATGGGCATTATGACCATACCGTTGCCGTGCTCATTAACAGCAAAGTTTGCCTTACCACCTGTTTTCATTTGTAAAAACCTCCTGAATCTCTGAAAAGGATGTGAAGTCATGTGCAACTTTTTTAACCCATCGACGTACATTTGCTTCAGGCTCATTCAAAATTCTTCCAATTGCAGCGTATGACAGTCCAAAGTTTTTACTCAGGATATGACATATTTGAGCCATCCAATAATATCTTGGATGGTCCACAACAGGATCGTACAACGGTTCAAAATTTGTTTCAGCTGTGACCGTTTCACCCGTATAAATTGGCTCATTAAACTCTAAATTGTTAAGCTGCGTCATAATGCTTTTTAAATCAAAATCCGCCATGTTAATCACCTCAATTGATCTTTCCTTTTACGAGACAACAGCACCTTATCGTCACCACGACGTTTCTTAAAAGTGTTATAGATTTCATTCGACAATGACTCTCTATCCAAATCAGTGGGTAGATGACGCAAGTCACCTTTGGGCATAGTTGATGACTCAACGCCTAAGGCTACCAAAAATCCTAACTCATTTTCGATATCACGAAGTCGGCGTTCCATCTTTGACTGTTCTGCCATAATAGTGCCGGTTCCTTTTAGTTTTGCTGATAAATCATCGAGTGATAGGCCCGTGTTATTGATATCCAAAATGACATTTGCAGCAAAAAATTGCATAGCCAATCTAATGGCACCGACGGTACCTGAATATTCTTTTTTGTCCTGGTCAGTAATAACCGGATTCGTTTCAATCCAATTTGTTAGTAATCTGAATAACCAAATATCTTCGGATTTTTTAAACGATATATTTTTCCGTTGATCACTAGTGTCAATTTCTTCATCCAAAAAAGTCGTGATTGATAAAAGATATTGTGCAAAGTCCTTTAGTGGTTCAGGAATTTCATTGGTTGGAATTTCTTTCCATGGTTCACTTATTTCATTTAGACGTGATAGAAATTTGAACCTAGCTTCATTGTGCTCTTTTTTAATATCCATTAGATTGCCCCCCATCTAAAAAAGCAATATTTCTTTTGTCGCATTCGTTTTCGTTTGGCTTTGTAACGGGTGATTATTATTACGTCCTTTACGCTTAAGGGACATTGAATACTCCGGTACATTTAGTAATCCGTGTTCAGTTTCCACTACATATTCCGGAACATATTCTGAATGAACCGATGTCAAAACTTGTTTAATTCTGCCGTCCATTGCGCCATGATCTTCAAAATATTTTAAGTACGTCGTTGGAATCAAATGAACACTATCCCCTTCTCGAAATTTTGTTTTTAACTTTAATTCACACATATCTAGTCCTCCCATCATGAAATGATATGTATCCCGGCATAAGCCAGGGGTGTTTATTGTCTGGCTGCCAAACCGGTAAGATAGTTAATCTGCCATCCAGGTTCGACATTGAAAACATAAACATTAAATTTAATTGAATCGTCGGTAATTGATTGTGCCTCCATCTCAACACCTCTTGGTACTTGTTCCACATTTCTGTAGATTGGCGTAACACGATAACGTACATATCGGTGTGAGTCTTTTTTCAGATATTCAGCAACAATGTTTTCATAATTTTCCATGGATTGTTGATTATCGGTTGTGTGAAGTGCATTGAATGATTTTGTCCCAGTCACGAGATTTTTGGGTTCATTGTTCAGACCAGTAAGCTGATATCCAATTAAATGTGATATGTTGTAAAGGTATTCACCATCAGAATTTTTATAGACATGATAACCTGAAGGATTGAAAGTTAGTGGTTCGCGTTGAACGGAAGGCATAAGACTTTTGTTCAACATTGCGTTCGCCACTTGGGCGCGACCTTCCCAATCTCTTGAATGAAGTTTTTGCCATGCACCTTCAGATAGTGACAAATCATCAACTGAAAAATCCGGTTGATTATCATTGACAGATATCACCTGTGTTCCAGAAAAATTTAATGACGAAAGACTTTGTTTTGTTATCTCCGTTGAATGAACGTCATTAGTTGGCGCTTTAATTGTGGGAGCTGCGTTTGTAAAAACGCCACTAAAAATAGTTGCCCTGTTATTAAACAACCAAAGCCCGCCGGCGAAAAATAGAACAAGTATTACAATAGGCCATCGACGTCTTCGCATGTTCAGACCTCTCTGTCTTTAATCATCTAAAAGTACATCAAGCTTGGCATTAATCGTAAGTTCTTCTTCCTGTATTTGTTTGGTGTGTGCATCAAGCGATTCTGAAAAATGATTTAATGCCTTAACAACCTCAGAATTATTTTCGTTGAAAGTCTTGGTGAGAGTATTCAAAACTGAAACCATGTTGTCCAAACGATTTGAAGAAAGTTCAATTCCTTTGGCCGCTGCGTTGTCATGTGCGAAGTCATCTAAAAGCATAACGACAAATGCTGATCGAGAAAGATTAAACTCTTTTGCTCGCTCATCAAGTTGATGCATGGTAAATTCGCTCAGCCCGCGAATATGAATTTCCATTTGTTTTTTCATGTGATGACCACCTTTCAAGTATCCAAAAAACTAATTTGATAACAGGTTAAGGGGAAATGATCCCACACCGTGGGATAACCCCGCTGTGCGGGCATTTCTTTTGGGACCACCCTTCGGGTGCAAGGCGTCACTTTTCGGCCTTTTTGACGCCTTTTTTGTCGCGTGGGCGTCACTTTTGGAGTGTTTTGACGCCCTAATTTTGTTCCAAATTTCCACGACATACACGACATTAGTATGGCTTTGGCAAATTTACCTGTCCATTTTTGATTGCGCTCTGACGCGATTCAAGGTTTGAAATTTTTTGATCGATTGTTTGAATAGTGTCACGGGTTGTTGCAATTTTCTGAGTCAAATCTTGAATCTTATTCAGATCATTATCAATGGTTTGTTGATATTGTTGCTGCTCATCAGCCGTTGCGTTTTGCTTTTGAGAACTTTGGAACGTGATATCTTTCTGAAGTTCTTTGATGTCTTTGTTAGCGTTTTTGATTGCCGAATTGTTAGCAGCCAGCAACTTTTTTTGATCAGTGATATCCGACTTAACCTGGAGAAGAGCCAACTTCTTTTGAGTCATATTGACTAATGTTTTGTCCGTCTTAAGCTTGTCAGAGTTGATAATAAATGTTGCGATACCATCATCATTTTTCTTAGCTGATGATGCAGCTGCTCGACTTGATGACAACGCGCTAACCGTGTCCGGTGCACTAGATGCTAGAGCGTTTGTTTGCTTGTCGGCCACTTTAACTTTTACACTTTGGAAGTTTGGGTTCACGTTATTGAACAAAATTGCCACAGTATTTTTTGACGTCGGAATAATGTGCATTGTCGCGTCTCCGGTTCCATTTCCTTCAACATCCACCTTAATATTTCGTGTATCGACGGCAGAATCAACTTCGCCTGATCCATTTGCCAAAGCAAATTTAAGCAACAACGTATTGTTGTCCGGGTTGAAAGTTTTAGAAAAAAGTGTAGCCGTTTTCCCTGATGGTCCAAATGACTGGGCCCCGTTTAGGGGTGTGCTGGCTACTGAACTAGGTCGAGGTGTGACATTTGTGTACACAATCAAACCTATACCGGTGACCGTGAACGCTAGAAATACAAACACTAGATTACGACGGACTTTGTCGTAAAAGTCATACTTAAAATCATATTGCCACACCTTGTATCGGTTCCAAATCTTGCGAATTCCTTTAAGGCTGGGGTCGATTTTTGGTGCCTTACCTGGGCGTTCTTGAATTTGCTGCATGAGTGTCCTCCCTAGTGTTCATAGTCAATAAAGTCATCCGGGATAGAAAAGTCTTGTTGAATCGGAGCAAAGTTTTCATCGTTTGCTTGATCATCAACAATAGCTTTTTCTTTTGCCTTAGGAGCGGCCCAAACTTTAAAATGTGTCACAACATTTGCGTAGGCAGTCCTTTCTTCGCCATTCGAATTGGTGAACTGACGTGATTGGATTTCGAACGAAACTTCGAGAATGGTTCCCTTAGTTTTGACAAATTGATTGATTAAATCCGCCGTTTTACCAAGGGCTTCGTAGTACAAAAAATTCGTTTTGTCCTTGCTGATTTCTGAATCAATAGCTAAACCAAATGTTACTTTCGACAAATTTTTTTGGCCGACGTGTGTGAGTTTTGGTAACACAGATACGCGTCCTACGTGTTGGTTAACTTGCATTGTTAAGTCCTCCGTTTTGAATATCCTCTTCATGTTCATAATCGTATGCATTGTTTACTGTTGCTACCAGGCTATGCAGCCTGTCCTGCATCAACTCCTGCAAAGTTGTGCCCAATGGCTTAACAAATTGAGCACCGTGACGATTAAAAGAATCGGTATAGTCTTGCCTAGAAACGAAGAAATGAGTTTTTCTAATACTTCTTTCAACAACAAAAATATTGTCGTGCTCGTCAATTACTAGGTCAGAGTCAAACACCTCAACACCTACAGAAATTAGCACTATGTCATACTCACCCAAACCCGTTTCCGTGACCTTACGTGCCCAAACTCCTGTATGAGTTGCCAATGCATCACCAAATATGTCCAGCTCAGTCTGTTCTTCTTCACTGGGAAATAACTCTAGTTCAATTTCTTCATAGTCCATAAACCACACCTAACGCTTTAGCTGCAACACTAAATGTCTCACGCTTTTCAAGCATCCTATTCGAAATCTGTAGAAATGTTTCCTCCGTCATTTTGCCAAGCCATACGGCTTGCCCATTTTTAGTTTTAGCCTGTTTCTCCAACAAAATGCGATTCAATTCCGGACGGTTTTCTGATGCAAACAGGATTTTCTGTTTGCTGAAATCTAACGCAATATAGACAGTCATCTTGCTACCCCCTTCAGTTAACAAAGATTATTTATAATCTCACTTTCGCGATTTAATTTTGATTACCCAACGGCTGATCCAAGTAGAAATTTATCAACTTGCATTGTTATTCCCTGACTCAAATACGTAAAATACTTTTTCGAATCTACTACATGTTGATCTGCAACTTTCTTAGCATTGTCGAAAGACATATCGAGCGCAGCTTCTACTCCCAGTGCCCCAACACGTGAGTATCCTTCGTCTTTTGCTCTTCTCAAATTCCAATAAGCATCCACAATTGCATTTACAATTTCAAACGTGCCGGAAGGATTTTCAATCTCCCAATCAAAAAGATAAGTCCAAACATGGGTTGAGTGAATCCAACTTTCATCGGAAATTAATTGGTTAATTTTTATCACCATGGCATCGTTGCTTGTAATTTTTTGTTGCGTTTCTCGCGCGTGATTATCTGTTATATCATCATCCTCATCACTTAAGAGTCCTAGTTTCGGTAACTCAGTATTAGTTAATTCAGTCTCATTAAACTCAGTATCATTAGGGTTCAGAATATGAACCTCTTGAAGTCCAGATTCTGAACTTCCGGGGGTTCGTAATTCAGACTTCCGGAGGTTCATATTTTGAACTTCCGCGTCGTTACTGGCCTCAACCTTGTGGAAAACTACTTGTCCTACATACAACCGATTTGGTTTGTTTATGCCCTGTTGAACTTCTTCCAACAAGTCATACTCTTGTAACTCCCTTTTGATCTGGATTGCCTTTGTTTTTCCAACTGCGAGAATATCCCGAATGTCATCTAGTGTGCAGTAAATATAGATGAATCCATCATCGTCGACCCAATCATTTTTAAAAGATAGTTCAAATCGATCACGTAAGATTCCATACAAGTATTTAGCATGTACGGACATTGGCTTGTAAAAGTCGTCATAAATAAATGCTTTTGGACTTTGAAAAAAACGCTGTCCATTTGCTTCGCTTGCACTAATCCGATTCATTTGAAGCCTCCTTGGCCTTTCTTAGCAAGTCATCCACGCTTAATCCCATTACATCGGCGATAACTTCTAGGTTTTGAGGGCTTGGCTTATAATTTCGCTTGGTAACAGCATTGGATAATGTTGTTCGAGCAATCCTATCCCCACTGCGCCTCCTAAACTCAGCTTGAGTCATACCGTTATGTTTTAAGTAGTCGCTCACGACCTTACCAATGTCCATATCAGACCTCCTTATGTACCCGCGTCCCGTTTTAGGGAAAATAATAAAAATTTTTAGACCATCACTTTAGTAATGGCCTTCTACTTTGCTGACAGACATTCTATTTTTTTAAGGAAAAAACTTGCTTGAATACTGCTGCATAAATATGAATTTAAACAAAAAATAAGCCTGCCGAATCGGCAGACCTAAGTCCGTGAAAACCACGTAAAAATTAATATGTAAGGAGTGTTAAGATTGTTAAAATACAACAGTCGAATCTGTACACAAGTCTCAAAAAAATCCCTGCCATATCAACGTTTTCGTTCCGATTTGACAGGTTTATTTTTCAATGTTTCGTTGTTATTTTAATAAGGAGGTGGACCGTTTAAATATCGTTATCTATGATACACTGTCCGATAATACATTTTTGGGAGGTTCTACGATGGCTATTCAACAAATTGATACACAACTTGCAACCGACTTCATCGTTAATCAATTAAATACACAGCAACAAACTCTTTTTGAAGTTGATCATCTACCCGAATCGACGATTGCATTTGCTGACGTAACTGATGATGTTGTTATTGGCGCCTTGGTGCTTAAAGTTTTTGGCAATACTGCTCACATTTCATTGCTAGCCGTATCATCTGAGTATCGCGGTCACGGCATCGGCCATAATCTTGTGGATGCTGCCATTAAGACTTCTAAATCACTGAATCTGCTACATATCACGGTTAATACACAGGATTATCAGGCGCCCGATTTTTATCAAAGTTTTGGCTTTAGTATCTTTGGTCAGCTTGCAGACACACCGTTTGTTGGCACTACCAAATACTATCTACAAATGACGCTGTAGTTGCAGACGAATCACAGTTCACAAGCTTATTTTAGTGCCATGAAATTTGTGAATACTGATACCAGAAATGCGATTGCAAAAAAGCCGAAAAAAGCTAATTGCCATTTCTTTTTGCCGTCAATGTACATCATTAGGTATGACAAGCTTAAAGACCCCCAAACAACAAGGTTGTTAATTCGAGATGGCCAGTCCATCAAGATGCCACCTAATAACAGAATCAGTGCCAATGCCGCGAAGATACCGGCGGTGATTTTAAATGTTTTTGTGTTTGCCATGTTATTTAGCCTCTTTTATTAGTTACTGTTTGTGATAATCGTAACGTACTTTGCTATTGTTTATAGCCGTTGTAATTATTTCCTAAACGAAATATAAATGTTATAAGTCGTCATAACGAATGAAAACGTTTACAATTAAAGTATATGTTGATTGACTGTGGATATGAAAGGAGATTGCCAATGTTGTACATCATATTAATCACAACAATATTTGTGTCTGTTTATAGTTTTCGTCATACGAAACGTCATCTCGCAATTTTTAACAACCCGCGAATGGCATTTGGCTTGCTGACGGGACTTGCGACCTTTTACATCTTGGCACCAGTTTGGGTAATTGTATTGGCCCAAATCAATATTCTTTTGTCACTGATTCCGATCATCGCAATGCTTGCAAACGCCTATTTCACAAAATCTGCGGTTAAATACTACAACGATCATATCAGTAGTTAGGAAGGAAAAGGATATGCTAACACTCCTCTTCGGCCTGTTGATGCTCGTTTTGGGTGTACTGGAACTCCATCTGACAAAACAAGCAGTTAAGACCTATGAACGATATGACCAATCACATGCTACCCCTTTCAAGTTATGGGGAGTAAGCTACGGTTATTACATCGGTGCAGCGCTCATTTTATTATCCCTGGGACCAATCATCACAGGGATATCATCAATTATTTAGAAAAACGACCGGGAAAGCCTCAGTGATACCTTTCCCGGTCGTTTTTTGATTGTATATGTTGCTATTGAATACTTAGTTCCCAGGGTATAAAGCCTTAATTGAATCGATGCATCGTGAAATAACAGTCTTTTTGATGTGACTTTGATTACGTGGTGTGTTGCGTTCAACAAACGTGCCGTGTATTCTGTGACGACTGTTAGTCTCTTTCGCAAGTTGCTTGAAAATAGCAATTCTTTTCTTGACTTGAAGTTGCTTTTCTTCGGTTGTGAGATTATCAAAAGCGTTCATGTCTGTGTAGACACCGTGTTCTTTGAAAAGCTTTCTTAATTCGCCTACTGTACTCTCGCCCACACCTTTTTGCCCTAGGAATCCTATTGGATTATCTTGCTTCACCCGATTCTCATCCCGGGAAGTAAAGTAACCACCGCCTGATGAAACGATGACATACTGATCATCAGGCGCGTTGCGGAATAAATCGTCCTGGGCAGTTGCTTCATAAGCATTAGCTTTCGCGATGGTCGGCACACTGGCCAGCAAAGCGACAGTTGTTAGCAATAGTAATAATCGGTACACGTTTTTAGGCATTTTGGATTCTCCAAGTCATAAGGTAATCAAAGCATAACATGAGACAAAACACGTATTCAACGAGGCAAAAATAAGTAAGATCTAGTAACAACGCAAATGTTACTTACATGAATAATCCTAACAAACTGAATACACCGACTACCAATGCGACACCGACGACAATCTTCTGAACCATCGGTGGGAACTGCCAGCGTGTTGGTAAGCGACGCATGGCCCACCACATGACAGCTAAGTTAGCGGGCAACATTACTGCTAGACTGTACTGTGCCACGATGATCAGCTCTGATAGTGCCTGCTCTTGGCCGTGGTACAAAAAGACGATGATAATCACAGGCACTAGCGTAAATGCCCGTGTGATTATACGGCGCCATACCATTGGCAAACGCCACTTTAATAATCCAGTCATGACAATCTGACCAGCTAATGTACTGGCAATTGACGCGATCAAACCGGTAAGCAAAAGCGCAATCGCAAAAATTGGTGCCATGACGGTCGGCTTCAACGTATCGTACAGTGCGCTGAACATCACATTACTATGTCCGATTTCAGTAAAGACGAACCATCCCATCAATACCAACAGCACGTTGACAACCCAAGAACCAAGTAGATGGATTGTTGTATCCCACTTTGCCATTCGGAGCATGTCGCTTACTTCTGCATCGTTTTCACGGTTGTATGGCCGCGCTTTAGCCAATTCAGAATGCAAATACAAGTTATGCGGCATGATGATGGCGCCAACCAAACTAACACTTAGCCAACCGAACGAGCGTAATGGTTCGTGTACTGGTTGGGTCTCTGCCAAACGATGTGGTTGTAGCACAAAAATAAAGCCAATTGTGACAACAATCATCACGGCGACGGCTAGTAACTCGATACGACGGACACCGAACTTAAACAACCACAGAAAAATAATAATATCGAATACAGTTAATAACGTGGTTACTTGGAGTGACCAACCAAACAATAAGTGTAATGCAATTGCAGTACCGACTACGGCCGTCAAATCAGTTGCAATCATCGCTAGTTCATTGAATGCCCAAAAACCGATTCGGACTGGCTTAGACAACGCTGGTGCAACCAATTCAGCTAGGTTTTTGCCCGTAACAATGCCTAGTCGCGCACTAACCAATTGCAAGACAATCGCAAATACGATAGCCAAGGTCATAACCGGTAGTATCCACCAGTGAAATAGATTACCACCGACGATCGCAGTCAACCAATTACCAGGATCCATGTAGCCGATTGCGACTAATGACGAAGCGCCGGCGTATGACAAGAACCGTTGAAAAAATCGCTTATCGAACATAATCACTCACAATGCTTTCGTACATTTTCGCTAATGCTGGATCGTCATTTAGTGGTGATACTAAGCTGAAGCGGTCACCACCCGCCGCCTTGAATGTTTGCGCGGCGGTAATCTTCAATTCGTTCAGCGTTTCGAGCGAGTCGATTACAAACCCTGGTGTTGCAACTAGTACGTTTTTGTCACCGTAGATAGGCAACTCTGTCAAAACGTGGCTGGTATATGGCTTTAACCAAGGCGTTGGTCCAAATTTTGATTGGAATGTTTGAACAATTTGATTGTCATCCAATTGCAAGGCTGTTTTAAGGGATTCTGTCGTCGCGTTTACCTGCTTTAGGTAATCATCCCCCTGCCGCACATAGCTCGTTGGAATACCGTGATATGACAACATCAACTTATCATAGCTGTTTGATTGCCAGTCCACCTTAATCTTCTCAGCTAAGGCTTCGATGTAGGCTGGATGTGTCTCGTACGAGAGGATAATCTGTGCATTTGGATCAGCAGCCGTCGCTTTTTCAACGATTGTTTTTGTCGTCGTTGTTGAGTATTGCGGGAATAATGGCACCACGATAATATCATCGGCGCCATTTTCACGTAATTGTTGTAGTCGATCCGGAATTGTTGGTGAACCGTACGTCATTGCGTAGTCAACCAGCCAGTCTGGTCGTAAGTTTCGCAAATTCTCAGCTAACTTCGCTGTGTAAACAGTTAATGGCGATCCCTCTTCTAGCCAGATTTCACGATAAAAGGTCGCTGATCGCCAGGTGCGCATCGGCAAAATAAACCCGTTTAAAATCACTTGCCAAATCGGTTTTGGCACATGAATGACATTCGGATCCGATAAAAATTCTTTTAAATATGGCTTAACGTCAACATTGTTTGGACTAGCCGGTGTTCCTAAATTTACCAACAACACACCTGTTGTCATGGTTGTATCCCCCAAAAATATCGTAATTTAATACATAACTATTTTCGATTGTACGATATTTTGTAGAAATGTTCACATGTATTTTGATAGTGAAAAGTCCACGTTGTTCACGTGGACGAAAAATTATTGACAGGTTTTGTTCGTATTAAATTATTCAGACTATGCCAAGAAGTTGGCTAACAACATTGGTAACATCGCTGATGCGGTTGGAAATGCGTAAATCGTCTTATTAAGGTCGTCCTTTGTATATTTATGGTTGATGATTGGTACGAGTGTATTAACAAGTTCCGGCGCTGCATCGCCGATGATTGCGGCACCAACCAATTGCTTATCACGATTCAAAACAATTTTAACCTTCGCTTCCTGATCGTGATGACTTGCAAACATACCGAGTTGCGCAAAATTAATATTGTGAACTTGATACTCATCCGAAGCATTGGCTTCAGTTGTAGAAACGCCGATTTGTGCCATGCGTGGCAACGTAAACGTTACAGTCGGTACAGCTGGGTACTTGATTGCTTCGTTTTCTTTGCCTAATAAAATGTCCGCAATGTACAACGACTCGAAGGTAGCGGTCGGCGTTAAACGTGGCGTTGTTTTTGCGACGACATCACCACTGGCATAAATGTGTGAAACGCTAGTCTGCATGTAATCGTTTACGACTACCCCGCCCCGATTCGTTTCAACACCAATGTCTTCAAGATTCATATGATCGATATTTGGTATACGACCAGTTGTATCAAATACCATCGCAGCTTCAAATTGATTACCTTGCGCAGTCGTCACAATGTATCCGTTGTCAGTTGCTTTGATTTCGTTTACAGCATTACCAAAAGCAAAGTTGATACCCTTTTCTGACATAATTTCAACAACACGTTGTGTGTATTCAGCATCGAAATTTGCCAAAGCACGATCAGCATATTCGATAATTGTGACATCGCTACCAGCCGCATGGGCAATAGAAGCAAACTCCATCCCAATGAACCCGGCGCCAATCAAAATCATCGATGTTGGCATTTCGGGTAAGTCTAGAAAATCTTTACTGTCATACGTTAATTCCGTACCAGCCACTGGTAGCTTAGCAGCACGTTGACCCATTGCAAGCACAAAATTATCAGCTGTATATGTTTCATCAGCGACAACAACCGTGTGTTCGTCTACAAACGATGCGTGCCCAAAAATGATATCAATACCATCAACGGCCAAAATGCGTGCCATAACATCGTCCATTGGATCAATAACTTGGTGCTTGTAGGCCATCAACTCTGGCCAAACAATGTTTACAGCGTCGTTGATACCAATGCCGTGATAATTATGCAAATGATGCAATAATTCAGCCGGGCCATCTAACAAAATTTTGGCGTTGCAGCCAAAATTAGTACACGTTCCCGACACTTTTTCTTGTTCAATCAAGGCAACCTTTTTACCGGCACGTGCTAGTTCTTGGGCGCCGTGCCAGGCGGCGTGACCACTTCCAATATAAATTACGTCGTATGTCATGATTTCACCTTTTCTATATGCGTACCAAATATCGTACAAGTTAACGATATCACTAACAAAAAATCAGGTCAAACCAAACACAATTGGTAGTATGTTTTTATTTTTAGTAGAAAAAAAGCCCATACAGGTATGTATGGGCAGAAAGCGTTATTTTTGGGCAGCAACCCAATCGCGATATTCGTTATGCAACATCCCCATGAAATAAGAATCGTGATATTGCCCTTCAGCAAAGAATTGCTCAATCAACGTCCCTTCTCGTCGGAAGCCTAGCTTTTCGTAGATATGAATCGCAGAGGCGTTTTTAACGTCAACATACAGGTATAGCTTGTGCAAATTTAGGTTGTTAAACCCATAACGTACACCATAAGCCATTGCCTTTGTTGCATACCCATTGCCCGTAAAAGCGCTGTTGATATAAACCTGAATCTCGGCAGTCCGATGTAGCAAATCAATATCCATAATCTCAACAACACCAACTGGCGTACCGTCGTCTTCTTGGACGATAAAGCGTCGTTCGCTTTGATCCAAGATGTGCTTATCATAAAGCAGGCTGAGTTCATCGAATGACGAATAAGGTTCTTCAAACCACAGTGCCATGGCATTGCGCGTGTTTTCTTGTTGGTAAATAAACTCCAAGTCTACTTTTTCTAGTGGTCTTATTATCATTGGATTCCCCTCGTTAATAACAATTATTGCCATTATTATAACGATGATAATTAACGCTTTGCCACTCTCAACCCCTCAAAATAAAAAGCCCACCATACTGGTGGACTTGAAATCTTGCTTATTTAGTGGCGGGTGCACCGGTCACCAGGTCAAAAATCTGATTAACCAGCGTGTAGTTTTCTTTGCTCTGCGCCGCATTTTCATTGCTCAACCAAATGACCATTGTTTTACCGTCCTTGGTTGTTTTAACAGAAGGTTCAAATCCTAGCAAAACGCCGTGAAATCGGTAGGCATTGCCATCGTCGTACATGCCTGATGCGTAGTTTTCGTTTGGACCTGTGACCAACATTTGGTGCAACAAGTTTTTACTAATCAGCTTACCAGCTAGTTCTTCATGTAATAACTTGTACAAATTTCCGGTCGTCATCTCAATACTACCGGTACCGACTTCGCGGTTAAAAATACTTGGGTTATCAAAGAACGGCTTCCCGTCAGCGCTATAATTTTCAACACGATTAGGACTATTGACGAAATCATTATAATTTGTGTAATCGATGCCGAATTGCTTTTTGAAAGTATTGTCTAGTAGCTGCTCATATGACTTGCCGGTCACCTTGTGTAGGATGCCAACCAAGGCTACGTAATTACCAGCTGAATAATACCAGGCGCCACGTTGATCCATGGTCAGGTGCTTTAAACCAAAATCAACGTAGCCAGCTTCATCCAGCTTGGCTTCGGTTTTACCAACCTGATTATAACCAGCTGTCATGTTCAACAACTGCTGAATAGTGACCGTGTCGGCGTCAGGTAATTCTGGCAAGTATTGGCTCACTTTGTCAGTCAAGTGTAGCTTACCAGCTGGAACCTGCTGCATGACAAGGATGGCCGTTAGATTCTTCTGAATTGATGCGATACCATACAGAGATTTAGCGGTTGTTGGCGTATTGGCTGACTTATTCGCTAAACCAAACCCTTGATTAAGGATTATTTTGCCATTTTGGGCAACCAAAAGTGTGCCACTGTGATGACTATCCTTTGCCCGCTGCGCAATTTGTGCCCCTAGCGTACCAGATGGCGCGATAGTTTGATTAACATCGACCTTTTTAATCTTTTCATGCTTCGTAGTTGGTCGTTTTTCCTGTGCTACTTTATTTGGTTCATTCAGACCAATAAAAGCCCCCAATGCGACAATGACAATTAAACCAATGCCTAAGTGTAGACGCTTCATGTTATCCCCCTCATGACTAATGCTTATTTATGGTAAACCCAAGCTGGATTTTGCGTTTGGCTAGTTTTCGTTGCTAAATTAAACCCAAGCGGATTACGCAACGCCTTATATGGCAAAGCGTACTTATTGAATGTTTCGGGATCGATATAGACAATACGATCCACGACGGCCTTTGTCTTAATACGGTACACCGGTGTCGCACTCTCAAATAAGGCGTAGAAGCGGTCTGTATCCCCGTCGTAATTAACGCCTTCCAAAAATGGTGGCATGGTGACATACATGCCATTGGTCATTTTGCCGTCATCCCCCTTATCAAAGCGCACCAACTTTGAATCAGCATTACTAAACGATGATGTAATCATCACGTGATTCGTATTAGCTGAAATGCCCTGCAACTCAGGTACGCTTTCATAAAACTTATTCCCGGCAACGATTGATGGGTCTTTATCGCCCACTGGTTGTCCAACCATTAACGTTGCGTTTGAATCCCCGTTAATTGCAAACTTTTGGATGTTACCTAGACCGGTACGCGTAAAGTATCCAACCCAAAGTGCCCCATCATAATAAGCCACAGTTGAGGCATTAATCGCAGTTTTAAGTGTGAAATCCTGCTGATAGCCAATTGGCAGCTTGGAACGAATGTCATAGCTATCAAAATCCGTCTGAGCGATGCCGTATAGCACAGAATCTTTACCGTTGTGACCGGCAACCCAGAGTAATTGATGGTCAGGATCGTATGAAATGCCACCAGCGTGATCTTGATATTGTAGGACTAATGTCTTGATGTAACGACCAGTCCACTTGTTAAGCACATAAATAACTGAATTTGCTTTGTGTGCGTGATCATACGCAGAGATAAAAATTTCATTACGACTAACTGCGATGCCCTGTGGATCCAATGTATCGACCTTAATCAGTTGGTGCTTGTCAACTGATGCTTGCCCCGCTTTTAGCGACCAGGCGCCCTGAAGACCAGGTAGCGCAATTGCATATTGCAGATCGTCATGCATCACCGGATATGGTGACATACGATTTAAAAAATCTTTATCTGAATACAGTGGTTTTTGTGAGGCACCCCCGTAAGGCACCTTCACATCATCGCTTTTAACTGTATTTAAGTCGGAACTAATATGTTGATGCGTCGTGAGACCCCAAAAAATAAACGCCCCCATGATTATGAGGACGCTAAAAATGATACTGACGTTTTTTCGCATATCCCAAAACCTACTCACTTTTTATTAACTCTTATATTATACAAGAGGAATGAGATTGCGTTGATTGCTACGGTTTTAAGAACACCTTTTCTTAAGGTGGTGTCAGTTATCTTTATTTTCATGTAATTCTTTGGCTTCGGCTTGTTGTAACTCGCGTTCGGTTGGTAGCTGCGGACGACGTCGCTTTCCGACCAACGTGATTGAAAATGTGATGATGCTCAATAAAATTAGGCCGATTAACGGTAATAGTAGTCCATGCATAGTGCTACCTCCATTGACGCGTTATTAGTTAAGTCTAAGCATAATGAGTCCCAACCCAATAAGCAAGTAGATAATGAGTAGCACACCATTGATTAGCATCGCGCGTAGTGGAAAGTGCCATGATTGATCGCTTGTATGTTGTGCAAATTGGCGCCAAGCGAGTAAGTTGGCCAATGATGCAATCAACGTACCCAACCCGCCAGTTGTTACTCCGAGGTACAGTGGCGAAACGTGGCTAGTGAAGTTTGATAACAACACCGCTGCTGGCACGTTACTAATGAATTGACTTGAGATTGCTCCTGTGATGAACGTCATTGCTGGCGTTGTCATACCAAGCTTAATCATGGCGGATACCCATTCAATGCGGCTTAATGCGCCAACAATGATAAAGAACTCAACGAACATCAATAAGATGCCATAATCGATTTGGCCAAAGGTTTGGCGGTTGAGTAGCAATGCTGTGACGATGCTGACCAACAAGGCACCCCAAATTGGAAAGAGATTCAAAATGCCGGCTAGTACTAAGAGGGTGCTAATTACCAAGATAATGACAGTCCGTGTCTCTATTTTTGTCGCAGTTAGTTCGATATCATGGATGGGCACATTTTTAAAGGCAAACGGACTGAGTAACAAGAACACTAAGTTAATCATGCCGATTGGTAGTGACAGCTGCAAAAAATGTCCCAGTGTTAAATGATAATGTGACGCTAGATAAAGGTTTTGCGGGTTACCGAACGGCGTGAAGGCACTCCCTAAGTTCGCAAAAATCGTAATAAAGATGACTGGTAACACCATCTTTAATTCAAGTTTGCGGGCGATTGTCACAAAAATTGGTACCAACGTTAGAATGGCCACGTCGTTGGTGAAAATCATCGAGCCAAAGAATGACAGCAATAGCGTCACTAAAATAACTTGGCGCGTCGTGCGACTCTTTTTAATAATGGTCGTCGCGATGGCGACCAAGACCCCAGTTCGCTCATAGACACCAACTAGTAGTAATAAAGCGGCTAAGGCCACAATGGTATGGACGTTGATGTCCGTCCAAGCCACTTGGCCAAAAAGTAATGCAAGAACGCTCAAGATAGTCGTAATTGCTAAAGTTTTGTCAGATAGTATTTTTTTGATGAATGTCGGCATAAGACACCCCACTTTTCTTATAGTCAGAGTATTAGTATACGGCAAAAATAAAAGCAGACCAACTGCCGTTTGGCAATTAGTCTGCTTATTTTTACGTGATTTAGTTTTGACGACGCTTGCGTGATTGCATGTAGAAGTACAAAGGCAAACCAGCTAGTGTCAAAATTAGCCCAATCATGGCGAGCTGGAACTCTGAAATCAAGGTCATGACAATGATGAATACCCCACCAGCGATACCAATGATTGGTACAACTGGATACAATGGCACCTTGTATGGTCGTGGCAAATCAGGTTCGGTAATACGCAACTTAATAACGGCAATGAATACCAACGTATAGAACAACCAGATAACGAAGATCAACATGTCGGTTAACATGTCGAAACCACCGATAAACATCAAAGCAACTGCCAAGACAAGTTGGAAGATACCAGCCACATATGGGATTTGGTAACGGTTCAACTTAACCAAGTGCTTTGAGAATGGCAACTCGTTTTCTAAGGCCATGGCATATGGCAAACGCATTCCGGTCATCGTGTATCCGTTCAGCGTACCGTAGATAGAAATCAAGATACCAATCGTGATCAACTTACCACCGAAGCCACCGAAAATGTGTTGTGCCACATCACTAGCGGCATTTTCGTTTCCTGAGATAGCTGACAATGGCAATGAGTGCAAGTAAACAAAGTTAACAAGCAAGTAAATGACCATGATACCAATCAACCCACCGGCGATTGCACGTGGCAAGTCCTTTTGTGGGTTCTTCATTTCACCGGCGATGTTACCAACGTGAATCCATCCATCGTAGGCATACATCGTGGCCAAAAGTCCGGCACCGACAGCCGTTGCCCATGAACCGGCTTGTGAACCTGGTTCAACTGGGAACAAGCTGACATCCACCCCACCTGGTTGTAGCAAACCAAAGATGATAATCAAGGCCAATGGGATTAACTTGAAGAACAACGTGATTGATTGGAATTGTCCAGCAATCTTAGATCCAAGCAAGTTAATCAAAAAGACTGATGCGACCGCGATGATTCCCGCTGGAATAATCGCACTTGTTGGCAAGTGGAACAAATTAGCAACTTGGGTACCGAAGATAACCCCCTTTGCCGCCACGCTGGCTGGGAAGTACACAACAATTTGTGCCCACCCTAGCAAGTAACTTGGTAACTTACCATAAGCTCGTTCGATGTAGACTAGCATCCCACCAGTTTGTGGCAATGCGGCAGCAAGTTCAGCACCGGTCAAACCGGCAGCCAGACTAATCAAACCACCCAAAATCCAAACGAATAGAGACATACTGGTTGAACCAGTTGATTGTGCAACACTAGATGCTTTAAAAAAGACACCCGCTCCAATAACAGTTCCCATGACAGTCGAAATTGCTGGCAAAAGCGTCATTGTACGATTCAGTTTGTTTTGATCGTTCATTGGAAGCCCCTTATTTAAAAATTTCAATAATGTCCATCATACCAGGTTCTGCTGTAAAAAGATAAGGAATACGGGACATATATTAGTAAAAAATAAAAAACGCCCGAAATTTAATTCGAGCGTCAGCAACTACCTTACTTTGGCAGAGCGTAATTTGCTATTTGTAACCGTTTCTAGCTGACGCAAAGTTGCTGCATCAATGTGCAAGCCACTCGCAATCTGCCCGAACGTCCAAGTTGGATGACGTTCGCACAAATCCAGATAGTGTTCGATGAGTTTGTCATTAATTTTTGGTTGAACGACTTCAGCCACCCCGTTCACTGCAAAATCTGCAGCGTTGGCTTTTTCGAACGTGTAATGCAAGGTGCTTGGGCCCATTTCACCAGTAGAGTAATCCATATCTACATCCCCCGTGTTTTTATAATAGACGCTTTCTTTCCTTCATGAGATTTATATTAACATTTAATTAACTAATTAAAAATAAACAATCGACGGTCATTTCCGAAAAAAATAAATAATTTCGTGTCTATGTTGACACAGTTTTGTTCTCATGGTTGCAAAATGTTACAATCAGTAAGATACATTTTTGGGAATGTTAGGAGAAATAATGTCAACGAGACAAGATTTAATTCGCAATTTTGCAATTATTGCGCACATCGACCACGGTAAGTCTACTTTGGCCGATCGTATTATGGAAATGACAAACACAGTATCAGAGCGTGAAACCGAAGCCCAACTGCTTGATGATTTGAGCGTTGAAAAGGCTCACGGTGTTACGGTTAAGTCTCGTACTGTGCGAAACTACTACATTGATAACAACGGGACTGAATATCAATATAACTTGATTGATACGCCAGGCCACGTCGACTTTAACTATGAAGTCTCACGCTCATTGTCAGCGACTGATGGTGTGTTGCTTTTGGTGGACGCGACTAAGGGTGTGCAAGCCCAAACGGTCGCTAACTACCGTCTTGCTAAGGCTGCTAACCTTGTGATTATTCCAATCGTGAACAAGATTGATAACATGGCTGCTGAAGTTGATAAGACTATCGAAGAATTGCTTGATTTGGATGAGTCATTTAAGGAAGAAGACATCCTAAAAATCTCAGCCAAGAGCGGTTTAGGTGTTGATGCAGTTCTAGAGGCAATTCGTGACCGCATCCCTGCCCCACAAGGCGACGAAACTGGTAAGTTGAAGGCCTTGGTCTTTGATTCGAAGTTTGACCCATACAAGGGTGACATTGTGCAAGTGCGTTTGTTTGATGGACAATTGAAGTCTTCAGACAACGTTTTGTTCATGGCTAACAAGATTAAGTCGCAAATCAAAGAAATGGGTGTCTTCTCACCTTTGATGACGTCACTTGATACGCTTAAGTCTGGGGATGTTGGGTTCATTGTGACTGGTATTAAGGATGCCAAGGCGGTTCGTGTCGGTGATACGATTACGCTCGCTAATGATCCGGTTGCTGAACCCCTTCCTGGTTATCAAGATGTTGAGCCAATGGTTTATGCCGGTCTTTACCCTCGTGGTAGTGAGTTTAAGGACTTGAAGATTGGTATTGAAAAGCTTGGCTTGAATGATGCCGCCTTCCAATATGAGCCAGAGCAATCTGAAGCTTTGGGGATGGGATTCCGTGGTGGATTCTTGGGAATCTTCCACTTGCAAATTATTCGTGAGCGTTTGCAAGAAGAGTTCGGCCTGGATGTTTTGACAACGATGCCAAATTCAACGTACCGCGTAACGGTCAAGAATGAAGATGAGCCGATTTACGTTGAAAACCCAATTCAATTCCCTGACTACGGCCAAATTGTAAAGGTTGAAGAGCCTTACATGTTGGCTAAGATGACGTTGCCAAACGAAATGTTGAATGACATTATGCGCTTGGCTGAAGGTCGTCGTGGTGAATTGGTGGATTTGGCAACGATTGGTTCAATGTTGATGGTGACTTACCGTATGCCAATTTCAGAAATCGCCTATGACTTCTTTAACGAATTGAAGTCAGCGTCACACGGTTTTGCTACCCTTTCTACAGAGTTTGATTCATACCAAGAGTCAGATTTGGTTCGAATCGATATTGCGGTTGACTACGCTAAGGTTGATGCATTGACTTTCGTTATGCACCGCTCAAAGGTTGATCGTGTCGGAACTGAAATTGTGTCTAAGCTGAAGGATTTGATTCCACGTAAGTTGCAATCAATGCCAGTTCAAGCCATTGTTGAAGGTCGTGCCATCGCTCGTGCCGATGTGCCACCACTTCGTAAGGCTGCTGCTTCTGGAACTAAGGTCTCAAAGAAGCAACAACAATTGCGCCGTCAAGGCCAAAAGAAGAGCGACATCGAATTGCCACAAGCAGTCTTTGACGCAATCCTCGATATGAATAGTAATTAATAAGATGAACCCCCGGACAACTCGATTTAAAGTTGCGTCCGGGGGTTCATTGCTTTCTTTTGCTTAGAGTATATATTTTGCTTGAAGAACGTCTTGATTTCCATACCACATTTTTTTACACTAGGCTTATTCACGTCCAGATTGGAATGACGTAAAAAGCTATGGGAGTATTTTTATGGGACCAGAAAGTAAGTTTGGCCGTCAATCTTTTTTTGATGGTGGGTTGCTGTCGTTAATTGGTTGGAGCATTTTGGGGTTTATTGTTACGGTCATCTCACTTGGAATTCTATATCCGTGGGCATTGGTGATGGTATATGGTTGGAAGATTAACCACACTGTTATTGACGGTCACCGCATGCAGTTTAACGGATCTGCAGTGGGCCTATTTGGTAACTGGATTAAGTGGCTGTTACTGATGATTATTACGCTAGGTATTTATGGCTTCTGGGTTGGTATCAAATTGGAAGATTGGAAAGCCAAGAACACGCGTTTTTTGAATTAGTCTCAGATATGACAATTCAAAAAATTGCTATATAATAGTGGCATGAATAATCTACAAACGATTCGTGAGTTCTTTCAATTAGGAACCACTGAAGTAAGCACTGCACTACAACTGTCACCAGATGAATTACGTGCCTATGAATCAGGTGAAAAGCAACCTGAAATCTTGATGTGGCAACGTTTTTCTGAATATTACGCGGATAAATTCCACGTACCAGCCCTACCTGACATGGTTGAGCCAATCCACTTCCGCCTTAGTGTGGATTACTTGATGAATATCGGACTAACGATGAACGATTTGATGGCGTTTAAGTGGTACTTCGATAACACGCGTCCAGAAATCGGCGAGTTCACGATTGCCTTGTATGAACCAGGTACAACCAAGATTGAACGTCGCACGACTGACTTGCCGGCTGTTCTTGATGAATACGCTGGTTACATCTTGTTAAACAATGATGGGTCACTTAACCAATTTATCGATGAACGTAATAACGACAAGACTAGCGATTGGCGCTTGTTATTGTACAAAAACGACAATTTCATGGTTGATGTTACACCGGATTTGATGTATTTCGAATACCTAGTAAACATGACCGTTATGTAGAAAAAGGAGATCTCGTATGAGGTCTCCTTTTTGGCATACTATTTAATTGTCCAACCACCATCGATGGTAAACACTTGCCCTTGCACATAACTTGATTCTGGACTTGTGAGATATAACGTCATATCAGCGACTTCTTGCGCAGCTGCCCAGCGTTTAACCGGGGTTTCAGCAGCGACCTGCTTGGCCATTGCGCCGTCACCAGCGAAATCAGCCGCATTCATTGGCGTGTTGATGGCACCGGGTGCGATAGCGTTAATATGGACGCCTTGATCAGCATAATCTAAAGCTAATTGTTTCATCCAGCCGACTAAGGCGTGCTTTGACATCGTGTAGGCTGCCCCGCCACCGCCAGCAATTTGACCGGCGATTGAGGCCATGAACACCATTTGTCCAGCTTGGCGTTTCACCATATGTGGTAAGATAGCCAAACTTAATTGGACAGCCGCGTTAACATTGACGTTCATCAATTGTTGAATGGCTGTAAAATCGGTGTCTAAGGCCGGTGTGAATGCATCTAATATACCAGCGGTGCTGAGAAAGATATCAACGATGCTTAGTTCGTCGTTATGCGACGCAATCCACTCGCCTAGCTGGGTCATATCACTTAAATCTAGTTGATATGGCGTCAAACGATCGTGCGTAACTGGTATTGGTTGCTTATCAATTGCGATGACCGTCGCACCGGCATCTAAATAGGTGTTTAACTGGGCCAATCCAATCCCTGATGCAGCCCCAGTTAACAAAATGGTTTGATTTTTATAGTCTTGTGTAATCATTACTTTTCCAAATCAACGCGCTTGCTCAAAATGTAGAAGATAACAGCCCCGATAATCAAAGCTGCCAGCTCCCCAAGCGCCGTCCAAGCAAATGTTGCCCAGAATGGCGTCTTGGCCATAAAGTACAACTCGGCGGCAACAACCCACATCATTAATGCATCGATAACGGTACTAATAGCCAAACGCTTAATCACGCTTTTAACCTTGCGCGTCGCAAAGTAAGACATCGTGGTCATGGCTAAGGTGCCAGCCGTACCGACAATCATGTCGACGATTCCGTATGGTGACCAGATATTGGCAATAAATACCCCGATGGTCAAAGCGATGATGTAACGCTTGTTGAAGACGACCAAATGGTTAAACCCTTCTGAAAAGCGTAGTTGGAATGGGCCGTACGAAGCAAATGGCAAAGCCACGGTTGCGACAGCGTACAATGCTGCGATAACGGCAATTAGTGAAATATCACGCGCTGAAAAAGAGCGTTTTTTCGTGTCCATATTTAATTCTCTCCTAGTTTTTTTGAGTGGGATGGTTACGAACCACTAACTTACAGCATAGCAAAATCATTCCTTATCGGCAATAAGCGTTTTTCAGAACGACCTTGTCAAAATCCTCCCAGTTATGGTAGTTTGGAAAAATACTTATTTTTTCCACGGAGGATTTTTAATGAAACGCTTTTTTGAACGATCATTTATTTTGGGAATTGTCACAACGTTGATGATGGTGACAATTATTAGTATTTGGAACGGTACTTGGGTTGCAGGTTGGCATGAGAAAACAATTCTTGCGACACTAACCATTGTACCGTTGACGTTCATGCTAGCGTTCTTACTGAAGGAAAACGTAACCTTGCCATTGGTCATTAAGCTCCACGATGTCTTGCCAGCTTGGTTTAGTCGTCTAATTCCACGTCGTCATTCGATGGCGGTGTTCATTGTCACCGGTAACGTTTCAATCATGTCATTTTATGGGTTGTACATGTCTCACCATTACGACACGCACCATTTGATTCATTCTTACTTTATCCAATGGGCTCACACGCTACTATTCGCAATTCCGCTATTGCTTTTCGTGGTTCGGCCACTTGTGAATGGCGTATTCGACCTTGTTTGGCACCAAGAAGATGCAGCTTAAATCATAGTAACGACAGAATATAACTGCTAAAGCTTGATTGTCCTAAAAATCAGGCTTTTTTAGTTCTAAAAATTAGATTTATATGTGAACTTTTGGTAAGCTGTTACTCGTACATGTACGAGGAGGTCACATGAAAAATTCAAAAAAGGCCAAGAAAATCGGGTTATTCCAGCTTGTTATGCTGGGACTTGGTTCTCTAATTGGGTCAGGTTGGCTATTTGGTGCTTGGGAAGCTTCTCAAGTTGCAGGTCCAGCCGCTATCATATCCTGGGTAATTGGCGGTATCGTTATCGGAACAATCGCCTATAACTATATCGAGCTTGGTACGATGTTCCCACAATCTGGTGGGATGAGTAAATACGCACAGTATACCCACGGTTCATTACTCGGATTCATTGCTTCATGGGCGAACTGGATTTCTTTAATTACGTTGATTCCAATTGAGTCAGTTGCGGCTGTTCAGTATATGAGTTCATGGCCTTGGTCATGGGCGAAATGGACGCAGAGCTTCATGGCAAATGGTTCAATTACATCTGAAGGATTATTAGCAGTTTTCTTTTTCATCGCTGTGTTCACGTTGTTGAATTACTGGTCAGTGGAGCTATTAACGAACTTTACGAGCTTAATCTCAGTCTTTAAAATTGGGGTGCCGTTGCTAACGATCATCATGTTGACGATGTCAGGTTTTCACCCAGAAAACTACGGGACATCGTTACACGAGTTTATGCCGTACGGTACGGCCCCAATCTTTGCAGCCACGACGGTTTCGGGGATTATTTTCTCATTTAACGCCTTTCAAACGGTTATCAACATGGGAAGTGAAATCGAAAATCCCAAGCGAAATATCGGTCGCGGTATCGTTTATTCACTACTAATTAGTGGTGTATTGTATATTTTGCTTCAAAGCACTTTCATCACAGCTTTGAAGCCGGACATGATTGCAGCTAGCGGTTGGCACGGCATAAACTTTGCATCACCGTTTGCTGACTTGGCAATTTTGCTTGGTATTCATTGGCTGTCAGTGTTGCTGTATATGGACGCCTTCGTTTCACCGTTTGGTACTGGTGTATCATTCGTAGCGTCGTCTAGTCGTACATTGGCGGCCATGGTTTCTAATAACCATATTCCAAAATTCGTCGGTAAGATTAACGAAAAATACGGTACGCCCCGTATCGCAATGGTGGTTAATGCCATTCTAAGTATGCTGATGGTGTCTATTTTCCGTTCATGGGGAACGTTGGCTAGTGTTATCTCAACGTCAACATTGATTGCCTACCTAACTGGCCCTGTCACAGTTATTTCATTACGCGAAATGGCACCTGAATTCAACCGCCCATTCCGCGGTAAGATTCTAAAGGTTATGGCGCCACTATCATTTGTTTTGGCGTCGCTAGCGACTTACTGGGCGATGTGGCCCACGACAGTTCAGGTTATTTTAGTTATCTTGCTCGGATTGCCCTTCTACTTTTACTACGAGTGGCGCACTGGTTTCAACAAGACGAAACGTGCGTTTGAGGGTAGTTTCTGGATGATTGGCTATTTGATTTTTATCTCAATCATGTCATACATCGGATCGAAGGAATTTAACGGTCAAAATTGGATTCATTATCCATTTGATTTCATTGTCATTATTGCTGGCTCACTGTTGTTCTATTATTGGGGAACTGTTAGTCACGTGATGACCAAATACTTTAAGCAAGCGCAACGCGTTAATGCGAAAGTGAAAGTTAAAAAGTAACTGAAAAATGCCGGATGATTCAAGTCATCCGGCATTTTTTAATGTGAGTTTTATTTTTAATATTAAGCGCGCCACTTGGCCAAGTACTCGTTAGCGGCTTCAACGTCAGGCACACGCAAACGTTGGCCAGTCATTGACTCAGTGTTCTCAAAGTGCAACGCACCGATTAGTTCACCAACCATCTTTGACGTCACGTAACTATCCTTGCGGTACAAAGATGGACGAACGCGTGTGTTAACTGGGCCAAGAATCAATGAGTTAACGTTAAATCGACCAGCCATTTCAACGGCGTAAAGCTCACTCATCATGAGAACAGCTGCGCCAGCTGGGGCAACTGGACCTGAGAACTTACTGAAAGCAGCGTCTTCTGCGGAAACGCCACTAATAAACGTGTAGTTTGCACCTTGGCGGAGCAAAGGCATCAAGGTCTTGCTGGCAACAAAGTGAGCCGTCAACAAACCTTGCATCAACTCTTCCCATTCAGCCTTAGTAATGTCAGTCAAGGCAGCGCCTTGCCACCAACCACCAAGTGATGACACCATTCCGTCTAGTTGTTCGAAGTTATCAACAATCACATCGTGCATCTTTTGTGCGTCATCTTCGTTTGAAATATCACCGAACAAGTAAAACACGTTCTTACGGAATGGTTGATCAACAAACCCTAATGCATCCAACGCTTTTTCTTCAGAACGTGATGGCACTAGTACGGTTGCGCCATTCTCTGCTAAATACTTGACGATTCCCTCACCAACGGCCCCGGTTCCACCGGCGACCAAAATAACTTTACCCTCGTACATATTGTTTGCCTCTTGTTTCGTTAATTCGTATGGCTATCATACCTAGTTTCGGCGCGCGGGTGTTGCAAAAAGGGAACATTTTTAAATGAATGAACGCTTATTTATCAGTATATTCGCGGATGACCTGCAAGATGTCAGCACGGGCGTCGTTGACATGGACGCTTTCACGGGCTAGCAGATAGATGTCAAACGTTGGTACGTCGTCATTTAATAACTTGATAAAGTGCATGTCACGATCAGTTTCTTGTAAGGCTAACGTCGTAATTAATGTCATCCCAAGTCCTTCCTTCACTACCCCTTTCAAAGCCTCGACGTTTGAAGTTGTGTAGAGAATGCGTGGAAACGTTTCGTTGTTATTTGTGAGTTCTTTAAACACGCGACTATGAATGAAGCCTTCGTTTAATAGAATGAAATCTTCATCAGCAACATCTTCAAAGTACATTTCATCAGGTAAATCTTTGTTTGTTGTTGCGAGTACAAATGGGAAGGATGCGACCTTTTGGGCAATAACGCCAGGAATGTGAACCTGATCAATCGAGGCGATTAAACCAAAATTTAGTTTACCGTCCGCGATTTGCGCCATTAAATCCGCACTACCCATTTCGACCGCTTCGAAATTAGGCAGCAAATGACGTTTAGCTAACTGACGGGTTACCGGCATAAAATAGTAAGTTCCGATAATTGGCGGTAAACCAAACCGTAATTTTTTCAAGGAATGCAGACGGACTTCTTCCTTAGTGAACGCAATTTCACTTTGGATTTGCTTGGCCAGTTCCAAAACTAGTTCACCAGTACGCATCAGTTCAACTGATTTCTTTGAAGCGTGGCGCTCCAACAATTCACTGTCGAATTCTTCTTCCAATCGTTTGATTGCGTACGTGATGGTTGGTTGTGTGACACCAAACTGCTCTGACACAGCTGTGAACTGCTTTAACTCTGCAAGGGCAGAGAAGTAAGCCAAGTCTTTAAAGTTCATTACGACGCCCCTTCTTTCGTTAATATAAATTAATTTTATCATATCTGTTGAATTTGACTATAAAAATTTATAGGTAGTAGACTGGGCACCGTTAAGAAATTATTTATAGATTTAAGGGAGATGTTTACACCATGCGTGGACAAGAAATTTTAAACAACCCCTTCTTGAATAAGGGTACTGCCTTTACTGAGGAAGAGCGTGCAGAACTTGGTTTGACTGGTATGTTGCCAGCCCATGTTCAAACGATTCAAGAGCAAGCTGATCAAGCCTATGCCCAATACCTAACAAAGGTTAACGACGTTGAAAAGCGTATTTTCCTTTCAACGTTGTTCGACACGAACCGCACATTGTTCTACTACTTGGTAGATCAACACGTTGCTGAGTTCATGCCAGTTGTCTACGACCCAACAATCGCAGACACGATCGAAAACTACTCAGCATTGTTTGTGAACCCACAAAACGCTGCGTTCTTGGACATCAACCACCCAGAGAACATCGAAGCAACGTTGAAGAACGCTGCTGATGGTCGTGACATTAAGTTGTTGGTTGCCACTGATGCTGAAGGTATCTTGGGAATCGGTGACTGGGGTGTCCAAGGTGTTGATATCGCTGTTGGTAAGTTGATGGTTTACACGGCTGCCGCTGGTATCGACCCTGCTTCAGTTTTGCCAGTTTCTGTTGATGCTGGTACGAACCGCAAGGAATTGTTGGAAGACCCACTATACTTGGGAAACCGTCACGAACGTGTTCGTGGTGACCAATACTTCAAGTTCATTGATAAGTTTGTTAAGACGGCGCAATCATTGTTCCCAGAGATGTACTTGCACTTTGAAGACTTCGGTCGTTCAACGGCAACGAAGATTTTGAACACGTACAAGAATGACTGGCCAACGTTTAACGATGACATTCAAGGTACTGGAATCGTTGTAACGTCAGCTGTTTTGGGTGCCTTGGCTATTACTGGTGAAGACATCAAGTCACAAACGTACTTGACGTACGGTGGTGGTTCAGCTGGTACGGGTATTGCTAACCGTGTCTTGGCTGAGTTTATGCAACAAGGTTTGTCAGAAGAAGAAGCTCGCAAGCACTTCTACATGGTTGACCGTCAAGGATTGTTGTTCGACGATGACGAAACGTTGACGCCTGAGCAAAAGCCATTCGCCCGTTCACGTTCAGAATTTGAGAACGCTGACGAGTTGACGGACTTGTTGTCAGTTGTTAAGGCTGTTAAGCCAACGGTTTTGGTTGGTACATCAACTAACCCTGGTTCATTTACCAAGGAAGTCGTTGAAGCAATGGTTGCCAACACGGATCACCCAAAGATCTTCCCATTGTCAAACCCTACGAAGTTGCACGAAGCAATGCCAGATGATTTGATCAAGTGGTCAGATGGTAAGGCATTGGTTGCAACTGGTGTGCCTGTTGACCCTGTTACGGCATCAAACGGTGTAACTTACGAAATCGGACAAGCTAACAACATGTTGGTTTACCCTGGTTTGGGATTGGGTACGATTGTTGCCAAGGCTAAGGTCTTGTCAGATGGTATGATTTCAGCTGCTGCCCACGCTTTGGGTGGTATGGTCGATGCCTCACAACCTGGTGCCCCTGTTTTGCCACCTGTTTCACGTTTGTCAGAAATGTCATTCCGTGTTGCGGTTGCCGTGGCTAAGCAAGCGATTGCTGAAGGGTTGAACCAAGTTGAAATTGACGACGTTGAAGCCGCTGTTAAGGCTGCTCAATGGACGCCTGAATACTAATCGAATATAGGAGATATTTGGGAAATGTCTGCATTGCTAACTTCAATCTCATCTGTTGTTGAGATTATCTTCGTGATTGCTTTGGGTTACTTCCTCCGCAACGGTGGTAAGTTCCAAGACTCATTCAAGCACGATATCGAATTCTTAATCATGAAGGTTGCGTTGCCTTTGAACATCTTCGTTGGTGTTTTGGACAACTTGACCCGTTCAAAGTTGATTTCACTTTCTGGTTCATTGATCTTTGTGATTATTTCTTTCGCCTTTGGTTACCTAGTAGCCTGGCTTTTGACAAAGATTATGAAGGTGCCTGCCGGTCGTCGTGGAACGTTCATTAACATGTTCGTTAATGCCAACACGATTTTCATTGGTTTGCCTTTGAACTTGGCATTGTTTGGTGAACACTCATTGTCATTCTTCTTGGTTTACTACTTGGCTAACACGGTTTCAACGTGGGCCATCGGTATCTTCTTCATCCAAAACGACGGTCCTAAGGTCGCTGACAAGAAGTTCAACTGGAAGAAGTTGTTGCCTGCCCCATTGCTAGGATTTATCGTGGCTTTGGTATGGTTGTTGCTAGATTTGCCTTTGCCTACGTTGGTTGATAAGACGTTCTCAATAGTTGGTGGTGTCGTAACGCCATTGTCATTGATCTACATTGGTATTGTCTTGGCTGACGCTGGTTTGAAGTCAATCCACTTCGATCGCGACACAATCGTTGCTTTGCTTGGTCGTTTCGTCTTCGCTCCTGCCGTTATGATTGTTATCATGATGATGTTTAAGGGTGCGATGGACATTCCATCAGTTGAGCAAGGTACTTTGATAATCCAAGCTGCTGCCCCTGGATTGGCTGTGTTGCCTATCTTGGTCGGTGAAGCTAAGGGTGACGTTGAATACGCAACAAACGTTGTGACGACGTCTACTGTCCTATTCGTGATTGTTGTGCCAATCTTGATGCAAATCATCACGATGTTGTAATTAAATACTTAGGGATGTGGCCTGTGCGCAAACGAACATGCAGAACACTTTTACTAAACTAGTGCATGTCACATCACCTATCAAAAAGACCTCGGAATTTTGGTTCCGAGGTCTTTTTAGTTATTTCAAAATTTTCACAGTCAAGCCTAACATGACCGCAACCAAGATGAAGCCAATTAGTGGCATGGTTGTTGCCCCCGCTGCTTGATAAACCCAACCAGTGATTAGCGGTAAGACCACCATCCCAGCTTGGCAAAAAGCTAGATTGCGACTAACCATCAACTTGGCCGTTTGATCATCGTGTCGTTCATACGGCACCATCATCATCAATGGATAGAGCGCTGAGAGTCCCAAACCAATCGCGAAACTAGAGCATAGTAGCACAGCGGTGTTTGGTACAAATAGTAGCCCCATCCTACCGAACGTCAGTACGATATGCCCTAAAATCAATTGCTTGTTTGAGAACCATTTCGTCGTCAACCCAGTTAGGAAACGGCCGACCATTAAGCCGGCCCAAAATAGTGTGGTGGCATTCGCTGCTAATGAGTCAGATAGTTTCAAGCGATCGACTGCATAACTAGATAAGTACTTACCCACAACCAATTCAACCGAATAGAAGAAATAGAAGATTGGTAATAGCCAGTCAGCTCCCCCTCAATTTGCCACCAGTCTCAGTTGCTGTATCAGAACCATTATCTTTTTCTGCAAATTCTTGTCGTGTTTGATAAACAAACAGCATAATCAACAGTTGCAAGACACCAATGATTAGGACACCGATGCGCCAGCCAGTTGGGAACAATAGACTAATGGCGAGGATAAGCGAACTCAACGTGACACCGACACCATACATGCCGTGCAAAATGCTCATCAAGCCACTTGTAAAGTGCTTGGCGGCGTAGTCGTTTACAGCGATATCAATTGCCCCTTGTCCTAAGCCGAGCGCTACAGAAGCTAAAATAAGCAGGATTGTGGCCTCTCCCCATAGCAACAGCAAAATACCAATCATGACAAATCCCATACTCATGAGCATGATTGATGCCATCGTCATTGCTTTTGCAAGTCTAGGATAAAGCAACGTCGATATGAAGGAGAATGCCAGGCTAATCATTGTCAAATACCCAACGTAGTCAACGTTCACGTGGTATGTTTGACGGACAGCCGGCCAAGCACTACCCATAATGGCATCTGGCAAACCAAGCCCGATATAGATTAAAAAGTTCACCAGAATAATGAACGTTCCGATTTTAACTGGTTTTGTCATGAGTCGCTCCTAAGTGTGTTAATCATCGTTAGTTTACGATAAAACTATGCCCAAAATATGAAAACACGAGACCTGACCCCAGATCTCGTGTTAATACGTGCACTATTACAATTGACCCCATGCAGATGATGAAATTGATGGGAAAAGGTAAACCATTCGCTCAATTTCAGCAGGACCAAACTTAAATTCAATTGCTGGCAACAAGGTGTTAATCACATCGTCGGCCTTGTTTGACACTTCAGTCGCACCAACTAACTTGTGAGCCTTGTCGAAGATTAAGATATTGTCGCCGATTGTCTCCTTGTCAACTTGGCGGTACCAATCATCAGGAATGTGGTTCATTTCAATCGTGTACAACTCAGGATTAGCTTCCGCTTCAGCAACGGTGACACCCACCTGAGCCAAACGTGGTGATGTGAAGACAACAGATGGGATTGCTGGATAAACAATCGGATCAGTCGTTTCACCGGCAAATGTGTGCATCAAGTAGAGTGATTCAAAGACAGCCGTTGGCGTTAGCTTTGGTTGCACCTTATCAATCACATCCCCAGACGCATAGATATTTGATACTGATGTCCGCAAGTAATCATCTACCGTGATACCAGCCGGTGTGTAATTAACACCCACTTCTTCCAAACCAAGATTCTCGACATTTGGTACACGACCAGTTGCGTCAAGCACCCAATCAGTTTCGATGTTCAAGTCTTGTCCACGAACAACCAAGCCTTCTGCCCCTTGGACAATTGCTTCAACGGCAGTTTCGCGAATAAAGGTCACACCGTGCTTTTCCAAATCAGCGATGATTTGTTCAACGAATGGTTGGTGATAAGCCTTCAATGCTTCCTTGCCACGCAAAATGACCGTCACATCTGAACCGGCTGCATTTGCCATCGTGGCGAACTCCATAGCGATGTAACCACCACCAATGATTGTTAGTCGTTCAGGCATGTCAGTCAAATTCAAAAAGTCCTCTGAATCGTGTGCCAAGTCTGAACCAGGAATTGTCAAACGGTGTGGACGAAGCCCAGTCGAAATAACAATCTTATCCGCAGTCTTCGCTTCGCCGTTAACCATCACCGTGTGGGCATCAGCCAACGTACCACGACCAAACAGAACATCAACATTAGTTGAGTCCATCAAACCTTGGATGAATGCTGGCAAGCCATCAATCACCTCATGCTTGTGGGCTTGGTTTTCAGCCCAATCAATTTTAGTTTCGCCGTTAACAATACCGTGCACTTCTTCCAAGTGACGTTGCATTGCAACTGGTGAATCTAAGACAATTTTCGCGTTGCAACCGCGATTTGGGCAGGTACCGCCGACCAAATCTTGTTCAACAACGCCAACCTTTTTCCCTTTCGCTCCCAATGGAATTGCACCATCAAACGTTCCGTGTCCTGATCCAATGTACAGCACATCGTAATCGTAGTTTGCCATGATTCTGCCTCCTAAAGGGTGTGTATGCGATTTTCAGTATTCCGTGTCTCTCACCTACGGAACACATCTATTGTATCTAAAATGTAAGTGAATTGCATATTATCTGCTTGTTCTTTAGAAGTTTTTGGCAAATGACGCAAAAAAAGCACCTCAGATGGGCGATCAGAGGTGCTGAAAGTTACTTAAACAACGCACGGGTTGCAAGTTGGATAAGTGTATTAAGTTCATCTTCACTAACGCTCAGATTATTACGCAGACGCGACTGCATGAGCCACTGCATTGGCTGCAAGGCTTGGGCCACGATGATATCCACGTTGGCGGTGGTTAGCAGTTGTTGCTGATACGCTTGCTTGATAACCGTTAACATGGCAGGACTCAACAATGACCCTTCGCCTTGCATATCGTCAGGCAAAAATTCAGGATTGGCGACCATCGTGGCCATGAAAGCAACTTGTTTTGGATGCTTCTCGAAATTAGCCGCGTAATCACGCATCAATGTTGCAAACTGATCTTGAGGCGTAAGCGTTTGATCTGGCATTGGTAGTTGCGTGATTAAATTTTCTTGTACTTTACTGAATAGTTGGCCCAATAAATCAGCCTTGTTTTCATAATAAATATAGGTGGTCGCAACCGATACGCCGGCGCGTTTTGCTAGTTTATTGATGCTTAAATTCGCAATTCCTGATTCTTCTACTAAATCAAACGTTGCGTTTTCTAAAGCTTGAATCTTATTCTCATCTCGTGTTCGCATACATTATTCCCTATCAATTGCTAAAATCGTTACTCCCCAGTAAATCGATGCTCAGCAAAGTCTTTTCTATCTCTTAATCGTAACGGTTATGACGCAAATGAGCAACAACAAAAAAAGAGGGGCGCTCCCCCTCTTTCTCTCGCTATCCTTTACCGGTGGTTAGCTTCAAGCCAACTGCTCCGACGATAATCATCGTGATAAATAGAATGCGCTTCCAGTCTTTAGACTCTTTGTACAAATACATGCCGACGATAGTGCCACCGGCTGCACCGATACCTGTCCAGATCGCATAACCGGTTCCCATTGGAATTTGACGCAAAGCCAGACCCAACAAGCCAATGCTTAACGCACCGCCAATAGCCATACCAGCTGCAGCCCACCAGGCTTTACGTCGTTGCCATTCGTTAATCATGATAACGCCAGAAACTTCCATTAAACCGGCGAGAACAAGAAATACCCATGCCATTATGTGTGTTCCTCCGTTATCAACTTAAGTCCAATTACACCACCCAATAAGATGGCTAAGAAAAGCAACTCCGGTAAGTCTAGCTTGTCCCCAAAGACTAGCCAACCAGTCAAGACAGTTGCAGCAGAACCGAGTCCGACGAATACGGCATACACGGTACCAACGGGCAACTTGTCGACAGCGGTCATGAACAAGAGAAATGACAACCCTAAGGCAATTAGGGTTAGTCCCCATTCCCACCATTGGTTGGCGTGTTTTAGACCGACGACCCAACCATCTTCAAAGCCAATGGCTAGCACGATTTTTAACCAAGGATTCCTCAACATACGAGGTCCTCCCTTACTTTAATTCTGTTTAACTATTCCAGTATACCCAAAAGCAACTAGAAAGTGTGTTAATCAGTCCGTATTAGATAGTTTTCCGTCGACAATTTTGTAGACGTTATCAGAAAACTCTCGCAGACGATCATCGTGCGTGACGATGACGACTGCTTTTTCCTCGTCATGCGCAATATTGGCAAAAAGTTGGCCAACTTCTTTGACACGCGCCGTATCCAAGGCCGCCGTAGGTTCATCGGCTAGGATGATTGCCGGGTCTGTATACAATGCTCGGGCAATCGCAACGCGTTGTTGTTGACCACCAGACAATTCGCCAGGGTATTTGTTTAATAACTTTTGAATGCCTAGCGTTTCAATAATTTTGTCAAAGGCATCTTGACTGAGGTTATTGTTAGGCTTCACCTGGTCTACAAGTTTGAATTGGTCTGCTACGGTTAAATATGGCACGAGATTGTATGCCTGTAAGACGAACCCGATTTGTTCAAGTCGTATTTTTTCGGCTTCTTTGGTACTCAAATCACTGATATCGTGACCATTCAAACGAACTGAGCCGTCTGTTGGTGTCTGTAACCCACCTAAAATGGTTAGCAAGGTACTTTTACCAGATCCTGAAGGCCCAATGATAAGCGACACCTCACCAGCTTTAAACGCTAAACTGACGTCTTCAAGTGCCGTAACTAAATTGGTTTTCTGACCAAATTGTTTCGTCACGTGTTCAAGGGCTAGTTTTTCTTCACGCATCTTTTTAACCTCCAATTACTGATACCGGATCAATCTTACTAATCACACGAATCGGAATGATTGCACCCAGTAACCCGGTTACCATCAATCCGGCCGCAATGAGTCCCATCAATCCCCAATCAAATGCCATTGGTACGCTGTCTGGAATCCCAAATTCAGTTAATGCCGATAGTACGGCACCAACGACGATACCAGTTGCCATAATAAAGAACGTCTCAAATAACGTATTTTGGGCCAAGAAACGATTTGGAATGCCTTGTGCACGCAAAACTGCCAAGTTAGGCAATTTTTGAACCGTTAGAATGTAGAGGAAGATGGTAATCACAATCAATGAAATGACAATCAGGAAGCCAATCATGAGACCAAACGTCGCTTTTTGCGGTGTATAACCTGGCAATTTATTGATAAAGGCTTGGTATGAATAAGTCTTTAATGCTTTATCATCGACCGATTGTGACGTTTTTGAAGCAACGACGCTACCTTGGAATTGATCTGACACGCCCTTAATGACACGCCATTGCGCTAACTCACCATAAATAACAGGTGCGGTATTATACGTGGCATTTTTCACATAACCCACGATTTTATATTTCGTATCAGATAACCCAATCGAAATTTTATCTCCCATACCGTAAATATCCTTATCAACTGAGTCAGCGAGGACGACTTCGTTAGCTGCCTTTGGCAAGTGCCCCTTGGTTAATTGTAGGTTTTTAGCGATGTACTCGTCGTTATTCATCCCAACGAATTGGGCGGATTCACGTTTTCCGCCAACTTTCATATTAACTGGTGTAATGCCAAGTGTTGCGGTTTTTTCGCCACTTAACTGATCAACCTGTTTCGTTGTCAGTAATGACTGTCCGGCATTGCCATTTGCGTCTTTGGTCATTACAAAGGACTTAGACTGCCAGCTGTCCACCGCAGCGGTGTTAGCTGTCGCCAGCCCAAGTGCCAGGGCACTTAAAATGAAAATCAAATAACTGATTAAGACGACGACTGTCAGAATCAAGCCGTACCGTAGTTTTTCTTTTTTAATCTCTCTAATTGCTAAAAACATTTGTCCCTCCTGTATTTGTTGCAGTTCAGCAAACTTACTATACACAAGTATACAAATGTGGATTGACTAATTAATCAGCAAAAGAAAAAGACTTCCCACTTGAACAAATGGAAAGTTTGATGTCTATATTAATCGATGTGCGTACGTGAATAACGGGCCATTGCTGTGAAAAGACCTGCGACGGCACCGACAACAACCATAGCGCCTTCGACAATACGCTTCGTGGTATTGTGCGCTATTGTTGATACCTTGGCATCAAACGTCTTAGGTTGATCGGGTGTCGTTTCAACTGTTGCAAGTTGCTTTGCTTGTGTACTAGCTTCATCACGTGTTGCACGAGCTGTTTGACTCGTCGTCGTATGTGATGATGTTTCGGATGCTGACGACGCGGTACTTGCTTCAGGTGAGGCGCTAGCAGCGCTACTTGCTGGTGCAGCTGAGCTAGCAGCTTGTGATGTCTGTTGACCATCAAATGCCGGATTGTCGATTTCACGACCATGACTGGCCAAGTCCGCCTTCAGCGCCTGGTAATCATGCGCTTGCCCACCAAGATGACCGTTTGATGGTGCCATCAAGGTTGAAGCTGGGTCATGATCCAACCCCAATGAGTGACCCAGTTCGTGCGTGATAACCGTTTGCAAATCTGCCCCTTGCTCAGTAATGCGTTGCTGATAAATATCAGTTTCGCCAGTTGGTGCAAAGGTCAATGCCAAATTAGGTGTGTTGTCACCATCTGGCACAGGTACATCCTTGATTGTTACTGAAGCGGCACTTGGATCGGTTGTGACACCAACCACAGTTGTGCCAGCCAAGTTATTCCAGTAAGCCGCTGCGTTAGCGACCTGGTTTGGATAGTCGGGCGAATAAGCCACGACCATGTTACTGCTGTTCAAATTACTTGTTGCCCATGTAACCGCATGAGCTGATGGTGTGTCCGCTAAAAGTGCAGCGGTAACTGCCACACCGAGCAGTCCTTTTGAAAAATTCATGATTCATATCCCTACCATTTTTAACTCACTGTATAAGTTACGCCTTACCAATTGTAAGTTAAAGCCAATAGTTTTATGTAAGCGTTTTTGTTATCAAACTGAAAAGTCAATGAAAAAAATCCCAATGTTGCCATCTGGGAGTTTTAAAAATATGAATTACTTGGTTGCTAGGGCATCTGAAACTTTGTGAATAACGACCTTCACTTCTTGTTGCAGGCGGCCGCTTTGGCCAGTTGTTTTTGTTTGCTCTGGCAATGATTCAACAGTCGCTGTGGTTGGGGATGCCTTGACGGACGTTGCATCACGAGTCACCGTAGCTGAACCAGCAATTTGACTTGACGTTCCAGCATCCGCACTGGTTGATGTGTCCGTATCAGGTTGCTTTTGCTCAGAAACGGCTGCTGTTTCAGTTGACGTCGCTTTTTGACTAGAGGCTGGGGTCGTTGCAGATGAGCTAGCTTGACTTGATGCTCCTGAATTCGTTGTCTCGTAAGCTGGGTTATCTAATTGACGACCGTGGCTGGCTAAGTCTGCCTTCAAAGCTTGATAATCATGTGCTTGCCCACCCAATTGGCCACCGGCTGGCGCCATCAAAGTTGAGCCAGCATCGTGGTCCAATCCCAAGGAGTGACCTAATTCGTGGGTAATGACCGTTTGCAAATCAACGCCTTGTGAAGCAATGCGTGACGGATAAATATCAGTAATCCCATTTGGTGCATAAGTTAGCGCCACGTTTGGATCGGCGTCTCCAGCTGGGGTATCCTTCTTTTCGATTGTGACCGTTGCATCAGCCTGATTATTCGTAACGGCAACGACGGTTGTTCCTGCGAGGCTGTTCCAATAAGCTGCTGCAGCTGCAGTTTGCGCTGGATAATCAGCTGAATACGCAACAACCGTTTCTGATGCGTTTAGATTGCTGTATGCCCATGTGGCTGCATCAACGATGGTTGTATTAACTAGCAATGCTGTAGCCGTAATAATACCGGCTAGTCCTTTAATAAACTTCATTATGTCTCACTCACCTTGTGTCTCTAATTTGGCGTCTGCAGTCGCCTTTTCGATCTCTTGCTTGACTAGCATAAAGGTTACTTTGGGTAAGTGAAATGATATCGTTTTATGAAAGCGTTTTTGTTACACAATTGTAAAAAAGCGTTCGCGACAAAAAAATGTCGCAAACGCTTAAAGTTTTTTAATTTTCGCGGGCTGTCATGTAAGCTCGGCTCATTGGCAACCCTTGGCCGGCAGCGCCCTTAGTCATTAGGAACTGGATAACGTCAATGTTTCCTGATTCAAATGAAGCAGCACTACCTTGTAGGTATAAGTCCCAAGCACGGGCGAATGCTTCGCCACGCTCGGCAACTGTTTTGTCGTATACGGCGTGGTAATTCTCAGTCCAAGTTTCCAACGTCTTTTGGTAGTGTCGACGCAATGGTTCGATATCGTCCAACTGCATACCGGCTTCCATAATGTGTGTGACGTTCTCGGCGATGTTTGGAATGTAACCACCAGGGAAAATGTACTTTTGGATAAATGGATCAACACCGGCACCGTAGTGTTGACCAGTGATACCGTGAATCAACGCACGACCATTTGGTACGAGATAGTTCGCGACGTCCTTAAAGTACTCGCCCAAGTTTTCCTTACCAACGTGTTCAAACATCCCAACTGAAGTGATGTAGTCAAAGGTCATATCCACATCACGGTAATCGCGCAACATAACGTGGACATTATCTTGTAGGCCTAGTTCTTGAATGCGTTGGTTCGTAAAGGCATATTGTTCTTCTGACAACGTTACGCCGTATGTTTCAAGACCGTATTCTTGGGCAGCCGTGATAATTAACGTTCCCCATCCAGAACCGATATCCAATAGCTTCTTACCTGGTTCACTGTGCAACTTGTCCAAAATATGGTGAACCTTAGCCATCTGAGCTTCTTCCAATGTCATCCCATCCTTTGGCCAGTACGCCGCAGAATAAGTCATTGATGGGTCCAACCACTCCTTATAGAAGTCATTACCAATATCATAGTGACTGTGAATGTCTTCTTTAGATTCATTCTTATCGTGGCCGTGGAGCATTTTCGTCAACGTGCCCTTGAAACCGCTTTGATCAGTTAAAAAACTACCGGATTGACGGTAAGCGGAAGCAATCAATTCTTGAATGCTGCCTTCAATTTCAATGCCACGATTCATGTACGCCTCAGCGAGTGTCAATGTTGGCATCTTGGCTAAGGACTTCATGTTTGGTTTCTCATTCAACTTGATGTGAATTTTTGGCAAGCCGTCCCCGTAATTTTCTGACTTACCATCCCAATATGTCACCATAACGGGCACATCAAAAGCTTTTGACAAAAGCTTGCTAAATACTTGTTTCTCTAACATGTTATCCACCCTATCTCAATAATCTTACATATTAAAGTTTACACCCTTTTCAAACACCGACCAAAATAAAGGGCCTGTAAACAGCAGTTTACAGGCCCTTTTTGGTGACTTAAATTTTTAGATTTCTGAAATAACAATCTTGTTGTCAACAAGGTCTGCTTGCAAGTTCTTAGCGTCCAAGTGATCCAAGTAGAAGTCGGTCACGTTGTCACGGATTTGTTGCTCGATAACACGACGCAATGGACGTGCTCCCATGGCCTCGTCGTAGCCTTCATCGATCAACCAAGCCTTGGCTGCAGGCGTAACCGTCAACACAATGTCCTTCTTAGCCAATGTATCGTTAACATCGTTCAACATCAAGTCAACGATTTGGTTCAAGTCTTCCTTAGTCAAATGTGAGAACTCGACGATAGCATTGAAACGGTTCAAGAATTCTGGACGGAAGTATGGTGCCAACTTCTCCATCAATTCCTTGTCCTTAGCATCATCGCCCATCAAAGCTTCGTTACCAAAGCCGGCGTTTGACGTTGCAATGACAACAGTGTTCTTGAAGTTAACCGTGTTTCCTTGTCCGTCAGTCAAACGACCATCGTCCATCACTTGCAACAACAAGGTCAAAACTTGTGGGTTCGCCTTTTCAATCTCATCTAGCAAGACGATAGCGTATGGTTGGCGACGAACACGCTCAGTCAACGTATTGCTGTTATCATCGTAGCCGACGTATCCAGCAGTTGCACCAATCAACTTTGAAACGGCCGTCAAATCTGAGTATTCTGACATGTCCAAACGGATAACGTGATCCTTTGACCCAAACATATCCAAAGCCAATTGCTTTGCCAACTCAGTCTTACCTGTTCCAGTAGGTCCGACGAACAAGAAGCTACCAATTGGACGGTTGCCTTCATCGAAGCCGGCACGGTTACGACGGATGGCACGTGATACGGCTTCAACGGCATCGTCTTGACCAATGACCTTACCACGCAAACGCTCGTTAATACCCTTCAAACGTTCAATGTCTGAGGCACCCATTTGTGCAACTGGCACACCAGTCAAGCGCTCAACAGACTCAGCCACGTCGTTAACCGTAGCTGTTACTTTCTTAGCCTCGCCAGCGTCGTCGATTTGCTTTTGCAATTCGTCAATCTTAACCTTGTGTTGGGCAGCTGACTCGTAATCTTCCTTATCAGCAGCTAGTTGTTGCGCTTCACGCTCGCGCTTGATTTGCTCTTCCAATGACACAACGTCAGTGACAGGATTCTTAGCTGCCAAGTGAGCCGCCGTCATATCCAACAAGTCGATGGCCTTATCAGGCAAAGAACGTTGTGGAATGTATTGGATTGAGTAATCAACCGCTGCCTTCAAAACATTGTCAGGCAATTCAACGTTGTGGTGTTGCGCGTACAAGTCACGCAAACCAAGCAAGATGTTAAAGGCATCCTCTGGTGAAGGTGCGTTCACCGTTACCTCATTGAAACGACGTGCCAAAGCAGCGTTCTTCAAAATCGTGTTACGGTACTCATCTTGTGTCGTTGCACCGATAACCGTGAATTCACCACGACTCAAAGCGGGCTTCAAAATATCTGCCAAGCCCTTTGATCCTGAGTCACCACCCATGGCACCGGTACCAAGGATTTGGTGAATCTCATCGAAGAAGATGATGACATTGCCGGCTTCCTTGACTTCCTTAATCAAGTTTTGCACGTTTTCCTCGAATGATCCGCGGTATTGCGTACCCGCTTCGATGCTTGAAAGATCAATTGAGATAACTTCTTTGTTACGAATTGAAGCCGGTACATCACCAGCCACAATTGCTTGCGCCAAACCTTCGACAACCGCCGTCTTACCAACACCAGCGTCTCCAACGAGGACTGGGTTGTTCTTTGTACGACGACTCAAAATTTCAGCCGTCTCTTGGATTTCCTTGTTACGACCGATAACTGGATCCAACAAACCTTCGCGGGCCTCTTGCGTCAAGTTACGACCAAGCTTGGCTAGAATGCCATCCTTCTTTGGTGCTTGACCATTTGCCTCGACTTCTGGCAAGTCTTGGTTAGCACTGTTAGGTAGTTGACCCGTACGACGGTATTCTGCGAATTCTTCAGGCGTTACTTCGCGTCCGTTGATCAAATAACGAGAATTCTCTGAGTTGAAACCACCCATGCGTCCCATCATTTGGTTAAAGATATCATCCATGTTGTTAAAATCATTAAAGTTTGCCATTTTATTTACAATCCCCCAATATTCAATTGTTAAACTCGGTTGTAATGAGGAGGCCCCCACGGCCATCCCTCAACCTTGTAATCTAATTGTACAACTATTACAAAACCATTGCAAGCATTTTCTAGCACTCTCTTCGGTAGAGTGCTAATTATTTATAGTGCCCGCAGTAAAACCGCGTCATACAGGCGTTTTAGTGATGAAAATAAATTAAAAAAGCTGGCATTAACGTCGTTAAACCGTTAATGCCAGCTTTTATTCTAAAACTTAAAGAATGATTTCTTAGGACGAGCGAACGAGAATCCCTCACCTAATGTTTCTTGTGTATCCATGACCGTCACGAATGCACGTGGATCGATATCATCAATAATCTTTCGCACCACATTCATTTCTGACGGATCAACCACTGCGTAGACAACTCGTTGTTCATTGTGCGTAAAGCCACCTTCAGCGTGTAGCAATGACGTGCCACGTTCCAAATCTTGCATAATTGCATGCGAAATCTCTTCTGGCTTTGATGTGAAGATTAGGAATGCACGAGCTGCATAAGATCCCTTTTGGGTGAAGTTAACCATTTGCGCAAACACAAAGGCCGCAATAACGGTATACATCATTTGAACGACGTCAATATAAACTAGCGAAGCCGTCAAGACCACGACATCCAGTGCGAATAGCGTACGTCCCATGGGGATGTTTAACTTCTGTTCTAAGATACGGGCAATGACGTCCGTCCCACCAGTCGTCCCGCCGTAACGGTAAATCAATCCTGATCCCAATCCACCAAACAATCCAGCTAGCAAAGCCGAAATTAGCAAATCGTGCTGCAAATCTAAATCGAATGGCATCAGTTGCCATAGCCACAGCCAGAATGACAAACTGAAAATACCATACAATGTGTAAATCAATGCGCGCTTTCCGAGCATGCGTAACCCAATTAAGAGCAATGGAATGTTCAAAAATAGTGTTGATAACGCAGGATTAACATTTAGCAATGCCTTAAAAATCAACGTGATACCCGTTACACCACCTTCGGCCAGGTGATTGGGGATATTCACGTTAACCAGCCCCCACGCATACATAGCGGTTCCAACTGTAAAAATTGCGAAATCACGTAGTCGCATTTTTTCAATTAGACGCTCTGGCATAATATTTTCTGCCATACGAATTGCCCCCAGTACTAAAAGCTTAATGTGTAAATCATATCACAAATTCCAGTATGACAGTCATTAAAAAAAGACATGTCCAAATCGGACATGTCTGATTGTACCAATATTTAACCGCGACCACCTTGGAACTCGTTGTAAAGCGTAATACCACCGTCGATATACAATGTCGTTCCCGTAATGTATGAGGCTTCGTTAGAAATCAGCCACACAGCTGCGTTAGCGACATCGACTGGATCACCGACCTTCTTCATTGGAATCATGCCTTCCGTGTCGGCACGAACCGCTGGATCAGCGAAACGTTGTGCGTTAATTGGCGTTTCCAGAGCACCTGGTGAAATGGCATTGATACGAATGCCACGTTCAGCATACTCAAGCGCCGTTGTCTTTGTAAACATCAAGACACCGGCCTTTGCCGTTGCGTATGAAGCATACGTAGGCCAAGGAATAATGTCGTGAATTGATGAGGTGTTTAGGATGTTACCCTTTTTGTTATGCTTCAAGAAGTGTTGTACGGCAATCTTAGTTCCCAAGAAAACACCATCCAAGTCAACGTGAAGCACACGTTGCCAGTCTTCATATGATGTTTCGTGCGTTTCTGATTGAATCTCGAAACCGGCATTGTTAACCCAAACGTCGATATCGCCAAAGGCTTCAATCGCCTTGTCATAAATCGCTTGCACACCAGCTTCTGTTCCAACATCGGCACGAATTCCCACTGCACGTCCGCCTGATTGTTCGATTAGGTAAATCAAACCATCAATCACCTTTTCGTCAGCGTTGATGTAGTTAATAACCACGTTCATCGCTTCAGATCCCATGTGACGTGCAATCGCTTCACCAATACCAGAAGAACTTCCAGTTACAACCGCTGTTTTCCCACGTAAATCAGGATAACGGGTTGAGTCTTTTGTATGATTAATTGTCATGCGTTCCACCCTCCGTACATATATTGTACATTAATGCACATGATAAAACATGAAAATTCTATTTTCCAGACATGAAAAAAACCAGCGACCCAAAATTGGCCACTGGCTTTTCAAACTAATTAACGCTTTTGCTTACCAGCATTACGACCACCCTTTGATTCAGGGTGCGTGTTTTCACTGGCGTCATCTGTAATGTCCTTACGTGCTTGTGCATCTTGTTGTGCCTGCGCAGCCTTCATAGCTTGTGCAAATGGACCAGTTGGTTCTGATTGCAACTTACCAGACAACGCATCATCAACAACATCCTTCACTTCGAACGTGTCTGCAACGTGTTGACGCAAACGTGGACGCCAAACGATGATAATCAACGTTTGGATAATCATGACCAATGCACCAACGAAGAAGTACAACGCAATACCACCGTTAGTTACCCAAGTCATGAATAGCATCATGATTGGCATAATCATCATCATTGATTGCATTTGCTTCTTTTGCTCGGCCGGTACGCCAACCATTGACAAGTATGCTTGCAAACCGTAAACGACGGCTGTTGCAATTGCCAACACTGGTGATTGCGTTGCCAACTTAATGCCGAAGAAACTTGCATTCACCAAATCGTGTGAATTCTTAATCGCTGCATACAATCCCATGAACACTGGCCATTGAATGATCAACACAGTGAAGTTCATGCCGCCTAGCAATGATACACCGTTTTCACGATAAACAGCCATCATCGCTTGAGAGGCAAGCATCTTCTCTTCTTGCGTTTGGGCGTTCTTTTGTGCTTCTTGGATCTTCGTCATTTGTGGTTGCAACAAACGCATCTTTTCTTGTTGAATCGTTGCAGCGCGTTGTTGGTGAACCATAAATGGCAACAATACCAAACGCACAACGAACGTCAAGATGATGATTGACCAACCCACTGCATTGGCACCACCAATCCAGTTTTCAGACATGTGCATGAATTTAGTCAATGGCCCTTCAAGGAAGTAACCGTGTCCCGTTACAAACAAAATGACCAACAGAATCAACAAAATTGGCGTTAAGCCTTTAATCTTCATGGAAATAACATCCTTATCTATCTCTTTTTTTAACGTATCTATTATAGCACACGGTTTTTCTTTGCGAACTTACTTTACAAAAAAACAACCATCAACAAGGTGATGGTTGTTTTAGTAAGCGGACGACGGGAATCGAACCCGCATTCCCAGCTTGGAAGGCTGGAGCACTAGCCATTGTACTACATCCGCATATTTAACTACGTTGCCTCAACAACATAGTTAATAATACAGGTAAAACGTTGTAACGTCAACCCCTTATTTCATCATTAAGCTGACAAAACGATACTTTTCCGCGCGGTTATCGCTTAGAAATGTATTCAAATCCTTGAAGTTAGCGAATATCTGCGTAATGTAATTATCTTTACGACTGGCCGGCATGACCCCGTACCATTGCAAATCTGTCATTTTGTCATATCGCGTATTGTCCATAAAAATGCCTGTTACCGGCACGACCGAAAATGAAAAGTCGGGGTATTGCGTTGCTGTTCGATGAGCAATACCTTCTGCGTCAGATTCGGTTGTGGCGGCTGTCAACAATGTATCGACGTCCTCGCCGACCATACGAACGGCGTACCAACTATGCTCGTCGCTAGTTAGTTCATCAATTGGTTGATAATCTTCTTCATCTGGCAACATCGGGTTTTACTCCTTTCTTAATTACAACTTACCAGTCAAAAATTGGGCTTCACCGTAACCAAAGCTCCAATCTTCATCACTGTTAACGACTAGGTTAATCATCACATCTTCCTTGCGCAAGCCTGTTTTCTCGTGTAGCTCAGACACCAAATTATTATAGAAGTTAACCTTTTGTTCAGTTGTGCGCGGACGCGTTACCAAACTAAATACTAGCACCTTATCTGTGCGTTCGATACCTAGACCAGTGTCCAAGATTTGCATTTCATAAGGCTCGTGTTGCGTGACAATTTGGTAGCGATCACCATCCGGTGCACCAAATGCAGCTAGCATTACTTCATATGAAATGTCCAAAATTTGCTTGATTTCATCGGGTGTACGACCCTTGATCATATCGATATTCATCTTTGGCATGTGACTTGCCTCCTTAGTTGTTATATAGGTTACTCCCGGACCTGAAAATGAGCAAGAAAAAACGTGCCTTTACAGGCACGTTTTAATCGTCATTATAGCTTTCCGTGCTTCTTCTCACCCAACGTGAACAATACCCACGCTAGTACACCGAAGAAGATTGGACCAACAACTGTCCAAATACCGCTGAACCAATCTCCCGTTTGGAATGGTGAGATAATCGTCAACAAAATTGAGATAATTGTCAAAGCCTCAACAAGAATCGTGATAATCCAAGTGATTGTTGGGTTCTTGTAGAAGATAAATGGACGCTCAACGTCGTTCAAACGCTTGAACAATGGGAACGCAGCAACCAAGAAGACATAAGGCAACGTTGATGACACATTACCCATGTTCGTCAAAACAAGGTATAGTTGCTCAGCACTCTTACCACCAAATGAAATCAAGATAACCAATACTGAAACCAAGATAGCTTGTGACCATACGGCAACAGCAGGCACATCATGTTCATTCAAAGCGATAAACTTCTTTGGCCAAACTTCCTTTGGTGAACCCAAGATGAATGACTTCAAAGGTGCATATGTCAAAACAAAGAATGAACCAACATAAGCGAAGAACATTGAAATACCAGCAAAGCGAGCAAAAATTGATCCCATGATCAAGCCAGCGCTGTGTGACATACCAAAGGCATCACCCAATTGCACACCCAAGTTATTCATCAAAACATACGTGATGTTTCCAAGGTTCGCTGACTTATCAGCCGTCAATGACGTCCAGTTAGTTGAAGCACCCCATAGCAAAATTGAGATAGCATAACCCAACCCGATGATTGTCGTTGCAATCAAAGCTGCCTTAGGATACGTCTTTTCGGCGTTATCAACGTCTTCCATGATACCACCCATTTGTTCCAAACCGGCGTAAGCAAAGATAGCGTACAAGGCAAATGAAATCATTTGACCAATTGATTGATAATCAGGGCTACCTGAGATGAAGAATGAACGCAACTTTAATGGCTCGGCGAAGTGACCACCGTGACCAATCAACACAGCAATTGAAGCCAACAACAAGATGACGTTCAATGCCATAACGAACATACCACCCATAGCAGAAATGCGTGAAATTGACTTAACACCGCGCGTTACAAAGTAAGCAACGACCAAGATGAACAAAACTGCCAAAACACCAACTGTTTGACCACCGTTCAAACCGAACAATGACCAAGTTGTTGTCATGTCCTTACCGAAAATCAAAGTTGACAACGGAATCCATACCTTTTGTGATACGGAAATCATCCAAATCACCCATGATGCCAAACCAATAAAAGTTGCAATAAACGCAACCTTCTTACCCAATGAACGTTCCATCCATGAGTAAATACCACCCTTAGCGTCCTTAAATGATGCACCAAATTCAGCGTACATCATAGAAGTTGGTAGGAAGAACAACAAGGCACCCAAAATATACCAGATGATTGCTGCATATCCCATACGCTCAAAGGCCACAGGCCCATTGGCGAAACCAAAGATGGTGGTGAACATCATCATGATTAACGCGCCAAGACCGATTTTCTTCTTGTTCATAAGAATAACCCCTTGAAAAAATTCATATTTAATTTACGAAAAAATCATAAATATACATGCAACTAGTTTACGCTTGTTTCTGACACGTGGCAATTCAATGGCCTAAATCAAACCGTTTTCTAACCTGATTAAAACCCAATTCTCACATTACCGTCGATGAAACATTAAGATGACATCAAAACCCTTATAAAGACTTGACTGTTTTTTTATATGTGTGAAAATAGAAACATTAGTAAAAGATTGAATTGAGGGAATTTCATGGCTGTCACGGTTTATTCATTTTCTCACCGCACTTCAGCGCTGAATGCATTGAAGTCAGTCGAGAGCTTTTTCGAACGTAACAACTTAGACTACGAGCTAGTACAGTTGAAGGACTCATCATCCCTCCCTGTTTCAGTACCAACGATGCGTGCTATCTGCGCAGCTGAGGATCCTGAGGCAACCATTTTCAAGAATCCACGCGGTATGTCAATTGACGATTGGACGATTAATGATGTCATTGCAAGTCCAAACAAGTCATTGAAGTCACCTCTTACAGTTGAGACCAACGAAGCTGGCGAGGTTGTCCACGTTATGGCTGGTATTAATGAAGATATGTTGGGGTTGTTTATTCCACGCGATCGTCGTAAGAACGAATTGCAAGCGCTTTTGCAACGTTCTGCTGAGTTGGACGAAGAAGAAAATTAATTTAAAGAAAAAGAGGAGTTCGTATAAAACGAACTCCTCTTTTTTGTAGCTATCAATCATGAATTGAACTTATTAACAATCGATTCAATGTCCTTAATCACAAGTGACATTGTTCCATCCGGATTATTGACGAATTCAACCTTACTACGGTCTTGGTAAATATCCATTGGAATAGCAATCTCGATACCAGAATCCAGCTTAAAACGTTGGAGACGGTACTTCTTCTCGACGCGCTCAACGTTAGGCACGTCAATCGCCGTGTCGAGCTCCTTGTCTGCAATGACTTCGTTGTACGCCTGCTTGGCCGAAATATTACCTTTGAAAACAGCTTCCGCAATATCAGCAGTATTAATTTGACCGCCGTCGGATACTGATTCGAAAATAGCACTCTGCGTGGCTGCCATTGCTTCGTGCTCAGGCACATCGAACTTATCAGCGACTGTCTTAACCGCACGTTTAATCGTTTTGATATTGTCTTTAGTTGATTCCTCCGGCTTAATTTCCAAGAAACGCTCTGAGAAGTAATTGATACGGTGGCCATCAATCAGATATTGTTTCTCGACCAACATATAAGAACCGGTCATCAAATTAACGATGATACCTTCATCTGCTTTTTGATTTGCACCCGGCAAAACCGCTTGATTCAAAACCAAGTTGTTAACCAATTGATCATCACGATAATCAACAATGTGCGCATAACGTGGCGCAAAGTTTAGCTTAATCAAGCCGAAGAAGTCATCAGTCCCCTCTGCAAACTCAAAGCTCAATAAATCGCCGGCCGGCACCGCTTCGCTTGCTGCAATCGTATCAAACAGCTTTTCGGCGAGTTGGGTGGTCTTTTCGGCAAATGACAACCCGTTATTGTCATCAATCGTCTGGGCTAGGTAATCCTCACCAGTCAACGTGCCCGGCTTAAAATCGCCCGTTTGGAACTTCATAATAATCTTTTCCAGATAGTCGTGGAGTCCAGGTTGAGTTAAATTAATTTCAGCTTGGGATGCAATTAGATTCCCTGCATCTTTATCCAAAATATGCAAAATAACGTGTTTTAAAATCATAATCTTTATCTCTCATTTATCCATTTAAAAAGCTGTGGCCAACTGAATTGGCCACAGCTTTTAGTGTACTATTTTTCTTGCTTAATAGGCAATGTAATTCTGAAAATCGACCCTTGTCCAATAGCGGATTCAAGTTCAATCTTTCCACCATAACCCTCAACCAGCTTTTGGGCGATACTCAACCCAAGGCCATTTCCACCCTGCTTACGAGAACGTGCTTTGTCGACACGATAGAAACGGTCGAAAACACGCGCAGCGTCTTCTGGGGAAATACCTTCACCAAAGTCTTGCACAGCCAATTGTACGAAGTTGCCCGAACGAGACGCAGCAAAGTGAATTTCCTTGCGGTCTTGGCTGTACTTCACAGCGTTGTCCGACAAGATAATTAAAATTTGCTCCAGGTGATCACGATTCATATTAACGATAGTTGGCCCCTTCAAGTCGTCGTCCAAGCCAAACGTGAAGTCTGGATGGATCATCTTGAAGTTCGTATAGATGGCGTTAATCATGTCCTTGACATCAGTGTCACCCTCGCGGAAAGTTAATTCGACTTGATCAGCGCGTGTCAAGTCAAGCATTTCAGAAACCAGGCCTTCCATGCGTCGCATTTCTTGCAAAGACGCTTCGATTGACTCAGCCAAAATCTTTGGATCATCCTTACCCCAACGGTTCAACAACTCCATGTGTCCCTTAACAATGGCCACAGGCGTGCGCAACTCGTGTGAAACATCTTCAACGAATTGGTGTTGTTGCAAAATGAAGCGTTGCATACGATCTAGCATGTCGTTCAACAAATCTGACAAGTCCGTTAATTCATCAGGACGTCGATCCTCATGTTGCACACGGGCTTGTGATTGTGGGTCGGCTTGCATTTCATCAACTACCTTTTTGATGTTGTTGACTGGGCGTAGCAGGTAATCTGATAACCAATAGCCCCACAAGGCTAACAAGAACAAGCCTAGGCCAATCAAAATCATGATGATAAGGTACACACGGTTAAATGTTTTGTGATACGACGTCAAGTGGTTTTCAATCACGACATAACCAATCAAGTGGTTATTTGAGTTACGCAACTCCTGACGGCCGACTAGCACAGAACTACCATTAACCCGTTCTGTTTTAACACTCAAATCTGAGACACGTTGAAATGGCACGCCAGCACCACCAATTGGATAAACTTGGCGCCCATTTGTGTTATACACCATGACTGTGTAGTCCTGACGCGTAATCTGTTGCATAACGGGGTCGTTAACCACCTTGTTCAAGTCATTTGACTTTGGTCGCAACATGGCATCAACATCAGCCGGTGATAATTTCTTTTCATCCAGATTTTGCAATCGCGTTGTGACAACCTGTAGTGAGGTTGCCACTTGTTGACGCTCGGTTTTTAACATTTGTGATGAAAAAGCCTGCACAACAAACCAAGCAAAGATTATAAATATCAAAAAAACACCGGCTGCGGAACCAAGTGCCCACTTCCATTTAAGTGAGAGTCCCTTGCGTTGCGGTGTTTCAGTGATAATGGATGCATTGTCCATTAGTCGCCCCCAAAATTACTGACGCATAACGTATCCAGTACCACGAACGGTTTGGATGTATGATGCGCGTGAGTCTGGTTGATCAATCTTATTACGCAAGTAACGAATATAAACATCGACAACATTGGTTTCGATTTGTGAGTCGTAACCCCAAACCTTCTTCAATAGTTCCTCACGAGATTGGACAACGTTAATGTTTTCCATCAAGATCAACAACAATTCGTACTCACGCTTTGTCAAATTAATGATTTCGTTACCACGACGGGCAATGCGGTTTTCCTTTTCGACCGTCAAATCACGGTAACGAACAACGCTTTGGTGCGTGCTGTGCTCTTCCGTCTCAATGTTAATACGACGCAACAAAGCGCGAACACGGGCCAACAATTCTTCGATGGCGAATGGCTTAACGACGTAGTCATCAGCACCGTAATCAAGTCCAGAAACACGATCAATAACTGAATCGCGAGCTGTCATCATGATGATTGGTGTGTTCTTCACTTCGCGCAAACGACGTGCTACTTCCAAACCACTCAATTCTGGCAACATCAAATCCAACAAGATCAAATCGTAATCATTGTCCAATGCAGCTTGCAATCCACCACGACCGTTGTCTTCTACGTGCGTTTCATAACCTTCGTGTTGCAACTCTAGTTCAACGAAACGCGCCAAATTTACTTCATCTTCAATAACAAGGACACTACTCATGTGCGATACCTCATCTTACTTTCTACAGGATACGGTCACTCCCCTGAAGTCATGACATTTTAAAATTAGCATAACATGATTTTCTAATAATTCCTAGTCTTTTGCCATTCTGACGGTCATTCGGACTCTGAAAATCCATTAGATTTCCGGTTATGTTGATAAACAAAAATTGCTAACGTAATTGGCAACACCAAAATGACACCTAAAATCGCGTACAACAATGACAACATTGATGACGTAAATAATTTCGCATTCATAATCTCACCGATGGTGTAATGCAATTTACCAAACCAAATTGCTAAGCTCAAAAAGTCAGCCATAAATCCAAATAAGACGGTGTTAACAGCCGTTCCAATGATTTGCTGACCAAGCTTTTGTCCTGTACGAATCAGCTGACTGGTCTTCATGTTTGGTTGATCATGACGTAGTTCGCCGACACCAGCAGCAATTGCGATGGCTGCCTCGGCAATCGCACCAAGGGTTGCAAGTAAAGCAGCTACGATACCTAACGTGACGAAATTAACATTAATACCTAACGATAATCCTTCTAGTTCTTCTGAATTTTCTTCAGCGAATCCTTGCGCCATCGCTAAATGTTCGGCTGGCAAAATCAGCAAAACCAAGGCGATCATGACAATGAAACTTGCAATCAAGGCGATTGACGTTGTTTCTTCATCGGCACCAGAACTCAAGATGGTGATGGTCAACAAAAAGGCACCACCGACTAGCAAAACTGCCATGGCGTTGAATTGGAAGTTAATCAACATAATCATGACAATCATGATACCAAAATTAACCCACAAGCTAGCAAAGGCGCCAATCCCTTTACCACCACCGATGGCGACCATTAAAACAAACAAAATAATGGCTAATACCATGGTTACTGTCATCTTGGCACCTCCGTCTTAATTCGGGTGAACCTACGAACTAGCAATACCCACATAATCCCGGCAGGCACCGTTAAGACAATCCCAATGGCACTAATCAACGTTTGCAACAGCCCCAGTGACATATTCATCATGTACGTGAAGCCCCAATCGTTACCATTGCGCAAATACAAGACAGCCATTGGAATCTGTTCAGCAATGAAAATTAAGAACAGCGTATTGCTCAAAGCGCCGAAAATTTCTTGGCCTACGTGGCGGCCGGACTGGATGATTTCACGAATTGTGATATTGGGACGTTCACGCTCTAGGCTAAACAACGTCGCAATCATATCGGTTGCTTCATCCATAACGGCGCCCAAAACACCAACTAAGGTCATTGCCATAAACAACGGCTGCGGTAGCTGCGTAATAAACGACATCAGTTCAAAGTGCAAACCATGATTATTGGTCATCTTAAAGACAATCGACGCAATGATCATCGCCAATGCAGTTGCTGTCAAAACAGTGGCGAACACGACCCAGGTCTGGCGTTGACGGAACCCCATAACTAACCCCAGCGTAATTGCCGATGCTAGCACACTAAATAACATGAACAAGCCAAGGATATTGCCATTAGTCGTATGTAAATCCAATGACACCGTCCCAATAAAGAGCACCACATTAACAGCCAGGGAAATCACGGTTAGGCGACCGGCGTGACCCATTGAAATAATCAAAATACCAAGTACTGCAATCATAATCGGTACCCAAACGGTATCACGTTTCATGGTCTGGACCGTCCAAGTTTGATGGTCAGCGCGATTTAAGAAAATTTGATTACCAACTTTAAATGGTTGTTCAATCGCCATTGCGGCGTCCGATGTATTCTTCACTGTGATGGTTTTACCGGCTTGATTGGTATTCAACAACTTTACGCGTAAAGACTGGGTGGTCTGTTTAACGTCATTGTTGTATTGGTCTGTTAATCGGTTGGTTTGTAGCACCTTGACCTGCGTCACTTGGCCCAGCGGCGTACGATACCAGCTAGCGTTGTGACGCAAAACAACCATACTTGTCAGAATAAGCAAAATTAATACAAGCCAAGGCCACCACTGTTTCTTCTCAACATACTGCTTCATTAATCAAATACCCGACGATTGTCGCCAGCCATTTGAATTTCTTTGGCCAAGAAATGAATGCGTTGCATCAAACGTTCTGCCTTAACAGGCTCTGCACCACTCTTGGTAACTGTGAAATGTTCTTTTTCTAGCTGGTCCATTGAGAAGTTCGATGTGAAGAAGGTTGGTAGCTCATTCTGCATACGATATTCAAGCATAACGCCCAAAATATCATCACGAATCCAAGCAGTAATCGATTCTGCCCCAATATCATCAAGCACCAAAATTGGCACACGCTTAATGGCATTAATCTTATCTTGTGGATTTTCCTTTGAATCAATTGACCCACGCATTTCAACAGCAAAGCTTGGGAAGTGCACCAACGTCACTGGAATGCCTTCTTGGGCTAGTTCGTTAGCCATGGCGCCCATCAAGTGGGTCTTACCGATACCGTATGACCCGTGAATATATAAGCCACGGTGATAAGCCTTTGGGTCAGCGATATAAGCACTGACAAAATTGATAACTGCCGTTAATGCAGCTAATCGATCACCATCATCCTCAGAAAAGTCGTCCAAACGTGCCCGTTCAATGAGCTTTGGCATCCCAATTGATTGCACCAAATTTGCTTGCATTTGCAAACGTTGCGCAGCCAGCGTTTCTTCGTCAGGTTGGTAAACAATCACAATACGATTTTCAGTCACTTCAAGCATTGGCTTATAGCCACGGTGCACAACCGGCTTCCCAGCTGCTGCGTTCTTAACTTGTGTGTAGAATTCGTACAAGACGGCAAAGTCACGGTTCACAATGTCACGTGTCAAAACGTCCTTGTTTTGCTCAAAAAAGGCTTTGATACCAGGCTCGGCAAAAACCTCTTTTTGAATCGCCGCGTAACGGGCGTGTAAGTTCTTTTTGTTCATGAATTGATCGAGCGCTTGCCCAACATCCATAGGGTTATCCGAATCAGTTTGACGATTCAGATGAAATGTTTCATCAGCCATTGTTAATTCTCCTTGTTAGTCTGTTGTCGACGAGCGCGGAGTTGCGCCAGTTGATCCTTAGCGGCCTGAGCAGCCTCTTCAGAAACAGTTGAAGCTGTTTGGTTTTCCCAATCAGGTCGCGTTTCTTTAACCTGCGCTGGACGTTGCCATTGACGACCGTTTGATCGACTCGCAACTTGCTTTTCTTGCTTGGTTTGGCGTGACTTCGCACGGCGTTGCAAGTACTCAAGTGCTCCGACGGCAGTGGTGACCTTTGCTTGTGCCCAATCGTTAACAATTGTTTGTAGCAACGCTTTATTCAGGGTTGCCTTCTTTTCAACAACTGTCAATTCGTAAAGCATCACATTCAAGACTTCCGGTGCTACTTTGTCTAATTGTGCAATGTCTTCCAACGCCTTGACTTCAGCATCGGTCACAAAGCCACCACTCACTTCGCGCAAGTTTTTTAAGAATACAAGTGGTGCGGTATTCTTAGCAGATTGAATAATCGCTTCAGCTGGACTCTTGACGTTCGTATCCGGCGTCGCCTGCGTTGCTTCGTCTGGCTTTGAGGTCGCCAATTCAGTATGGTGACGTTGGTCAGATTGATAGCTCTTTTTAAGCATTGTGCGAATCGCATCCATATCAATGCCGTTGTCAGGCGTAATCGTCGCCTGAATAACGCGTACCAAATCAACATCCCCTAAGCCATACAAATTTTTAACAATCGTCAAGTCCGCCTCATGCTTGCGAACGGCCGACGCAGACACACCAAATGTGCGTAGCATGTCAGTCAAAAGTGACACGTCAACGGATTTGGCCGATTGATGCAGTTGCTTTTGTAAGTCGCTCTTCGTGTCGTCGTTGTTTAAGGGTGCTTCCGGCAACTTTTCAAATGACACATTACCCATCATGTCAAAGAAGGTTGTTGAAACATTCACACCCGGAATTGTCGCGTCCTTTGGCTTAATGTCATCAACCAATTGTTGGAACAGTTCATCACCCAAATAATGCGCAAGTAAACTTGATAACATGGTATCAGCCAAAAAGGCCTTCATGGTCATTGGTGGAAATAGCCGATAAACCCATTGTGACCCGAAACTTGTGTCTTGGCGATAGGTCTTAATTAGGCCCATTCCTTCCAGGTTCTGACGAGCTGACAAAAAGTCGTGTTGGCTAATTGCTAATTGATCAAGCAAATCAACGTGCAGATTCTGAGCATCTGGCGTTTCGCCCATCATTGCCCAGGCTAAATAAAGTGTAAACGCATCACGCCCAATAATTGGCAAGTAAACCTTGGTTAGCGATTGTACAGCGCCAAGGTCAATTGGTTCATCATACATCAGCCGATAATGCTGACGAATTGAAAACTCAGCCATGTCGGCCTCCTTGTTAATTTAGTGTGGTAATGCTGCTAAAACAGCATCAACTTGCGCATAAGTTTCAGCAATAGTGCCTGAATTGTCGATGACATAGTCAGCTAACTTTTCTTTCTCTGCCATTGGCATTTGCGAATTCATGCGTTTGCGAGCCTCATCGGTTGATAATTGGTTACGAGCCATTAGTCGTTCCTGTTGGACATCAGCCGGAACCGTTACAACCATGACTGCATCTGCGCCGGCTGCATTCCTCCCTTCCAATAACAATGGAATGTCCAACACAATGAGTGGTACACCTGCTGCTGCGTATGCGTCAGCCTGTGCTCGCATGCTTGCTTGGACACGCGGATGCGTAAATTGATTTAGTTTCGCTAATTTCGCTGGGTTACCAAAGACAACAGAGCCTAATGCTTTGCGATTCAGCGTGCCATCTGGTTGCAACATCTCTTCACCGAACTCAGCCACAATATCCATTAGTGCGGGTTGTCCAGGTTCGACAACTTCCCGCGCAATGACATCCGCATCTAGTACCGGAATACCTAGTTCTTTAAAGTGGTTGGATACAGTTGACTTACCGGTCGCAATGCCACCAGTTAATCCCAATTTAAACATGTTTTTAATCCTTTACTACTTGGCAAACAGGGCAATAAGTTGTCCCACGTTGTGCAACTTTCATCTTCTCAAGTGGGTGTCCACAACGCAGACACGGTTCACCAACGCGACCATATACTTGTAACTCGTTTTGGAATTCCCCTGCTTCACCAAACGCTGTTGTAAAGCTGTGCACAGTGGTGCCGTGGTGTTCAGTCGCGCGGGTGATTTCATGAATGATATTCTCACGCAAACGTGCCAGTTCATCCTCAGTTAGCTTGTTAGCCGCTGTTAACGGGTGAATTTGTGATTGCCATAGTGTCTCATCGACATAAATATTGCCTAAACCAGCAATGTGGCTTTGATCAAGCAAAAACGGCTTGACGTGCATCCGTGACTTACCGAACTCACTTACCATATAAGCCAACGACAAATCCTTTTCAGTTGGCTCTGGACCAATTTTTGCCAGTCCAGCGACCTGTAATGCGTCAGCATCTGGAACCAGGTTCATGCGACCAAATTTGCGTGTATCACGGTAAAACAGGTCAATGCCCTCATCAAGATGGAATGTGACCAGGTCATGCCTACCAGGTTCAGTACCCGCTGGAACAGTGTAATAAGCCCCTTCCATGCGTAAGTGTGACACCATGGTTAAGCCACCAGAGAATCGGAATAGCAAATATTTACCGCGTCGATCCACTTTTTCAATTGTTCGGCCAACTAATTCAGCATCAAATTCTTCTGGTGCCATGCCGCTGATTGTCTTTTCCCAGCGCACCTCTGTACCGAGTACTTTACGTCCTACTACTAGTCGTGTCAGACCACGACGAACTGTCTCAACTTCTGGTCCTTCTGGCATGATTAACCGCCTTTCCGACCGTGTATTTCATCCACGGTCATGTGTCATTTATCTTATTTAGTTTACCATTTTTAACAGGTGACGGTTAGACAAAAAATGTAATCTCAGCAACATAAATTTTTAGGTAAAAAACAGGTAACGTATATAAAAAGACTCGGCAAATGAATTGTCGAGTCTTCAAAATATCTATTACTTAGCGTCGTACCAGCTCTTACCTTCGTGACTAGCAACTGATAGTGGGACATCCAACTTAACAGCAGAATCCATGATGCGTGGCACAAGCTCATGCAATGCTTCAATTTCGCTTGCCGGAGCCTCGAAGATCAATTCGTCGTGCACCTGAAGCAACATCTTAGCTTGCAACCCGGCATCAGTAATGGCTTGCTGCATGTTAATCATTGCAATCTTGATAATGTCGGCGGCTGAACCCTGAATTGGTGAATTCATCGCCGTACGTTCCGCAAAGCTGCGAGCGTTAAAGTTTTTCGCCTTAATATCAGGCAAGTAACGGCGGCGGTGAGCAATCGTTTCAACATAGCCCTTTTCGCGTGCTGATGCAATAATGTCTTCTGACCATTGCTTAACACCTGGGTATTGCTCAAAGTATGTGTCAATGATTTGCTTAGCTTGCTTTCGTGACACACCAATGTTCTTAGCCAAACCGAAGTCAGAAATACCATAAACAATCCCGAAATTCACGGCTTTCGCTTGACGACGAATGTTGCCATCAACCGTTTCCTCAGGCGCTAGGCCAAAGATACGACGAGCCGTGGCTGCGTGAATATCTTCACCGTTAATAAACGCTTCTTGCAAGTGCTTATCGCCTGTGATGTGGGCCAAAACACGCAATTCAATCTGTGAATAGTCGGCACTAAAAATCATCCAGTCATCTTGACGCGGAATGAAGGCCTTACGAATACGACGACCTTCTTCAATACGCACCGGAATGTTTTGCAAGTTTGGTTCAACTGATGACAAACGACCAGTCTGCGTCAGTGTTTGCAAGTAACGCGTGTGGACCTTTGAATCAGAACCGTGAATCACACGTAACAATCCTTCAACGTAGGTTGATTGAATCTTGGCGATTTGGCGGTATTCCAAAATTGACGCAACTAGAGGGACATCGCCCATTTGCTCCAACACTTCAACGCTGGTTGAATAACCAGTCTTCGTCTTCTTAATAGGCGTGTAGCCCATTTCTTCAAACAAGATCACCCCTAATTGCTTAGGCGATTGAATATTGAATTCATGACCTGCTTGTTGATAAATCGTCTGCTCGAGTTCTGACAAACGTTCCGTCAACTTGCTACGCATTTCAAGTAACGTGTTGGCATCGACTGTAATACCCGTGGCTTCCATGTCAGCTAGCACATAGGTCAATGGCAACTCGATTTCTTCGTACAAATTCGTTTGCTCATGATCAGCTAACTTTTTAGTCAACGGCGCCTTCAAGTACTGAATAGCCATTGCTTTGCGGCCAAGGTGTTCAAACAAGTCCTCATCAGCTTCAGGAATGGCAAACTTAGCCCCCTTGCCATAAACCTCTTCATCAGTACGAACCGCATAGTAGCCGTTTTCGTGGGCTAATGCGCCTAAATCGTTATTATTGTCGTTTGTGTCTAGCAAGTAAGCGACCAACAACAAATCGAAATCAACTGCTGGGAACGTTACACCCAGACGACGCAACGCAACGATGGTTTCCTTAGCGTTAAAGACGTTCTTTTTAATGGCTGGGTCTTGCAACAACTTGTTGACAGGTGTACCTTGCACCAACAACTCAATATCGCGGCTGACAAAGTAGCCATGCTCATTATTACCAATTGCGAAACCAACAGGTGCGGCTGTATGGTAATTATCGCCATCAAGCTCTAGATAAAAGCTGACCTCATCACCCAATTGTTCAATATGGGTCAAATTCGTAGCTGTTAACTCACGAACTTCCAATGGTGTATTGCTCATATCGTGAACAGGATCACCGTTCTCATCAGCCGCATCGTGTAGCGGTGCCGGAATAGTGTGACCTTGATTAGCCAGCTTCACTAGTTGTGCCTTGAAGTCTAGATGTTGATAAAACGGAATAATCGCATCATAATCCGGCCCTTGATAAGTTAAGTCAGTCAATGTGTAATCAACTGGTGCATTCGTGCGAATTGTGGCCAAGTCACGTGACAACAATGCATCTTCCTTACCAGCGACCAACTTTTCCTTTTGCTTAGAGGCCTTCATCTCATCAATGCGCTCATACATTTCTGGAATGGTGTGGTATTCCTTCATCAACTTAATCGCAGTCTTAGGACCGATACCAGCAACACCAGGATAATTGTCACTCGTGTCACCTTGAAGTCCCTTAACCTCAACGATTTGGGCGGCTGTCAAACCATCATACACTTCAGCAACCATGGCTGGTGTGTAGTGGTCCATTTCAGTAATTCCCTTTTTAGTTACCCAAACAGAAACATCGTCGGTGACCAATTGCGTCATATCACGGTCTCCCGTCACAATTGTCACCGCATATCCGGCTGATTCTCCCATACGGGCAGTTGTCCCGATGATATCGTCGGCTTCGTAACCAGGAAGTTCGTAAGACTTGATACCGTGCAATTCAACCATCTTACGCAATGGCTCGAATTGTTCAACCAATTCTTGAGGTGTCTTATCACGGTTCCCCTTATAGTTGTCAAACTTTCCTGTACGGAATGTCGTCTTACCGGCATCCCACGCAACCAACGCCAAATCAGGCTTAAACGGATCAACAATACCGTCCAACAGGTTATTGAAGCCTACCAAAGCGTTTGTGTGTAGTCCTTCGTGATTTACAAAACGGTCAACTTGGTTAATCAGTGCATAAAACGCACGAAAAGCCAGTGAGTTACCATCAATCAATAGTAATGTTGGTTTTGCCATGTTTATCTCATTTCCGGGTGACGTTTCACCCACCGTAGTCATATCTTAAGTGTAACAGAAAAGCGCCTCGCAAGTAACGAGACGCTTTAATATTTATAACGGTTTTAATCGCGTGATCCACCGAATGCAGTGAACAATTGAATCATGTAGATGAACAAGTTGATGAAGTCCATGTATAGTGACAAAGCACCAGACACGGCCATACCTTGTTCCATATCTGCATCACCAGCAAATTGCATGTACATTGCCTTCAAACGGTTCATGTCGTATGCCGTAAACAATGCGAAGACAATCACACCAACGACTGACAAGAACATGTAGACAATGCTGTTAAAGAAGAACAAGTTGATAATCCCACCGATAATCAACGCAATCAATGAGCCAAACAAGATAGATGACATTGATGCCATTGACTTCTTAGTTGTCACACCGTAGAAAGCCATACCAGCAAACAAGAAGGCTGTCGTCAAAAACGCCGTTGCCAATGTTCCGATTGGTGTTACCATACCGATTACCGTGAACATCAAACCGTTCAGCACCGCAAATCCCATCAACATACCGAATGCTTGGGCTGGGTTTTGGTAAACACGCTTACCGAACAAGTAAACGAAACCGAACACAACCCCAATCATGATGACTGATGAAATTGGGCTACTGAAAATCGTTGCGATTTGGCGCGCAAACATGGTAATACCCAAGTATGCTGTAACCGCCGTTACCAACAAGGCCAAAGCCATGTATGTGTAAACCTTCTTAAAGAAACTGTTCAAGCCTTGCATATCTGGGTTAACCAGACGTGGCTCTTGTTGTTCAAATCCAAAATTATCCATACTTTTAATACCTCTTTCGTTGTCCGTAGACAATGTTTTGGTTAACTACCCCAATGCTTATATTATAACAAAAACCTTAACCGAAACTCTATGGTTCAGTTAAGGTTTTTCATTGTTTTTTACTGTAGGTTTGATTGCGTGTTGGCTAGAATCTTTTCAAATGCAAACTCTGTGTTCTGCAAATCACCAGCACCCATGAAGATGAAGACACCTTCTTCGTGATCCAACAATGGTGCGACGTTAGTTGGTGAAACGATACCACCAAACTTTGAAATCTTAGCACCCAAGTCTGATGATGAAATATCACCAGCGGCTTCACGGGCTGAAGCAAAGATTTCCGTCAAATAAACCTTGTCGGCCAATTCAAGTGACTTAGCAAAATCATCTTGGTACGCGATTGTACGTGAGAATGTGTGCGGTTGGAAGACGGCAACCAGCTCACGACCTGGGTACTTTTGACGCGCTGCATCCAATGTCGCCGTAATTTCTGATGGGTGGTGTGCGTAGTCATCGATGATGGTTACGGGGCCAACTTGCTTCTCAGTAAAGCGGCGCTTAACACCCTTAAAAGACAACAACTCCTTGCGAACAAGATCGCCATCAATCTTTTCGAAGTACGCAACAGCAATGACGGCCAAAGAGTTTAGCACACCGTGTTGTCCGAACAAAGGTACTTCGAAGTTACCCAAGAACTCATCATGGTAGTACACATCAAAGCTAGAACCAGTTGTTGAACGCTTGATATCAGTTGCGTAGAAGTCATCTGTTTCTTGGTTTGTACCGTAGAAGTATACTGGTACATCCACCTTCATTTGGCGAAGTTGTGGATCGTCACCCCAGGCAAAGATCCCCTTCTTAACATTGTTTCCGAATTCTTCGAAAGCGCTACGTACATCATCAACACCTGTGTAGTAATCAGGGTGATCGAAGTCGATGTTCGTCATAATGGCATAGTCCGGTGTGTAGTCCTTAAAGTGGCGACGGTATTCGTCAGCTTCAAAAATGAAGAAGCGTGCGTCAGGGACCCCCTTACCAGTACCGTCACCAATCAAGTAAGATGTTGGGGCAATACCAGCCAAAACGTGAGCCAACAAACCGGTCGTTGATGTCTTACCGTGAGCACCAGCAACACCAATTGACGTGTATTGCTTAATTAGGCTTTCAACCATGTCAGGGTAAGTCACAACCGTCACTTGATCCCCCATTGCCAAAGCTGCGGCAACTTCCACTTGATCATCAGTAAAGGCGTTTCCACGAATAATCGTCATACCTGGCTTAATGTTTGCTGCGTCGAATGAATACATTGGAATACCCGCGGCTGCCAAAGGCTTTTGCGTAAAGGTATATTCATCAATGTCAGAACCAGCGACTTGTAGGCCTTGATCGTGAAGAATCAAAGCAAGCGCACTCATACCTGAGCCCTTAATTCCAATAAAGTAGTACAACGTATCTTTGTCCATTTTCATTCGTCCAATCTGTTTGTAAGTAAAATCTATTATACACGTAAAAAGACCTCCAGACAAAAACTCAGCGGAATGTAAAAAAGCCTTAACCATGGATAATTCACGGTTAAGGCTTCACAATTATTTAGTCTTCGAAATACGATGTTTCGCTTTTAGCAGCCACGCTTGCCTCTTCTGATAAAATATCATCCAAACTCAAGCCCAGACCTGTTTTAACATGCGTGTGAGCATGCTTTTCATGGGTCGCTACTGGTGCTTCGCTGACCGCAACTGAGGCAACTGGCTTGGTTGGAACTGCCACCTTTACCGCTTGCGGTTGCAATGTTTCCACAATAATTGGCTCAGTTGGTTCAGCCACGCTTGGCGTTTCAACCACTTCAGGTTCAACTGCCGGCTCAGCAAGTACATCAACAGCGTCTTCAGACGAATCTGCCCACATGACATAAGCCGTCTTAGCTAACATCAAGTGCGCAACCTGCTCATCGTAGTTTTCCATTAGACGTTCATAAAAGACGATGGGACGACGATCAGCCATGCTGTTACCTCCGTCTTATTGGAACAACGCTTGGGCTTCGGCTGAGCTTGCGTCGAACGGCGTACCCACTTCGGCAAAATCGTCAGGCAAGATCAAAGCACCTGGCACTTGTGGTGCGTTTGGTAAACGCAACTCACGACCAGATGTAATCATACCGTTAGAGGCAACACCACGCAAAGCACCTGGCCAGATAATCAAACCTGAAGGCATCATGGCACCAACCTTAGCAACAACAACCTTAATACCTTGGCGCATGTTTGGTGAGCCTGACACGATTTGCACGCGCTCATCGTTATCTACGACCGTCGTTGTCACTTGCAAGTGATCTGAGTCTGGGTGTGGCTCTGCAGACTCAACGTACCCAACAACAAACTTAGGTGTCGTATCAGCTACCAATACATCCTCAAATCCAGCAGTTGCAAGCACATCGTTCAACTTGGCAACTTGTTCTTCAGTCAAAATAACTTGGCCGTTAACATCAGACAAATCAAGAATTTGTGAAGCGTTCAAAAAATTCAATCCCAAAAGGTTGTTGTCCTTATCAGCAAGGCGTACAACATCTCCCTTTTGTGTTGCGGTGTGCTCAGCTGCAGGTGCAGTCAACACAACCAAAACATCACCCATTCCTGCTGGGTTATAGCTGGCAATCAACATCTTGTCAGTCTCCGTTTCTTTTTTTATTTATTTATTAGTCACCGTAAATGATGTCATTTACAGTTGTCTTATCAAGCTTTTGTGCAAGTGTTTCAACCAGTGCTTGAGCAGCTTCAAAATCTGAAACTGACCAAACCGTCTGGTGCGTGTGAATGTAGCGTGACGCAACACCCACTGCAACTGATGGCACACCAGACAATTGTGATTGTGCGCCGTGTGCGTCAGTACCACCCTTGGCGACGAAGTATTGCAAAGGAATACCGGCATCATGGGCGGTATCCAAGACGAATTCCTTCAAACGCAATGGCATAATGACACCCGGATCGTACACGCGCAATAAGGCACCGTGGTCCATTTGACCTTGTCCTTGTTCTGATTGCGTATCATCCGCTGCAGATGAATCAAGGGCAAAGAAAATATCAGGTTGCAATTGGTTAACGGCTGGGCCGACACCACGCAGACCAACTTCTTCTTGGACGTTAGCCCCCATCATCAACGTATTAGGCAGTGCAACACCTTGTAAGTTCTCAAGTGCATTCAAAATCGTGACCAAACCAAAACGATTGTCCCAACTCTTTGACACAACGCGCTTGCCATTAGCCAACATTTCCGTTTTAACAGCTGGCACAATGAAGTCACCCGGGTGAACACCGAATGAAATTGCTTCATCAGCTGACGTAAAACCACCATCAAACAAAATGTCTTGAATCTTCGGTGCCCCATTCACACCACCTTCACGCAAAAAGTGTGGTGATACGGCTGAAGACACAACTGGGTATTGGTTATCGCGTGTAAAGAGTGTGAAGCGTTGCGCCGATACTGTATAAGGGTTCCAACCACCAACTGGGTCAACCACCAACATCCCGCGTGGCGTAATTTGCGTCACGATGAAACCAACTTCGTCCATGTGAGCGCCAATCATGATACGTGGCGCATCAGCATTCTCGTTGTGACGAATGCCATAGATACCGCCCAAACCATTTTGAACAACTTCATCAACGAGCGGCGTCAAATCCTCACGAAAGGCCTTGCGAACGGCATGTTCTTGACCAGAGGTTCCTTGCAACTCAGTATACTTTACAATACGATTCCAAATACGTTCTTCCATGTTGTGTCACACTTTCTTTTTTACTTGTGCAAATCTAGAATGGCGCGGATTTGCGCTTCCAACATGCCAATACCAACAACGTTAGCGCCACCTTCTGGCAAAATAATGTCAGCGTATCGCTTCGTTGGTTCAACGAATTGGTGATACATAGGCTTAACGGTTGCCAAGTATTGGTTTACAACTGATTCTGTCGTACGACCGCGTTCGACAATGTCGCGTTGCATGCGACGAATGAAACGCAAGTCGTCATCTGTGTCAACGTAGACCTTGATGTCTAACATGTCACGCAATTCTGGTTCAGTGAACAGCAAGACACCTTCAACGATAATAACGTCTGAAGCTTCAACCGTTACCGTCTTATCAGAACGCGTGTGCGCAGCGTAGTCATACGTTGGTTGTTCGATTGATTCGCGTTGCAACAATTGCTTCAATTGTGCAATCAACAAATCATTATCCAATGAATCTGGGTGATCATAGTTCGTTGCAACACGTTGCGTCATACTCTTATCACTTTGATCCTTGTAGTAAGCGTCTTGTGGAATCATAACCACAGACTCACCCTTCAAACGCTCGATGATTTCACGGCTAACCGTTGTCTTACCAGAACCTGAGCCACCAGTAACTCCGATAACAACTGGACGTGAATTAGACATAGTACAATCCTCTTTCTTCAATTCAATTCTTTAAATATAACTTATTGTAGGGGTAGTGTCACTGTAATGGTTGTCCCAACACCAACCTGGCTATCCAAGTCAATGGTACCCTTAGCTTGATTCACTAGGTCATTGACAATGGCAAGCCCAAGGCCTGTGCCAGGTATCGTTTGATTACGTGACTTATCAATGCGATAAAAGCGCTCGAATATACGGTTTTGTTGTTCACTCGGAATCCCCAGACCGGTATCTTTAACAGCCACGACAAATTCAGATGCTGTGACCATAGCAGAAACCTTTACCAACCCATCGTGGCGGTTGTATTTAACAGCATTAACAATTAAGTTGGTCAAAATTTGACGAAGCACAGTTGCATCCTGCGTAACCGAAAAGGATGGCGCAACCTCATTCTGAAGTGTCAACTGTTGCTTGTCAGCATTTTCTGCCTGGGACTTGAATATATCATTCACCATATCCGACAACTTAATTGGTGTGGCAGTTTCCTGTCGTTCAGGCACTTTGGCGATTGTCAAAATATCTTCTGTCAATTCTAACAAACGATTCGTTTCCGTTTGAATAATCGTTAAGAACTCTTGGCGAGCCTCTGGATCCTCCTGAGCACCGCTCAATAGCGTTTCTGTAAAGCCAGAAATTGCTGTCAACGGCGTGCGCAATTCGTGCGACGCATTCGCGATAAAGGCGCTCTGCATATCTTGCATTTGCGTGACCTCAGTCATGTCGTAAAGCAAGACCAACAATTCGTGGTGTCGTTCGCGTGTCTCGTAATAAACCAGTGACACATCGACAATTCGCGCATCTAATTTAACTAACTCGCGGACATGCGTTTGACGCTTAAGTGACTGCTCAAACAATGACAATAGTCGGTGATTCTTAATAACGTCATCATATTGTCGGCCGACGACATTTTGAGTCAAACCAAGAAGCGCTTGGGCTTGTGGATTTGTCTGAATAATCGTTCGCTCTGGTGTAATACGTAGCGCGCCAAGTGGCATATTAGCCATCAACGCAGCCAATGTACTACCTTGCTGTTGTAACAACTTGATGCGATTTCGATTGAGGCGTTGAACATCATTAATCGCTTCAGCCAACGGTGCCAATGAATCGTCAGGACGCATCAGAATGTGTCCGGCACGCGTATTGTCAGTTTGCAAATCGCGGAGTTTATCAATGAAAATGGCCATGTGTTGATCACGACGTTGCTGTTGTAAATCCAGCACTAGCGTTGCGACACCCGCCAAAATCATTGACAGCAATAACAGCAAATGTGCTTTTGGCATTCGCGTTTCATCACCTGTTAACGCAGCGACCAGGAAAAGCCCCCAGATTAGCACGAAGAACAAGGCCCAGAAAATGACAAAGCGTTTCGCATTATGCATTAATTCTGATTGCATGATAGTCCTCCCTATTCAGCTGTCGCTTGATTATCAAAACGGTAACCAAAACCACGAACCGTCTTTAGATGGGCGGGATGTTTTGGATCGTTCTCAATCTTGTCACGCAGGTGCGAAAGGTGCATGTCAACCATGCGTGTGTCAGGCCCCGTAAATTCGTAGCCCCAAACACCGTGCAGAATTGTTTCACGACTTAATACACGTCCCTCACGTTCAGCCATATAAGCCAGCAATTCATATTCCTTCGGTGTCAGTTTAATAACCTCACCATCGCGCTGCACAACCATCTTGTCAAAATCGATTTTGATATTACCGAATTGCTTCGTCTTATTCTCGCTTTTGTTCTCAGGTGTCGTCACATCGAAGCGACGTAGCACAGCCCGCACACGGGCAATGACCTCACGAGGGCTGAATGGCTTGGTCACATAATCGTCCGCCCCAATTTCTAGGCCCAATATTTTATCAACTTCCTCATCCAAAGCAGTCAACATGATAATGGGAATGCGGTTCTTTTCAGCACGCAATTCACGGGTGACTTCAACGCCACTTTTTCCTGGTAGCATCACATCCAACAGAATAATGTCAATTGGTTGTTCTGCCAGGGTTGTAATTGCACTTGGCCCGTCTGTGGCACTGACAACGTCAAAACCCGACTTCTTCAGGTTATAAGTTAGCAGTGTCACCAGAGAAGGTTCATCATCAACAACTAAAACTGTCGTCATCACGGTAACTCCTGTAATTAATATTACTTCTAGTGTACCACGACTTTACCGGCTTCTGACTTGTAATTCTAATTTTTCGCCTTAAGTGAATGAATATTCGTTTAATTAAATAAGCAAAATAAAAAGGCATCACTGCCTTTTGTGTAAATCGCGTTATGCTTGCGCCAATTTCGACGCATGCTTGCGACTGATTTTCTTAATAACAAACATGCCAACGAGCATCATGGCACCAAGGAGGAACACTGTCCACTCCCCCATTTCTGAAACGCCATAACCAAACGATATCGTAATGATTGGTGCAAATAAATCGGTAGCAAAGAATGAAATACCAAACACACGCCCCAAGTATTCCGGCGCACTATCTTGTTGTCGGACGGTATTAATCTTAATGACAAATGACGCCCGTGCAAAGCCGTTCAAGATCACGAGAATGACGAATACCCACAACGTTTGCACAAACGTGCCTAATAAAAATGCAACGCCCAACACATAAAAGTCCCAGTAAAGGGTCTTCAATGAATTTAGATGTGGTAGACGGGCAAACAGCAGACCAGCCACGATACCGGCTACCGCAGCCAGCGTCAAAGCGGTCGAATAATCCGTTGCGGTTCCGTGATAACTGTGTTGAATCAAAAACGGCATTGCGATGATGAATCCTTCGAAGAAGAAATTGCTCCACATCGTTAGCAGCATTGATTCGAACAGCCTTGGCTGTGATACAACATAGCGATAACCACCGATCAAACTTTGCCAAAATGATTCTGAATGAACGCTCTCGTGTTTGGGCGTTGGTTGATACTTAATTGCCAGGTTCAATCCAACTGTAATTAACAACATCACCCCGAAGATTTGTAGGAATGATTGTAGGTCAATCCACTTCAAGTGTAATAGTAGCCCACCAACCAGCGGCCCAAAAGCTTGTCCAGTTGAAAAGGCTGCAGATGCCCAGGCGTTAAAGCGTGCCAAAGCACTCGTCTTAATGACATCCGGCAAAATAGCTCGTGCTGCCGGATAAGCGAATGAAACATCAACATTTAAGATGAACGTTAATGCAAACAATAACCAAAGTTGCGGATGTGCAGGATTAATCACCATCGACAACGTCAACGTCCCAATTGCACCGAACAAATCAGCCCCTAGCAATACCCACTTGCGATTAAAGCGATCCAATACCGAACCGACATACACATCATTCAGCAGATAAACCAGGAAGCCAAATCCGGTTAACCAACCCAATACTTGTGCGTTACCGTAACTTGAAACCAAAAACCAATTTAAGCCAAATCGGTACACCCCATCACCAAAAACTGATGCAAAATTCGAAGCAAGCAATGGAAAACTAAACTTCGCTAATTTCGATTCTCTTTCTTGCATGGTTACCCCTCTCTGAAAAACATAATGTGCTTAGTGTATCAAACTCTGTCTGACTCGTCACTGCCGAATTGTAAACAAAAACCAGAACCAACAATGCGGTTCTGGTTTAAGAATTTCAATTAATTATAGGAACTTAATGAAGACCACACCCGCAGCCATCACAACAACACCCAAGATTTGAATGCGTGACACGCTGATCTTAGCTGATCGCCACCAGCCGAATTGTTGAACCAACATAGAACCAACAATTTGACCAATCAATCCCATTGTAATTGTCAATCCAGCACCAATTTGTGGCACTGACAAGACACTGGCAAAGACGAACAAACCACCAAGGATACCACCGAGCCAGTTCCAGCTCTTAGCTTGCTTCAATTCTGACATCTTTGGCAAACGCTTGTCCACGATCAAAGCAACAATCGTAATCAAGATGAATCCAACGAAGAATGAAATGAATGATCCTTGGGCAGGTGCGTGTAGCAAAGCACCCAAGCGACCATTAATAGCTTGTTGCATCGCTGAGAATGCGCCGGCAATAATTGCCCATACACGCCAACCTAGCAATTCAGTGTGCGTCTCCTTGGCTTGGATTGCCTTATCCATCGCCTCAACATCCTTATTCAAGACGTTTGGCAAAACAACGGCAACGACCACACCGGCAATCAAAATAATCACACCAATAACACGTAGTGCCGTCAAAGGAATTGGTTGTGAACCAAACCAACCAAACGTATCAATAAGCGTACCCATCAAGATTTGGCCAAGGATTGGCAAAACAACTGTTTGAATAGCTCCCAAACGTGGGAATAGCAACACGTTTGATGTCAAATAAATGGCACCTAGTACACCACCCAACCAAATCCAAGCTGGGTTTGATTGAATAAAGGTCATCGTTGGAAATACTTGGTGTGACTTTACGGCACTAACAATCGCCAAAAAGACTGAACCAACCAAAAATGAGATCGCTGCTGAAATAAATGGTGAGCCCACCACCTTCTTCATATCAGCGTTAATAGGGTTTTGGTTCGCAAGCATGAAACCAGCAAACAATGACAAACCTAGAAATACAAAATTCACTGCTCTTCTCCTAAAAAATAAAATCGTTATTAATGAATGCTTTATTATTGTAAGCCTTTAAAGATGTAATGCAAGCATTTTGAGCAATCTATTTTGTGAAAAATAACGCTTTTTATTTTTAGAAACGCCTATTCTAAGCTGTTTTAAATTTTATATGATTGATTTTTCTTCACAAGCTTGTGAAATAAAAAAGAGATTAGTCATCGACTAACCTCTTTTTGACGATATATTAATCTTCCTTACGCTTCAAATCTTCGCGTGGTCCGTTGTGCTTAAGACGGCGCTTTGGCAAGAGGTAACGACCTGCCAAGAATACAACAACAAAGACAACGATTGGCCAGATTAATAGCTTCCACCAATTAGATGGATTCTTCCAATCATCAGCCGAATTCACTTGTTGTCCTGCCAATTGTGCAACTTGCGCGGCAGTAACCTTTAATGTACGCGTTTCAGTTGTTTTAACATCACCTGACGCAACAGTCACGTGCACCTTATATGTGCCAACCTTGATTGACTTAATGTTCTTCTTAATGTCGAATGTAAAACTTGATTGTGGTGCGATATCGACATTGCCATCTTTTTCGTAAACAACCTTATCATTCTTATCAGTCACACTAGTCGTAACAGTTGCATCCTTAACCAACGTATTTGCCTTGTTGCTCAAAGTAACACCCAATACACGGTCAGCTGACAAGTCGTTCAGGCTTGCTTTGCCCACTTTAAGCACAGGCTTTACTGGCGTTGTATCGTTTTGTAGAATAACTGGAATTTCAGACGCCGTATTTGAAGTTGTTGATCGTACAAACGAGACACCACCCACTAGTTGTCCCGCGAATGCTTGATCAGGCATCGTGATTGTTCCTTGAACTGACGTTTGGCCTTGAGCTGGAATTGTGACACTACTTTGAATGTCAATGGTATCACCAACCTTATATGGCACTTGTCCCGTTACGTTTTGGCTACCTGTAACGTAGTTCACCTTACCATTTTCGCGTGTTGTCGCTGTACCACCAGTCAAACGAAGCGTCATTTCTGAATCCGTATTGTTCTTAATATAGAACGTTACTTGCTCTTTCTGGCCTGGTGCCAGCTTCAAATCAATCGATGACAAGTTGTTCTTGTCAATTTGAGAAGCTGGAATGTCCGCTGTAATATCATATGCGGGCAATGTGTCTGCTGAAACCGGCTTCGATATGCCAATCAAAGCGAGTGCCAACCCCACCGCGTAAACTGCATGTCGTAATTTCATAACCAATAAACCCCTATTTTCGCTTATTATACGTAATTATAATGACTTTTCTTTTAAAATGCACGCAAGTACGCTTTACAGGATTACTGTACTTGATACTTTTGAATAAAGATGTCTTATTTAACTAAGAATCGCATGTTTTTGAACCACATAACTGTCAAAACGATGCCAACGATTGCCAATAAACTAACAGCGTATAATAACGCCTCTATGAATGGCACCTTTTTAGGATGTGCTTCATCTGTTGGCGCAGCCTTTTTTGATAGCACGATTTGCTTTTGCCAGGTTTGATTCGTCCCGCTCCAGTTTGCTTGCACCTGAATGCGGTATTTATTGCCTGTCAGGCGCTTGGCATCGTTTTTAACCCAATATGTCATAACTGAATTAGGCGCCAGCTGCGCGTTCCGTCGCGTCTCTACAAGAACCGTTTTATTTGTGGAGACATCGATTACTTTTGTTGTAAAAGTTGCGCCGTTAATAAACGATCCTGAAGTATTTGCAACGGCAATCGCAAAACCAGTTTGTTTATTGACAGTTTCATACGAAACGGCATGAAGTTCTGCCGAAGTTGCCGGCAAATTTCGTGTGTTTCGTGCAAGCACCGCAACGGTTGTTTCTACCGCATCCTGCTTTTGTGTCGCTGTCAGTGAGAAAGAGACTCCACCAGCAATAATCCCATCCACCGGTTCATTCGGCATGGTAATGGTACCAGTGACCTTTGCATCGCCCTTAGGTGCGACTTTAATCGTCTGCTGATCCAAATGAATTAAGTTTTCCATTTGTGGGCCAACGTTCCCAATCACGTGATGATCGTTATATGTGACTTCTCCTAGTGGCGATGTGGATGCAGAGCCCGCAGCAACGTTCAATGACAATTCTGAGTCTGAGTTGTTTTTGACGTCAAACGTCACTGATTCAACTTGCTTCGGATTTAGCAATAAATCAAGGTAATTTTTATTTTGACTGTCCAGTTGGGTCTTAGGGATTACCGGCGTAACTGTGTATGGTGCATTATCGTCTGCGGAAACGTGGCGCATCGTCGTAAATGCCAGTATCAACGCCACCAATCCAAAGAGTATTTTTTTCATTTTCTGCTCTCCATGCTTTGACAAAAAAGAAAGGACGAGGTGCAACGCCCTCGCCCTTTTCATTTCGTCTTAATTAGTCCAAGAAATCACGCAATTGCTTTGAACGTGATGGGTGGCGCAACTTACGAAGTGCCTTAGCTTCGATTTGACGGATACGCTCACGAGTAACCCCAAATACCTTACCAACTTCTTCCAAAGTACGCGTACGACCATCTTCCAAACCGAAACGCAAACGCAAAACGTTCTCTTCACGGTCAGTCAACGTGTCCAAAACTGATTCCAATTGTTCCTTAAGCATTTGGTAAGCAGCTGAATCAGCAGGTGAAATGGCTTCATTATCTTCAATGAAGTCTCCCAAGTGTGAGTCATCCTCTTCACCAATTGGTGTTTCCAATGAAACTGGCTCTTGTGCAATCTTCAAAATATCACGGACCTTGTCAGTCACGATGTCCATTTCGGCACCGATTTCTTCAGGCGTAGGTTCGCGACCCAAATCTTGCAACAAGTTACGTTGAATACGAATCAACTTGTTGATTGTTTCAACCATGTGCACAGGAATACGAATTGTACGAGCTTGGTCGGCGATTGCACGAGTAATCGCTTGACGGATCCACCAAGTTGCATAAGTTGAGAACTTGAATCCCTTACGGTAATCAAACTTCTCAACCGCCTTCATCAATCCCATGTTTCCTTCTTGAATCAAGTCCAAGAATTGCATACCACGACCAACGTAACGCTTAGCGATAGAAACAACCAAACGCAAGTTAGCCTCAGCCAATTCTTGCTTAGCAGTTTCATCACCTTGCTCAATACGCTCTGCCAAGGCAACTTCTTCATCACCAGTCAACAATGACACACGTCCGATTTCCTTTAGGTACATACGAACAGGGTCATTAATCTTCATGCCAGTAGGTGCATCAGCAGCTTGCTTCAATTCCTTTTCTGACAACTTTGTCTTCTTGTTTTCAAGCGCACGTGCGGTTGGCTCGCCGTTTTCATCAACGACAGAGATACCAGCTGATTCAATCTTCTCGTATAGTTCATCGATTTGATCAGCATTCAAACGCATTGGCTTTACCAAAGCATCTTGGAGAGCATTTTCTTTAATTTCCTTGTCGGCCTTGAACTCCTTGATGATGTTCTTAACTGCCTTATCAAATTCAGCTTGATCAAACTTTGCTGAAATTGGTGCTTGCTTTTCTGCCATAGCGGCCTCCTTAATTACTTGTGGGTCTGTTGTTCACGTAACGCCGCCATATACTCAACACTAAGCTGAGCGACTAGCGCGTCATTGTGCATTTGATTAGCTTCTTTAATCTGACGCTGTAACCTATTAATTCTATCAGATAATGGGGCATCGTGGCTAATAAATTGAATATACATGCCAACTTGACTACGATCAGCGAATAATTCGTCATCAAAATCATCAAGCGTTGCCAAAATACGTGTCAGTTCAGGTTTCTGAACAAAGTCCATAAAGCCTGCCATATCAATAATTGGCTCATTGCCATGTGTCTCACGATAGCCAGTTGCCAACATCAACAGCGTTTCGTATGGTACGTCAACGAACGTAAAGTCTGGTGTGCCAGTCACTTGCAACCAAACATCGTTATCACGGAGCATCCAAGCCAACAGCATTCGTTCAGCTTTTTCAACTCGTGAAATCGTTCGTGGCGTTGGCGCCGGAATCGGTGCCGGTGCATTAGCTTGCCAATCTCCGTTCGGCGCGACCGGATAATTAGGCTCTGGTCGACGGTAACCCGATTGACGATTATTCGTCGACCTAGGGTTAGAACGATTGGCCTGCTGTTGCAGTAGCAATGGACGCAATTGATCTTGCAACGCCTCCATGCCAATGTTGAATTCATCAGAAATTTCACGTAGATAAGTCTCACGCATAACGGGTTCTGACACCGTTGCGATGACACCTAATACATCACTTACGTAAGCAAACAACTCAGTTTGGTTATTCAGATTGCGATCCGTCTTTAAATAGCGGATATTAAACGCAACTGGATCTTCAGTATTATGTGATAGCACATTCAAAAATGCACTGACATCATTAGCACGTAAAAACTCATCAGGATCTTGATTATCCGGAATGTGAATCACATTCGCCGTGATGTGCCCGTTTTGCGCAACTAAGTCTAACGCACGCTTTGTCGCCTTTTGACCAGCTGCATCAGAGTCATAACTAATTGACACGTTATCAGCCATGCGAGAAAGCACTTGCACCTGTTCTGGCGTCAACGATGTTCCCATTGAGGCAACTCCGTTTTGCACGCCAGCTTGGAATGCGGCAATAACGTCCATGAACCCTTCGAATACAACTGCGTGCTTTTGCTTACGAATTGCGCCCTTGGCAAGGTCCAAGTTAAACAATTCTTGTGACTTGTTAAACAGTGGACTCTCAGGTGAATTCATGTACTTCGCTTGGGTGTCGTCATTTGACAAACGACGTCCAGAAAACGCGATTGGGTGACTAGCACTATCACGAATTGTAAAAAGCACACGGTTCGTAAAGCGATCGTGCAACGTGCCATCATCCCATTCAATGAACAATTCCGATGAACGTAGCAACTGATAATCTACTTGTTGTTCTTGGAAGTAGTTAATCAACACATCATTTTCAGGTGCGAACCCAAGCATAAATGCATCAATTGTGCCATCATCCAAGCCTCGATTATGTAGGTAATCAAGGGCACCCTCACCTGCCTCGGTATTAACTAGCAAGTGGTGGTACAACTTTGTCGCGTCTGCGTACAATTCACGCAGCACCTTAATTTGTGGATCAACCACTTCCGTTGCTTCGTCAGATGTGTATGATGCATCTAAATCAACACCGGCAAATGGGGCAACTTTTGCCACGGCTTGTGGGAAGGTTGCATTATCGATATCCATGATAAAACTAAAGACGTTACCACCACGTCCGCATGAGAAGCAGTGATAAATTTGTTTATCTTCATTAACTGAGAAAGACGGGGTACGCTCATCGTGGAACGGGCAAAGCCCAAACAGATTGCGTCCTTGTTTCTTCAGTTGTACATATGGCGAAATGACATCAACGATATTAACACGTTGTCGAATTTCTTCGACCAACTGTTCTGGAATACGTGTTGCGATTGTCATCACCCCCAACTCTAAAAATGACCATTTCCAGCTCTTATAATTATACGCTTGAATGCACAATATGCAAGTAAGTTTGTCAACCCCCATTGAAAGGCTTCAACCGTTGATAAATCAAGGTTTCAATTTTTCAATTAAAATATTATGTAAACTAAAAAGCCACCAACCAAAAACCGGTCAGTGACATTTAATAGTAATGTTATTTGTTCGCTGTTTTTACACTGCGCATGACTGTGAAAAAGGCCAAAATTGAAACAATCATCAAGACAGTTAAGAAAATAACTCCGGATTGCGACCCAGTCACAACGCCGTCTCCAATATGACGATCAGTTGCCGAAGCAAAAATTTGGGCGACAATCGCGGTCGCACTGGCACCAACAAATTGTTGCAAGGTGTTCAGCACACTGTTACCATCCGCATTCTCACTTGGTGCCAAGCTTGATAGCGTGATGGTCATGAGGTTCGCATATGAAAAGCCGATTCCGACCATTAACAACATATGTGTGAGCATCAGCGTCCAAAATGATAGCTCCTTAAAGAATACGGCCATCAACACCATTGCCAGCGTCGCAACGCTCAGACCAAACAAGATTGGCTTAACTGCACCAAATTTATCCAATACGCGTCCTGAAACTGGTGCCAGTACAGAACCAATGACTGCACCCGGGAACATGAATAGTCCAGCAGCAGTTGCTGTACGCCCCAAACCTAGTTGCAAGTAGTTAGGCAAGATGAATGAGAGTCCTAGCAGGATTGCTTGATAAACAAGGAAGCTAATCATTAAGCGATCATAGCGTGAGTGACGTAAAATGGCTAAATTCAATAGTTGACGACGCTTGTTTAAGAATGCGAATATCACTAGCAAGACGACTGCCCCAATTAGGAACATTAGTGACAGACGTTCGACGGCCATCAATAGCAATGCCAATCCTAATCCAAGAAAAACAAACGCACCAAAGGCAAAACTTTCCGTTCGCTTAACTGTTTCAACCGGCATGCTTGTCAGTCCCATGATTAATGAGGCTACCAACAAAACAATCAAAAACCAGAAGATTGAACGCCAACCCAAACTATTTAACAAGATACCGCCGTATGTTGGACCAATGGCAGGCGCAATTGACGTGGTCATTGTTCCAATTCCCATAATTACGCCACGTCGATCAAGTGGGGATTTCGTCAAAATGATGTCAAACATCAATGGTAATGCGATTCCCGTTCCAATTCCTTGGAAGACGCGACCAGTTAGCAGCACTAATAGATTAGGCGCAAAACCATCTAAAATGACCCCCACCAAGAATAATAGATTTGCAATAATAAACAGACGTCGTGGCGAATAATTGCGAATTAAAAATGCTGAAAGTGGCACAATCACGGCGATGGCTAGCAAATAACCAGTCGTCACCCATTGCACGCCGTTTGCGTCGGTTTGAAACTCATTCATTAGGGTTGGAAACGTAACGTTCATCGATGTTTCAATCAACACCCCACTAAAACTCATGATACCAGCCGCGATTACAGCTCGTAACACATGCCATTCCTTTGCCTGCATAATTCCCTCCTTAAAACAAATAAAAGGCGCCCATCATCTCAATTAGAAATGATGTTCGCCTCTATGTTCGGCACAAATAAATTGTGCTATCTGTACGTAACAACTCGTATTACTGTACAGATTTTATGCAAGTTTGTCAAAATTTTTAGTGATTTTCAAACCAAATGCTAATTTCGCGTTCGGCATTTTCAACACTGTCAGAACTGTGGACGATGTTACGTACGGCACCATCTTCCCAATCGCGACCATAATCACCACGAATCGTGCCGGGAGCTGCCTCACTTGGATTCGTTACACCAGCCATCGCACGGAAATTCTTCACGATGTTTGTCCCTGTTACCACCATCGCAACTAATGGACCGCTTGTCATATACTCCAAAATTTCTGGGAAATAAGGTGCATTGACCTTTTCGGCGTAGTGACGACGTAGCTGTTCTTCTGTCGCCTCCGTCATCAACAGCGACGTAATCTTGTAGCCCTTACGTTCCAAACGTGAAAAGACTTCCCCCATCAAACCACGTGCAACACCATCTGGCTTAATCAAAACCAATGTTCGTTCTTCAGACATGTCATTATCCCCCTTGTCTTATATGGGTTAATATACCACAAATTCAATTTTTCACACACCAATATCCTGCCAGATGGGCACAAAAAAACCAGCTTTGACAGCTGGTTCATTTTTTAATATTAATGTGTGCGCAAATACTTAACCGCATCATCAAACGTCTTTACTGGCACAATTTTCATGCCAGGCGCGTATTTCTTAGCCGTTTTGACTGCTAGTTGGTAATTTGTCATGCCGTCAGATTCCATTGCCAAATTGGCCTTGGTTGGCTTGATATATGGGGCAAAGAAAATCTTAGCACCTGATTCATGGGCGACTATGACCTTTTTATCGATACCACCAATTTCGCCAACATTGCCGTCTTTGTCAATTGTTCCAGTACCAGCGATTTTACGACCGGCAGCCAAATTTTCATTGGCCAACGCATCGTACATTTCTAATGAGAACATCAAGCCGCCAGATGGACCACCAATGTCGCCCATATCCGCCGTCACTTGTCGATCAGACGTCACATCAACTGCGTCTGTTAGTGCAATACCGATACCTGGTAACTTCTTAGTCCCGGCCAAAGCAACCGTCTTACCAGTTGCTTCTTTCGTCTTGCCGTTATGTTGATAGTTGATTGTTAGTTTTGAGCCAACTTTGTTTTTACGAATGTAATTTTGGAATCCCTTTGCTGACTCGAACGACTTACCATCAACCGATGTAATGAGGTCCCCGACGTGCAACTGCTTCTTAAAATTAGAGTTATCTTGCACAGCCATAACGTAAATTCCGTTAAAGGTACGTGTATATGGCACGTCAGCAGCTTTAAACGCTGTGGCTTTAGCCTCATTCACAGCAGAGTCCATGTACACCTTGTTAATAGCCACATTGTCAGCCTGAGAGCCGCCACCATTCGCCTCGTATGAAGTCATTAGTGATGCAGTTGGATCAAGCAACGCCATAATGGCACCGATACCGTTAACCTGCGACATATAGACAGCTGTAATCATATACTCACCGTCAACCTTAGGCTTCTTGCCATCAACTTTGATGTAGCCGGCCAGGTTGTCTGCCTCGCCAGGAGTTTCAGCATATAACGGCAATGGACTAACCAATGCCAACAAAACTAGCACAGCCGCAATAATGCCAGAAATTTTCAGCCATTTATGAGACTTCTTTTGTTTTTCAGCCATACGCTACTTCTCCGCAAACTTTTCAGCAAGTGCATTGGCAACTGGACCAGGCACCAATTCGTGTACGTCAGCCCCAAAACTAACAACTTCTTTTAGAATTGAACTTGAAATATTCTGATGCTCTGGTCGGGCCATCAAAAAGACCGTCTCAACAGTGCCCAAGAAGTGGTTCATTTCAGCAATATCACGCTCGTAGAGGTAATCAGTCTCGTTACGCAAACCGCGCACCAACGTATCAGCGTTGATTTCTTTCATATACTCAATCGTCAAACCAGACATTTCACGCACGGTTACGTTCGGCAAATCAGCTACGGATGCCTCGATTAGGGTAATCTTTTCTTCAGGCGAAAAGAGATACTTTTTCATCTTGTTTGTGCCTACACCAATCACAACCTCATCAAAGAGCGTTGCAGCGCGCTTAACAACATCTAGATGTCCATTCGTAAATGGATCAAAACTACCTGGAAATAATACACGACGCATTATGCTTCCCCCTTATATTGATATAGCTTAACCACCGTAATACCGTAATCCTTTTCCTTCAAAAACTCGAAATTAGGCAAATCTTCCGGCAAGTTTGCATTTTGATCCGTCTCGGTCACAATCAGTGCCTCTGGCGCAATCAAGTTTGCGGCAAGAAGCTTCTCAAGGTCAGCAACAATCGTTTGCTTGGCATATGGCGGATCAAAGTACAACACATCGAATGGTTGTGATCCCATCAAGCGTTGGATAGCTGCATCTGCAGTGCTCTTGATGACAGTAAACTTCTCTGGTGCTTTCGTAATCGCAATATTGTCGTTAATCGTCTTGATTGCCGCGAATTGACGGTCGACCAAGACTGCTTCATCTAAACCGCGAGATACACCTTCAATACTCAATCCGCCTGAGCCAGCATACAAATCCAACGAACGACCACCATCAAAATATGGACCAATCATGCTAAAAATAGCTTCCTTAACCTTGTCCGTGGTTGGTCGGGTTGCATCACCTGGGACCGCCTTCAATGGGCGACCACCAAATTCTCCACTCACAATACGCATTACAATTCCTCTTCTTCAGCTGGCTCATCCACCAATTCTGATGGATCAACCGAAAATTCAAACGCCTCACCTTGACTACCAATGGTTGTATCAACCTCAGGCCAGTGAGAAACATCAACAGATGCTACGAAACCCAAGCGTTCAATCAACGCTGACTTTGAGGCAACATCTTCTTCATTCATATAGATAACAGCATACTTCATCTTTTCTGAAATATAACTGACAACGCCAAAACGACGCAATTGGCGCGCTTGACGAACATTTTTCAAATAAACCACGACGCTTCGGCGTGGCGTTACTTCAAAAGCCATTTATTCACGCTCCCGTAAACTTTCATTCTTTTTCAAAACACCGATCATGTTAAAGGCGATTCCAAACGTAATTCCCCAAGACATCAATGATGACCCACCATATGAAATCAATGGGAACGTCACACCAGTAATCGGTACGACTCCGACAACACCACCAAGGTTAACCAGAATTTGGATGCCGATATATGCGGCGATACCATACAACGTCAAACGGATTTGCATGTTACGTGTCTTCACTGCGTATATCACCAAACGCCAAATGATAAAGCCAAATACAGCCAGGATAATCAAAATCCAAGCGGCACCTAACTCTTCACCGACAATCGCCATGATAAAGTCGGTGTTTGGCTCCGGTAGATAACCGGCCTTCTGGATACTATTACCCAGACCACGACCCCAGAAACCACCGTTTGAAATGGCGTAATACGAATTAATCAATTGGTGTCCTGCATCCTCAGTTTTCCAAGGATCAATATATGATTCAAATCGTAGCAATTGGTAGTGCATCAAGGGTAATTTCTCAAGAACCGGCAACAGCACAGGCACCATTATCAAAACGCCAATCACAATACCAACCATCGTAATTAAACCAGTCGGACGAATACCTGACGTTAAGAAAATGATTGCCACCAAAGCAAACAGAATTAGCGCACCACCGAGGTCAGGCATTAGTGCCGTTAGCAAGATACCAATTCCAGGTGCGATAAAGTCTTTGTAGTAATGAACACGTTCTTTAATACCTTTGACGACTTTGTACGGATTGACAACATTTCGCGCGAAACGCTTGGCGAACCATAAAATCATGGCAACTTTAAAGTATTCAACCGGCTGAATACCAAAGGTTCCAATGTAAATCCAACCCTTGGCACCCGAGGTAACTGGACCAGCAACCAGTGCGATAAGTAAGCCGATATCCGTTACAGCCAAAAATACCGAAATTAGGTAATCAATCTTGGTCGACGACCAGTTGATGTCGACGCTAAAGATAAGCAACATCGCGCTCACGCTGATAACGCTAAAGAACGCTTGCTTGAACAAGAAGGACGTCGAACTCCCTGAATTCATATTCGAGCTAGCTGAATAGACCATAGTTACACCAAAGACTAATACGCCGATGATTAGTAACAGCAAGACCAAGTCAAGGTATTTAAATTTCTCTCTGACGCGTTTCGGCGTATCTCGAATGGTTTCGAATAACCGCCCCCGGCGTCGTTTTTTCACAGCTTGCATCGTTCAGGGCTCCTTCATTAAAGTCTATAACTTGTATTATTTTAGCACACTTCCCCCTGTAACATTTCCAACTTCATGAAATCACAAAAAACGCCCTTCAGCATGATGCTAAAGGGCGTTCTATTAGTCTAATTTTTAAAAAGATTAGCCTTGTTGTGCAATCTTCTTACGCTTAGCAGCCTTCTCACGCTCAGCCGTAACCAAAATTTGCTTACGGATACGTACGTGTTCTGGCGTTACTTCGGCGTACTCATCATCGTCCAAGAACTCCAATGACTCTTCAAGCGTCATATCACGTGGCGTCTTGATTGAGGCAGTTTGGTCCTTGTTTGATGAACGAACGTTAGTTTGGTTCTTTGCCTTCGTAACGTTAACTGAGATGTCGTTGTCACGGCTGTTCATACCAACAACCATTCCTTCGTAGATGTCATCACCTGGGTGAATGAACATAATTCCACGATCTTCAACACCCATGATAGCGTAAGTCGTAGCTTGACCTTGGTTAATTGAAACCAACGTACCGTTACGACGACCTGGGTTCCAGTTCTTAACAACTGGAGCGTACGTCTCAAACGTGTGGTTGTAGATACCGTATCCACGAGTCAATGACATGAATTCAGTTGAGTAACCAATCAATCCACGTGAAGGTACCAACCACTCCATACGAGTCGTACCAGTACCAGTTGGCTCCATGTTACGCATCTCACCCTTACGTTGGTTCAATGAATCGATAACTGAACCTGAGTACTCGTCAGGCGTGTCGATTTGAACAGCTTCGAATGGCTCTGATTCAACGCCGTCAACTTCCTTGAAGATAACTTGTGGACGTGAAACTTGCAATTCGAATCCTTCACGACGCAAAGTTTCGATCAAGATTGACAAGTGCAACTCACCACGTCCTGATACCAACCATGCACCAGCTTCATCAGTGTCATCAACACGCAATGAAACGTCAGTGTGCAATTCGCGGCGCAAACGGTCTTCCAATTGACGGGCCGTCACGAACTTACCTTCGCGACCAGCAAATGGTGAGTCGTTCGTACGGAACGTCATTTGCAAAGTAGGCTCATCAATACGCAAAACTGGCAATGCGTCCAAGTGTGATGGTTCAACAACAGTTTCACCAACTGAAATTTCTTCCATACCTGAAACGGCAATCAAGTCACCAGCAATAGCTTCGTTGATTTCAACACGGTCCAAACCAATGAAACCAAACAACTTCGTAACACGGAAGTTTTGCGTCGTACCATCAAGCTTCATAACAGTAACGTTGTCACCAACCTTGATCTTACCACGGAAGACACGTCCGATACCGATACGTCCAACGAAGTCGTTGTAATCCAACAATGAAACTTGGAATTGCAAAGGCTCGTCTGAGTTGTCTTCAGGCGCTGGAATCGTTTCGAATACAGTGTCGAAGATTGGCTTCATCGTGTGCTCTTGCGTAGCCAAGTCAGCATCCAATGATGACGTTCCGTTCATAGCTGAAGCGAAGATGACTGGGAATTCCAATTGATCTTCGTCGGCACCCAATTCGATAAACAAATCAAGCACTTCGTCAACAACTTCAGTAGGACGAGCTCCTGGACGGTCAACCTTGTTAACAACAACGATTGGCGTCAAGTTTTGTTCGAAGGCCTTCTTCAAAACGAAACGAGTTTGTGGCATCGTACCTTCAAAGGCATCAACAACCAACAAAACACCGTCAACCATACCCATGATACGCTCAACTTCACCACCGAAGTCCGCGTGTCCTGGCGTGTCCAAGATGTTGATTTGCTTGTCCCCAACCTTAACGGCTGTGTTCTTAGCCAAAATCGTGATACCACGTTCCTTTTCAAGATCGTTCGTATCCATGGCACGATCGCCAAGTTCAGTACGCATATCAAGCGTGTCTGATTGCTTAAGCAATTCATTAACCAACGTCGTCTTACCGTGGTCGACGTGGGCGATGATTGCAATGTTACGGATGTTTTCGCGCTTTGCCAAAATCCTATTCTCCTTGACTATACGTCACTTTTATTACTCTAATCGGTGTAACAACTAACAAATACGAGCCGCTGAACACGCGGCCCGGCTTATAGGTCACGTTCAATTGACATGATATCGTTATATGCTTGTTGTGTTGCCACTAGAACTGCTCCTGATAATAACATATTCACAGGTTGGTCGTCAATTTTTCCGACTTTAAACCCTAATGCTTCACCAAGCAATGTCCCAGCAGCATAGTCCCAAGGCTTCATAACACTGGCGTAAGCAACTGCTCGACCAGTCAAAACATGTAAGTATGAAATACCTGCAGAACCATAAACACGGTACCCGATTGCTTGTTTGGCAATTTCAGGGAAACCGTATTGTTCATATAAAAGTCGTGCTCCTGACAAAATCACGAGACCGTCTGCCAACGATGTATTCGTTGGTGAGCTTAGTTGTTCATCATTATGGTAAACCCCGTATTCAGGGCCACCGTGTACAATATCGTGATTGACAACGTCCATAATCCACGCCATCACCGGCTTGCCATCTTCATAGACAGCCAACATGGTCGCGAACTCAGCATGTTGCTTCACGAAGTTCATTGTGCCATCTATTGGATCTACAAACCAAACACGACCGTCCAAACTGTTAACCGCATCCCCAAACCCTTCTTCACCAAGAATCTTGGCATGTGGATCAAACCGACGAATGGCATCCACATAGAATTGTTCAGTTTCTCGGTCAACGTTCGTCACTAAATCACGATGTCCTTGTTTTGTTTCGACCTGCATCCGTTGAGAGACACGCTTCAAAACGTTATCGTGGACGGTATCCAGCCAACCAAGAACAGTTGTATCCAGTTTCTTTAATTGTGTCTCATTCAACTGCTAGCCCTCCATTTTAAGGCGCTTAGTAGACGCTTGTTGGGCTGCCTGGATCGTACGGTAGATACTGTAATCTGATTCTACCCCGAACTCACGATCAAGTTGCTTTTCTTCAGCCTTACTTGGCACAACAGTTTTGAAGTCCTTGTAGGCCGTTAAAAGTGACTCACGATCCACGCCACCTTCGTACGCTGCAGAAACAGCTGAGTACAATGCGCTTACCTTGATGATGTCATCTGTTGACCAACCATCCAGCATGGGATAGTTAAAATTTTTATCGCCACTGACCATCCGGACTACCCAATGTAACGTGTGCCGTCAGATTCTGACCATGGCGTCGTCTTGCTGATGTGATCGTAGTATAGCGTACCGTGCAAGTGATCAATTTCGTGTTGGAAAACGATGGCTGGGTAGCCTTCCAACTTCAATTCTTGGAAGTCACCGTTTTCGTCTTGATACTTAACTGTAATACGGTATGAACGCTCAACGTAACCAGGTACATCTTCGTCAACTGACAAGCAACCTTCACCCATTGACAAGGCTGTTTGCTTAACTGATTGACGTGTAATAACTGGGTTGTAGATTGTTCCCTTAAAGAAGTACGTTGGCTCAGCGTCTTCGTCAATATCTGAGTCATCAACATCTTCATCAGGAATCAAAATTGAAGAAAATTGTTGTGAAATACCAACTTGTGGCGCAGCCAATCCAACACCAGGACGAAGACCGTACTTTTCGTTTTCTTCTTCATCTTGACTGATGATTAGGTATTCCATCATGTTCTTTGTGGCTTCCTTTACTTCATCAGAAAGTGGGAACGTCACCTTTGCGGCTTGTTGGCGCAAAACGGGATCGCCATCGCGCACGATATCCTTCATCAAATACATAGCTCTTCTCCTACCATTTTGTTTCTTAATAACAAGTATACCAAACTTAAACCGGTTGGTTCAATTTACGCAAATCGCGTAAGTAAGCAGCCGTTTCATCATTAATAACGTGGGCCACGTCAACGTGAAGCATCGGCTTGCGGTTGTCATACCAGACATCCGTTACAACCAATGCCATATCCGTATCAGAGGCACTCACTAAATTTTGATCTTCCGTATAAGCACGCAATGCATTATTTAACGCTTGTCGCACAACCACGACTTCTTGTCGCTCCTTATATGGAATTTCAAATTCAAACGCCATGACTTCGTGCCCCCAAATGTTAGCGACCAACGTCGAAGTTGGGCGGTTCATTGGGAAAATCAATAGCTCATTAGATAAATCCTTCAAAGCAACCGCCATCGCGGCATTCACAACTTGCTGCGAGGCGATAATTTGGCGTTCCGTTAACCGGCGCCCGTAACGACGATAAATCGTGACTGCAATGACACCGAGCAAAACAATCAGTCCAATCCATACAAACAACATCTTACTTACCTCGTGAGTCACGGTAGGCCGTAATGATGCGTGAAAGTTTGTGTGCAATAAACTCGCTTTGCTTACTATCCTTTTCAGCTGGCGATGTCACTCGCAATGAACGGAATGTCGCCGATAATAGAACAAAGTCATGGTAAAGACGATCCGTTGACGTTGCACGTTCAGGCAAATCCGTATATTGCGCGGCTAATGAAAAATCGTTGTAGTTACGTACGAAATCTTCTAATGATGTCACCAGCACAAAATGACCAGCTTGACGCTTAGTCAATTCAACTGCTGACAAACCAGCAATCATCGCTTGGAGTTCTGCTTCGTATGCAGATGAGATGCCCGTTGTTAAGGTGGCAACCTGTTCAGCTGGTTCATCAACAGCCAACGTTACATAACCAGCGATACCGCGATTCAAATTAACGTCCCATAGCCCGCCAACGTAGATATACGTTGCCAAATTGGCTGGTAGCGTGGCTTTCAAACTATTGGCCAAAGCAACTTCTTCAGGCGTCGTTGTTGGCACATATGCGCATTTGAATTTTCCTTTAACACCACGCACATTGTCTTTTAATCGTTGCCAGATGCTTTTTGTCATCACTGCAAACCTCCGTTTCATTAACTTAAGTGTAACCGAAATACGCCAAAAAAACGACTGGTTGCTTATCGACGTCATATCTCATACATCCGGTGTGAATATGGTATTTAATCCGCATTTCTGATAAACTTACATATAAGATTGTTCGGTACAAGACAGTAACTAAAAAGGAGATTAACCGATTATGATTTTTAAGGTTTACTACCAACCTACTATGAAGCAAAACCCAAAGCGTGAAAACACGCAATCACTTTACATTGACGCTGTTGATCAACCAGCTGCTCGTTTGGCTGTTGAAACAAACACGGACTACAACGTTGAGTTGATTGAGCAATTGTCAGAAAAGGCTTTGGCTTACGAGCAACAAAGCCCAAACTTTAAGTTGACGGAGTTCTAATCTATGGTAATGAATCTGGATGTACGTCCAGACGAGACAGCCGTATACGCATTGGGTGGACTTGGGGAGATTGGTAAGAACACGTACGGTATTCAATATGGTGATGAAATCATCGTTGTTGATGCTGGTGTTAAGTTCCCTGAAGACGAATTGCTAGGAATTGACTATGTTATTCCTGACTATACCTACCTAAAGGAAAACCGCGACAAGATTAAGGCTTTGGTTATCACCCACGGTCACGAAGACCACATTGGTGCTATCCACTTCTTCTTGAACGCAGTTAACGTTCCTGTATATGGCGGACCTCTCGCCTTGGCATTGATTAAGAACAAGTTGGATGAACACGGCTTGTTAAACAGTACCGAACTTCACGAAATCGATGAAGATACTGTTCTTAAGTTTGACAACATGAGCGTTGAGTTCTTCCGCACAACTCACTCAATCCCTGATACGTTTGGTGTGGCTGTTCACACCCCTTCAGGTACAATCGTCGAAACAGGTGACTTTAAGTTCGACCTGACACCAACGACTAAGCAGCCACCTAACCTACAAAAGATGGCACGCATCGGTTCTGAAGGTGTTTTGCTATTGATGTCTGACTCAACAAACGCTGAACGAGATGAATTTTCAAAGTCAGAGCGTTGGGTTGGTAAGACGATTGATAAGTTGTTTGATGAAATTGATGGTCGCATTATTTTCGCCACGTTCGCCTCAAACATGTCACGTGTGCAAATGGCAACTGAAGCTGCCCTTGCCCACGGTCGTAAGATTGCTGTCTTCGGTCGTTCAATGGAAAGTGCCGTTACCAACGGTTTGGCGCTTGGCTACTTGAACATTCCAAAGGAGATGTTGGTTGATGCACACGAAATCAACCGCCTCCCACCTAACGAAGTGTTGATTTTGTCAACGGGTTCTCAAGGTGAACCGATGGCCGCTCTTGCCCGTATCGCCAATGGTACGCACAAGCAAATTTCAATCCAACCGGATGACACTGTTATCTTCTCAAGTTCACCAATTCCTGGAAACACACAATCTGTTAACCGCGTGATTAACGAACTTGAAGAAGCTGGCGCAAACGTTATCTACGGTAAGGTGAACAACATTCACACTTCTGGTCACGGTGGCCAAGAAGAGCAAAAGTTGATGTTGTCATTGATCAAGCCAAAGTACTTCATGCCTGTGCACGGTGAATACCGTATGCTTAAGGTGCACGAAGGTTTGGCGCACGATGTTGGTGTTCCTAAGGACAACACATTCGTGCTTGATAACGGTGACGTTCTTGCTTTGACGGCTGATTCAGCTCGCTTGGCTGACCACTTCCCTGCTGAAGACACTTATGTTGACGGTAACGGAATTGGGGATGTCGGTTCCGCAGTTTTGCGTGATCGTCAAATGTTGTCACAAGATGGTTTGGTTGTCGTTGTTGCAACAATCGATTTGAAGAATCAAGAAATCACGGCTGGTCCTGATATCTTGTCACGTGGATTTATTTACATGCGTGAATCTGAAGAATTGATTAACGAAGGTCGCAAGGAAATTTTCCACGCTATTTTGACAGCAATGCGCGAACCAAATGCAAGTGAGCACAGCATTCGTAACGCAGTTGTATCTCAACTACAACGCTTCTTGTATGACAAGACGAAGCGCCGCCCACTTATCTTGCCAATGTTTATTTTGATTTAACATCTTACTAGTAGAAATACTGATAAAGAGACTAAAAGTTCCCAGCCTTGGTGGTTGGGAACTTTTTTCATGTGTTCAATTAATAAAAATGTACATCAAGGCACTATATATTAGCTTTCGAGACAGAAAACATTCCAAAGAGAAATACAAATATATTCGTTTTTGCATTTAATTAAACGTAGTTTGATGATACTATACATTCATAAATAACAATTTTTTCGATTTAGATTCCCTTTTAATAGTTAACAACGTCCAGAAAGGATTGACGAAAAAAGCTTGAGGAGTAGGTTTATGTATAAACGTCTAACTAAATTTTTGGCCTTAATGCTGTTAAGCGTCGTTTTAGGGATTGGTTCAGCGGTATCTTCGCCGTTATCAGCTAATAAAACAAGTACGCACACCAACACGCAACAGTATGAGAAAAAGTTCAAAAAGCTGCATCTTAAAAACAAAAGCGTTAAACAGATCAAAACAGCGCTTAAGAAGGATTCTACCTTTAAAAAGGCGATCATAAAAGTAACTGACTCAAAAACTAATCCATTACCTTCAGTTGCCTCGCTTCATGTGAACTCGGCAAAAGTATCAACTGAAAAATTCAAACTAAATAAACAAGGCAAATTAAAAGTCATTTATCTGGTCACCAAAATTTCTCCCGCTAAAGTCAAATTAGCTGTGGCCAATTCGGAATCTGCTGAAAGTTCTTCAAAACAGGCAGCAGCGGAGAGTTCGTCTCGCTATGCTGCTAGTCAGTCCGCCTCAGTTGCTGCTTCGGAATCTGAGGCTGCTTCTATTTCTGCTTCCGTCGCTGCCTCAGAATCTCAACAGGCTGCCATCTCAGCTTCCGAGTCTGAACAGGCGGCTATTTCCTCACAGGCACAACAAGCCGCAGCCACTCCGTCACAAGAAACAGCCGTGACAACTGGTGGATATACAAGAGACTACCGTGGGCGTTGGCATCGTCCAAATGGTCAATACGCTTCTAAAGTTGAAATTGCACAAGCTGGACTTGCTTGGTAATCAATGAACTTATTGTCATTTTTGTATTACAAATCACTATGGCTGGTGCGATGAGTATTGTTTTAAGTCAATCATGGTGAATAGTCCAAATAAATAATGAAAGCCTCAAAAGTTCACGCTTTTGAGGCTTTTCCGTATATCTTAATTTTTTTGCAAGTTTTCCAACAAATGTTCGATTAGCGTCATATCAGTCATATCAGTTTGACGTGATTCAACCATTTCTACTAATCGTTGTTCCGTTGGTGTACGCTCACCCATGGCCTTACGCTTTTCAAAAGCGTACATCACCTTGAGCAACATTTTATCCGATGTTGAGACCTTATCGATATCAATCTTACCACCTAGCAGTGAAACACTCGCACGTGGCATGTAATCGTGGACTTGGTCTTCCAAGAATTGGATTGTTTCCTTATCTTCCGGATCAGTCATCCCCACAACGAAGACCCGTTCAACAATATCTGGATCGAAGACATGCGCAATTTCTGGCAAGCCTGCCACCGTACGTCGGTAAATTGGCGCAAACACATAAACCTTTTCAATCCCCGGCTCAGCGGCCAGTGCTGGACATTTATGGTAGTCGCACACCGGTAAATCCAACGCCGTCGCAAAATCCTTGGCATATGCTTCGGTCGTTCCATATTTTGATGCATAAATAACAACTGCATTCGTCTTTGACATAACGATATCCCCCTACCCTTATTTTACTTAAGTGTACCGCTGACATTTGACTTCCATATGCGACAAAAAAGAAAAGCATCAGCTTATTTTTTGTCGTTGTTGTTCGTATTTAATTATTTGCTCACAATTTGCATAATTGTTGGCAACTCATTTACTTCATAAGTTGCTTGATATGGCGTTTCATTTACTTGTTGATGAAGATTTACCCAAAGCGTGTCCAAATTGTAACGATTACCACCTTGGATGTCCGAAGCCAAACCATCGCCAATCATGATTGACTCTTCACGGTCTATATCTTGGCGGTGACCAAAAATCGCATCGAAAAATTCAGTTGATGGCTTTGCGTGACCGATTGCATCAGAAATGAAGACATCATCAAAATAGCGCCCAAAGCCGGTATGTTCTAGACGTAATTCTTGTGTGCGTTGCTCACCATTCGTACCAGCAATCAATTTGTACCCTTGGTTAACGAGATTCTTCAACAAATCTTCCGCACCATCCAGCACAAAATAGTTTTGATTCAGATACTGACGATATTCTTTCTCAAGCGCAATACCATCCACGGCACGGTCGAACGACTCAAACAACTTACCGAAGCGCGTGTTATGAATTTGATCCTTATTGATTTCACCGCGCTCATAGGCAGCCCAAAGTCCACGATTAATGGTTTGGTAGGTTGCGAAGGCTTCATCCACTTGGTTTTCTAGACCATGATCTCGAAAAATGTTCATCAATCCCACTTGCTCGCCCTTTCGGAAATCTAGCAATGTGTCATCCAAGTCAAAAATTAGGTGCTTATACATGTTTTGCCTCGCTTCTACTAGTTATTTAAACTCAGTATACCAAAAAAGCATCAGTACAAGACCAATGCTTTAGAAAAAATATTATAGCCAAAATGGATACGGACGCGTTGTCACCATCAAATCATAGGCACGCGAACCAAGTTCTTCACCATCTGCATGCCCAAATTCTAAACGTGATGTCCGGACACGAATTGACGCTGCAGTAAAGCGATGCACCTCTGAATAGTTGTAATGACGGCCGCGTACTAATTGAACCAGCAACCACAAAATTTTCATAAAAAATTGTGGGCGTTCAATCATAATCAAGTCGATTTTGCCGTCAGTTGGATCTGCGTCTGGCATAATTTTCACCCCGCCACCGAAATACGGGTGATTAGAAACCGTCAACAAGTACCCGCGTGGCGTGTAAAACTTACGCCCGTTGGCAATTATTTCAACAGGAAAACGATCCTGTCGTGACAAAGCTTCAATCAACGCGACACCATAGGTTGCTTTACCGAGCTTCAATTTATTGAGGATATTTTTAATGCGTGAATTATTGGCAATTTCAACCGTCGTCGCATCAAATCCAATCCCAACATTATTCAGGAAGAAACGACGTTCACGTTTAACGGCATCCATGTATTCGCCAATATCAATTGATTTTGGCTCACTAGCATCAACTTTTGCCAAAATCGTTTGCATCATTTCTACAGGCGTCCCTGTGATACCGTGAGCACGTGCAAAATCGTTTCCTGATCCCGCTGGAATATAAGCCAATGGGATACTTCTTTTTGTATCAAAAGCAAGCAAGCCGTTGATAACTTCATTTAACGATCCGTCACCACCGACAACAACCAATTGTCGATCAGCCGAATCTTCATATTTGGCATATTGATATGCCCATTTACGCAATTCTCCTGGAGCTGTTGATAGACGGCTATCAAATGCCACTCCGGTACTTTTCAAGAATTGCTCAACCTCTCCCCAGACAACCATGAATTTTCCAGAACGCGCTGCCGGATTGACAAAAAACGTGTAATGCATCTTTTTTGCCATCTCTCTTTCTTTTTGTCATTAATTAGTATACAAAAATAAATACACCTCGTCAGCCTAAATAGTGTACCGGTCACAAAATGGTCGATTTTTATGCATATAAAAAACCAGGACCACTACAGTTCTGGTTACAATCATTATTTAACGCCCCAGTATGTTTCCTTGTAGGCGTCACGCGCTTGTTTTTCTTCTGCGTAGACATCGGCATGTTTCTTATAGAAGTCTTGGTGATATTCCTCAGCTTCCCAGAAAGTCGTTGCCTCTTCAATCGTCGTGACAATAGCATCATCCCCAAAAATACCTGATGCCTGCAGTTGTGCTTTCGACGCTTCAGCAACTGCCCGTTGTTCATCTGAATTAACGAAAATTACTGGTCGATAATTGTCACCACGGTCTTGGAATTGTCCCATCGCATCTGTTGGATCCGCAGTTTGCCAGTACAGCGCGACCAGGTCATCATAGGACACCACTTCATCATCAAACCAAATTTTGACTGCCTCAGTATGCCCAGTTTCATGGGCTTTAACTTCTTCGTATGTTGGATTGTCTTTAAACCCACCCGTATAACCCGACCGGACCAGCTTGATGCCCGGTAAAGTTTCAAATGGTTGCACCATGCACCAAAAACATCCGCCAGCGAAAATTGCTGTTTGTTCTGCCATAATAAATCCCCCCTAATTTTTAATGCATTACTTCAACTTGATGTCCCAAGCAGCAATTTCAGCTGAACCATATAGTTGCTTCATGTGCTTCTTAGTTGATTCAGTTTGGTAAGCCTTTACAACTTGCTTGTAGATCTTCTTGTTTTGCGTTCCCTTACGTGCTGCAATAATGTTGATGTAGCCCTTGTTAGCCTTGTTAACTGGCTCGACGTACAACGCCTTGTCGATGTCCAACTTAGCATCCAGAGCATAGTTAGTGTTCACAACCGCAGCGTCAGCACTCTTCAAAGCAGACGCTGCTTGATCAGATGCGACTTCTTTAATCTTGAAATCTTTCTTGTTCTCAGTAATATCCTGTGCGCTTGGCAACTTCACGTCGTGGTTGTACTTAATCAAACCGGCTGCTTCAAGCACATCCAATGCGCGCTTTTCGTTTGAAGGGTCGTTTGGTACGACGATTGTACCGCCCTTTGGCAAATCAGCCAAAGTCTTGTGGTTATCTGAATAAATGCGAATTGGTGTCACATAGGTCTTGCCGACGCTTACCAACTTACCCTTAAAATTCTTGTTCTGGACATCGAAGTAATTAATTGTTTGGAAGGCATTCAAATCGATCGACTTGTCGACCAATGCTTGGTTTGGCTTGATATAGTCCGTGAACAACTTTAGCTTAATATCAATGCCGTACTTCTTGGCTGCATCTTTTTTAACGTATTCCCACAATTGACGGTCAGAGTCACCCACCAAACCAACCGTTACCGTCTTTTCCTTTGAAGCTGCAGACACATCATGTGGTTGATTAGCAAATACCGCCAATCCTGCCACTGCAACAACCGTTCCCAATACAACCTGCTTCTTTGAAATTCCCATTTTCATATCCTCCATAAACCTCAGCTTTAAACAAAAAAGCCCGTTTCTATACATCACCCTAAAATAGGGCTAGATATAGAAACGGACTTACCGTGATACCATTCTACCTTCATCATGCCAGTCACCCGACATGAACTCACAACGTGCAGACAGGGAGCGAGATGATGCTGTGTCGATACGCGTGTCTGGTAACGGAGACCAATCCGTGTGGTATTTACAGACTTGCTGCTCATGCCACCCAATCACAGGCCATTTTCATCATTAATTCGCACGTACCGTCACACCGACCCGACACTCTCTAGGCTTTGAATCAATCATTACTTTCCTGATCACTTTGTTTTTAACTGTCGTTTTTTCTTTATGAGCATTATATTAGCGTTTTCTCATTTTGATGTCAACGCTTTTTTAGAATTAATTTTCATTAACCGCTTTCAACGCAGTCGCACCAACGAAATTAACCGGTTGCGTGAAGTTTGGTTGGAAGAAGAAATCGGCCATCGCCAGGTCATCAATCGTCATTTTGTTTTGAATAGCTAGTGACACAACGTTCGCTGCCTGAGAAATGTCATGTTCTGACATAAAGGCCGCTCCTAGTACACGGCGTGTCGCCTTATCCCACGTCAGCGTTGATAAGACCTTAGTTGTTGAAAGCATGAAATCAGGTCGGTAATCTTCCTCATAAACGGTTTCTTCCACTTCAATGCCACGTGCTGCCGCACTCGCTTTATTCAAGCCGGTCCCCGCCATTGCAAAGCCGTAAAGTTCAACTGCTGACGTACCTTGTGTCCCTGTGTACGCCAAGTTATGACCATCAATATTACGGGCAACTAACATACCTTGGCGAATGGCATTGGTTGCTAATGGAATGTAATCGACTGCCTCGGTTGGGTTGTAGAAGACCGTCGTGGCATCCCCAGCTGCATATACATCAGGCACACTCGTTTCCATATATTCGTTGGTCTTAATGGCGCCGTTTGGCAACATCTCAACTTGACCTTGGAACAAATCCGTATTCGGCAGGAACCCGATACCAAGCACAGCGATATCAGCTTCGTACGCGCCCTTGTCCGTCACAACCCGGATGCCACCATCTGGCAACTCTTCAAACGCTGCCACGCGTTGTCCCAATGCCAACGTTACACCGTGTTCAACATACGCTGCTTCAAGACGGTCTGTCATAACGGGACTAAAGTTTTTCGGCAACACACGGTCAAGACCATCAACCAATGTCACTTCCTTACCGGTCACTGAGAATTGTTCCGCAATTTCAGCACCAATGTAACCAGCACCGATAACAACAACGCGCTTCAAGCCATCAGCAATATCTTTAATCCGGTTAGCATCTTCCCATGACTTCGCGTAATAAACACGATCACTGTGAATACCTGGAATATTTGGTACTAAAGGCTTTGACCCCGTCGTAATCACAATCTTGTCGAACGTCTCAGTTGTGATTTCATCCGTCACCAGGTTCTTCGCACGAATTTGCTTGATATTCAAATCAGCTTCAACCACTTGGTGTTGCATCTTCATCGTAATGCCTTGAGCCGTCATTGACTCTGGTGATTCATAAAACATACGTTGCTCGTCTGACACGTGGTTTCCTAGCCAAAGTGCGATACCACATGACAAAAATGAAACCGTCGTATGTTGCTCATAAACCGTAATATCTGTATCTGGGTGCAGCTTCTTGATTTGCGTGGCTGAAAACGTGCCTGCGTGTGTACTACCGATAATTGCAATTTTCATGTTATGATTCCCCTTATTTTGCTTTCCCTTGTGCATTTGCAAACCAGCCATTAAACAATAACTTCACAATAGGTCGCGACCCCTTGTTTCGCAAAAGGAACACCCACATGTTCCTTTTAACAGTTTATTATTGTCCGATAATTAGGTATTGCACAAACTAATAGTAACAAACTTCACAAAATAGTCAAACCTTTTTCGGAAAAGAAATTCAAAAAACGCCCGAGATTTCTCTCGGACGCTCTTATTAATGCTATTTACTTAAACCAGCTATCAACCTGCTTTTGGTGAGCAGCAATCCAATCCTTGGCTGCTGCTTGCGGTGACTTACCGTTTTGGATGGCTAACATGACTGACTCCATGTCTTGCTCATCCCACTTAAACTTATCTAACACACGGTAGGCCTTTGGCTTATCCGCCTTAAGGCCCTTACGCGTGAACGTATTGATTGATTCTGACTTACCAAATGACCCCTTCGGATCAGACAAGTACTTCAAATCATACTTTTGGAACATCCAGTGCGGTGTCCAACCCGTCACGACGATATCTTGCTTAGCCTTAATCGCCTTACCAAGTGCCACAGTCATGGCACCTGATGATGACGGCGTTAGCTTCCAGCCATTGTTGGTCAAACCATAGTCAGCCATCGCCTTTTCAGCGGCGTTGGTAACACCTGCACCAGGTTCGATACCGGTTACTGTCTTATTGGCTTGTGTCGTTAAATCACTAATGCTATCAACATCCATGTATGCTGGCACAACCAAACCAGTTTTAGCACCGGTCAAGTTTGGGCCTAGCATGTCAATTTGTGACTTGTATTTCTTATATTGTGCAGCGTGCGTATTAGGCAACCAAGCAGACACTGATGCATCCGCTTGACCATTAGCAACTGACTGCCACATGATTGAATTATCAAGCGGCGTCAAATTAACGCTATAACCGTGTTGACGCATTGCTTCAGCCAACACGTTACTTGATGCAACTTCTGAGTCCCATTGCACATACACCAAGTTCAATGTATCTTCAGCCTTCTTACCATTGGCAAAGGTGTTCACAACACCTGAACCGACCATCGCCACAGCGACTACAATCGCCGTCCACATCTTCCAGTGGTGCTTTGAGGTTGGTTGCTTGTCAGCCGGCTTGACGTTCAATTTTTGCGTGAAGCGATCAATGATGATGGCCAAGATAACCAAAGCCAAACCATTCACGAACCCCTTACCAACATCCGCGTTTTGTACGGCCGACAAGACACCACGACCAAGTCCTGGCGCACCAATCATTGACGCAATCACAACCATTGACAAGGCCAACATAATCGTTTGGTTCACACCGGCCAAAATCGTATTTGTTGCCAATGGTAATTCAAGCTTAAACAACTTTTGCTTAGGCGTTGATCCATAAGAATCTGCCGCTTCAACCAAATCCTTTGGCACTTGGCGAATACCCAAGTTAGACATTCGAACAGTTGGTGGTAACGCAAAAATCACGGAAGCGAAAACACCAGGCACCACCCCGATACCAAAGAAAGCAACCGCTGGAATCAAATAAACGAAACCAGGCATGGTTTGCATAAAGTCCAAAATCGGTTGAACAATCTTAGCAACCGTTTCCTTCTTGGCCATCCAGATACCTAATGGCACACCAATAATGATTGAGACCAAACTAGACACCAAGACCAACGTGAAGGTGCTCATCAAATCTGACCACAAATTTTGGTTGGCAATCAGGAGCAAGCCTAAGAAGGTAAACAACGGGAAGCCCCACTTCTTGCCACACACTAGTATGGCAAATACTGTCAAGCCGATGATAACCATCCAGCTTGGCATAGCCGTTAAGCCGTTAGTAATGCCGTTCATCAAGTGAGTACCACCATCCTGAATGACATTAAAGAATCCACTTAAAGTAGTTGTTAACCAATTTACGGCTGACTCAACCCAATTTGCAATTGGTAATTTACTTATTAACACTGTATTCATCGGTTATTGCACCTCCGTTTCAGACAACGCTTCTAGGACACGACCACGAATGATAACGCCCAGCAAACGCCCGTTGTCAACCACTGCCAGTGGTGTCGGTGCGTCATAAATCAATGGCATGATGTCGGCGACCAACATATCACGGGCAACCGTTGGCATTTCAGTCATCACATCACGCAACCCGATGTTTTCGCGACGAGCACGTAAAGCATCTTCACTGCTAATGAACCCCTGGAATTGGCGACGACGATCGACGGCAACCAACCCACTCACTTCTTCGGTACGCATCTTCTTCAAAGCCACTGCCGGACCATCAACGTCAATATTAGTGGTAATTGGCGGAATCATAATGCGTTCAGCCGTTAGCACCTTTGAACGGTCGACATCTTCGATAAACGCACGGACATAATCGTTAGCCGGTGCCGTCAAAATTTCCTCTCCAGTACCGACTTGTTGAATTTGCCCATCCTTCATAATGGCAATGCGATCACCAATACGTAGGGCCTCGTTTAAGTCGTGGGAAATAAAGATAATTGTTTGACTAACATTCGCTTGCAAATCCAACAATTCATCTTGCATATCACGACGAATCAACGGGTCAAGTGCTGAGAAAGCCTCATCCATCAATAAGATTTCAGGGTTATTAGCCAACGCACGGGCCAAGCCGACACGTTGCTGCATCCCACCTGACAATTGATTTGGATATTGATCCTTAAACGCCAACAAATTGGCATTATCGAGCGCCTTTTCAGCGCGTTCGCGACGTTCTTCCTTTGGCACACCTTGTACCTCAAGACCATACTCCGTGTTCTCTAGAATTGTACGGTGTGGGAACAAGCCAAAACTTTGAAAGACCATACTCATTTTCTTGCGTCGCACTTCCAACAATTGTTCCTTCGACATTGTGGAGATGTCTTCACCATCAATCTTAATTGACCCTGATGTGGGCTCAATTAAACGATTCAACAATCGAATAAGCGTTGACTTACCCGATCCTGATAATCCCATGATGACAAAAATTTCTCCTTCTTCGATGGACAAGTTCGCGTCATAGACCCCAACTGTCGCACCCGTCTTTTTCAAGATTTCTGTTTTAGACGCTTGTTGCTGAACCATTTGCAAGGCTGGCTTAACGCGTTTTCCAAAAATCTTGGTAAGATGTTCAATTTCCACCTTAGCCATATCTTCATATTCCTCCTACTTGATCGAATTTCTCTCACTTTCGATAAGTGACAACCCTATTTTAAACATGAAGTTGTCACTTGCGTCAAATTTGTTTATGTAGACCAGCGTGTACCAAAACCGGGACACGCCCCAATTTGATAGGCTTACAAGTAGGTCTACCAATTATTTATGTCAGGCTCTGATTAACGTATTATTAGTGAATATGATATGCTTATCTTAATTACGTATTCTAGATTTGGAGGGATATCATGGCCGGACTAAAGCAGCCTCGCTATCGGGTGATTGCATTACGCATCGCTGAACAAATTAGCGCTAACCAACTCAAGGTCGGTGAAAAAATTCACGCCCGTTCAACTTTGGCCACGACATATGGTGTGTCATCAGAAACAGCCCGGCGTGCCATTAGTGTGCTTGGTGATCTGGGCATTGTTGAAACCATGCATGGCAGTGGCGCTAAGGTTGTTTCCCGCCAGAAGGCCCAAAAGTTCGTCGAGAGCGAAACAGAGGTTAATGGGTTACAAGACCTGCAAATCTCTCTTACAGAGCAAATTAAGGCCCAACAAGCCGGTTTGGATGCCTTGAGTAAAGATTTACAGCACTTTGTTGATCAATCACAGCACTATCAGCAGCACAACCCGTTAACCCCCTTTGAATTAGAGCTCACCGAGCCGTCAATTTTATTCGATAAGTCTTTGAGTGAACTGAATTTTTGGCACCAAACCGGCACCACTTTGGTTGGTATCGCCCACGAAGAGAAGTTAGTTATCTCTCCTGGCCCTTACGCCAAAATTCATCAAGGCGACACGTTGTATTTTGTTGGGGATGAAAACAGCGTGCAGAACGTCTATAACTTCTTTTACAGCAATTAAAAAGACGAGCAAGAACTAAATTCTTGCTCGTCTTTTGTTTTACTATTAATTATGCGTTGAACGCGTCAGTAAGTGGTGGAACCACTTGCTTCTTACGTGAAACAACACCTGGCAATGAAGCACGGCCATCAGCCAACTTCACGTCAAAGGCTGCTTCAACCTTGTCCAAGTTGTCACCCAAGACCAAGATATCTGAATCTGAATCCAAGATGTTCGTTACAACAAAGACAAACGTGTTGTAGCCTTCTTCAGCCATTTCAGCTTCCATTGCGGCAACAACTTCATCACGACGTGAGAAGACATCTTCAACGTCAACCGTGTTAACTTGACCGATGCGAACCGTTGAACCATTCAATTCGAATGACTTTGCGTCGCCGTCAATCAATTCCTTAGCTGAACGTGATGACAAGTCAGTACCGGCCTTCAACATTTCCAAACCGTATGCTTCGTAGTCTTCCAAACCAGCAATCTTTGCCAAAGCCTCCAAAGCAGGCTTGTCCATTGGCGTCGTCGTTGGGCTCTTCAACAACAAAGTGTCAGAGATGATAGCTGATGCCATCATACCAGCGATTTCTGCAGGAATTTCAACGTTAAGCGTTTGGAATTCGTAGTACAAAACAGTTGCTACAGAACCCCAAGGCTTGTTAAGGAAGTACAAAGGTGCAGCTGATGAGAAGTTAATCTTGTGGTGATCGTATACACCGTAAACAGTTACGTCAGCAATGTTAGCAACTGATTGTGCGGCCTCGTTGTGGTCAACCAAGACAACTTCTTCAGTGTCAGCTGACTCGATTACGCGAGGAGCGTCAACCTTGAAGTAGTTCAATGCGAATTGCGTTTCTGCGTTAGGCGTACCCAAAGCCACTGCTTCAGTGTCTTGGTTGTATGCCTTGTTCAACAAGTATGACGCAGCGAATGCTGAAGCAATCGTGTCTGTGTCAGGGTTTTGGTGTCCGAAAACCAACATCTTAGCCATCAGATAAATCTCCAATTTCTTTTTGTTATTTCAATGTATTAACTATACAACATTTTTAAGGTGTAGGCACGTAAATTGGTAAAAAAGTATTGGTTATATCAAAAAAACACACCGTCAGCACAGTGCTAACGGTGTGTTTAATGATTAATTCAAAACCAATGGTTGCACATAAGCGTGCATGCGAACTGGCGTACCAGCTGCTTCGACATCAATGATAAAGCTACCATTACTGTAACGTTGTCCCATTGGGTGATCCTTTGGTGAAATATCGAATTGCTTATCACGATCCGTCATCACCGTTAATGGTGTTGGTTCATGTACATCAACAACCATCATCGCTGCAATGCGATGTGGATCCTTCTTCAACTCACGCATAATCGCAACACCCTTGCGACCGCGACTGGTTGCTGAAATTTCAGTAACCGGCATCCACTTGAATGCACCGCGGTTTGAAACAACCGCAATCGCTTGCTTATCAGTTGCAACGGCCATCTTAACCACACGATCACCCGCTTCAAGGTTCATTGCCTTAACACCAGCCGTACGATTACCAGTCGTTGGCACTTCGTCGAGTGAGTAACGTAGTCCCATGGCATTTTCTGAAGCCAACACAACCGACTTGCCCACTAGCTTCTTATCGTCAATCAATTCCAAGCCGACAACGGTTGCGTCGTCACTCTTCAACTTGATTAACATGGTTGCCTTCTTCTTGTACGTGCTACGTGGCGCCAAATCAGCGAACGGCGTACGCTTAATCAAACCATCGCTTGTTGCCACGACCCATTCACCAGCCATGTTATCAACAGATGACATAATGCGCACATCAATCACAACTTCATCATTGGCCAAGCCAGTAATTGTTTGTGACAAGTGCTCACCAGCGTCCTTCCACTTAAATTCTGGCAACTCGTGGACTGGACGATAAATCACATTACCCTTGTTCGTGAAGATAAACGCGTGTTGTAGCGTATTCACCTTTTCAACAAAGACTGGTTCGTCATCATCACGCAAACCATTTTCATCACCAGATGCCGTGTAAGAACGCACTGAGGCACGCTTCACGTAACCAGCACGTGAAACCAACATCACAACGTCTTCATCAGCAACCGTAACAGTTTGGTCAATCTTAAGCTCTTGTACTTCAGCCTCAATTGACGTGCGGCGTGGCGTGTTGTATTCCTTCTTGATGGCTTGCAATTCAGCCTTCAAGACCTTACGCAACGCCTTAGGGTCTGACAAAATTTCGTTGTAGTTCGCAATCTTGTTAGCCAAGTCTTCAAACTCAGCTTGCAATTGCGTCACGTCAGTATTCGTCAAACGGTACAATTGCAACATCACAATGGCTTCAGCTTGAGGCTCAGTGAAGTCATAGCTATCGATCAAGTTTTGCTTAGCGTCCTTACGATCCTTAGAACCGCGAATTGTGGCAATCACTTCATCCAAGATTGAAAGGGCCTTAATCAAACCAGTCACAATGTGTTGGCGATCTTGTGCTTTCTTCAAATCGAATTGCGTACGCTTCGTAATAATTTCAACTTGGTGCTCCAAGAAGGCTTCCAAAGCCGTCTTCAAGCCAACACGCTCAGGGCGTTGGTTGTGAATGGCAACCATGTTGAAGTTATACGTCACTTGCAAGTCTGTCTTCTTGAACAAGTAAGCCAAAATACCTTCTGCATTAGCATCCTTGTTCAACTCGATAGCAATTGACAAACCTTCACGGTCAGATTCATCACGCACTTCAGTGATACCGGCCACATCCTTGTTCAAACGGATTTCATCAATCTTCTTGACCAAGGCAGCCTTGTTCACTTCGTACGGAATCTCTGAAATCTCAATTTGAGACTTGCCACCCTTCAATGGCTTAATTTCGGTCTTTGAACGCACAATAATGCGACCACGACCGTTTTCATAAGCTGATCGAATACCATCAGCACCTTGGATAATACCACCCGTTGGGAAATCAGGTCCCACAACGAATTGCATCAAATCATCCAAAGACGCCTTAGGGTGCGCGAGCAAGTAAACCAAAGCATCGATTACTTCACCCAAGTTGTGCGGTGGAATATCCGTCGCATAACCGGCTGAGATTCCCGTTGCCCCGTTTACCAGCAGATTTGGGAAGTGAGCTGGCAAAACAGTTGGCTCGTACTCCGTATCATCGAAGTTAAGTACCATCTCAACCGTGTCTTTTTCCAAATCGCGTAGCATTTCACCGGCAAGCTTTGACAAACGTGCCTCGGTGTAACGCATTGCGGCAGGCGGATCATTATCAATTGATCCATTGTTTCCGTGCATTTCAATTAGTGGTGCACGCAACTTCCAGTCTTGTGACATACGCACAAGAGCCTCATAAATTGATGAGTCACCGTGCGGGTGGAAATTACCCATGACGTTTCCGACAGACTTAGCAGACTTTCGGAACTGCTTGTCATAGGTATTTCCATCTTTGTTCATCGCATACAAAATACGACGTTGTACGGGCTTCAAACCGTCACGGATGTCAGGCAAAGCACGTTCTTGAATGATGTACTTTGAGTAGCGACCAAATCGGTCACCCATCACCGCTTCTAGGCTGAGCTCTTGAATGTTTCCTACTTCAACCATTCAGTTTCAAATCCCTTCTAGTCTTGCCAAGTCTCAATGACTGGCGCAACAAAATCATCTTCAGCCTCTGCTGTCTCAGCAACATCTGCATCATCTTCTAGCAGCGTGTTTCCTTCTTCAGCCAAGGTAAAGGCAACGTTGGCTTCGATCCACTTACGACGTGGTTCAACCTTATCACCCATCAACGTTGTTACGCGCTTTTCAGCCAACATAGCATCGTCAATTGTGACACGAATTAGTGTACGTTGGGCTGGATCCATTGTCGTTGCCCAAAGTTGCTCGGCGTTCATTTCACCAAGTCCCTTGAATCGTTGCAATGTGTATCCGCGGCCAATCTTCTTTTCCGCTTCAGCCAATTGTGAATCCGTCCAAGCGTATTCAATTGACTGCTTCTTACCAGTTCCCTTACGCAACATGTATAGCGGTGGCAAGGCAATATAAACCTTACCAGCGTCAATCAATGGGCGCATGTACTTGTAGAAGAACGTCAACAAAAGCGTTTGAATGTGTGCACCGTCATCGTCCGCGTCAGTCATGATAATAACCTTATCGTAATTAGCGTCATCAACGTTAAACTCAGGTCCAACCCCAGCACCAATCGTATAGATGATGGTTGAGATTTCTTCGTTCTTCATAATGTCAGCCAACTTGGCCTTTTCCGTGTTCAAGACCTTACCACGCAATGGCAAAATAGCTTGGAACTTACGGTCACGTCCTTGCTTAGCTGAACCACCGGCTGAGTCACCCTCAACCAGGAACAATTCATTTTGGGCAGCATTCTTAGATTGGGCAGGCGTTAGCTTACCTGATAGCAAGCGTTCCGTCTTCCCCTTCTTCTTACCTGAACGGGCTTCTTCACGAGCCTTACGGGCAGCTTCACGCGCTTCACGGGCACGCAATGCCTTACGAATCAAGCTTTGTGAGAATTCACCATTCTCCATCAAGTAGAAACCAAGTTGTTCAGAAACAACCCCATCCACGATTGAACGGGCTTCAGGTGTTCCCAACTTGTCCTTGGTTTGACCTTCGAATTGCAACAGCTCTTCTGGAATACGCAAAGAAATAACCGCTGAAAGACCTTCACGGACGTCAGAACCTTCTAGATTCTTGTCTTTATCCTTCAACAAGTTAACCTTGCGAGCGTATTCATTAAACGCCTTTGTCCAGGCTGAACGCAAACCAGCTTCGTGAGTACCACCATCTGGCGTGCGCACATTGTTGACAAATGACATCGTCGTTTCTGAATAACCGTCATTGTATTGGGCAGCAACTTCAACCTCGACACCTTGGGCAAACCCATCAAAGTACATGATGTCGCCTAGCGTGTCTTTGTCTTCGTTCAAGTAGCTAACGAACGCCTTAATACCTTCTGGGTAGTGGTATTCTTCAGAACGTTCTTGACCAGCGCGCTCATCCGTCAAGGTAATCTTGACATCACGCAACAAAAAGGCTGATTCGCGCAAACGTTCGGCCAATACGTCGAAGTTATAGATTGTCGTTGAAAAAATTGCAGGATCTGGCTTAAACGTCACCGTTGTACCGTTTGATTCCTTTGTTTTCCCCAACTTGTTCAACGTACCGTCAGGATGACCACCGTTAATAAAGTGCTCTTGGTACTTTTGACCGTCACGTACGATGGTAACTGTTAGGCTCGTTGACAAGGCGTTAACAACTGATGATCCAACACCGTGCAAGCCGCCAGATGTCTTGTAACCACCTTGACCAAACTTTCCACCAGCGTGTAGCACTGTCAAAATGACTTCGGGGGTTGGCTTTCCTGAAGCGTGCATTCCGACGGGCATACCACGACCGTGATCGACAACCGTAATCGCGTTGTCGGCATGAATCGTCACGTTAATTTCATCACCAAACCCAGCCAATGCTTCATCGACTGCGTTGTCAAAAATTTCATAAACTAAGTGGTGCAAGCCTTTGCCATCAGTTGAACCGATGTACATTCCTGGTCGCTTGCGAACCGCCTCCAATCCTTCAAGGACTGTAATGGAATCATCCGAATAAGTATTCTTGTTTGCCATGGACGCTTCCCTTCTTGCTTTTTTAATCTGTCGTCTTACGTGAAAAATTTCTTTTTCAAAGCGTTCCGTTCTTCATAATAGCCCAACAAAGGCTCTAGTTGCAATAGTGTTAAATAAATTTAAAGGTAACTGGTGTTTCAATCGTGGTAATATATTAACTGTTCTGTTATTTGAAACAGATAGCAATTATTCTATTTAATACTATTTTATAAGGAGTATTCATCTTGACGATTTTTCATTTTGTCATAAGTTTTTTGTTAGCCTACTTTTTTGGATCAATGCCATTTGGTTATTGGATTGGCATGTTGTTCTATAAGAAGAACATCCTAAAGCTCGGCTCAGGAAACATCGGCACAACCAACACTTTCCGTGTGTTGGGTACCCGTGCTGGTGTCGCCGTACTACTACTTGATATCTTCAAGGGATCAGTTGGTGCCCTAATGGCGTACATCTGGGGACCGGCGCCCGCTTGGACAGTTATGGTTGTCGGCCTTGGCGCCATCCTCGGTCACACCTTCTCGATGTGGATTGGCTTCAAGGGCGGTAAGGCCGTTGCAACCTCAATGGGTGTGCTATTGATGTACAACCCAACGATGTTTGTAATTGCGTTTGCGATTTTCCTAACCGTTATCTTGCTAACCAGTATGGTATCAATGGCGTCAATGATTGGGTTCACCCTGGTTACGTTGCTATCAATCTTTTGGTTGCACGATTGGTTGTTATCAATTATCGCCTTCGCGTTGACGATTTTCGTCTTCTACCGTCACCGTGAAAACATTGTCCGTATTAAAAACGGCACAGAATCAATGGTTCACTGGGGCCTTGGTTACTGGCGCAGCCAATCAAAAAACTAACCACAACTATTCAACACAAGCACGGCTACAACTCGTAGTTGTGCTTTTTATTATGCACCCTGTGTCAATATCATAATAAAAAGCCCTGCTTGAACTGAACCCCGAAAATTGGAGTGACGTTTAAGCGGCTAACTGGTCGGAAAGATTTCGGTATTGAACCGGAGTTCTTCCGGCCAGTTTTGTTTTTATCCGCTTATTGTTGTAGTAATAGACATAGTTAGTTATGGCGGACTTTAA
>JACSZT010000008.1:27865-120887 GCA_014332815.1 Weissella confusa | reverse complement strand
AATGAGCTTTGATTCCGAATTTTTGCCGTATTGCAACGGGCGGAACACCTTTGAGATACATCGATACTGCTTCAATTTGAATTTCTTTCGAGAACATAAGAAAACCCCATGAGTTAGATTTACTCCAACTCATGGGGTTCAGTTCAGCTATCAAATAGCAAGGCCAAATAAATTGCTAATTAGAAAAATGTTAGTGAGTATGAACCCGTGAATGTTTGGGCTGGTGCAAGTGTATTAATACCAAATTTGTGACGCAACTCACCGTCAGCATCAACCGTGTCCGCAATTCCCCACCATGGCTCAATCGCCACAAAAGGTGCTTCCTTGGCATATGGCGTCCAAATACCAACATACTTGGCGTTTTGGATGTGCATCGTCACCCCGTGTGATTCGTTCAACTTTGCCAAAACGATTGAAACGGGATTTTGATCCAAGCGCAAGATAATTGCGTCATCCTTGTAGTCATCACGACGCAAACGCAACGGAATACGTGAGTCAAACGTTGATTCCAAGTTATTGTCCAAGTATGGACCAACCAGCTTTGCACGTTGATACTTACGTTGTGGCTCAACATTGATGTAGTAATCCGTGAACTTCTCACCCTCTTCAAGTGGGGCCCTGAAGCCGGGGTGTCCACCAACCGAGAAGTAGATATCATGCGTGTCCGTGTTCGTTACAACGTACGCAATTCCAAGCGTATCTTGCTCTGTTAGACGGTACAAAACGTCAAATTGGAAGTGGAATGGATAGATTGAAAATGATTCGTCATTATCAACAAGTCGGAAGCGGGCCGTTGTAGCAGTCTTTTCAACCAAATCGAATTCATTATCGCGGGCAAATCCGTGTTGCGCCATAAAGTACGTCTTGTCACGATACTTGTAACGGTCACCACGAAGGCGGCCAACAACCGGGAACAAATTAGGTGCGTGACGACCCCAGAAATTAGGATCCGCCGTCCACATATATTCCAAACCACTTTCCTTGTTCGTAACGCTCGTTAATTCAGCTCCCATTTCTGAAATAACGACCGTAATATTATCATTCTCTAACTTGACTGACATGCCACTCTGCCTCCTGTAAGCGTTTTCCAATATGTCAATTATAACAAATTCGAGCATGCTTTTCTATTCAAGAACCATGAAAAATGTATGCAAAAAAAGAGGCTTACCTGTGTAAGCCTCTTTTTCAGTTACTCAGTTGCGCGTGGGAAAAAGTCACGATAACTTTTCTGCAACGCATCCGTTGTAACGTGAGTATAGATTTGCGTGGTGCTCAGACTACTGTGACCGAGCAACTGTTGCACGGTACGCAAGTCAGCCCCGTTATTCAATAAATCAGTGGCAAACGTATGCCGGAACATGTGCGCCGACACAACCTGTGTCAGCCCCGCTTTTTTGGCGAGCTGTTTCAGGATATACTCAATCCCACTCGTCGTCAGTGCTTGTCCGCGTTGGTTCACGAATAAGGTATCGTGTAGTGTGTCTGATTTTGCCAGTAAGGCTGGCCGGGCATCGGCTAAATAAATCGCCAATGCATCAGCCGCATATTGACCATACGGCACAATACGCGTCTTATTTCCCTTACCAGTAATCGTGATAATACGAGCTTGTTGGTCAATCATCCCCAACGTCAGCCCTGCAACCTCAGAAACACGCGCCCCGGTACCATACAAAATTTCAAGTAACAAACGGTTTCGTATGCCTAAGAGACTGGTGTCCCCCATCACAACTTCGAACAGCTTGTTCAACTCTTTTTCGTAAAAATAACGTGGCAAGTGGCGCCCCGCCTTCTTCAGTTGTACACCAGCAAATGGATTACTGGCCACAAATTCGTTGCGTTCCAAGAACTGATAAAAGGCACGCAGCGAACTCACCTTACGGGCAATTGTCCGACTCACATCACCCTTTTCATAAAGAGCTGATAAGTAAACGCGTACATCATATTGATCAACGGCTGTAATATCAACCGTTTTCTGATCTCCGGTCTCAATTAAGAAGCGTTCAAACTCATTAATATCTGATCGGTAAGCTTTTTGGGTGTCATCTGAATACTGGCGTTCAACACGTAAGTAGTCCAAAAACAACCCGGTTAATTTCGCCGTATCTGCCATCCTTATGCCTTCTCAGTTTCTTGCTTCTCAGCCTTGTCTGAAGCTTCTTCGTCATCCTTTGGCGTTGTACCATCGGCACGTGTCTTTTCAGTTGGCTTGTCCCATGACACAAAGTCACAGTCTGGGTAACGTGAGCAACCGTAGAACGTACGGCCACGCTTGGTCTTGCGTTCAACGATTTGTCCGATACCACACTTAGGGCAACCTAGACCGATTTCTTCAACAATCGTTTGCGTGTTACGGCAATCAGGGAAGCGTGAACAAGCGTAGAACTTACCATAGCGACCCATCTTTTCAAGCATCGGTGCGCCACAGACATCACAGTTAAAGCCAGCCAAGCGGTCCTTCAAGACAATCTTTTCCATCTCAACTTCAGCCTTTTCAAGCTCTTGTGAGAATGGCTTAAAGAAGTCATCAATGACCTTCACCCAGTTTTCCTTACCGTTTTCAACGTTGTCCAAATCGGTTTCAACTTGGGCGGTAAACTTGATGTTCGTGACATCAGGGAAGAATTCTTGCACCGTATTTTGGACTAATTCACCCAATTCAGTTGGCACAAACTTCTTCGCATCAATACGAACGTAACCACGCTTTTGAATCGTTTCGATTGTGGCAGCATACGTTGATGGACGACCAACACCATTCTCTTCCAGCGCCTTAACCAAAGCAGCTTCGGTGTAACGGGCAGGTGGTTGCGTAAAGTGTTGTTCTGGTGACGTCTTTGCCATTTGGACCAGGTCACCTACTGCTAGTTCAGGCAACTTGTTATCCTTCTCCTTGGCAGCTGGGTAAGCCTTAGTAAATCCAGCAAACTTAGTCTTTGAACCATTCGCACGGAACATCACACCGTTTTGCTCAATGGTAACAGCCATCGTGTCTAAGATTTCTGGCGTCATTTGACTCGCCACAAAACGTGACCAAATCAATTGGTACAACTTGAATTGATCATTCGTCAACTTATCCTTGATTGAAGCTGGTGTGCGGAAGACAGATGTTGGACGAATTGCTTCGTGGGCGTCTTGCGCACCTTCCTGCTGCTTACCTTGTACCGGCTTAGTTGCCGCATACTCAGCACCGTATTCTTCATGGATAAATGTTGAAGCGTCAGCCTTGGCGATTTCAGAAATACGCGTTGAATCAGTACGCATATACGTAATCAATCCAACACTACCTTCTTTGCCACCCAAGTTGATACCTTCGTACAATTGTTGCGCAGCCATCATTGTCTTACGCGTACGGAAGTTCAATTGTGTGTTCGCCGTTTGTTGCATTGTTGATGTTGTAAAGGCCGGTTGTGGGTTACGCTTGCGTTCCTTTGCCTCAACCTTCGTGATATCAAAGTCACCCTTTTGATCAAGGCGCTTCATGACATCTTGGACAGCATCATTGTCTGGCAATTCAGTCTTCTTGCCATCGACACCGTAAAAGACAGCCTTAAACTTCGTCTTGTCCTTCTTGAATTCTGAATCCAGCGTCCAGTATTCATCTGGTTGGAAGGCTTGAATTTCGTTCTCACGCGCAATAACCAGCCCCAATGCAACGGATTGCACACGTCCAGCTGACAAACCCTTCTTAACTTTCTTCCACAAGATTGGTGAAATAGAATATCCCACCAAACGATCAAGGACACGACGTGCTTGTTGTGCATCAACCAAATCCATATTGATCTTTCGTGGTTGCTTGAAGGCATCCTTAACAGCATCCTTGGTAATTTCATTGAAGACAACACGGTTTTCGCCGGCGTCTAAGTCCAAATCAAGAATGTGTGACAAGTGCCAAGCAATCGCTTCACCCTCACGATCCGGGTCGGATGCGAGGTAAACGTGCTTAGCTGCCTTGGCTTCTTTCTTTAAGCCCTTAATTACATCACCCTTACCGCGGATGTTAATGTACTTAGGCTCATAATTATTTTCAATGTCGACACCCATCGTTGACTTTGGCAAGTCGCGGATGTGACCAATACTTGCAACGACCTTATAAGAACTTCCCAAGTACTTTTCAATCGTCTTGGCCTTTGATGGTGACTCAACGATAACTAGGTTCTTCTTTGGCTTAGCCTTTGACTTGGTCTTTGAAGCCGTCGCACGCTTCTTCGCTGGCTTTTTTTCAGTTGTTTCTGCCATATGCGTGGACCTCTTTCTTTCAAATTTATTGTTTTCTACTATATATAGTAAGTATTATGCTTTAACAATTATGTACTATACACTACCAGTCTAGACTTTGACAAATAACAACCGTTTCGTATGTGCACCATTTAACAAATTAAGAAGGAATTGTTGATAATATCTGCGGGTGTTAATGCCGGTATTGCACCGCCTGCAATTAACGCATTTGTACCGCTTGAAAGCATCGTATCAATTCGGCCCGGTACTGCATAAATATCCCGATTCGCAGCTAACGCCTGATTGGCCGTGATAAGTGAACCAGAGCGATTTTTTGCTTCCACAACCAGGCATGCCGCACAAAGTCCTGCGATAATCCGATTACGTTCTGGAAACTGATGTTTAGCCGGTCCGACCCAGGGTAAATACTCCGACACAACAACGCCTGATTCAACGACTTGGCTTTGTAAGCCGTCGCGACGACGCGGATACGCAACCTCGAGGCCCGTCCCAATGACACCAACCGTCGCGCCATGGTGCGCAAGCGTTTCACGATGCACAGCTTCATCGATACCAGTCGCTAACCCAGATATCGTAATAATGCCAGCGTCCACAAAAGCTGGCACAAAACCTTTAACAATTTGTTCCCCATACGATGACATTTCACGGGTGCCGACAATCGCGACACCCGGATAGCGCGCAAATAAAAAATTCCCTTGATAAAACAAAACCACTGGTGGGCAATCAATTTCAGCTAACCAAGTTGGGTATTCTTCGTCAGCAATCGTGACGTAGTGGGTCGTTTTAAGTTTTTCGAACTGCCGTGTCGCAACATCTGATTGGCAAAAAACACGACTACTAGCACGCTGTTGTTGTGGCACACCTGCCAATTGGTGCACCTCTGGGATCGACAACTCGTTTAAGCCATGCACCACCATGTACTCCCACACCCGCGTTCTACCAACAATCCCAACTCCTGGGACAAGTAATAACCATAATAAAAAATCACGTTGTTTCATAGCACCCTCCTAGTAAGAAAGAGTTGCAACAACGTGATTTTTCCATTTTTAGTCTAAATATTTTTTAACCGGCGCAAACGTTTTACGGTGAATTGGGGTCACTCCGTGCGTCGCCAAGCCAGCCAAGTGTTCAGCCGTACCATAGCCAGCATTATGTTCAAAGCCGTAACCAGGGTAATCGACCGCGTAGGCCGCCATCAATTCATCACGAAAGTTCTTCGCGAGAATCGAAGCCGCCCCAATCGAAATACTGCGGTCATCCCCTTTAATCAGCTTTTCTTGTGGCAACGGCAAATCAACTGTCATCGCATCAATCAAAAGCCAGTCAACTTGTACTGATAGGTTTTCAATGGCTTGCTTCATCGCCACGCGTGATGCCTCATAGATGTTGATATCATCAATTTGTTCTGCATCAACAACCCCGAATGCGTAAGCCACAACTTTATCTTTAATATCTTGATCAAGTGCCAAACGCGCCTTTTCAGACAACTGCTTTGAATCATGGACTGCAATTAAATCGAATGAATCGTCAATCACCGCAGCTGCTGCGACAACCGGCCCGGCTAATGGTCCACGACCGACTTCATCAACCCCCGCCAAAACAAGACCATTCTGCCAAGCGTCACGTTCAAATGTTAGCCGCTCCGAAAAAGCCTTGGCTTGTTCAGCCTGTTTGGCCAATCGTTTGTCATAACTAGCTAACAGTTTCTGGACCCCAGTCCGTTCGTCTGTACGCCAAATAGCCAACTGTTCGGGCGTCACATCGCCTTGCAACGCTGCCTTAATAGTCGCGATGGTTTCAGGCTTGGTCATCTTGTACAACTCCGATGTTGTCCTCAGGCATTTCAACCGTGTATTCACCCAACTTACCACGACGCAAATCGATCAACAAACGTTCTGACGCACGGTCGTAATCGTCCTTGAAGCCAAGCTTTTGCGTGATTAGCAGCAATAACTCAACGTCTGTATTATTCTCCCAAGCGTCTTCTGGCAAGTGATAACGAGCAATAATAGCAGTTGGGTTATACTCACGCATGAACTTTAACGTTGCCAAGGCAATATCGTCTTGGTTAATCAATTGATCCTTGATGGCACCCGTCATTGCCAAGTGTTCACCAACACGTTGGTCCTCAAACTTTGGCCAAAGCACACCTGGTGTGTCCAATAGCTCCAAGTTTGTTGGTGTCTTCAACCATTGCAACTTCTTCGTGATACCTGGACGGTCACCAGTAATGGCAACATTCTTCGTCACCAAGTGGTTCAAAAGCGTTGACTTACCAACGTTTGGAATACCAGCAACCAACGCACGGATTGGCTTGTCCTTAACACCCTTTTCTTCTAGGGCAGCCCACTTGTCAACCAACACCTTACGGGCAGCCTTCGTCATGATTTGTGGCGTCTTGTGACCACGTGTGTCCAAGGCCACAACTTCCATCCCCTGCGCCTCGAAGTACTTCTTCCAAGCCTTCGTGCGTTCTGGGTCAGCCAAGTCAGTCTTCGTCATAACCAACAAACGTGGCTTTTGTCCCAAGACCTCGTCTAGTTCTGGGTTACGTGATGAAACTGGAATGCGGGCATCAACCAATTCGAACACGATATCAACATACTTTAAATTTTCGCGCATTAGGCGAAAGGCTTTGGCCATGTGACCAGGGAACCATTGGATAATTTGAGCCATAATGTTCTTCCTTTCGGTACTTTATGTATGACGGCATTAACCGCCTTAATCTTCTGAAGCTAAGTAGCGCGTCCACGCTTCGTCAAACACTGACATGCTGTGTAGGTAAGACGCGTTTTCTTCTAAGTAGCGTGACAATTCATCAAAGTCTTCTGCTTGCTTAGGAAATTGTTGGTCGTAAAAAGCCGCATTCGCAAACGTCTGAACTTCATCAAAGGTCATCGGATTACGTTGGGTCATCAACCATGAAAAAAATGGGCGTCGCATTATTTGCTATATCCTCCACGGAATAAAAACTTGTCCTTAGCTGGATCAATCGTCACCGCTTTCACGCGCATACCCTGCACTTTCGGCGCTTTTCCAAGATCAATCAAAATCGTTTGTTCTGATGTGTCGATGGTCAACCACTTTGGTAAATCGACCATGTTACCAAGATACCCCATAACATACTTAACAGGCAATGGTAACTGGCCAACTGCCACTGACTTGGCGTGTAGCAAAATACCGCCATTCTTAGTCACTTCAGGCACCATCTTCATACCAAAATCAACGTTTTGCCCCAGGAGCTTGTACGTACCATACACCATCATCCCAGACTTTGTCATCTCAAAACGGAATTTGTCTTTCAATGCCGGATCATTATTTAGGTACTGCTCAACAAGGGCGTTCAGTTCTTTACGATCAACCGCAACTGTAAATGATGCTTGGCCAATTTGTGGCTTTGTATCAGTCACCTCAGTTCGATCTTGTGGTAACAGAATCAGCACAATCACCAGTGCCACCAAAGCAACCAATGTGATACCAATTCCAGTGATAATTCCTTGGACACGCTCACGAGATGGCATTACCACTCCGAAGCGTGTCACTTTACGTGGTTCCATACTATTTCTCCAACCAATCTTCAGTGTGCTTTGCCATTCTCTTCACCAGCAATGCACTCATTTTGTCATATCCTTTATCATTTGGATGATAGTGATCAAGCGTTGTAATATAATCATTCAACTCTTTATCACTCTTGCCATTCAATGTATCCGTGACCATCTCATTATCCAGTGAGCCACGATTTGCTTTTTCCGCCTCGGTAACTAACTTTTTACGGGCAGCTGATGTTTGGTATTGACCAAACGTTAGTGTATTAAATGTTGACACATAATACACACGATCATCGGCCGAAGCTAAATTAGCATTAATGCCATTATAAATTTTGACATCCTCATTCAAATCAGAACGATTAGCCAGATAAACATATAGTGGGTTGTAATTACCGAATAAGAATATGGGCGCGTCAGGATTTTTCTTTTCGAGATAATTGATGAGTGTCGTTAAGTTTTCAGTGTAGTCCGGCATACTAGCTGTGACCTTATCCGTGACTGATCGCTCGGACTTCGCAAAAATCGCTTTAAACAGCGTTTGTTGCAAATCATTACCGCCAACCGTCATGACTAACACATCGGCGGATTTAATGTCTGAAACAGCCTGTTTATTCTTTTTAACACGCTTCAATATTTGATCTGAGCGATCACCAGCTTTACCATAGTTAGCCGTCTTAACTTTGACATCATACTTATCTGCCAACAATTTCGCCGTGCGCTTGGTGTAACCCTGTTGCTTCGTGGTGTCACCCACGCCTTCTGTCAAGGAATCACCAACCGCCACCAATTTAATGGTTTGCTTGTTAGCAGCATAAGCCGGCACGCTGGTACTCAAAGTTCCGAACCCTGTCACTAACAAAAATGTCGCGACCATCACTTTAAATTTGCGTTGCACGCTGCTCACCTCCTTAACAAAGCTCCGACTTACTATTTTACCATAGAAAAAGCGTTCCGCCCGGGGACGAAACGCCATTTTTTTGCTACTTTACTTGGTAACTGAAACCAATTGCGCCAGCACCAGTGTGTGTTGACACAGTTGGTGACGTTTGTTGCACAACAATCTTGATATCTGGGAAGATTTCGTTAACCTTATCAGCCAATTCTTGTGCCTCGGCCGGAATACCAGCATGAGAAATACCAATTGCTTCGATACCGTTTGGTGCAGCTTGCATTTGCTCAACAATGCTCTTCAAGTAGGCACGCGTTGACTTAGCACCACGCCCCTTAACTTCAACATTGATGTTACCTTGCTCGATGTGGGCACCAATCTTGATGTTCAAAACACCAGCAATGAAGCCAGCTGTCTTTGATAAACGGCCACCTGCAACCAAGTTATCAAGGTTAGACACTGTCAAATACAATTGCGTGTTATCGTGAACGCGCTTGATTTCTGCCAAGATTTCTTCCTTTGAAGCGCCTTCAGCGGCCATCTTAGCAGCTGCCAGCACTTGGAAACCAAGGGCACGATCGATAAAGTCTGAATCAAGGACCGTGATGTCACCATCGACCATCATGGCAGCTTGACGAGCAGCGTCAGCCGTACCTGACAATCCCTTCGTCAAGTGAATTGAAATGATTTGCACATCATCTCCGACCAATGACTCATAAACTTCTGTAAAGACACCCAATGAAGGTTGTGACGTTTGTGGCAAATTCTCAGCCGCCGCCATCTTATCCATGAATTCAACCGGTGACAATGTCACACCATCTTGGTAGACCGTGCCATCAATCATAATTCCCAAAGGAACTACCTTTACATCGTATTGTGAAACTTCTTCTGCCGTCAACATTGCTGTTGAGTCAGTGACAATTTTAACTTGGGCCATGTTCTTAATTCCCCGTTTTTGTAAGTAATTTAATGATACCTCATTATCTCATTTTAAAGTTGATAATTCAAGGTTCTCAAGTGGCAAAACATGTTATCTAGTGTTATGAACTAGATACAAAAGGCAGCTGTCGATTAATGACAACTGCCGTTAAAAACCGTATTTAGATTGAATCCGGTTCGCGAATCCAAGCCAACGCCAAGGCACCAGCACCCAAGTGAGTACCGATAACCGGTCCAAAGTACGTCAATTCAATTGGCATATCTGGGTGACGTTGTTGCAAGTCTTCGCGCCAGGCTGCTCCCGCTTCTTCAGCGTTTGCATGAATGACCATCGCACGCAAAGGATACTTCGACTCTGCACGGGCTTGATCAAACAACTCTTCTGCACGAGCCATCGCCTTCTTCATTGAGCGCACTTTTTCGAATGGCACAATGTAATTTGATTCATTGTCAAATGTCAAAATAGGCTTAACCTTCAACATCGTTCCGATAATCGCTGACGCATTTGACAAGCGACCACCACGAACCAAGTTTTGCAAATCATCCACAATGAAGTATTCGTCCATCGTTTGTTGCAATTCATCCATCGTCGCAATGATGTCAGCAGGTTCAGCACCGGCTTGAGCCATTTGTGCAGCCTTCATGACCAAGTGGCCCATCAAACGTACGGTAATCTTTGAATCGTAGCCGTAAACAGTAAAGCCGTCCACCGCATCAGCCAAGCCAGCCACAGTGTTCACCGTACCTGAAATCGTTGATGCCAAGTTAACAACGATTGCACCGTCGTAACCATCAGCCTTCAAAGATTCAAACAACGTAATCCACTCCCCAACAGCCGGTTGTGACGTTGAAGGGAACGTTTCTGACGTTGCCAATTTTTCATAAAATTCAGAAGTGGTCAAATCAACCCCTTCGCGGTAAACCGTACCATCGATAATCACCGGAATTGGCATTACCTTAATGTCTAGCGCAACCACTTCATCTCGGCTTAGATAAGCCGTTGAATCCGTTACAATCGCAATCTTCATCTCAAAATCCTCTCAAATTAATTGTTAGTTGTAATGTTCTTTGGCAAACGCACAAAAATAATCAAGCCAATTACAAACAGAATTGATAGTGCGCCAGCAGCAAACTGCACGCGTCCCGTCACCTGTGATACGATTCCAAAAATGGCTGGTCCAATAATCGCCGAAAACTTTCCGAAGATATTAAAGAACCCGAAAAACTCACTACTACGTTCCTTGGGAATAATTTGTCCCAAATATGAACGTGACAAGGCTTGCATCCCACCTTGTGATGAGCCGACACCAAACGCTAGCAACCAAAATTGATTAGGGTGATTAATAAAAATTGCAAATAATGTAATACCGATATAAATCAGCATCCCCATAATCAAGATATTACGATTACCAAAGCGATCGGCTAACCAGCCGTACACAATCGAAAATGGAAAGGCAATTAGCTGTACTGCCAATAAGACAACAATCAGTTGACTACTTGGAATACCAATTGCCAACGCAAATGAAGACGCCATCGTGAAAATGGTGTTCACCCCGTCGATATAGAAGAAATAAGCCAATAGGAATCCTGACAAAACAGGATAATGGCGCAAATCACGAATCGTTTCAGCCAAACGACTTACTGCCGCGCGGACCGGATGGTCATTTGCTGGTAAAGCATACACCTGGCGCACATTCTTAACGAATGGCAAAGTAAATACAAACCACCAAACAGCTGACAACACAAACGCAAAAATGACAACGCCGTGCGCTGAAAGGAAACTTCGTCCGATCATGAAAATAATGAATGGTACGAGGCCTCCCAGGTACCCAAACCCATACCCGGCCGAACTAACCCGATCCATTCGGCTCGGTGTCGTAATGTCCGTGATGTAACTATCGTAAAAGACGTTAGCAGATGAGTACCCAACAAATGATAACACAAAGACTGCTAACAATAACAAAAGATTGTCAGCTGGCACGGTTGCTAAACCGAGTGTGCCGACAATCCCCAATGCCGTAAAAATATAAAACAAGCGGCCCTTCATGCCTTGAAAGTCTGCCAAAGCACCTAAAATCGGTGCCAAAACTGCTGCCGCAAGTGTCGCAACAGAATTTGCATAGCCCCAATAGGCAGTTGCGTGGGTCGCTGAAATGCCACCATTCGCCGCAACGGACGTCAACCAAATTGGCAACACCGCTGTGACAACAATGATACCGTACCCTGAGTTCGCCCAATCGTAAAAAATCCAGCTCCACTCAGTTTTATTAAAAAGCTTCTTCATTCTTACTCCTTAAACGCCTCGTCAATCACATGACCATCAGTTGGCGTATTAAATTGTAAGCCAAGCAACTTAGCCATCGTTGGTCCTTCTGACGTCAAATCAATATCCAACGTCAATTCTTGACCGGCCTCAATATCAGGTCCGTTCAAAATAAGGGTCGTTGTGTAATCTTCGTTGTCTGGGTGGTAACCGTGAGTTCCCTTGTAGCGGTCCACTTCACCACGTTCCAACATCTCGTTTGTCACTTCTTCAACCACGGCTGGTCGACGAGTTTCATCAGTGAAGTAGTAACCCTTTTGAGCTTCTACCATCAATGAAGCTTCTGGGTCGGCACCGAATTCGACCAACTCGCTGTGATCATAAACGGCCTTAACACCTTCAACTTCACTGACCATCTTTTGTACTTGTTGCAAAAGACTGGCATCTTTCAAGTAAACGTACGTCGCTCCGTCAGTGTGCTTAGCAAGTACTTGCCAGTTACGAGCGACACGACCGTTGTGCGTTGCACGAAGCCAACCACGATCAGCAAACAACATGTTCAAGTGAATCATCTTTGACACGTTCATTTGGTAGTGGTCACCCAACACCATAAAGTCCGTATCGTCGAAAATACCCGCATCCTTTGTTGCTTGAATCAAATCACCAACGTGTTGATCCAAACGATCCAAGGCATCCCAAGCTTGTTGTGTGCGAACACCATAGCGGTGACGGTGCGAATCCATGTCCACCAAGTGAATCAACGTCAAGTTTGGCTTCTTTGTCTTGATCGTATCAACCGCAGCTGCCGTGATGAAATTATCCAGTTCAGGTTGTTGAATACCCTTACGCAAGTGACCAAACTTACGATCCATTTGCAACAAGAACAATGGTGAACTGGCGCGTAGTGACGTTGTATATTGATTTGTCCAAATACGATTTGGGAAAATCTCAGCAATATTCCAATTAATCTTAGCGCCGGCCGTTACTGGCCACAAGAAAGCAGCGGTTGTCAGTCCAGCCTCACGCGCCAAGTCATACACTGTTGGCACCTTAATGTGCTTTGCGTACCAGAACCAATCGGGTGATTCACGTTCTGGTTGCATCAGCGTCGCATTAACCACGCCATGGGTCTTTGGATAAGTCCCTGTGATGATTGACGTGTGTGAAGGATACGTAATTGAGGGATAAACGCCCTTAACTTCCTTAACCCACGTACCACCTGCGATTAAACTTGCAATGTTTGGCAAAAATTGCAATCGTGCGGCCAAATCCGCGCTTCCAAGTGCGTCCAAAGAAATTACAACTGCATGCTTCGCCATGCTCTTCCTCCTACATTTGCTTACTCAATGAGTTTTCCAAACGATTTAACAAAATACGGGCCATGCTCTTCTCTTCAGCCGACCATAATTTAAAAATCGTTTCCTCATAATGGGTGTGTTGTTGGTTGACAGCCGTCAACACATCGCTCCCCTTAAGCGTTAATTCATAAATCAATTGACGACGATCACGGCCTACCGCAATGTTTGATACCAATTCTTTTTTCAACAATGAGCTCAATTGACGAGACAACGTTGAATTATCCAAGCCAGTTTCCTCAGAAAGCTTATCTTGGGTATCAAATCCTTCTGAGACATGGTTTAACAATTGCCATTCAGCAATGGTCACACCTTGCTCTTTCGTGATTCTCGTTAAAATGGATTTATATTGTTTTTCGGTATCGCGCAATGCTTCTAAGACAGTTTTCATGCCGGCCTCCTGATTTAACTAACTAATTATACGCTTTTTGTATTACACATGTGGGACAAAAAGCCTGCACTTACGTTTACAAAGTGGTCGTCGCAACTAATGCAACGATTTTTGAGCCATGTAATTCAGAAACATGCAGCTCGTCTGCAAGCCAACTTGCATTTTCAAACGTCACCCCGCCACCCGGTAAAATGGTCAACCCTGCCGGTGCTTGGGCAATGGTATCCTTCAAATGACTAACCGTTTCAGTAATCGGTTGGGCCAAATCACCACCGTGCGTTAATACTCGCACTACACCGTAGTTTGCCAGCCAGCGTAAGGCTTGTTGCTGGCATTCCGGCTTAATGTCGTCAAAAGCCATGTGATACACGACTTGCATCGGTTGCGCTGCTTCGAGTAGCTTTACCATGCGGTCACGGGCTAAACGCTTTTCTTGATCAACAACCCCAAATGTCACCATTTTCACGCCCAAAGCTCGGAAATGAATTAATGAATCGCGCATTGCGTTGATTTCAGCATCTGAGTAATCAAAATCACCACCACGTGGGCGAACCATGACAACCAAGTCTACGTTAGCATCATGGGCCAACTTCACGGCAGTCGCAACCGTATTATCATCTGGTGTAATGCCACCTAAGTCTAGTCGACTATTTAATTCAACGCGATCCACGCCAGCGGCGATTGCTGCACGCATTGTGTCCAAATCAGCTAAAGCAATTTCTTTAATCATGACGCACCCTCCTGTATTCTAATTCCTATTTTACTAAAAATGGGACAACGATTACAGATTTGCATTCCTGGTTAAGAGACCCTTAATGTTTGCTAGACAATAAAAGGCCGGATTACAACGAATCCGACCTCTGATGATGGACTATTTTAATTTTGGGCTTGCGTCGGCTTGTTTTGACGTAGCTTTTGAACCATCGCAAAGTCCGGCGTCACCGCCATCGTTGTTTGACCTTCAAAAATAACAAAACCAGGCTTTGAGCCATTTGGCTTACGCAAACGACGAACCGGTAAGTAATCGACCGGTACATTGGCTGAATCACGGGCCTTTGAGAAAAAGGCCGCTAACATTGCACCCTCAAGCAACGTTTCCTCAGAAGGTTCAGCGTCGTGAATAATCACGTGGGAACCAGGAATATCCTTGGTGTGCAACCAGATATCAGACTTTGCCGCTGTCTTCATAGACAAGCGTTCGTTTTGCAAGTTGTTCTTACCAACTTCAATCAGCGTGCCATCCGTGGCATAGAACTTCTCAGGTTGACTTACTTGTGGCTTTTGCTTCTTCTTGCTTTGCACACGCATGTAACCTTCTTGAATCAATTCTTGGCGAATTTCCTCGATATCCTTTGGTGATGCAATATCGATTTGGGCTAACAAGTTCTCAAAGTAATCCACTTCTTCTTGTGCCATCACAATTTGTTCATTTAGGTACTTAACAGACGTCTTCAACTTGTTGTAGCGTGTAAAGTACTTTTGCGCATTCTGAGATGGACCGATTTGGTTAGACAACGCAATCTTCAAAGGCTTGTTGTCGTCATAATAGTTTGGCAACTCAATTGACGTCATACCACGCTCAATTTGGTGCATGTATGTCGTCAACAACTCACCCTTAATCTTGAATTCATCAGCGTTATCGGCTGCATCCAATTCGGCTTGTTGCTTCTTAATTTTCGTCTTGTTCTTCTTCAACTCATTACGAACCACACGCAACACAACCGCTGCTTGCTGTTGCACACGGTCACGCTCTGACTTCTCAGCAAAGTAACCGTCCAACATTTCACTAAGCGTTGGATATTCCACAATGTTACCAGCTAACGTCATCCAATCGAATGGTGCGAAATCAACACCCTTCTCAGTTGAAATCAAACGTGGCGCTGGCTTATCAAAGTGAGCAAACCAATCTTGTGCCAACTTCATCGCATCGCCATCTTGTTGCAAAACAGTTGCTAATTCCATCGCTGAATCACGGGCGAATCCTTGGAACGTGTGTTGAATTCCCTTAGCTAAATCAGACACATCCGGGTTATCCAAAATCAAATTTGCCAAGCCATCCAACGTCTCATATGGGTTCACCACATCTTGCTTAGGTGGCATGACATACGTACCACCTGGCATCAACGTACGGACACGGTTTTGGTCTGCCGGGACGTGCTTAATCAAATCCAAAATGCGTTGTGTTGGATCATCAATTAAGAACAAGTTTGAGTGGCGACCCATCATTTCAAGAATCAAAGATGTCTTCTCTTCATCACCCAATTCATTGCGTCCTGACGTCGTGAACTTAATCATACGGTCGTTCGCAACTTGTTCAACGCGCAACAATTGCGCACCTTCCAAGTGCTTGCGAAGCATCATGGCAAAGTTAGGCGCAGTTTGTGGGTTAGTGTACTTAATACGTGAAATTTGGGCGCGCGCAAATGAAGGGTGCGCACTCAAAAGGACTGGATAATTCGTACGATTATTACGAATCACCAAGAAAATTTCATTTGGATAAGGTTGGTGAATCTTCATAATGCGACCACCAGCCAATGTTTCATTCAACTCTCGCACCATTGCGTGCGTAAAGAGACCATCAAAAGACATGATTTGTCCCCTTTCTTTTTTCGATTAACGTTCTGCTAAAAAGCGACGTGAGACAGATTCATCATCTGCTAGCTTAGCAATTAGACCAGCCATGCCATCAAACTTCATCTCGCCACGAATATAGTGGTGCCAACGAACTTTAACATGTTCACCATAGATTTCAGTTGCAAAATCAAACAAGTTAATTTCAACGGTCTTAGGACGGTTTTCACCAAACGTGACATTATAGCCAATTGAAGCCATGCCACCATACCATTGATTGCCAACTTGTAGTTCAACCGTGTAAACCCCCACACCTGGCAGGCGCTCACCAGGCGTTGTCTCGATATTGGCTGTTGGATAGCCCATTTCGCGTCCACGCGCTTCCCCGTGAACGACAACCCCCGTCGTTTCGTATGGTTGTGTCAGAAGAACGTTCAATTCGTCCACACGCCCAGTATCAACTAATTGACGTGCGCGGGTTGAAGCACCTTCTTCGCCATCCACATCAACGCGGGCAACCTCGATCACATCAAAACGTCCTTGTGCATACGCTGGCAAGTGAGCCATATCAGCTGCTGCGTCACGAGCACCATAAGTGTGGTCAAAACCAGCTACCACTGCTTGGGCATGCAACCCAACCATGTATTGATCAACAAAATCTTGTGGGGCTACCTTAGCTAACGCCGATGTAAAGTTCACAACGTACGCGATATCCACCCCAAGTGACGCTAACAACTCAAGCTTGCGTGGCAAAGTTGTTAAATAAGTGAGTGGGGCATCATGTGTCTTAAACACGATTGACGCATGTTGATCATAAGTCAGCACCGCCAACTTCACCCCACGACGTTGTGCTTCAACTTGCGCGCGCTCGATAACCGCACGGTGGCCAGCATGAACGCCATCAAAAAATCCCATTGCCAACACAACTGGCTCATCAGCGATTTTCTCATTATCAAATGGGTGATGTAATGTCATAACTTCCATTTCAACTGCCCTCACATCCAAAAATTTCAATGCCCTTATCATACCATAAAACCCCGCACTAGGCGGGGTTTAGTCAGGATTAGTCTTGATTTAACGCCATTTATAAATGAATGAACGTTTATTTATTATTCTGTCAAACTGTGGCGCTTACCAGCTTGAATTGCTTCGTTTTCTGTCATTTGCACCACATTATTCAGGTTCGTATTTGATGGCATGCTCCCAGTACCGTACCAGTAAACCTTACTCGTACCGCCTCCCGTCACATAAACCATACGGTCGCCCTGCCCTGCTTCTTGCTGTTGCGTAGGTTGTGCTTCAGGTTGTGTTGATTCGACGACTGGTGCAGCTGCAACCGGTGCGGCTGCCTTTTCGACTGTACCGGTTGCCATTCCTGTCGCATAATCAATCGTTGCGTTTGGACTGACATTGGCAAGATACACGACAGTTGCACCACCATTACCACTTGTCTCGTGTTGTGAGCCGAAACGAATTTCAATCGTTTGACCGTTTTGGTCATAACCCACATATGCTAAACGCACCTCACGTGGCAACAATTCGTCACCTGAATACAACGGTGTTACTTGATAATCCAAACGGTAATTTGGGTGCAAGGCCAACCAGTTGTCCAGTTGATTCTCATAGTACAACATACTATCTGAGTTACCTTGATCCATACCAGAATAGTTGCCTGAATTCATCCAGGCTGTCTCTGGTACCAAGTTACGGGGCTCATCGTTCAGCCCTGAAAATTGGTAACCAACCAAGTGACCACGAGCCATTAACCAAGCACTCTTTGCACCATCCCCATAATACATCTTGTAATTGTGCCAACCGGCTGGATTGTATGACAATCTTGGCGCACGCTTCGCTGTTGGCTCTTCATCGTTTGACAATTGAATGTGGCTATCAACTGCACGACGCCAATGATCGAGTGGTTGCATCACCATTTGGCGTGATGTTGCATACGCTAATGGTTGTTGCACCGCACCTGTTAAACCATGATCATCAGCCTTTGCCAACCCCTTGGTAGCATCACTTGCTTCAGATTTACTCGTTGAACTCGCAACTGAAGACGACTTTTCAGTCGACGCTGCCGAAGATGAAGACTTCTTTGACGAAGAACTTGAAGATGACTTCTTTACAACTTTATGCGACGTTACCGATGAAGATGATGTCGTATCAGCTGATTCACTATCTGAACCACCACTAAACGCACTGATGCCCATCAGTGCCAAGATAACAATTCCAGCTACCTTTAATTTCTTACCCATATACCTATACTCCTTATGCATTTTTGCATAAGCTAAGTATACAGAAAAACGCCCACTAAATGCGGACGTTCATAAAATGGTCACATTATTGTCTTAGTTACGTTCTGAAGCAAGGGCTGCCTGTAGAATAGCTTCACCCTTCATCATGCCGTAATCCATCATATTGATATCTACCACTGGGTAATCAGCCCCGTACTCTTCCTCATAACGAGCGTGCATGTACTTCACTTGTGGTGCAATCATAATCACGATTGGTTGATCCTTGGCAATTTGGTCACGAGCAACCATGTCAGCAACACCAACTGTTGAGACATCCAAGCCATCCTTTTCAGCTGCATCATTCATCTTGTTAGCCAACATTGAAATCGACATACCCGCTGCGTCAACCAATACAATATGCTTCGTCATAATCATTGCCCCAAATTCTTATCTTCTCTATATTGCCTAAGCACCATATAATGACAGCGCTTTCATTAGTTAAATTGTAAATCACGCACAAATAATAAGCAAACAAAAAGAACTAACCTAGCGCACTAAGTTAGTTCTTTACACATCTTTAGTGATACAAATCAAAACGACCCTTTGATAGGACTTCCTTCATCCCACCCGTTTCCATCAACGACTTGTTCATGATAACCTTCTTCAACATTGAAGCTGGGTATCCCTTGACCTCGTGATCAGTACCTACGACACCAATGGCGCTGGTATTACCAATTGAGCAAACCGTTCCCAATGACTTGTAACTAAACTCCGTCAATTCGTAATCCGTAATGTCTGCAATCACGTTCTTTGCGGCAATTTCACCCATCACCAAGGCCAATTGGGCTGTCGTTGGCAATAGTTGCTCACTCTCTGGATCAATCGCTACGGCGACGTCACCGACCAAGTAAACATGACTGTCTTCCGGATCTTGCAAGTAACGGTTCACTGAATTACGGTTTCGCTTTCCCGTGTAACCCGAATCAGCCATCACGTGTGAACCACGGACACCAGTCGTCCAGATCATCGTGCCAGCGACCACTTCGCCTGGCACACCCGTTTGACGATCTGAGTACTTCAACACACCCGGTTCAACGGAGTCGATCCCCTTACCAGACTCAATTACTGCCCCGCGTCCACGCAAAACGTCAATTCCGTAGTTAACCAACTTTTCTGAGAAGACACTCAACGGACGTTGGGCACCGTCAACCGCCATAATTTGAATTTGGTTTGGCGCAGCCCCCGCAATTTCAGCATACTTATCTCGTTGCTCAGACAATGCTCCCAACAATTCAACACCTGTAAAGCCAGCTCCGGCTACCACAATGTGCAAGTGGCGTGGGTCGTTGTCTTCGCGGTAAGCATGCATTTCGTCTTCAATATGTTGATAAATACGCTGTGCTGATTCAACTGAATCCATTGCCAACGCGTTTTCTTGCACGCCTGGAATACCGAAATCTTCTGACTCGAATCCCAGCCCAACAATCAAGTAATCATATGACAATGCATCATGATTAGCCAATTCAACCCGACGTGCTTGCTTATCGATTTTCGTCACCGTATCTTCCACAAAATACGTCATCTTATCATCAACAACATGATCAATTGGATACGTGATTCGGTCGGCATCCAATGCACCTGCTGCAACTTCATGCAAGTCTGTTGCTTCGTAGTGGTATGGGTTGCGATCAACTAGCGTAATCTCCAAAAATGAGGCGTCGCCACGCTTTTGCAACTGACGCAACGCCATCAAGCCGGCATAACCAGCCCCCAAAATGACAACTTTTGTCTTTTCCATCATATTATCCCCCAATAATATCAATTATTCTTACAAGTAGAATACTGGCTAAATATGAATATTTTTAACATGAGCCCTTATCCTACACAAAAAACGAGTCCGCGTAAAAAACGTGAACTCGTTAAAAGATTATTCAATTGAAAATGTTCGGAATGGGCGGTATTGCCCCTTATCCTCACGCCATTCAAAGACTGATTTCACATCACCATCGTGGGTAATCACAATCTTCTCATCAATTGGTTCATGCACATCCTTTGGCAATCCGATACCATTCTTTACCTTTGCCCATTGTTCATCAGTGATTGCCACATGTGGATAATGAGCAACTGCGCTACCCAATGGTTGTAACCAAGCATCTACATTACCAGTTTCGTCCATCATTGCTTGGATGTCGGCCAAACTGTGGGCTTGTGACAAGTCATAGCCACCCGCCTTTTGACGTGTTAATTGACTCATAACCGCTGGCACGCCCAACGTCTTACCCAAATCAACGGCCAACGTGCGGATATAAGTTCCCTTAGAAACTTCAGCCACAAACGTAAACTTTTGCGTCCCATTCTCCGCATCGAATGTCGTATCAGAAGTGCGTTCGAAACGATAGATAATCGCATGACGTTCTGGTCGCTCAACCGTTTCACCGGCACGTGCATACTCATAAAGACGTTTACCATTCACCTTAACTGCAGAAAACATTGGTGGAATTTGAATAATGTCACCCGTTAGCTTAGCCATTGCATCAGCAATTTCTTCATCGGTGAACGGACGCGTCAATGGTTGTGATTCAACCACTTCACCATCCAAGTCTTCTGTGGTTGTCGCAAAGCCAAATGTCACTTCACCAGTGTAAATCTTACCTGACTCTTGCAGAAATTCGATTGTTTTCGTTGCCTTACCCAAAGCTACTGGCAAAACACCATCAACAGAGGGGTCAAGCGTACCTGCGTGCCCAATCTTCTTCATGTGCAAAATCTTGCGGAGCTTAAACACCACATCGTGTGACGTCATTCCGGTCTCTTTGTAAACTGGCAAAATACCATCCATGATTCAGTCCTCAATTCTCATTTAGTATATGTATGAAAATAGCGACCCATCACAGGTCGCCATTCTCTAAATATTAGTCGTTTTGGTGCAATTGACGAATCAAATCATCAATCTTGTTACCATATTGGACAGATTCGTCCTTAACGAACTTCAATTCTGGCGTCTTGTAGATTTGCAAACGTGAACCCAACTCCTTACGAATCAAGCCAGTTGCAGCTTCCAAACCAGCAGCTGCCTTTTGATTAACAGATGCCAACTCAGACAAGACACTGTAGTAAATCTTTGCTTGTTGCAAGTCACCGGTAACTTCAACACCAGTAACAGTCACACCTTCAACACGTGGGTCGCGGATGCGCTTAAGCAACAAATCGTTCACTTCACGTTGGATTTCTTGTTCAAGACGTCCAACACGGAAATTTTGTTGTGCCATTCTTAGCTCTCCATTTCCTGAGGGAATTAGCGAGGAATCTCAACCATTTCGTAGGCTTCGATCACGTCACCAATCTTCTCGTCGTTGTAGTTTTCAATCGTCAAACCGAAGTCGTAACCGTTCTTAACTTCCTTAACGTCATCCTTAAAGCGACGCAATGAAGCCAACTTACCATCGTAGATAACGATACCGTCACGGATCAAGCGAACTGATGAGTTACGCGTAATCTTTCCTGACGTGACCATTCCACCAACGATAGTACCGATCTTTGAAACCTTGAACAATTCACGAACGTCAGCCGTACCAACGATTTCTTCGCGGAATTCTGGATCCAATTGACCCTTCATTGCAGCTTCGATTTCGTCGATAGCGTTATAGATAACGTTGTGCAAACGAATATCAACCTTATCAGCATCAGCTTGTTGCTTAGCTTGTGGTGTAGGACGAACGTTAAATCCGATGATGATAGCACCAGATGCTTCAGCCAACGTTACGTCAGATTCGTTAATCGCACCAACGGCCGTGTGCAAGATATCAACCTTAACACCGTCAACGTCGATCTTACGGAATGAACCAGCCAAGGCTTCAACAGAACCTTGCACGTCGGCCTTGATGATAACAGGCACTGACTTCATTTGCTTTTCAGCCATCTTGTTAAACAAGTCTGAAACTGAAACAACGTTGTTACGGTTACGCTCGGCAATCAAAGCACGCTTTGCACGCTCTTCACCAGAAGCACGGGCCGTCTTTTCGTCTTCAAAGACAACGAAACGGTCACCAGCTGATGGCACATCGTTCAAACCAGTAATTTCAACTGGTGTTGAAGGAACAGCTTCCTTCACACGACGACCGCGGTCGTTCGTCATCGTACGCACACGTCCGTAAGTGTTACCCACAACAATTGGGTCACCGACGCGCATCGTTCCTTGTTGAACCAAGACCGTGGCAATCGTTCCACGACCCTTGTCCAAACGAGCTTCGATAACTGAACCAGCGGCACGTTGGTCAGGGTTAGCTTGCAAGTCCATCACATCAGCCGTCAACAAGATCATCTCCAACAATTCGTCGATGTTTTGTCCAAACTTAGCTGAGATGTTAACGAAGATGGTGTCACCACCGTACTCTTCTGGAATCAACTCGTATTGCATCAATTGGTTGATAACGTTTTCTGGGTTTGCACCAGGCTTATCAATCTTGTTAACCGCAACGATGATTGGCGTTCCAGCAGCCTTGGCGTGGTTAATAGCTTCGATTGTTTGTGGCATAACACCGTCATCGGCAGCCACAACCAAGATCGTGATATCAGTGATATCAGCTCCACGCGCACGCATAGCCGTAAAGGCCGCGTGTCCAGGCGTGTCCAAGAACGTAATCACACGACCTTCATCAGTCTTAACTTGGTAAGCACCGATGTGTTGCGTGATTCCACCAGCTTCGCCTTCCGTAACGTGTGAGTTACGCAAGTAGTCAAGCAAGGTCGTCTTACCGTGGTCAACGTGTCCCATGATCGTAACGACTGGGGCGCGTGGTGCCAAGTTTTCAGTGTTCTCTTGCTCTTCTTCGAAGAACTTGTCGATGTCGGCGATGTCGACTTCAACCTTTTGCTCAGCTTCAATACCGTAGTCGGCAGCCAAGATTTCGATTGTGTCAGCATCCAATGATTGGTTTTGGTTAACCATTACACCCAACATGAACAACTTCTTGATGATTTCCGTTGCATCACGGTGAATCAACTTAGCAATATCTTGTACGTTCATACCAACTGAGTAAACCAAAGTCTCTGGCAATGGTTGGTCCTTACGTACAGTAGGTGCTGGACGGTTCTCGTTGTTACGGTTACGTCCTGGCCCCTTCTTGCCCTTCTTGTTGTTACGGTTGTTACCGTTCCAGTTGTTGTTTGGGCGACCGTTGTTGTTACCACCGCGGTTGTTGTTGCGGTTGTTATTGTTGTTACGGTTACCACCTTGGTTACCGTTACCGTTGTTGTTTGAACGGTTTTGGTTTCCTTGGTTGTTGTTACGGTTTTGGTTGTTACCACCGTTGTTTTGTGCAGCCTTAGGAGCAGCTTGCGCGTTTTGCGCAGGCTTCTTAGGTGCCTCAGCCTTCTTTTCGGCCTTTGGCGCTGGCTTAGCAGCTGGCTTTACAGCGTTCGTCAACGTCTTCACAGCGTTATCGTCAATCGTTGACATGTGGTTCTTAACGTCCATACCAGCCTTTTCAGCTGCTGACACCAAGTCCTTTGATGAAACATTCAATTCCTTCGCCAATTCGTAAATGCGCTTGGTCATGTGTCATCCTCCCTAGTTTTCTAGATATTCCCGCATCTTTTTAGCAAATCCGCGATCTGCAACAGCAAGTACTGTTCGCGCTAATCCGGTTGCATCAGCTAATTCTTGACGTGTCAAAGCGGTTGTAAATGGCACGTTATAGCTGTTTGTTTTATCTGTAAATTTCTTCATGCTACTTGCACCGCCATCGTTTGCAAAGAAAACCAAACTGGCTTTCCCGTTACGAATAGCACCAAGTACCATGTCCTCACCTGTTACTAGCTTACCAGCACGGCGCGCTAGGCCAAGGAGATTTAATAGCTTTTGCTTATTTTGCATCGCCGAACAATTCCTTACGTGCTGCTTGGTGATCAACGTAGGCAATCAACTCATCATAAAAGCTGTCATCAAGCTTCGTTTCAAACACACGGTCAAACGTGCGCTTCTTCTTCGCCATCTCAGCAACTTCTACTGACAATGAGATGTAGGCCCCGCGACCATTCGCACGGTTGGTTGGATCAAGCTCAACGTTACCCTCGGGGGTGCGTACGACGCGCACGAGTTCCTTCTTTGGTACCATTTCACCAGTCACGATGTCTTTTCGCATTGGAATCTTACGTGGCTTCATGAGCACACCTCCTTAGGCTTCGTCAGTTTCCTCGAAGTCGTCCGCAACATCAGCTTCAACAACTGGTGCGTTAGCGGCTTCTTCTTCGCGGTTCGCCATGTCAGCAATTACTGCATCGCGTTCGCTTTCAGGCTTGATGTCAATCTTGAAGCCTGTCAAACGAGCAGCCAAACGAGCGTTTTGTCCACGCTTACCAATAGCCAATGACAATTGGTAATCAGGAACCAACACCGTAACGGCACGGTCGTTAGTTGGGTCGAAGATAACTTCAACAACTTCAGCTGGGTTCAAAGCATTCTTGATGAATTGGGCTGGATCTTCAGTCCATTCAACAATATCCATGTTCTCACCTGACAATTCGTTAACAACGGCTTGCACACGCGCACCGCGTTGACCAACCATCGTACCAACGGCATCCAAGTTGCTGTTGTGTGAGTAAACCGCAATCTTTGAACGGTCACCAGCTTCACGGGCGATTGACTTAATCTCAACCGTTCCGTCGAAGACTTCTGGCACTTCAGCTTCAAACAAACGCTTTACCAAGTCAGCGTGCGTACGTGACACAAAGACTTGAGGTCCACGTTGTTCGTTTTGAACTTGTGAAACCAAGACCTTGATCTTGTCACCCATACGGTACGTTTCGTTTGGCATTTGGTCACCTTGCTTCATGGCAGCCTCTTGGTTACCTGGCAAAATGATGTACAAGAAGCGTGAGTCTTGACGCTCAACTTCTCCTGTGATGATTTCGTTCTCGTAACCGATGAACTTGTCATACACAACACCACGCTCAGCTTCGCGAACCTTTTGCATGATGATTTGCTTAGCTGTTTGTGCAGCCAAACGTCCGAAGTCAGCAGGTGTGACTTCGAAACGGATTTCATCACCGATTTCGTAAGCCTTGTTCAATTCCAAAGCTTCTTCCAACGTAATTTGCTCGTAAGGCTCGTCAATTTCTTCAACGACAGTCTTAACTGAGTAAACCTTGATGTTACCCTTCTTTTGATCGAATTGAACTTCAACGTTTTCTGATTCGTCATAGTTCTTTTCGTAGGCCTTCTTCAAAGCCTCTTCAATCGCTTCTACCAAGACTTCAGCCTTGATACCCTTTTCTTGCTCCAAAGCGTCAAGAGCTTGAACTAATTCCTTACTCATTTGGATTCTCCATATAAATTAGAAGTTATTTGCTTGACGTGCTTGTGCAATTGCAGCGCGTGGGACTTCGACTTCAGAATCATCATCCATCGTAATCGTCAACGTCTCATCTGAGACTGCCGTCAACTCACCAGCAAAGTCTTTCTTACCATCAATCTTTTGGTACGTCGAAACGCGAACCATCTTGTTCATTGCCCATTCGAAATCTTCAGGGGTGGTCAAAATGCGTTCTTGACTGATTGTTAGGTTAGCAGACTTGATGTCGGCGCGTGGCACCGCAATTGTCTTGCGCTTTCCCTTAACTGTGATTGCCAACGTTAATTCGTCGTCAGTCACCGCCGTTAATTCACCGTCAATTTCGTTTTGTCCGTCCATCGGTTGGTTTAACTTCACGTGAATATACTTTTCAAGAGCCCACTCGAAATCTTGTGGACGCTTTAGTTCACGCTCCGCACCAGGTGATGAGACATCCATTAGGTATGCCTCTGGGAATGGATCTGGTTCGATTTGGTCCAAACGTTCACCGATCAATTCAGTCAACATCACCAAATCATCCATGTTAATTGCGCCGTCTAGACGGTCAACCAACACACGCAAGACCATATCTGAATCTTGCTTTTCATAAATCACGTCCCATAGGTCAAACCCGTGGTCTGCCAACTCAGGCGTGAGGACAGCTTGCACTGTTTCTACAACGTTTGCCATGTTTTCCCTCCCTTCGTTCCGTAAATCATCTATGTCAGAGGTAAAACCCTAAAAAAATGAGCGGCCAAGGAAATTCGTTCCTGGCCACTCAACTAAGAGCTTATTCATTAACAGTATTTATACTAACACTATTCTTACAAAATGGCAACCAGCATCGTCTTCTATATAAAGAGATGAACCTATTTTACAGGTTTATGGCTGAAATTGTTTATAATGGTGGCAACATTACCGAATGGAGTCATCATTATGCAAATAGAAAAACTAGTACTGGCCGCAATTAATGTCGTTCGCCAGGCGTTTGGTCATGGAACTTTTGTTGACCCTAACACAATGACCACCCGAACAGAGGCCGATAATAATATTCACCGTTATCTGGCGGATGCACCTAGCATTAACGATGATACCATCGCGATTGATGTGTACGAGACAGCTGAGCAACCCATCATTGTCTTCACATACAACCACGATGATCAAATCATTGCTGGTGAAACATGGACCTGGATTATGCTAGATGAAGCTGTTGTATTTGACGGCACCGCATTTCGTTTGATGAGCCCAGATACAGTTGAACGATTGCATCTACAACTTAACAAGCAACTAGCACACTATACCAAGTAAGCAAAAACGGGCCGAATCATCGCGATTCGGTCCGTTTTTATCTATTTAAAACTTCGCATCAATAATCTTGGCATGTTGCAACTCAGCGACCGTGTGAGAACCAGTCAATTGCATTACAATCTTTAGTTCTTCGGCCAAGTGTTCATAAACTGACTGCACGCCAGCCGCACCACCTTGATTCAAGCCCCAAAGCATTGGGCGTCCGAGTGCGACCACATCGGCACCTAGTGCAATAGCCTTGGCAACGTCCTCCCCACGACGAATGCCAGAATCAAATACGACTGGAACACGGTGGTTAACTGCCTTAGCAACAGCCGCCAATGTATCGATTGAAGCCGGTGCGCCGTTCAATTCACGACCACCGTGGTTTGATACCCAGATACCATCGGCACCCGCCGCAATGGCAGCTAGTGCATCATCAGGATCTTGAATGCCCTTCACGAACACTGGCAAGCCATTAGCCATCTGCTTAACCTTGGTAATATCAGACAAAGCAAGATCCTGCTTGGCGCGGGCATAAATTTCAGAAATTCCCAATCCTTCACCAGAACCGGCCGCATTTGAGAAGGCAGCTAGATTTTCCATTGGCAATGGGAAAGCAAAGTTATTGATGATATCTGCCTCACGATATCCACCCAACGTCGCATCAGCAGTTAAAATAATTGCCTTGTAACCATTCTGAACAGCTTCATCCAACAAATATTGGTTAAACTCGTCGTCGCGAGACATATATAGTTGGAAAAACTTCGGCGTGTCGGGCGATGATGCAGCGACATCCGCAATACGTGAGTTACCGTACGTTGACAAGCTGAAAATTGTACCAGCGGCGCCAACACCCTTGACCGTTACGCGTTCCCCATTTTCATGCATCAAACCGTGAGAAGCAATTGGCGCTGCAATCACGGGCATTGATAGCGGAATATCTAATAATGTTGTTGATAGGTCAGGCGCGCTGATGTTTTGTAGCATGCGCGGAATAAGTTGATAGTGGCGGAAAGCCGTTTCATTGTCGTGCAACACTTGTTCGTCAGACGATCCTCCGTCGACATAGCCAAATGCACCCGCCTCTGTGTCACGTTGTACTGCTGCTCGCAAGCGTGGCAAATCGATGATGTTCAAAGCCTCTTCTTTTGTACTACCTTGATAAGCCATCTGTGATTACCTTCTTTGATTAAATTGAATAAGTGCAAATGAAATTTACACTTTCAGTATACCGCCCTGTCTTTCAACTGGTTCAAAAAAGGTGTAACCGATTACATTAGTGTTGCGTGGCCCCATCAATCTTTGGCGCAACATCTTGCTCGTGATGATAGAACTTGTAATACAACAAACCCGCAATAACTGGAATGACTGCAGCCAACAAATAAAGCTCGCGGAAGTTCAATAGCTTTTCGACATCCCCCAACACAAACGGACCAACACCGATTCCCAAATCAAGTCCGATAAAGTACGTTGACAATGACACACCAACGCGAAGCGCGTTTGGTGCCAGCTTCAAAGCCACCGCTTGACCGTTTGACATAAAGGTTCCATAGCCCAAACCGATAAAGGCACCTGATAGCAACAACACAAAGCCGGAATGCGTTACCCCAAGCAACACTAGCCCCACTGCCAATGAGGCATAGGCTGGATACATGACATAATCTTCACCACGTGTGTCAAAGATGCGCCCCGCCATTGGTCGCGTAAACGTAATGACCAAAGCGTATACGACGAAAAAGAATGAGCTGATACTTACCAAGTGAATTGTCTTGGCATATGAAGACAAGAACGACAACACTGATGAGTATGAGAAGCCCATCAAGAAGCCAATGCCTGCAATGAACAACGCCTTACGCTCAATCAAATTATCAAACGTCATATGGCGTAATTCAGCCTTACGTTCAGGCGTCAAGGCCAAATTGTGGATTGGCAAAAGCAACGTTGCAATCGTCGTCAACAAAATCAATACTGATGACACAATCACAATGAAACGGAAGTTCGTGAGGTTCAACAAAATCATCCCCACAAACGGACCAATCGCCGCAGCCAATGACGTACTCAACCCATAGAAGTTGATACCCAATCCCTTTTTATCTTCAGGAATGTAATCCGTCACAATGGCATTCGTCGCGGTCGACGTCATTCCATAGGCGAACCCATTCACCAAACGTACCGCGAACATGACCCCGATATTCGGAATAATCAAGTACGCCAACGTTGAGACTAAATATATCAATGCTCCAAAACGTAATGATTGCTTGCGACCAATAATGTCGAGCTGTTGTCCAATAATAAGTCGCGCAATCAATGTCCCAATAACATAAATCCCTGAAGCCAATCCCGCCTGTGCTAGGTTGGCGTGCAAATTCGTGTGCACCACGACTGCAATAATGACCATCAATAGATAGTAAACAAGATAAACAATAAAATTGATGGCTGTAATACTAATAAAGCCAGCGTTAAAAATGCTGGTAACCGGTTTTCCCGTTGTCATGTAAACATAACTCGCTTTCGTAAAGTCTGTGTCTCAGTCTAACCATCAACCCTAGCGAGGACAAAAATGAGATTTTCGAAAACAGAAAAACCATTTTTTGTTGTTGTGGTCGCCTTTTTTATACTAAGAACAGATATTCACAGGGAGACAAATACTATGCCACACACGAATGAACAAATCGCACACGATTTTGCAATTGCCATTGCTGCCCAGAACTATACGAAGAGTTCTGTCCGAAACATTGGTTATGCACTGGATGATTATGATCAAATTTATCACCAAGTGTTAGAGCAACTTGCACTTACCCACCACATTGCGGTATAACCTAAACTAACTGAACGAGTAAAAGGCAGTGTCAGCACTGCCTTTTTGTGTTTGCGGAGGAACAAACTTGTGGACTGGCTACTACAGAAAAAAGAACGCGATAAATTAACGCTCAAAAACTACCTGATGAGGCAACCATTTCCGATGGTCCCCATCAAGCAAGTCATTAACGACCTCGGTTGGTCAAAGTACCTTGTCATGAACTACGGGCAAGCCCTAGCCGATGACTTGGCACAACTAGATCAACACGAATTGGTTTCGTTTGATGGCGCGCGCCAACATTTCATTGTGCGACCAGGGCACAGTATGCTGTTTGACGAGTTGCGTCTACAGTACCTGAACCGTGCGCCGAAATATCATCTACTAATGGCTTTATTATTTGGCACGTTTGAAACCGTTGCTGACTTTGCGGTGCAACATGATTTTTCAACGCCATATGTCCGCGAACTATTACAAGAACTGCAACAAGATTTGCAACCCTATCATATTCAGATTAACGATTCTTACATATTAATTGGCAATGAAAAAGAGGTTCGTTACTTCTTCTTCCGAATCTTGTTTGATTACTATACACTCCAAAGCAACCCCCTCCCAGCGGCAGCCATTGAATGGGCACAAACAACTTGGGCCTACTTAAAAACAACCAGTCCCAATCCAATTTCACCCGCCATCAGCTTGATTGTGGAATTCCAGCTAGGCATTTGGTACGTCCGAATGACTCACCAACACATCATTACGCCCAGCGATTCGGCGCCAGTGCTTGATGAGACAACCGATTTACCCGCAACAACGCGTTTATTTCTTGACCGCATGCGTGAACACTTAACACAGTCATTAGGTCTGTCTGACATTGAAGCCGGGTATGAAGCGCGTTTTGCCTTGAGCGCCCTCTACGCCTTTGGTTTCGCACGCAAAGAACACTTTGAAACGTATATGCCGATTGAAACGCGCCTCTTGTTCAGTGTCGTCTCGGATATCATCGCCCGTGAGCTACCGGCTTTCTTCGGAAACGCTTATCTGATGACGCATAAATTAATCGACGCCATTCAGCATGATTTATACACAACCAATTTACGCTTAGTCTACTTCCACAGTGCACTTCGACCGGAGCCAAACGTCGATGAAGCCATCTCACAATTTCCAGTGTATGCGCAACTGACCCAGCATCTCATCCAAGCCATCGCGACTGAGACGAACATTCCACATGACACCCTGCAAAATACGTTATTCGAGGATTACTTCAATACGTTCATCACGCGCTTGCCACAAGAAGAAGTTTTGCCCATTATCACGGTTGACTTGGAATTCGTCGATAATACCGCACTTGGGCGTCGCTTAGCTCAGTTAATGAACAACATGCCGGCATTAAATATTATTTTGAGTTTTGATACACCAGACTCTGCCGACTTGGTCATTTCCAATACACACTTATCTAACAACCAACGACACCTCTACCTGAAGGCCAGTCCGACGTTGGCTGAAATTGAAGAAATTCGTCAGGTGCTCCATCAAATCACGGTTCAAAAATTCGAACGCTTTACCGGGCAAACTATTCCGGTTCGCTTTAGCTAAAAAGGCACGTCGCCCAATAATCGGGTGACGTGCCTTTTTAGCATTAAATCAATGTAAACTTTTCAATCATCAACTCAGGGTGGATGATCTTCATGTCAGTCGTGCCCTCTGTGGCATAACCGGCTTCTTCAAACGTTTCTTGCAGTTGGCGCTTAAAGGCAAACCATGAGCGCATGTCAGCGCGCAACAATTCTTCAATTTGTTGCAACACTTCACGTGGGTTATCAACCTTGGCGTCAGCGCGAATTTCTTCGCGAATCTTTTCAATTTGTTCAGCGGAGAAGTACTTTGGCTCATCAAGCAATTCAGCCACAGCTTCTGACAACAACGGGTTAACCAGTACGTTTTCAGCACGTGACATCATCTTCTTAACGGCTAGCTCAATCGCCATCTCCGTCAAATACGTATTCGTGATGTGCAACGCAACCTTGACCAACGGTGACTTTTCACGTTCCTTACGGCGCTTCTCTAGCTCGTTTCGCACGTCAGCTGGAGATGGAATTTCATAGCTCATCAATCTATTCTCCTTAGTTTTTATTACCTTAATCATAACAAATTAATTATGGTTTGTTTCTGATTGAATTGTACCCGTTTTAAGGACACCCAATGACTAGACTTGCCAGAGTCATTTTGCTATAGTTACGTTAATGCATGGAATAAGCCATGTAATACACGACTCTAAAAGACGCCGGTAGTCAGCAATGATTACCGGCGTCTTTTGTCTTCATTTTTTAGCCATTTGGCATATAAATATGTACGTCATCCCCATTTAAAAAGCGCATAATGAATATGTAGTCAAATATAAGGGGGAATCATTTTGAATACAGTAGAAGCATTACGCGCAATTGTCGGTAAGTCACACGTGATTACGTCACCTGATAAGTCATTGCGTTATCGTAAAGGTTATCGCTCAGGTCGCGGGGATGCCTTGGCAGTTGTCTTACCTGGCACACTAATGGAACTTTGGGAAGTTTTGAAGGTCTTGCATGATAACGACCTGATTATCATCATGCAAGCATCGAATACGAGTTTAACTGAGGGATCAATTCCTGCACCAGGCTACGATCGTCAGGCTGTCGTGGTGAATGGCTCGCGTATCAAGGGGATGCAGCTCATTAATCACGGCGAAGAAGCTTTGGCTTTCCCCGGTACCACGTTGTACAAGTTGGAAAACGCCTTGAAGGCTATTGGACGTGAACCGCACTCAGTTATCGGATCATCGAACTTGGGTGCCTCAGTTATTGGTGGTATCAATAACAATTCAGGTGGTGCGTTAATCCAACGCGGTCCAGCTTACACGGAACAAGCCTTGTATGCACAAATTGACGAACATGATGAACTGCGTTTGGTTAACCACATAGGCATTGCCTTGGGTGATACGCCTGAGGAAATCATCACAAATCTAGAAAACCGCAACTTCAACATTGATAACGTGCCACACAGTCGTACGCGCGTTGGTCATAATCGTGATTACGAGGCGCGTGTCCGTGACATCGACTCAGATACACCAACTCGTTACAATGCCGATCCAAACGAATTGTACGAAGTATCTGGTGCTTCTGGTAAGCTGGCGGCCTTTGCGGTGCGTCTGGACACCTTTCCTAAGGAAGGCGCATCAAAGGTCTTCTACATTGGCACGAATAATCCGGATGTCTTAGAACGTTTGCGTCGCCACATTTTGTCAGAGTTCACTCACCTACCCGTTTCTGGTGAGTACATGCATAAAGATGCTTACGAGATGGCCAAGAAATATGGAAAAGATTCTTTGATTGTCATTGAAACGCTTGGTACCAATGTTTTGCCTTATCTATTTGGCATGAAAGCAACGACTGAGCGCATCTTGGATCACATTCCAACGTTCAAGCCATACTTCCCTGACCGTGTTTTGCAGCACATGGGCCAGCTCTTCCCTAATCAACTGCCAAAGCGTATCGAAGACTACAGCAAGCGTTACGACCACTACTTGCAATTGAAGATGGAAGGCGACGGAATCGACGAAGCACGCGCCTTTCTAAAGGAATTCTTTGCGACAGAAGATGGTGATTATCTAGAGCTAGATGACAAAGAAGCTGAGCGCATTGCGACCCACCGTTATGTCACGGCTGGTGTTGCCATTCGTTATGAAGAAGTCTTCCAAGACGACCACATTGAAATCTTGCCGCTCGACATTGCGTTGCCACGCAACGAGTTCAAGTGGTTCGAGGAATTGCCAAAAGAAATTGAAGATAAAATTCAATACAAGCTCTACTACGGGCACTTCTTAGACCACGTCATGCACCAAGATTATATTTTGAAACCAGGTGTCGATGCGCACGAGTTGAAGAAGGAAATGTTGGCCTTGCTAGATAAGCGTGGTGTCATCTACCCCGCTGAACACAATGTCGGTCACTTGTACGAAGCAGCACCTGCCTTGGTCGCCCACTACAAGAAGAACGATCCAACGAACAGTTTTAACCCTGGTGTTGGTAAAACCACCATGCACAAGTACTGGGGAAATTATTAATTAGCTAAAGAGGCCAGGAATTTCATCCTAGCCTCTTTTTTCATGAAAAAAAGCAGCACCACGCGGGCACTGCTTCAATATCTATTCAGTTTTTACGAAATTATCAAGCGCATCGTGCTTAGTTCAAGCCACGACGATTAATTTCACGGTACAACACCGATAGCGATGCATTGGCTAAGCGCGTACTACGCTTGGCAACCATCACTCGCTTGATACCTGCGTCCTTCAGCACAGCCTTGGCCCATGCCTTCGTACCAGTCAAAATCATTGTTGTTTCCTCCTTTGATTTTCTCTATATTCGTGTACAAACACAGGTTAACATATCGGAAAGGACGCCTGCAAAAAGACGTAAAAACTGGGTAAAAATCACAAGTGTTCTCTTGCATCCAAACAAGATGGGAACGTTTGTTGGGGCGGTTAAAACGACCGAACTTCTTCACGGTAAATTGCAACCTGCTCTTTAAGACGGTCAATATTATCGGCATCAAACTTATCTAGCACCGCTTGGGCTAATTCAATGGCAACCATCGCTTCAGCAATTACTGCAGCCGCTGTAACAGCGGTTGTATCTGATCGTTCAATTGAAGCACGATGGTTTTCATGCGTGTCGATATCAACACTTTGCATAGGACGGTAAAGCGTTGGAATTGGTTTAACAACCCCACGCACAACAATCACACCACCCGTAGTCATACCACCTTCAAAACCACCAAGATTATTACTCCCACGGGTAAACCCGTTTTCGGCATCCCAAAAAATCTCATCCATCACTTCATCACCGAACTTTTCGGCATTGTCAAAGCCACCACCGAAGTCGACGCCTTTAAAAGCGTTGATACTAACAATCGCGCGGGCAATTTTAGCATCTAACTTTTCGGTAGCCGCAACGTACGACCCCAGTCCAACTGGCATCCCAGTTGCCATCACTTGTACCGTTCCGCCAACAGTGTTCGCGTCACGTTTGGTTTTGTCGATAACGGTTTGCATCTCTTCATCCCCCGAAGCATCCAAGGCGCGCGTCGGGAAGCTTTCCGTCACCGCGCGTAGCTCATCAAGTGATTTAAAATCTGTCAACCGACTCAAATCGCTCTTTGCTGGACCAACATTACGAACAAATCCGTGGACATCAACCCCAATTTCCTGTAACACAGCTTTCGCTACGGCGCCAACCGCAACACGCATCACTGTCTCACGTGCCGATGACCGTTCCAACACGTTGCGTAAATCAGCTTGATGACGGTATTTAATACCTCCGACCAAGTCTGCGTGACCTGGTCGAGGACGCATTACTTTACGCATCGAATTTTCAGCGTTCGCTGGTGTGTTAGGATCCATAATTTTCGTCCAGTGGTTGTGGTCATCGTTATGCACGTTTAGCGTGATTGGTGACCCCAGCGTCTTTTGGTGACGCACTCCTGACAAAATCGAAACAGTGTCGGTTTCAATCACCTGTCGTTGGCCACGACCGTATGCATGCTGTCTACGAGCCAACTCCTGGTCAATCATATCGCTCGTTAAGTTTAGTCCTGAGGGAATCCCTTCAATAATTGCCACTTCTTCTGGCCCGTGACTCTCACCTGCTGTCATGTATCGCATTTTTATTCTCCTATCTCTGTTTCACTCAAATTGACCACACGCAAAGCATGCGAGACGACTAAAATTAGATTTATCACAGCAACAATTAACAAGCTTTGCATCACAACTGCCAAATGTTGTTCCGCAAAATGCCCAGTCACAATCGGCATAAGTAATGCCGCGATGCTACCGGAAAAGAAGTACCAGCCAGTTGCTCGCCCGGTAAACGTTGGGTTATGTGCAATAAGTTGTCCAACGCCTAACTGCAGTGCACCACCGGCGGCTGACATACCAAACATTACCGTCGCCATGCTAATCAAGAAAATCGAATTTGTGTTAACAACCAACAACATAATCAGACTTAACAAAGCCATACTGTTCATTACCACCAATAACCATTTTTCAGGGAGTAGACGACGACCAGTTAGTAGGAACACGAGCCCAACGCCAATCAAAGAACCTATGCTGTAGCAAGTCATCAGCAAATGGGCGCTTGTCTCATCGAAGCCGCGCACAAGTTGAAAGTAACGTGTTACCCATTGCGTGAAATGAATCATCAACCACATGGCGGTAAAGCCGTATGCTAAAAATGTAAATTGAACCACATCCCACTGCCAATGCGGTGCTGTTTTTGCACCAGCAGAATGACTTTCTACCTTCGGAATTTGTGTGCCAATTAGAGCCAGAAAAGCGATGATTAAAATGGTGCTAGCCACCCAAAACACCCAGCCAAACCATAATTGGTGGCTATTTAAATTGATAATGATGATCGGCAAAATCCCTTCACCAATTGAGATCATGGCTTTAATCAGCACATTACCACTTGAACGACCGTCATGTAGCGCAAGTAACGTCGGGTAGGCCACCGCATCCAGCATGGCATTGGCAATGCCGGCGAAACTCGTTAAAACAATTCCTTGCCAAATCTGCGTTGATACCGGTACTAGTGTAAAGAAAACACCATAAGCAGCCATCGCCAGTAATAACAGCGTTTTTCGGGGCCAACGATCAGAAAGTTCGCCCAAAAATGGGTAAGCAATCAATTTTCCAATACCGATTGCCGATACAACCGCTGTCGCTCCGGCTAAATTTGTGTGCCAGATACTCGTTAAGGAACTCATAGTCTGCGCCAAAATAATTAATGCAAAACCTTGCACAACGTACATGAGGTAAATGGTAACTTGCATCCTAATTGCAACTAACTTACTCATATTTGTGCCTCCTCTCGTTGAATCGCCGTGGTTGTCATCAGATTTAAGTAGTCCGCAACTACCTGATCTGGCAAAATATTTTTAAATCGTTTTTGTAGTCGTTCTCGCATAGCAAGCATGCGACCAGGTTGAACTACCGCCAACTTATGATTAGCTTTAATACCAGCAACCTCATCAACTAACGCCATCCTCGTCACCATTGCCTGTAATATCTGGCGATCAACACTATCAATTTGACTGCGAATCATATCCAAAACGGTGGGCTCATCCATATGGCGAGTAATTTCATCAACAATTTCGTTAGGGGTTTTCCTATCAGTTGTAATCATTAAGTCTGCCATCTGAGCATACTTAACCTGTCGATTTTGCCAAAGTTTAAAGAAGGACGCCAATGAGTGTTGCTGCATTAAAGGCCGCATGTCATCAGCTATCAACAGGCGTTCAGTCACAGTACTAAAGTCGCTATTTAGCCAAATGGTAAAAACATCTGGTCGGCTCATCAAATCCATACAACTTTGGGTTTCGATGACCCCACCACCAGTACTGATGACGGTATCAGGTTGTTCAAGGACCTTTGCTAACATCTTCGCTTCAATTTCACGGAAAGTCGGTTCGCCGACTTGTGAAAAGAACGCTGGAATCCCTTGCCCAACATGTTCGACAATTGCTTGATCCAAATCAATAAAATGCTTACTCAAATCATGGGCCAATTCTTGGCCAACTGTTGTTTTACCGGCACCCATGAACCCAATTAATAATATATTCATCCTAAACCCCTCCTAATTTGTTGAATATTTGTTAGCGCCAACAATAACTGGTCAGCGTCTCCATTGGCCACTAAATCGTTTAGCCGTGTTAGTTCGGTCATAAAGTCCGCTACCGCCGCCATCGTAGCCGTCCGATTGTTTAATAATATTTGTGTCCACAGGTCGGGACTAGCTGCAGCTATCCGCGTCGTATCAAGAAATCCTGGCCCGACGAACTCGTGCTTTTGTTTATTTTCATTGGCACCTAATGTTGCAACCAAGGCATCCGCAATTAAATGGGTTGCATCACTTGTGAGTGCAACTACTGCATCATGTTGTTCAACGGTAACTGTCTCAAACTGACTACCCAATGGCGCCAATAATTCAGCTACTTTTTGGCGGTCAGATTTTTCGCCTATCAAGAAGAAATGTGCTTGTTTGAGCATAACTTTTCGCCGACCGTTAAAACCGGTTTCATCAGTACCAGCCATTGGATGGCCACCGACAAAATGCGGTAAGTGTTCAGTCGCTGTCATAATCGGCTGCTTAACTGATGCCACATCAACAATTAAGTTGGTCGTGTGTAGATTTTGTAGAATAGCCACCGTTTCCGTTGGCGGCACTGCAATGACTACTAAGTCAAACGGCATTTCACTAATTTCCTTGGGTTCAAAAGACCCATGAATCACACCAATTGCTAATGCATCACGAATATTTGCTGGCTCAATATCAAATCCTAATACTTCATAGTCCGGTGCTTGCCTCAGGCGTTCGGCTATCGCTGCTCCCATCGCGCCCAATCCCCAAATTGCAATTTTAAGCATGCATTAGCACCTCCATATCTCGTTTAAAATCAGGATATGACACGGCAATTGCTGCCTGGTCAGCAATCGGGGCATCATTGCTTGTCAGTAATTGTGCAATCGATTGCAGCATCGCAATCCGGTGGTCACCGTGGTCGGATAATGACTCAGCCGGTGCCTGCAATCTTGACACCCCGGTAATCAAAAAACCGTCTGGTGTCGGCTTAACGTCAGCACCATAAGCCACTAAAGTTTCACTCACGGTGCTAATGCGATCACTTTCTTTCACACGCAATTCGCCGGCATCCATGACTCGACTATCCCCATCGGCTCGCGCAAGTGCTAACGTCAGAATCGGTAATTCATCAATCATAGTGGTCACTTCTTCTCCCTGAACCGTCGTGCCGATTAACTGTGACACGCTGACGACACGGACATCAGCAATCGGTTCACCGTTTTGAACTCGTTCATTCAGCAATGTGATGCTTGCTCCCATCCGACGTAACACTTTAACAATGCCGGACCGTGTTTCGTTCACATTGACATCCTGCAAGACAATATCACTTCCTGGTTGCAACGTCGCACCAACCAGCCAGAATGCAGCTGACGACATATCTGCCGGTACCGAAACCGTAGTCGCAGTCATTCGTTGATCACCCGAAACAAAAATCATGCCACCCTGACAATCAACCGTAACTCCGAAACTAGGTAGCATGTTTTCGGTGTGGTTTCGCGTTTGAAAATCGTCAAAAACAATAACTGGCACTCCGGCAGTCAAACCGGCAAGAAGCAAACTTGTTTTGATTTGCGCTGAGGGCACCTTTAACGTTTCATTAATCACATCAGTCATGATGCCAGCTCGAATGGTGACTGGTAGATGCCCATCCGTCGTTGTAATATCAGCGCCGTAGCCAGTAAGCAAATCCACAATTCGATTCATTGGTCGCCGACTAAGACTGGCGTCACCCGTAATCACCGCTGGAATTCCTAAACCTGCTAATAGACCAATCATTAATCGTGTCGTTGTCCCCGAATTACCAAAATTAAACACGATTGGCTCATCAAATTGACGCTTTTGAATATCGGCAATCCCCAAGCTATCAATAATAATGTCGTTATGTTCGGTGATAACGACATCTACCCCCAACTGTTGTACGCCATGAATTGTTTGACGTATGTCGTCTGATAGCAACGGCTGCATGATATGCGTTTTACCGGCCGCCATAGCACCTAAGATAATCGCCCGGTGCGTAATACTCTTATCACTCGCTACACGTAATTGGCCGTTTAACCCATTTTGAATTGTCATCATATTTCCTCCAGATACGAAAAAAACGAATCGAGCGCCATGAAAGCACCGATTCGTTTAGAAAAATATCCAGCTGGTCATATTTTTTCTATTTCAAATCAAGCGCTTTGATGATTTCGCCCGATTCGCAATAGAAAATGCTTCTATTTCGGGCACGTCGTGATCGACGTGCCCGGCACATTAATCACGATGATTAGAAATAGAAGTAATAAGCATTATTAAATTGTGAGTTATTAAATGACATAGTCTTTCACCTGTTTCTCATAATTTATTAACAAAGCAAACTATACTTGCTTATTTTTTATTCGTCAACCCCGACTTTTGGGCAACAACTGAAAAACGTGCCCCCGAACACTGTCCGAGCGCACGCTTTTCGCTAATATTCTTTATTAATTTGATTTAACCAAAAGAAATACATCGTCGGTATAAACAGAGCAATGAAGAACACACCAAAGTAAACCTTATATGCTAACGTCTCGTTATACATCACAATCATCAAAATAACTGGCATGAGCACGATTTCTTCAGCAAGCGCAATCAACGTTTTCTTTTGAATGCGTCGCTTAGCTACAATGTACTCAGTTTCAGAATAAACATCCTGGCTAACCCGCCCCTTTTTTCGTAATGATTGGGCTATCAAACTACCGGTCAGTACAAAAACACCGCCCGCAATTTGCAAGCCAAGTCCGACGTTGTGGTCAAACGCATACATGACAACGTAGCCAGCCAACAAGATTAGAAAGCCCACAATGTACTGCACTACATTACTAATCGCCAACACACGATACACTTCTTTTTCTTGATATTCATCAAGATCAACGGCGGAAGACGCCGCCCACATAACCATTTTCTTTTCAACGGATTCCCACATTATCCTTACCACTCAATCCAAAACAGTGCATCCAATGTTGTATCCAGCGCCTTCGCTATACCAACGGCCAACTTCAACGTCGGATTGTACGCCCCTTTTTCAATCAAACTTAACGTCTGTCGCGTAATACCAACTGTCGCTGCCAGCTCTTTTTGTGACATGCCAGTCGCAACACGAACTGCTTTCACGTTATTTTCCATATACATTTCTCCGAAGAAAGGTAATATATATATATTCCTTTTGTAATATATACATTACTCCAGATACTTATAAATTGTCAAATTAATTCTTAAATTCGAATAAACGGGCAATGTAAGAAAACTGATGTATAAAAAAACAACGTAACACCCATAAGGCGTTTACGCTGTTTTCTTCGTTAGTTTCTCTTGAATCGTTTATGGATTAACAATCCACCGATTGCCGCCAAACTGATTGTTGGCCAAAATAGGCCGTTGCCTGGAATAAATAAACTACCTAATAATACAACAACTGCGGTCACTAACATCGTTACATCAAATACAATACTAGGTTTAATCCCGCTTTTAAACCCGATTTCAAATAGATGATCATCCTGCCGTCACTTGGCATTTTCGAACCCTTTATACAGTGCGACGAAAAACTTAATCACCCAAAATATAACAACGATAGCTGACATAATTCCAAATACGACACCTATCAACGAAAAGTTGGATTGAGGTGAAATATCTTGTGCGAGTATGAGATAAAAAATCTCAACTAAAATTAGATAACTATAAACCAATTCGTCAATCCCTCATCAACTCACACAACATTAAAATTAATGCAAACGGTTAACATAAGCAACGACCGGCGTCGCAATCAATGCCACTAAAATTGCGGACACAATAATTTCGACTATGCCGTTCACTCCTGCGACTGACAAAATTAACCAGCTTAATAAGCGGTTATCTGGAATACCTGTAAAGGTGGTGTTCATAACATTGAACCCTAGCCAAGTAAAAATCAAAACAAACGCCGTATTAATAAATGCGGCCAAACCACCAAGTATAAATAACGGTATAGTTTTGGTTTGGCGCGCTCGACCTTTGACCCAATGCCAATACAAGTAACCAATGATTAATCCGACTAAAATTCGCGGTACTAAAGCCGTCAGTGGATTACGGAACATCAAAGCTCCGATTGACGGCACGCTCGTCCAAGCATCCCACAAGGCATACGTCCCCCAGACGAAGCCCAAAAAGGCACCAGCACCAGGACCTAAAACGATTGCGCCAATCGCTACAGTCACACCAATAATTTGAACCGATAGTCCAACCGCAAAAGCCCCCAGTGGCAGTAAGCCCAGCATAGGAACCATAGATTGAATCAGAATAATTGCAGTAAATAACGCGATTAGGACAAGCTTCCGTGTTCTATTTATTGATTGCATACATATCCCTCCTTTCACTCATAATCATAGTGAGACACGACCAACCTATCAATGCCTACAAATAGTAGCGTAACACATGAAAATTGGTGATTTTTCTCAAAATTTCAACGAGTAAACAATTCAAAATGCGATTTAAAATGCAAAGCATTATTGACACCCACACTTTGTTTAGTATAGTAAATAATATCTAGTATATTAAAAAGGAGCGTTTATGATTACAGACATCGTGGGAAACCGGCTAAAAGAAATTCGCCAACAACGCCAATTAACCCTACAAGAAACCAGCGAGTTAACAGGCGTTAGCGCCGCATCGCTAAACAACATTGAACGTCATACGACATCCCCCTCCATTGATACGTTGTGGAAAATATCAAGTGGTCTGGCCGTGCCAATCAACTATTTTTTCGCAACCGATACAGTTGATTTTGAGCTGGCTACTCCCGCTGATTTTCATGATATCCCTAGTGACAATCCAGGAGTGAAGGTCCAATCAATTTTCAGTACCTTAGCAAATACCAAATTTGAAGTCTTTGACCTCAACTTGTCTTCGCTAACTGAGCGTGAATCTGCTGCCCACGTCCCAGGGACCGTTGAAGTACTACTGGTAAGAAGCGGCACACTAACAATGGCGATTAACGGCCAATCGTATGTTATTCCAGCCGGCAGTTTAGCAAAATTCAACGGTGCCTTTCCACACGTTTATCGAAACGACGCAATGGAAGAAGCATCGTTCATCAGCCTCATGATATACGATCGTTAGGAGGTCATTATGGCAATCAAAGCAATTTTGCTGGGTATCTTAGCGGCCCTATTTTTTTCGCTGACTTTTTTGTTAAATGAGATCAATCTATCTGATTCAGGTTATTGGATATGGGTCGCCACCTTGCGTTATTTATGGATGTTGCCCATGATTATGTTGCTAGGTCGTGTACCACAACTAAAATCTGATTTCAGGCAGGTTTGGACTGGCATGAAAGAGGCACCGAGTTACTGGTTAATTTGGAGCAACGTTTGTTTTGTTCTTTTCTACGTTTCCCTCACCTGGTCAGCACAGTTCCTGCCTGGATGGCTCGTTTCAAGTCTCTGGCAACTCACCATCGTTTTTGGTGTATTGACCACGCCATTGATGACCGTCACAGACAATTCGGGAAATAAGCACCGCCTTAAAATTCCGGGAAACAAAATTAAATGGATGGTCGTCATCTTACTTGGAATTGGCCTCACAACCGTCCAAACCAACGGCTTCAGCCAGGTTACCCCGATGTTTTGGTTTGCCATTGTTGCCATCATTATTGCGGCGGTATGTTATCCACTGGGCAATCGCCAAATCGGCAACCGGTACCCAACCTTCAACGGCTTGGAAAAAGTTTTTGGGATGCTAATCGCCACCTATCCAACCTTCATTGTCCTGAGCATTATCGGGTATTTGAAAGCTGGTTTGCCTAGTCAAGGCACGCTGGTAAGCACGTTCAGTGTAGCGTTGTCATCCGGTGTTATTGCCACGGTGCTGTTTTTCCAAGCAACGGCCATGGCAGCCCGAAATATGGAAACCTTAGCAACAGTTGAAGCAACGCAATCATTTGAGGTGATTTTCACTGTCTTGTTGGGCTTGGTATTTCTTGGGCACACCTTGCCAAACCATCTCCAGCTAACCGGTTTAGCTATTATGCTCTTCGGTATCACCGGCATCAATTTGGCCGGCAACTGGCGCCTTCGTAAAAGAAACTACTCATAAGTAAAGAACCCGTCAGCAATTTTTACGCTGACGGGTTCTTTTCCTATTTTGTATTATGCGCCTTGCCACTCCTGCTGAATCTTGGCTAACACTTGGAATTGCGTCTCAGTTAATGTTGCGAAATGCTTGGCAATAGCATCATCATCAACAGCAGCTTCAAAATCAACAATTTCATACCATAAAGCATCCGCGGTGTTACCAAGCGCAATTGTCTCCATCTCACCTGTTTCAGTGTGATACCACTGGGCAGAATCGGCACGTGGAAAGTCCATAATACGGAAGTATCCCTTTGTACCAGAAATCGTCACTGCCTTCGGTTGCTTAGCTTGCATTGAGTTAGTAATCGTTGCCATTTCATTATCTTGGTTAACCAACAAGGTCACCGACTGTTCATCCACGCCAGTTTCGAATGGCACCATCGCTGATTTTACAACGTTAGGTGCACTGGTCATAAAGTATAAGGTTGATTGGGTGGCGTATCCACCAATATCCAACAAGGCCCCACCTGCCAAGTCTGGATTGAAGAAACGATTCGTTGGATCATATGGCTTATGGCTGCCAAAGGTTGTGTTGATCATTTTAATTTGCCCGAGTGCCCCGTTCTCGACCGAATTGCGCAGGCGCTTGAATAGTGGCATATGAACTGGTGTCATAGCTTCCATCAAAACTAGTCCCTTTTCCTCAGCAAGTTTTTGAACAATCGCATACTCTTCGTATGACACCGTAATTGCCTTTTCGGCCAAGACATGCTTACCGTGTTCGAAAGCTTGTTTGATGAATTCAAAATGTGTGTTATGCGGTGTCGCAATATAAACCGCATCAATATTATCATCTGCCAGCAATTCTGCCACTGTGCCATAAGTCGTTGGAATTTGATACTTGTCAGCAAACTGCGCCAACTTCTCCTGATTGCGTGCAGTTACTGCAGTTGCTGGATGGTTGTGTGCCAGCAAAGCAGCCGCCATCTCATTGGCAATTGTACCCGTTCCAATAATCCCCCAATTTAACGTCATCATAGTACCCCCATTCATTTATGCCACTAACATATCACAAGAAAAACCGTTGATAAAACAGAAGTTAAAATTCACATAAAATCACTTTTGATTTCTGCCATCGAACAAAAAAAGTGACCAGCAATTGCCGGTCACTTACGTCATCTACGCCTGTCCAGTTTCAGGATTAGCTACCGTCTTCGAATTTTTAGGTACCCTAATCATGAACCAAATGGCCAATGACAAAATTAACAAAATAATGTAAACATACAACACAACAGTCAAATTCCCGCCGGCCAGCGACAAAATAATCGCTCCTGCCAGACTACCAAATCCGAACCCTTGATAAATTAACGCGTAATTCTGACTGTGATTTTTCAAACCAAAGTAATCCCCAACCAACGATGGGAACACTGTAATTGTGCCACCAAAAAAGAAACCAACCATCATCATCATGCCATAAAAGACCGGTGCAGCCAGATGCTGACTCAACGTCAAGACCAATACCGCAACCAACGTCGCACTATAAGTTAAAATCAGCATCGGTTTGCGACCGAATCGGTCAGACAGTGACCCGATCACAAATCGACCAAACGTATTGGCAATAGCAATCAGTGCCACAACCGTCGTCGCACGTTCAATTGATAGACCGGCCAAGTTAGTCCCAAGGTTGGCCGCAATTCCCGTTAAGTACACGCTCAATGAAATCGTAAACAAGGCCACAAACAATAGGTATGCCTGTGGTGTGCGCAACATTTCTAACGTTGTGAATTGATGCTTGGCCGTTGTATTAGCCGTTTGGGTTTCTGGTGCATCACGCAAGAATAGTGACCCAACTAAAATTAAAATCGTCACCAACGTCCCCCAGCCCATCAGCGCACGAGGCAAATTGTTCACGAGGTCATTCCCTAGCAAAGCTGAATCTACATACTTAAACACAAATGAGCCGAGACCATAAAACGCAATCGAAATCCCCGAAATAAAGCCCGTTTTCTCAGGGAACCACTTAATCGCGTTTGATAAAGTTGCCATATAGGCGATTCCGTCAGCCGCGCCAAGGGTGACGCCAGCGAATATGTAGTATAGCCATAATTGCGATGGTGAATCAAGTCGCGACACAATAAATGCCGAAAGTCCAAACACTAGTCCAGCAGCAACCGTCACACGGCGAATGCCAAATCGTTTGACCAGTTTACCGACAAAAATTGTTGATAAAGCCAGCGTTAGCGAGCCAATTGAAAATATCAATGACACCGAACCAAGGTGTGGTTGCACAGCAGCAACGTTTCCTTGCTTGTCGAGTGACAACTCCCCAAACATTTTCAAAATCGGTGTATTAAATATGGACCATGCATAAAATGTTCCAACTCCTAATTGCACCAGCGCGGTCCCAAAAATAACTAACCAGCGGTTATATCCCCCTGATTTTACCTGCCCCGTCATAACGCCCTCCTAAATGTAAGCGCTTTCTCTCTGTTATTCTATTCTATCACCCACTTACTAAATGTGTATATGTTTGGCATATTTTTTGTGCCAGAAACGACAAAAAAACAGCGTGACCACTGTATTTCACGCTGTTTTTACTTTTGTTTAATTCGCAATTATTGATTGTCTGGTACTTTAAGTAGGCCGTAAATAATGCCTGCCACAACTGCACCAATCGCTACAAAGAGTAGATATAGGAATGGTGAGTTCGTCAAGGCGACCACAAAGATACCACCGTGTGGGGCAAGCAACTTAATGCCTGCCAAACCAACTAATCCACCCGCCAACGCTGATCCAGCCACGAAGCTTGGAATAGCACGTGCTGGGTCTGCGGCTGCAAATGGGATGGCCCCTTCAGTGATAAAACTTAGTCCCATCACAATATTGGTCAAGCCTGCTTCGCGATTCTTTTGACTAAACTTACGCTTGAACAATAGCGTTGCCACGAAAATTGCCAACGGTGGCACCATACCGCCAGCCATGACAGCAGCCATCACGGTTGAGCCACCAGATGCAACACTCGCAGCTAATGTTCCAGTTCCAAAGACATACGCGGCCTTGTTAACAGGTCCACCCATATCAATCGCTTCCATCCCGCCAAGCAAAGCCCCAAGCAAAATAGCATTGGTCCCGTTCAAACCAGACAGGAAGCCGTTCAAACCACTATTAATGGCTGACATCGGAATGTTCACTAGGAGCATCAAGAATCCGGTCACAAGTACCCCAAACACTGGGAAGAAGAGAATTGATTTAATTCCATCCAATGCCTTTGGCAAACCAGCAAATAGACGCTTCATAACCAACATCACGCCACCGGCCAAGAATCCACCGACCAAAGCACCCAAGAATCCTGATGGCACTGGTTGATGACTCGTATCTAATCCAACATTGAAAATACTGTATCCATTGGCTGCAAGCGCACCCGCGACAAACCCGGCTACTAAACCGGGCTTTTCAGCGATTGAATATGCAATGTACCCTGCCAAAACTGGCAACATAAAATTGAATGCCGTATTTCCAATTTGTTTGAAGAATGCTGCGGCTGGATGGTAGGTTCCAAGTTGTGACAAAGCATCATGTGGTACGCCTAGACTCTGGTCAATTAGGAAGGCCAACGCAATCGCAATTCCACCACCGATAACGAATGGCAACATGCTTGAAACACCACTCATCAAATGACGATAAAAGGCTTTCCCTAATGACATCTTTTCATCACTCACACTTGAAGAAGCCGTCTCTGATGTTTCGTAAATTGGGGCATCCCCAGATAAAGCCTTATCAATCAAGGCCTCAGGATGGCGAATCCCTTCAGCAACTGGCACATTGACCAAAGGCTTATTAGCAAAACGGGCCATTTCAACCTTTTTGTCAGCCGCGATGATAACACCTGCCGCCTCAGCGATATCTTGATCATTTAACTTGTTGCCAACACCACTAGCACCGTTAGTTTCGACCTTAATACGAACTCCCATCGCAACAGCTTGCTTTTTTAGTGCTTCCTCGGCCATGTAAGTGTGGGCGATTCCAGTCGTACATGCTGTCACGGCTACTAACAACGGTGCATTTTGATTAACGCCTGCGATATCTGCGCCAATTTCTTCCGGTGCTGATTCATCAAACAAGTCACGGACATCAGCTGGGGTCGTTGCCCGCATCAGCTGATCTGTGAACCCATCCTGTAACAAAAACCGTGATAAATTAGCCAGCGCCTCTAGATGGGTATTACTGGCGGTGTCCGGTACAGCAATCATAAAGATTAAATGAACTGGTTGGCCGTCCAAAGCGTCGTAATCAACCCCAGCTGCTGACCTGGCAAATACAATCGTCGGCTTAAGAACCGTGGCGTTCTTCGCGTGCGGAATCCCAATACCGTCACCTAACCCCGTCGATGTCTGTGCCTCGCGCGCCAAAATCCCCTCTAAAAACTCATTTTCATTTGAAATACGACCAGTCCGTTTCAAACCGGCAATCATTTCCCGAAAGGCTCCCACCTTATCTGTTGCTCGCAAATCCAAAATCATGGTTTCGGCTGCTAGCAAATCATTAATGCGCATGATTACTCCCCCATAATCAATTAAATTTCAACTACTTCAACATTATTCTGAATCTCTTTAATTTTCGCCGGCGTGGCAATATCGTCGCTGAACGTCGTGGCTGTTGCACTAGCGACCCCTAACGAGAACGCAGCGACCACATCCGCAGATGTTGGCCACGATGCAACGAATCCCCCAATCATTGAATCACCAGCCCCAACTGAATTCTTGACTTGTCCGACGATTGGGCGGGCAAAATACGTATGCTCAGCTGTGAATAACAAAGCCCCGTCTCCTCCCAACGAAATAATGGCATTTTGGGCACCGGCATCAATCAACTTGCGACCCGCGGCTTGTAAACTAGGCATACTAGTATCTGCCAGATTAAACAGTGCCTGCACTTCGTCTCGATTGGGTTTAACTAATATTGGCTTTGCCGGCAAAGCGCGTTGCAAGTCATCACCAGTTGTATCGATTACAAATCGTGCCTGTTTCTCAAGTACCAGCGCAATCAATTCATCGTACGCTCCGGCTGGCAAGCTACTAGGTGCACTACCAGAAAATATAACGATATCTGCCGGCGTTAACTGATGAAAAACTTGTTTAAAGCCTTCCCATTCTGCCATTGTGACCACCGGTCCAGGTGCATTGATTTCTGTCTCAGACTGCCCTTTCAGTTTCACGTTAATGCGCGTGGTATCTGCAATTGGCGTAAATTTAGTTTTCAGACCAAGACCATCTAAAGTACGACTTATAAATTCGCCGGTGTAGCCGCCCAAGAAACCTAACGCCGTGGCTTCAACCCCGTTAGCCATCAATATCCGACTAACATTAATGCCTTTCCCACCTGGATAAGCAATCGCTTTTCCTGCACGATTCGTCATACCGCTTTGGTAGTTGGCTACCTCCATAACATAATCAATGGATGGATTTAAAGTGACTGTATATATCATGATTCTCCCCCTACGATGATATCGGTTTTTGCCTGATAGGCCGGAGCGGATGCTAACGACTTATCGGTAATCAAAGTAATATCAGCTAAATCACTCACCTTGGCAAAAGCGACGCGATCAAACTTGCTATTATCTGCTAATACAAAGACTTTATTCGACCGGTTAATCACCAACTTTTTGATAGTCGCCTCTTCTAAATCCGGTGTCATGATTCCCATGTCAGTATTCACGGCATCAGCACCCAGAAAACTGACATCAAAGGCCAGTTGACCTAATTGCTCGGCAGCTGTCGCGCCAATCGTTGCATTCGTTGACAATTTAACTTGGCCACCAATGATAATCACTGGCACCATCAAATCTGCTAATTGCGATGCGTGGTGGACTGAATTTGTAACGACCTGAGGTGCGGGTTGCAAATTACCTAATAATGCAATCATGGCGCCCGTGGTTGACCCAGCATCCAAATAGATTGTTTCACCACCATGCAACTCTCGCATCGCCGTCCTTGCAATGACTTGCTTCGCCGATAGGTTCATTTCATTCTTCTGGCTTAACAACGCTTCATGTTGGAGTGTCTGTTGTTGTTTGGTTAGTTCCACCCCACCATGAATTCGTTGTACCTCACCAGACTCGGCTAACTGATCCAAATCACGTCGTAATGTTGATACTGAAACCAACATTAATTGTTGCAATTCTTGTATCGAAATCCGCCCCCGTTTATTCAACAGTGCCAGAATCTTGTCATGTCTTTCCGAAATCATCATGTTTTAATTACCCGTTATAAAATGTAAGCGCTTCCTTTTCAGCTGTAACTATAGTGTTATTTGGTTCGTTTTGCAACGTTTTTCATGCAAAAACATTCATTCACAATCAAAAAAAGAGCTATCCAATCGCTTTGGATAGCTCAAATCAACTTATTTTTATTCCCAGTGAGCCTTATCAAACGTTGCTCTATCACCATGAACATTAAAATGGCCACGTTCTGCAACTACCTTAACTGCTTCACGTAAGTTTTCTGTCACATCTTGAACTTGTGAAACATCCATCAAGAAGTCAACTAGTTCATCGTCCCAAACCAGTCGTGGGTCAGCACCAAACTGCAACCAAACACTGTCACTAGTCTCGTCATCCCAGTCACTCGCCCCGTGGTACGGACGATCGTCAACCAAGATGCCGCCACCATAATGGGCGACACTTTTATCGTGTGCCATTATAACGCGTTTGTACAAAGGACTATCTTCACCCACACCAAAATAGTGTTGTAACCAAATGAGTTTATCTTGCCACGCACTTGGATTATGCCAAGGCGCGGTTGATAGAATGTAAATCTCATACTCATTAGCCAGGCGATTAACAGCTTCAATCGCCCCTGGAATTGGTGGCAAATCTCGAAAAATGCCTGGAATTTGATCCGGCTTAACGACTGACTCTTTGCTCATATCAATCTGATTTAACACAGACAACGTGTCGACAAGCACATTATCCATGTCAAGAAATAGTTTAGGTTGCGTCATTTTTCACTCCATAATCGTTGATAAAGAAAGCGCATACATTTATTTAGGTAACTTTAGTATATCAACAAATAACACGTTGTCCACCAGATATAATATCTGCAAACAAAAAGGCAACCGACTTCATCAACGTGAAATCAGTTGCCTCGATAATACTCAAAACTATTTACTTATCGAACTTTTCCTTGATGTCATCAACAACATCGCTGGCTGCGTCCTTTGCATCGGCCAACTTGTCCTTGGCCTTACCAAGCAACCCTTGTGCCTTACCTTCAGTCTCCCGAAGATCGTCACCAGTTACCTTACCTTCAACTTCTTTCGCCTTACCGACTACTTCATCCTTCAATCCATCAAGCTTATCATCCAAAGCCATATCAAATTCCCCCTTTTGTCATTTAATATGATGTTACAAGTTGATAATATCTGCCTACTAATATAAAGTCAACTATTTCGGATTGTCAAAATTGTCGTGATTACGAATAATTCACGTCGCCATTCTGCCCCTCAATTCGACGTATCTAATAACTATTTGTCACTCTTTCTATCAATTGTAACTAGAATAATCGCAATTGCGATAATAACCATTTTAATAATTGAAATCACAATATGATTGTCCGTAATTGTTGACCATGGAATCAAAAATTCCATAATTGCCGACACAAGGATAACCGTTAGTACTACTGTTAAAGTTTGTTTCTTACTCATATATTTGCCACCCATACGCTGTTACTTTTCGCATTGCGAAATTACAAAATAACCTACGTACACAAATGCAACAATTGTCTGATCTAGATGTCACACAGAATTTGATATTCAAGTCAAAAAATATATACTTCCTGTCTAAAAGCAACTTCTTCAGTTTAAATCTTTAAATACCTCAAATTTAGCCTTGTATTTATTCGTCTCTGCATCATTTCCAAGGTGTTCATAACAACTCATAATAAGCAGTGCGTATTCTGGCAACATAAAGTAAGATTCAATTTCCATCACCCGATTGAAACTTTGTATCAGTACTTTCAACGCATCCTGGTACCGCTCATCTAAAAACAATGCGTACCCGTATTGATAACCAACCACATTAGCATTCTCACGATTACTCTGAATAATCGGTGCAGCGTTTTGCGCAAGATCAAAATACTGGTATGCGGTTTTCATGTTTCCTAATTTAGCTTCAACAACGCCCAACGCATTCACAATCAGCATCTCAATTTCTGACTGTGGCACCTTATTTGTTGCATGCGAACTATACATAGTCGCCATTTTCAAATATTGCTTCGCAGATATGGCATCTTGGCTCAGCTGATACACGCCACAACCATAGTAATAATAGTAAATCTGATAGTCTTCATCCGAAGACAAGTCATCGATTACTGCAGGCTGATCCATAAATTCAATCATTTCAGCGTAGCGATGTTTTTTACAAAAGGTGAATATTTGTCTGCTTAAATTTCTACTTCCCATCTTTAATTCTTCCTTCAAAAAGGAGTCATCCAGCGAAATATTTAATCGTCCACATAGTTGCATAAAAAGGACGGCATTTGGAATATAGTCTCCTCGTTCAATACTGCTTACCATGGGTTGCGAGCATATCCCGCTTGCCAAATCGAGTTGCGAAATGGATAATTTTTTCCTGGCTTCTTTGATTAAAGCGCCTATTCTAACTCCAATATCAGTTTCATACATCGCCATAATCCCCCCGAAAGCAGCGCACTGCGAAAATTTAAGCATTCAACGTATTTTACACCCTACCTACTCGAATGAAATCACGTTTCTGCCACGGCTATGCGAATTTTTTTGATAGTTAATTGCTTCAGAAATTTTATTTACTGAAAAATCTTGATTTACAAAAACACGTAACGTCTTTTGTGCTATCATATCAAAAATCAAAGAATACTCCTTAGGAAATATCGGTTCACTGACAAACATAGGCCCAACCATATCTTGAATTGCAACACTTATAATTTGAAACGACCGCCCGCTATAATACGTCACTAAATCTCTATTGCCAGCAATATCTACAACTAGCGTATCTTCTGGCATTTCCTCAGCACTTATGAAGCTCGCCATCTCTAGCTTCTCAACTAATTTTTCAAAATAAGCTTGTGACTCTTTCCTAACCTTCGGAATGATCTTTATGTCACTGTATTCAATTTTTTAACAGCTGCATCAAAATAGTTCCCACCACGGAATTAGCGCCAAGGATAATTACTTTTTTCATTTTGAAATGTAAAATTTTCTTCATGAGCATATATGCCGTATCAGCACCACCAACTACGACGGCAGCCTCAGCGTCAGTTACACCATCTGGAATAGTAATTGTTAATGGAGGCATACTTGAAATAATTTTTTCTCTGAACGTACCACCTGGATTTAACACAATCACTCTCTTACCAAGCAAGCTCTTCGACCGTAATGCGCCTACCTTAGTCACTACACCCACGGCTCCATAACCCAGAATGTTTGGTATACCCACTTCTATCTCACCATAAAGTTTCATGATGTCATATGGTAACAACGGTACTTTTTTCGTCTTAATTTCCACCGACGTCGGGAAAAACGGGGACTCCTCAACTTCAGATATAGCAACCGAACTTGCGCCATGAGTACCCGTTTGTACAACAGCTTTCATTGACCCACCTTATCCATTTCACAAAATTGTTTTAATACTCGTAAATTCTCGAAAAAAGCAGTTCGAAGTACCGGTTTAATAAATTGTGCAATTGGTACCCAAAAATTCTTTTCTTTCAAATGAAGCGTTTGCATAAGCTCTGTTGCACCGGAATTCATTGTACGCATTGTCCAAAACACACTATATTCTAATTTCCCTTTTGTGGACGTATAGATGATACGATCATCCACTTTCGTAACGGTAATTACTTCCTCCGGATTCAATGCGCTTTGATTTCTCACAATCATGAATTGATTTTCATCCATCTCACATACATTAGAAATTTCTTTATCCCACTTTAGAATATTCTTCAAATTCATCAAGACGTCTGAAATTACTTCTTCAGACGCATTAACATCAATCTTATTCGTAAATAGCTCAGATTCCATATTTTATCCCCTTTTCACTATTAGGCTTCATTTGATTAACAAGCGCACCGCGCATTTTTCCTAATTTGGATTAGCACATTTTTAGTACCTTTGTAATTACTCTGTACCTTCATTAATTTACAAGCACCATGTTAAAGGCTCTTGCCACTAACATCCAATAAGCATACTTATTATTAATATCAGGTTGCTTATCTTTAACTGAAGAAAAACATAGCCACCCTTACTTTATAAAAATGACTAATGCCAAGCTTTCTTGATTTAATACTTAAAAGTTATTCGCCATCTCGGATACTTAACGATGTCTGTGCGGCAAAATGATTACTTGGAATAGCGATTTACATGCTACTGTAGAATCCGTCACGAAACTCTTAGACGTGTTTATACAAAACATGCCAATATTTAAAATTTATGAGTATGTATTTTTAACAAATGGCGCTAGAATACAGTTAACTAGTAACCATATATAAGCGAGGTTTTCGATATGAACAAAGATAAGAATTATTTTAATATGCCCGATCATAATCAAGATTTGAACACATACAATCCCATACCTGCATCAGAGGATGCATATGCTGATCCTGATGCAGAAAGCGACGACCTTTATAGCGACTTTGCGTCATATTTTAAGGGACAAACATTACCCAATGGATTTTTAATCAAAGATTCTTGGTATAAATAATATGGCCGCAAAAATGAATTGTATTGGCTAGTTGTCGATAGCGACAACAATGAAGTCGCGACCGTTGTTTTGGGTGCTGATTATATTGGTACTTCTCGTAGCTACTTGATAAAGCTACCAGATTTTCCTAAAACCCGTATACTGAACTCTCTAGAAATTGGCAGACGTTCTGGTGGCCATGTATTTCATCCTATCCGAATGACATTTCCAGATAATGATTCGATTAACGGTAGATCAGGTACTTTTAATACACGACGGTCTACACTTGGTCGCGACCGTATAGACATTTTTCTAAAGGATTTGTCTAACTGGTTTGCCCATAAACCTGCCTCTCTTGAAAGGTATTTTGAGAAGTATAAGGAGTATTTGAGTTGGTTTGGTACCTTTGAGAAGTACGTTGAGTGGAATGGTCTACATATGTTTTTGTCAGGTGACGGTGATGTAACCAATTTAACAACCGATCGCCCTTTTGGGGACGTAAACTTCACCACAGATAAATCTACGTTCGCTTTCCAAAATTTGAATGATGTTGAGTCTTACGTTCAACATATGAACGATTGCCTTGCTCGTCGTACAGACTGGCTTGCTTCCTAGTTTAGAGTGATTAGTCACATACTCGATTTATATAACCCAATATCCGAAATATCGTTGTTAATAGTGTTCAAATTACATTTAGTTCTTTTTCATGCATATCTATTAAAATAACAGTATACTCAAAAAGCCAATCCTGAAAAATAAGGATTGGCTTTTCTTCTTGTATAGAGACAACACATGGCTTTATGGGGTGTTGCCACCAACGATGTCTTTCTAAAATTGTTCCAGGTCGCCGGATACTTCCAGTACACACATAGTGGATTAAAATGAAACTGGGCGGAAACACTCCGGTTCAATACAGAAATATTTCCGCCCAGTTGCCCACTTAAACATTACATCAATTTTTGAGGTTCAGTTTGAGCCGCACAGACCGTTTTTCATAAGTATAATTTAGTATTTTCCTGGTCATGTCATTTTTCAAATCTATGTTGTTAACAACATCACTGTCACATTTAATCTATAACTATTTGGCCTTAAAGTGATAAATTATTGCGCTAAAATCTTCAAAAACATTCGGTTCATAAATACCCGCATTCATTAATTCGTCGCCACCAAATTCATCGCCCGACACCACATTCTCATACGTCTTGTTCGGGTCCAAATCAACTAACTTCAGTATCTCATTTTCTGGTTGCCCATCCGACAACAACTTAAACGAAAATACGAGGGCTTCATTTTTATCATCACTCACGAACATCCATGCGCCTCGGTTTCCTTTGTTTGGATCAATAAGTCGGCTGTATCGACCGTATTGCACCAATTGCCGAATATCCTTGTATTGATCAACCTGCGCTTTGACAGCTTGCTTTTCTACTGGTGTCATCTGCGTTAAATCTAATTCGTATCCAAAGACACTACTCATTGCGACTGCACCACGCGTTTGGAGCGATGTATCACGCCCAGTCTGCTGATTAGGGGTTTCTGATACGTGCGACGTGAACGAAGATGTTGGATAGCCTAATGACGTACCATATTGAATCTTCATGCGTGCAACGGCATCCGTATTATCACTAGCCCAAGACTGTGGCATGTAATACATGAAACCAGCATCAATACGGCCGCCGCCACCCGAACAGCCTTCCCACAAGATATCAGGATATTCTGTGGTCAAATCCTCCAACAATTGGTATAACCCCAATACATATCGATGCATCACTTCACCTTGACGCTCATCTGATAAATCATTTGCATATATATCCGCCAAACTTCGATTCATATCCCACTTCACATAGTCAATATCTGTTGTATCAAGTAGCGCTTTAATTTGACCATGAATATTTTCGCGCACCTCTGGCCGACCGATATCGAGTACATACTGATTTCGTGATGGAATTGGCATTCGATTAGGCACTCGCAACATATATTCCGGATGATTTTGATAAAGTTTTGAATCAATTGAAATCATCTCTGGCTCTAACCAAATGCCAAATTTCAAATCGCGTTCATGAATGTAATCAGCAAAATGCTGGAGCCCCTGTGGAAATTTTTTATCTAGGACCTGCCAATCACCTAAGGATGTCATATCATCATCACGATGGCCGAACCACCCATCATCAAGAACAAACATTTCAATTCCTAATGCTTTGGCTTCGTCCACAATTGGCAATAGTCGTGCTTCATCAAAATCCATAAATGTCGCTTCCCAATTATTAACCAATATTGGTCGCGGACTATTCTTGTACTTGCTGCGTACCATCCGCTGTTGTAATAAATCGTGTAACGCATGACTCATACCGTTCAACCCGGCATGCGAATACGTCATAATCACTTCTGGCGCTTGGAAACTATCCTGGCTGGCGATTTCCCAGTCAAATTGGTCATCATTAATCCCAACCGAAATGCGGTAAGAACCGTATGGGTCTTTGCTAACTTCTTCTTTGTGATTGCCAGAATATGCCAAACTTAGCCCAAGTGCTTCACCTTGAAATTCATCAGTGTCTCGATTAGTAATCGCAATAAAATTATTCATGTGATGACTAGTTGTACCACGTCGACTTTGGAACGTTTTGGTACCAAACGTAATCGGTTCACGGTTAATATTTCGCTCGTTCAAATGGCCGCCTGGCAAGGAGATAACATCCTTCTCACCAGCTGGTAGGTCAATCATCATCGATGCTATTTTTTCAATATTTACTGTTTGTTGACCATAATTAATAATTTTAACCGAGCGAGTTACAACCGGGCGATTCCGATAAATTGTATAGTTCATCGCTAACGTTAAGTCACTTACATCATCCACCAAGTTGATTGTTAATGTTTGCGCCTCAGAATTATCCAGTACGTAAGTTGCTGGCAGCCCAGTTAGCCCAGGCTTCCCATCTGAAATTGAATAGTCCTGGAACTTGAAAAACGTTGACCGGCTCCCATCTGCTTGCCTAATCACAAGCGCTGGTGACCTAAAGTCACCATCCCCTTCATAGCTATACTCGCGTAAAATAGCATCCAGCGAAAAAGTTCGGTCAAAGGATCCCGGTAAATTGCCAGAAAATCCACGGTCAATTCGTGGACTCTTTAATTGACCATGGTATTTCTTAATGCGGCGTCCAAAGTACAGATGAGCCAATACACCCCCATCTTCAATGCCCGGCACGTATGAGATTTCGTCATTATGCAGGTGAAATGATTGTGTCTCAGCATCAAACGAAATTAAACTACCTTGTGTCATAATCAGATATCCTCCCTATTTTTCTTTTTAAATGTAAAGACCGTCTCACTAACCGGTGTTACCAATCCATCTATTGCTGCAACTAATTTAAATTCTTCGAAGTTTTGCCAGTTAGCTACCACAACTGCCACGGTGTCATCGTAACCGGCTTGCTTAATGGCCGGATCCCAGAATTCAAGCAATTGCTCCCCCTTTGCCACTTGTTGACCAGCTGTCACCAAGCTAGTAAAGCCAGTTCCATTCATGTTTACCGTACCAAACCCAACGTGAATTAACAGCGCGACACCATCTTCTGACACCAACCCAATTGCGTGTCGAGTTGGGAATACCTGCTTTACTGTTGCATTAACCGGACTAAACACCTTACCATCGGTGGGCCTGATAGCGAAACCACGGCCAACTTGACCACTGGCCAATATTTCATCTGAAACCGCCGACAACGGCATGATTTCCCCAGCCACTGGTGCGAGCAAAGCAACACTAGCTTCAGTCTCCTTAGTTTCAGATGTGATAGAAATATTTTGTCCCCAAGTCTTAGCCAATTCGTCAACAATTTCCGCGTGACGTGTTTCAGTCAACGTTGACTTACGCCAGAAAATTGTGAACGCAACTAGCAAAAAGATTGCCGGTACTCCGAACATCATGATTTTAAACTTAAAGACTTCAGCAGCTGTAATTGAAGCCGCAGTTGCACCAGTTGTCATCCCAGCAATAACCGCCACCTGACCAACAACACCATTTGAAAGCGCGCCACCTAACTTATCCAACAACGGACGAATAGAAAGTGTTAATGATTCATCACGATGCCCTAATTTTAACTGACCGTACTCCACTGAGTCTGTAATAATCATTAGCACCACCAAGAAGATGACAGCTTGTGGTACTTGGAACATTTCTGCACCAATCAAAACCAACGCAAATGACTTGCCCGCCATTGAAAATACTAATAGACCTGCCATCATAATTCCGATGGAAAGCGCGAATACACGGCGCCGATTAAATCGATCGACTAGACGTGGGAAGATTGAAACTGAAACCAGACTAATGACAATATTGACCCCCTGGAATACTGAGAAGAGGGTTGATTTTCCCATGATAAAGGTGAAGTAATACAGCACCAACGAATTTTCGATATTTATCCCGATGGCATAAATACCATAAGTTAACGCAATCCACATCAATTGATCACTTTTAGCCAGAGTTTCAAAAATTTGCTTGAATCCGACAGTATCTTTTTCATTCTTACGCAGATCAGACTGAACTTCCTTCGTGCCTAATCCAACAATCCATGACGTTGCAATCCCGACTAAGGCAATAATTAAACCAAAGATAAACCATCCACGCGCGTCACCTGTACCGTTATCCTGATTAACTGAAAAGAACAACACTAGCGGCATTACAACCACACCAACTAGTCCTCCACCTAGCGTTGATCCAATTCGGGCGAAAGAAGAAGTTCGTTCACGTTCTTTGGAATTAAATGACAACGCTGGAATCATCGACCAAAAAGCAACATCTTTAAATGAATAAAAGATATCCATGATGATATACAAGAATGCAAACGCAACTAGATATAGATATGGGTGACTTTGATTCAGTCCCCCTAAATCAGTAAACAGTAATAGCAAAATAATCGATGTTATGGTTCCACCGACTACCACCCAAGGTTTAAATTGACCAAAACGTGTTTTTGTCCGATCAATCCAATTACCAATAAACGGATCAATTAACAGTTCAACCACACGTAAAATCGTAATGATTGCCGTGATATACATAATCATCCGATTATTCTGCGCTTTATCTCACGTATTAAATAAATGTGTCGTCACAAACATGATGAAATATGTCGAAAGAGCACCATAAAATACATCATTTCCAAAAGCACCAAATGCATACGACACGCGTGAAAGCGCCCTTTGCATTGAACTTTGACTAGACTGAACACCCACTCTGTCCATCGTACCTTACCCCCCAAGGCTTATTTTAATAGCAACAAGCGTCTTCAAAATTCGTTTACTTGTTTACTAACTTAAATTGTAAACGCTTACATTTAGTTATGCAACTCGTAAATTAAAAAGACCCGGGACAAATTAATACTTTGCCCCAGATCTTCTCGATCAATCAATACAGTTATTATTTAGATACTTTCTCTTAGCAATACTTTTGAATTAATCGTTAATTGAATTGCTGACTCTCGATCACCTACTAATTTTTCACGTGCTAAATTAATAGCTTCCTTGCCGATTTCCTTTGCGGCTGGTCGCACACTCGTTAACGATGGATAAAGATATGCCGAAGTATCAATGCCATCAAAACTAACCACCGCAATATCATCCGGAATCTTGTAATTCATTTCTTGAATCGCACGATAAACACCAATCGCTTGTATATCACTGCTTGCCATTATTGCGGTTGGTCGTTTCCCTTCTTGGAGAAGTTTTTTGGTCGCCTGCATCGCCCCCTCGGACGTCCATTCAGTGATATATGTCTGCGTATAATTTTCTAAACGGTGCAACAACATCCACTCTAAATACGCTTGATGACGAACATCTAGCATATTGTGTTGCTCGCTTTGAGTTGCCCCAACTAAATGTGTTTGTCCGCCAACAAACGCAATTCGTTGGTGACCTTTTTCAGAAAGCAGGTCTAATAAATGCTTAGTTTGCCGACCAAAATCATTTCGAATGACATCATAGTTTTCGAAAATACGACTGTCATCAACAATTACGATATTCTTATTGTACTTGTAAATTTTTGCTAACACATCGTCCGTCAGCACGCCGACAACGAGAACGGCACCATAGACCGATAAATTTTGCCAATCAATTTCATCAGTTACTGGAAGTCTTATTCGATCTGCAATCTTCATTCCCCAACGATTGGCTTGTTCATTCATACCTGCGATGATTTCTTGGAAATATGAACCGGCTAATTCTTCCTGTGCCGTTAAGGCTGTAATCATTGCTAAATGCAACTTATCTTGATGATTGCGGGTAGCTACATTAGCTAATTTATAATGGAGCTGATTAGCAACTTGCCAAACTCGATTTCTGGTAACCTCAGAAACTGAAAAATTGGGATCCTGATTTAAAATTCTGGAAACTGTCGCCTTCGACACCCCGGCCAACGTTGCAATGTCTTGAATACTTGCCATGTTCATCTCCTATCAGTCATGAATAAAGAAACCCACGCAATGGTTTAGCTATTATTTGCTAAATTTTACCACTTAAATCAATAGATGAGAGCAAAACCGTTTACACCAATTGTAAATCCTTAACAACATAAAAACAGCCTGCTGATCACGTAAAGAAGTGGTCGTCAGGCTGTTTTTATGTTGGTGATAGTAACTCTACTTTGAATGTCCGTTATCAACAGATGACTATTCGCTCGAACAATTTATTACCGTTCAACGTAATATGATTAAAAATTTTCATCAAAATACCGGTATGCAAAATAATTCGTCCATGCCATAACAATCAAGGTGAGCAGTACATAGCCAATAGATAGGTCTATGATCATCACCTTCGAAAGACCTGCCATAAACAATCCAACAACAATTATCTCTACTAAATACAAAACAAACATTATATACAAAACTCGTGATGCTGCTAAATGAGCTCGAATCATGTTGTTTAGCTCTCGTTCATCGTTGTGCGGATCATCTGACATCACAGACATAATATCTAAATTAAATGCACTCCCTTTTTTACCTGTTAAACTAACACCGGTACTCTTTTGATACCAGCCGAACAATAATGCCTCCGCAATAATCACGTAAACACTTCCCGATTCCTGCAATACAATTTGCCAAGCTAATACACCAAGAATGAGTGCTAAGGCCGTTCGAAAGATTGCAGTCTTCAACGTGAATAACTTCGTATTAATCATAATTCCCTCCAAAAAGATCATCAACGGTTGTCTCTAAAACTTTAGCTAACGAAAATGCTAATGCAAGTGACGGATCATATTTTGCTGCCTCAATAGCATTAATAGTTTGGCGCGTGACACCAGTTGCTATTGCTAACTTTTCCTGCGATAGTCCTTGCTGTGTTCTTAATAACTTAATCTTATTTTCCATGGATTTATTGTAAAATTGTTTTTACATTTTATCAAACATGTTTTACATAAATGATATAGGTGAATTGAATACTGTTAACAACACAAAAATCCGATCAACAACCTAAATAAGGTCATTAACCGGATGTTTTTCTATAGTATTCTAATTAATTATTTTAGTTAGGAAGCCCAACCCACACACCAAAGCCAAACCCAGCAATAAATAGTCCTAGAAGTACAATTGCTGCGATTACTTCTGGAGTGAACTTTGACTCAGTAATAAATTCGCTTATTTTAGACATAACACGCTCCCTTATTTGATACTCATGTTTAAAAAAGGTAATCTTTAAGCACTTATCTTCTGACGGTGTTCTGTTCCAATCAATTGCGGGATAGTTACCAATCGCTGGACTAACTCCAAAACATCTGAGAAAGGCTAACAATTTTAGTGGCCCCTTCACATGCTTATTTAATCAATCCACCATCTTGTAAATTACCATAAGCTCTGCGTGCCTGCGGATAAGTAATTGAACCGCCACCAATTACACCCATCTTGATTGCGTCTTTGATTTCATCCAAAGATATACCTAATTCAATACAATTTCCAAGGTGAAAATCGACGCACTCATCACAACGGGTCGCGATTGAAATTGATAATCCCGTTAATTCTTTATAGCGCTTTGGAATTGCACCATCAGCATATACTTCGTCATCCATTGCGGAGAATTGTTCAAAGAACGGGTCATTAGCCTTCATCAAATCATTTAGTTCTGTACGATTCATTTCTGCCTCCTCAACATACTGCTCTACGCTAAAGTCTACTACCATCACATTTTATAACCATCATATTTGTCAGAAATGCTTACATCGTTGTACTAGTACAATTGTTACGAACTGTTTCCCAACACACGCACCTACATACGAATTACTTTTGACGACAGCTAACAAATAAGTTATTTAATCTTAATTATGAAATAGCAAAAAGCAGACACACCAAAAATCAGGTATGTCTGCTTTCTTCTGAGGGAATACTCTATAGTTATAAGAAAAAACCATATATTTGTTGATATTTTAATTTGAGATTGTGAAAGACAAGCATACGCTAGTACTCCCTCAGTTGCGGCTAGCCGCAATAATGCTAATCGGAATCGCACCGATTAGCACTCATATTAAGCTTCTTGATTTAGTTCAAGTAGCAAACGGTAAATCGAACCATACAAATTAGCATCATTGCCGAATTTACCGGGCACAATATCGACATGACTAATCATGCGATTAATATACGGATTCCCATTGTAAAAAGACTCGTATGCTTCACGAATAGTTGCCGTGACAATCGGTTGGGCTGAAATACCACCACCGATCACGACACGTTCAATATCAACCGTTGCTTGCAAATTTTGAATCTGCAACGCAATTGTCTGCGCATATTGATTAAAAATGCGCGTAGCTTGCGGATAACCAGCGTTGATGAACTCAAATACTTTTTCTCCATCATGAACGTCCGGCAACTCTAATTCAGTCGCGATTTCCTTAATCATCTCAACAGCTGACCCGCTAAACCCAAATCGCGACACACGATCTGTGGTAATGTTATGGTAAATAAATGACAATTCACCAGCTTCATAATGAGCACCGTAATGTAACTGCCCGTTAATTACAAAACCACCACCAACACCTGTTCCAAGAACCAGTGCTAAACCATTCGCGACCCCTTTTAACTCACCTACCCATAGTTCAGCAAGCGCAGCGGCTTTCCCATCATTTTCAATAGCTAATGGCAAATCTAATTGCAACGCCTTCTTTAAGTCGACGCCATCTAAAAACGACCACATCACTCCGGCGTGAATAGTGCTAGTGTCATGATTGACACGCACCGGCAAGCTAATACCAACACCTCGAATATCGTCATGATACAATGCGATAATCGCCTGTAATTGCGCAACAAATGACTTTAAATTTTGCCGATTCGTTGGTTGATTACCACGTTCAACCAATTCCCCACTATGATTAACTAAACCATATTTAACTTTGGTACCACCGACATCGACGGCCAAATAATGATTTTCCATGTTTATCCCTTTCCTTCACGAGCTGTCTCACCCAATTTATCAGTATGACGCTCATAGCGAATTGCGGCCTTCATAAAGGCTACAATGGCTAATAACAATAACATAAAGCTAATAATCACGTAATTAGCAATTTCACTTGTTTGATTAAACCAACCGTTCAATGCCTTAAGCACATATGGGCTTGCTGACACACCAACGTTGATCCCCACCAACATCATTGTTGATCCTAACGTCTGTGAGACCGCGTTTGTCTCAGCTGCTAAATTACTAAAGATTCCTGGCATAACCATACCAAACGCAAATCCGTAACCAGCAACGGCTACAGCTGATACGATAAGTGACTGACTCTGAATCAAGATGAACACCATCGCCATTGCTAATGTTGCGCCAATCGCAATCGAGTAGCGCCCTAACAAACGCTTAATCTGGCCAAATAACAATGAAGACAAGAATTGAAATGCTGTTACAAGTCCCGTGACAAAGCTGGCATCCGCAGCTGTTCCATAACCTCGCTCAGGCAAATACCGGTGCCATTTTTACCGTGATACCAAAGTATGCCGTAAACCAGAAGAATGCAAATACTGCTGAAAAAATCATCGCCCCATTTACGCGGACATGACCACTCGCAGTGACATGCTCTTCCTCAACCACTGGTGTATTATCAGGTACTAACAAACCAAACAAGACCAATGGGATTGCTCCAAGCGCGTACACACCAAACGCGGCGTGCCAACCACCGCCCATTAGGAATCCAACGACCCACGTCAGCAAAGTTGTTACCATCGCTGCAGCCGCATCTCGATAGCCAATCAAGGCATCACGCTCATGACCCGTGTAATACATCGAAATTAATGAGAATGATAACGAATTAAATAATCCGACACCGGCGCCAAATAGAAAACGGCTCGCTAGAATAATCGTATAGTTCTCGGTAAACATCGGTGTAACACCCGCAATTACCGAAACCAACAACCCCAGAACGACTGTTCGTTTATTTCCTATTAATCTTGTCACAAGCGGTGACAACAAAACAAATATCAAAATACCTAAACTTGACACAGACATCAATAACTCAATGTCCGTTTGCGAGTGCCCACCCAAAGTTTGATGAATCAATGGCACGGTTACCTGGACGGCTGCTGCCGCATTTGTTAGCGTTGCAATCGATAGCAACGCTACTTTAAACCAAAAACTATGTTTATTCATATTAATCATTACTCCCCAAATTAATTCCTGTTTTACAGATGTCGACCAACACTAAACAATGTTAGAACGGCCAACATAATCATGAAAACGTTATATAAAATCGCCAACATTTTAATCGACAAATGTTGACTTAACGTTGTACCAATATAACCACCGATAATCGCTATAACCGCGAGCCACGGAACAAGTCCTAAATCATACCGGCTATAATCATTTGCCATCACAATGGTATAGATTTTAGAAAGCTGTGAAAAAAAGATACTTGCGATTGAATAAATTGCTGCGTCACGCAGTGTAAAACCAAAACAAATTACCAATAACGAGACGTTCAGCGGACCGCCACCGATGGCCAAAAAAATTGATATTGCCCCTAAAAACACCCCCAATCCAAACGATGATAGCCAATGTGGCTTTTCTACATGCTTTCGTTGTGGCATCGCCCGTGTATAGATGATCAAAAAAATTAACGTCAAAAACAAAATTATGGACTGCGTTAACTGCACTTTATTTTCAGGGAAATAACGCAGTAATACCGTCAACAAGCTATCCCCTATATAACCGCCAACTAATGATCCCACTGAAATTTCAAGCAACATTGGCAAGTCATACTTAAAGCCCGACTTAATTTGCTTAACAATCGATACTAAACACATCGTAAAGACGACAACGGTTGTGTAAAAGCTAATGACTTGTACTGAATCTGGCGAGAATATATCTGTCATTGCTTTTAGTACAATGCCACCACCAATCCCAGCCAACGCTCCGATTACCGTTGCAATAAATGTCGCAACAACGTACAAAACATTCAGCATAAACGCCTCATTCTTCCGTCAAACTACGACCATTCGTCGCAATAACACGTTGGTACCAAGCAAAAGAGTCCTTCTTTTCACGCTGATACGTACCGTTACCGTGATTATCCACGTCAACATAGATAAACCCATAACGTTTGTCCATCGCACCACTACTTGCCGCAATTAAGTCAATTGGCCCCCAAGCGGTATAACCCATAACATCAACCCCATCCAATTCAATTGCCTTTTCGACTTCGAGTAAATGTTGTTTGATGTAATCAATACGGTAATCGTCATGAATCTGACCATCGGCATCCTTATCGTCATAAGCACCTAGTCCATTTTCAACAATCATGACCGGTTTTTCGTAGCGGTAATACAGTGTATTCAAGGCAAAACGTAGCCCCTGCGGATTAATACCCCATCCCCAATCTGACTTTTTCAAATATGGATTGGTATAGCCTGTCTCTAACCCGTTCAATCCCTTCAATATCCCTTGTGTCTTCTGACCTGTCACGTGGGTCAAATAATAGCTAAACGACACAAAATCTACGGTTCCCGCCGCTAAAATGTCTTTATCGCCGGTGTGTTCTGGGAGCACAATATGCTTACGCTCAAACTCTTTTAACTTGTAATTTGGGTATTTACCACGAACCTGGACATCCGCATAAAACATCATGAGTTTTTGGAAATCCTCGGTCCCTTGTACGTCCGCCGGATCAGGACTATTAGGGTACGAAAAGTGCCCATTGTACATCATCCAAACTTTATTCTCGGCATTTAATTCATGCGCTAACTTAACAACTTTCGCGCTCGCCAAAAATTGATGATATGCCGCTTGCATCTTATCGTTCTCACTGGCATCTAAGCTAATACCACCAGCGTTCCAAGGCATCGTCGACATATTATTGATTTCGTTAAATGTTAGCCAGTACCGTACACGCCCATCGAAATGACGCAATAGCACCTCTGCATAACGGACAAACAAATCAACCACTTCACGCCCTTGCCAAAATCCGTATTTTTCTAATCCCATCGGGGTATCAAAATGTTGAATCGTAACCAACGGTTCGATACCGTATGACAAACACAAATCCACGATTTTATCGTAAAACTCCAAACCTTTTTGATTTGGTTGGGCGTCATCACCATTCGGAAAGATGCGCGTCCACGCCATTGAAAACCGATATACTTTAAATCCTAGTTCAGCAAATAAGGCAATATCTTCTTCGTAATGCTCGTAATGTTTGATCGCATTGTGTGTTGGATAAAACTTATCTGAATCAATTGCATCAGTAATCTCACGAGGCGCGCCGTTTTCGGCTAACGTCATCATATCGGCTGTACTAAGCCCCTTACCGTCAACATCATAAGCACCTTCAATTTGTTCAGCTGAAGTGGCACCACCCCAGAGGAACCCAGTTGGAAAACCCATAGGTATTTAATCTCCTTTATTGCTAAATATTTTGATGCAAAAAGAAGTATAACGAGGCACAACACATAAAAGATAGCGCTTTCATACCAGTTGGTACGGTGTTGCAAAATTATAAAGAAAACGGTTACAACATCTGCAACACTGTTGCAAAAAAATAAGGGAATGCCTATCATTCCCTTACAAATTCTTATTCATCATCAATCATTGGATTATCCGTAAATCGATGTTCCTGATAACGGTGTTCAATCACCGTCTTATTTTCAACCGCCTCAAGATGGCATGAGACATAATCAGCATAAAGTACATCTAAAATATAGCTCACCGCAATTCCTGTACTGAAATTACCATAATTTTGAATTAGTCGTTCATGTGTGCTGATAGGTAGCACAATATCAGCCGCCCGGGACAGGGTGTTCTTCCCAAATGATGTAATGGCGATTATGTTGACACTGTAGCGCGAAATAGCGTCTAAGACCCGATATAGTGATTGCGTTTCACCCGAATATGAAATCAGAATAAATACATCCTGTTCAGATGTGTGTTGCATCTGAAACTCCATCATGTCTGTTCGTTCAATCACCGTAACTAACCGCCCAACTCTGGTCATCTTATTTGCAAATAACTCAGCCATTAATAAGTGATCCCCTGAAGAATATATAAATATCCGATCAGCCCTGTCGAGTAAGGCGTTGGCCCTTTCTAAGTCCCGATAATCTTGTAAACCAAGCGTGTCCTCCGAGACTTCAGCGTACATTTGTCGAACGGCATTGGCTACCGACCACATACTATCCCCACGTTTAAATGGCTTGTTAACATCCACATCTTTTACTGACTGATCCAAATATTGTTTCTCTTTAATGAAGGCATCTTTGAAATCCGGAAATCCAGAAAATCCTAATCTTTGACAAAAACGTGTCACTGTTGAAGGTGAAACAAACAGAGACGCTGCTAATTGTCGAGCTGTTAGGGCAACCACATCTAAACGTTCCTGCAAAAAGAAACTAGCAAGTTCTTTTTCAGAATCACTCATAAGCTCTGTATCTTCTAGTGCATCCTTAATCAGCATCTGAACCCCCCACTTTTTGAAAACGCTTACTTTATTACAGCATAACACACCGCTTACCCTTGTACATCGCATTCCCGAGAAAATCCCGCGCAATTTAACAAAATTTGATAACCATATTCTCTTCATTAATTAGCTAATCTATAAAAATCATGCTGTTTTATACAAACAAAAACTGCGAAAGTGTAGACTCTCGCAGTTTGTAGCATTCCTATTGTTTATTGTCGTAGTAATACGCCCGGAAATTTTTCGCCATCATGAGCAATCAGTTTTCTTTCGGATTAACTGTCACCTTTTGAAATCCAAACGACAGCTTTTTCACCGCTCTTTTATAATCTACAATCGAAAAATGATTTGAGGTACTTAAAATATCAAATTCCTGATTGCTATCTTCTATAACATACCCCGTCAGCATAAACCCATTTTTTTGATAAAAACGCAGCCGCTTAGCTCTTTGGTCAGCATTATCAGCGGATACGTCCTGTGGTTCTATGTTCAAGACAATTTCTTGATTTGGATTTTCTCTAATCAATTGCTGAAGAATTTTCGTTCCATAGCCTCTCGATCTAATCCGCGCGTTAGTTGCAAGGTACAACACAAAAATTGTATTCTGCGTTTTCGTTGTATAAATCATTCCTACTATTTGATCATCGTCATAATACGCTGAGAAAGAGATTCCTCTTCGCAATGTTAAAAACTGCAAATACCAAAGTGGTAACTGTTCATTAGCTGGAAACGCTTCATGATACATTTTTACCACAGATTGATAGTCAGGCAATGTCGGTGTAACCCGTTTTTTCTGTAACATGCTATTTCCCCCGCAGTCTGGTATGTGTACCTAATTATTATCAACTATAGCTTGAGGTTAATTGCGTGTAAATATAAAAAAAGACGAAACAGTCATTTTCGTCTTTTTTACTGATAGCCTCTACTGCAAAGTGAACAAAAAGCAATCTCATATACATGGAGTAAGTGCGGCAACTGCCGATCGCCATATTCTACAGTCCTTAACTAGTTGCAACCATATAAAAGCAGCCTGATAACCACTTTATTACGTGATTATCAGGCTGCCATCTACTATACGTATTGGCTTTTTCCTGCCGATTTTAGTTAGTTGATCGTATCTTAATTCTTAATCTCCACTTTCATCTTTGTTGTTTTCAATCAGCTTTCCTCACAATACAAGCCATCAATGTCGCTATACCAAACCCAACCAATCCAACATAGAACACGCCATCACTGTTTTGGACGCGTAGAACACTGTTTGATAGAGCGTTCGTCACTATTGGCGAAGCGAATACACCGATATTTAGAGCGATTGAAGCTATCGCTGTATATTGATCTGTACGATGAGTTGGTGCAATCTCCGATACCTTGTTAAAAAGTTCTGGAGCCATCAAACCATATGCAACCCCCACCAAAATCGTTGCAATGTACAGCCCTACAATGCTATTTTGAGCGATAATCAGAGCATAGCCAATCGCCCCCAGCAATGGAATCAGAACGATTAATGTATTTTTGAAAATCCGCTTAACCGTACCATAAACTAACGATACTGGAATACTGATTAGGGTAAAAAAGCCGTACAGATTTGACGCATCCTGGATATTCCCCAAATGCCGCTCAACTATCAACTGCGGCATTTTATAGCTCATCGCTACCAGCGAAATGAAAAATATTAACGTCATAACTACTAACTCAATCAGGACCAATTTATTATTAAAGCCACTATCATCACTTGTCTTCACACCTGGTTCGGTTACCTTATCAGGTACTGTGTCTGTTATACGTGGCACCCATTTCCAGAACATGAACAATACTGGTACGGCTAACAGATAAATCACAAATGCGCCGTGCCAACTGTAGATTACAAAATAACTCAACGTAAATGAAAAAAATGTGCTACTTACACTTGCCGTCGCATTTTGATATCCTAGCATTTTAAATAATGTTGGTCCTTGAAAAAAGCGACTCAATAAAGAAATGGCTAGTGCACTAAACAAACCTGAACCCACTCCGAGAAGAACTCTCGAACCCAGGATGAGATTGTAATTATTTAAATACAGTGGCATCGTACCAAATACAAAATATGTAATTACACCAAGAAGAACCGTCTTTTTCGACCCAATCATTTTAATAACATACCCTGATACCAGCAATCCGATTAACGTCCCCAGATTTGGTATCGTTCATAGCAATTCAACGCCGGATTTTGAAACACCTTCAAACTGCGCATACATCAGCGGAAAAGCTGCCGCAACAACTTGGGCTAATGCAAGGAGACTCGATATCGACAATAATCCGAGTTTGAGTCGGAATTCTTTATGATTTGACATTAATGCATCACCTTAAATTCAGACATAAGTGCCTTGTATAAGGCTCGGCGTAGGATAGGTTCCGGTCCTGCATTATCTTGCATCATGAACACCGCTACTAATTCACGTGATGGGTCAATCACAATAAAGTTACCACCAGCACCATCCCAGCCAAACTCACCGATGGATCCATTAACACCAAGCACTTTAGCTTGTTCGGGATTAGTAAGGATTCGCATGAGATTTGAATAGTTATATCCCGGGACAGTCATTCCAACTTCATCCTTGTTTTTAAACGCCATTTGCTTCTCTGTCAAACTCGGCGTAACCATATCTGCAACTGTCGCCTCTGATAAGATAATTACGTCATCAAGATGGCCATTATTACGTAGCATTTCACCAAAAACAGCGTAATCTTCTGCTGTCGAGTAGGCGCTTCCGCCGCCGGCAACATACAGAGGTGCTACTACATCAATGTTATTATGCAGCGGCAAAGTTAAATACCCAGCCTCCGGATTTTTAGTTAGAGGTCGATTATGCCGAACTACTAATTCGAACTTTGTATCTCGCGTAAATACACCACTCACGCGATGTGTCTCACTTTCTGGGACAAAAAAATGGGTATCTTTCATTTTCAGTGGCTCAAATAATTCTTCCTGATAAAGCGTTTCCAAATCTTTACCGGAAACAATTTCAAGAACACTGCCTAAAATATCAGCATTGGCGCCATATTCCCAACCCTCACCAGGCTCAAAATCTCGAGGAACTAGTCCGTACGAATTGGCAATGTCCCTGTGTGATAATGGTCGTCCAGCCTTCAAGAGCGCTACAATCGCCTCTTCATGCTCCTTAGTCTTCTCTTTACCATACGTCCCTGTTGATGGGTATGAAATACCTGACGTCATATTTAATAAATGTTCAATCGTAATTGGCTTATCACTGTGATTGATATGACCATCTTCGTCAAAATACAACTGGTTACCATACTCAGGTAGATAGTCAGACAACTTGTCCGTCAATGAAAGTTGCTGCTTTTCGATCAATTTTCTTGCAACTACCGCTGTAAAAATCTTGGTCATTGAGTATAAACGACAAATTGAATCCTCACCGTCTGTACCATAGTGAGCATGAACGACCTTTTTACCTGATTGTAAAATTGTTAAATTAGCTCCCCCAAGGCTACCATTGTTAATAGCGTGATTGATAATGTCATCAAACTTATTCATATTCCCTCCAAAGTAAAACCTTTTTAGTAAGCGCTTACATTTAATATTCTATTTATTCAAAGAGGTAATTTGGACAATTATCTAAACTAAAATAACCAATTTCTGACATAGCGCTCTGTTAGGGCTCGTCATTAACAGAGTTCGTCTAAATCAAATATCCCCCATACCTTAGTTACCAACTGAGATGTAATCTCAAAACTAATGTATGGGGGATATTTAGTTTAAAGGTAAAGTATTTAGTGCAGAGCACCCGTTAGAAATTGCGCCTCACCGTCAAAGAAACTCCAATCGGCATCCTGGTTAACCACAAGGTTAATCATAATGTCTTCCGACCTGATTCCCAATTCCTCGTTAAGTTGTGCAACAAGATTTCTATAAAATATCTGTTTTTGATCAACTGTTCTAAAGCGTGTAACCAAACTAAATACAAGGACTTGATTCGTTCGCGTAATACCTAGCCCAGTATCCAAAATTTGCATTTCATATTCTTCGTGTTGACTAACAATTTGATAACGATCTCCCTCAGGAGCACCAAACGCCTCCAACATCACTTGGTATGAAATATCCAAAATTTTTGTGATTACTTCCTGATTTCGCCCTTTTATCATATCGATTTTCATTAATGGCATTGTCCATTCACCTCTAAAAATAATTGCTAATCATTTGCGCAATTTCTGCGGCATGGGTTTCCAATGCGAAATGCCCAGTGTCTAACAAATGAATTTCCACATTTTTTGCGTCTTTTTTAAATGCGTTAGCTCCTTGTGGGATAAAGGAAACATCATTCTTTCCCCAAACAGCGAGAATTTTAGGCTGATATTCACGTATATACTGCTGAAACTCCCCGTACTTCGCCACATTATTTCTGTAATCAAAAATCAAATCGGACTGCCGTTCTGCATATTCTTCAGATTGAGTGTAAGCAATATCCAAAGTATACCCATCGGGGGAAACTCTTTCTCGCATCGTACCGTCTAAATATTGACTAATAATTGTCTTTGGTGCGAACGCTTGCTTGTAGGCTTCACGTTTGGCTAATGTCGGATGGGCCCAATATGCCATCCTGTCCTGCCACTTTTCTCCCAATCCTTCTTCATAAATATTGCCATTCTGACTGACGATACCAAGAATTTTGTCAGGGGAACTCTTCGCAATTCGAAAACCAATTGGTGCTCCATAATCAAACACGTAGAGATAAAACTGTGGGATATCAAGTTGCCTGATAAATTTATTCATTACGTCAGCTAAATTATCAAATGTATAATCAAATTCATCTCGTAAAGGAGCGTCCGATTGGCCAAACCCCGGATAATCGGGTGCAATTAACCTAAACTTCTCACTTAACAATGGCATTAAGTCTCTGAACATATGACTTGCAGACGGGAATCCGTGCAACAACAGCATAACGGGTTTATTGTTTGAACCCATTTCCCGGTAAAAAATATTAACCCCGTCAATATTCACGGTTTTATATAGGCTAATTTCATTCATCATTTTTGATACCTCCTAAAACAATATATTTTCCCCTGTGTACACCATTATATACAGCTCATTTTGAAGTTGTTATCAAAATCGACACTAAAAAGGCCAATTTCTGACATCGTAAATTAGCCTTTAGACTGTTTATTACTGACTTCTAAAACTCTTACTCCCATTACCAAAGTAGCGTTTCATCCATCTGTTCATATTTTTTACGTTTTTGAATCCGACTTGTACTGCAATGTCATCTAACCGATAATTCGTCGTATCAATAAGATGTTTTGCATGATCAGCTCTGACAAGATTTATTAATTGGGTGACAGTAATTTCCATTTCGCTTTTAACTAATCTTGCAATGTACGCTTCAGAGTAATTTAACTGACGAGCAATTAAATCAGTATTTATATCGTCAGCATAGTGCGTCATCACGAAATTTGTTATTTCAGCAGTCCGTCCAATAGAAAAAGTTAACTCATTATGACCATCTACTTCATCTCGATACCTAAAATGATACGTGACCAACTCCTGTAGCATCTGTAACAATTGAATATTCTGAAGAATCTTTGCGTCCTTTGCATCACTATGATACAACGACCAAATTTCATTACCAAAACGCCATAAAGCATCCCTGCGTTGTAAATTAAGTTCGAAAGATCCGCGAGCGATATCCCCATAAATAGCTGCCAAGAAATTGTATGGAAATAGGATAGTTAAGGCCGTCGGTGTGGCAACTTTGTACAGCGCTTTGTAGTTATGTATTTGCATTGGATTTACCAGCCAAATATCACCCGATTTATGAATGGCCCGGTTTTGTCCAATTACAATTACTGATTCAGGCCAGTCCAGCATGAACGTAATCTCTAACGCTTGATGCCAATGTAACTCATTAGCAATAGGTGTTTGACTATCATGTGCAATAATTTTCGCAACTAAGCCTGCATCCGGCTCTATATTTTGATGATTTAAAATTGTAGCCACCTACCTCGTTTGAAACATTTTTTCATAATACTGGATTGAATCCTGTGAGCTGCTATCAAACGATACAGATCCTCCATTCGGTTGAGTCCTTAACAACCCTGATTCTGTCAACAAATTTTTAAGTCGATTTGCAACGCCTTCGTAACCTGTATGAATGGTAATGTTAGGACGGAAGCATGAGCGAATAGTCTCTGCAACAAACGGATAGTGTGTGCACCCAAGTACAACGCCGTCGAACGGAACATCTGAATAACTTGCCAATAAATTCTGCAACAGTCCCTTCAATGTCCCATCGTCATCCATACCCGATTCTATATATTCGGCTAAACCAGGGCTAGGTAGCGAAATAATATTATGCGTATCACTATACTCATTAACCATCTTTTGATACTTTGGCAGTTTCATAGTCAAATTCGTTCCCATCACCAAAATATTTCGTTCGTTGCTATCAACAGCCTCTTTTAGTGCTGGTTCTATCCCAATAATTGGTAGTTCTGGATATTCTTCAATCAATCGTTCTTTAGCTGCGCTAGTTGCTGTGTTACATGCTATCACAATCGCTTTAACATCCTTCTGCTTAAAATATTCAACTATGTCTTTTGACAGCATATAAACAGCCTCTTGTGACTTGCTGCCGTACGGAGCATTTTTAGAATCACCGTAGAATAAAAAATCTTCATTCGGCAGCATCTTATGCAACTTTTTTAGAGTACTAACACCACCAACACCCGAATCAAACACGCCAATCGGGCGACTAGTTTCTTCTGTTCTTTGCATAGTTATTCTCCATTCTCCGCATGAAATACAGATCAAAAATTATCAATAAGCTCTTAAATAATCCCACTCTTTTAATAACTTCAATATCCAACACAGATAGAAAATTGTCAAATTAACTCAAATTTCAAGATGGTGATACGTAACACAATATCAACTAATTTTGATATTAAATTCTAGCGGCTTACAACAGTACAATTCAGCAATCATTTGGATTACATGTTATATAAAGTTGACACATGTTAAATATCATTAACTCCACGCCTAAGGGGATCACCCCCTTGAAAAGATTTTTTGCCATGAAATTAAAAATTAGAAAGTTCCCAAATATCGGAAAACAACCGTTTTTGGCGTTTGCTAATTTATCATAAGTAATAAACGACACTGTTTTAAGCTAGTTACCCATGCCACGACCCCCGTCTGGTTTGGTATTTAAGCTTTGACTAGAATGAAATAACACAGGCCACACTAATAGTATGAAAGGAGTGCGCCACTATGACACACTCGCAGAACTTCATATTCCTAAGTGGAGTCTATGAATTGTTTCCAGAACTGTCTGTCTCAACAATTCGTCGAATCATCGAACCGATTCTATCTGATGAATCTAACAAGGAACTTATTTATCGTCGGAACAACTCTGACAATCACTCCGCCATTGCGATTGATAAATCGTTGTTGCCAGAAATCTCACTTCTGCTTTCAACTTATTCATTGCAACAGAACGTGTTGAAGTCACTTCCGAACAACAAAGCTTCCCTTAAAAAGATCATCCTTGATTTGATATTTGAGTCATCCGACTCGAAAATCACAATCGGTAGAGTCAATTCCCTGATTCAGCGTCTTGAAAACGACTGACAGTCATTTTTTTGTTTTTAGGAGTATAGGGAGTATTTATCATGCAAAACATGCATAAGCAACGTATCGCATTACTAGTCGTAGCAATCATTCTTATCATCATGGGACTATTCGTTACCATGGCAACCAACTTGCCAAATCCTGGTGATAATTTCCGAAACTATCACTTTGCCATCGTCGGTTTGATTACAGGAGTCCTTGCTCTGATCGGTACACGTGAAGCGGCATTGCCAATCTGGTCAAAAATCATCATCACAGTAGCCAACTTGTACGCAGCAGTACTTGGTTACGAAATGCCATCTCTTATTGAGAAGATGGCTACTGAAGTTGACACGTCAGATTCAAGTAACGGACTTGGTCAAATTGCCGAAGCTTTTGGTAAAACAGCTAAGCTTGCTACGCATACTGCACCTGAAGCGACTAGCGCACCAACAATTGCGGCCATAATCGCTGTTATTGCAATCGTTTTGGTTTGGGCCTTCCGCAATAAGCGTAACAAGGAGAACTAAACATGGACATTTTGAAGAATAAGTTTGTTTGGGTCGGTGTAGCAGTTGTTGTCATCGGTGGTGCATTTGCTATCCACTCACACAATCACCGTCAAGTTGATTTATCGAACCAAATTAAGGTGACTTACAATGGATACGACACAGACGGTGTTATTTCGCCAGATAATACTAAATTTGAGAAGGAGCTATATAAGTTATACGCAAAGCGTTCAGGGCTAAGCCAGTACCAAGTGCAACAACTACGTAGCACTTCTTCTCGAAACAGTGTTATTAGTAGTCTGCCATCTGATCAGCAGGATAAGGCAACTGAAGTCGCTAAGTGGTTAGATGAAGTTAAGTTCAAGTATAGTAACGAAACGAACTTGAAGAATGGAGAATTAGTCAAGTTAACCATTGATAATGGTAACGACAAGACTAACCCCGTTAAGTTCTCTGTTCGAACGTTTAAGGTATCCGGCCTACGCAAAACTAAGACAATTTCAACAAGTAAGTACTTGAAAACTATCAAGACTAGCTTCAGTGGAATTAATGGACATGGACGTGTTCTACTGAAAAGTTCAAACTCAATGTTCAGTTCAGCTTACGTAAAAAATAATGGTAAGTTATCAAATGGCGACACTGTCACAATTAGTTTAATGAGCAGCTTTGAAAATGGCCGGGGAACGAATTATGTTGGTTCAAGAGAAATTAAAGCTAAGGTATCTGGATTAGTTGATCCCTCGCAAATTTCTAATATGAGCGAAATTGCCTCCGCCTTTCAACCCCACGCTGAAAAAGCAGCCTCAGCAGATGCGTACGAAAACGTTACGCCACTAGGCATCTATTTAATTGAACACGATAGCAACTCTTCATCAGGCATATCCGAGGGAAAAGCCTACTTTGATGATGATGGATCTAATGTTACTTATGAAGTTAGAGCTCTGTATAAGGCGAACTCAGAAGTTTCAAAGTCTTTTACTAGGGTTTATCGCGTATACATGGAAAACTTGACCCTATCAGGTAACGAGTTACATTCCGATGGCGGATTCCAAAGTAAAGAAGCAGATATTCGCCGATATGTCACTTATTCAGATGATATGAATAAGGAACTAAGCGATGTTAAATCATATGACGCCATTAAATTACAGTAACTAAGTTTATAAAAAGTAATAACCCGTAACATCACAAGCCTGAATAACGGTCGGTGATGTTACGGGTATTTATATATTTAATTAGCAACTTCAAACAAAATGATGAACCTAGAATTATGCTCGAATACACAATAAAAGCACCGAAGGAATTTTCTCTCGGTGCTTTCTTTGATGGGCCTAGCAGGACTCGAACCTGCAATACCCGGTTCGTAGCCGGGGTGTTTATCCAATTAGCATATAAGCCCAATATTTAATTCGTTGCCTCAACAACATAATTAAATATACGCCCTTTGTTTTTGTTTGTAAAGTCTAAAACCTCAAAAAAGTAATTATTTTTTTGCAGGCCGTTATCCTAGACATATTTGCTGCCTTCACGAATTGATAATGGCGTCATTTCGCTTTCATGAGTTGCAATAAACTCACGCACCCAATCAGGATTCGTCTTACTATACTGACGCAATGCCCAGCCAATGGCTTTGTTAATAAAAAACTCAGACGAACCAAAGTTAGCAGTTAGAATTTCCGTCATTAACGCTGTATCCGTTTGATCCTTCAAAAACAATTGATGAAGAATCGCCAAACGACGCACCCAAAAGTCATCATGTCGACTCCAAGCCAGCATCGTTCCTTTTGTTTCAGGATACGTGACAACAATATGGCCAACTTCGTGCGCCATGTTATCAACTGTATCCCACCATGACTTACGCATCGCCAATGCTTGGAAACGCGCTAAATCATCAGGAACCAACAAATCCATCTGTGCTTTCAACATATCCAAGGCCACATATTGGTATTCACGGGCATCTTGTTTCCAAGCAGTCTCTACAAAATCCCAGTCAATCACGCCACTTTGCTTTGCAGCCTTGATAAACGGCTTGGTTAATTCTCGGCGGACTGGCGTTTTAATGCCCAGAAACGGAAACTGGTTGCGTTGATACGCAGACATTCCCACTGCCGTTTCCGAATCTGCATGCGCCTTAAGTAGATCAAATATGTCTTGCATAGCACACCTCCCTCGTATTATGCACAAGTATAACAAAGTAAAACACCCAACCTCGTATCCAAACAAAGTTAGGTGTTAAAAGTCATATTTTAAATTAAGCAGCTGCGTTGTCAATAACAGCCAAAACGTTCGCACGGTAGTCTGTTGACTCATCGTTCAAACGGCACATTTCGTAGTAGGCATCCTTGTAATCGAACCCATCACGACGCGTTGCAGCGTAAACCATCAACAAGTTGCAAGCATCTTCAGCTGAATCAAGATCACGTAGTTGCTCGCCGGCTTCGATAGTACGGATATCTGACATGTAGCCTTCGTAATCAAACGTATACCATGTTTGCATTTGCTCCAAAACTGGGGCAGCCCAACCTTCTTCACGAACAACAGATGAAACAGTTTGGCCAGCGCGCAACTTGCGTAGCACATTGTTGAAGTGGTTGTTTACATTAATAATATTCGTCGTCATCACAGCAGTCATGTCGTTTACCTCTAAATCATTTTTATCAATGCATTTACTATAGCACGAACTTGTGAAAAAAGGAACAAAGAAACACCAAAAACGCCCGTGAATACGCTTACATAGCCATTTTATTTTGTGAAAACGTTATCATTATTGCAACTTTGCGAGCTTTTCAGCAACGCGCTGATTGATTTTAACCTTTACATCATCCGTCCAACGCTTAGCCTGCATTTCACGCAAAGCATTCTCAGCAAACTCAGCGACATCATTTCCTACCAATTCAAGTACCGGCACGTTATTTGCTGCACCCTCCTCGAAAAAGTCGATCAAATCGTAAATGCTTGCCATCATATCCATGCCGTCACCGCCAGCAAAATGCCAGAAATAATTTTGCACTTCGCCGATGACAATCTGATAATCTGCTGGCATCGCCTTAATACGCGCTTGCTGCTTGTTCCATTCCGCCTTGTCTGCCTTCATTTGCTTGAAGTCAAACCACTTCTTAATGTCCGTCCATTCTAGTGCCATTATTAATTCTCCTTCAGCTTGTTTAGCTGGGCTGTGATAAAACCCCAGCGTTCCCAAAAATCACGCAATTCTGCTTCACCCGCTGCATTTAGTGTGTAAAACTTACGCATCGGACCAACATCAGACTTCTTTTTTTCAACGTTCACGAGATTCTTCTTCTCCAAGCGAATCAAAATCGTGTAAACCGTGCCCTCGACAATATCTTCAAAACCAGCGTCTTGGAGGGTTTTGGTTATTTCATAACCGTATGTTTCATGGCGGTTGATAATCTCAAGCACTACCCCTTCAAGGACCCCTTTCAATATTTCTGTTATGCCAGTCATCTTATTTCCTCGCTACTTCGTATTGCTTAGTACCACTATATAGTAAAACTAAGTAGTCGATACGTCAACTACTTTGTGTCACAAAGTAGTGAATACAAAAAACGCGCCTAGCTCAAAAGCTAAACACGTTAATCAAGATTACTTATTCTCTTCTTGCAATTCCAGCAAACGAGCACGCAAAGCGTCATCGTACGCCGTCAAGTACAAACCATACTTACCGCGCTTGATCAAGACGTTCAAAACGTTGGCAATAAAGGCCTTGTACTCTTCTTCCGTGAACTTGCGGTCTTGACGCTTCTTGAAAATTTCCTTGTGAGAATACTTTTCAGGAATAATCGTTACGCTATCCGTCTTAGGATCGTAACCAAATGAAGGACCGATAATCATCCCCACATAATTCAAATCAAATCCTTGCAACGTATAAATCGTTCCAACTTGCGTAATTGAACCCTCACGCTTGGCCCAGTGCGTACGTTGTGGATCCCACTCATCCCAAGGCAAGTTAAACGTATCCATTTCAACGTTGTGGCGTCCATCAATACGTGGGAATCCTGACGTTGCAACAACACGACTTTGACCGAATTCCTTGTTTTTCGCCTTAATGGCTTCGTACAAATCACCCGCCTTGTCAAAGACCTTGAATTCAAAATCAGAATTGTTTGGGAATGGGTGCAATGGCTTTTCAGCCGTCAAATCATCCATCCAGTCCACTTGTTCTTGGCTGGCCACCATACGGTATTGGAAATCCATGTCGAATTGGTGGTATGGGTGCTTGCCGATCGTCTTAAATAGCAAGTCCTTATCCCAGTACATCTTTGATTGGAACACTTGGGCGAAGTCATAAACCACGACTACAACCTTGGCCAAGTCCATCAAGTCCTGCAATTGGTTTTCACCATTGTAGTGCATGTATGGCTCTGGCTTTGACAATAGCAAGTGCGCTTCGTCAACGAAAATAACATCGTACTTCCAGTTACGCTTTTGCGCGTTGTTAATCAATGGAGTAGGACGCGTAATGTCCTTGTCGCGCATACCTGGAATATCAACGGCCAAATCCTTGTAGGCCTTGAATAGCTCAGGGTGGTTAACAACTAACGCAGTCTTGTAACGCTTGTCAGTCATGTACTTAGTAACCAGGTTCATCAAAACAACTGACTTACCGGTACCAGCAGCACCTTGGATAATTGCCACACGGTGATCGTTTTGCTTCAAACCATCCCCAATGTAGGCGTTCATGTTAGAAATAACGGCTTCTTGTTGCGCTGATAGATTATCAACGAAAAATTGTTCTTGTAAAATCTTATTCATAATGCTTTCAATTATACAACGTGCACGCGCATTAAGCCACGAACCTTCCTGACAAAAAATACATGTACATTTATGCCATTTTTAGCACTTCTGCCCTGATAAGGCATTCTCTAGCTTCGCAGTCATGTGAGGCTTTATATTGCATAAAGCCTTGCACCTTCATCTGATTGCGGTATACTATCCTTGAGCAGGTAAGTAATCACTTACTTACCAAATTTACACAAAGGATAATATGACTATGGCTCAAGAAATTATCAACCTATCTGACGTCAAAAAATCGTTTGGTTCGCAGCCCGTTTTAAAGGACGTGTCTTTTCAAGTTCACGGCAGCGAAATAGTTGGCCTAATCGGGCCATCAGGCGCTGGTAAATCAACAATCATCAAGATTACGCTTGGTATGGAAAAAGCTGATGGCGGCCAAGCAACCGTTTTCGACACAGTGATGCCCAATCGTGAATTACTAGCTAATATCGGTTACATGGCCCAGACTGACGCGCTTTATGACGCTTTAAGTGGTCGTGAAAATCTCGCTTTCTTTGCCAAAATGAAAAATGTCACCAGCGATGTCGTAACAGAAATCAATCACGTTGCCGAAGTGGTTGATTTGACCAATGACTTAGACAAACGCGTCAGTGGTTACTCTGGTGGCATGAAGCGTCGCCTATCGTTGGCCATCGCCCTGCTTGGTGCACCTGAACTACTAGTTCTGGATGAGCCAACTGTTGGGATTGATCCATCATTGCGCCAAAAAATTTGGACTGAATTAACACGCCTACGTGATGAAGGTCGCGCCATTTTGGTAACCACTCACTTCATGGATGAAGCGGAACTAACCGATCGCGTTGCCCTACTACTTGACGGGTCTGTAATTGCAAATGATGCACCCAAGGCATTAGAACAACAATACGGTGTCGCTTCAATTGAACATGTCTTTTTGAAAGCGGAGGCCCAACGATGAAAACATTTGCAATCGCTACACGCGTTTTAACTGAATTGATTCGCGACAAGCGCACCCTCGCCTTGTTGTTTGTGGCGCCTCTACTGGTGCTCGCACTAATGAGCTACGTCTTTAACGTTAATACCACGACAACAAGTTCAATCGCGACAGTCCAAGTGCCCACCGCCATTTACAACAACCTTGATGCTACAAAACACGTTTCTGTTAAGGCTTATGATTCTACGGCATCATCTAAGAAGGCTTTGGAAGCTGAACGCGTTGATGCAATCATTGATTATTCAGATAACACCTACCATGTGACTTATGCCAACACGGATGTTTCCAAAACTGCATTAGCGAAGATGGCCTTACAAGGCGCCATCACCAAATCAAACATTACCGGCATGGCGGATGCGCTAAAAGCTTTAGAAGCTAATTTACCGGCCGCTGTTCAGACAAAAAAAGTCGCTGCGCAAACACCAAAAATCCTGAACACCTACAATTACGGCAATGCCAACTCAACTTTCTTTGATAAGATGATGCCGATTTTGATGGGGTTCTTCGTATTCTTCTTTGTCTTTTTGATTTCGGGGATGGCCTTATTGAAGGAACGTACATCAGGTACACTTGAACGTTTGCTAGCAACCCCAGTGCGCCGTGCTGAGATTGTCTATGGGTACTTAATTAGTTATGGCTTTGTCGCCGTTGTTCAGACATTGTTAATCGTTTTGTTTACCATCAACGTCCTTAACGTTCAAGTCGCTGGTTCGATTTTCTTAGTTATCTTAACGACCCTTTTGTTGGCATTAGTTGCCTTAGCGTTAGGAATTTTCATGTCAACATTTGCACAATCCGAATTCCAAATGATGCAATTTATCCCACTGGTTGTCGTGCCACAAATTTTCTTTTCGGGCTTGATTGATTTGCATGCTATGGCCGACTGGGCACAATGGCTAGCTAACTTGTTGCCAATGAAGTACGCTGCGTCTGCTTTGACCGATGTCATCCTCAAGGGAGCCAGCTTCTCTGACATTGCCGGTAATTTGCTTGCTTTGGTAATTTTTATTATCATTTTAACGATTGGCAATATTGTTGGCCTAAAGCGTTATCGAAAGGTGTAAATTAACATGACTAATCAAGTTTTAAGTTTTGATGAATGGCTAACAACTACTGATATGCCCGATGGCAAGCGCCGTATTCTACGTGCTGCAGTAAGCCTATTTGCACAAAACGGCTTCCATGCAACCTCTACGGCAGCCATTGCTCAAGAAGCTGGTCTCAGTGATGCGACCATGTTCAAGCACTTTAAAAATAAAAACGCGTTGCTGGATGCGATCCTGGCACCACTCCTTGAACAACTAGTGCCCAATGTCAGTGAGCAATTCGTCACATCTGTTCAAGATAAAGCAACCACCATTGATGATGTTATCGCATTCATCGTGTCTGATCGTTGGTCATTCATGCAACAGAACAACCAAGTGATTCAGGTATTAGTAAACGAGGCCTTAGCTAATACGACTCTTAGAGAACATATGATTAGCGAAATCGGCCCAAAGTTAGGTCATGTGACGACAATTTTGCAGGGCCTAATGCGTAGTGATTCATCCATTAATCATCAGTTAACCGGCTATGATTTGCTTCGCATTATTGCAGGTCAGCTGATGATTCATTTCATGTCACAATATAAGTTCCAGACTCAACTTAATAATGAAACGGTACTCGCGAACGTCACCTTAATGACCCAGCAAGCACTGCGTTAACAGAAAAAACTGGTAAATTCGCCACAAATGGGTGAATTTACCAGTTTTTCGTTTTCATTACCACCAGGTCCAGACATAATCATTCTGTACGGTCTCAATTACCTTCCACAAATAGTGGTTACCAAAATACCAGGCCTCGATGTACGCAGCGAGTGTTATCAATACAATCCAGACTGTATCCTTACCACCATTCCGTGCACGCTTTCTAAAATATCTAGCATTAACCCAGATAGTCACAAGTAATGGCCCGAACACCAATGCAACTAGTAACAAAACTAGCAATAGCAGTATCAACATCCATATGAAGTCATTACCACCTTTGACATCCCATATCGGATTAATCAAATGCCACCAACCATAGAAAACAAATAACATGTAGGCGGGCATAAAGAACGCTGTCACAACGTCTAGTATGATAAGTTGTACTGTTTTACTCTTCATCCGGTTATGCTCACAATTCCTTGGCCATCAAGATATCTGTTTGTCGATCCGTGCCCATGTAGAAATCATGGGATTCACCAGTCTTTAAGAAGCCCATCTTCTCGTAGAAAGCAATCGCATTTGGGTTGTACTCCCAAACACCAAGCCAAATGCGATCCTTATTCAACTCATGGGCAACCTTTTCAGCCTCAGTAATGAAGACGCGTCCCAATCCACGGCGTTGGAAACTCTTAAGGACATAGATGCGTTCAACTTCGAGGGCTGATTCACCCATATCTTCAGACTGGGCATCCCCAACATTCAACTTCAAATAGCCCGCAATTTCATCATCTACCATCACAAAATAAAATAATGACTCGGCATTTTCTAATTCTTTTACAAGCACCGATTCTTGATATGCATCAGCCAAATAATCACGTAAATTTTCAGGTGTGTTTTGAGCACCGAAAGTATCTGTAAACGTCTCGATTGAAATCTCACGCAGCTCATTCACATCAGTTACGCTTAGTCGCTTATGTGTCGTTGTCATATTTCTCTCCTAATACTCTCGTTGATGGCCTTTCTTCACGGCATTCCAGTCAGTTGCAACATTCTCACGCATTCGGTGCAACAAGCTATTCAGTGTTTGCACTTCATCCGCTGTGAATCCTTGCAACGCTATCGTCTCTGAATGATCATTTTCACGTTTGATAACGTCATACAGTTCACGACCTTTATCCGTCACTTCCAAATGCTTAATTTTCAAGTTTTCTGCGTTATCACGCTTCACAATCAAACCGTCCGCTAATAGCTTCTTAACGGCACGCGCAACGGTTGTACGATCAACCATAATCATCTCAGAAAGTTCTTCCTGGATGATACCGGGATTCTCCGCAATGCGGGCTAAATACAAGTACTGCCCCTTCGTTAGGTTAAATGACTTGAATTCAACATTACTAATTGAATCCAAAGCTCGGGCAATCATGCCAATTTCTCTCAAATTACTCGTCATATTGTTATCCTCATGAACTATCATACCTTGTTTTTGTTGCATATGCAACAAAACGTCCGTTAACGGAAACGGACGTCAGAGTGTTATAAGTTCAAAATATGTGGAATCGTGCCAGCTTCAACAATGACCAACACACCTAGTACGATGTAAACAAACGCCGTGATCCATCGACCAAAACGTTCAAACACTTCCCCAATTTTCGGGATCTTCGCCAAACGCTGACTAATAAAAGCTAGCAGTAAGATATTAATCATAAATGTTGCCAATGCCACGGCTAACCGACCAGCTGATAAGGTTGCCATATAAGGCGTAAATAATCCGATATTATCTGGTAAGCAGCTAGACAACGCAATTATCATCATCGTTAAGACGAGTGATTTATCTTCGCGTTCTCGCGCAATCTTGAGTGCATTTTCATCTGCCTCACATGCCGCAAACAAGTAACGAATACCGAACGCAATTGGCACAAACCCAAAAAATCCAAGTACCCAATCCGCCGGTATACATTTGAAAACAAACGCAAACAGCATCGGTACCGTTACCAAAATTGTTGATCCTATTACCTGTCCAATCAAAATCTGACGGTGTTCTGTTTTCCTAGGATACATGGCAAATAACGTCAACAAAATTAATAGCAAGTCGATCGCAGTCGTCCAATAAAGAATCGTCGTAGACACGATTGTACTAACCATCTGTTCATCCCCTTCCTAAACATGAAAATATTAACATGTTTAATGGAGACGATTTCTCATCACTCACCTATCCGGTATACCTTCCAGGTACGTGGCAAAAATTTTCTTGTATGCAAAAAAACGTCTACGCAAGTGCATAGACGTTAATCGTTAATTACAAGGCATCATATAGTTCGTCAGAAACAGGCTCAAGCCATTCAGGTGTTCCCGCGGTAATCGCGATGTGCTCAAACCAACTGTCCTTCTTGGCCCCGTGCCAGTGCCTCACGCCATCTTTGGTTACAATCGTATCACCAGCTTTCAATGATTGCGCTGGTTGCCCTTCTTCTTGGTACCAACCTTCACCAGCTGTGACAAGTAAAATTTGATAACCATCATGGTGAATGTGCCAGTTATTACGTGAACCCGGCTCAAATGACACTGATCCAACCCCGATTTTGTCATCAGGTGACGTCACCAAATTCGTTAGATACGTATCGCCAACGAAGAATTCACCGTATGGATTCAAAACACCAGCCGGGAAAATCGTTCCTTGCTTAATCTCTTCGTACTTCGCCATTACTTTTCTCCGAATACTTCTTTTGCAATGTTAAATGCTGACCACGCCTTTGGCCAACCAACGTAGAAGGCCAATTGTGTAATAATTTCAGCCACTTCATCAGCAGTCAAGCCATTATCCTTGGCCTTTGCCATGTGAAAGGGTAATTGCTCAAAAGCGCCAGTTGAAATCAATGCCGTAATTGTCGTTAATGAACGATCACGGGCTGACAATTCAGCTTCACGTGACCAGACTTGACCAAACAATACATCGTCATTAAGCTCCGCAAACTTTGGTGCAAATTCACCAAGTGCGTCATGTCCTGCCGTTACTTTTTCCGTCATGATAATCACCCCTAATCCAAAGTGCCACCGTAAACTGGGAACCCACTAAATTCACCATAATCATTAAACGTTACTTTGTTTAACATGGCCATATCGTCATCAGAAATCGTGAAGTCCACTGTTGCATTAGCCGTCATGTGTGCTTCAGACGTTGCTTTTGGCAATGGCAATGTGTTCAGTTGCAATAAGTAGCGAATACCCAATTGCGCGACGGAAACGCCGTACTTATTCGCCATTTGTTGCAAGTTTTTGTTTTTCAACATTTCACCGTGACCAAATGGTGAGTAGGCTTCAATTTGAATGTCATTCTTTTGGGCGTACTCAAACACGCTAAATGGTACGTTACCAATGTGCGCCAAAACTTGATCAACCGCCGGCTTCACATCACTGTTATCCAGAATATTCTGCAAGTCGATTTCATCGAAGTTCGACACACCGATAGCACGAATCTTACCAGCAGCTTGAGCTTCAGATAGCGCACGCCAGGCTGCCAAATTCCCTTCAAAGAAACGCTCATCATTTTGGAATTCAACCCAAGGTTTTGGTGAGTGAATAATCATCATGTTGATGTAATCGAGATTCAAATCGTTTAGTGAACGATCAATTGCAGCGACTGCCTCTTCGTAGCTCTTAAATTCAGCTTGCAACTTTGTCGTGACAAATATGTCTTCACGTGGCACACCGGCGTTGCGAACACCACGACCTACACCAATTTCATTGCCGTACGCTTCGGCAGTATCGATGTGACAGTAACCAACTTTAATGGCTGTCTCGACTGCCTTGGCGGCATCATCATTATCTTCAATCATCCAAGTCCCGAACCCAATCTTCGGAATCTTAACGCCATTGTTCAAAGTATAGGTTTCAAATCGTCATACTAATGTCCTCCGTTTATTTAAGAATCACACGCACCGTTGCATTTCGTGGCCCGTCAGCAATCATCGGTGGCATGTATTGGCTACCCGCGTATTTCGTCCGGTAGGCGTCATCAATTTGATCTTGCAATGCTTCATGATCAGCGACTGGCACAAGTTCGAATGCAACCGTGTATTCGTCCCCGGCAATCATAATTTTGCCGGCACCTTGGTCTTTGGCAGCATTGTACCAACGTGAGCGTTGACCATTCCAAGCGCGCACATATAGTTCGCCATCAACCACGACGGACCAAATCCACGTTAACGTGCCAGGCGTTTTACCGTCGGCACGATAAGGCGCGATATGAAAATCATCGGCCTGCGCAAACATTTCTTGTTGTGTTGCTGTTAATGTCATCATTTCCACCTCCACTACTTTATGCCTCCAGTATATTGCGCTATAATCATCATTACCAATGCTTTGTATTTATAGATAACTATAACGAAAGGTAATGATATGGAACTACGTGTTTTACGATATTTTCTAGAGGTTGCCCACACAGGTACACTTACCGCGGCAGCTACCAAACTCAACGTGACGCAACCCGCTTTATCACGCCAGCTAAAGTTGCTGGAAACCGAATTAGGTGTCACACTTATCAACCGTGATCATAAACCCGTTTCCTTAACCCCTGAGGGCATCTATTTGGCAAAGCAAGCCGAGGACTTAATTGCTATCGCTGATAAGACAGTCACCAATCTACAGTCAAAAGACGCGATTGCCGGTGTCATCACGATTGGTGCAGCGGAAACTAAGATTTTCAACCACGCAATTAAGGCGATTTCAGCCATGCAACAAGCTTATCCGAATGTGACTTTCACGTTCATTTCCGGATCCACAACCGACTTACTAGATCGGCTTAACCAAGGCGAACTAGATTTCCTTTTCGCGCTCGATTTCACCCAAAAGGCCTCGTACGACTATCTCGACTTTCCAGACGAAGATGTCCGTGGCGTAATCATTAATAAACATCATCCCCTAGCTAATGAATCAGCAATTACCGCCGATCAGCTCAAGGAGTATCCACTAGCAATTTCACGTCAATCCTCTTTCAACGATTCGCTAGTGGAAGAACTTGGCCTCAATGCATCAGATTTGAACATTCGCCTCAAGTACAACTTAATCGGCAATGCCGGGATGTATCCAATGATTGATAATCAAATTATGCTCGTAGGTATTGAGGGGGTTATCAACATTCCTGAACTACGCTTCAAACCATTTTCACCAAAAAACGTTTCAGTTGGCTCAATGATTTGGAATCACACCCCCTTCTTGTCGCCGCTTCACGAAGAATTTATTCGTTTTCTAGAAGATGAATTGACGAACACACCTCGTGATATGTCATAATAGCGAGTACAAGGGGGGATTAAACATGAGCATTACAGTAAACTTGTACTACACTGGTGAAAATGGTGCAGCTCAAGCATTCGCTAAAGAAATGACCGAATCCGGCGTTGTCGATCGCATTCGAGCTACCCCAGGCAACGAGCGTTATGAATATTTTCAACCGCTTGATGACCCAGAAAAAATCTTGTTAATTGATGCATGGCACGATCAGGCAGCTATTGATACGCACCACACGTCACCAATGATGGCTGAAATTGCGCAATTCCGAGAGAAATACGATTTGCACATGCGTGTGGAACGCTTCATTAGCGATAAGGACGGCGTGCCGGCATCTGACCAGTCATTTATTCGTAAGTAACAAAGCGAGCTCTAGTAGCTCGCTTTTTATATTTGAAAAGAACTTCTCCAGAGCAGTCCGTCATCTGCCAAATACAGGAAAGACAGGACCTCAAACTGCTTTGTAAAACTCGGTGTCGTATACTGCAGGTGGAGGTCAGTATCATGCAACATGCAACGCAATTCGACGCTACTTATGATGAAACATATGACACGATGCCCAACGGCAACATCCAATTTGAATTGACCGGTATTTGGCGTCCGGTGTGTTATGACAAACAGTCAAACATCCTGACGTTCTGCTCTGTTACCCATCCCAAAAAATATCCAAAACCAATGACACTTTTCGGGATTAAAAAACTTGAGTTGCAGACAGCTGCTGTTCGCACTGAACAAATCGCCCAATTCAAAGATCAAACGGAACAAGTTTTTGGTGAGCACGGACAGCTTGTGCATATTTTTATGCAAAAAACACACGGCCTAACTCCCGAACAATTTCGTGAACAGTTTTCTAAGATGCCAACCAGCATTGGCCCTGGTGATATTGATTGGGTCGTGTTGTTAGATGAAACTCACGCCTCGCTAAATAAACTCACCTTCATCGAAGAGTTTTGGTACCGTCTCTTTCTGGGAATTGCTTGTGTGTATCATAACCACAATTGGATTAACTACGATAAATTCAACTATGATGAAGCCTATCGTTATCGTGTGTACCTGGTTATCAAAGAAATGGTCTGCTCGACATATTTTGAATATTCGGAACCTGATCCATTCACGCTAAAACTGCTCATGTTTAGTGGCTTGGCCGTTACGCTGACCCTGACTTTGGCACACTTGATTCATTTTGAGCCAGTTGGGGATGTCTCAAATTGGACGTTTTATCTGGCCGGTTTTATCATCGGCATCTCCTTAATCATTTTTGCGACAACATTATGGATTAGTGGTCGTATTCGCTCGTCCTCGACCATGCGTTTAGACCATCAACTGTATGCCTGGCTGGGTGTACCACCATCAAACATCACCATTCCGCTCCACCGTGCCAGCAAGAAAAAACTGGTGGTGACTAATATTACGGCGTAAAAAAAGAGCGACTAAATCGCTCTTTTTTCGTCTACTTCAATAATTCAGCTTCTAACACTTGGACAGCCGCTTGAACAGCATCCCAAGGTGCACCAACAACTGGCGAATACGTCAAATCTAAGTCGCTAAACGCCTCAACCGTCATGCCGTTATAAATTGCGGTTGCAAAGACATCCGCGCGTTTCGCCACTTCGCTACCATACTTACCCACCAATTGGGCACCTAAAATCTTGTGTGAATCTTTGTCTGCAGTCACACGAATCGTCATTTTTTCAGCACCTGGGAAATAACCCTTGTGATCATCTACGACCGCAGTTGTCGTGATTGCCGTAAAGCCAGCTACAGTTGCTTCGTTTGGCAACAAGCCAGTTCGAGCGACAATCACGTCAAACGCGCGCAAAACCTGCGAGCCAATGATTCCTGCAAAATGTGACTCACGACCCACAATATTAGCACCGGCGACGCGACCTTGTTTATGCGCCGTCGTACCTAGCGGCAAATATGTCGCACCTAATAGGCGGTGCTTCGTTTGAACCAAATCACCTGCTGCATACACATCGGGCAGGTTCGTACGCATTTGGTCATCAACCACTACCGCGTTTTGATCAGTAACGGTCGCACCAGCATTAACCAACAACTCACTGTTTGGTCGTACACCCACAACAACCAAGACAAAATCGAACGTGTCATCCGTCGTTGACCCGATTAGGTGGTACCCGGCTTCCGTTGCTTGAATTTCAGTAATCGTTTCATCAGTTAACACCGTGACACCATTATCGGTCAATGCATCATGTACAGAAGCACCCAAATCGGGTTCAACCGTCGATAACACCTCATACCCACGTTGTACCAACGTCACCGAAACATCACGTCGCGTCAACGCTTCTGCCATTTCGATACCCACGTAACCCGCGCCAACGATTGCTGCGCGCTTAGGTTGATGTTGCACCAATTGTGCTTCAATATCAAAGAAATCGCCCATTGTATGCAGTACATGAATACCGGCGCCTTCACCGGCAATCGGCAATTCCTTAGGCACCGCACCAGTACCAACCATCAACTTGTCGTACGTAAATGTCAATTGGTCGCCACCGCGCATCGCAGTCACGGTGTGATTCGCTGCATCAATGGCCGTTGCCCAGGTATTCATGTAAAAATCGATGTCATACGCCTTCAAATCATCAACCGTTCGATGCGCTAAATTCTGCCACTGGGTCACTTCTTTACTGACTGCATATGGAATCCCACAAATCGACAAGTTTGGGAATTCATCTGCCAAAATCATTGTGATTTTAATCGTGCCATTCAGTTCACGGGCGCGTAGTGCAGCTGAAATACCAGCATCACTTCCACCAATGATCAACATCTCTGTCTGTACGTTGGTCATTTAATCGTCCTCTTATTTTCTAATAGTAAGTTAATTATATGTAGGAGAATCCAAACGTGTCAAACACAAAAAGCCAGCAGATGATTAATCACCTACTGGCCGAATGTTATTTCTAGACTAATTGAATTAATGCAACACCGACAACCATAATAATGATGCCGAGAATTTGCATGTAGTTAACGCGCTTTTTAACTGATTGATACCAGCCAAATTGTTGCACGATGATGGTTCCGATTAACATACCCATCAAACCAAGGATGGCACCCATACCCGGTCCAAGCACTGGCACAACGATTCCAATGAAGAACACGAATAGTGATCCAGGAATACCGCCCAGGAAGGCCCACCATGGTGCTGCCTTCATACCTTCTCGATTAAAGAATGGTCGTTCTTTTATGGCAACTAAAATTGTTAGCAAAATCAACGCACCAACGAACGACACAAAGGCACCATCAACTGGCGCACCCAACAAGTGACCCAAATGTCCGGTAATGGCTTGTTGGAATGACGCGAACATTCCTGTCAAAATTCCCCAAACGTGCCAGAAAATTGACCCGGTCGGCGCTGATCCGTTCTTGTTTTCCAAACGCGCGCTCAAGACAACCGCAACCAATACACCAATCATAACTAAGATGACGCCGATGACCTTCACAGCTGTCAACGCAACGGTTTCTGCACCGACCCAACCCAGGGTTTGGATCATCATTGACATCACAACTTGTCCTAACGTTGGTAGGACAACCGTCTTAACCGCACCAACATTCTTGAACAGCAAAATGTTTGATGTTTGATAAAGCATCGAGAAGATTCCCGCTGAGTAGACCCACCATGGTTGGTTTGTCTTAGTTAACGCAATAATATCGCCCAAGAAATGTGGGTTTTGAATAAATGCAATAGCTCCTAAGAAAATCACACCCAGTGAAAAACTCAAGAATGCCGCGCGAAATGGTGACTTCAATGCACCACCCAAACGCGCGTTAATTGGGCTTTGGTTTGAAACCGCAAAGCCACCTAATAATCCTAATAGATAAAACGGCGCTGATGTCAAGATTATGGACAGGCTTTTTTGGCACCGAGAGGTACCGCACCCCGAAAATTTTTCAAAACCCGGATTTTAGCTTAAAACGGCGTGATTTCTGGGTGTTTTTGCAGGTGGAACAGGGCCGAGCCCTACCGGTG
>JACSZT010000008.1:0-27765 GCA_014332815.1 Weissella confusa | reverse complement strand
AGTTCAGTGTAAGAACGCCCTTGGTTGTGCATCTCGACAAGAGATTGCTTAAATTCTGGTGAATATCGAATCATATAAAAAATGCTCCTCTGCTATTAGTTTACAGGGCAGAGAAAAATCTGTCCGTAAATCTAGCATAAGAGCAAACATTAATTAACTCCTATTCCAATTCAATCTGTATTAGCCGTTCTGTTTCTTAGCGGTGGTATGACAAGAGTGCCTCTGGCAAATCCAGTTGTAACTTACCAACCATGTAAGTACTCAAAATGCGGTACTCAACACCGTCAATACGACTCGTTTCATCGTACATTTGCCACATCATCGTTTCACCTACGCTAATATTCGCAGATTCATCGTAGGAAACCACAACCAACTTCTTACCGTCATACTCATACAAATCAAGTCCGACTACGTAATCGTTAATTGCTGGTGCAGCGTGCAAGTATTGGTTGATCTTTTCTTCCAAGTTTGCATCAGATGCATTGGCATATGAACCATGGCTAAATGATTGGCGAATAGTGTTAATCGCACTAATTAGAATGTTATTCATTTTTATGACGTCCTTACTCTCGTGTCTTAAATTCTTAAATGTCGATAACGAATTTAACGAGTGCCGACGTGTTTACTTTTTTAACGTGTACACAGCATCGACACTATGCTGCGCATCCACCAGGTTGTTCAGAACGCATGTTGGGAACCCTCCACTTATTTTTTGCAAGTGTTATTATGCGCTCATTTAAACGTTTTAACAAGATGCAAGTCGTCTTATTGGTATTGACCAATCAGTCGCTTATCAACGATCTGCCAAACATCAGTCGCCACATCAGCCACAAGCTGTTCATCGTGCGAAACGAACAGTACAGCTTGTTGGGTTTCTTGCAGATATGCCGTTAGGGCTTCTAAGGCTGGAATGTCCAAATAATTGGTTGGCTCATCTAACACCAACAGCTCACTCGTCTGTAGCAATGCTTTTACTAAAGCCACACGGACTCGTTCACCGCCGCTCATTTGACCAACCATTTCATTGACCTGCATCAAGCGAATCCCCATTGCACCTAAGAAATTACGGGCTACCTGTTCAGACTCGGTGCTGGTCATCATAACATTTTGTAGTGCCGTTTTCGTCGTATCTAGCTGACTTAAATCTTGGTTAGCCACGCTTACTCGCAGATTGTCAGCATGAGTTACGCCGGGTGCACCTAACAACAAGTGCTGAATGAGCGTTGATTTACCAGACCCATTCGGACCAACAATTGCCACACGGTGCCCAGTTTCAATTTTGAATGTCACGTTCTCAATCAAAAGATTATCTGCTTGCGAAACCGTCAAATTCAAGGCGGTTACAACTGGTTTACCTGGTCGAACATTCAGTGGATTTTGTAACTTTAGTTTAGTGGCATCAACCGGCTTCTCAACCTTGCCAAGACGTTCAATGCGACTATTCAACGCTTTCTTTTGTTGTGAAAACCCTTTTTCAACCCCATTTAACCCCGATTTCATCGCCTCAATTTCAGCGTGACTGTGCTTGTGGGGGTTAATTTTCTTTGCTCGAGCCGACTTTTCGCCCGCTGTTTTCGCTCGCTGAGCTAATCGTTTCTTTTCGTTTGTGACTTGCTTATAGTCTTGCATCTGAGCGCTTCGTTTTGAAGCAGTAGCAGCCAAGTAGTCATCATAGCCACCATTGAATGCGGTAACGGTGCCATTTTCAAACGACCAAACGACAGTCGCCACCTCACGCAAAAAGGCACGATTGTGCGAGACGACAATCACCAGCCCCTTAAACCGATGAATAGTATTCACCAGCCATTTGTGATGATCAACATCCAAGTGCGAAGTTGGTTCGTCTAAGATTAATATATCTGGGCGTTCTGAAATAGCTTGGCGAATCAAACGGTGCGTCATTTCACCACCAGACTCACCCACGATGTCATTAATTTGTGCCACTGTCACCACATATCCCGGTAAATTAATCCGACCAGTGTATTCCGTATCAATACCCTGCAGCATGTTTAGCAGCGTGGTCTTACCAGCACCGTTTTCACCAACAACCGCAACTACGCCTGTGGTCGGAATGGTCAGGTGATCAATCTTAAACAGCGTTTCACCATCGATAGTCTTTACAACATTTTGAATTTGTCCTTGTAACATATAAAAGCCTCCAATCTCACTGCAATGAGACTGGAGGCACTCTAAAAAGCATGTTCATTAAACACGCAGAAGTCCACACTAAAACCAATCTCATTGATAACTTTCTATCATTATGAAATCAGCTTAATTGCGCAATGGACCTTACCCCGTGTTCTTAAAGTAAGTGTAGTATGACAGAAGCGTTAGTCTTGGTCAAGCTGAACAACTCGTCAACACTTTGATCGAAAAAGAATATCGTATCTAGAATTATGCTTCTTTGACGTAATAGCCATCTGTTTCAGATTTCACATAGCCGTTAGCCAATAAAACCGCATTCGATTGACGATTCTCATCGTCTGGACTGACGATAATTTCTGTGGCCCCCTTGGAGAAGGCCAACTCTGTCAGCGTTGCGATAAGGTTTTTACCTAGTCCTTTACCAACATATTTTTCGTCACCAATCAAATAGTCAATACTGTATACCTGATTGGGAGCATCGAAATCCCGACCAACCCAAGTCTCATAATCCCTTGAATCGAAACAATCGTAGTACTGACAAAATCCAATCGGTTTTTCATCGACCATTACAATCATATGGTGAAGCCACGAGAATTCCGAATCTCGGTTCTTGAGTTCATCCAACCACTCGTCAATTGGTGCGTACCACTTAGAAATGCGTGGCTGGTTTAGCCACCGTTCAACCATTGTAAAATCTGAATCCTTATATTCCCGTAATTGAATATCCATCACAATCCCCTTACAAAGACCCGCTCCGCTTATGAAGTCCAACTATTTATTATTGTGTAATCTGACGTGAAAGACGCAGCACATGATTCGGTACTTTGTAATATTCGCACCTCAACTCAGGAAAGAAAGGCATGATCAAAATGCGTTCCACAAAAATACAAATACGAACACGCACCCCCAAGCATTCCCCGTCAATTTTTTCACTAGCAACATTCCGTAAATGATGAGAACGATGGAAATCATTTCAACAATACTTTCCACCGTAAGACCAATCGCACCATGAATGACAATGCAAAGAATAGCACAAAAGATTGCTCCCCAATCGAGCCAGAGATAGTTAGTAGGATAACGTTTGTTGATTTTGTCGCTTATAACAACATAATTAAATCCTTCAAAGAATCCCCATACTATAGCAGTTATCAGTATGCCAATTACAGTTGATGGGAATCTACTGACTAATAATTCCTTCGTTGTCCATACTTCTTGGAAAGGTAGATAATTCACCATGTTATCAGTTACGACTAAGTAAACGATGTTTGGGATAAAAAACATGGCACATAAGAGAATTGAGGTGATCAAATGCTTTGTGTTCAAGCCGAAAGATTTGAAACTTTCTTTTCGTAGAATGCAAACAATAGTAATACCTAGACCTGCAATTCCAAATTGGAAAGTAGCCGCAAATAAGGTTCGAAGTAGAATGCTAATGTCCGTATCATAAAATATGGAGATAAGTTGTTTTTGAAAAAGCGCATATATCCCAAAAAATGAGAGTGAGACAATAGCGATAATCCACAAGTCTGTATCCACCTTTTTTTGTTCAAGAGATAATTCTTCTTGGGCCAATGTTATTTCCTCATTTCAGCTTCTTATTTGTAGTTGTTACTTTGCTAAGTTGCTACAGTAGCTGTTGATAGTCTTTATGTGACCATTTGTTGCTGATGGTCACATAAAAAAATCTCCTTTGGGATTCCCTTTGACATATGTTCCCACAAAGGTTCGAAAAAAATATGTCTATCACTTAGTAAGGGTGTCGTTCTCTGCCAACATTCCCCAAATATTTTCTGCTCGGATAAGTCAGTATCAGCAACCGCCATTGTCACCCAATTTTTACTTATTTATATGATGTCACAGTCTACACCACGTGTTCCAATCATTTCTCCCACGCAATCAGATGTAAGTTTCAAAGGTAGGATACAAACCATCTTTCACATTCTGGGTCACCCCAGACCTCATGGTTTCTACTACTAATCCCACAGCGGAATACCACCGCCTAGTTACTGCCCATGCCGGGGCGCACAAAAAAGGAACCAACCATCTGGCTGATTCCTCAAATGCTTTATATTAATCGCAGTACAAATGAACAGCTTGCTTAGCTGCATCTACCGTTGTTGCATCTGGATTCCCGTAGACGTGAATGGAATCAACCGGCACTTCTTCACCATCGACCACCTTGTAGCCAGTAAAGCCTACTGAATCGCTAGTTGCATCGAAATAGTAACCGCCGTGGCCCTTATCCGCCAAAACCCATATTTGACTATCTGAATAATCCTTAAGCATCCAGTCCAAACGCTCAATGGTGTAATCAACACCATATTCTTTTGCTTCCAAAACTAATGCACGTTCAGTTGGATTAGCAGGCAAAATATCAACAACATTCGGACTATCTGTTGCACTCACTTGGCTTGATTGTGTGGCATATGCAAAGATCCCCATCGCTGCAACTGATGCCAATAATACTTGTTTAAACATAAAATTCTCCTTTGTGTTCCCCTATGAAATATATTCCCACAAAGGTTTGAAAAAAATACGTCTATCACTTAGTAAGCGCATCACTCTCAGCCAACATCCTCAAGATTTCCTGCTCCGTTAAATCAGTATCATTAACGTTAATCGTTACCCAATGTTGCTTATTCATGTGGTAACCACGGTCCACACCACGTGTTTTAATCATTTCGTCCACATGATTAGGTGACAGCTTCAAAGACAAGTACAAAACACCCTCACGTTCAAAAATCATTGCCGTAATTTTGTCGCTGCCATTATGCTTCATGACTGTCCAAACAATCTTTTCATGTGATGTGGATTTATTGAATGGATAGGTTTCGTGAGTTGCAGAGTTTTCGTATACAAGATCAATCAATTTTTGTTTATCATACATGTCAGTCACTCTCCAAATGGGTTTTGTTTCACCTTATCAAAGCGTCGCCCATTTAGCTAACTTTATTTTTATCGTGACATCAGCAGCAAATCTTACTGACCGTTTACCTCAAAAACAATTTCATCGCCAACGTTTGCTTTAACACCCAAAATTAACGCATTATGAACTGAATCTGATTCCTGTGACGGTATATCGTTTATATGCACAATTTTCCCGTTTAGACGAACAACTTGTCCAACCTTCGTTCCCATCGGCAAATCCTCATCTAAGGCAACGAGTGTCATGTCCCTAACTGAAAATGCATCAATTACTTTCGCCATACTTTTCTCCCGATCTCTCATTTGCTTTGCGTAAAATGATTTGACAACCACTTAGCGATTAACTTCATCGTTTCCTCAGAATTATCACTTTGAACCATTTCCAAAATAAAATTCCGAGCAACTTCGTTATAATCCTCATCCATTGGTTGATACCCATTCTCCTGCAAGAAACGCAAAACCACAAGTCCCGCAGTACGCTTGCTGCCATCAACAAATACCGGCGTCTTAATAATCTGTTGCATCATATAAGCTGCTTTTAACCAAACCGTCGGATAAACTTCTTGCCCAAACACAACCTGCTTCGGCTGATCCAATATCACTTCAAACGCGCGTGGTGATTGGATGCCAGCATTGCCGCCAAACTTAAGCACTGCTTGTTCATTCAAAGAAAGCAATTCTTCACGGTTCAAATATTGCGTTTCCGTCATATGATTCGTCTCCATATTACCTATTCTATAAACGCATTATAACCGCGACCATTTCCTTTGTTGCAACATAAGTCAATCCAATACTCGCCTAACCTTCCAAAATAAAAACGCCCAACATCACTGTTAAGCGTTAGTAAAACATTAGACTTCTTGAGCCGTCGGACGAATAATCATATCCGTAATTGACACGTGCTTTGGTTGATCTACAACATACGCCACTGCATTGGCAATATCTTCTGGATCCAACACATTCATACGCATTTCTTCTTGTGAGACATGCTTAAACATTTCATCCATCGCTGCTTGCATTTCAGGATTATCCAAAGTGCTAATCAACTCAGTTCCCACCGAACCTGGTGAAACAATCGTTGAACGGATACCATGCAAGCGCTCCTCTTGGCGAAGACCTTCCATGATAGCACGAACAGCATACTTTGTTCCGTTGTAGACAGCTGATTCAGGATAAACAACGTGACCAGCAACAGAGTCGGTTGTGATAATCAACCCATCATTTTGTTCTTGCATAATTGGCAATGCAGCTGCAATACCATGCAAAACACCCATAATGTTAATGTTGATTTCCTTTTCCCAGTTTTCAAACTTGGCGTCTGCCAACTTTTCACGTGGCATGATACCAGCATTGTTGTACAAAACATCCAAACGGCCAAACTTTTCTACGGCTAGGTCAATCAAAGCCTTCACTTGATCCTTATCCGTCACATCAGTTGCTTGATAAATAACGTTATCGCCACCAATTTCAGATGCCATTTCCGCCAAACGTTCCTCGCGTCGCGCCCCCAAAACCAACTTGGCTCCCTTTGAAGCAAGTAGCTTAGCGGTTGCAGCACCGATACCTGATGACGCACCTGCAATAACAACAACTTTATTTTCAATCGTCATTTTGTCACTCCTTTTAATCATATTTCACAATAAACAGTCTAAAAGATAATCCTTACATAAGGTAAACATCATCCGTACCGCAATAATAACATGTGCGGCCAGACCATTACCAATGCCTTTGTTTTATGGTGAACTATAACAAAAAGTTATTATATGACTTTAGTCAGCCACCACCAACATTGACTTAATACTCTTACGATTTTGCATATCCTGGTAGGCCTGGTTAACATCATCTAACGCGTACGTATTTGTAAAGACACGTCCTGGATTGATATTGCCGTCCAACACCTCTTTTAGTAGAAATTGCTTATCATATGTCGTAACAGATGCCGAACCACCAGCGAATGCAATATTTTGGAAGAATGTATCCCCTAGTTGGTACTTGTGGTAGTGTGGTACACCAACTGCAGCAATACGACCACCATTATGGAGAACACCAAAGGCTTGTTCGACAGCCGCTTCAGTTCCAACACATTCAAGAACAGCATCTGCACCACCACCAAGCACTTCGCGGACCTTAGCAATTCCTTCTTCACCACGCTCAGCCACAACCGCCGTTGCACCTGATTGTAATGCCATTTGTTGACGATCTTCATGTCGACTCATCATTACAATTTGTGAAGCTCCACGCATCTTAGCAGCGATAACCGCACATTGCCCAACTGCACCATCGCCAATAACAACCACTTTGTCACCTGGCTTAACATCAGCAGACCGCGCAGCATGATAACCGGTTGGCATCACATCAGCTAAAGTCAGCAACGACTTAATCATCCCTTCAGAATAATCCGATGGTTGCCCTGGAACCTTGACTAGCGCCCAATTAGCATAGTGGAAGCGAATGTACTCAGATTGGAAGCCGTTTGACCAATTTGTTGGCGCCGCGTGACGATCACACGTGCCATCAAAACCAGCACGACAAGCATCACATTCACCACACCCGTGTGTGAAAGGCACAATCACAAAATCGCCCGGTTGCACTGTTGTAATCTCAGATCCAACTTCCTCTACAATTCCAATCGCTTCGTGGCCATCATTCACTGAATGCTCTGCCTTTTCATCCCCATTAGCGTACGCCCAAAGGTCAGACCCACAAACACATGCACGAACCACCTTGATAATGACATCATCATTGTTCTCAATCACTGGCTTATCAACTGTCTGCACCGACATTTGTCCAGCTTTTTCAAAAATTGCAGTTTTCATAAAATCACCCCTCTAGATTATTACTACTTCAAAAACATACCATTCAGTAATGTATTATTGATGATTTACTTTTCACTATGAAATGAAATTTAGACTATCACCCCAAAATAAAAAGGCTTTATCAGCCCTTTATCTTTTATCTCCATAAATCAACAATTGAAAGTACAAGCAACAACGAGATTGCCACATTGAACACCCTATAATGCTTTTTATACACACCATTAATCGCTTGTCCCAAAATCGTCCACGTAAATGTTCCAAGACTTCCAATCAAAACCATTAACACCAGTCGAACTGAAATGTGTCCCCAAATCCCGGCCAATGTGAACGCACCCAAACCTGTAATGAAATACAAATACACTTTAACGTTTGTCATTTGAATCAAAAAGCCAGTCATAAAGCCACCTGCTTCTTCATCTTCACTACCGGGCACGCTAATAAGTACGTGATACGTCAGATATGCCAAATACAAACTTCCAACGACCTTCATCACTAATACGAACGTTTCATTAGACTGTATCCAGCTCGCAAAAATGGATGCAAGCGCCCCAATAACAACCAAGCCACCTAGCATACCCAAGTTTAAGGGCACACTCTTTTTAATGCCATGATTCTGACCTGAAACCATCGCCATAATTGTATTAGGCCCCGGGGTAAACGACATCACAAAAACAAATATCAAAAATGAAATCATAATAGCTCCTCTAATCTAATTGCAAATGCAATAAGTTTCCTAACATATTATCAGAAGATAATTGCAAATGCAACTTGTTTATCATAAACTAATTTAAAGGAGGAACGGCATGTTTAATACAATCAGACTTATTGGTACTATCACTAGATCAATTCAAGTTCAAAGCAATAAGAAGTTCTCACCACTTGGACTAGGAAATAACGCATTTTTGTATATTATTCGAGCTATTGAAAATCCAGGTATGTTTCTCGGCGAACTCGCTGACGCACTAAGCATCGACCGTTCAACTGCATTTCGCAGCATAAAAAAACTAGCAAAGAACGGGTACCTCGACTTGAAATCAGACGTTCACGACGGTCGCCTGCAGCGGGTATTTCCAACACAACTCGCGAAAGATATTTACCCAGAACTATTCGAGTTTGAAAAATCACAATCAAAACATTTATTGGAAAAATTATCTAAAGATGATCAAGCGGAACTGTTACGTCTGCTCGAAAAAACCCAGCATTAACACTTTACCCAGTCGGTCAATTTGACCGACTTTTTTTATAATAATATTGCAATCCTTCTCGATTTTTCTCAAACGCCACGAACGCATCTAATCGGATATATTCACCGATATACATAAAAAGGATTGCACCATCAGATGCAATCCTCTCCAAAAATTATTTCCACCTAGTTTCGGCGAACTATTATGACACGAACGGCCATAAACGCCGGTCTAATAGGCTTCTTATTAATCGTTACGGGTGTTACCCTTTTCGTCGTGGATGGCACGGATCTTACCGTCGTTCTCCAAGTGACCAGTTCCCGTGTAAGGCTTTACTTCGTCAAAGAAGACACCCTTCTTTGCGTAGTGGTCAAGCAATTCTTGACGTGATGCCTCGAAACGTGGTGGCAAAGCGAACGTCGTACCCAAGTCGAACAATGATTCGTCCAACGTGAATCCCGGGTTCGTCGTAGCCAACTCAACACGGTTTCCACCAGGCTCGATGAAGTATGCTGAACGGAAGTATCCACGATCGATAAAGACTTCGCGCTTGTAACCCAAAGCCTTTGCACGCTCCCAGAAGTACTTCAAGTCTTCTTCTGACTCAACGCCCAAAGCGTAGTGGTCAGTTGAACCCTTACCGAAGCGTGAGTTAGGTGCATCTTCAGCCGTTTGAACCAATTCGATAGCTTCAACGCCTTCCAAGTCGATGATGTGCTCTTATGCTAGATTTACGGACAGATTTTTCTCTGCCCTGTAAACTAATAGCAGAGGAGCATTTTTTATATGATTCGATATTCACCAGAATTTAAGCAATCTCTTGTCGAGATGCACAACCAAGGGCGTTCTTACACTGAACTCTCACCGGTAGGGCTCGGCCCTGTTCCACCTGCAAAAACACCCAGAAATCACGCCGTTTTAAGCTAAAATCCGGGTTTTGAAAAATTTTCGGGGTGCGGTACCTCTCGGTGCCAAAAAAGCCTGTCCATAATCTTGACATCAGCGCCATGTTACCCTTAACTGGGATTTCCAACAAGTCTTCAAAGAAGCGACCAGTTGCAGCAACATCTGGAACGTGCAATTCAGCACCGATAACACCAGTGATTTGGAATTCAGCAGGAACATCTGACATGTAGTTAATGTGCCAGTCGAAGTTCTTACCTTCAGTTTCTTGCATACGGATTGGCAAGTCTTCGTAATCAGCCGTACGGATACGTCCCATTGCGTCAACTTCAGCCTTCAATCCCTTTTCAGCAAAACGGTCCAACCAGTATTGCGTTGATCCTTCAGGAATTGAGTAGTGAATTCCTGAGAAGAACATCTTACCGTCAGTGCGGTCGCGCAAGTCGTCAATTGGGAAGAACGTGATAACCGTTCCTGGTGTTCCCATAAAGTCACCGTAGTAAACGTGACGGTTCTTTGGGTTGGCTTGGTTAACTGAGTTCTTGATAAAACGCATTCCCAATACGCCAACGTAGTAATCTGCATTCAACTTGGCATCGCCAGTCAACAATGAAATGTGGTGAGTCTTCATAACTAACAACCCTCTTTTATCTGTTTCAATATTTTTTGTTTATTACTTTATGTGAGTATAATACCCAACCTGCTAAAACTTTGCACGTAAAAAGGGTCGAATTCGAACACAAATTAAAAAGTCCTACTCTCGCAATCTGCATTGAGTAGGACTTCCATACTATTAACATATTTGGGGTATATTGATAGTTTTTAATTCTTGTCGTACTTCATTTCTGAAATAAAGTACCATGAAAGCAAAACAAAGGCGATGGTTGGCACAATGAATGAGAATTGCATTGAACCAGAGAAGTCAGAAACCAACCCTTGGAAGAATGGCCAGACGGCACCACCAATGATTGCCATAACCAAGATGGCACCGGCAGTTTCGGTGTACTTCTTATCCGTCACGTTATCAAGGGTGTGCGCGTAAATCGTTGGCCATTGTGGACCAAAGAAGAAGCTGACCAACACAGCAGCATAAACAGCTAACATACCGTGTCCGAATGTTGTAACCAACAACGTAATCGTTCCAAGCACTGAGTAAACACTCAATACTGAGGCCACCTTGAACTTGCTCAAGAACCACGTTGCCACCAGCTTACCGATGAACCACATGGCGTATGAGTAAACCATGAACGTTGTCGCATCAGCATCACTAATGTGGTGGTTCAAATCAAGCGCCAAACGAATGGTGAATGACCAAACCGTTGTTTGCATACCAACATAGATAAATTGCGCCAAGATTCCCTTCTTGTAGCGGAAATTACCAGCCAAGTACTTGATCGTTTCCATCAATGAAACGCTTGGCGTGTTGGTTGCTGCCGTGTCATCACCAGCAGCCACTGCAGGCTTTCCACTTGGCATCTTCGTAAAGGCCAAAACAAGCAAGACAACAAGTACCGCAATGATGTACTTATATGGTTGCAATGTTAATTGCAACATCTTCTCACCATAAGCAATGCGTTCTGCACCATGCATACCGGCCATCTTCGTTGCTAAGTTGCCACCAGTACTGAAAATCATGTACTTACCAAGCAAAATACCAGCGATGTCTCCAAGTGGCGTCAATGCAGCGGAAATATTCAAACGCACATTCGCCAACTTCTTAGGGCCAAGCATTGAACTGAATGTATCACATGACGTTTCCAAGAATGACAAACCGATGGCAATCGCAAAAATAGCGACCAAGAACATTGAATAAGTTGCCACACGTGATGCTGGGAAGAACAAACCAGCTCCGATAATGTAGGCAATCAAGCCCAACATAATGGCGAACTTATATGACGTCTTCTTAATGACAATTGAGGCTGGAATGGCAATCAAGAAATAACCACCATAGAAAGCAGATTGCACAAACGCCGTTGACGCATCATTCAATTGGAAGACCGTCTTGAATTGTGTGATCAAAATGTCGTTTAGACTTGCGGCAGCTCCCCACATTGGGAAAATCAAAGAAATAACAATAAATTGAAAGAGTGGTGTCTTACTCAAGTAACCGTCAGACAATTCATTAATGTGCTTCGTAAAAGGACGCACAGCAGTTGCATTCGTATTATCCATTGTTACCACCTAAAAAATAACGCCACTGCGTAAAATAATATTCGCGAAAGGATGTGACTCACCGGTACGGATAACCGCACGTGTGTTGGCCAGCTCCTTCTTGAAGTCTTCGTGTGAAATAAATGTCACCTCAACATCCGGCAACACCTTCTTAATGGCAGCCAATTGTTCTGGATTAGCCGTCTTAATTTCTTCAGCCAGCGTAATGCCTTCGACTTCCAATTCAGTCAAGACAGTCTCCAACACCGTTTGGAATGTTGGGTCTTGCAATTTAACTGCTAAATCAATCTTTTCAGTGCCCATTGGGACTGGCAAACCAGCATCCCCAATAGCCAGCGTGTCCTTGTGCCCCATTTGAGCAACAACGGCTGAAATTCTTGAATTCAAAATACCAGTCTTTTTCATACTATTGATATCCTTTCCGATAAATAATGGTAGTAAATCGTTTTACAAGATGTAACAATACGCCCATCGTGCCACGGTTGGCGTAACACACCGCATACTTGTGAAAAAACATTCAAACTTTTTAATCATTTTAATTATCGAAAAAGAAACGACTCACACCGATATTTTCAATTCATAAACGACACGATTTAATTTGAAAATAAAAGTTACATCATGTATTTTGTCTACCATTCAGATATACTGTCAGTAATTAAAAATATATCGAGGTAAACAAAAATGGATTACAAGATCGAATCTAATATGCAGTTCCCATTGGTGAGCTATGACTTGTTGCCCCATGAAACTGTGCGCATCCAAAGTGGTGCCATGGTTTATCACACTGGCGACACGGAACTTAAAGGTCGTTTGAATGCAAACGGCGGTTCAGGTATCGGTAAGTTGATTCGTGCAGCCGGTCGCTCAATGGTTAGTGGTGAATCAGTCTTCATTACTGAAGTTACGGCTGGTTCTCAAGGTGGTGAGTTGGCCCTCGCGCCTAACGTTCCTGGTACGATTCAAGCCTTGGAAGTCACTGCCGATAAGAACTACTACTTAAACGACTCAGCCTTCCTTGCAATGGACGGGACGGTGCAATACTCAATGGAACGCCAATCATTGGGTCGTGCCTTCTTCGGTGGTCAAGGTGGCTTGTTCGTCATGAAGACGAGCGGTGAAGGAACATTGTTGGTGGCTGCATTTGGATCAATTAAGGAAATTGATTTGCAAGACGCCCACGACTTCACCATCGATAACGCCCACGTGGTTGCCTGGGAGACATCATTGAACTATGACATTCACCTTGAAGGTGGCGGTGTCATTGGGTCAATCGGCACTGGCGAAGGTATCGTGAATACCTTTAACGGAACCGGAAAGATTTTGATTCAATCATTGAACATCGAAAACTTTGCGAATGTCCTTAAGCCTTTCATGCCACAACCATCATCAAATTAATGACAGCAAAAAAGACGACGCACATGCGCCGTCTTTTTTCATAGCGAATCATTTAAACGTGACTATCACTTAATTGCGTTCCAGCATTAATGTGCTGAAAACGCTAGTCAGTTCGTTGTCGCTTTTTTATTTGATTATTGATTCGACGGCGATCATCGCGTTCCCACCACCACATGCCAATCCATATGATTAGGTAGATAAACAACATGTACCCAACCTCGAAGTGAACACCCAATTTGTTTGCTTCAAAATACCAATTCGCTAACAAAACAGTGGATATTGTTAATACAAAATGCAATAAGAAAAGTTGGTAAAAAGCGATATCCAGGTATCTGAATAGCGCCGAGTACAAGCCGATAAACCCACTCATTATAAGAATAGCGATAATTTCTGAACGTTTCAAAGTGACTTGAGGACCGACGAAGATAATCGAAATCATCATGACCAGTGATCCAATTAAATCTCCGATAACCCACCGGCGAATCATATCAATTAATATTTTCATGTTGCCCTCCTATAACCCCAAGTGTCGCTTGAGTTCTGGCAAATAACGTCGACTGACATCTATCTTAATGCCTCGTCGCATAACCGCCACCATGCTACCGCTGAAACCAGCTTCTAGCGATAGCAAGCCGTCTAAATTAATGACATTCTGCTTAGAAACTTGTACAAACAGACTCGCATCTAATTTTTGGAGAACCATTTTCAGTGTGCCATGGGCAACCAAGGTTTCGTCATTTGTATAATATGTTAACGTCTCACCTGTCACCGAAATAGCAATAATATCATCAAAATTTTTTAACATCGTCCGATCCTCAGTTGGAATCGCGATTCTGCGCTGTGTTGTGTCTTGTTCAACCAACTGCACAATATGTGCAACATCAGCCGAAAGTGTCGCTGCTTTAATAACAAGCTCATCCGCTGCCATTGTTTGATCCAACTCTACCCGAATCTTCATATCATATTTGAATCCCTTCTACGTAATACGGCAACGCCCAAAAATGCAGCATAAACAAACAAAAACGCTGCAACGATGAGCACCAACACGCTGAATGATTCGAGCGTAACGCGATTAATTGTGAACGTCAATCCCAGTAGGTCTTTTATGTCGCTAGGCAAACTTGATTGTGGTATTAAAACCTGCCTAAACAATGTCGACACATAAGGCGCCGGTGTAAGACCAATAATATTCTGGGCACCACGACTCAAAGTCCCTACTGGAATATAGACAGTCGTAAAGAATCCAGCCGCGGTTCCAATAATTGAGCCTATACGCCCTAAAGTATCACTATTTTTTACTGGTAATGTTAACAAAGCATTTAGTATCACCCATAAAACACTAGTAAATAAAATCAAACCAACTGTGTGTCCTATTTGCGCTGATGACAAAGTGATTTGATCAACACTAGCAAAGTAACTAAATATCACGATAAACACCATCAATTGCATCAAAACGCCGATAATGTACGTGGAAATCAAATAACTCAGCCGAATTTTAACTTTTGACACGCCACTAACTAAGAAATCAGCAATCGTCCCTGATTCTAAGTCCCTGACGAACAAGCTCATGCCTGTAAACGTCGTTGTAATCCCTGCAACTGCAATGGTTCCTGATAGCAACCAAAAATCCAAAACAGCCTGTCCGTTGACTACGTGCGTGAAGTTTTGTTCTAAATTGTGTTGCAAAAATACCAAATACAAAATAAATGAAATCAACGCTCCTAATAATGACATGAATACGTTGCTGGGCGAACCGAAATATAAGGTTAATTCCCTACGAACTAGACTAAGCATGTGTATCCTCCTTCACCAAACTGACGAAAATATCGTCCATCGTGACAGGGCGATAATCGAAATCATTCCAAGTGGGTTGGTTGCCTAAAATTCGCGGCACCTCATTTGGTAACACACCAGAAAATGTTTGCGCGGTACCGTCAGCCAAGTTAACAACCAGTCGACGCTGTCTAAAACGCGATTTCAGCTCCTGGCGTGACAAAGCTCTCGTGACTCTTCCTGACTGCATCATATAAACAAAATCTGCATCTTCGGCTTCTTCAAGATAATGTGTCGTTAACAAAGCAGCCATTCCCATCTCTGAACGTAAACTGTGAATTTGTTGCCAGATTAATTGACGTGTTTGAATATCAAGCCCTGTGGTCGGCTCATCTAATATCAATAGTTCCGGCTTTCCCAACAGCGCGCGCACGATATCCACCTTGCGTTTCTCACCACCCGACAGTACACCATACTTCTTTTGCAACAAGCTATCCTCTAACTCAAATCTTTCTAGCAAATCCTGTCGCCAAACGTTATCAATATCAGAATATAAGGCTTGCCTGAACGCCAAATTTTTTTCAACCGTCAACCGACTATCCAAGATACTTTGTTGAAATACCACGCCGATTGGCTTTCGCAGACCCGATTTAACTTCACCACTAGTCGGTGACAACAAACCTAAAATCATTTTAATCGTCGTTGATTTACCAGCACCGTTAGTTCCTAGCAATGAGACAAATTGACCCGCCGCAATTTCTAGATTTACTAGCTCCACGATGTTTTTACGGTTTATTGTTTTTGTTAAGTCCTTCAATTGAATTAACATATTGCTAACTCCTTTTTATTTGATGGACTAATATTACCCAATTATTCAATGGCAAAATCACTATTTTGGATAACAGGTTAAAATTCACGGGTAACTTGCTTAAAAGTATAGATAATTGTACATATCATCTAATGGGTACAATGAAGCCATTTAGACGCAAAAAGACGGAACCAGCTACGGTTCCGTCTTTTTTAACGCTTAATGCGACTGAAAATTGAGACACCAATTACTTGTACAACAACAATCAACACTGCCATTGGCAAATACGTCGTTTTACCAAACAACCCGACGATTGGTGACATCAAACCACCAAGGGCGTAACGTGCCAAACCAAGCAACGCTGATGCTGAACCGGCGTTTTCTTGCTGTCCTTGCATCCCCAACGCCGTCGTCAAGGAAATAATCCCACCAACCGTTGAGACAACGATGAACAATGGTGGCAAAATCATCCAAATTGACTTTGGCATAAAGGCAGTTGCTAACAACCACAAACCGCCAATGAATGCCACGCGGATAAACCACTTCAACGCTGTGTACTCACCAAACTTGGCTGCCCAGCGACCTGACATGCTCGACATGAACGCGATTCCTGCCCCGTTAATGGCATACACAATTCCGAATGTCGTCACCGACAAGCCAAAAATCTTTTGCAAGACGAATGATGATCCTGAAATGTAGGCAAACAACGCAGCGGTCATGAAGGCTTGCGTCAAAGCGAATAGCACGAATTGACGTTGCTTAAACAACTTACCGAACCCTGCAACAACCGATTGTTTTTCTTGTGGCGCTGCCTTTTCAGCTGGCAACGTCTCCGGCAATGAGAACAAGACCCCAGCGAACAAAATTACACCTAGCACAGCCAAGACCCAGAATGTCATTTGCCAATCAGCCCAGGCAATGATGATACCACCGAATACTGGTGCCAACACCGGGAACACCCCATTAATTGTTTGGTTAATCGCGATTTGTTGCGTCAATGTCTTACCCGTAAACAAATCAGTAATTACGGCCAATGACAACACGATTCCGGTTGATCCAGCCAAGCCTTGTACCAAACGGAGAATGATTAGCACCCAAATATTTGGTGCAAAGACAATTGCTGCCGAACTCAACGCAAACGCTATCGTTCCCCACAACAATGGCTTACGACGTCCGATACGGTCAGACCACGGTCCGACAATCACTTGCCCTAGCGCCAACCCCAACAGTGACGCGGTAATCGTCACTTGCGCTAATGAAGTTGATGTGTGCAAATCTTGTTGCAACTCTGGCAACCCTGGCAAGTACAAATCCATGGCTAGTGGTGAGAACGCGCTCAAAACCCCTAGTAGGAATAGCTGTAGCTTTCCAATATTCTTTTTCATATCTTTCACCTTCAACTAAAAAACGACCCGCAACGAGCCGTTAAATTTCTATTACTAAGTATAGCCTTTCGCTTACTTTCACGCACTAACAAAGTGACTGATAAATAAGCCAGCGATGTTGAAATAGATAATAACTGACGTCAAATCAGACAGTGTTGAGATAAATGGTCCCGATGCAACTGCCGGATCCACACCAATCTTATCCATAATCAACGGAATAAATGAACCAGCCACATTGGCCACCAAAATGGCAACCCCCATAGCCAAACCAACTGCCACACCGAGTAGCAAGTTTGCTTTCCAAACCCAGACAACCAAGAAAATGGTTATCCCAGCAGTCGTACCAATCATGGCACCAATCAAAACTTCAGTTAACAACATTCGCAGCAATGAACTGGTTTCTTGCAACGCGATACGGCGCACTGACACGGCCAATGACTGCGTACCCGCATTACCAGCGGTACCTGTAATCAATGAAATAAACACCGCCAAGATTGACGCTTGTTGCACCAGCCCATCAAATGTATTGATGACACTAGCCGTTCCCATCCCCAAGAAAATCAAGCCAATCAACCATGGCAAACGCTTCGTCGCCGACTTAAAGGGGTTCTCCTCCAGAGTGACGACGTCGACACCGGCCAAGCGTGAGTAGTCTTCGGCAGCCTCTTCATCAATAACGTCCACGATATCGTCAACCGTGATAATACCGACTAGCTTGTTCTCCACCACAACGGGCATTGACACAAAGTTATAATCGGCCATCAAACGGGCGACATCTTCTTGGTCATCGCTGGGTTCAACAGTAATCAAGTTCGTGTCCATGACATCCGAAACGCGTGCTTCATCCGGCCAAACAATCAACGAACGCAGTGAGATAACCCCGACCAAGGTTTCTTCGTCATCGACCACGTAGATATATGTAATTTGCTCAGCTTCTTGCGCAGCGCGCTTCACGGCCGTCATGGCTTGTCCAATCGTCAAATTCTGATTGATGGCCACGAACTCGGTTCCCATCAAAGAACCAGCCGTATCATCTTCGTAATTCAACAAACGACGAATTTCATCAGTATCCGTCTTAGGCATTAACGCCAAGTACATCGCCAATTCGCGCGGCTCCACTTCTTCCAGCAAGTCTACCGAGTTGTCGGTGTACATCTGGTTCAGCATTTGGGCCGCATAGCGTGGTGACATTTCTTCCAACAAGCCGTTCAAATCAACGTCTTCTGGCTCGATTTCGTCAAAGACCGCCGCCAATTCCGTTGGCGTCAACCACTCAATGATTTGGTGACGTAATTGCGAAGGCAATGTCACATAAAAAACGGCCTGATCGTAACCGTGCAGTTCGTCAAAGCCGTCTAAGAATGCCTCACGCTCGCCATGTTCCAAATATTGAACAAGGTGGTGGGCTTGGTCGGACAGTTCATCACGCATCTCCTCTGTGATGTCTTCCATCATGTTATCTGCCATGAAACTATCCTCCCCAATCTATTTTTAATTTTCGTCAGGTGTCACTTGGAACCCGTCCAAGACATCAACGATATCTTGTGGTAGCGCACTTTGCACTGTGCGTTCCATTTGTGCGAATGGATCATAGAAGCGCAACCAGTATGCATGCAATGCTTGACGGGTAATGACTCGATCCATAGGACCACCATAAATTTCATCACCAATCAATGGGTGACCAAGGTACTTGAAGTGCACACGAATTTGGTGCGTACGTCCCGTGTGCAATTGCACGCGAACCAACGTTTGGTTACCAAAACGCTTAACTACCCAGTATTCCGTTTGTGATGGGCGTCCATCTTCACGGACCTCGCGACGAATAAAGTCATCATCCATACGGCCGATTGGCGCATCGATGAAGCCATAATCATCTTCTAAATCACCATCAACAATCGCATAGTAACGCTTGTCGACTGAGTGCGTTTGCAATTGCTTATCCAACAAGCCGTGTGCAAAACGGTGCTTGGCAAGCAAAGCAACTCCCGACGTGAATCGGTCCAAACGCGTAACCACGTGTGGCACCAAGTCTTCAGCACCTGAACGCGCCAAATACCCCTTCACACGGTTAACCATGGTTGTCTCACGGTCAGCCTTACCAGGAACTGACGTCACGCCAGCTTCTTTCTCAACCACCAACCAGTTTTCGTCTTCAAACAAAACCGTGATTGGTAGATCAGACATTGCCACAACGTCGTTTGACTCTTCTGGTGGCATCACAATCGTGACCTTATCACCAGGCTTCACTTCATCAACGGTACGCACTTGCTTACCGTCTAGCAAAACTGAGCCTCCACCGCGCTTCACAATTGAAAACATGCGGTGTGAAACGCCACGTTGTGCTAAAAATGTCTTAATTTTCAAGGTCTCATCGCCTTGGTTTGTCCAACTAAATTGGGCCATTAGTTTACCTCCGTGCCGATGAAACTTGATTGGACACGATGCCAGAAATGCATGTGTCGGTACTCAGCAAATTGAATTTTTGTTTGGGCGACACGGAACTCAATCCAGTCGATGTTTGAGGCAATCTTGCTCAAGTGGTCGAAACTCAACGTCACAGCAGCGCCATCGTTTTCTAGTTGCACACGAATAACTTCGTGACTACCGATAATCAATGGTGAACCAAGTGTTCGGAAGACACGACTGTTAATTGAGGCGATTTCAGCCAATTGAATTGCTTCAAGACTTGGGTGCATCACAGCACCACCGATGGCCTTATTGTAGGCCGTTGATCCTGTTGGCGTTGAAGCGGTTAAACCATCCCCACGGAAGCGCTCAAATAGCTCACCTTGAATGTAAACATCCGCCACCAATGTTCCCAAAGGACGCTTAATGGCGGCTTCATTCAACGCCAACACGCGTTCTTCGCGACCATCCGTATAACGGACGCGTGCTTCCAACAATGGGTACTTCACCGTACGTGACTCTTCATCGGCCACTAGGCTATCGATAAGTTCATCAATTTCGAAATGTTGCCAGTCCGCATAAAAGCCCAAGTGACCCGTGTGCACACCAATAAAGCGCACAAAAGCCAATTGATCGGCATAATGGTGGAACGCACCTAGCAACGTGCCATCACCACCGACAGAAATCACAACATCTGGGTGCTCATCGTCAAAGACAATGCGGTCCGTGTTGCGCTCTGCTAATTTCTCTTTGAACAAGGCAACAACCGCTTTTGATTGTGCACCGTTGTTACTATAAATTGCTAGTTTCATGCTAGTCGTCTTCTTTCCTGCTACCTGGATTAGGCCTCGGTATGATTGTCTAACCCATTGTGTAACTCTGAGAATAATTCGTCGACGCGAATGCTTAATTCAGCCACTTCACGCAACTTCTCAGTCATTTCTTCAGTATATTCACCGTCGTACTTATAATTGATGGCGTGTTCAATGGTTGCCCACACATTCATTTGCATCGTACGTACTTGAATTTCGGCCAAAATCTTCTTTTCGCCAGTGATTGTTTGAACTGGATACTCAATCACGATGTGGTAAGAACGGTACCCGGATGGCTTGGCATTCGTTACGTAATCACGTTCTTCCAAAATTACCATGTCTTTGCGTTGACGCAACAGATCGACAATCTTGTAGATATCTTCTGTGAACTGCGTCATGATTCGGACCCCCGCCAAATCTTCCATGTCTTGTTCCAAACGTTCCAGGTCGATGTGACGACGAACGGCTTTTTCCTCGATATTTGGAATAGCTTTAACACGTCCAGTCACAAACTCAACCGGTGTCTTCACACCAGCCAATTCAAATTCCGTGCGCATACCACGTAACTTGACCTTAAGTTCGTCCACAGCCTGAACGTATGGTTGTAGTAATTTCTCCCACTCAATCTGTGTCATGTCGTTATCCCCCGACTTTTTTCTCACTTCCTCTATTATAGCAAAATGACCAGCCTTTTTCCCGCTAATTCTTTGCCCTAAATACAAGACATTAGAAACAGATTTTCAGCATTTTAACACCAAATGCGCTATGCTTATTACGGTTAAAAATTCACAGAACTTCCGCATCTCACGCAAAAGTTTTGTGACACTTGTTGCAATCGAGTTAAGAGTTGATGTTATTGCGAATTTTGGAGCGTACAAATTAGACAGCGCTCGGTGGAACAGGTAATATAATCGAGGATATGAAAAAGACATGCATTTTTTCATATCCATAAGAAAAGTTTTGGAGGTCGTGGCTCATTATGTTAGAGGTGTACCACTTCGTGAACCCACTTTCCGGTGACTGCTTAGAGACCGAAAAGAAACTAGCGACATACGTAGAACAATCAAATAAAAAAGTTGCCATGCAAATCATTCCAGTTGTGACGATGCAATCTGCTCGCCAAACTGCGATGGCGTCATCAAACTCATTGCACCCTTCTTTGCACGATTTGAACGTCGTATCACAAACACTTTATCAAGTGGCTGTTGATACCAAGGCGGCTCAATTCCAAGGTAAGAAAGCTGCGCGTGAGTACTTGATGGCTACCCAACAGGCCCTATTACAGGGGAACGCCTATTCTGATGAATTGGTGATGCAAACTGTTAACGATTTGGCATTGGACCAGGAAATGTTTGTCGAGGATCGCAATAGCGACCTTGCCGTGCAAGCATTCCGCGCCGATCAAAACTTGGCAGCCGAAATGGGCGTTCGTAACTTCCCTGCATTGGTGGTTTACGACACTGATCGTTCTGAATATGCCGTCAGAACCGATGATTTTTCTGATGAGCACTTGACCCGACTTTTCTTGTCGGCAACTCGTCAGCGGCTAAGAGAATATGACGGCTTCCTACACAACGGTGGCGTCACAGAAGTAGAAGAAGGCTAAAAGAGACCTAGCAAGGCGGTAACCCGTCCTGCTAGGTCTCTTTGTTTATATTCGATTAACGCTTAAACGTAAAACGTAGGCCTTCTACCGGCTTCATATCGCGCGTGTAGAATTGTACGATAAATTGCGTTGGCTCAACCGTCAAAATGGCATACGTACCACCAAGGTAAGCATATTGTCCCTTTGGCAATGAAATTGAACCAGGGTTGATGAACAAACGGCCATCAATCTCTTCGGCGCCCAAAACGTGCGTGTGACCTGACAAGACCACATCAACACCCTTAGCTGACGCAACCTCACGCAATTGGTTCAATGATACCTCAGTGTGTACCAAGTGACCGTGCGTTTGGTAAGCCGTAAAGTTATCATCCTTGTAATCACGGTCATCTGGGAACATTGGATCCGTATCCATGTTTCCGATAACTGGCAACAAGTCGTTGAACAACTCATCAGAGCGTGACAACTCTGAATCACCGTTGTAGAACATGGCCTTTACCTTACCGCGGTAGTGATTCACGACATCTTCCAAAATTTGGCGATCGCCGTGTGCATCAGAAATAATCAAGTAATCCATGATTTAATCCTCCCACCAGTTTTTAAACTCAGTCATAAACTCACGTAAAGCAGCCCCACGGTGTGAAATTTCATTCTTCTCGGCTGGCGTCAATTCGGCCAACGTCTTATCGAATGGTTCGTAGTAGAACAATGGGTCATACCCAAAGCCACCTTCACCACGTGCTTCGCGAAGAATGCGTCCGTCAACCTTACCAGCAGCAACCAAGCGCTTGCCATCTGGCTTAATCGCTACAATCACAGCGTGGAATGAGGCTGTGCGGTCGATATCAGGCGTACTTTCAAGTTCGTGCAACAACTTTGCATTGTTAGCTGCATCATCGTGATCACCTGCATAGCGCGCTGAGTAGACACCTGGCGCACCGTTCAACGCATCAACCATCAAACCGGCATCTTCGGCAACAACTGGCACACCAAATGCGTGCGCAATCGGTTCCGCCTTAATCGTGGCATTCTCTTGGAACGTCGTGCCGTCTTCAATAATGGCTGGCAAATTGTCCAATTCGTTCAATGACACAACTTCAATACCAAGTGGCGTTAGAAACTCGCGGAACTCGCGCACCTTACCTTCGTTCTTTGACGCAAAAATCAACTTTGCCATGATGCCCCCTTTGTGACTTTAGTCTGTAACAGATTCATTCAACACTAGTGTATCACCAACGATATCCAAGTGCTTAACTGTCATTTCCTTATCATCCAACCAACGACCACCAATCGTAGCAAAGCGCTTTACGCTACCAGTCGTAAAGTATTCGTCGTTTGTGTGATCAGCTGGGTTTGCTGCAGCGTGACGCAAATCATACTTGTCCAAGAACTCGACAACCGTTGAAATCGTCTCGGCACCAGAGTTAACCAACGTTACCTTAGGTCCCATCGCTTCTTGGATGAAGCCTTCCATCAATGGGAAGTGCGTGCATCCAAGAATCAACGTATCAACTTGGTGGTTCTTAAAGTACGTCAACTTTTCCTTAACCACCTGGCGAGCAAATTCTGAGGTGTAGTCGTGATTTTCGGCCACATCAACGAATTCTGGTGCAGCAAGTTGCACAACGTTAGCTGCACGGTTTCCTTGCAACAAACCATTGTAGTAAGCCAATGACTTAACTGTTCCGGCCGTTGCGATAACACCAATTTCACCATCCGTTGACTTACGCAAAGCGGCATCGACACCAGGTTGAATAACACCAACAACTGGGATGTCTAGCTTAGCTTGAAGGTCAGGAAGTGCGGCTGCAGTCGCGGTATTGCAGGCTACGACCAGCATCTTGATATCCTTCTTCAGCAAATAATTAACCATTTGCCAAGTGAAGCCGAGGACTTCATCCTGTGGGCGTGGACCATAAGGCATACGCGCCGTGTCCCCCACGTAGTAGACTTGTTCATCAGGAATTTGCAGCAAGGCTTGCTTGACCACGGTCAACCCACCGATACCAGAATCGATGTAACCAATTGCACGATTATCCATTATCTTCACTTCTTTCGTTTTTTCTAAGTCTTCATTATAACATTGCCAGGCCTATTCCGGAAACCTACGGTGAAAAAGTAAAAGACCTGGTAAAGGACCAGGTCTAATCGCTTACTTTTCAGCCAACTTTAAAATGTCAGCAGGTGTTTCAAAGATAATATCCGCTTCATCGTTAAAGACAGCACGGTCACGGACACCCCATGACGCCATACCAAACTTAATACCAGCGTTGTGCGCAGCGTGCATGTCGTGCACCGAATCACCGATGTAAATTGACTCTGAAGGATCCGCATCAAGGTCAGCCATTGACTTCAAAATTGGATCAGCGGCTGGTTTCATCTTTAGCGTTTGACCCGCAAAGACGAAATCATCGAAGAAACCATTAATCTCGAAGTTATCGGCGTGATCCGCAAATTCTTCTGGCGTGTTAGAAGTCACAATCCCCATCTTAACCCCGGTTGCCTTCAAATCAGCCAACATGTCGTGAATACCGTCAAACAACTTCACTTCGTTCCAGAAATCGTGATAGTGACTTTGCCACTCTTTTTGCATCTCTTCTGGGTTTTCAATGTTGAACTTAATCAACGCGTCCAATGAAGGCAACCCGAAAATGGCATAAAGATCTTCGTATTCCTTGTGAATACCATTGGCTTCCAAAGTAAATTGCAATGACTTCATGTACATGCTCTCTGTGCTCAACAGCGTGCCATCAACGTCGAAAATGAATGTCTTCATAACTTGGTGAACTCCTCAATACTTAGTGCCTTCATTATAGCACGTGACTAGGGTCGTGATTAGTGTTGTACGGAACGCATGCCCACGGTCATTAGCGTTAACAGAATCACTGCCAATAATTGACCAAACATGACGCGTTGTAACGCAATCCAATAGGCGTGTTCAACCGGAACCGCCAAGATGACCCCGGCAATTAAAATGATAATTGTGGCAACCCAACAACTCGTGCGAGTCGAAACGCGCTTTAAAAACATGTATAACGTCAACGTGGCAATAATAGCTGGCAAAATAATCAAAAGTGGATGTACACCAAATAGTGGTGTGAGTAAAATATCGCTTATATATATTAGTAATAACAGGATTTGAACCATATGTTTATCCTCCTGTGTAAACCATACCAAAGGCGAAAAGAAAAAGCCGACCCTATCCAGGTCAGCTAAAAATTTCTTAATATATTGCCGGCATATCTTGGCCGATTTCAACCATCTCTAGTTTATTCGCAGCATCCGCAATTAATGCGTACGCGTAACGATCGAACTGAACTGTTTCAATCGCTTTACCCCACTTCAGAACATTAGCCTTTGGCATCAAATTTTGAGCAGCTGCCCAACGTGCAAACTCAATCACGATATCATCAACAAATTCAAAACCATCTAAACCAAATAAATCAAACGTTTGGAACTTTTGGCGTAGTACTTGGCCTAACATATCTGGCGTGATAGCTGGCAAACTCGCGTGTGTTTTAACCGCTAGCTCATCCAAGACCATCGAAATAATCGCTTGCGCCGTTTCCAACCCTTCTGGTGTTAGCTCGTCACGGTTAACCAAGTCTGTCATAAAGTCGTGAATTGCATCATCGTAGTCCGGCACATTACCGTCATCGCCTGAATAAGCTAGCTCATCAGGTTCATGCGCTAGAATGCCTGTAATTAACGCCTGTAGTTCCGCTGTATAGTGAATGCGTTCATCGTTTTCAGATACCGTCACGACGTCTTGTAGGAACAACCCATTTAAGCCATCAAAGAAGTCACGCACCGCGTATTGGGTATCAGCCCAGTCACCCATTTCAATCTGAGTTTCAAGCCACTCGCGCATTGGTGCAACATAAACGACTGTTAACACCAACAACTCTTGGTGTTCCTTTAGGTATGCTATGTGCTTCTTAATCACTGGTTGAATGCTACGGTGTTGTTTATATAGCGCTGGTATACCGCTATCGTTCAACACTTCAAAGAAGAACTTCACACGCAAGTCATCGTCATCAGTCGTTGTGTCTTGGGCGAAATCAACATTCGTCTCACGCAATTCATCCTCAGTCACTTCCAACCCTAGCTCAGTCATTAAGTTCTGCATCAATTCCACTTCTTCATCATCAAGTGGTTCATCAATTGATTCTTCTAAGTCATTTAAATACTCAGGCACCGTCTCCATCAACCAAGCACGGACGTCAGGCGTGAAGAAACTATCACGAATTAGGCCGCGTTCAACCAAGTTCTCTACGATTGCTTCCATCAGTTCAACAAGCAACCCCGTATACTGGCGATCTACTTCTAAGTAACCCAACGTCATGCCCATTGCTTGGAAAAGATTGTCCGGTGTCCAATTGTTAGGTACTTCATTCGTCAAGATAAAGGCATAATCAACCGTTTGACGCACGAAAATATTAACGAAGTCATCATCGACCTGTTTGTTATCATGATACTTTTTGACTAAATCATCGCTGACTGACACCGCTAAAGCACGGTTAATCATCAACGCAGTCTGATCAATCGGTGGTAGTACCAAGCCCCCTTGCTTAGCATATGACTGTCGAATCAATTCCGCATAATCTGCTGGAATAAAGTTATCCGCATCAAACGGCATTTCTGATTCATCCATAATCTAGAACCCCCTGTCAGTCTCTTATACATGATTATACGTTGTTCAACGACAATTAAACAGTGATTACGTACAGCCCAAATGTACAAAAAAACAGCCTTACCGAAGTAAGACTGTTCGTAAACCATTGAAGCGGACGACGGGAATCGAACCCGCATTCCCAGCTTGGAAGGCTGGAGCACTAGCCATTGTACTACATCCGCATGATTTAATTGTTTTGGCATCTCTGCCAATCGCGGCGGGGGGGATCGAACCCTCGACCTCCCGGGTATGAACCGGACGCTCTAGCCAGCTGAGCTACACCGCGATTAATCGGGACGACAGGATTCGAACCTGCGACCCCCTGGTCCCAAACCAGGTGCTCTACCAAGCTGAGCTACGTCCCGAACAATATTCAATTACTTGAATATTAGCAATATTAAGTTGCTAATGGGCCTAGCAGGACTCGAACCTGCAATACCCGGTTCGTAGCCGGGGTGTTTATCCAATTAGCATATAAGCCCATAATGGACGTTACAGGGATCGAACCTGTGACCCCCTGCTTGTAAGGCAGGTGCTCTCCCAGCTGAGCTAAACGTCCATGTGCATCGCGACGTCCTATCCTCGCAGGAAGCGATCCTCCAACTACTTTCGGCACTATTGAGCTTAACTTCTGTGTTCGGTATGGGAACAGGTGTGGCCTCAATGCCATCGTCACGACACGGTATTTAATTGAGAAAATATTAGCTCTCTCAAAACTGAATCATAATTTGTAAATCAAACTTCGTTTGAGCCTTACACCACG
>JACSZT010000007.1 GCA_014332815.1 Weissella confusa | reverse complement strand
TTAAAGTCCGCCATAACTAACTATGTCTATTACTACAACAATAAGCGGATAAAAACAAAACTGGCCGGAAGAACTCCGGTTCAATACCGAAATCTTTCCGACCAGTTAGCCGCTTAAACGTCACTCCAATTTTCGGGGTTCAGTTCAAACGCCGTTTTTTTTTGTGACAATTTTACTGTGAAGAAAAACTCATACGTGGTCAAGTATGGGATTAAAAATAAGGATATGATTTTTGAGGAGATACGCGGATGAAAAAGCATCGTTCATTACTATTAATGGGGACGTTGATTGCACCGATTTTGCTAACGACTGGGGATGCGTTGGCAAAGTCAAGCATCGACAATGAGCCAAAAGAAACAACCGTTATGATTCATGCTATTACGGATGTTAGTGATACTGATCCAGACAACGCGCCAATGTTGTGGGGTTCAGGTGAAGAAAAGGATTTGAATACGTTGAAGGATGCTGATCCTGATACAACTTGGGAAACGACAACTGGGGCAACGTTTACAGCTTATGAGCTGCCAGCAGGGGTGGTAACTTATTCTAAGACTGATGGTATTCCAACGATTGCCACAGATAAGATTAAGGGTATTGATTGGTCAAAGTTGTTGAAGGTTGTTGATGTCCCATCAGGTGTCGCAACGACTAATTTGGGAAACGACAATGTGTTGGACAAGACAGTTGAAGTTGTTGATCGCGACCAATTCGTGCAGGCTGTTAAGGATGCTGGCTTGAAGACGCAAACAACAAAGGCAACTGACGGCGAAGGTGAAACGACGGTGACGTTGCCAAACGGACAATGGGTGATTACACAAGATTCTGATGCCACTGGTACAGATGAAGCGTTGCCAATCTTCTTGGATTTGCCAATGGGTAAGTCAAACGGAACTAAGGCTGACTACTGGTATGACACTGAGTCACCTTTGCACGTATACACAAAGCAATACAAGACGGCTTCATTGACGATTAAGAAGACTGACGCGGAAACGAAGAAGGCTTTGGGTGGTGCGCAAATTTTGCTTGCGCCAGCTTCATCACAAGATAAGTTGAACGAAGTCTTGCCACAATTGATTAAGGATATTGAAAAGACGCCAGCGAAGGCTGATTCATTGGTCGCGGCTGCGTTGGGCTTGTCGTCAGACCAATTCACAATTGAATCAACTGACAAGGACGGACAAGTTGTCTTTGATGCAAACGACGGTATCGCGATTTCAAAGGGACAACAATACGTCATTGCCGAATTGATGGCGCCTAAGGGTTACTTGACGGACCCACAAGTCACGGTTGTAACGGCTGAACAAGACAGCGAAAATGCTGCGAAGTTGGTCAACTATGATGAGTTGCAAGTCGACAAGGCCATTACGGTTGATAACCAAACGTTTGGTGCCAATGAAAAGGGTACTGGTGATGACAAGGAAGGTATCGCCCGTGGTCAAAAGTTTACATGGGACATCACGTCTGAGTTGAACAAGAACATTGCTGATTACACGAACTACACGTTGACTGATGAAATGCCATATCAAGTGAACTGGATGTCAATGGATTTGGCATTGACGTACACGCAAAACGGCGAGACGAAGTCAGTGCCATTGTCACAAGTCGTGAACGGCTTGTACCCAGTGAACCACGCAACTGACAAGTCATTGATTGACGAAGGTGTGACTGGTAAGGGTCTTGGCTTTACGACTGATCAAAACGGTTCAACATTGAATGGTAAGACAATTGCTTATGATGCGGCAACTGCACCACAAGTGACGAGTTTGGCTGAAGGCTTTGATGCATCATCATTCAACTTGTTCGGTCACGAGAGTACGTACACATTCGTTGGACAAGGTGATGCAGCTAACCCAGCACGTGTGGTTGACTGGACGAAGCCAGTTGAAAACGGTGAAATCGTGTTGGATATGACGGCTTCTGGTCGCCAAGCAATTGGTGCGTTGATTGAAAAGTTGTTGGCAGAAGGTGCTGACGACGGTTCATGGAACTTGAGCTGGAAGATTAACTCGGCTGGTAACACAGCGTTGCAAGCGGATCACTTGGTTAACAAGATTGATTTGGATTACAACACCAAGTATGACGGTGGATCAGACGACGATAAGACGCACACATTCACGGCTGGATGGGAAATCATCAAGACGGATGGTGATGTGAAGACTGACAGTAACGGTAACATCACGAACGGTTTGGCCGGCGCTGGATTTGATTTGGGACTTAAGGTGACATCAACGAACATTGATGAAATCATTGCTGAAATGTATTCAGCAACCCGTTTCCCTAACATGAAGCGTACGGCATCTGAGCAAGATGTCCAACAACTGCGGGATGATGTGAAGGCCGGCAAGACGCGTTGGGTATACTTCATGCACGAAGATATGACGACGGGTGAGCCAATGGCATCAATGCACTCAAACGCATCTGATCCGATGGGAGACATCTTGTGGACGATTCGTGAAGACAATGCCACGACCCACTATTCAGGTCCTGATGGATACTTGCAATACTGTGGATTGGCCGGCGGTGATTACCAATTGATCGAGCGTGAAGCGCCATCAGGCTACAAGTTGATGACGGAACCACACTACTTCACGTTGTCAAACACGCAATCAGGTAAGATTAACGGCGCTGCAACGTCAGACGACATTACGGTTGCCAACTACCGTAACGAAACGCCGCAAATCAACGATACACCAACGCACGCTGGTGGTATCTTGCCATACACGGCAACGGCCCTTGGCGGCTTGTTGACGTTGCTTGGCTTGGCAGGTTTGATTGCTTTGATTAAGAAGCGTCGTGCCCAAAACAATGACTAATCTTAATTAGTTTGCTCGCCGGGTGATCGGCGGGATACATATTTAGCTATTAACTCGGGGGAGAAAAGAATGGCAAAGAAGAAAAAGAAGTTTATGGCCGGGGCCAGTTGGTCAACCTGGATTCTATTTATTGTGGGCTTGAGTATCTTCTCATATCCAATTGTGACGCAAGCTTATGAAGCAACCCACCAATCGGGAATTGCGCGAAGTTACGAAACGACGGCTGCGCAGATGAATGCCAACGAAAAGGCGAAGTTGCAAGCTGAAGCTGATAAGCGTAACGAAGAAATTAAGAAGAAGGCGCAGAGCACAAACGGTGATACGGATCCTGACGTGGTGAAGGCAATGATTGAGCTGAACCAAAAGAAGGACGTGGAAACGGGTAAGAATTCTTCTTTGACGAAGATTGCTGGTAAGCCATTGGGTGTCTTGTCAATTCCGGAGCTTGGTGGGTTGCGTTTACCAATCTACAACTCTGTGAAGGAAAAGGTGTTGCGTACGGGTGCGGGTATTGTGCCGGGTACGTCTTTGCCACAAGCTAACAAGGAAGGGTTGCACACTGCCATCATGGCGCACTCAGGTTTGCCAACCTCAAAGTTGTTTACGGACTTGGGTAAGATGAAGAAGGGCGATAAGTTCTACATCGAAGCCCTTGGTAGCAAGACGATGACGTATGAGGTTGTTGAAATCCGTGTCATGAAGCCCGACAAGATGCAAAACGCGTTCAAGTTGAACCCTAAGGAGAACTTGGTGACGTTGGTTAGTTGTACGCCAGTTGGTGTGAACTCACACCGTTTGTTGGTGACGGGTAAGCAAGTGCCAGGTGATACGTTACCAACTGGTACGATTCGTTCAGAATTCTTGTGGTTCGCCGGATTGATGGTGGTTGTGGCCACGATTATCGGTGTCTTGATTCGCAAGATTATCCGCATCAAGCAAGCTAAGATGGCCTTGGCTGGTAAGTAGTTAGTATAGTTAATGATGGGAGTATCGTGTTGACGGTACTCCTTTTATTGTTTAGAGAATATGTATTTCGCACGATAACATCCGCATATCCTTCGGGCTTATTTCATGGTTCAGTGTTAGAATAGTGAGAAATAATAAGAACGAGGTAATGCACATGGCAACACGAGTACAAGATGATTTCTATGATGCAATAAACGAGGAATGGGAAGCGCAAGCCGTGATTCCTGCGGATAAGTCACGCACAGGTGGCTTCAGCGATTTGGCTGACGAAATTGAAGAGATGATGTTGGAAACGACTGATGCTTGGATGGACGGCAAGAATGCCCCAACTGACGAGATTTTGACGAACTTCATTAAGTTCCACCGCTTGACGTCAGATTGGGAGAACCGTGATGCATTGGGTGCAGAGCCGGTTAAGCCATTGATTGCGCGCTACCAAGCCTTTGAGTCATTTGCGGACTTTGCTAGCCACATCATCGAGTTGGAAAAGGAAGGTTTGCCAAATGCCTTCCCAGTTGGTATCGCACCTGACTTCAAGGATGCTCGTACAAATGTGTTGTGGGCTGATGCTTTGGGCACAATTTTGCCAGATACGACTTACTATGCTGAAGATCATGAGCAAGGTAAGGAATTGTTGGCTAAGTGGCGTGCAGCACAAGAGGACTTGTTGCCAAAGTTTGGTTTCTCAGCTGACGAAATCAAGGACTTGTTGGACAAGTACATTGCTTATGACGCGCGTATCGCCAAGGTTGTCTTGAGCCAAGAAGAATCTGCGGAATACGCTAAGTTGTACCACCCATACAAGTGGGCGGACTTCACAGCGTTGACGCAATTGCCAATGGATGATGTCTTGCAAGCGATGACTGGTAAGACGCCAGACATGATTGTGGTGCCAGAAGAACGATTCTGGGCTGCATCAGATCAATTCTTCTCTGAAGAAGCTTGGCCATTGTTGCAAGCAACGTTGATTGTGGGTATCGCGAATGCCTTCACGAGCTACCTATCAGAAGAGATTCGTGTCTTGGGTGGTGCTTACGGCCGTGCTTTGTCAGGAACGCCAGAAGCTTTGAACAAGCAAAAGGCTGCCTACTACTTGGCTGCTGGCCCATACACACAAGCGCTTGGTTTGTGGTATGCCGGTGAGAAGTTCTCTGAAGAAGCTAAGCAAGACGTTGAGCAAAAGGTTGCGACGATGATTGATGTCTACAAGCAACGTTTGCAATCAGCTGATTGGCTACAACAAGCAACGCGCGATAAGGCGGTTGTGAAGTTGGATGCGATTGTGCCACACATTGGTTACCCAGAAAAGTTGCCTGACCGCTACAAGGATAAGATTGTGGACGATGGGGCTGACTTGTTTGAGACGGCTGAAAAGTTCCGTGCGCAAGCCGTGGCTTACCAATGGTCAAAGTGGAATCAACCGGTTGACCGTGAGGAGTGGCACATGCCAGCTCACATGGTGAACGCCTACTACGATCCACAACAAAACCAAATTGTGTTCCCAGCGGCAATTTTGCAAGCGCCATTCTACAGCTTGGACCAATCTTCATCAGCTAATTACGGTGGAATCGGGGCGGTTATCGCGCACGAAATTTCACACGCCTTTGACACGAACGGTGCGTCATTTGATGAAAATGGTAGCTTGAATGACTGGTGGACGGAAGAAGACTACGAAGCCTTCAAGGAGCGTACGCAAAAGGTTGTTGATGAATTCGATGGCTTGGATTCATACGGGGCCAAGGTTAATGGTAAGTTGACGGTTTCTGAAAACGTTGCTGACTTGGGTGGTGTGGCTGCTGCTTTGGCTGCCGCAAAGCGCGATGCTGATTTCTCAGCGAAGGACTTCTTTGAGAGCTGGGCAACTATCTGGCGCCAAAAGGCTCGTCCAGAAATCATGCAATTGTTGGCTGCGTCAGACGTTCACGGACCAGCTAAGTTCCGTGTTAACGTGACAGTTTCTAACTTCGATGACTTCTACACGACATTTGATGTGCAACCATCTGACAAGATGTACCGCGCACCAGAAGACCGTGTGATGATCTGGTAATGATATGAAAATAACCGAATTCGACTTTGCCCAAGTGGCAGGTCGAATTCGGTTTTTAATTTGTGGGAGTTCGGTATAATAACGGTATGGAGGTGGAATTATGACACCAAATGAAAAAGCAAAAAACATTATTCACTCAGCATCAGGCGCAGCTGGTGCGGTGGCCTTGTCACCAATTCCGTTTACGGATGCCACGTTGCTTGTGCCAATTCAAGTCACGATGATTACGTCGTTGTTCAAGGCGTATGATCAAAAGGTGATGGAAGGTGCCGTACGCGGTGCCGTCTGGGCAGTTGCTGCGACATCATTCGGTCGTGGTGTCGTGGGGAATACGTTAAAGTTTATCCCTGGTATCGGGACAACAACTGGCGCAGCCATCTCAATGGCGACCGCGGTCGGGTTGACTGAAGCAATCGGCTGGGCCATCGTGAATGAACTAGAGTCTGGTGAAAAGGTTACCCCTGGTGATATCACAGGTATCATCATGAAGGCAGCCAAGACATTCAAATTACCAAAGAAACAATAGTTATAAACAACAAGCACCCCCTGCGTTGGAAATACCAATGCAAGGGGTGCTTGTTGTTTATAGCGATAATTAGTCAAAAAGTCTAAGGGTTATCGTTAGACAAAGTTCATAAACGCTTGGTAATCTGTCCCTAACGTCGGGTGAGAGCGACGCGCATAACGAATAACTGATAAAGAGAAGTTTACTCCGGTAAACTTCTCTTTATTAGTTTATATGGGCACGAATCCACTAGTTACGCGGTTCACAAGCCTTTTATTAACTTACATAAAAATATGAAAACGCATACATTTTTAGTTATAAATCACTTATTTTAATGAAAATAAAACAAACAGTTGCACTATATTGACATTATGTGATATTATTCACTTGTAGAAAAAAGAGACGCGAAAGGTTGGTATGACGCATATGTTTGGTAAAAATAATCGATTTTGGCAAATGGTGTTGACAACATTTTGTGAAATGATATACTAACTATGTTAATAAATGAGCAAACGAATTTTTTGAAAGATATTTGAGAGGTTATAATCATGGCTGATGCACCTAAGAAGAAGGTACTAACGGAAGAAGAAAAGGCAGCACGTTTCGAAGCTGCTAAGAAGATGACTTCAGAATTGGTTGACAAGTCTGAAGTTGCGTTGAAGGAATTCTCAACTTACACACAAGAACAAGTTGATAAGATTGTTGCTGCAATGGCTTTGGCTGGATCAGAAAACTCATTGTTGTTGGCCCACGAAGCTCACGATGAAACTGGTCGTGGTGTTGTTGAAGATAAGGATACGAAGAACCGCTTCGCATCAGAATCTGTTTACAACGCTATCAAGAATGATAAGACGGTTGGCGTTATCTCAGAAGATCGCGTAACTGGTAAGGTTGAATTGGCAGCCCCACTTGGAATCTTGGCTGGTATCGTGCCTACGACTAACCCAACTTCAACGACTATTTTCAAGTCAATGTTGGCTGCTAAGACGCGTAACACGATTGTCTTCGCCTTCCACCCACAAGCTCAAAAGTCATCAGCACACGCTGCCAAGATCGTTTACGACGCAGCCGTTGCCGCTGGTGCTCCTAAGAACTTCATCCAATGGATCGACAAGCCATCACTAGATGGAACGACGACTTTGATTCAAAACCCAAAGATTGCTTCAATCTTGGCTACTGGTGGACCTTCAATGGTTAACGCCGCTTTGAAGTCAGGAAACCCATCAATGGGTGTTGGAGCTGGTAACGGTGCCGTATTCGTTGACGCAACTGCTAACGTTGACCGCGCTGTTGAAGACTTGCTTTTGTCAAAGCGTTTTGACAACGGTATGATCTGTGCTACTGAAAACTCATTGGTTATCGAAGCCCCTGTTTACGATGAAGTTATGCGCAAGTTGCAAGAGCAAGGTGCATACTTGACGCCAAAGAAGGACTACGAGAAGGTTGCTAACTTCGTCTTCAAGCCAAACGCTGAAGGATTCGGTGTTAACGGACCAGTTGCCGGAATGTCAGGTAAGTGGATTGCCGAGCAATCAGGTTTGAAGTTGCCAGAAGACAAGGATGTTTTGTTGTTCGAATTGGACAAGAAGAACATCGGTGAAGCTTTGTCATCAGAAAAGTTGAGCCCATTGTTGTCAGTCTACAAGGCTGCTGACCGCGAAGATGCTATCGAAATCGTACGCGCTTTGTTGAACTACCAAGGTGCTGGACACAACGCTGCTATCCAAATCGGTGCCCAAGACGATCCATTCGTTAAGGAATACGCCGACAAGATTGAAGCATCACGTATCTTGGTTAACCAACCAGACTCAATCGGTGGTGTTGGAGATATCTACACTGACGCAATGCGCCCATCATTGACGCTTGGAACTGGATCATGGGGGAAGAATTCATTGTCACACAACTTGTCAACTTACGATTTGCTTAACATCAAGACGGTTGCACGTCGTCGTAACCGCCCACAATGGGTACGTTTGCCAAAGGACATCTACTACGAGTCAAACGCAATCACGTACTTGCAAGAATTGCCAAACATTGATCGCGCCTTCATCGTTGCCGACCCAGGAATGGTTAAGTTCGGCTTCGTAGACAAGATTTTGGACCAATTTGCTTTGCGCCAAGACCAAGTGAAGACGTCAATCTACGGTTCAGTACAACCTGACCCAACTATCGGTCAAGCTATCGAAATCGCCCGTCAAATGTCAGAATTCCAACCAGACACTGTTGTCTTGATTGGTGGAGGTTCAGCTCTTGACGCTGGTAAGATTGCTCGCTTCTTGTACGAGTACTCTGCAGAAGAGGGTCACGAAGGAATCTTGAACGACGATGCTGCCTTGAAGGAATTGTTCGGCGAGTTGGCACAAAAGTTCATGGATATCCGTAAGCGTATCGTGAAGTTTGATCACCAACACTTGACGCAAATGGTTGCTATCCCAACGACGTCAGGAACTGGTTCAGAAGTAACACCATTCGCTGTTATTACTGATGACGAGACGCACGTTAAGTACCCATTGGCTGACTACGAGTTGACGCCACAAGTTGCTATCGTGGACCCAGAGTTCGTTATGACGGTTCCAAAGCGCACGGTTGCCTTCTCAGGTTTGGACGCTTTGTCACACGCCTTGGAGTCATACGTTTCAGTTATGGCCTCAGAATTCACTCGTCCATGGGCTTTGCAAGCTATCAAGTTGATCTTTGATAACTTGGAGACGTCATACAAGTACGACCCAGCTAACCCAACTAAGGAAGGTCAAGAAGCACGTTCAAAGATGCACTACGCTTCAACTTTGGCAGGTATGTCATTTGCCAACGCCTTCTTGGGAATTAACCACGCCTTGGCTCACAAGACTGGTGGTGCCTTCGGTTTGCCTCACGGATTGGCTATCTCAATCGCCATGAAGCACGTTATCAAGTTCAACGCGGTTACTGGAAACGTAAAGCGTACGCCATTCCCACGTTACGAGACTTACACGGCACAAAAGGATTACGCTGATATCGCTCGCTACCTTGGTTTGCAAGGAAAGAACGATGCTGAATTGGTTGAAGCATTGTTGGCTAAGATTGACCAATTGTTCGCTGGTGTAGAAGTTGTTCCAACTTTGTCAGCAAACGGTGTATCAAAGGCTGACTTTGATAAGGCTTTGGAGACTTTGCCTGACTTGGTATACAACGACCAAACGACGCCAGGTAACCCACGTCAACCACGTTTGGAAGAGATCCGCACTTTGTTGTCAGACCAATTCTAATCTAGGTTAACGCCTCACAACTTAATATCTATAGCACCCACAAACTACAGCCATGGTTTGTGGGTGCTTTTGGTTTAGTTGGGTATTTGTGTCCGACCTGACGGTCGGACACTGACCACCAAAAAGGTTCCAACAAACAATCAACCACGTATTTTGATAAAATAGAGGTGTCGAAAAGGAGGGGCTTGGCGATGCAACATGAAGAAAGAATTGCGGTCACGCAAACAAAGAAGTCTTTGGGAAAAGATGTGCCAGAGAAGCCTTTTAAGGGCTATGAAGAAACTTGCTTTGGACCATATTCTGATTTAATTACCGACTTCGGTAGTTATGGTTGGCGATAATGAGCAATGCCTCGGACGAAAATTCCGGGGCATTTTTGTTGCAGAGGCTTAACGCTAATCTGTATACTTTGCGTTAACGAAAAACAGTGGCAAACCCACACCCAAGAGAGTATAGGTGAAGGATTTGAAAAAGTGGCAAGTGGCCGGATTGGTCGGACTATCATTTGCGTTGGGGGGGACTCGCCGTTGATGGTGGCGACGGAATCGTAAGTGGCTTTACCAGCGGCATCAGTCAAAGTGGTGTCGTGATCAAGTATGTCGATGTGCGTACCGGGAAAGAAATTGCACCGCAGGGTAATGCAAGTATTCGTCCTGGTGAGCAACAAACGTTGGTACCGATTGATATTCCAGGTTATTCAACGCCTGAATCAATTACGCAGACCATCAAAAGTCATACGTTAATTACATTTAAATATGTCCCTGAAACATATTCAGTCACGTTGCGTTATGTGGACGCAGATAACAATGACGTCGTGGCAACGAAAACTTATGATGCAACCTACGGGGCAAAGTTGACTATTCCGTCATTTTCACAAGACGGTTATCGGATGTCACGTGGTGATACGTTGACGGTGAAGAAGTCACAGACGATTACGTACAAGTTGGATCGTGCACCGGGGTCATCTTCGGTTCATAACGAGCAAGCTGATTTGGCAAGTAATCAACCGGGACAAGTGTTGACTGACCGGACATTGGATTCACTACAAGATTATGCGCTGGATGCATTGAATGGCTATCGTGCGCATTACGATGTTAGTCCGGTTGCAGCGTCTTCAGTGGCGTTGAATTTGGCGAAGCAAGAAAGTCGTTGGGCGTTGCAGAATCAGAATGATTTTGCGACGGATCCACACGGTAATTTCAATAACCTGTTCCAGACGTTGCCAACGTTTAAGATGGCTGATGGCAAGTTGAAGTACTACAGCCAAGGGTCTGAGGAGACGAATGGTGACGGTTCGACGATTCAGCACATTACGGCCGTTGATTACGGAAGCAGTGTTGATCAGAAGGATAATTTGACCTTTGGTAATGTGCCGGGTTCATCAAGTAATGTTTGGACGCTGGCTGATTTGACGAGCGAAAAGCAGTTGCAGTTGTTGGCGGCCGATTTGGTGAAGCAATTTGGTGATGATGGCCAGCCGGCTGGGTACGATGATACGACCGAAGCCCAACAAGGTGCCTCGCACAAGATTGGCTTGATGACGGCGCAAACGCATCATTCAGCGGGGCCGATTGAGGTCGGTTTCTCGATTTATGCAAATCCAGATGGCACATTACGTGGGTACGTTGAAGTGCTAACGCCAACGTTGATTGATAATGACTAAAAAATAGCGCACCTGAAATTTATTTTTCAGGTGCGCTATTTGTTTATAATTCAAAATCGTCGGTCATTTCCAACTTGATTGGGGCGTGGTCTTGGCGCGCACCGGTGTCGATGACGCTGAAGTTAGCCAATTGATCGTTCAAACGCGTTGACGTGAGGTAGTAATCGATACGCCAACCAGAATTGTTAATCTTTGACGTCTTAGAAATTTGTGCCCACCAGGTATAAACACCGGCTAGGTCAGGATTCAAGTGACGGAAAACATCGGTAAAGCCAGCGCCCAACAAAGCGCTAAACTTCGTACGTTCTTCATCGGTAAAGCCGGCGCTCTTGTGGTTCGTCTTTGGGTTCTTCAAGTCGATTTCTTGGTGGGCGACGTTAAAGTCACCAGAGAAGATAACGGGCTTCTTGGCATCCAAATCAGACACGTATGCGCGGTAGGCATCATCCCAGGCTTGACGCTCATCTAGGCGAGCCAATTCACTACCTGAATTTGGCGTATAAACCGTTGATACGTAAACATTTGGGAATTCGAGGGTAATAATACGTCCTTCGATATCCATGTCGCCAGGAGCGCCGATTTCGGGCATTTCAACGGCGATTGGTTCAGTCTTTGAGAGCATCATGGTACCAGAGTAACCTGAGCGACCAGTGCTCATACGAAGGTAGCGGTGGTAGCCTGGGAAAAGTTCATCCAGCGCAGCCGCCTGCTTCTTTGTTAAACCAGTTGGCTTCAACTTTGTTTCTTGGATTGCAAGTACGTCCGGTTGCTCAGCCGCGATATCTTGCAAAACTTGCCAAGTCATTTCGCCGCGGGCTGATTTGTGTTCAACGGCCGCGTTAACGCTATCAATATTCCATGAGATGAACTTCATTTCAGACACCTATCCTTCTTTTCTGTTTGATTCCATTGTATCGAAAAATGGGGTGCCTGTCAGATTACATATTTGACCGGAATGTGACAATTTCTTTGCAAGGGGTCTAGTTGAGTTGTATGATTAATAGTTGCGGATGGGAGGAGATGCATTATGGAAACGCCGATTTTACAGGTTTCGAATATTAATAAGTCATTCGGTCGTGTACGGGCTTTGCGTGATGTATCGTTTTCAGTCGCACGTGGCACAATCATTGGTCTGGTTGGTCCGAATGGCGCTGGTAAGTCAACGACAATGAAGGTGATTACTGGCGTGACGGCACCGGATGTTGGTGAGGTTAAGATGGCAGATGAAGCGGTTACGATGCAACACCGACATGTGCTGGCCAAGGCTGGGGCATTGATTGAAAATCCGGGTCTGTATGCGTACATGACAGGTTGGGATAACTTGAAGTTATATGCGACTGTCGCGGGAACGTCCGATGACAAAATCAGTGAGATTGTGACGCAACTTGGTTTAGTTGAGTTTATTAATAAAAAAGTGAAGACCTATTCGTGGGGGATGAAGCAACGCGTTGGGGTGGCGTTGGCGATGGTTAATGATCCAGACCTCTTGTTGCTTGATGAACCATTGAATGGGATGGATCCAGTTAGCGCTGAAGCAGTTAAGGCAGTGTTGCGTGACTGGCGCGATGCTGGCAAAGCGATTTTGATTTCTTCGCACACCGTCCGTGATTTGGAAGGCTTGGTTGATGATTATATCTTTATCGATCGTGGTGAAATCATTTCGCGTGATGAAATTCTGACCGCTGCTGACGGTAAGGTGGATCCGGACTTAGAAGAAATGTTTGCGGATGTGATTGCGCGTCGCAAACAACAAGGAGTCGGTGATGTTGATTAAGTTGGAATTGCAGAAGTTTTTCAAGAAGACATCCACTTGGGTGATGCCACTGACAATAGTTGTCCTTGGGCTATTATTGGCGCTTGCGAATGCGATTGGCCATTCCGAAACAGTGAAAACGTTGGTTAATCAAGAATTCACAGGAACATTGGCGTTAGTGACTGATTTGATGTTACTTGGCATTGCTGGGCGCGTGATTACGTCTGAATTCACATTTGGCACGATGAATATGTTGTTTGCACAACGCTTTACGCGCGGACAAATTTTCGTTGCGAAACTGGTGACGGTTGCAGTTGCGTTTGTACTATTGCAAGCTGCGTTGTTTGTCACGATGGTAATTGTCTCATTGTTATTTGGTCATGCTTGGTTAATCGATTTAGGTGGCTATGCAGGTTACTTATTCGGTAGTGTCATCAGTTCGATTCTATTTGTCAGTGTGATGCTTGTGATTGCTAACTTGATTCGAAATGACTTGTTAGTCGTAGTTATCGGTATCTTGATGATTTTGATGTTCGAAGTGATTGGGGCGGTAATCGTTGGACACGGTATTTTGCCACTCGATTATTCACCGCTGGGTGCCTTTTACGTGAGCGCACTGGCGGGGTTGCCTGATGTGATGGCTGAGTATCAGATGAGCGGGTGGCTAGTCGGTTTGGTCACAATCGTTTACAGCGGTGTGCTTTATGGCATTGCGTTGACGCTGTTTAAGCGTCGCAAAGTCTAAAATAGAGTTGAAAAAAGCGGTGATCAGTTATCTGGTCACCGCTTTATTTGTTATGAGAAAATAAAAAAACACGGAAGTCAAACGACTTCCGTGCCTTAAGTGATAGCCCAACAGGGAATCGAACCCTGGATTCCGCGCTGAGAACGCGACGTCTTAACCACTTGACCATTGGGCCATGATGATAAATTTAGCAAGCCTGAGCTTAATAGCCCAACAGGGAATCGAACCCTGGATTCCGCGCTGAGAACGCGACGTCTTAACCACTTGACCATTGGGCCAAAATTATCATCTGTTGTCTTAACAACAATACATAACTATACAGATAACCCACACTAAAGTCAACACTTTTTCGTAAACTAATTTCAAATTATTAGTAATTCCTTGATGCCTGCGGTGACTGTAACAAAAATGGTACAATAGTAACAATTAGAAGGCTGTTGATGCCTGATTATCGGGGACAAGCACAACCAGAAAGAGGTTAACAATGTCATTTAATTTGTATCTAGTACGTCACGGGGAAACTTACTTTAATAAATATCAACGTATGCAAGGGTGGGGAAACGCACCTTTGACTGATAAGGGTATTTCAGACGGGTTTGCGGCCGGTGAGCGTTTGAGCAACGTGCGCTTTGATGCGGCTTACTCATCTGACTTGCAACGTGCTATTCATACAGCTGAATTTATTTTGGGGCGTAACACGCAAAGTGGTGATTTGAAGACGCCAGAGCAATTGCAACAATTCCGTGAGCAATTCTTCGGTTTCTTCGAAGGACTTCCTAGTGCATCAAGTGCCGAGCAAATTGCTGGTATTATTGGCTTGGAGAACATCACGTCATACGGTGATTTGATGTCACAATTGACGCAAGACGAAGTAATGGATGCGTTCAAGGAAGCTGATCCAACGCATGACGCTGAGGATGCGGCCACGTTCTGGGCCCGCGCTGAGAACGGTCTGGACATTTTGCGTCAAAACACACGCGATGGGCAAAACGTTTTGGTGGTTGCCCACGGTACAATGATTCGAAACTTGGTTTATAAGTACGACTCACACGAGACGGCTAAGGAAAAGCCATTGAATGGTTCAATTTCAGTTTGGGAAGTCTCAGATGACGACATGAAGTTGAAGGCGTACAACGATACGACAACTAATTGGTAGGAAAGATAATTTATGATAGAAAATGATTTGCATCCAATCCGCAAGGTCGTCCTTGCGGGGCTAGATAAGCAAAATGCTGAATTCGATTACGAGATGATCGAATTGGCCAACTTGGCTGAAGCGAACTACATGGAAGTGGTTGGGACGGTGACCCAAAAGTTGGAACGTCCGAACGCGGCCACGTACTTCGGTAAGGGTAAGGTTGAAGAACTAAAGGAAGCCGTTGAATACTACGAAGCCGACATGGTTGTGACGAACGATGAATTGTCACCCTCACAAATCCGTAACTTGGAATCAGGTACGGGTGCCGGCATCATGGATCGTACGGCGTTGATTTTGGACATCTTCGCCTCACGTGCTAAGACGCGTGTGGCGAAGTTGCAAGTTGCCATTGCGCAATTGCAATACCAACTTCCACGTTTGCGTACGTCAATGAACGTGCGTCTTGACCAGCAAACTGGCGGTGGCGGTGGTAGCTTTACTAGTCGTGGTGCTGGTGAAACGAAGTTGGAAATGAACCGTCGCCACATCGAGCACCAAATTTCATTGTTGCGTGCTGAATTGAAGGATGTTGAAGCTGACGATCAAACGCGTCGCGCTCGTCGTGATAAGCAAAGCATCAAGAACGTGGCTTTGGTTGGGTATACCAACGCTGGTAAGTCAACGTTCATGAACGGTTTGGTGCGTCAATTTGGTGAGAACCAAGAGAAGACTGTTTTCCAAGCCGACATGTTGTTTGCGACGTTGGAGACCTCAGTGCGCAAGTTGAACTTGCCTGATAACCAAAGCTTCTTGTTGTCTGATACGGTTGGTTTCGTGTCAAAGTTGCCTCACGGTTTGGTGGCAGCCTTCCGCGCAACGTTGGCTGAAGCTGCGCAAGCCGACTTGTTGCTACAAGTGGTCGACTATGCGGATGAAAACTACAAGGAAATGATGTCAACGACGGCCCGTACGTTGAAGGAAATCGGTGTTGGTGATATTCCAATGATTACGATTTACAACAAGGCCGATAAGATTGAAGGTTTGTCATTCCCTGACCGTGAAGGTGATACGTTGACGTTGTCAGCGCAAGATGATGCCTCATTGGATTTGTTGGTCAACGTTATTCGTGAGCACATCTTTGCGGATCACCAAGAAGTAAAGGTGTTGATTCCATTTGACCAAGGTCAATTGGTGAACGAGTTGAATGAAGAAGCATCTGTCCACAGCATCGATTATGTTGAAGCTGGCACGATGATGGATGTGACGTTGACGCCAGTGCAAGCTGCGCGTTTTGCAAAATATATTGTTGATTAAGGAGCCCACGAATGGTCCCACTGACATTACTTTCATTATTAATTACCGTATTAGCCGGTTATATGATTTGGCGTAATACCAAGAATGAGCCACGCTCAATGTGGCTTGGAACGTGGACGCTAGTGTTCTTGTTCTTCTTGTTGATTACGGTCATGCTTGCCGCTAGCTTCTTGGGCGGCCCTGGCTTGATTGTGTTGGCCGGCATTGTCTTGATGATTATTGGTATTTTCGTCATTGCGTCAATCTTTATCGACCTTGGCGTGGTTTACTACTCATGGAAAATTTGGCGTAAGGAGTCGCACACCTTGGCAAACTTGTTGTTGCCATTGGTGTTCTTGGCTTTGGCTGTGTTCAACATTGTTGACGGTATCATGAACAACGCACCAGCTTGGTTGGATACGTTGTTCACGGCTGCCCGTGTGATGACGCTTTACTTCATGTTGGTCTTCTTGATTTTCTTCGTGTCAGCAATCGTTTACGGTTGGGTGATGCGTAAGCGCGAGAGTGACTACTATGTTGTCTTGGGCGCTGGGTTGATTGATGGCCACAAGGTTGGTAAGTTGTTGGCTAACCGTATTCAAGCCGCAACCGATGCGGGTAAGCGCCGTTTCGAAAAGGACGGCAAGTACCCAGTTATCGTGTTCTCAGGTGGCCAAGGTGGTGACGAGAAGGTTTCTGAAGCACAAGCCATGCGCGATTACGCAGTTGAAACGTTTGGTTATCCAGCCGAGCAAACGCGTTTGGAAGATCAAAGTCGCACGACGCGTGAAAACATGCGTTTCTCACGTGATTTGATTAGTAAGGAAACGGGCGTGCTTGAACCCTCATTCGAGTTCTTTACGAGTGAATACCACGTCTTCCGTGCCGGTTTGCAAGCCCGTGAGTTTGGCATTGAAGCACAAGGTCGTGGCGGTAAGACGCCGTTCTACTACCGTATTCCAGCCTTTATTCGTGAATACATTGCTGTCTTGAACATGCACCGTCGTTTGCACATCGCGATTTCAGTGCTTGTGCTTGGTGTTTCAATCATTTTGGCGATTGCCACGCTATTTGTTAAATAAGACTTTTTGAAGCCATATCCGAATTTTCGGGTGTGGCTTTTGTTTAATTCTTTGTAAACTTAATTTACAAAAGGGGTTGCAAGTCTGCTAAAATAGCCTATTGACGAATAGAAATAAATAAGAAATTTGGAGGGGAAATTATGCGATTGTTGAAGCCCTACTTTAAGGGTTACAAACTCGATTTGACGATTGCCGTTTTGACGGTGACCATCATGGCGATTTCAATGTTGCTACAGCCAACGTTGCTAACCAACATCGTTCAAGCTATCTCAGACGATAACATGGACAAGGTTAACCAAATTGGTTTGAAGCTATTGGTGATTGCCGGTATCGGGTTGATTGCTGGAATTATTAACACGATTTTTGCGGCCCGTGCCTCACAAGGAATCGCTTCAGATGTTCGTGAAGCGGCTTACCGCAAGATTCAAACGTTCTCATTTGGAAACATCGAGCAATACTCTGTTGGTAACTTGGTGGTTCGCTTGACGAACGACATTACGCAAATTCAAAGTATTTTGATGATGGGGCTACAACCATTGTTGCGTATGCCAATTTTGTTTGTTGGTGGTTTCATTTTGGCCGTTCACTCAATTCCTGCTTTGTGGTGGGTTATTGTCGTGATGGTCATCTTGGTCGGTGCTGTGTCAGCGGTTGTCATGGGAAACATGGGTAAGCGCTTCGGTATGATTCAAGGCTTGATCGACCGTGTTAACGCCAAGGCGAAGGAAAACTTGCAAGGTGTCCGTGTGGTTAAGTCATTTAACCAAGAAGACAACGAGCAAAAGCGTTTCAATGAAGTTTCTGACGAATTGAACGGGGTTAACTTGCAAATTGGTTACTTGTTCTCAATTATCGTGCCCGCCTTCATGTTTATTGGCCAAGGTTTGATGGTTGTGGCGATCTACTTTGTTGGAAACATGGTTGGTTCTGAGCCGAAGATGTTGGCCCAAATCACAGGATTTACGAACTACTTGATGATCATCATGCAATCTATCATTATTGGTGGAATGATGATGACATTTGCGGCGCGTGGATTTGTTTCAATGGGTCGTATTCAAGAAATTATGAATACGGAACCTGATTTGCAATACAAGGATGTCCCAGAACAAGACTTGTCTGGTGCGGTTGAATTTGATGATGTGTCATTCACGTACCCTGGGGATGATAAGCCAACGTTGAAGCACATCTCATTTGCGGTGCAACCTGGTGAAATGATAGGAATTGTCGGCGCGACCGGTTCAGGTAAGTCAACGATGGCCCAATTGATTCCACGTTTGTTTGACCCAACTGAGGGAACGGTTAAGGTCGGTGGTGTTGATTTGAAGGATACCAACGAATCATCATTGCGTAAGACCGTGTCATTCGTTTTGCAACGCGCAACGTTGTTCTCAGGAAAGATTTCTGACAACTTGCGTCAAGGTAAGGCGGATGCCCAAGAAGCCGATATGAAGCGTGCGGCGCAAATCGCGCAAGCCGCTGAATTCGTTGAGCGTTACGAAGACACGTATGAACACGTGGTTGAAGAGCGTTCATCAAACTTCTCTGGTGGTCAAAAGCAACGTTTGTCAATTGCCCGTGGTGTAATTGGCAATCCTAAGATTTTGATTTTGGATGATTCAACGTCTGCATTGGACGCGAAGTCAGAAAAATTGGTTAAGGAAGCCCTTGATCATGATTTGCAAGATACGACGACCTTTATCATTGCGGAAAAGATTTCTTCAGTGATTAACGCCGACCGTATTTTGGTTTTGGAAGATGGTGAATTAGTTGCGGAAGGTGCCCACAAGGACCTTGTTGAAACGTCACCTATCTACCAAGAGATTTACAAGACACAAAAGGCGCAGGAGGCATAAAAGATGAAGAATATTACTGAATCAATTCGTTTCTTTGCGCACTACTTCAAGCGTTACTGGATGGGGATGATTGCCATCCTCGTGTTCACGATTTTCGCAACGTGGGCGCAAGTTAAGGCGCCGGTTTACATGGGACGTTCAATTACGGAATTGTCAAAGTACTTGATGGTGAAGTTGAACCCTATGACGGCTAGCCAAGCAAGTTTGCATGATTTCCACCATGCCTTGCTATTGTTCTTCGGCTTTGCGTTGTTGATGCTAACTGGTTTGTTCATTAACGCCTTCATTCAAGCTATCGTGTCATCTAATTCAGTTAATGACATGCGTAAGGGCTTGTTTGGCAAGATGCAACGTATGACGGTGCGTTACTTTGATTCTCACCAAGACGGTGAAATCTTGTCACGTTTCACGTCTGACTTGGATAACATCTTCAACGCGATGAACCAAGCTATTTTCCAATTGTTCTCACAAATTGCGATGTTGATTGGTGTGGTTTGGATGATGTTCAATGAAAGTCCTAAGATGGCGTGGGTGACGATTGCTTCAACACCTGTTGCCGTTATCTTGGCTGCGTTGATCATTGTGCAAGCGAAGAAGTACGTGGATGCCCAACAAGCTGAAGTGGGTCACTTGAACGGATACATCAACGAGCAAATCAATGGTGAAAAGGTCATTATCACCAACGGTTTGCAAGAAGAGTCAATTCGTGGCTTCATCGAGCACAACAACAAGGTGCGTAAGGCCACGACACTTGGTCAAGCCTGGTCAGGTGTGTTGTTCCCATTGATGCAAGGAATGGGCTTGTTCAACTTGGCTATCGTCATTTTCTACGGTGCCACACAAGCTTTGAACGGTGACTTGGCTTCACGTGCGGCTGGTTTGGGATTGATTGTGACGTTCGTTTCGTTCTCACAACAATACTACCAACCAATCACACAAATCACGTCAACGTACAACATGTTGCAATTGGCCATGACTGGTGCGCACCGTTTGAACGAAGTGTTCGCACAAGACGACGAAATCAACCCTAAGGACGGTGTGAAGTTTACCGGCGTTAAGGATAAGATTTTGTTGGATGACGTGCACTTTGGCTACAACCCTGACCGTGAGATTTTGCACGGTATCAACATTGAAGTGGACAAGGGACAAATGGTGGCCTTGGTTGGACCAACTGGTTCAGGTAAGACGACCGTTATGAACTTGTTGAACCGCTTCTATGATGTGACGGACGGTGCCGTTAAGTTCGACGGTGTTGATGTACGTGACATGGACTTGAAGTCTTTGCGTGATAACGTCGGTATCGTGTTGCAAGACTCTGTTTTATTCACGGGTACGATTCGTGACAACATCACGTTTGGTAAGCCTGATGCAACGGATGAAGAAATGATTGATGCGGCTAAGCAAGCTAACATTCACGACTTCATCATGACGTTGGAAGATGGCTATGATACCCAAGTGTCTGATGAAAACTCTGTCTTCTCAACTGGTCAAAAGCAATTGTTGTCAATCGCTCGTACGATTTTGACGGCGCCTGATTTGTTGATCTTGGACGAAGCAACGTCAAACGTTGATACGGTGACGGAAGCTAAGATTCAAAAGGCGATGGATAACGTGATTGCGGGACGTACAAGTTTCGTGATTGCCCACCGTTTGAAGACGATTTTGAATGCGGATAAGATTGTCGTGTTGCGTGACGGAAACGTCATTGAACACGGTAGCCACGCGGAGTTGTTGGCCCAAGGTGGCTTCTACGCTGAGTTGTACAACAACCAAATGGTATTTGAATAAGTCATAAATAAAAGACGTCGACTAGCAGTTATGCCGGTCGACGTCTTTTGTGTATTCTCTAGGTGAGAAGTTGCGTTAGCCCCTCTTACATTTATTCATTATAAAAAGTAAATAGGGATGAAAACGTGGACTAAAAATGAATAAATTGTGAATTGACGCCATTCTGTAATGGAAAATTCAAACTTCAAGGCAAGTGGCAAAGTTTCTTCATAACGTTTCGAAAAGTCGTTACGCCTGCGCCAAACTGTTACACCATTTTATCGGTATTCTGAGATAGTCCAACAGAAGGTGGGATGGACCACACTGTTTATGAGAGAAAAAATACAGATTTAGGGAGTACGTCTATGACAAAAAGTGGAGGCTTTTCAATTAAGAAGCGTCACCGCAAGTTAGGCGCTTTGATTGGTTTGGCAGCTCTGGCTGTGCCATTTGCCGCCAATCTGGGTACCTTGGGAGACGCGATTCATGCGGTCACTGGACCGCAGAACGTGTATGAGAGCGAGTTGCTGAATGTCAAATTGAAGATATCACAGGACAAGACAAAGACCACGTGGGATTTGGAGTTTGATCGATCAGATATGTCTGTCAGTGAGCAGACAGTTAAGTTCAAACTTGATTTGGAAAAGGCGGGCCTAAAGGACGCTGAAATTAAGCAAGATGACAAGACACTAGACATGCGCGAGGGTATCGTGGATGCGGTGTTGAAGTCACAGAGTACGCATTTGATTTTGACAGCCATTAGTACTAATGAAGATAAGCACGATATTACGTTGCCGGTTACTGAGTTGGGACTATATGACGAAAAGAATGGTGAAAATAAGCTGCCAGTTGATAATCGTTCAGTCGATTTGACGATGGCGTTTGAGAAGGTTGCTGAAATTGCTAAGGAATCTTCATCTTCTGAGACGGTGACTGAAGCGGTTGCTAAGGAAGAACAGCAATCAGAGAAGTCCCTTCGTGTTATAGATGGGTCAGATGCAGGATTTATTACTAAAGGTGGCGCTACTGGCCCAATCGAAACATTGGACGCCACACTTAGCACAGATGACCAAGTGCAACTAGCCGTTATTGATTCAGACGATCGTACGACGCCGCTTCCGGGTGGTGCTACTAATGGCAATAACTTCCAGATTTGGAGTAGCGATGCTACAAATACGACATACCATAAAAGTGGTGATGCCAATAATGGCAATACGTCAATTAATATTTACCAGAAATTTGATGCATCAATAGCAGATATTGGTGGTTCGGTAACAAATTATGGTCCGGGGCAAGCTTATCGAACTAAGTATCACAATCAATATCTGACATCTGGTACGGGTAATAATAATCAAGCGGCCTACAACATTGAATTTTCTAGCAATATTGATCCTACTGTCATGCAGGATGCAAAGTTCGAACTATTCTATGACAATGTTGGGTATTATGTTGATACGTATGGTGACGTTCATGAAATGGGAGCAGCGGTAACTATTACGAATGTTATCTCAGTTGACCCTTCTCACGACAAGATGGGTTCTGTACGTTATATTGATTTGCCTAACAACATTTATTCAGGGGTTATGTATCACGGCATTGAATCACTGGACATGGAAATTCGATTCTACGCAGTTGATTCATCAACTCGTAAGTTTACTAGTCTACTAGATTTGACGGATTCTGATTCTCTGTTCACTTTCAATTCTTTGAATAACTTTGGAGCTGGTAGTTCAACAACGTGGAATGATACATCAGCTAATTCTCCACATTGGAATGTAAATCAAACGGGTATCTCAACATCAATCTGGGCTGAGACGGTTTCACCGCTAAATAAACTTGGTGGCACAATTAACCAAACTGTCTGGGAAGATGGGCAAGTCGTTGGACCTGGTGGAGCAGAAGAAGGTTCTGCCATGGTTCGAGATGATGTTAACAAAAAGTGGTATTCAACAGCTCACGGTAATTATGATTGGGAAACAACAACTACTGTTCAAGGGAACTGGGAAGATAACATCGATGATACGGACACGTTCCCAATGGGATCAGTAGCGTACACGACTAGTGGAACTGCACAAAGCTTCCGTATGTTTACGGGTACTGGTAACACTTGGCAAACGTTGACTTGTGCCAACAATAAGCCGATGCAACTTAATGCTCCTCGTAAGTTGGTCACTCGTGACAATATTGGATCTGGTGACACGCAAACAGCTTACCAAAAGGCAAACCAAGAAATGGTCGAAGGAGACACTGCGGCTGCTAGTTTGATTAGCCAGACTCGTAAAGATTTTACTGATAAGTGGACTGGTGATTATGATACTAGTTTCTACCAGCAACGTGAAAATGCCGTGACAGCAGCATTGACGCCAGCTGCGATGGGAGAGCTAAAGGAAGGCTACGGAGACTTGTACAATAAGAACTTAGCTATTACATCAACTAGTCTTATTGGAGGTGATCCATACTTTACGTTTGATTATTGGATTATGCAGCCTACGTATGATACTGGTACGTATTCACTAGTTAAGCCACAGACACTTGAAATTTCAGATACCTTGGATTTGGGTGTCACGTTAGAAGATGTTGATTTGACTGCTAGTGTTAATTCAACGAAGTCGTTGGTAGTGTATAACACTGACGGAGGAACATTTGATCCAAAGACAGACTATAAGGTTTCAATTACGCCAGATCCTGCCGATACGACCAAACAAAAAATTGTAGTGGAGTTTACACCAGCAGGATTAGCTGCGGCAAAGTTTAATGGTGGAAATATTGCGATTGACCTAGACGTTAAGGTGAGCGCCTACGTCACTGACGCCGATGATCAGAAGCATGATTTTGACAACGTAGCAAATGTAATGACTAAGCTTACAAATCCTGGTGGAATAAATACAAACGTTGTGCCAGTTCACATTACGCCAAAGCCTCAAGCTAGTTTGCAAATCACAAAGATGGATAACAAGGGAAACAAGCTCCAAAACGCGATGTTTACATTGGAACAAATTGGAGTTCCGTCAGCTTGGGACGATGAGACGTGGACCAGCTGGGCCGACATTACGGCGAAGCCTATGAATTTGACTCATGCAGATGGAAGCTCTGCGTTTACGTGGACTGATTTGAAGGTTGGAAAGTATCGTTTGGAGGAAACAACAACTCCGGGTGGATATGTTGGTTTGACCCAACCGGTTGTATTTTATGTGACTGGTCAACTTGGTAGCAACAATGAAGATATTATTCAAGCTATCAAGGGAGATGATGCTTATTCTCAAGCTATTATTGATGAATTGGTATTAGAGTATCCACTGGATGAGGATGGTAATCCAGACGAAACAGGTACTCCTTCATGGGTTGGACCAGTTGTGAATAATCAAGAGTTGGTGAACTTCGAACTGTACAAGGTGGACGCGGATGAAGATGCGCTTGATGGTGCAGCATTTAGTTACGCTGAGTATGACGTAAAAACACATGAGGTTACCACGAATTGGACTGCAATGAAGGATAACGGTAATGGTTACTTTACCTTGTACCCTGATGGAGATGAAAATCCAGTTTATCTAGACTACAATAAGGTTTATGCAGTTGACGAAACGAAGGCACCAAGCGGGTATGCAATGCCTGGTTACTTCTACTTCCGAGTAGTGCCACAAGCACAATATGGAACATATACAAGTGTTCCGGATAAGACGTACTTTGATGCTGATCGTGCTGTATCGTTGCTACAAGTTGACGCAAGCGGAAACCCAATTAAGTGGTTGCCTGTTAACGAAGACACTGAGGATACACCTGTGTTTACGGGTAGCTTCAATGTTCAAAACGATGCTAAGTCAATCTTCCCTCGTGTTGGAGGAACAGGAATTCAAGCATACATTGGTGCTGGTGTGATTATTATGTTGATCGCCGGTGGGGCAGCTTGGTACATCAAGCGCCGTCAAAACCAATAATTTTGATACACATATTTGAAAATTAAATTTGCTTGAATGAGCCGGTTGTGAACAGAAATGTTCGCAGCCGGCTTTTCTGTTGCATTTTTGGTCATAAACCCATCGAGAATTTCCAAGAGTCTTTAATTGACAGCCACAGACAAGTTGTATCTTGTCCGTAATATAGGATGAGTAAAAATATGTAAGGGGACGCCAACGATGAGTAGTCGCATGCGAAAATTGAATAGTCGATTTAGTGTGCTGATTCTGTTGGTGCCGCTGTTGTGTAATCTGGTGCTATTTAGTCAGGTGGCGTATGCGGAAGCTAAAAATGCCTTAATTAGCAACCTGCCAGCTAAAATTGAAAACGGATTATTGGATGCCATTGAAGATACCGGTCAAGTGTCACTGCCAGATGTGATTGGGGCTGGTAAGGATAACCCAACTCTGATGGGTGAAGGTGAGTTAGAACCGACGACACCAACGAAGCCTGCGGTGCTAAAAAGTGTTGCCGGAACAATTTATGACTACTTCGATTATGAAGGGGTACCATTTGTGATTAAAGTTTCGCAGCGTCGTGCCTTTATGGATTATGAGATTACGTTTGACAAGATGGAAGAGAACTTCCAACAGTTCCAAACAGACCAAGAAGCAGGCGTGTTCCCGGTTGAATTCGGGGTTGATGGTGATCGCGTTGGAAGCGTTGAAAGCATTACATTGAACGATAAGCCAATTAAGTTGGATAGTAAAAATCGTTATATCGTTAATGCGAAAACTGAAAAACAAGTGTTTAAATTCACGTTGCGGCCACCGGCAAATAAAAAATATGGTTTGATGATTGTGTCGCCAGTGCGTGAGGAAACGTATGAAGATGGACATGTGAATAACTACATTCCACGTGAAATTCACATGGGCGTACTGTTTTTCCCATTTGCCAGTGATTGGGTGAATGACGATCAAAAAATGACGGTGTATGACGAACAGGATGAACGTGCAACACTGAAGCGACCGGATGATTTGATTCCGACTGAGACGTTGAAGGGGTACAGTGCAACGATTAAGGCAGATGCCTACTCTGATCCCAATAAAATGAAAGTGTATCTGAACCAAGATGCAGTCGAAGATGATTATTTGATTATCGAGGAACGTTTAAACGCCGATAAGCGGAGTAAGCTGGCAAATATGTGGGGTGAAACTTGGTGGAATTCAGAGCAAAATGATCACGGTTTGTATTACTATGAGAAGTTTAATGAGCAATCACCAGGTAAGAACTACTCGGTGATGATTTCCGTAATTGAGTTAGTGGCGAGCCGAGCTAAGCGGGGCGAAATTACAATCTATTACCCATATGTTGGGACTTATAAAACGAAGCATGTCGATAGCAACGGTGATGTTAAGTGGACTACTCATTTGATGGGCGCCTACGTGACGTTATCCGACTTTATTCCAGGTACGATTGGTGGGCATACAGGTGGCGATGGTGATAACGCAGATCCGTATTTGAACCTGTCGAATAATTTGTATTCGGGGTTGTTGTATAACAAGCTCTCGGATTTCCAGGTTGAATTCCAGTACGTCGATTTTGAGAATAAGCATCTAATTGATGTGCAGAAGACGGATAAGAAGATGTCGTATCTAACGTTTGCGTCGTTGAATGCTAATCGACGAACAAATCCTTGGGGACCGGACGCTGCGATTGAAAAGCGTTATGACTATGCAGAAGGTGTTGGCTGGGCTGGCCCAAACGAAAACAAAGGTGTAACGGTTGAAGGGGCGACGATTACTTATCATAATGGCAAGTACATCGGAACGACAGATGCCGCGTATCAAGGTCAAACGGGTAATGATATCTGGCAAGACTATTTGAACGGCGAAAATTTTGAACGTTCGGCGGTTTCGTTTGTGCTGGAAGGTACATCCGCGAAGGTACGCATGGGGTCATTGACCAACGGCGTTTGGGGCGCATTCTTGAGTTCTAGTATCTCAGTGCCTAACGATGAGGAGTTTTCATTTGATATTGATACAACCGTTGGAACGCGTGATAAGCCATCGGTTAATAAATTCGTCCATAAAGATACGAATGATTTGAATAACACATTGTTGGCAGATGCCACTAAGCCGTTCTGGTATTGGACATATCCGACGACGTACGCGAACGGCGAAGATTATTTGCTATCACCAACAGCCGTTGAAGCAATTGTTAATCTACCAAAAGTAGGTGGGGATGCGGTTATTCTGGCTGGTGCGATAGCGGATAGTGTTCAGGTATATAACACGGCGGGCACGGGTGATGACGCAACGGTTGGCAACCGCGCCAAGATGACTTACCTAGAGGATTATAAGGTGGTAATCGAGGATCGTAAGGTTAAGGTGACGTTGACTAAGGAAGGTGTGCGTAAGCTGATGTTTAACGGTTCAGATTGGGCGGTTGGCGTTAATGTGCGTCATTCGGTGGCTGAATATTTGACGGATGCAACTTATACCCAACAATCAGCGGTTTCATATACGTTCGATAACGTGCTGTGGAATCGTACGCAGCAATCGAACGTGGTGAGTCACCAGCGAAAGGGAACGGAACCTGAAAAGCCTAGTGAGGCCATCACGGCGTCATTTGCGGTTAAAAATATGAATCAATCTGGTGACCGTTCATTGGTTGGTGGTGAATTTGAGTTGATTGATAAGGATGGTAAACAGTTGAAGAAGCAAAATTCAGGTAGTCACACAACACTTTGGGAAGGTCTGACAAATGGCGAGTATACGTTGCGACAAACTGGTGTAGCGAACGGCTATTGGCTTGATGACACGACGTACCAAGTGAACGTGGTAGATGGTGATGTTATGGTAGATTTGCCAACGAATGCTGATTCAGGATCGTCAGATGTTCATGAAGTGATTTTTGCGAATGATGTGAATGGCCTCGTGTTCCGCAAGTTTGTATTGGGGGATGACCCAAATAAGCCACTTGCCGGATCAACGTATCGATTAACTCGTGTGAGTTCGGGGCACGGTCGTGAATTTACGACGCGCGAAACAGGACAAACATTGCCTGGATTGAGCCAAGGACTTTATACACTGGAAGAAATTGCCGCACCAACGGGGTTTGCGGTGGATCCGAAGGTGTACTGCTTTGAAGTGACAGCGACTGGTATTGACGGTTCGCCAACTGAAATGGCGGCGGATTGTGTGCCGATTGGCGATAAGCTGAAATACGACGAAGCTAAAGACGAGTGGTTGGTGGATGTGCCAGCAGAACAGGTGAAGTCAATCTTCCCCCGTGTGGGCGGAAGTGGTGTCATGATGTTTTGGGTTGTACCAGGTGTGTTGTTACTAATTAGTGGCGGCATGGCTTACCGCCAACGTCGACAATAGAAGAATGAATTGAGATGCGTAGTGATACGCATCTTTTTTATATGGACGCAAACAAATAGCGCCGGCTCCAAATGGAACCGGCGCTACATGCGAAATTACTGACTGCTCTGGCTGGGATCGAACCAGCGACCTCCTCATTAACAGTGAGTTATTCTACCGCTGAACTACAGAGCATTTATTCCTTTTGCTAAGGTATGTATATAATATACTGGATGGTTTATGAGAAGTCAACGAGTTAAATGAGAATAATTTAATATTCGTTTATGAACAATTTCGACACCTAAACAAAACATTAAGCAAAGACAGTCATGTAGGCGGTTACATGGTTTCCCTGTTAGAATAGACGTAAGAAACTACAACTAGGAGGCAGCAAAGATGGCTGACTTTGAATTACAAGGCATGCCCGTTTGGGTATATAGCAAGGATGCTGATTCAAAAGCATCTATTGCGCCATCACGTTTGGTCGAGGGAACGGTTGGGGAACACTTCTCACTTGATCCAGCGGATGTTGCAGGATATCGCTTTGTCTCATCAGAAGGAACGCTAACAGGGACGTTTGATGAGAAGACGATGCACACGGTCACGTTCTATTACCGCCGTGCTGACATTGCGGAAACTGAAAAAATCCATGGGAAGTACCTACGCATGCTAGCGAGCGTGCAACCGGTTGATGAAATTGAATCAACGACGCCACTTAGCCAAAAGCTTTGGGCAGATTCATACATGAAGGTTGTCGAACGCGTTGCGACGCGTGACGGTAAGTTCTGGTATCAATTGGCCGATTCACGTTGGGTGGCTTATGACATGCAAACGATGAAGCTAACGGATAACGATGGCTGTACGACGAAGCCGGTTTCTGAATGGAACCGACCAACAACATGGGCACCAAAGCCATTTGTGGCGCGTGCGACGATTGATTACCTGCCAGGTGGGGATGTGGCAGTGTATGCGCAACCATACGGACGCGAAATTGGTCGCGTTGTTCACGGCGCTGTGGTGGATATCACAGAACGCGTGGATGATCCGTCTGGCGTCGTTTGGTATCACGTGGCTCAACACGGTTGGTTGTCAGGTATTTACCTACACTTCAACAATTAAATAGATAGTTTCATGTACATTTCGGGGGAGATTTATTATGACTGAACCATTGATTTTGCAACCAGCATTGCACGAAAAGATGTGGGGTGGCACTGCGCTACGTGACGTTTTTGGCTTTGATATTCCATCAGAGACGACGGGTGAAGCTTGGTTGATTTCGGGACACAAGAATGGGAATGTGTTCTGTGAAAATGGTCGATTTGCTGGGAAGACGGTAGCTGAATTGTGGCGTGAGGAACCACAGTTGTTTGGCAACACGAATCCTGACAAGCCGTTTCCACTGCTAGTAAAGCTGTTGGATGCGCACCAAGATTTGTCAGTGCAAGTGCACCCAGATGATGATTATGCTGGGGAGCATGCCGGCGAATTGGGGAAAACGGAGTCTTGGTACATTGTGGCTGCTGAGCCAGGTGCTGAGATTTACTACGGTCACAATGCGCAAACGAAGGCCGAATTCGATGCTGCCGTTGATGCGGGTGACTGGGATAACTTGTTACGCAAGGTGCCAGTTAAGGCCGGCGATTTCTTTTACGTGCCAGCTGGCACACTTCACGCTTTGGGTGCTGGGGTGCTAGCACTTGAAACACAACAATCATCGGACGTGACGTATCGCGTTTACGATTTTGACCGCGTGGACGCCAAGACGGGTGAGTTACGCGAGTTGCATTTAGCTGATGCCAAGAATGTGACGACGGTACCATTTGTACCCGAGCAACCGGAACGTAAGTCAGCCCAATATGCTGGCTTGAATGTCACGACGTTGGTCGAAGCGCCATACTTCAATGTTTATAAGTGGACATTGGACGGACGCGCGACGTTAGATGCCCGTGATCCCTATCTGTTGGGTACGGTGATTGATGGTGAACTCGACATGACTGTTTTCGGGGTGACGTATCACCTTGAAAAGGGTAAGAGTTTCATCTTGCCAAACGATATTGAGGCGTGGACATTGCAAGGTGACGCAACCCTTATTGTGTCTACACCAGGACCGCTATCGAAATAAATTTTAAAGGCCGGAAAAATCCGGTCTTTTTTTGCGCGCAGCGTATCCGAAATGCAATTTAAAACACAAAACCATACTGGCAGTATGTTTTTCTTATTAGAGGAAAATAAATCGAATTACAGGAAGGAACTGTTGGTATGTATTTGGGACATTGTTTTAAGTCAGCAACCGTAGCTGGTGCTGGTGTGTGCGTTGAGTTTCAACAATTCGTTAGCGTCGAGTCTGCATTGGTATTGTTTTTTGCAATGCTAGCGGCAATCGCAGTCGTTCGTATGTTGACGGTTAAGCTTGTCGAAGACGAAGATTGGAAGTAGTCAGGCATGGCAGGTGATGAAAAGATGCGCGTTGTGGCGGTTGTTCCAGCTCACAACGAAGGCGCATTAATTGGGGCGACAGTAGACAGCCTCTTTAAGCAAGTAGACGAAGTGATTGTGGCCTGCGACAATTGTACAGACAACACAAAAGCGGTTGCCCTAAATAGAGGGGCGACCGCTTTTGATACGGTTAATAACACCGCGCGTAAAGCTGGTGCGCTTAATCAAGCGTTATCACAATATGTCGATTTTTCGATTCCCAATTTGATGGTCTTCATCTGTGATGCGGACACCCAAATTGCGGAGGGCTGGGTTGCCTGTGCACGCCCATTAATTGCGAGTGGCAAATACGATGCAGTTGGATCGGTTTTTCGCGCCGATGATAACCGGGGCTTTTTGAAGTACTGCCAATCACTTGAATGGGAGCGCTACTGCAAAGAAATTTTGTATAAGCAAAAGGTCTTTGTATTGACGGGAACCGCGTCATTGATTCGCGGGTCAAAGTTGAAGGCAATCTACGATGAGAAGGGATATTTTTATAACCCAGAGTCAATCACGGAAGACTTCACGATGACGTTGGATTTGAAGGATGTCGGTGCGAAGTTGATTTCACCAGCATCATGTCGCTGTTATACCGAAACGATGCCATCTGTGCGACTTTTGTATTTGCAACGTCGCCGCTGGTATTTAGGTGCACTGCAACAAGTCTTTTCACGCAAGCCCAACAAAACGATGCAACCCTACATTTTCCAACAGATTATGTTGTCAATTTCGATTGCAGCCTTTTTAGGCTTTTTGGTTTTGCAAACGATTCTGTTTGCTGAATTCGGCTTGTTCCTATCGCCATTTTGGGCTGTGATTGGGATTATCTTCATCATCGAACGCGTGGTGTCAGTTTGGCACGTCGGCTGGAAAGCCAGAATATTTGCGTTCCTGATTATTCCAGAATTGTTATATGCGTTAATTCTGCAAATCTCATACTTGGGTGCGCTCGTCCAATTTACAACCGGATCAAACGGCACTTGGAATCACGTTAATTAAACCTAATAGGCCAGCTGACGCATCGACGTCGGCTGGCCTATTTGTTTGCCCTATTGAAAGTAAGTCCAAAATTGCGTACTATAAAGTTTCGCGTGTTTACCTATTACCCTAACTTTTTATGCGGGAGAATGGTAAACTGTAAGTTAGTTAATTTGACAGATAAACATCGTTTAACGATGCAGTAGGAGGACGACATGAGCTTTAAGAGTGCATTGGCAACTTTTGTTGGTAAAAGTTCATACGTGGTATTGCACGACATTTTGCGTCGTGGCGGTACATCATTGCCAGGAAAGTTGGCAACGAAGATTGATCCTGAAGTTATGACGACGTTGGCAGAACACTACGACGTTATTTTGATTACAGGAACTAACGGAAAGACGTTGACGACAACTTTGACGACCCGTGTTTTGCGTGAGAAGTACCCTGACGTTATCACGAACCCATCAGGTTCAAACATGATGCAAGGAATCACGGGAACGATGTTGACGGCCAAGGTGACTGACAAGTCACAACGCCCAATCGCACTTTTGGAAGTTGATGAAGCCAACGTGGAAGCCGTTGCGCGTCAATTGAAGCCTAAGGCGTTTGTTTTGACAAACATCTTCCGTGACCAATTGGACCGATTCGGTGAAATTTACACGACCTATGACAAGATTTTGAAGGGAATCCGTTTGTTCCCTGAGGCAACGGTTATCGCCAACGCAGATTCACCAATCTTTATGCGTGGTAACTTGCCAAATCCAAAGGTTTACTTTGGTTTCAACCACTTGCCAGCTGATGGTGACATGAAGGCACCGCACAATACTGACGGTATTTTGTCACCAACTGACGATACGGTGCTACACTATCACTTTATGACGTTCGGAAACCAAGGTGACTACTTTTCAGTTACCGACGATTTTAAGCGTCCAGAGTTGGATTATGCCGTAACGAAGGTTAACGAGATGACGCCACGTTTCTCAAACTTTGATATCGATGGCGAGACGTACCAAATCGAAATTGGTGGGATGTACAACATCTACAACGCTTTGGCAGCTTATGCTGTTGGTCGTTACCTAGGTGTTTCTACGGAACAAATTCACCACGCCTTCGAATCAAATGCCCAAATCTTTGGTCGCCAAGAAGCGGTTAAGGTGAACGGCAAGGAAGTGACGATTGTCTTGATTAAGAACCCAGTGGGTGCGAACCAAGTTATCGACATGATGAAGACAGATGATCAACCATTCTCATTGATTGCTTTGTTGAACGCCAACTATGCTGACGGTATCGACACAAGCTGGATTTGGGATACTGATTTCGAGTCTTTGCAAGATTCTGGTATGCAAAAGATTGTCACTGGTGGTGAACGTTATAAGGACTTGTACGTCCGTTTGAAGATGGCTGGTTACGGTGATCTTCCGGTCTACCAAGACCTCAAGCAAATTGTTAAAGCAATCGACAGCATGCCTACTGAGCGTGTTTACATTGCGGCAACCTACACTGCGATGTTGCAATTGCGTGCTCAATTGGCACAAGAAGGCTTCATCAAGACTGGTATGGGAGAATAAGGAACATGGCAGCAGAATACGTTTTGCACACCGCACACTTGTACGGTGATTTGATGAACACTTACGGTGACTACGGAAACATCGTGGCGATGCGTTATTACGCTTCACAAATCGGTGTCGACGTAGATGTTCAATTGATTTCATTGGGCGACGAGTTTGATGATAAGAAGTACGACTTCGTTTTGTTCGGTGGTGGTCAAGACTACGAAGAGCAAATCGTTGCGGAAGATTTGAAGTTTAAGGCAGATGCCATCAAGCGTTACATCGAATCTGATGGACCTTTGTTGGGTGTTTGCGGTGGCTTCCAATTGTTGGGTCACTACTTCTTGATGGCTGATGGTACGCGTGTTGAAGGTATCTCAGTTATGGATCACTACACGTTGAACCAACAACACAGCCGTTTCATCGGTAATGTGTTGATCAAGGACGAAGTTAACGGTAACGAATACCGCGGTTTCGAAAACCACCAAGGACGCACGTTCCTAGGTGAAGGAGAGCGTCCTTTGGGTATGGTTCTTCAAGGTAAGGGAAACAACGGTGAAGACGGTGGTGAAGGTTTGGTTTACCGCAATGTTTACGGTACGTACTTCCACGGACCTATCTTCACGCGTAACGGAAACTTGGCTTTGCACGTTTTGCAAACGGCATTGGAGCGCAAGTACCCTGAAGTGAACTGGGCAGAAAAGATGGCCAACATCGAGCCAGAATCATTCTAAATCAGAAATAGAAGCACTCACTGTAATGGTGAGTGCTTTTTATGTGGGATTAAGCAGACTTATTAAAAGACAATTCTGCAAACTTTTTGTAAACTAACTGTATTAATTAAAAACAAAAAGTTGAAGGTGGGACTGTACGATGGAGTTCAAGAAATCAGCAATCGTTTTGGGAGCGATTGCTGCCGTTGCTGGCTTGGGGCTAATGACCGCACACGCCAATGCAGCTGGCACTGAGTTTGGCATTACTGATGCACGTGCCGATAAGGACGTCGACACATATGTTCACAAGACGTTTGCTAATCAAGTGAAGACATACCACAAGATTGCGCCATCACTTTGGCCAAAGAACAAGAATGTTAATCAATATGCCATCGTTAATGGTGTTGACGATAAGAAGTTCTGGATGGTCACGCCGACTGGTGAGGTGTCAGACATGACTAAGAAGGAAGCACTTAGTTATGATATTTACCCACAACCAATATCAGGTTGGTTCATGGCGTTTAATGCGCACGGTAAGTCAGGTGCATTCATGGCTGTCACGAATGAGGAGTTGCACGACACGAAGCGTTTGGTACGTTACCCACACTTGGGAACATACGATTTGTTTATCACATACGCACACGAAATGTTCCACGCAACGGAACAAGAAGGTTGGGCTTCACCAAAGAAGCACTACAATGCAGAGCAAAATGAGTACATGAAGCATACTGATGCGCGTCGTATTCGTTTGCAATTGCAAGAACAATTGATGGCGGCTTACACGAATAAGTCTGAGAAGTCATTGGCGCAAGCATTGGCAACGTACCGTTACTACAAGGAAAACTACGAGAAGGACTACAAGGCAACCTTTGAGGACGATCGTATGGAAGGAACGGCTTACTACTATGAGATTCGTTCATCACTATTCGCTGGGTACCCAGATAAGGTGAAGACGATGAAGCAAAATGATGCGGCAGTGCGTACGTTGTTTAAGCAAAACCGTTTGGCTTATCTAGACAGTGGTGCATACGCTGAAACGTATAATGTTGGGGCGTTGGCATCATTTGTGTTGGACTGGCAAGCTGACAAGCAAGGCATCTCACGTGATACGTGGAAGAAGGCCATGGATTCTGCTAAGACGAACCCAATGGACTACCTTGATAAGCACGCCAAGATTTTCTACATTCCACCATACAAGGCTACGATGACGAACGCTGAGTATAAGACGATGTACCAAAAGATTTTGAGCTACAAGAATCTAGCCAACTAAACTTCAAGAAGAGAACTGTTGCGAGTTCTCTTCTTTTTTTATAGGCGAAATTTCGTTATACTGTTAAATGAGTGTCAAACTAACTAATTTTAAATTTGGCAGAAGGAAGGTGGCAACACATGGCGCAACTGTTTTTTAGATACGGTGCAATGGCGAGTGGAAAAAGTATTGAGATTTTGAAGGTCGCTCACAACTATGAAACGCAACAACGTCACGTGTTGCTACTAACAAGTGCCTTAGACAACCGTTCAGGGGTTGGTGAAATTGCATCACGTATTGGGATGCAACGTTCAGCGTTGGCAATCAGTGACGCGGATGACTTGTTCAAGTTGATTCAAGATCAACAAGACGATGTCGCAGCGGTCTTGATTGACGAGGCACAATTTATGACCAAGGAGCAAGTGCTTGAGTTGACGCAAGTTGTTGATGACTTGAACATTCCGGTACTGGCTTTTGGGTTGAAGAACGATGCCTTCAATAACTTGTTCCCAGGTTCAGAAGCGCTATTGATTTATGCTGACAAGATTGAGGAAATGAAGACGCTTTGTTCATTCTGCGGTCGCAAGGCAACGATGAATTTGCGTATTTCTGATGGACAACCAGTTTACGAAGGTGCACAAGTCCAAATTGGTGGGGATGAAGCCTACATGCCTGTATGCCGTTACCACTACAACCACCCTGATATGGCTGCTATCGCACGTCGTATGGCAAAGAACTAATACATATTTAAGAAAAGGAATTTGAATCAACATGGATGAGATTTTTGAGAAGGTCCAAGCGGTTGTTGACCGTTATGATGAAATCAGCGAATTGATTTCTGACCCTGATGTCATTTCAGATACACAACGTTTCATGGCGCTTTCTAAGGAAGAAGGTAGCTTGCGTGAAACCGTTGAGACGTTCAAGCGTTACAAGGAAGTTGTCGAAGGCATCGAAGGTAACGAAGAGATGTTGAACGAGGGACTTGGCGACGCTGAATTGGAAGAGATGGCCAAGGAAGAGTTGAAGGAGTTGAAGGGCGAGAAGGAAGAGATCGAAGAGAAGTTGAAGATCTTGCTTTTGCCTAAGGACCCTAACGACGACAAGAACATCATCATGGAAATCCACGGTGCTGCTGGTGGTGACGAAGCTGCTTTGTTTGCCGGTGACTTGTACGACATGTACGCACGCTATGCTGAAAAGCAAGGCTGGAACGTTGAAGTCATCGATGAGAACAAGACTGAAATCGGTGGTTACAAGGAAATCGTTTTGATGATTACTGGTAACAACGTTTACTCAAAGTTGAAGTTTGAAAACGGTGCGCACCGTGTGCAACGTGTCCCTAATACTGAATCAGCTGGTCGTGTGCACACGTCAACGGCGACGGTTGGTGTCATGCCTGAATACGAAGATGTTGACATTGAAATCGAAGACAAGGATTTGCGTGTCGATGTTTACCGTTCATCAGGTGCCGGTGGACAGCACGTCAACAAGACGTCATCAGCCGTTCGTATGACCCACTTGCCTACGGGTATCGTGGTTGCCATGCAAGACCAACGTTCACAGCAACAAAACCGTGCAAAGGCCATGGAAATCTTGAAGGCTCGTGTCTACGACTACTACGCTTCACAAAACGAAGCTGAGTATGCTGAGCAACGTAAGACGGCCGTTGGTACTGGTGATCGTTCAGAACGTATCCGTACGTACAACTACCCACAAAACCGTGTGACGGACCACCGTATTGGTTTGTCATTGAACAAGTTGGACCGTATCATGAACGGCGAATTGGGCGACATTATCGACGCCTTGATTATTGCTGACCAAACGGCCAAGTTGGAAGAATTGAAGCAAGGATAAGACACAATGTTTGATGAACAATGGACAATTCAAGCAGTTCGCGATTGGGGTGATTGGCAACTTGAGCCATACATTCACGATGAAGAAGAGCGACTAGCACAAATCGATTATCTACTAACGGGGATGATGGATTGGAATTATGCGCAATTGGCGAATAACTTGAATACCGTCTTGGAAGATGAGAAGCGCTTGCGTTTCATGGTGGCCGTGCGTGCCATCAAGGGTGGTCAACCAGTGCAATACGCATTGGGCCACGCTGCTTTCTACGGGCGCGAGTTCAACGTTGATCGACGTGTATTGATTCCCCGTCAAGAAACTGAAGAGTTGGTAGAATGGGTCCTCAATGATTACAAAGCCAGTGGTGAACCTAAGCGTGTCCTTGATATTGGGACGGGGTCAGGTGCCATTGCTGTAACCATCGGGGCTGAACGCCCAACTTGGGATGTGACGGGCGCTGATATTTCAGTTGACGCCCTTGAAGTTGCCAAGTCAAACGCTGAACAATTTGCCAAGCAAGTGCAATTGATTGAGAGTGACTTGTTTAGTGCGGCTTCAGGTCAATACGACATCATCATTTCAAACCCGCCTTACATTAGTGAGCAAGAGCGCGACGTGATGGATGAATCAGTCATTATGTATGAGCCGGATTTGGCGTTGTTTGCGGACGACGAAGGTTTGGCCTTGTACAAGCAGATGGCTGCCGAACTATTAAATTATCTAAGTCCACAAGGAGCAGCATACTTTGAGATTGGCTATCAACAAGGACCGGCTTTGCTAGCAGTCTTTGGCGAGTTGCCAGGTGTCTCATTATCATTGCGCCAAGACATGAGTGGACATGATCGCATGATTAAAGTGTCACGGGAGGCATAACATGGCAGAGACAAAAATTTGGTCAGCTGATGAATTGCCCGCAGCGGTTCGCGCGATTAAGCGTGGGTCACTCGTTGCATTCCCAACTGAAACAGTCTATGGATTGGGCGCGGATGCGTTTAACGATACGGCTGTTGGTAAGGTTTACGCTGCAAAGGGTCGTCCATCTGACAACCCATTGATTGTGCACGTTTCCGACCCGGAACAAGTTGACCGCTTTGCTGAGGTGAATGACTGGGCAAAGAAGTTGATGGACGCCTTTTGGCCTGGTCCATTGACGATGATTTTGCCAGTCAAGCCCGGCACGGTTTCAACGACGGTGACGGGTGGTTTGGACACGGTGGCAGCGCGTATGCCAGATAACGATTTGACGCGTGCGTTGATTCGTGAGGCTGATGCACCATTGGTTGGCCCATCAGCGAACACATCAGGTAAGCCATCACCAACCACGGCCCAACACGTTTACCATGATTTGCATGGTAAGATTGCCGGCATCTTGGATGATGGGGCGACGAAGATTGGGGTTGAATCAACGGTCATTGACTTATCAACTGACCAACCAGCCGTTTTGCGTCCAGGTAAGATTACACCTGGCCAAATTGAAGATGTGCTAGGTGTGGCGGTTGATTCAGAAATTCGTCACGTGGATGCTGATGAAGCACCCAAGGCACCTGGCATGAAGTACCGCCACTACGCACCTGATAAGGATGTGTACATGGTGGCGCCAGAAGACTGGACGCAAGCCATCATTTGGGCCCAAGGACAATTGGAACCGGTTGGTTTGATGTTGACGAATGATTTAATTATTCAACACCAGTTGGCTGGCATGGACTTTGTGTGGTCTCTCGGGGATAATGGAGATACCGCAGCAGCAAAATTGTTCGCCGGTTTGCGTTACTTTGATGATCGCAAGGATGTGCGCACAGTTTTGGTGGCTGCCATGCCATCAACACCAGAGAACAGTGCCTACAATAACCGTCTTGGAAAGTCTTCCGGCGGTCATTGGGTAACGGAACTGTTAGCTGATTAATTTTGGGGATATCGTTTATATTTGGGGATTTAATAGGAGGTCATGTGAATGACAAATTATCGTGAGTTTGATCCAGAGTTGTGGGCTGCCGTTGACCGCGAGGCTGACCGTCAAGAGCACAACATCGAGTTGATTGCATCTGAAAACATTGCATCAGCAGGGGTGCGTGCTGCGCAAGGTAGCATTTTGACGAACAAGTACGCTGAAGGTTATCCTGGCAAGCGTTACTACGGTGGAACTGAGTTTATCGACCAAATCGAGCAATTGGCGATTGATCGCGCCAAGGAATTGTTCGGTGCGGACTATGCCAACGTGCAACCACACTCAGGGTCACAAGCCAACGCAGCTGTTTATGCAGCATTGCTTGAACATGGGGACCACGTGTTGGGGATGGACCTCGACGCTGGTGGTCACTTGACGCACGGTTCTCCGGTTAACTTCTCAGGTAAGACGTACCAATTCCACGCTTATGGTTTGGATGAGAATGAGTTGATTGATTACGACCAAGTGCAAGCTTTGGCTGAAGAATTTAAGCCTAAGTTGATTGTGACTGGTGCATCAGCCTACTCACGTTTCATTGACTTTGACCGTTTCCGTCAAATCGCTGATTCAGTTGGCGCATACTTGATGGTTGATATGGCGCACATCGCCGGTTTGATTGCTGCTGGGGTTCACCCATCACCAGTTGGTATCGCCGATGTAGTTACGACGACGACGCACAAGACATTGCGCGGACCTCGTGGTGGTATGATTTTGGCCAAGGAAGAGTTGGGTAAGAAGTTGAACTCAGCTATCTTCCCTGGTACGCAAGGTGGACCTTTGGAACACGTCATTGCTGGTAAGGCCGTTGCGTTCTACGAAGCCATGCAACCAAGCTTTAAGGAATACGGTAAGCAAATCGTGGCCAACGCTAAGGCAATGGCTGAAGTGTTTAGCCAATCAGATTTGGTTCGCGTCATTTCTGGTGGTACGGACAACCACTTGTTCAACCTTGATTTGACGGCCACTGGTTTGACGGGTAAGGAAGCCCAAAACTTGTTGGACAGCATTCACATTACGACCAACAAGGAAGCCATTCCAAATGAGCCTCGTAGCCCATTCATCACATCAGGTATCCGTATTGGAACGCCAGCAATTACGACGCGTGGGTTCAAGGAGCATGAAGCTCGCGAAGTGGCACACATGATTTTGCGTGCCTTTGAGAACCACGATAACCAAGAAGTTCTTGATATGATTGCGAAGGAAGTTATTACGTTGACGGATAAGTTCCCATTGAGTGGAATTGAACACGCTGAATAACAATTACCTGTATAATAGTAGAAAATGAATTGGAGTACATGACATGAGCAAGCTAACTGTTTTTGATCACCCACTAATCCAACACAAGTTGACGATTATTCGTGATAAGAATGTTGGAACGAAGGAATTCCGTGAGATCGTTGATGAAATTGCTTCATTGATGGCCTATGAAGTCACACGTGATTTGCCAGTTGAAGATGTTGAAATCGAGACACCAGTTGCCAAGACGACGCAAAAGCAATTGGCTGGTAAGAAGTTGGCCATCGTGCCAATCTTGCGTGCTGGTTTGGGGATGGTCGACGGAATCATGAAGTTGATCCCAGCTGCACGTATCGGTCACATCGGTATGTACCGTGATGAAGAGTCATTGGAGCCAGTTGAATACTTCGTTAAGTTGCCAGAAGACATCGACCAACGTGAAGTTTTGGTTGTTGATCCAATGTTGGCTACTGGTGGTTCAGCTGTGATGGCCATTGACGCTTTGAAGAAGCGCGGTGCAACTAAGATTAAGTTGATCACGTTGGTTTCTGCACCAGTTGGTGTTGAGACTGTACAAAAGGCCCACCCTGATGTTGATATCTACACGGCTGGTTTGGACGAAGGTTTGAACGAGCACGGATACATCATCCCAGGTTTGGGTGACGCGGGTGACCGTTTGTTCGGTACTCACTAATTAGTTAAAGAAAATTTGGAGACTGCAAGAATTAATTCATGCGGTCTCCATTTTTGTCTTTGATAATAGTTGTGAAGATGATAATAGAAATTGAGGAGATATGCGATGAAGGTATTAGTAGTAGGCGCTAGTGGGCGCGTCGGCGAAGAGTTGGTTAAGAACCTTGTGGCGGATGGCCGCCAAGTGATTGCGGGAACGCGTCACACGGACCAAGATTTTGGTGAAGGTGTTGAAGTAAAGAATATTGATTTGTTGGCAGACGAAGCAACATTGGTAGGTGAGTTGCGTCCATTGGAATTGGATGCCATTTACTTTGTGGCCGGCTCACGTGGTAAGAACTTGTTGCAAATTGATGCCTTTGGTGCGGTGAAGCTCGAAACGGCAGCCGATAAGTTGGGCATCAAGCGCTTTATCATGTTGTCATCATGGCACTCAACGTCACCAGCCGAATGGCAAGACGAGAGTATGATGAACTACAACATTGCGAAGTTCTTTGGTGATCACTGGTTGATGGACCACACGGATTTGAACTACACGATTTTGCAACCAGTTGGGTTGGTTGAAGAACCAGCCACGGGCAAGGTCGATTTGAATCCAAAGAACGCTGGTACAGGCAAGAACACAATCACCGACGTGGCCAAGGTGTTGTCAGAAATGTTGAAGTGCGAGAACACATTCCACCGCGTGATTTCAATGCGCCAAGGTGAAACTGACATTAAGTTGGCCTTGGATACGCTTAAGTCAATTTAATATAAAAAGGTTAAACGTTTAACGTGGAGCTGGCTTGTTTACTAACTTTGTTAACTAGTTTATACTAAGTGAAGTTAAGAAAAGACGTCTTTAAGTCAGCCCAGCGAGACTGACAAGTTCGGGTCAACGTGCAACTGTACGTTAGAAGATTTTTTACAGCTGGGATGACATGGTCGTCCTGGCTGTTTTTTGTATAAAGACGGGAATTAAAGAGGAGTTTGCTCATGGATATGAAGCGTGACGTCGTACTTGACGTTAATGAGAAGCCTGGGTTCTTGCAATGGATTGGATTGTCATTGCAACACATGTTCTCAATGTTTGGGTCAACGGTTTTGGTACCGTTGTTGGTTGGTTTGAATCCTGGAATTGCCTTGTTCAGTTCTGGTGTGGGTACTTTGCTCCACATCTTGATTACGAAGAAGCAAATTCCAGCGTACATGGGTTCTAGTTTTGCCTTCATCATTCCGATGGTGGCTTTGATGAAGACCACGGGATACCCTGGTGTTGCCACCGGTGTTATCTCGGTTGGTATCGTCTACTTGATTGTGGCAGCCATCGTTGCCGTAATCGGTACAAACTGGATTGAAAAGTTGTTGCCACCAATCGTGGTGGGACCAATCATCATGGTTATCGGTTTGTCATTGTCATCATCAGCTGCGCAATCAGCAACGTTGTTGAACGGCAAGTACGACATCCGCGTCTTCGCAGTTGCGATGATTACATTGGGATTGACGATTGTCTTCAACATGTTCTTGAAGGGCTTCCTTGGTTTGATTCCAATCTTGTTGGGAATCGTTGGGGGATACATCTTCGCCATCTTGTTCGGTTTGGTTGATTTGGCACCAGTTGCGCACGCCGCTTGGTTCGCCTTGCCAGACTTCGACATTCCATTCGTTGATTACAAGCCAGTGATGCACTGGGGCGCAATCATCGTTATGGCGCCATTGGCTTTGGTAACGATTACGGAGCACTTGGGTCACTTGATGGTCTTGGATGATTTGACGGGACGCGACTTCATGCGCAACCCAGGTTTGCACCGTACGTTGGCTGGTGACGGTACTGCCTCAATCTTTGCCGGATTGGTCGGTGGACCTTCAGTGACGTCATATGGTGAAAACATCGGTGTTATGGCCATTACGAAGGTGCACTCAGTTTACGTTTTGATTGGTGCCGCCGTATTCGCCATCTTGTTCTCATTCGTTGGTAAGTTGTCAGCTTTGATCCAATCAATTCCTGGCGCTGTTACAGGTGGTGTGTCATTCTTGTTGTTCGGTGTTATCGCTGCATCAGGTTTGCGTATCATCGTTGAAAACAAGATCGACTTCAACTTGAAGCGTAACTTGATGATTGCGTCATCAGTTTTGGTTATCGGTATCGGTAACGCTTACCTACAAGTAGGTGAGGGTAACGACATCATCCAATTCTCTGGTGTTGCCATCGCCACTGTTTTGGGGATTTTCTTGAATTTGGTCTTGCCAGAAAAGGCTGCTTCAGAGAAATAGTTAATAATTATACAAAGTAAAACCGCGGTTTCCGATATGGAATACCGCGGTTTTTTCCTTTAAAAAGCGGGAATAGGCGTTGGTACGCCTAGGATTATGCTATTTTTTATAATATCTAAAATATCAAATTATGGATATAAATATAAAACTATTCCGAAGTGGAATGTTTAAAACCGCGGTTTTACGGCATTTCTAAATCTGATTGCACATTTGGGACAAAAGTGTTGAAGCTTAAAACGTTGAATTCGCAATTAAAAGGCGTAATATTAGGGGGTAAAAGTTTTAAACGGTCTGTGTTCTGCGCATCACCGCGATTATTTAGAAAGGAAAGAGGTGGATTTCTGTGGGTGAGAAGACCGCAACCTTTAGCATTGCGGGGCTAACGTTCGACTGGAGCATCATTATTTCAACGACTGTTACATTCGCTATTGTTTTCTTCTTGGCGTTTTGGATGTCACGTAAGTTGGTTATGAAGCCAGCTGGTGCATCAAAGCAAAACTTCCTTGAATGGATTATCGACTTTACCAACGGTATCGTTGATGGATCGCTTCCAAATCGAACTGGAACTAATTTAAAGTTCTTCGCATTCTCAATGTTCATGTTCATCTTTGTTGCCAACCAATTAGGTGTTGCCTTCGTGGTTGACTTCAATGACGTAACGTTCTTGCGTTCTCCAACGGCTAATCCGTTGGTCACGATGACCTTGGCATTGATTGCAATCGGAATGTCCCACTACTTGGGTGTTCAAAAGCTCGGATTCAAAAACTACTTCAAGTCAGTTTACTTGAGTCCATTCAGCGCATTGCTGCCAATTAACATTATTGAACAATTCACGAGTTTCTTGACATTGGGACTTCGTTTGTTCGGTAATATTTTTGCCGGTGAAATGGTCTTGTCTCTTCTTTGGGAATTGGCAAAATCAGCCGGTGTCGTATCATTCGTTCCAGCATTATTGCTAACGATGATTTGGCAAGCATTCTCTTTGTTTGTCGGAAGTATTCAAGCTTATGTCTTTGTTACGTTGACTACAGTTTACGTTTCAGAAAAGACTGAGATTGAAGAGTAATTTTTTTCTTAATTAATCGGAGGATTAAAAAAATGGACGTTGCAACCATTGGTGTTGGTGTTGCCGCAGCGGGTGCCGCAATTGGTGCCGGAATTGGTAACGGTATTGTTATTTCAAGCATGATCTCAGGTATGGCTCGCCAACCTGAATTGGAAGGTAAGTTGCGTTCTAACATGTTCATCGGTGTTGGATTGGTCGAGGCCGTGCCTATCATTGCCATCGCCATTGCCTTCATGTTGTTGAGCAAGTAATAGTAACGCGGAGGCCAACTAATTATGATTAATCAAATTGTTCTAGCAGGTGCTAGCGAAGGGTTGGCTTTGGGTAACATGTTGTTTGTACTAGTGGCATTCCTTGTGTTGATGCTTCTTTTGAAGCACTTCGCTTGGGGTCCAGTAGTAAAGATGATGGAAAAGCGTGCGGAAAAGGTTTCTAACGATTTGGACTCTGCTGAAGAGGCCCGTAAGCAAGCCGAAGCCGATGCAGCTGAGCGTTCAGCTCAATTGCAATCAGCTCGCACTGAAGCAAACGGCATCATCGCTGACGCTAAGACTGCTGCAGGAAACCAACGTGATCAAATCGTTGCGGATGCGCACGCAGCTGCCCAAGCTACTAAGGATCAAGCTTCAGCTCAAATCGAGCAAGAGCGTGCCGAAGCAATGGCTGGCGTTAAGAACGATGTTGCTGAGTTGTCAGTGACGATCGCACAAAAGATTATCCAAAAGGAACTAAAGTTAGATGATCAAAAGGCGTTGATTGACGCCTACATCGAAGGGTTAGGTAACAAGTAATGGCATTGGATCAAGCAACGATTGCTAAGCGATATGCCGTTGCTTTGTTCGAATTAACCCATGACCAAAACACGGATGCTGCGACTTTGGCCGAATTGGTTGAAGTACGTACAGTATTGGTGGAAAACCCAGAATTGACGAAGGCTATCGAATCAATGCGTGTGCCTGAGTCAGCTAAGCAACAAATGGTAGCAACGCTATCTGATGGAGCTAGCCAAGTGGTTAAGAACTTGTTGCAAATGGCGTATGATTATCGCCGTTTCAGCGACCTACCTGCAATTATCACGGCTTACGAGGACTTGGTTAACAAGTCTGAAGGTGTGGTATATGCCGAGGTTAAGACTGCTGTTGCTTTGAGCGACGAACAAGCTGCCCGTATGACGGAACAACTTGCAAAGCGCTTTGAAGCTAAGGAGATTAAGTTGACACAAGTTGTCGACGAAGCCTTGCTTGGTGGTGTTGTTGTACAAGCGAACAACCAGATTTTGGATGGGTCATTAGCAACTAAGTTAGCTGCTATTCGTCAGAGTATCATCCGCTAGTAATCTGAAAATCTAGTAGAAATTGATGTTGTGTGTGATGAATAGACACACTTTAAAGAAAGAGGAACTGCTGAAATGAGCATCAAAGCTGAAGAAATCAGTTCACTCATCAAGAGCCAATTGGCCAACTATCAAGACGAATTGACTGTTCAAGAAACGGGAACTGTTACCTACGTTGGTGACGGTATTGCCCGTGTAACCGGTTTGGAGAACGCTCTTGCCGGTGAATTGGTCGAGTTTGAGAACGGCGTATTTGGTATGGCACAAAACCTTGAGTCTAATGATGTTGGTATCATTATCTTGGGTAAGTACGACGAGATTCGCGAAGGCGATACTGTTAAGCGCACTGGTCGTATCATGGAAGTGCCTGTTGGTGAGGGATTGATCGGACGTGTTGTTAACGCATTGGGTCAACCAATCGACGGAATGGGACCAATTAACACGACGAGCACTCGTCCTGTTGAAGTAAAGGCCCCAGGTGTTATGGAGCGTAAGTCTGTTTTCGAGCCACTACAAACTGGTTTGAAGGCCGTCGACGCTTTGGTTCCAATTGGACGTGGACAACGTGAATTGATCATCGGTGACCGTAAGACTGGTAAGACGTCTGTAGCCATCGATACAATCTTGAACCAAAAGGATCAAGACATGATCGTTATCTACGTGGCTATTGGACAAAAGGATTCAACTGTGCGTACGCAAGTTGAAACTTTGCGTCAAATGGGCGCTTTGGATTACACGATTGTTGTGTCAGCCGGTCCTTCAGAACCAGCTCCTATGTTGTACTTGGCTCCTTATGCCGGTGCAGCTATGGGTGAAGAGTTCATGTACAACGGCAAGCACGTCTTGATTGTGTACGATGATTTGTCAAAGCAAGCTACGGCTTACCGTGAGCTGTCATTGATTCTTCGTCGTCCTCCTGGACGTGAAGCCTACCCTGGTGACGTCTTCTACTTGCACTCACGTTTGCTAGAACGTGCTGCTAAGTTGTCAGACGAATTGGGTGGCGGTTCAATGACTGCTTTGCCAGTTATCGAAACGCAAGCGGGTGACGTTTCTGCGTACATCCCAACTAACGTTATCTCAATCACTGACGGACAAATCTTCTTGGATGCCGACCAATTCTACGCCGGTGTTCGTCCTGCCATCGATGCCGGAACTTCTGTTTCACGTGTTGGTGGTGACGCCCAAATTAAGGCGATGAAGAAGGTTGCCGGAACGTTGCGTTTGGACTTGGCTTCATTTAAGGAGTTGGAGTCATTCGCACAATTCGGTTCTGACTTGGATGCGGCAACGCAAGCTAAGTTGGCCCGTGGTCGTCGTACGGTTGAGTTGTTGAAGCAACCTTTGCACCAACCATTGCCAGTTGAAGAGCAAGTTTTGTCATTGTACGCCTTGACTCGTGGCTTTATGGACGATGTTGCTGTTGAAGATATCCAACGCTTCGAATCAGAAATGATCGCAGCTGTTCGTGCTTCACACAACGAATTGTTGCAAACGATTGTTGACACAAAGGACTTGCCTGATGCAGATGCTATGAACGCCGCTATTACGGAGTTCAAGGCAACCTTTGCGCCAAGTGCCCAATAATTAGGGAGGGGCGATAAATGGCAGCTTCTTTGCAAGATATTCAACGCCGAATTGCCTCAACAAAAAAGACGCGACAAATCACGAGTGCCATGCAAATGGTCTCAACGGCTAAGTTGAGCCAAATTCAACGTCACGGTGGATCATACACAACGTATGCTAACGCCTTGCACGACGTTGTGGCTCACTTATCTAATGCGCACATCAACAATGTTTCTGGTACTTTGCTAGAACAACGTGATGTGAAGAAGGTTGGCTTCTTGGTCATCTCTTCTGATCGTGGTTTGGTTGGTGGTTATAACTCAACGCTATTGAAGGGTATGATGGCGATTATCGAAGAGCGTCAATTGACGCCTGACCAAGTGGTTATTTTGGCCGTTGGTGGTAATGCCTCAGACTTCTTCAAGAAGCGTGGCTACAACGTTGCGTACGAGTACCGTGGTGTGTCTGACGTGCCTACCTTTAACGAGGTTCGCGAAATCGTTAAGACCGTTACGACAATGTACGATAACGAAGTCTTTGATGAGTTGACTGTTGCATACCAACACTTCGTATCACGTATTCAAAATGAATTGCGTTTGGAGAAGATGTTGCCAGTTTCTACTGACGACATGGAACCAACGTCTGAAGATTCAGTGAAGGCGGATTACGAAATGGATCCTTCTCCAGAACAAATTCTTGGTGTGGTTTTGCCACAATATGCTGAGAGTTTGGTCTACGGTGCTATCTTGGATGCCAAGACGGCTGAGCACGCGGCTTCTGCCAACGCAATGTCATCTGCAACGGATAACGCTAAGGAGATCATCCGTACGTTGGAATTGCAATTTAACCGTGCGCGTCAAAGTGCGATTACGACGGAAATTACAGAAATTACAGGTGGTATGGCTGCTTTGGATTAATCCAAGCGTCATAACAACCTTTTGAAATGAAGGAAGGAAACGACAATGAGTACCGGACGTGTTGTTCAAGTCATTGGTCCAGTCGTCGACGTTGCCTTTCCATCAGGAACTCAAGTACCTGACATCAACAACGCTTTGATCATCGATAAGGGTGAGCAAGGTACGTTGACGGTCGAAGTATCTTTGGCTTTGGGTGATGGTGTCGTACGTACGATCGCCATGGACTCAACTGATGGTTTGCAACGTGGAATGGCCGTAGAAGACACTAATGCACCAATTAGTGTGCCTGTCGGTGAAGCTACGTTGGGACGTGTGTTCAACGTTTTGGGTAACCCCGTTGATGGTGGTGAAGAGTTGGGTGAGGATGTTCCTCGTGACCCTATCCACCGTGAGGCCCCAGCTTACGACCAATTGGCCACATCTACTGAAATCCTTGAAACTGGTATCAAGGTTATCGATTTGTTGGCACCTTACATCCGTGGTGGAAAGATCGGATTGTTTGGTGGTGCCGGAGTTGGTAAGACAGTTTTGATTCAAGAGTTGATTCACAATATCGCTCAAGGTCACAACGGAATCTCTGTATTTACTGGTGTTGGTGAGCGTACCCGTGAAGGTAACGACATGTACCACGAAATGCAAGATTCAGGCGTTTTGAAGCAAACGGCCATGGTTTATGGTCAAATGAACGAGCCTCCTGGAGCACGTATGCGTGTTGCGTTGACTGGTTTGACAATCGCTGAGCACTTCCGTGATGTTAACGGACAAGACGTGTTGTTGTTTATCGACAACATCTTCCGTTTCACGCAAGCTGGTTCAGAGGTTTCAGCCTTGTTGGGACGTATCCCATCAGCCGTTGGTTACCAACCTACGTTGGCAACTGAAATGGGTCAATTGCAAGAGCGTATTACGTCAACGCAAAAGGGTTCAGTTACGTCAATCCAAGCCGTTTACGTGCCTGCCGATGACTATACTGACCCTGCTCCTGCGACGACATTTGCCCACTTGGATGCCACGACTAACTTGGAGCGTGCTTTGACGCAACAAGGTATCTACCCAGCCGTGGATCCATTGGCATCAACGTCAACTGCTTTGACGCCTGAGATTGTTGGTCAAGAACACTACGAAGTGGCTACGGAAGTACAACGTACTTTGCAACGCTACCGTGAGTTGCAAGACATCATCTCAATCTTGGGTATGGATGAGTTGTCAGATGAAGAGAAGACGATCGTTAACCGCGCTCGTCGTATTCAATTCTTCTTGTCACAACCATTCTCAGTCGCTGAGACGTTTACTGGTTTGAAGGGTGAGTACGTACCAGTTGCTGAAACTGTACGTAGCTTCAAGGAAATCTTGGAAGGTAAGTACGACCAATACCCTGAAGATGCCTTCCGTAACGTTGGTGTCATCGAACAAGTAGCTGAAAAGGCTGCTACGATGGCTCAATAGTGAGGGCGCGCCATGAATGAACACAGCCTACATGTTAAGGTGGTAACGCCGAACGGTGTCGTGTTCGATTATGAGACTGCTACGTTGGTTGTGCTTAGCACGACTGGCGGTGAAGTAGGTGTCATGGCGAACCACGCACCAATTATCGCTGCTTTGAAGGTTAGCGAAGTTAAGATTGTCGATGACGTCAATGGTGTTGAAGAACGCCTTGCCGTTAGTGGCGGTTTTGCCGAGTTTTCTTCAAACGAGTTGACGGTTGTCGCTGACGCTGCAGAGCGTGCTGCTGACATCGACATTACTCGTGCGGAGTCAGCCAAGGAACGCGCTGAGCGCCGTTTGGCTGATGATAACTCAACTCGTGATGTGGAACGCGCACAGGTCGCTTTGTTGCGTGCCGTGAACCGTATCCACGTTGCTTCTGGAAAGAAGTAATAGATTGCGAATTTAAGGGTCTTGAACATTTTGTTCAAGGCCCTTTTTGTATACAAAATGGTACACTAGAAGCAATGATATTGTGAGGGGAATGCGAGAATGAAATTTGGAAAACTTATTGGTACCGGTCTGGTTGTCGTAGCGTTGGCCGGCGGTGGTTATTGGTTATTGCACCAAGATCAACCAGCTGAGAAGACGCAAACGACGACTAAGCAACCAGCAAAGCAACAATCAAGCAGTGAAAAGAAGGCTTATCCGGTGACGATTAAGCCAGGTAGTGAGGAAGCGACGTTGTTGATGGTTGTGAATAAGAAGCACCCATTGCCAGCTGATTACAATCCATATAACGGTGGCTTGAGCCCACGTACTGAAACGGCCAAGGACCAACTGATTGCGGCCATGAAGCAAGCTGGCTTTGATGTTGGTGATACAGTGTCTGGCTACCGTGGTTATGATTATCAAAAGACGTTGTACGATGGTTACGTTGCGTCTGAAGGCCAAGCTGAAGCCGATGCGGTATCAGCACGACCTGGCTACTCAGAGCACCAATCTGGTTTAGCGTTCGACTTGCGTAACGGTAGCGGTGGTTTGTTTGCAGAAGGCGGTTCTGATCCAGCTGCGGCCAAGTGGTTGCGTGACAATGCTTACAAGTATGGTTTGATTGTCCGTTACCCAGCTGACCTAACGAGTTCAACCGGCTATTCTCACGAGGAATGGCACATGCGCTATGTTGGCATGACAGCGGCTAAGGTTATTAAGGAACAAAATATCTCCCTTGAACAATACACAGGTAATGCTGGTGGTGATTACAACAAGTCTAAGAGCGATGACATCCCAGCACTTGAAGAGTACACGGCAAAATATAGCGACCGCTTAACCAAATAAGGGAGTTTTAAGCACGCGCAAAATTTGCTAAAATAGAATTAATTATGATTTGAGAAAGCAGGACGACACGATGATTGTATTATCGGGAACTATTGGAGCTGGGAAGACCAGTTTGACGACGATGCTCGCTGAGCACTTGGGAAGTGAAGCATTTTATGAGTCCGTAGATGACAACCCAATTTTGCCTTTGTTCTACGAGAATCCAAAGAAGTACGCGTTCTTGCTACAAAATTATTTCTTGAACAAGCGTATGGATAACATCAAGGACGCACAAGGGAGCAAGTTGAACGTTATCGACCGTTCAATCTTTGAGGACTTGTTGTTGTTCCAATTGAACGCTGACTTGGAACGTGCAACGCAAACTGAAGTTGCTATCTACGGTGATTTGTTGAACAACATGATGGAGCAAGTTGATTTTTCTGACGACGCTATCGTAAAGACGCCAGATTTGTTGATTTACATCCACGTTAGCTTCGATACGATGTTGGCCCGCATTCAAAAGCGTGGTCGCGACTTCGAGCAAATCGACCACGATCCATCATTGTACGACTACTACAAGAAGTTGAACGAACGCTACATTGCTTGGTTCGAAAGTTATGATCGTTCACCAAAGCTAAGTATCGATGGTGACAAGCACGACTTTGTGAATGACCCAGAAGCTGCCAAGGCAGTTTTGGCATTGATCGACGAAAAGATTGATGAATTGGGTTTGCGTGATTAATTAGGAGAATAAGAATATGTTAGATATGAAGTTGATCCGTAACGAAACGGAAAGCGTCAAGGAACGTTTGGCAACGCGTGGTGTTGACCCATCAGAAATTGATGCATTGATTGCTGATGATGCTAAGCGTCGCGAATTGTTGGTACAAACTGAAGAGTTGAAGGCTCGTCGTAACACGGTTTCAGACGAAATCGGTTTGAAGAAGCGCAACAAGGAAGATGCTTCAGAAACTATCGCCGAGATGCAAGCAGTATCTGCTAAGATCAAGGAATTGGACGAAGAAGTTGCTAAGGTTGACGAGGCTATCCAAGACCGCATGTTGCACTTCCCTAACTTGCCAAACCCAACGATTCCAGTTGGTGCTGACGAAGAAGCCAACCGCGAGGAGCGTACTTGGGGAGAAATTCCTTCATTCGACTTCAAGCCAAAGGCCCACTACGAAATTGGTGAAGACCTTGGTATCTTGGACTGGGAGCGCGGTGCTAAGGTTGCCGGTGCTCGCTTTGTCTACTACGTTGGCCAAGGTGCCCGCTTAGAGCGTGCCGTTTACAACTTCATGTTGGACGAGCACCAAAAGGAAGGCTACAAGGAAATGATTACGCCATACATGGTTAAGGATGCTGCTATGTTTGGTACGGGACAATACCCTAAGTTCATGGAAGACGCCTACCGTGTTGGAACGAACGACGACATGACGTTGATTCCAACGGCCGAAGTGCCTTTGACGAACTACTTCCGTGAAGAAGTAATTGATGCTGACAAGTTGCCATACTCAGTTACGGCTGTTTCACCATCATTCCGTCAAGAAGCTGGTTCAGCCGGACGCGACACGCGTGGTTTGATTCGTATGCACCAATTCAACAAGGTTGAAATGGTTAAGTTTACGAAGCCTGAGCAATCATACCAAGCTTTGGAAGACATGACGGCTAACGCTGAAAACATCTTGCAAAAGTTGAACTTGCCATACCACGTCATCACGTTGTCAACGGGAGACATGGGATTCTCAGCTGCTAAGACTTATGACTTGGAAGTTTGGATGCCTGAGCAAGACATCTACCGTGAGATTTCATCAGTTTCAAACACGGAAGCCTTCCAAGCTCGTCGCGCACGTATCCAATACCGTGACGAAGAAGGTAAGTTGCAATTTGTACACACGTTGAACGGTTCAGGTTTGGCCGTTGGACGTACGGTTGCTGCTATCTTGGAGAACTACCAAAACGAAGACGGAACAGTTACGGTTCCTGAAGTTTTGCGTCCATACTTCGGTGCCGACAAGATCGTGCCAGAAGACACGTTGTAAAATTAAACATTAATTTAGCTCAACAATCGGATTTCGGTTGTTGGGCTTTTTTGTTAGTGGTGAGATTCGACGCGTTGCGTCGAGGCATGGGTGAACAGGTCGGACACTAACCACAAACTAACTTTTCCCGACGACCACATTTTCTTCATATTTCAGGCAAATAATGCATAAGTTATTTGTAAATAATAAGTATATTAAGTAATGCGTTACGGAATGATGACTGTGGCGCGATAAGAGTGAGGAAAAGATATGCGTAAGGTTACGAAGCAAATGATGGCAGGTTTGATGGCAGCGGGTGTGTTGGCATCAGTTGGGACGAGCGCGAGTGCAGCGTTGGTTGACCTAGGCCTACAATCAACGAAGGCGGGTGTTGTGGTTGACGCCCAAACTGGTCAAGTAATTGCTGATCAAAATGGAACGGAGCGTTTGCCAATCGCTTCAACGACTAAGTTGATCACGATGTACATGGTGAAGGAAGCAATCAAGTCAGGTAAGATTTCATTGTCACAAAAGGTGAAGGTACCTGAGGACATTGCAGCCTTCAGTCAAGACTTGTCAGTGGCTAATACGCCAATGACGGCTGAGAAGACGTACACGGTGCAACAATTGATCGACGCGATGATGGTGCCATCTTCAAACGGTGCTGCTTTGTTGTTGGCGAACTTGTTGGGTGGTAGCCAAGCTAAGTTTGAAAAGATGATGGAAGCTAAGTTGGAGAGCTGGGGCATTGCTGGCGTGAAGATTTACTCACCATCAGGTTTGACGAACGGCGACATGAAGAAGTTTAAGGATGCATCAGCTGAAGATGATGTTGAAAACGAAATGTCAGCTCGTGAATTGGCGGTAGTGGCGCGTCGTTTGGTCGTTGATTTCCCTGATGTGTTGAAGACGGCACAACAAAAGACGGTTGAGTTCCCTGCGGTTTCAGGTGGTACTGAGACGATGAACAACACGAACGAATTGTTGGGTAACGAAACGCTTGATTTGAACTGGCTTGGGTTAAAGACGGGAACGACGCCTAATGCAGGTGGAAACTTTGTTGGTGTGACGAAGATTCAAGGCCGTCCAGTTGTCTCAGTTGTTTTGAACTCAGGTGACAACGCTGATGCGGCTGCCAAGTTTAACGCAACGTTGACGATGGTTAAGAAGGCTGATGATGCTGTTAAGGTACAAAAGGTGGCCTCAGGTTTGAAGCCAGCTAAGAACACGGTCTCAGTTTTGACGGCTAAGGATGGCAAGGTTTCATACAAGACTAAGGGAACGGCTTCATTCTTCGTGCCAGCTGGTGAGTCAGCAACGACAAAGGCAGTCAACGTGAAGTTGAGCAAGAAGGTTACGGCACCATTGAAGCAAAACGAGAAGTTGGGAACGGCGCAATTGGAATCATCATTTGCGGCAGCCAACGACTGGTTGACGGGAGCCCCTGAAGTTGAGTTGGTTTCAGTTTCAGAAGAGGCACGTGCAAACTGGTTCGCAACGACTTGGCGTGGTATGTTCGGCAAGAGCAACTACGACATTACGGCAACTAAGTAATTAGAGATAGAGGTGATCACAATGGGTGGTCACCTTTTTTGTATGAAATGCGCTTTTTCTATGAAAAAAGTATTGCCAAAAGACAGCGAGGCGAGTATTATATATCAAGTGGTTAGGCGACATGCCTACCGGGGCCGCTGCCAAGCGTTCCAAAATAACAAAGTTTGAAAAAAGTGTTGACACTTGCTTCTGTACTTGTTATTATATAAAAGTTGTTTCAAGCGAATAACTTGAAAAGACGTCTGTTGCGGATGTGGCGGAACTGGCAGACGCGCTGGATTTAGGTTCCAGTGCCTTCGGGCGTGCAGGTTCGATTCCTGTCATCCGTATTATCGGTTTACCGATAGACATGCCGACTTAGCTCAGCTGGCAGAGCACTTCACTAGTAATGAAGGGGTCGCTGGTTCGAATCCAGTAGTCGGCATTTGATGCGAATATAGTTCAGTTGGTAGAACGCTACCTTGCCATGGTAGAGGTCGCGGGTTCGAATCCCGTTGTTCGCTTCTGATTCTTTATAGGATCAAAATAATTAAATAATGGGCTTATATGCTAATTGGATAAACACCCCGGCTACGAACCGGGTATTGCAGGTTCGAGTCCTGCTAGGCCCATCGATTGGAAAAACCATCAAGTAATAACTTGGTGGTTTTTCTGTCGTGTTTTACCACAAGATTTCGAACTGAATAGGCAAACTTGTTTGGTACGATTTACATAATCGATTAAGTGTGAAATTTTTTGTTTGGTTTTTGTGTTTAATGGTAAACTTACCATAAGTCAGAAACGACATGACGAATTATTGGCATTAGTGAACCGCACGTTCTATAATAATGTCAACATTGGTCAAGGAGGCACGAAGATGGCTGAACAAAATATGTCAGACTATATCGAAGCATATCTCAAACAGATTTTGCAGCAATCAGAACAGATTGAAATTCGGCGCGCAGAGCTTGCGGAACGATTCAACGTTGTGCCTTCACAGATCAACTATGTCATTAAGACACGGTTTTCAATTCAACAAGGCTATCACGTGATTTCAAAACGTGGTGGCGGTGGCTTTATTCGCATTGAGCGGGTGCCGCTGAGGGCTGATCCTCGTTATATTGAAGAGTTGTTATCAAGTCTTTCTGATCAAGTGAGTGTTCGTGAGGTTCGCGATATCTTATCAAGTTTAGTACGTGATGAGTTATTAACGGAACGTGAGCAGGAGCTGTTGCTGACAATGTTGTCGAAGGAAGCGTTGGACGTTGGGGATGTTCAAGTTGAAGGACGTCTACGCGGACGATTGCTACGTCAATTATTAAACCGAATGCGGTTTGAAAGTGAGCGTAATTAATATGGATAATCAATACACACCAAGCGCCAAGAACGTACTTGTTTTGGCGCAAGAACAAGCAAAATATTTTAAGCACCAAGCAGTTGGTACTGAGCACCTTTTGTTGGCTTTGGCCATCGAGAAGGAAGGTATTGCTAGCAAGGTGATGCAACAATTTAATATCTCAGACGATGATATTCGTGAGGAGATTGAGCGCTTCACAGGTTACGGTACGTTGTCACGTGCTGAAAAGGAAGCTTACTTGCCATACTCACCAAAGGCTGGTGAAGTGTTGCAAATGGCTGGTGAAGAAGCTCGCAACATGCAACAAGGTCGTGTTGGTACAGAACACATCTTGTTGGCATTGTTGGCCGACGACTCAATTTTGTCATCACGTATCTTGATTTCATTGGATGCAAATCCTGGTGAAATGCGTCGTGTGATTTTGCGTAAGCTTGGTATCAATGATACGGCGCGCAAGAAGGATGCTCGTGGTGGCCGTCGTGGTAACCAACAAGCACAAGAAGGAACGCCAACGCTTGATTCATTGGCTCGTGATTTGACGCAACAAGCGCGTGATCACCGCATGGATCCAGTTGTCGGACGTTCTGCTGAAGTTAAGCGTGTCATCCAAATTTTGTCACGTCGTACGAAGAACAACCCAGTCTTGATTGGTGAGCCTGGTGTTGGTAAGACGGCGATTGCTGAAGGTTTGGCACAAAAGATTGTCGCTGGGGATGTGCCAGCTGACATGGCTAAGAAGCGTTTGATGATGCTTGATATGGGTTCTTTGGTTGCCGGCACGAAGTATCGTGGTGAGTTCGAAGACCGTTTGAAGAAGGTTATCGACGAAATCCAACGCGACGGAAACGTCATCTTGTTCATTGATGAGTTGCACACGTTGATTGGTGCAGGTGGTGCAGAAGGTGCCATCGACGCCTCAAACATCTTGAAGCCAGCTTTGGCGCGTGGTGAGTTGCAAACAATCGGTGCGACGACTTTGGATGAGTACCAAAAGTACATTGAAGCTGATGCTGCTTTGGAGCGTCGTTTTGCCCAAGTGCAAGTTGATGAGCCAACGGAAGCTGACGCCATTGAAATTTTGAAGGGCTTGAAGTCACGTTATGAGCAACACCACCAAGTTGCCATTTCAGATGATGCGATAGTTGATGCCGTTAAGTTGTCTGTCCGCTACATCACGGACCGCTTCTTGCCAGACAAGGCCATCGATATCATGGACGAAGCTGCGGCTAAGGTGCGTATCGATCGTTCAGGTCACAAGACGCCATTGGCTAAGCTTGAAGAAAAGTTGCAAGCTATCCGCGCTGAAAAGGATGCCGCTATCGAGTCTTTGGACTTCGAATTGGCAGCCCAACTTCGTAAGAAGGAAATGACGCAAAAGAAGAAGGTTGATAAGTACATCGCCGAGCGTGTTGCTGAGCAACCTGAAGGCACGTCAAACTATGACTTGGAAGTCACGACGCACGATGTTGCTGAAGTGGTTTCAGAGCAAACTGGTATTCCACTAACGCAAATGGAGAAGTCAGAGCAAGAGCGTTTGTTGAACTTGGAGAAGGTTTTGCACGACCGTGTCATCGGTCAAGACGAAGCCGTTTCAGCAATTGCTCGCGCCATCCGTCGTGCTCGTTCAGGTTTGAAGGATCCACAACGTCCAATTGGAACGTTTATGTTCTTGGGACCTACTGGAACTGGTAAGACTGAGTTGGCTAAGGCGTTGGCTGAAGCAATGTTCGGTTCAGAAGACAACATGATTCGTGTTGATATGTCTGAATACCGTGAAGCATACTCAGCAAGCCGTTTGGTTGGGTCAGCACCTGGTTACGTCGGTTATGACGAAGGTGGTCAATTGACTGAAAAGGTTCGTCGTAACCCATACTCAGTTGTGTTGTTGGATGAGGCTGAAAAGGCTCACCCAGACATCTACAACTTGATGTTGCAAGTGTTTGACGATGGTTACCTAACGGATGCCAAGGGACGTAAGGTTGATTTCCGTAACACGATTATCATCATGACGTCTAACTTGGGTGCAACGCGTTTGCGTGATGAGAAGTCAGTTGGATTCGGTGCGGTCGACAAGTCTAAGGACTACGACGCAATGAATGCGACTGTTCGTCAAACATTGCGTGAGACGTTCCGTCCAGAATTTATTAACCGTATTGACGAAGTGGTGGTCTTCCACGCTTTGACAAAGCCAGAACTACACCAAATCGTGAAGTTGATGGCCAAGTCAGTGTTGAAGCGTATTTCAGAACAAGGCTTCGATGTTAAGATGACGCCAGCTGCTATTGATGCAGTGGCTGAAGCTGGCTTCGATCCTGAATACGGTGCCCGTCCAATTCGTCGTGCGCTACAAACGAAGGTTGAAGATCGTTTGTCAGAAGAATTGTTGAGCGGCAAGATTACAACGAATGATGTTGTGACAATCGGTGCGAAGGCCGGCGAAATCACGATTAACGTGAAGGCAAAGGCTGAGCCAAAAGAGACGGTCACAGAATAACCATAATTTATTTGAAAAAGCGAGTATTGACAAAGGACGCAAACCTTGATAATGCTTGCTTTTTCTTGTATACTATAAGGTAGTTTAATTGTGCATAGACAACGGCTGACAGGAAATATTGTCCCTGAAAGCCTTTATAGCAGGGGCAGTGGCGTTTTCGAAGTCGGAAATGTCGTTGTCTTTTTTGCACTCAAAAACCGGTAAAAAACAGATTTTGTAATCAAACTGTAAAGAAACTGGTGTGCGCAGTTGGCCAAATCAAAGCGAGGTGGAAAACTTGGTAGGAACGCTTGTAAAGTACGGTAAGCACCGTGTTCGTCGCAGTTACGCACGAATCAAGGAAGTCCTTGATTTGCCTAACTTGATTGAGATCCAAACGGACTCATACAACTGGTTCTTGGATGAAGGATTGCGTGAAATGTTCACTGACATTTTGCCAATTGAAGATTTCCAAGGAAAGTTGTCATTGGAATTTGTGGACTATAAGCTCATGGAGCCTAAGTACACAGTAGAAGAAGCTCGTAACCACGATGCAAATTACTCAGCACCATTGCACGTAACGTTGCGCTTGACGAACCAAGAAACTGGTGAAATCAAGTCACAAGACGTGTTCTTCGGTGACTTCCCATTGATGACGCCATCAGGTACGTTTATCATTAACGGAGCTGAGCGTGTTATCGTTTCACAACTTGTTCGCTCTCCTGGTGTTTACTACAACGAGGAATTGGACAAGAACGGTCGTCCTAACTACGGTACGACGTTCATCCCAAGCCGTGGTGCTTGGTTGGAATTTGAAACAGACGCAAAGGGGTTGAGCTACGTACGTATCGATCGTACGCGTAAGTTGCCTGTTACTGAATTGGTTCGTGCCTTGGGTTACGGATCAGATTCAGAGGTTTTGCAAATCTTGGGTGACCAATACGATTCAATCTCATTGACGTTGGATAAGGACGTTCACAAGGACATCAACGACTCACGTGTCGAAGAGGCCTTGAAGGACATCTACGAACGCCTACGTCCAGGTGAGCCAAAGACGGCCGATTCATCTCGTGCCTTGTTGACGGCTCGCTTCTTCGACCCAAAGCGTTACGATTTGGCACCTGTTGGTCGTTACAAGATCAACAAGAAGTTGTCATTGAAGACGCGTTTGATGGGCTTGACGTTGGGTGAGACGTTGGCCGACCCTGATACTGGTGAAGTTATCGCCGAAAAGGGAACGGTTATCGACAAGAAGGTTATGGCTGCTTTGGCACCATTCCTTGACCGCGACGACTTTAAGACGACGACATTTACGCCTTCAGACGAAGGTGTTGTGACGACGCCTATGACGTTGCAAACTATCTTGGTTGAAAACCCAGAGGATCCTGAAAAGGTTTTGCCAGTGATCGGAAACGGTCAATTTGACGAATCTGTTCGTACGATCCAACCAGCTGATATTATCGCTGGTATGAACTACTTCTTGAACTTGCCATTGGGCATCGGCGCAACGGACGACATTGACCACTTGGGTAACCGTCGTATCCGTCGTGTTGGTGAATTGTTGCAAAACACATTCCGTATCGGTTTGAGCCGTATGGAGCGTGTGGTTCGTGAGCGTATGTCTATCCAAGACCCAGATACGGTTACACCACAACAATTGATTAACATCCGCCCTGTTGTGGCAGCTGTTAAGGAGTTCTTCGGTTCATCACAATTGTCACAATTCATGGACCAAACTAACCCTCTTGGAGAATTGACGAACAAGCGTCGTCTATCTGCCTTGGGACCTGGTGGTTTGACTCGTGACCGTGCCGGTTATGAAGTCCGAGACGTGCACTACACGCACTACGGACGTATGGACCCTATCGAAACGCCTGAAGGTCCTAACATCGGTTTGATCAACTCATTGGCTACGTACGGTCGTGTTAACCGTTACGGATTCATTGAGACGCCATACCGTCGTGTTGACTGGACGACTCACAAGGTTACGGACAAGATTGACTACTTGACGGCCGACGAAGAAGATAACTTCATCGTTGCCCAAGGTAACTCAGTTTTGAACGAAGATGGATCATTTGCTTCTGACGTTGTTTTGGCTCGTAAGAGTGAGGAAAACGTCGAAGTTTCTATCGACCAAGTTGACTACATGGACGTTTCTCCTAAGCAAATTGTTGCCGTTGCCACGGCCGCAATTCCTTTCTTGGAAAACGATGACTCTAACCGTGCCTTGATGGGTGCCAACATGCAACGTCAAGCGGTTCCTTTGATTGATCCACACGCACCATTGATTGGTACGGGTATCGAATACAAGGCTGCCCACGACGCCGGTGTTGCCATTATTGCTAAGTACCCTGGTACGGTTGAGTACGTTGACGGTCGCGAAATCCGCGTTCGTCGCGAAGATGGTTCACTTGATAAGTACGAATTGATGAAGTTCCGTCGTTCAAACGCTGGTAAGAACTACAACCAACGTCCAATCGTTAAGGTTGGGGATGCAGTTGATGCCGACGAAGTTTTGGCCGATGGTCCATCAATGGAGCAAGGTGAATTGGCTTTGGGACAAAACCCATTGATCGCCTTCATGACTTGGCAAGGATATAACTTTGAAGATGCCATCATCATCAACGAACGTTTGATCCGCGATGATGTTTACACGTCAATCCACATTGAAGAATACGAATCAGAGGCTCGTGATACGAAGCTTGGCCCTGAAGAGTTCACTCGCGAAATCCCTAACACTGGTGAAGAGCAATTGAAGAACTTGGACGAGCGCGGAATTATCCGTATCGGTGCTGAAGTTGAAGACGGTGATCTTTTGGTTGGTAAGGTTACGCCTAAGGGTGTTACTGAATTGTCAGCTGAAGAGCGTTTGCTACACGCCATCTTCGGTGAGAAGGCCCGTGAAGTTCGTGATACGTCATTGCGTGTTCCTCACGGTGGTGGCGGTGTCGTTCAAGACGTTCGTATCTTTACGCGTGAGAACGGTGACGAATTGGCACCAGGTGTTAACATGATGGTTCGTGTTTACATCGCACAACGTCGTAAGATTCAAGTTGGTGACAAGATGGCCGGTCGTCACGGTAACAAGGGAACTGTTTCTGTTATCGTACCTTCAGAAGACATGCCATTCATGCCAGACGGAACACCTATCGACATTATGTTGTCACCAATGGGTGTGCCATCTCGTATGAATATCGGACAAGTGCTTGAATTGCACTTGGGTATGGCTGCTCGTGAATTGGGTATTCACATCGCATCACCTGTCTTTGACGGTGCCCGTGACGCGGATATCTGGGACGCTTTGAAGGAAGCTGGTTTGCCATCAGACGGTAAGACTGTTTTGTATGACGGTCGTACTGGTGAAGCCTTCGACAAGCGTGTTTCTGTCGGAATCATGCACTACATGAAGTTGGCCCACATGGTCGACGACAAGATGCACGCCCGTTCAATCGGACCTTACTCACTTGTTACGCAACAACCACTTGGTGGTAAGGCGCAATTCGGTGGACAGCGTTTCGGTGAAATGGAAGTTTGGGCCCTTGAGGCCTATGGTGCTGCGCACACTTTGCAAGAAATCTTGACGTACAAGTCAGATGACGTTGTTGGTCGTGTTAAGACTTACGAGGCCATCGTTAAGGGTGACCAAATCCCTAAGCCAGGTGTTCCGGAGTCATTCCGTGTCTTGGTTAAGGAATTGCAAGCTCTTGGTTTGGACATGAAGGTCTTGGACGCAGATGATCGTGAGATCGAATTGCGTGACATGGATGATGACGATTCAATCGTTAACATCGAAGCCGCTAATGCAGAAGCACAACGTTTGGCACAAGAATTTGCTGCCGACGGTGCCGAAGCATCAGCTCCAAAGGCTGACGGTGTCGTTAACTTGAACGACGCTGAATAAGAGATTATTCTTAGCCCTGCGCTACTTTTAAGAGATTGTTAGCCAACCTAGCACATTGCTAGGTTCGTGCTTACTGCGTTTGATCATTCGAGCATGGTAAGCACGGACTTAGTGAAGTGCTGGATTGGATTGTATATAGGAACCTACGAAAGGGGTCAAACCATTGATTGATGTCAATAAGTTTGAAAGCATGCAAATCGGACTGGCTAGCCCAGACAAGATTCGCAGCTGGTCTTATGGTGAAGTTAAGAAGCCTGAGACAATCAACTATCGTACGCTCAAGCCTGAAAAGGATGGACTTTTCGACGAGCGTATCTTTGGACCTACCAAGGATTACGAATGTGCGTGCGGAAAGTACAAGCGTATTCGTTACAAGGGAATCGTTTGTGATCGTTGCGGCGTTGAAGTAACGTCTTCAAAGGTCCGCCGTGAGCGCATGGGTCACATTGAGTTGGCCGCTCCTGTATCACACATCTGGTACTTCAAGGGAATCCCTTCACGTATGGGATTGGTCTTGGACATGTCACCACGTTCATTGGAAGAGATTATCTACTTCGCTTCTTACGTGGTTACAAAGGCCGGTGATACACCTTTGACTGAAAAGCAATTGTTGTCAGAACGCGAGTACCGCGAGTTGAAGGCAGAATATGGTAGCGCATTTGAAGCTGGCATGGGTGCTGAAGCTGTACAAACGTTGTTGTCAAACGTTGACTTGGAAGCCGAAGTTGAGACGTTGAAGGCAGAATTGCGTGAGGCCACTGGTCAAAAGCGTGTTCGCGCCGTTCGTCGTTTGGACATTATCGAAGCTTTCGTTAAGTCAGGTAACAAGCCAGAGTGGATGGTTATGGATGTTATTCCAGTTATCCCACCTGACTTGCGTCCAATGGTGCAATTGGAAGGTGGACGTTTTGCAACGTCTGACTTGAACGATTTGTACCGTCGTGTTATCAACCGTAACAACCGTTTGAAGCGTTTGTTGGAGTTGAACGCACCTGGAATTATCGTGCAAAACGAAAAGCGTATGTTGCAAGAAGCCGTCGACGCGTTGGTTGACAACGGTCGTCGTGGACGTCCTGTAACTGGTCCTGGTAACCGTCCATTGAAGTCATTGTCACACATGCTTAAGGGTAAGCAAGGACGTTTCCGTCAAAACTTGCTTGGTAAGCGTGTTGACTACTCAGGACGTTCAGTTATCGACGTTGGTCCTTTCTTGAAGATGAACCAAATGGGATTGCCACGTCCAATGGCTATGGAATTGTTCCGCCCATTCATCATGAAGGAATTGGTTGCGCGTGACTTGGTTGGAAACATCCGTGCCGCAAAGCGTATGATCGACCGTCGTGATGACGCTGTTATGGACGTCTTGGATGACGTTATCAAGGAGCACCCAGTTCTTTTGAACCGTGCACCAACGCTTCACCGTTTGGGTATTCAAGCGTTCGAACCTGTCCTAGTGCCAGGTAAGGCTATGCGTTTGCACCCATTGGTTACTGAAGCTTATAACGCCGACTTTGACGGTGACCAAATGGCCATCCACGTTCCTTTGTCAGATGAAGCTCAAGCAGAAGCTCGTTTGTTGATGCTTGCCGCTGGACACATCTTGGCTCCTAAGGATGGTAAGCCTATCGTGGCTCCATCACAGGACATGGTTATCGGTAACTACTACTTGACGACTGAAGAAGATGGTCGTGAAGGTGAAGGTATGGTCTTCAAGGATATCAACGAAGCTCGTACTGCGTTCCAAAACAAGTATGTGCACTTGCACACGCGTATTGGAGTTCAAACGTCTTCATTCCCTGCAGAAAAGCCATTCACTGACGAGCAACGTTCACGTATTATGACGACGACTGTTGGTAAGTTGTTCTTTAACGACATCTTGCCAGTCGACTTCCCATACTTGAACGAGCCAACTGAGGCTAACTTGCGCGCCATTGACGACCGCTTCTTCTTGGAGCCAGGAACTGACATCAAGGCACACTTTGCTGAGACGCCAATCTTGCCTCCATTCAAGAAGGGATTCTTGTCAGACATCGTTGCCGAAGTCTACAAGATCTACAAGGTTACTGAAACGTCATTGCTATTGGACCGTATGAAGGACTTGGGTTACGATGAGTCAACTAAGTCTGGTTTGACGGTTGGTGTGGCCGACGTTACTGACTTGAAGGAAAAGCCAGGAATCATCGAAGAAGCTCACAAGCAAGTCGCTACTGTTTCTAAGCAATTCCGTCGTGGATTGATTACTGACGATGAGCGTTATGAGCGTGTTATTGCCATCTGGAACCAAGCGAAGGATGACATTACTGCTAAGCTTATTGAGCACTTCGAGCCTGATAACAACATCTTCATGATGTCAGATTCAGGAGCTCGTGGTAACATTTCTAACTTTACGCAATTGGCCGGTATGCGTGGTTTGATGGCTGCGCCTAACGGACGTATCATGGAGTTGCCTATCATCGCCAACTTCCGTGAGGGATTGTCAGTTTTGGAAATGTTCTTCTCAACTCACGGTGCTCGTAAGGGTATGACTGATACGGCCTTGAAGACGGCCGACTCAGGTTACATGACTCGTCGTTTGGTTGACGTTGCGCAAGACGTTATCATTCGTGAGATCGACTGTGGTACTGATCGTGGTTTGGATGTTTCTGCAATCATGAACGGTAACGAAGTCATCGAGTCATTGTACGAGCGTATTTTGGGACGTTACGCACAAAAGGCTGTTATCGACCCTAAGACTGGTGAAGTCATCGTTGCTCACAACCAAATGATCGACGAAGACAAGGCTAAGGCTATTGTCAACGCCGGCGTAACGACTGTTAACATTCGTTCAGCCTTTACTTGCAACACGGAACACGGTGTCTGCGTATACGACTACGGTCGCAACATGGCTACTGGTGACGTTGTTGAAGTTGGTGAAGCTGTTGGTACTGTTGCCGCACAATCAATCGGTGAGCCTGGTACGCAATTGACTATGCGTACTTTCCACACTGGTGGTGTTGCCGGAAACGATATCACGCAAGGACTTCCTCGTGTGCAAGAAATCTTTGAAGCACGTAACCCTAAGGGTCGTGCTATGATTACTGAAGTTACTGGTGAGGTTACTTCTATTGAAGAAAACCCAGCAGAACGTACTAAGGAAGTTACTGTTCAAGGTGAGACGGATACGCGTACTTACACGTTGCCAATGACTGCACGCATGCGTGTGGCCGAAGGTGATCAAATCCACCGTGGTGAGACGTTGAACGAAGGTTCAGCTGACCCTAAGGAAATCATCCAAGTACGTGACACGTTGGCTACGGAAAACTACATTGTGCGTGAAGTGCAAAAGGTTTACCGTATGCAAGGTGTTGAGATCTCTGACAAGCACATCGAAGTTATGGCTCGCCAAATGCTTCGTAAGGTGCGTGTCATGGATCCGGGTGAGACGGACTTGTTGCCAGGTACGTTGATGGATATCGCGCAATTCCGTGATGCTAACGAAGAGACGTTGTTGAAGGGTGGCTTGCCAGCCACAGCACGTCCAGTTTTGCTTGGTATTACCAAGGCATCATTGGAGACGAACTCATTCTTGTCAGCCGCATCATTCCAAGAGACGACTCGTGTCTTGACTGACGCTGCTATCCGTGGAAAGAACGATCCATTGGTTGGTTTGAAGGAGAACGTTATCATCGGTAAGTTGATCCCAGCTGGTACTGGTATGAAGCAATACCAAGCTGTTGAAGACAAGGTCGTTGCAGATCCTGTTGTTGTATCAACTGAAGAGGGTACGAAGATTCCTTCAATCGCTGATATTGAAAACTCAATGAACTTGCACAACGACTAATCTCGGTTAATCGCTGTTAGTTCATAACAAAAAGCACTTCAACTTAGATGTGAATCTAGTTGAAGTGCTTTTTTGCGTAGTGAGAATTTGTTTAACGTCCCCTAAAGGTGTATAGTGTATGTTACGTTTAGTAAGTAAAGTAGTCTGCACAACTCATTGGAGGACGACAATTATGGAAGATTTTCGCTTTGTAAATAAGACAGATATTCGCTTTGGAAAGAACCACATCGATGCAGAATTGCACGATGCCGTGGCCCAATTTGGTCAAAACGTTTTGTTGACGTACGGTGGTGGTTCAATCAAGCGTTCTGGCTTGTATGAGCGTGTTATGAAGGCTTTGGAAGGTTTGAACGTCACTGAATTGGACGGTATCGAGCCTAACCCAAAGATTGATTCAGTTCGCGAGGGTCAACGTTTGGCTAAGGAGAACGACATCGACGTCATTTTGGCCGTTGGTGGTGGATCAGTTATCGATGCATCAAAGGTGATTGCATCAGCAAAGTTTTATGATGGGGATGCCTGGGATTTGGTCGCTGACCACGGTGTCAAGTACCGCTCAAAGTTGGACCAATTGCCAGTTGTCGACATCTTGACGTTGGCTGCAACGGGTACTGAAATGAACCCAGGCTCAGTTATCTCAAACCCAGAATTGAACGCTAAGATTGGTACGTATGGACCAAACACACCAGCTGTTTCATTCTTGGACCCACAATTGACGTACTCAGTTTCAAAGTGGCAAACGGCTGCCGGTTCAATCGACATCTTCTCACACTTGACTGAGCAATACTTCGACCGTGCCGAGAACACAGATATTTCTGACGGTATGATTGAAGGTATGATGCGTGCCGTTATCAAGTGGGCGCCAGTTGCTTTGGCAACGCCAGATAACTATGATGCCCGTGCTAACTTGATGTGGGCTTCAACGATGGCTTTGAACGGTTTGGTACGTTCAGGAAACGTAAACGGCTGGATGGTTCACCCAATCGAGCACGAATTGTCAGCATTCTACGACATCACCCACGGTGTTGGTTTGGGAATCTTGACGCCACGTTGGATGAAGCGTGCTTTGTCAGCAGCTACGGTTGCTAAGTTTGCCCGCTTCGGACGCAATGTTTGGGATATCCAAGATGCCGATGACCAAGTCGTTGCTGAGAAGGCTATCCAAGCCACTTACGACTGGGTAAAGTCATTGGAAGTGCCAACGACTTTGCAAGGTGTTGATATCAACGATGAGACGAACTTCCGTGCGATGGCTGAGTCAGCCGTTGAAATCGGTGGTTTGGATCACGAGGGTGGTTACGTGAACTTGACGGTTGATGATGTTGTGGCTTTGTACCAAGCATCAATGACGACTGACGGTTTTGAAGACTAATTAACCTACTGAAGGACAAAGTACATGTTGTGCTTTGTCCTTTTTAGTTTTCGGACAACAAAAAACCACCCGGCAAGGAGTACCGAGTGGTGAAAGAAGGTGCGGCGATGGGATTCACCGCAAATCATTTATTATGACTGAGGTTATTATCGCAACCAGGTATGACGTTTTTGTTGACAATTATTGCCCGAAAACGGCGTATAATGTTGCTTATTGAAGTGAGGTAGACCAATGGCCAATATAACTTACCGACAAGCGACCATGGCTGACGCAGACGCAATTTGGCAAATTATATCAGATGCTAAGGCAGTCATGTCTATTGATCATAATCCGCAGTGGGATAATGGTTATCCATCCCCAGAAATCATCAAAGCCGACATCGCCAAAGGGTACGCATACATCTTGCAACTCGATGATGAAATTGTCGCCACGGCCACGCTTTGGCAAGAAAAAGATGTGAACTATCAACGCCTGCAAGGTGGGCGCTGGCTGTATCCCACCAAGCGAAAGCCCTATGCGGTGATCCATCGCATGGCGGTGTCATTCCAACACCAGGGCTACCACTTGTCGACAGCGTTGTTTACGCATTTATTTGCGACGGCCCAGGCAAATGGTTTTGACTACATTCGCATCGATACCCATGAAAAAAATAAAAAGATGCAAGCAATTATCGCCCGTCGTGGTTTCGCATACCGAGGAAAACTAGCCGGCAATCGGGTAGCGTACGACATTGATTTAGCCGAAAAAAGCGAATGAGCAATCATTCGCTTTTTTGCTAGGGTTACTTGTTGTAGGCTGCCTTGAAGATTGGCAAGAAGTCTGCCAACTTAAAGTCGCCAAGGACTGGCATATGGGCTGTTAAGTCAGTGTATGCAGATTCGTTACGTTGAGAAGCCCCCAACTTAACGAATTCAGTCGCAACTGCTTCCGGCATCCCCTTAGCTGTCATATTTGCTAAGGCTTGCTCATCTGAAATCTCAATCCACTTCAAATCAGGCATGGTCAACGTTTCTTGTAGCGCAGCAACCAATTCGTCACCGGTGAATAAGTCAGAAACTACGTAGCGAACCGTTTGACCGGCAACCGGGTGCAAGATAGCATCGACAACCGTCTCGGCGATATCGGCAGGCCAAACATACGCATTACGATGAGAAGCGGGGAAATTGTTAATGATGGCATGTTGTGCTTTAATCGTTTGAATGCTACCCATTAGGTTGCCGTAAAAGGCGACTGGACGAACAAACGTAATATCGATTGGCAAACTAGCCAACAAACCTTCAATGATGTTATAGACATAAAGAGCGCCGATTTCAGGACCTTGATCGGCACCAACGCTGCTGAGGTTAACGACACGCTTGATACCAGTTGTCTCGATAGCTTGTTTGAACAAGTTACCGACCATTTCCCCGTGAGCGACTAGGCTGCCTGTGGCACGACCAGTCAACATGAGGTACGCCACGTCGGCACCAGTCAATGTGGCAACTAGGTCATCCAAGTTGGTCATTGAACCAACTACCGCGTGTGCGCCGAGTGCTTCGATTTCAGCGACACGATCTGCTGAAGACGTTAGTAGGGTAACTTCGTGGCCAGCGTTAAGTAATTCAGGTACAGCAACGCGGTTAACGTTACCAAGTGATCCAAGCATTGCAATCTTCATGTTTAATAGCCTCTATTTCTTAAAAGATAACTCTATCTTTAATTGGTGGACTTATTATAAAAGATAAACTTATCTTTTGTCAACGTTGTCGTTTCAGAATAAACCAGTTATATTAGTACCATGAAGAAAAAAGATGAATCGAAGTATGAGACAATTATTCAGGCAGCGATACAGATTATCGTGACTGAAGGGGCGGCTAGTTTATCAACAACGAAGGTCGCCAAGGCCGTTGGTATCTCGCAATCCAACATCTATATTTACTTTAATAATAAGGCTGATATGCTAACGCAAGTCTTTGAACATGAGCAAGCAGTTATGCGTGACATGTTGGTCACATCAATAACCGCCGAGCCAAATTTGGCTGGGAAGGTGCGTGTCTGGTTGCGGACACTGTATCGCATCGCGGTTGAAAGACCAGATACATTGACGACGGTTTCGCAAATTAAGCAGTTGCCAGACAGTCCGGTGTTGAATCGCGTGGCAGCTGATCCAGCTGACCAGCAACAAAATGTGGTTGCTGAGATGCTGTCAGCGGGGGTTGCGACAGGTGAACTGCGTGACATGCCAGTCCAAGTATTCATGACGATGGCCTTTGGGTCGATTGTCACGTTTGCACGGCAGAAGTCAGACAAGGTTGAACATGAGGCAGAGTTTGAACAGCTCTATGAAATGCTCTGGGCAGCAATGAGGAAGGAATCACATGAAGAAGATTGAAAAAGGGATTAAGTTCGTCAGTGAACACTTGGACATGTTCCGTTGTACCGTAGATGGCGAGCCTTATGACCACGTTGAAGGTAATACCTTGGTATGTGCGCATAACCACCGCTTGGACATTAATAAGAAGGGTTCCCTTTATTTCTTGAACCACGCTGTTAATACGGAGTATGATGATGCTATGTTGGCGGCCCGTCGTCGTGTTTTGACGGCCGGTTTGTTTGATGGCATTGTGGACGCAGTTGCGGCCCAATTGCCAGCCGACCCACAACGCATCATGGATGTGGGAACCGGTGAAGGAACGCCATTCGCCCGTTTGCTAGCCAAGCGTGGCAACATCGATACCGGCATTGGTTTCGATATTTCTAAGGCAGGGGTTAACTTGGCAACGCAATTGGACACAGATGCGTTCTTTGCGGTGGCCGACTTAGCGAACCTACCATTTAACGACAATAGCTTTGATAGTATCGTGGAGTTCTTCTCACCAAGTGCTTATGAAGAATTCAAGCGTGTCTTAGCGCCCGAGGGAACGTTGGTGAAGGTGGTCCCATCATCAGGTTATCTTCACGAATTGCGTGAAATGTTGTACCCTGTGGATTCACCAAATCACACGTACAGTAACCAAAAAGTGGTCGATCGCTTCATGGAGAACTATCCAAACGCCACGCAAACCGAGATTTCATACCAATGGCAAATTCCAGCCGACTTGTATGTTGATCTGTTACACATGACGCCATTGCACTGGGGTGCACGTCCAGAAGCCCAAGCGGCAGCGGAAGCTACGCCATTACCAGCTGTGACAGTCAACGTGGTTGTGTTGACAGTTAAGCCGTAATTCACAGCGTGTGGATAAAATAAGTGGTTTTCCACAATTTGGGTGTGGAAAAATCGGTTAATGTTCGTTAAAATAGAAATATATTAGGGCTTTTAGCGTGCCCAATCTACTTTATGAAAACGGAGAACGACGCACATGTTTCCAGATCGTCTGCGTGAGTTGCGCAAAGGCCGCAACATCACATTGGAAACCTTGGCTGAAGAGATGAATAAGCACCTTGAACCAGGGCAAAAACCAAATACAGCTGCGCAAATCGGAAACTGGGAGCGTGGTGACCGTTCGCCTTCGTACATTGAAGTTCGAAAGCTAGCGGATTTTTTCAATGTTTCAATGGATTTCTTGGTCGGCCGTGCCATGTCAGAAAAGACTGACTTGTCATTGCTGTTCTTGTCAGGTAAGGAAATCGACTTTAACGGTAAGCCACTAACTGACCAGCAACGTTTCGACATTTTCCAGTATGTTAACTCATACTTGAACCCGGTATCATACACGCCGGAGGATGATGTGCGTAGCAACCACCAAGAAAGCCTGTTCTAACTAGAGGATATTATCATGACAACAAACCAAGCAATTCGGTTTGGGTCTGGCCAACAGCTCACTGAGATGGACTACCTTGGTGAGCTGTTGCCATATCTAGACCGTTACCAAAACATCCCCACGATGGCCAACCTCATGCAACAAGCGATTGATACGCTTGAACAATTGAATGCGGGTTATTTGCCAGCTGCATTGCCAACGATGGAAGTACCAGAGTCAGTCATTCCAGAACTGCAACATTACGTCTTGGCGCAATACCCAGATAACGCGGATGCTGGGAATGCGCTCTGGCTTGAGTTAACGGAACCATTAGAAGATATCGACTTCTTGCTTCGCCATTTACGTGATGCGTTAATCGAATACTTCAGCATGTACGGCTTTGTCTCAAGTGACTTTGTGCGTGACTTGTCAGCGTACACGGACGGCCAACCTGTATTGGAGTTGATGGCTGGTCATGGGTATATCTCAGCCGGCTTGAAGGCGATTGCGCCGGAACAAAAGATTATTGCGACGGACAACGAGGATTGGCGCACACAACCAGATCCAACATCTGCTAAGCCGGTGACGGATGTGGAAAACATGGATGCCATCGCAGCGTTGGATATGTACGGTGAGAATGTCTCAACGGTTATTATGAGTTGGGCGCCAGACACAACCGATGCAGATTGGCAGGTGTTGCAATACATCCGTGATAACCAATACCGCTTTGATTTTGATTTCATCGTGATTGGTGAAAAGGACGGGGCAACGGACTCGGATGTCTTCTGGCACGAAGCCGAGTTAGAAGAAGTACCCGCATTGAACGCGCACCACCAATCATTCGACTTGATTGATGAGCGTGTCTATTTAGTGAAGTAAGATTGCTCGAGGTTTTCGGAGGTAGATTAACATGAAGAAGCTAACAGTAGATTTTGCTCAGGCGCATTTGTTTGACTTGTTGCGTGATGTGACTGAACGCAAGGTAGCTTATGAAATTGAAACTGATGAACAGGAGAGCGTTGTGATGTTGCCAACGTCTGAGTACAACCGCATGAAGGAAGCGTTGTATTTGGGCGAAAACAATGTCTTGCGTACGGTGATTAGTCGCATGGAAACTGCGATTGACGCTGATTTTGAAGAGATTTAACCCGATAACCGTTCAAACTTGTAAGCTTGAACGGTTATTTTTGTTCAATAGGTCCGCATGTGAGGACGTTGTATCAGTGTTATAATAACTTTTTGTAAACGATTATTTGAGATGAGGTTACTGTTTTGGAAGAGAAAACTTACAGCGAGCGCCACAAGATGGGGGTCTTGGCGCTATCTACCGTTATTTTGGGGATTGTTGTAGGGTTAAGTTCAGTGTTGCTCAGCTTGTTCTTGGAACTGGTTGAGCACTTCTTCTTGGGATTTGAAGAAAACACGCTGATGCCAGTTTCAACGCACATTGCTGGCGGACAACGCTTTTTATCAGTATTGATTGGTGGAATTATTGCGGCGATTGTCTGGTTCATTGTGCAAACGAAGATGAAGCCAACGGTTGGAATCAACAAGGCGATGGATGGGGATGAGATGCCATTCTGGCCTTCAGTTGTCCACGCCGTGACGCAAGTCTTCTACGTAGCAACTGGTGGATCAGTTGGACGTGAATTGGCACCTCGTGAACTTGGTGCTTTGCTTGCCCAACGTTGGGAGAAGCTACTCCGCCGTTGGCACATGGATTCACTAACGGCTGACGACCGTCGCTTGTTGATTGCAGCAACTGCGGGTGCTGGTTTCGCCGGTATTTATATCGCGCCAATCACTGGTATGTTGTTCGCCGTTGAAATCTTGCACAAGAACGTGTCAAAGCGTTCAGTTGCGGTCAGTTTGACGATGTCAACGATTGCCATGTGGGTGGGTATGTCAGTCCACGGGTTCCACCCATACTACTTTGTGCCTGATAAGCACTTCACGTTGGGTATGATTCCGTTCGTGATTGTCGTTGGACCATTGATGGGTGTTGCGGGTGCATACTTCCGCAAGGCCTTCCAATGGGCCGGCGGTAAGGCCAAGGCTAAGCAAGTGCAAGTCTTGTGGCAATTGCCATTGGCTGCAGCCGTAACTGGTGTGGTTGCCATCTTCTTCCCACAAATTATGGGGAACGGACGTGGTTTGGCAGAATTCGCCATTAACAGCACGAGCACGAAGGTGATTGGGGTCTTGTTGATTGGGATGTTGCTTAAGGCTGCCATTACGGTCTTCACATTGAAGGCCGGTGCCTATGGTGGTACGTTGGCACCATCAATTGGTATTGGTGGATCATTCGGTGCCATCCTTGGCTTCGGCTACATCATGATGGTGCCTGGTGCATCAGTTGCCCAAGCAGCCGTTATCGGTGCCACGGCATTGCTAGCTGCCTCGCAACAAGCACCATTGATGGCCTTGTTCATGATGTTCGAAGTGAGTCATTTGGACTACACGGCTTTGATGCCAATGGGCTTGGCAGTATCACTTGCCATCCTAACGTCAAAGATGATTTTGGATAAGAAGTAATAAGCATAGTAAAACGCCTGCATTCTGAATTGAATGCAGGCGTTTTTGGCATTACTTTACAAATTGCTCTGACAAAGCCAAGAATTCATCGATGTCCTTCTTAACCAAATCGGCACCAGCTTGCCAGAAGTCTGGCTTAGTCAAATCGACACCAAGGTGCTTTTGGGCCAATTCTTCCGTTGACATGTTGGCCGTATCGCGAAGCAAGGCGATGTAAGCCTCTTCGAAATTATCTTGCGTGTGGGCCCAAGCATAGATGCCTTGGCTGAACAAGTAACCGAACGTGTATGGGAAGTTGTAGAATGGCACGTCATCAATGAAGAAGTGCAACTTTGATGACCAGAAGTGTGGGTGACGGTGATCCAAAAGACCATCGAAGGCCACCTTTTGTGCCTCGTCCATCAATTCGTTCAAACGCGCAGCTGGGACGAAGCCTTGCTTGCGCTCTGTGTAGAAGTTGTCTTCAAAGATGAAACGGGCGTGGATGTTCAAGAACATGGCAATTGGGTTCGTCATCTTCGCATCCAACAAGACAACCTTTTCCGCATCTGATTGGGCCGCTTGTACGTTGGCATCCGCAATCAGCATTTCAGCAAACGTTGAAGCGGTCTCAGCAACGTTCATGGCATAACCATCACGCCAAACTGGCAAGTCCGTCAAGACTGAAGAGTGGAACCCGTGACCGATTTCGTGGGCAATCGTCGCTGCATCGTTCACAGAGCCTGTAAACGTCGTGATGATACGTGACTCGTGAATGTCAGGCACACTTTCCATCCAGGCACCTGGCGTCTTACCAGGACGGTCTTCCGCTTCAATCCATTGATTCTTAAACGCGTGTTGCGCGAATGCGGCCATCTTAGGTGAGTACTTGCCAAAATTCTTAATAATGAACGCAGCCGCTTCATCATATGACAATGTGCTTGGCTTGTAGTCACCCAAATCTGTGATAGGGGCGACTTGGTCTTGCCAACCTAGCTCCGTCAAACCAAGCAAGTCCTTCTTGCGATCGAAGTACGCCTTAAACATGTGCTTGTTGTCATCGACCATTTGCCACATGGCGTCCAATGTCTCACGTGACATACGGTTCAACTCTAGTGGTTGATCCAAGTGGTTTTCGTAACCGTGGGCAACTTGTTCCGTCAATCGGGCACCAGCTAAGTGGTTAATCGTATCGGCGGCCAAGTTTTCGGCGCTGCCCCACATCTTTTCGTAGTTGGCCATGATGTTGGCGCGCACCTTATTGTCTGGGTAACCGTCCAATTGGTTCAAAGCTTGTCCCGCAGACAAAGCTTGCTCGTCGCCGTTTTCATCCGTGTAGGTCATTGAAAGTCCAGATGAGATGGTGTCGTAGTGCTCTGACCAGGCTTGCAATCCGTCCAAACGCAACTTGTTGAGCAATTCTTCGGCGCGGTCATCCAACAAGCGAGCAGCGTCATCGCGCAACTCGTTCAAGTGGAAGGCGACTTCAGCGATGCCGGGCAACGTGCTGACCTTAGCAAATGTCTCATCATCAAATGACGTCAACAACTTCGCAAAGGCGTCCAATGGGGCTTGGTAAGCAACTTCCAAGTGTGAGACCTTCGTTTGGTAGGGACGGTAAACCGGGTTCGTGTAGTCGGCTGAGTAAAGGGCGTTGACGAATAGCGCCACTGTGCCCAAACCTGAACGAATCACTTGCGCGTCGTTCACCAAAGCGACGAGCTTGCTGAAGTCCGTGTCTGTGAAACGGTCGTAAGCAGTCACGTCAGACGCGAATTGCTTAATTTGTTGATCGAGTAAAGTTAGCTTGGCAGCGAACTCAGGTGATTCGATACCACCAGGGTAGATGGGATCCAAATCCCAGTTCAATGAATAGCTCATGTTGGTGCTCCGTGTTTCTCATAGTTTTCTAATAGTTTAGCACAGTGGCGACTGGTTTTGAGAAAAATAATGATGGGCATGTTCCGAATTTGGCAACAAAACATTTACACAATCGTGACCGAAAACCTGCTAAAACCTGACAATTGGCGACTAGACTGAGAGACAACAAAAAGGAATGGGGGACTTGTGGCATGCGAAAGAAGTTAGTGAGATTACTAGTGGTGTTCAGCTTGGGTGTTTGGATTGTTGGGGCAGTTGCGGCGATTACGACGCAAAATCAACCATTGCCGGCTGAAAGTGAGAAGTCGTTGCGTGGCAAGTCGCTTTGGGAACGCCAAGGACAGTACTTGGATCGAATGGGCGATAAGTTGATCGACTCATTGTTGCACATGAAGTAGTCGTTATTTGCTTAACGGGGTATACCTTTTATTTTCTAGTGTTCTTCCTTATAATGGACAGGTTGCACTTATACATTTATAGAAGAGTAAGAGGTTAGCGAATATGGCTAAGCAAAAGAAGCGCTGGTCAACGCCACGTAAGATTATCACTTGGGTAGTTTCAATCGTGGTTGTATTGGCGGTTATTCTTGGTGCTGCTGGTGGGTATTTCTTCCACGTCGCCGAGGTGCGTGCGAAGAAGGACTTTATCGGTAGTGGTGTGTTGACGAAGAAGGATCCATTGTATTCACGTCAACAAGAGTTCCTAGCGTTGGATTCACAAACGTGGCATTTGACGGCTAAGGACGGGACTAAGTTGGTTGGTAATTATGTACCAGCTGAAAAGAAGACCAACAAGACGGTTGTTGTGATTCACGGATTTGGTGTGGAGCACAAGGCAATGGCACCTTATGGGCAAATGTTCCATGACATGGGCTACAACGTGTTGATGCCCGATGATCGTGCGTCAGGTAAGTCAGGTGGTAAGTACATCGGTTTCGGTTACTTGGATGCCAAGGACTACAAGCAATGGATTAGTAAGGTCATTACCAAGAATGGTCAAGATAGCCAAATCGTGGTGATGGGTGCCTCAATGGGTGGTGCCACGACGATGATGTTGTCAGGAATGAACCCACCAGCGCAAGTTAAGGCGTACATTGAAGATGCTGGTTACACGTCAGTTTATGACGAGTTGGAATACCAAGCGGGTGATATGTATGGTTTGCCAATGTGGTTGGCTAAGATTATCTTGCCAGTGGTTTCAACGTACTCAAAGGTTTTGGCTGGTTATGACTACGCTGAAGCTGACGCGTTGAAGTTGTTGCAAAAGAACACGCGCCCAATGATGTTTATTCACGGTGGGGATGACACGTTTGTGCCAACGAAGTTCTTGAACCAAGTGTATGACGCCTCAAACGGACCAAAGGAAAAGTACTTGGTCCCAGGTGCCTCACACGTGCAATCATATGCAACCAACCCAGCTAAGTATGAGCAAAAGGTTGCTGATTTCTTGGCAAAGTATTTTAAGTAAAAAGCATTAGTGAAGCGTTGCACGTTGTTGTGCAGCGCTTTTTATTAACTTACAATGGATAAGCTGTTTTAGAGAGATGGCGAAGCATCTATTGAGGAGAGTTCATTATGCAAAAGAAGAATCAGTCACCTTTTTTGGTGCCTGGCATTGTGATGATGGGAATGATATTACGTATTCCGTTTACATCAATTCCGCCAGTTATTAGTGAAGTTGCGAAAGGGTTGGGGGTGTCAGTTAGTTCATTGGGTATTTTGACAACCATTCCACTTTTGAGTTTTGCCATTGTTTCCCCCTTGGCACCGAAATTTGGCCAAAAGTGGGGGATTGAAAAGTCGTTCGCTATTTTCGTATTGTTAATGGCAGTCGGATCATTATTACGCATTATTTCGATGCCATTTTTGTTTTTAGGAACAGTGTTGATTGGCGTCGGTATTGCAACGTTGAATGTGTTGCTCCCCAGTGCCGTCGTTGCAAATTTTCCAACGCAAATTGGTCGTTATACGTCAACGTATTCACTAGCGATGACGATTGCGACTATCCTGGCATCATCCTTAGCCGTGCCAATTGTCAGAGCAACTAATTGGCAAACGTTAATTTTGATTTTGTCAGTATTGATTGTGCTTGCTTTGGTTGTTTGGCTACCAAATACAAAGCAAAATCACGTGCTAGAACCACGACCAGCTGACGGCGCACAGTCGTCAATTTGGCGTAACAAGCGGGCGTGGTATTTGTTGGCATACGGTGGGTTACAGTCATTGTATTACTACACGGCGATGGCCTGGCTGCCAACGATGGCGCAACAAGCTGGGTTATCGGCTGAAGCAGCTGGTTACCTATCAGGTATCTTTACGCTAATCACATTGCCATTGACGTTTGTACTACCAACTGCCTTTACACGTTGGAATAACAAACAACGTCGCTGGATTATGGTGGGATTCTCTGCCTTTGCATTTGTTGGGGTGGGGATGATCTTATTCAATGGTCACAGTTTTTTGTTTTGGTTGATTGTTAACTTATTGATGGGATTCTCAGGTGGGGCATTGTTTCCTTACTTGTTAACGATGTTCTCAGTTAAGACAACCACACCAACGCGAACGGCTGAACTATCAGGTATGGCACAATCCGGTGGCTACCTATTGGCTGCGTTTGGGCCAACTTTGTTTGGTTACGGTTTTGGATTGTGGCACAGCTGGACAATTCAATTGATTGTCTTGTTGGTACTCATTGTCCTCATGGCTGCAGCTGCTTGGATGGTTGAAAAGACCGATATTATTGCATAAAAAATGGTGATGATGCCCAATTTTTGACATCATCACCATTTTTCTGTTATTCACCAAATTCACCTTCAAGGTATTTGAATGTTTCGTCTACCGTTGGAATCAAGGCCAAGCGTGAAAGCCCTTCGCGGGTGACGAATTCTGCTTCGATGGCTGTTTCGAACCAAGCCACCATGTCATCCCAATAACCATCGATATTTACCAAGACGATTGGCTTCTCGTAGTAACCTAACTTCGTCCATGACATCACTTGGCCAAGCTCTTCCAACGTTCCCATGCCACCTGGTAAAAAGACGAAGGCATCGGCGCGGTCAAACATCATGCGCTTACGGGTATCCATGTCCGGCACGTCGATGTGTTCCATCTTCAAATCATGCCCAGCTTCTTCTGGTAGGAAACTTGTTGGTCGGATGCCAGTCACCTCGGCACCGGCGTCGATGGCGTTAACTGCGACTTCGCCCATCAAACCGCTCTTTGACCCACCGTAGACCAAGGCCCAGTTACGGGCTGCGATACCTTTACCCATCGCAGCGGCTGCTTCGTGGAATTCTTCTAGGTGACCATATTGGGCGCCCATAAAGACGCCGATTGTCTGCTTTTTCATGTCATACTCCCCCAAGTACTTTGCTTTTATAATTAGTCTCTATATCATACAATGGTTTATATAGAAAACTTTGAAGATTATCAGGATTCTGATATTGAGAATAGAAAGAGGTTCACATGGCTGAACATTATTACACGGCGAACCCAAGTGCTGCTCACGACGAGCATACTTGGACGTTCCCGCTTTTTGACCACACCTTGACGTTCACAACGGACGCCGGTGTCTTCTCTAAGTCTACCGTAGATTTTGGAACGCGCACGATGTTGGATGCGTTTGATCAAGATATTCCCGCTGGAAAGATTTTGGATTTGGGTGCCGGCTACGGGCCAGTTTCAATTGCATTGGCAACGGTGATGCCTGACCGCGAATTCGTGGCGGCTGAAATCAACGAGCGTGCAGCTGAATTGGTCAAGCGTAACGCCCAAAAGAACGGGGTTGGCGACCGCATTAACGTGGTATTGTCAGACCGTTACTCTGGCGTTGACGGTAAGTTTGCGGCGATTTTGACGAATCCACCGGTACGTGCCGGTAAGGATATTGTGTCAGATATGATTGCTGGGGCGAAGGATTACTTGGTTGATGGCGGTACGCTGACGGTTGTTTTGCAAAAGAAGCAAGGTGCGCCATCTGCCAAGGCGTTGATGGCTGAAACGTTTGGTAACGCTGCAACGATTGCCAAGAACAAGGGTTACTATATTTTGGAGAGTGTCTACCATGACGACGCTAACGCCTGAACAAGTTGACTACTTCATGGGTGAGGCCATCAAGGAAGCCAAGAAAGCGGGCGCCTTGGGTGAAGTACCGATTGGAGCGGTCGTCGTGCAAAATGGTCAAATCATCGGACGTGGTTTTAACCTACGTGAGCGGTTGGAAGATGCCAGCCAACACGCTGAACTACAAGCCATTACCGAGGCTAACCGTTTGGTGAAGTCATGGCGTTTGCCAGATGCCCAATTGTTTGTGACATTGGAACCATGCATTATGTGCGCAGGGATTATTCAACAGTCACGTATTAGTGATGTGTATTATGGTGCTGAGGATCCAAAGGCTGGGGCGGTGCACTCTTTGTACCACATCTTAGAGGATGAGCGTTTGAACCACCAAGTTAACGTACACCAAGGTGTTCGTGAGCAAGAAAGTGGTGACTTATTGCGTAACTTCTTCCGCGAAATTCGCAAGCAGAAGAAAGCCGAAAAGAAAGCTCGTCGCGCAGCTGAATTGGCAGCACAAGAATTGTCGAATGAGATTGCAGAAAAGTAATCCACCTGCTATAATATTGTTTGTGGGGCAAGTGTGCACTTCGAACCGTGTCAGGGTCGGAAGGCAGCAGCACTAAGGAGACCGTGCATTGTGCTTCACTTCTTATGAACTTTAATCGCTAACCGATGAACTAATCGGTTGGCGTTTTTTTTACTGTTTTCTGGTAATATAAGAGTAGGTAAAATTCATACTTTGCTGTCACAATGGACAGCATCGAAAGGGGTCACACACAATGGCGTATCAAGCGTTGTACCGGACATGGCGTCCGCAAAAATTTAGCGACATGATTGGGCAAGAAGTTGTGACCAAGACGTTGAAAAACGCAATTATGACGGGGCAAACAACCCACGCCTATTTGTTCAACGGACCGCGTGGAACGGGTAAGACATCCGCTGCGAAAATCTTTGCCAAAGCCATTAACTGTTTAAATCCCATTAACGGGGAGCCTGATGGTGTATGTGCGATGTGTCAAGCAGCCGATAACGGTACGCTTGGTGACATTATCGAATTGGACGCGGCTTCAAACAACGGTGTTGATGAAATCCGTGAGATTCGTGAGGACGTTAACTACGCCCCAACGCAAGCGAAGTACAAAGTCTACATCATTGATGAGGTCCACATGCTTTCAACTGGTGCCTTTAACGCCTTGTTGAAGACATTGGAAGAGCCACCAGCAAACGTTATCTTTATTTTGGCTACGACGGAACCACAAAAGATTCCGGCAACCATTATTTCCCGTACACAACGTTTCGACTTCAAACGTATTGATGCCAAAGCCGCATACGATCGTATGACGTACATCTTGGATCAACGTGGCGACACGTATGATGAAGCTGCGATTCGCGTGATTGCGAACGCCGCTGATGGTGGAATGCGTGATGCGTTGAGTATCTTGGACCAAGCGTTGTCATTTGGGGATGGTCACGTGACGTTGGAAAACGCCTTGCTTGTGACTGGTTCAGTGACGCAAACATTGCTTGGCGAATATGTACAAGCGGTGGTTAAGCAAGACACGAAGCAAGCTTTGGCTAAGCTGTCTGAGGTATTATCAGCAGGTAAGGACGCTAACCGCTTTGTGGAAGACTTGATTAGCTATGCCCGTGACTTGTTGCTTCACACTGAAGCGCCTGAGTTGATCAGCATTGTGCCTGATGAGACATTCACGGACTTGGCCGCGAACACGCAAGCTAACGTTTGGTATCGCATGATTGATATCTTGAATGACACGCAACAACAATTGCGTTTCACGAACCGCCCAAGCATTTACTTGGAAGTCTTGACGGTCAAGTTGAGTCAACCGATGGCCACGACGGCACCAGTAACGGTTGAACGTGTGTCAGCACCACAAGTGGTTGCTGATCCGACGCCAACTGCACCTACTAAGCCAGCGCCAGCGCCGGTTGCTTCAGCAGCACCAGTTGTTGAGACACCAACGCAACCAGCGACACAACCTGAACCAGTGGCATCGGCAGCACCGGCTGAACAACCGGCCACGGCGGCACCAACGCGTGTCGCACCACGTGTAGCGGATGATCAATCAGCTGTGTTCGGCGTGCTTAGTGCAGCGACCCGTGGCGACTTAGACCGTGTGCAAACGGTATGGGCTGACATGGTTAACATGTTGCCAGTGCCACAACAAGCAATGTTGAACGTCGCGAAGCCAATTGCTGCTTCGCCAGATGGCTTGGTCGTGGCCTTTGACTTTGAAGTGATTAAAGCCAACGCCATGCGCAACGCCGAATTGTTGCACACGATGGTGACGCAAATCCGTCTGTTGACGCAAGCCCAAAACGAGCGCCAATTGGTCTTTGTCACGACTGATGACTGGCCAAAGATGCGTGCTGCGTTTGTGGCCCAACGTCAAGGAACGGCTGCGACGCCATCTGTGCAACAGCAAGTGCCGCAACAAGTGGCAGCTGCTGTTGATGACGACTTAGCAAGTCTAACGGCGATGGATGATCAAACCGAAGCAGCTGGTCCAGAACCAGTTGTAGCGGAAGCTGAACGTTTGTTTGGCGCTGATATCGTAGAAGAAATTGATGATTAATAACAAAAACTAGAAAACGAGGGTGATATTATGTTTGGCGGACAAAACATGCAATCAATGATGAAGCAAGTAAAGAAGATGCAAGAGCAAATGCAAAACGAGCAAGAAGCAATTGCAGCAACTGACTACACTGGTCACGCGCCTTCAGACGTTGTTTTGGCAACGTTTAACGGAAACCGTGAGTTGAAGGACTTGCAAATCAAGCCTGAAATCGTTGACGCTGATGACGTCGACGGTATGGCAGATATGATTTTGGTTGCAGTTAATGATGCATTGCAACAAATCGAAGCTGACCAACAAAAGCGTTTGGGACAATACGCACCAAAGGGTATGTTCTAAGCCGGTTGGTTTATTGGGAGAAAGAAGGTCTGTAACGTGCAATATCCAGAACCGATTGCTAAACTTATTGATAGTTACACGAAGTTGCCCGGTATCGGAATTAAGACAGCGACACGCCTAGCTTTCCACACAATTGACATGCAAGAAGAAGATGTGACGGGATTTGCCCAATCATTGATTTCTGCTAAGCGTGATTTGCGCTTTTGTTCAATCTGTGGGAATCTGACGGAGACGGATCCTTGTGCAATTTGCTCTGACCCAACACGTGACCAAAGCCAAGTTTTGGTTGTTGAAGAAGTGAAGGATTTGATGGCAATTGAAAATACTGGCGAGTACCGTGGCTTGTACCACGTGCTTCACGGTGTGTTGTCACCACTATCTGGTAAGGGTCCCGATGACATCAACATTGAGTCATTGGTAACACGTTTGCAAAAGGATGATGCCATCCAAGAAGTTATCGTTGCAACGAACGCTAACGCAGAGGGTGAAGCAACAGCTATGTACCTATCACGACTATTGAAGCCAGCCGGTCTAACGGTTTCACGTTTGGCTACTGGATTGTCAGTTGGTAGTGATATTGACTATGCTGATGAAATTACGTTGATTAAAGCGGTTGAAGGAAGGACAAAGCTCTGATGTTTAACATGTTTAAGCGACCAAAAGTTGATACAGCAGCTTACGATGAACGGCTGAACAAGGCGATTGATCAAGCAAAGTTTGACTTTGAAAAAGCAAAAATGTCAGAAGTAGCTTTGTTTGAAAGTGACATTGACCCACGTTTGATTAAGGCTGAAACAGCCAAGGCCCGTCAGAAGTATTTCTTCTTACTTCGCGTGGCACGTCAACGTGATATGAAGGGTCACTGGTCAACAGCTTTTGTCCACCCAGAGGTTTAAAAACTAAAGCTCAGAATAGGAGGTGTTTATAATGAGTGATAAGACTTATACAAACGCCCAATTTGGTGCTTTGATTGCGAAGAACACGCAATGGACAGAGGCCAATGCTAAGTGGGTGAAGGAACGTCTCATTGAGAATTCACGTTTGTTGCCAGACCACGGTAAGAAGTGGTCACAAACGCGCATTTCTAACTATTTGTTCGAATTGGCTTTCGTAAAGCCAGAGAACATCGACTGGAACGTTTAGCCAAAGTCGGTTCAGGTGTTATGCCTGGGCCGGCTTTTTGCTATAATAAAAGTATTATTAGATAAAGTGGAAAGTGGTGGCGAGAATGCCAGGGACATTTATTTCGTTTGAAGGCCCAGATGGAGCTGGAAAGACATCAGTATTGCGTGCGATTGTCGCACGGTTGCAACCAGAACTAGGGGAGCGCTTATTGCTAACCCGTGAGCCGGGCGGAACCGACAACAAGATTGCGGAAGCGATTCGTGACCTAGTACTTGATCCAGCCAATACAGAGATGGATCAACGAACGGAAGCGTTGCTTTACGCAGCCTCACGTCGACAACACTTGGTACAAACGATTTTGCCAGCTTTAGCAGCTGACAAGGTTGTGATTACTGATCGCTACGTTGATAGCTCAATTGCTTATCAAGGTGGGGGCCGTGAATTAGGAACTGATGCGGTGGCGGCAATCAATGATTTTGCCATTGAAGGATTTATGCCTCAAGCAACGGTCTACCTTGATATTCGACCAGAGGTTGGGTTGCAACGTATTCAAACAACGCGTCAAGATGAAGTAAATCGTCTCGATGTCGAAGCGTTGTCATTCCACCAACGTGTGTCAGATGCTTACCATGAATTGGCTAAGCAATACCCAGACCGCTTTTTGATGATTAATGCAGAACAAGAATTGGATGCTGTGATTGCTGATACATGGGCAGCGCTGGCACCAATTTTGGGGATGAAGGACTAGGAGGTTCAGCTTTATGAAGATGGTAATCGCAATCGTTCAAGATAAAGATGCAAACAAGTTGGGAACTGAATTTGTGAAGGCGAATGTGCGTGCCACTCGTTTGGCGACGTCAGGTGGGTTCCTTCGTTCAGGAAACACAACGTTTATGATTGGTATTGAAGACGAGCGTGTCGATGAAGTGCTTGAGTTGATCAAGGAAACATCACACACCCGTAAGCAATTCATGACACCAGCGGTTAGCCTTGATGTCTCAATGGAATCAACGGCTTCAACACCAATGGAAGTGCAAGTTGGTGGCGCAACGGTCTTTGTTCAAGATATTGAACAATTCCACCGCTTCTAAGGGGCAAGTATGGACGCGAAAGAATTAATTGCACAGGCAAATGCACAACAACCGCAGTTAATCGCGCAATTCAAACAGGCGGTGGCAAGTGAGCAACTTGCCCACGCCTTTTTGTTTACTGGGCCACGTGGTCGTGGTCAAGACTTGGTGGCTGATTGGTTGGCGATGCGTTTAATGTGTCGTAACGTTACGGCTGACGGACAGCCAGACGGGATGTGTGATCAATGCCAACGTATTGCGTCACACGAACACCCAGATGTGATTCAATTGGCACCAGATGGTAACAGCATCAAGGTCGACCAGGTACGTTACTTGCGTGATGAATTTACAAAGACGGCCGTCGAAGGTAATCAAAAGGTGTTTATCGTTTCTGGTGCGGATACGATGACTAGCAGTGCCGCCAACGGTCTGTTGAAGTTTATCGAAGAACCAGTTGGCCAACAAACGGCCATTTTGATTGCTGAAAACCGGGCACAAATTTTGCCAACGGTTGTGTCACGTACGCAGGTGATTGATTTCCCAGCTTTGGGCCCTGAACAAATGCGCACGTCATTGGAGGCAGTTGGCTTTACGCCGGCACAAGCCGAATTGGCGCGTACGTTGACGGATAGCGTGGATAGCGCCGCTGAGTGGCTAGTTGATGATTGGTTTAACTCAGCCGAGAAGGCGGTCAGTGATATCGTGACTGGTACGCTGAAGGGTGACGATACCACCTTTACCCACGTGCAAACAGCTTTGGTGCCGTTAGCTGGTGAGCCAGCCCGTGCACGAGTACTGTTGGCGATGCTGGCCCAGGCATGGCGTGATATCTTGCTTGGTCGTACTGGTGATGCGAGTGTTCGTTTCCCAGGAGCTAGTGATTGGCAGCGTTTGTCACAACGTTATACAACGGCCAAACTGTTGGAAGTGTTGGATATCGTATTGGCGGCACCACAACGTTTACAGAAAAATATTAGTTTTCAAACGACGGTCGAATCAACCGTCCTTGAAAGTCAGTTTAAGTTAGCAGGTTTATGATGAATCAACAGAAAAGTTTTGCAACACATACAACGGGAACGCTTTATCTTGTCCCAACGCCAATTGGTAATTTGGGTGATATGACGGTTCGTTCAATTGATACATTGAAGGCTGTGGCCGTAATTGCGGCGGAGGACACTCGTCACACGCAACAATTGCTCAACCAGTTTGATATTCAAACGAAGCAAGTATCATTCCATGAACACAATAAAGAGAGTCGCATTCCTGAGTTGGTTGCACGCTTAGCTGCTGGTGAAGATGTGGCCCAAGTGTCAGATGCGGGGATGCCATCAATTTCTGACCCCGGTCATGAGTTGGTTAAGGCGGCGATTGCGCAAAATATTCCGGTTGTGCCACTTCCAGGGGCAAGTGCGGGTATTACGGCGTTGATTGCGTCTGGCTTGGCACCACAACCCTTTATGTTTTACGGTTTCTTGGCGCGTAAGCCAAAGGAGCAATTGGCAGAACTGCAAGGTTTGAATTCACACACGGAAACAATGATTTTCTACGAAGCACCACACCGTTTGGCTAAGACGTTGCAAAACTTGGTGAAAGCGTTTGGACCTGATCGCCAAGTTGTGTTGGCCCGTGAGTTGACGAAGCGTTATGAAGAGTTCTTGCGTGGGTCAGCGCAAGAATTGGTTGATTGGGCAAGTGAAAACGAAGTCCGTGGTGAATTTGTGATGATGGTGGCGGGAAATGATAACCCAACCACTGACGGGGATGACGACCCACTTGCTGAAATGACTGCTGTGGAGGCAGTACAAGCCCTTGTTGCATCAGGGCTAAAAGCAACGGCTGCGGTTAAGCAAGTCGCCAAAGCGCGTGACTTGGACCGCCAAACGTTGTATTTGGAATATCAAGGAGAGAATTAATGGCTGAAGTTTACAGTATGCAGCACGAGGTGTTGTACTACGAAGCTGACGTGACAGGCAAGTTGAGCCTGCCCATGATTTTTAATCTTGCTGTGTTGAGTTCAACGCAACAAAGTGTCGACCTGGGTGTCGGACCGGATTATGCACACGCAAACGGGGTTGGTTGGATTATTTTGCAACACGTTGTTGATATTAAGCGCCGTCCTAAGATTGGTGAAAAGGTGGCCTTGGAGACATTGGCTAAGGAGTTTAACCCATTCTTTGCGAAGCGTTTGTACCGCATTGTCGATGAAGCAGGTAATGAATTGGTCAGCATCGATGCATTGTACGCAATGATTGATATGGAGAAGCGTAAGATGGCGCGTATTCCACAAGAGATGGTGGATGCCTACGCACCTGAACGTGTGAAGAAGATTCCACGTCAACCAGAGCCTGACCACATGATTGGTGATATTCCAGTTGATGTAGATCAACAATATGCCGTTCGCTATTTGGACATTGATTCAAACCGCCACGTTAATAATTCAAAGTACTTCGATTGGATGCAAGATGTGCTGGGACCAGCATTCCTTGAAGCTCATGAACCAACACATTTGAACATCAAGTACGAACACGAAATTTTGCTCGGTGATACTGTGCGTTCTGAAGCGCAAATTATGGAAGATAAGACGATTCACCGCATTTGGTCTGGTGATACATTGTCTGCCGAAGCGCATATTGATTGGACGAAGTCAGAAAACTAAAGTAAACTAATTAGTGAAGAAAGTCATTTAAGGAGAAAACACATGGCCATTTTGGTTCTAGGTGGAGCCGGATACATCGGTTCTCACATGGTTGACACATTGTTGTCAGACGGTCGCGATGTTGTCGTTGTCGACAACTTGTTGACGGGACACCGTGCTGCGGTGCCTGCAGGTGTACCTTTCTACGAAGTTGATATTCGTGATAAGGCAGCTTTGCGTGAAGTATTTGAGAAGGAAAACATTGAGCAAGTCGTTCACTTTGCGGCTTCATCAATCGTGCCAGAATCAATGGCTGATCCGCTAAAGTACTTCGACAACAACACGGCAGGTATGATTGCGTTGTTGGAAGTTATGTTGGAGTTTGATGTTAAGCAAATTGTCTTCTCATCAACGGCTGCAACGTACGGTATTCCTGAGGAAAACCCTATCAAGGAAACGACGCCACAAAACCCAATCAACCCATACGGTGAGTCAAAGTTGCAAATGGAGCACATTATGAAGTGGGCTGATGAAGCTTACGGCTTGAAGTGGGTTGCATTGCGTTACTTTAACGTTGCCGGTGCAAAGGCTGATGGTTCAATCGGTGAAGACCACCCAGTTGAGACGCACTTGGTACCAATCATCTTGCAAACGGCCTTGGGTCAACGCGAGAAGATCATGATGTACGGTGATGACTACAACACACCAGATGGATTCAACGTCCGCGATTACGTTCACGTAATGGACTTGGCTAACGCGCACGTGTTGGCTTTGGACTACTTGGCTAAGGGTAACGACTCAAACCAATTTAACTTGGGTTCAGCTAACGGCTTCTCAGTTAAGCAAATGGTTGAGGCTGCGCGTGAAGCAACTGGTCAGGAAATCCCTGCCGAAGTTGGTCCACGTCGTGCCGGTGATCCTGACTCATTGGTTGCGTCATCAGACAAGGCACGTGAGATTTTGGGATGGGCTCCTAAGTACGATGATGTTAAGGAAATCATCAAGACGGCTTGGACTTGGCACCAAAAGCACCCAAACGGTTATGAAGACCGCTAATATTTGATTATCAAAGACAGTTATCAGGTTTCTGGTAACTGTCTTTTTTGTTTATGTTAGCGCCGACACAAACCACCGCCTGAATTTTATGTTAATGAAAAGTCCGGTAAAAAGTTGTATGATAAATACCATATGACTAAAGAGTAAAGGAAGTAGTGTGGCATGAAGGTTATTGCGTTTGATACGTCTAATCAACCATTGTCGGTGGCCTTGTTTGAAGACGACAAGCTAATCGGACAACGTGAAACAAACGTCGCTAAGAATCATTCGGTGCAATTGCTACCGTTTATCGATGAACTAGTGAAGTCAGCAGGGTGGGCGCCGGCTGATCTTGACCGGGTTGTGGTTAGCCAAGGACCTGGTTCTTATACAGGATTGCGTATTGCGGTTACAACTGCCAAGACGTTGGCCTTTACGTTAGGTATCGAACTGGTCGGCATCTCAAGCTTGGGCTTGCTGGCAACGAACGTAACGACACCTGGCGTGACGATTGTGCCAGTGATGGATGCACGTAATGCGAACTTATATGCTGGTCAATATGAGTTGCGTGATGGCAAGTATGATGCCACGGCGGCTGATCGACACACGAATGTTCCAGCTTTGATTAGTCAGTTGGCAGAGGAGAATCAACAAGTGGTTTTTGTTGGTGAATGGGCTCGGTTTGAGGAAGAGTTGCGACAGGCTTTGCCAGATGCACAATTTGCATCTGATAATTTGCCGCATGCCGCAAATGTGTTGCCGCTGGTTACGGATGCACAAGTACTAACAGACATGACAGATATTCACCAATTTGTGCCAAACTATTATCGTTTGTCGCAAGCTGAGGCTGATTGGGCCAAGGCTCACCCTGATGCAGGTGATGGTGTTTATGTGGAAAAGGTTTAAGAATTGGGTTCATTGGTTTATGCACCCATTGCCACAAAGTTTACGAGAATTTCGTCAGGTGATTGCGGTTAACGGCTTTGAGTTCCACTTAATGCCAGCGCAATACACAGACGTTGAAGAAATGGTTGTTCTAGAACGGGCAGCGTATGACGGTGAGGAACCTTGGTCGGAAGATATCTTCCACAATGAGTTACACCGTTCACGCGAGCGTTTGTACGTTGTTGTTCGTGAACCAGAGACGGGAACGATGGTTGCCTATATTGGCGCAGCATTCCGACCTGGTATTCATGAAGTGCATATCACCAATGTGACGGTGACACCGCACTGGCAAGGGCGTGGCTTAGGAACGTTTTTGCTCATGTATATGATGACGGTTGCTAAGCAAATTCAATTCCACCGCGTTTCATTGGAAGTGCGGGTATCGAATGTGAATGCACAACGCCTGTACGAACGACTAGGTTTTCAAACGGTTCGTCGTAAAACGAATTATTATGGAGATAACGGGGAAGACGCGTTTGATATGGCGCAGATTCTCGGGAGAAAGAGTGATGGATTTTACATTCAGGGATAGTACGGACGCCGAAGAGCTGTACGCGATTGCTAAGGCTGCTTATAAAGGATCACCTTGGTCGAAGAAAGTTTTTCAAAATGACTTGAAAGGTAAGTTTACGAAATACTTGCTGATCGAAGCAGACGGTGAGACGGTTGGCTTTGTTGGTGGGACACATTTAGGTGATGAACTTGAAATCACCAATGTGGCGGTTATGCCTGGTTTCCAGGGACAACACCTTGGCGAACGACTACTTCGTGAATGGTTTGGGCGCTTTGAGGATGGTACGCGGGTACTATTGGAAGTGCGTCATCGAAACAAGCGAGCAATTCGTTTATATGAACGCTTGGGATTTATCATCTATAACATACGAGAAGATTACTATCGTGACCCGGTGGAAGACGCCTACTTGATGGATGTCACATTGCCGTTGCGTGGAGAAGGAGAATAGCATGAGTGAAACACGTTATATCATGGCCTTTGAATCAAGTGCCGATGAAACAAGTGTGGCGATTGTCAAAAATGGTACCGAAATTGTGAGCTTGGAGACAGCGACACAAATCAAGAGTCACCAACGATTTGGTGGTATCGTACCGGAAGTGGCTAGCCGTCACCACATTGAACAAGTAACGGTGTTAGCTGATGCTGCTTTGGAAGATGCGCAATTGACGTATGATGACTTGACGGCAATCGCAGTGACACAAGGGCCTGGTTTGGTCGGGGCGCTGTTGATTGGTGTTACGGCGGCGAAAACGATTGCTTGGGCGCACGATTTGCCATTGGTACCGGTTATTCACTTGGCTGGTCACATCAGTGCGGCGAACTTCGTGCAACCAATTGCCTATCCGGCATTAGCCTTGATGGTTTCTGGTGGTCACACGGAATTGGTTTTGATGCGTGAGGAATATGATTACCTCGTAATTGGGGATACACGGGATGATGCTGCCGGTGAGAGTTATGACAAGGTCGGTCGTACGATGGGGTTGCAATACCCATCTGGAAAGACGATTGATGAAATGGCGCATGAAGGTGAACCAACTTATGATTTGCCACGTGCCTTGATTAACGATGACCGTTATGACTTTTCATTCTCTGGTTTGAAGAGTGCAGTGATTAACTTGATGCACAATGCTGACCAACGTGGCGAGACGGTTGATCATGTTAACCTTGCGGCGTCGTTCCAAGAGGCAGTTGTTGATGTCTTGGTAACCAAGACTCGCCGTGCCTTGGAGAATTATCCAGTGAAGTCATTTATCGTCGCTGGTGGTGTTGCAGCTAACCGTGGTTTGCGTGATGGACTAACGGCAATGATGGCTGAATTCCCTGACACGACATTTATCCCAGTGCCAATTAAGTTGGCCGGTGATAATGCGGCGATGATTGGTGCTGCTGGTGATATTGCTTATCGTCATGGCAAGCGTGGTGGTTTGGACTTAAATGCCAACCCTGGTTTGGAATTTGATTATCTAGAAGATTAACAAAAAAGGTACCGACAAAATGAATTGTCGGTACCTTTTCTACTATATATTAGTCGTTACGTGAGAGTAGTGAACGACTGATGCTGAACAAGATGTCTTTTGATTCATGTTCTGGCATATCGTCTAGATAGTTTAATGCAGCCTCTGTATAACGCATCGCCATATCACCGGCTTCATCAAGCGCACCAGAGTCACGAACAAGTTGGGCTAATTCTTCAGCCTCAGCAGTCGTGATTTCAGTTTGCTTTGCGAGTAAGGCTTGAATGCGTTCATTGTTTTGCATCGCAATAATCAATGGTGCAGAGTAAACACCTTCACGCACGTCGTTCAATGTTGGCTTGCCAAGTGTCGTGCTATCTGATTGATAATCAAGCATGTCATCCAAAATTTGGAATGCCATACCGACATTGTAGGCGAAGTTGCTGGCAAGTTCAGCAAAGTCATCTGGCGCATCACTAGCTGCGATACCTAGCTTAGCTGCTAGTACGAATAGGGCAGCTGTCTTACCAGAAATTTGTTCTTCATAATCCGCGATCGTCATATCAGTACGGTAGTGATTCGTACGTTGTGTCAATTCACCAGATAGAATGCGTTCTAGGTAGCGGGTTGCCATGCGAACAGTTTCGATATTATTTGTGTTGTCTGCTAAGGTACGGAATGTTACAGCGAATAGGTAGTCACCAGCGTATGCAGCAACGTCCTTACCAAAGCGGGATTGAATTGATTCAGCGTGACGACGAGTTGGTGAGTCATCGATAATGTCGTCGTGAACTAAAGAAGCTGTGTGGAGCATTTCAACCGTAGCGGCGAGATTCAATAGTGGCTCGCGTTCGGCAGGGTAGAAACGACCAATCAACAATGTGAACGCAGGGCGGAGTAACTTACCGCCGGCGTTAAACATATCGAAAAGAGCCGCTTCGACTTCTGGATCATTAGCATCCATATTAGCTTCAATGCGATTCAAGACTGCTTGGAGTTCCTTTTGGATAGCAGGAAAGTCTTGCCAAATCGGATGAAGTTGTGTGAGTGATTGCGTCATTACTAAGGAACTCCTTAATTGTTTATCTACTATAATATGTATGTGTTCATAACATGATATGAATAAGCTATCTACTATTATATAGGAATAACCCTGAATAAACACATGCAATTCTGAGAGGGACTTACGAATTTTTTTAAATAGAACCAAAACGGTGGAAATTAGTAAGTAAATCAGTTATTATAGTTTTCGGAATAAAATATGAACACGACATGAACGGGGTTAAGAAATTAATTCAAGAAAGTTGTTCAAAAGGCTTGCCAACGGGGTTAGCCTGCTGTATTATATTCTAGTACGTTAAATACAGGGTGCATTGTGCACCCGCGTATTAGCGTGCCATCGACAAGCGATGATGTGGGAGGTTGCGACACACCCGGCAGCATTGCCACGGGGCCCATTGCCATGGAGCTCTTTGGGGTGCGTCGGTAGTTTCCACGGAGTTAGTTTCATATTCCAATATGGACGAAGGGAGAATTTATATCATGGCAAGTAAGAAGATTCGTATCCGTTTGAAGGCGTACGAGCACAAGATCTTGGATGCTTCAGCAGAAAAGATCGTTGAGACGGCAAAGCGTACAGGTGCTGAAATTTCAGGTCCTATTCCATTGCCTACTGAGCGTACGTTGTACACGGTTTTGCGTTCACCACACAAGCACAAGGATTCACGTGAGCAATTCGAAATGCGCACTCACAAGCGTTTGATCGATATCGTGAACCCAACTGCTAAGACGGTTGATGCTTTGTCAAAGCTTGAATTGCCAAGCGGTGTTGATATCGAAATCAAGTTGTAATTTTTACAACGCAACAACAGCAACAACGACTTGCCTGATTAAGCATTTAACTGATCAAAAATTTAGATTTACTATTCAAAGGAGATAGTCATGACTACTAAGGGTATCTTAGGCCGCAAGGTCGGCATGACTCAGGTATTCACTGAGAACGGTGAGCTTATCCCCGTAACAGTAATTGAAGCTACGCCAAACGTAGTTCTCCAAGTTAAGACTTTGGAAAACGACGGTTACAACGCAGTTCAATTGGGTTACCAAGACAAGCGTGCCGTTTTGAGCAACAAGCCTGAGCAAGGTCACGTTGCCAAGGCAAACACGGCCCCTAAGCGCTACATTCGTGAAATCCGCGACGCTGAGGGAGAATTCAATGTTGGGGATGAAGTTAAGGTTGATATCTTCGCTGCTGGCGAAGCTGTTGACGTAACTGGAATCACAAAGGGTCATGGTTACCAAGGTAACATCAAGAAGGATGGACAATCACGTGGTCCTATGGCGCACGGTTCTCGTTACCACCGTCGTCCTGGTTCATTGGGTGCCATCATCAACCGCGTCTTCAAGGGTAAGAAGTTGCCTGGACGCATGGGTAACCACAAGCGCACTGTACAAAACTTGCAAGTAGTTCGCGTTGACGTAGAAAACAACGTGATCTTGGTTAAGGGTAATGTTCCTGGTGCCAACAAGTCACTTGTTACTGTTAAGTACTCTGTTAAGGCTAAGTAATAAGGACGAAGGGAGGAAACTAACATGACTAAGGTTGCTTTGTTTAAGCAAGACGGCTCAAACGCCGGTGAGATCGAGTTGAACGACTCAATCTTCGGAATCGAGCCAAACAACAACGTTGTTACTGACGCTGTTTTGATGCAACGTGCATCAATGCGTCAAGGTACTCACGCCGTTAAGAACCGTTCAGCGGTTTCAGGTGGTGGTAAGAAGCCTTGGCGTCAAAAGGGAACTGGACGTGCCCGTCAAGGTTCAATCCGTTCACCACAATGGCGTGGTGGTGGTATCGTCTTCGGACCTACTCCACGTTCATACGCCTACAAGTTGCCAAAGAAGGTTTACCGTTTGGCATTGAAGTCAGTGTTGTCACAAAAGGTTTTGGACTCAGCTTTGGTTGTTGTCGATGCATTGTCATTCGACGCTCCTAAGACTAAGGAATTCAAGGCAGTTTTGAACAACTTGAACGTAAACGAAAAGACGTTGGTTGTCTTGGACGATGATAACGCTAACGCAGCATTGGCAGCACGTAACTTGGAAAACGTTACTGTTATGACTGCAAAGGGTGTTAACGTGCTTGACGTAATCAACAACGATAAGTTGGTTGTAGTTCAATCAGCTTTGGCACAAGTTGAGGAGGTTTTGGCATAATGGACGCACGCGATATCATTTTGCGCCCGGTCATCACTGAACAAACGATGAGCGTTTTGGATGAAAAGCGTTACACGTTTGAAGTTGATGTTCGCGCCACTAAGCCACAAATTAAGCGCGCTATTGAAGAAATTTTCGATGTTAAGATCGAAAAGATCAACACGGCGAACGTACGTGGTAAGTTGAAGCGTCAAGGACGCTTCGCTGGTTACACTAAGAAGCGCAAGAAGGCAACTGTTAAGTTGACTGCCGCTTCTAAGGACATTCAATTGTTCAACGAAAACTAATTAGGAGGAAATTAGCGTGGCTATCAAGAAGTACAAGCCAACCTCTAACGGTCGTCGTAACATGACGTCTTCAGATTTTGCTGAAATCACTAAGACGACGCCTGAAAAGAGCTTGTTGGAATCAAAGTCAAACACTGGTGCTCGTAACTCATACGGTCACATGACTGTGCGCCACCGTGGTGGTGGACACAAGCGCCAATACCGTATTATCGACTTCAAGCGTACAAAGGATGATGTTCCAGCCAAGGTTGTTGCGATCGAATACGATCCAAACCGTACTGCTAACATCGCTTTGTTGCAATACGCTGACGGTACTAAGGCATATATCTTGGCGCCTAAGGGCTTGGAAGTTGGTATGACTGTTCAATCAGGTCCTGATGCCGACATCAAGGTCGGAAACGCTTTGCCATTGGCAAACATTCCTGACGGAACTCAAATCCACAACATCGAGTTGAAGCCTGGTAAGGGTGGTCAATTGGCCCGTTCTGCCGGTGCATCAGCACAATTGTTGGGTAAGGAAGGAAAGTACGTACTTGTTCGCTTGCAATCAGGTGAAGTACGTATGATCTTGGCCGTTAACCGCGCCACGGTTGGAGTTGTTGGAAACGAACAACACTCATTGATCAACTGGGGTAAGGCTGGTCGTCGTCGTTGGAAGGGTCAACGCCCACACGTTCGTGGATCAGTTATGAACCCTAACGATCACCCACACGGTGGTGGAGAAGGAAAGGCCCCAGTTGGTCGTCCAAGTCCAATGTCACCATGGGGTAAGAAGACTGCCGGTAAGAAGACGCGTAACAAGAAGGCTCGTTCAACGAAGTTCATTGTTCGCGGTCGTAAGGGCAAGTAATCAATACTTACACTCCGTAATTAATAAGTTTTTAGCAAACGAGAGGAGGACCTTAAAATGGGTCGTAGCCTGAAGAAGGGACCATTTGCTGACGCTCACTTGTTGAAGAAGGTTGAAGAAGCCAACGCTTCAGAAAAGCAAGCTGTCATCAAGACATGGTCACGTCGTTCAACGATTTTCCCTAGCTTTATCGGATTGACTTTTGCTGTTTACGATGGACGTAAGCACGTGCCAGTTTTGGTACAAGAAGACATGGTCGGTCACAAGCTTGGAGAGTTCGTCCCTACGCGTACGTTCCGCGGACACGCAGCAGACGATAAGAAGACTAAGCGCAAGTAATATAGGAGGACAATACAATGGCTGAACAAATCACGTCAGCACGCGCCACGGCGAAGATCGTTCGTGTCGCTCCACGTAAGGTCCGCCTAGTGCTTGACCAAGTTCGTGGTAAGTCTGTGGCAGAGGCATTTGCAATTTTGCAATTCTTGCCAAACCACAGCTCAGAAGATGTATACAAGGTGTTGAACTCAGCTGTAGCTAACGCTGAGAACAACTTCTCACTAGATCGCGAAGATTTGGTAGTTGCAGAAGCCTTTGCTAACGAAGGACCAACGCTAAAGCGTTTCCGTCCACGTGCCAAGGGTTCAGCTTCACCAATCAACAAGCGTACAAGCCACATCACGATTGTGGTAAAAGAAAAGTAAGGAGGATTGAGTCATGGGTCAAAAGATTAACCCAACTGGTATGCGTGTCGGCATCATCCGCGACTGGGATGCTAAGTGGTACGCTAACAAGAAGGACTACGCAACGGCTTTGCACGAAGATTTGAAGTTGCGTAAGTACATCGAGACTAAGTTGGCTGACGCATCTGTATCTCGCATCGAGATCGAGCGTACTGCTAACCGCGTGAACATCTCAATCCACACTGCTAAGCCAGGTATGGTTATTGGTAAGGGTGGTTCTGAAGTTGATGCATTGCGTAACGAGTTGTCAAAGCTTGTTGCTAAGGGCGAGCGCGTCCACATCAACATCATTGAGATTAAGAAGCCTGATTTGGACGCCCACTTGGTTGGTTCACAAATTGCATCAGACTTGGAGCGCCGTGTGGCATTCCGTCGTGCAATGCGTGGTGCTATCCAACGTGCAATGCGTGCTGGTGCCAAGGGTATCAAGACGCAAGTTTCTGGACGTATCAACGGGGCTGACATTGCTCGTGTAGAGCAATACACTGAGGGTACGGTGCCTTTGCACACTTTGCGTGCTGACATCGACTACTCATGGGATGAGGCAACAACTACTTACGGTCAATTGGGTGTTAAGACTTGGATTTACCGTGGTGATGTTTTGCCAGAGAAGAAGTCTGTAAAGAAGCAAGGAGGCGAGTAACATGCTAGTACCAAAGCGTGTAAAGTACCGCCGTCCACACCGTGGAAAGATGCGCGGTGAGGCCAAGGGTGGTAAGACAGTTACATTTGGTGAGTTTGGTTTGCAAGCCACTGAATCACACTGGATCACTAACCGTCAAATCGAGGCTGCTCGTATTGCTATGACGCGTCACATGAAGCGTGGTGGTCAAGTTTGGATCAAGATTTTCCCACACTTGTCATACACTTCTAAGGGTGTTGGTGTTCGTATGGGTAACGGTAAGGGTACTCCAGACGGATGGGTTGCACCTGTTAAGCGCGGCAAGGTAATGTTTGAAGTTGCCGGTGTTCCTGAAGAGGTTGCCCGCGAAGCCTTGCGTCTTGCATCTAACAAGTTGCCAGTCAAGACTAAGATCTTGACTCGCCAAGTGGAGGGTGAATAATGAAGATCAAGGATCTACAAAACGAAATCAAGGGTCTCAGCCAAGCTGAGTTGGTTGCCAAGGAAAAGAGCTACAAGGAAGAATTGTTCAACTTGCGTTTCCAATTAGCTACTGGTCAACTTGAGAACACGGCTCGATTGTCAGAAGTACGTAAGCAAATTGCACGTATCAAGACGGTCATTCGTCAACAAGAATTGAACAAGTAGACTAAGAGAGGAGACCGATATGACTGAAGCTCGTAACGCACGTAAGGTTTACCAAGGCCGCGTGGTTTCAGATAAGATGGATAAGACAATCACTGTTGCCATCGAAACTTACAAGAACCACCCTGTTTATGGTAAGCGTGTTAAGTACACGAAGAAGTTTAAGGCTCACGATGAAAACAACGAAGCTAAGCAAGGTGACATCGTACGCATCATGGAGACGCGTCCAACGTCAGCTACAAAGCGCTTCCGTTTGGTAGAAATCGTCGAGAAGGCCGTTATTATCTAATCGTTTAATCTCGAATCTTACCAATAACGGAAGGAGGACAAAATCGTGATTCAACAAGAGAGTCGTTTGAAGGTTGCTGACAATTCTGGTGCACGTGAAATCTTGACTATCAAGGTTTTGGGTGGATCAGGTCGTAAGTTCGCCGGTATCGGTGACATGATCGTCGCAACTGTTAAGCAAGCTATTCCTGGTGGTACTGTAAAGAAGGGTGACGTCGTTAAGGCTGTTATCGTTCGTACTGTTTCAGGAGTTCACCGTGCTGATGGTTCATACATCAAGTTCGATGAAAACGCTGCAGTCATCGTTAAGGATGACAAGAGCCCTGTAGGTACTCGTATCTTCGGACCTGTTGCGCGTGAATTGCGTGACAATGATTACATGCGTATTGTGTCATTGGCACCTGAAGTATTGTAATTACCATCATTAAATCAAGGAGGAAGCCTCGCATGTTTGTGAAGACTGGTGACAAGGTTAAGGTTATCGCCGGCAAGGACAAGGGCAAGGAAGGAGTAGTTGTTAAGACTATTGCTGCTAAGGACCGTGTTGTTGTCGAAGGTGTGAACATCGTAAAGAAGCACCAAAAGCCAAACAACCAATACCCACAAGGTGGAATTGTTGAGCTTGAAGCTCCAATCCACGTTTCAAACGTACAATTGCTTGACCCTTCTACTAACGAACCAACGAAGATTGGTTACAAGGTTGAAGATGGTAAGAAGGTACGTTTTGCTAAGAAGTCTGGAACGACTTTGGCATAATTTTCTAGGTGAAAGGAGGAAATCATTATCATGGCAAATCGCTTGAAGGAAAAGTACGTCAATGAAGTAACGCCTTCATTGATCGAGAAGTTTGAGTACTCATCACTCATGCAAGCACCTAAGATCGAAAAGATCGTGCTTAACATGGGTGTTGGTGACGCCGTATCAAACTCAAAGAACTTGGATGAAGCTGTTGCTGAATTGGAATTGATTGCTGGTCAAAAGCCAGTTATCACTCGCGCTAAGAAGTCAATCGCTGGCTTCCGTTTGCGTGAGGGTATGGCAATCGGTACTAAGGTTACTTTGCGTGGTGAGCGTATGTACGACTTCTTGGATAAGTTGATCAACGTTTCATTGCCACGTGTTCGTGACTTCCGTGGAGTTTCACCAAAGGCCTTTGATGGTCGTGGAAACTACACGTTGGGAATTCGTGAGCAACTTATTTTCCCAGAAATTGATTACGATCAAGTTAACCGCGTTCGTGGATTGGACATCGTTGTTGTAACGACGGCCAACACTGACGAAGAAGCTCGTGAATTGCTTACTCAATTGGGTATGCCTTTCTCAAAGTAATCAACACTGATTTACAGTAATTAATAATAGGAGGCAAACATCAATGTCAATGACTGACCCAATTGCAGATTTCTTGACTCGCATTCGTAACGCGAACATGGTTCGCCACGATTCAGTTGAAGTACCTGCATCAAAGATCAAGAAGGACATCGCCGAAATCTTGAAGAACGAAGGCTTTGTTCGCGACGTTGAATACATTGAAGATGACAAGCAAGGTGTCATCCGTGTCTTCCTTAAGTACGGTGCCGACAAGCAACGCGTTATCACTGGTTTGAAGCGTATTTCAAAGCCAGGATTGCGTTCATACGTCAAGGCAGATGCTGTACCTAAGGTTTTGAACGGTTTGGGTATCGCTATCATCTCAACTTCCGAAGGTGTTATCACCGATAAGGAAGCTCGCGCCAAGAAGATTGGTGGCGAGGTATTGGCTTACGTCTGGTAATAAATAAAATCTAAACAAGGAGGTGTCTACCGATGAGTCGTATTGGTAACAAGGTTTTGACTTTGCCTGCTGGCGTTGAATTGTCACGCGAAGGTAACGTCGTTACTGTTAAGGGACCTAAGGGTGAGATTTCTCGCGAAATCGCATCAGAAATCGAATTCACTGTGGACGGTACTGAAGTATCATTCACTCGTCCTTCAGACGAAGGACGTATCAAGGCACTTCACGGAACTACTCGCGCTAACGTTGCGAACATGGTTGAAGGTGTATCAGCCGGCTTCAAGAAGACTTTGAAGTTGGTCGGTGTTGGATACCGTGCTGCTAAGCAAGGCGACAAGCTTGTCTTGAACGTTGGTTACTCACACCCAGTTGAGTTTGAGGCCCGTGAAGGCTTGACAGTTGAAGTTCCTGATTCAACTACGATCACTGTTGAAGGAATCAACAAGCAATTTGTTGGTGACTTGGCCGCAGAGATCCGTGCCGTACGCGCACCTGAGCCATATAAGGGTAAGGGAATTCGCTACGAAAACGAATACGTTGCACGTAAGGAAGGTAAGACTGGTAAGTAATCTTAAGTTTATTGCTTAAGGCCCGGGAGCAACGTCTCGGGATTTACTTATTGGTATATCTTTCGAGTATATACAAAAAGAGGTTACGAACATGATTACGAAGTCAGACAAGAACAAGGTGCGTCAACGCCGACACACGCGAGTTCGTGGAAAGATTTCTGGTACTGCTGAGCGCCCACGCTTGAACGTTTACCGTTCTAACAAGAACATCTACGCGCAATTGATTGATGACGTAGCGGGTGTGACGCTTGCTAGTGCCTCAACTTTGGACAAGTCAGTTGAGACTGCTCCAAAGACTGAACAAGCAGCAAAGGTTGGAGCTTTGATCGCAGAACGCGCCAAGGCTGCAGGTGTTGAAGTTGTTGTATTCGACCGTGGTGGTTACTTGTACCACGGACGTGTGCAAGCTTTGGCAGAAGCTGCTCGTGAAGCTGGTTTGAAGTTCTAAGGGAAGGAGGAAATTAAACATGGCTTTTATCGATGCAAACAAGCTCGGCGAGCTTGAAGAAAACGTTGTTGCCATCAACCGTGTTACCAAGGTTGTTAAGGGTGGACGTCGTTTGCGTTTCGCCGCTTTGGTAGTTGTTGGTGACCGTAACGGACACGTTGGTTTTGGTACTGGTAAGGCACAAGAAGTGCCTGAAGCTATCCGCAAGGCCGTTGAAGCTGCAAAGCGTAACATCGTTGCAGTTCCAACTGTTGGTACGACCCTTCCTCACTCTGCAAATGGTGTCTTTGGCGGTGGTCGCATCTTGCTTAAGCCAGCCGTTGAAGGATCTGGAGTGGCAGCCGGTGGTGCTGCTCGTGCCGTTTTGGAATTGGCTGGTGTTGCCGACGTGACTGCAAAGTCATTGGGATCATCAACTCCAATTAACGTTGTGCGCGCAACTTTCGATGCAATCAACTCATTGAAGAACGCTGAAGAAGTTGCTGAATTGCGTCAGGTCTCACTTGAGCACTTGGCAGATTAAGGAGGCAGAAAATGGCTGAACAAGTTAAGATTACTCTTGTAAAGAGTGCTGCCCACCGTTTGCCAAAGCAACGTGCGATTGTTAAGGCCCTTGGTTTGAACAAGGTGTCATCATCAGTCGTGTTGCCTGACAACGCAGCAACGCGTGGTGCAGTGTTTAAGATTGCTCACTTGGTTACTGTTGAAGTAGTTAAGTAAGCACATAAATAGATTGCTTTGAAGGAGGTACAACCTAATGAAGCTTAATGAACTCCAAGTTGCTGAAGGTTCACGCAAGGTCCGCAACCGTGTCGGACGTGGTGAGTCATCAGGAAACGGTAAGACTGCAGGACGTGGTCAAAAGGGTCAAAAGGCTCGTGGTAAGGTACGTTTGGGCTTTGAAGGTGGACAAATGCCTTTGTTCCGTCGTAAGCCAAAGCGTGGATTTACTAACATCAACCGCAAGGAATTCGCTGTTGTGAACCTTGATGTGTTGAACCAATTCGATAACGGAACTGAAGTTTCACCAGCATTGTTGGTCGAAGCTGGTATCGTTAAGAACGAATTGAGTGGCATTAAGATCTTGGCTAACGGTCAATTGGAAAAGTCATTGACTGTTAAGGCAAACAAGTTCTCAGCCGCTGCTGTTACGGCTATTGAAGCTGCCGGTGGTAAGACTGAGGTGATCTAATGCTGAAAACCGTGCTCAACTCACTTAAGGAAAAGGACATCCGTAAAAAGTTGTTCTTTACCTTAGGGATTCTGATTGTTTACCGATTGGGTGCCTACATTACTGTGCCGGGTATTAACACGGCAGCACTTACTGAGGTAGCAAATTCTGGGCTCGGCAGCATTTTGAATATGTTTAGCGGTGGTGGACTTACAAATTACTCATTGTTCGCAATGGGTGTTTCACCATACGTTACTGCTCAAATCGTGGTACAGCTCCTACAAATGGATATTGTGCCACGATTTGTTGAATGGTCGAAACAAGGTGAAGTTGGTCGACGTAAGTTGAACCAAGTGACCCGCTATTTGACTATTGTTCTAGCGTTTGTCCAATCTATTGGAATCACCGCTGGATTCAATCAACTGAGTCAAGTGAATTTGGTTAAGACACCAAATTTGGAGACGTACTTGTTGATCGGTTTCATTCTAACTGCAGGGACTATGTTTGCTGTTTGGTTGGGTGAGATGATTACTGAGCGCGGACTCGGTCAAGGTGTCTCAATGTTGATTTTTGCTGGTATCATTGCGCGTGTGCCAGCAGGTGTATACCAACTGTTCAAGGAACACGTCCTACAAGGTGACGACCCAGCGCGTGGGTGGGCATTCTTGGTTGGTATCTTGTTGATCTTCGTTTTGGTTATCGCGTTTGTTACGTGGTTCAACCAAGCGATTCGCAAGATTCCAATGCAATATACACGTCGTTCAACTGGTTCAGGTAACTCATCTTACCTACCATTGAAGATTAATGTTGCGGGTGTTATTCCTGTTATCTTCGCTTCATCATTGTTGGTAACGCCACAAACTATCTTGCAAGCATTTGCAAGTAAGTTTGCGGACGCAGGTTGGTACAACACTTTGATGCAATACCTATCAATGCAGACAATGCAGGGTGGTATTGTTTACACATTGTTGATTATCTTGTTTACGTTCTTCTATGCATTCGTTCAGGTTAACCCTGAAAAGGTTGCGGAGAACTTGCAGAAGCAAGGTAGTTACATTGTGGGCGTCTGGCCAGGACGTGCCACTGAAAAGTGGTTGTCTGGTTTGCTGATGCGTTTGTCAGTTGTCGGCGCTTTGTTCCTAGGATTTGTCGCTTTGGCACCAATTCTAGCAACACACATCTTCGGGTTGGATAGTAACCTTGGAATGTCAGGAACATCAGTATTGATTGTCATTGGTGTGGCAATTGATCTGATTCGCCAACTTGAAGGATTGATGATGAAGCGGCAATATGTTGGATTTATTCAAGAAGGAGTCGAAGCAAAATGAGTTTGAATATCATGCTATTGGGCTTGCCAGGTGTTGGTAAGGGTACCCAAGCTGCGAAGATTGTTGAAGAGTACAACTTGCCGCACATCAGTACGGGCGACATGTTCCGTGCTGCCATGGCTAACGAGACTGAACTCGGTATGAAGGCAAAGTCATTCATGGATGCTGGTAACTTGGTCCCAGACGAAGTTACTAACGGCATCGTTGCTGAGCGCTTGGCTGAAGAGGATACGAAGGTTGGGTTCATCCTTGATGGATTCCCTCGTAACTTGGACCAAGCTAAGGCATTGGATGAGATGTTGGCAAAGGATGGTCGTTCATTGGACGGCGTTCTTTACTTCACTGCTGATGCTGATGTTTTGGTTGATCGTATGATGGCCCGTGGCCGTGCAGACGATACGCCTGAAGTGATTAAGAATCGCTTGGACGTTAACGGAAAGCTTACTGAGCCTATCGCTGAGTTCTATGCCGAAAAGGGCATTTTGCACAAGATTGATGGTGCTCGCGAGCTTGATGTAGTGTTCGCTGATGTAAAGACGTTACTTGATAATTTGAAGAACGCGTAATTATTCCGGGAAGCTTTCTTGTTAAATTGTAAGAGAGCATGTTATAATTACTTGTTACGTTCTCCAATGTCACAACTAAGGAGGCAGCAACGTGGCCAACGATGTTATTGAAATTTCTGGTGTGGTAAAGGAAACTTTGCCAAATGCCATGTTTACCGTTGAATTGGAAAACGGCGCCGCCATTCTAGCTCACGTGTCAGGGAAGATTCGTAAGAACTTTATCCGCATTTTGCCTGGTGATCGTGTGACGGTTGAAATGTCGCCATATGATTTGACTAAGGGACGTATTACGTACCGCTTTAAGTAGTCAACCATAAAAAATCCAAGGGAGGTAAATACCATGAAGGTTCGTCCATCTGTTAAGCCTATGTGCGATAACTGCAAGGTTATCAAGCGTAACGGTCGTGTGATGGTGATTTGCTCAGCAAACCCTAAGCACAAGCAACGCCAAGGTGCATAATTTGCATTTTGACACAAAAACTTTTTAAATCTTATATAGGAGGTAATCGTAATGGCTCGTATTGCTGGTGTTGATTTGCCTCGCGACAAGCGTGTCGTGATCGCATTGACATATGTATATGGAATCGGTAACGCAACTGCCAAGAAGGTGTTGGAAGAAGCTAAGGTTTCTGAAGACGTACGTGTTCGTGATTTGACGCCCGACCAAGAGGACGCCATCCGTGCCGTCGTAGACGGTATCAAGGTGGAAGGTGACTTGCGTCGCGAAATCTCATTGAACATTAAGGCATTGCAAGAAATTGCATCATACCGTGGTATCCGTCACCGTAAGGGCTTGCCTGTTCGTGGTCAAAACACGAAGAACAATGCCCGTACGCGTAAGGGCCCAGCTGTTGCAATTGCAGGTAAGAAGAAGTAATTCTTAATTTGTAAAGAAAGGAGATTACTTGATTATGGCAGGTCGTACTAATCGTAAGCGTCGTGTAAAGAAGAATATTGAGTCAGGTGTTGCACACATCCACGCAACGTTCAACAACACGATTGTGATGATCACGGACGTTCAAGGTAACGCCGTTGCTTGGTCATCAGCTGGTTCTCTTGGATTTAAGGGTAGCCGTAAGTCAACACCATTTGCTGCGCAAATGGCTGCTGAGGCTGCTGCCAAGGGTGCTATGGAAAACGGCATGAAGACTGTTGAGGTCACTGTTAAGGGACCTGGTTCAGGTCGTGAAGCCGCTATCCGTGCGTTGGCCGCTGCTGGTTTGGAAGTTACGTCAATTAAGGACGTTACTCCTGTACCACACAACGGTTCACGTCCACCAAAGCGTCGTCGTGTCTAATTGCCAGTTGCAACTAGTTCACACAATGCTTTGAAAGGGGTAACAAACAGTATGCTTGAATTCGAAAACCCAAAGATTACGCTGGTTGAAGAGGATAGCAATTACGGTAAGTTTGTGGTTGAGCCGCTTGAACGTGGTTACGGAACTACTTTGGGTAACTCCCTACGCCGTGTATTGTTGTCTTCATTGCCTGGTGCGGCAATCAATTCAGTACAAATTGATGGCGTTTTGCATGAGTTTTCAACGGTCGAAGGTGTCGTTGAAGATGTAACGCAAATCATCTTGAACCTCAAGAAGGTTTCAATGCGCATCGATAGTGATGAAGCGAAGACGCTCGAAGTTAACGTAACCGGTCCCGCTACTGTGACGGCCGGCGACATCGCTGGAGATAGTGATGTAGAGATCTTGAACAAGGATCTTCACATTGCCACTGTTGCGGCTGGGGCTACGTTGCACATGACTTTGTCTGCAGAACGCGGACGTGGTTATGTGTCAGCGGACCAGAATAAGGAATTGCATGAAGAAATGCCAATTGGCGTTCTAGCAATTGATTCAATCTTTACCCCAATCGAACGCGTAAACTATCAAGTTGAGAACACTCGTGTGGGACAACGTGATGACTTTGACAAGTTGACTTTGGACATCTGGACTGATGGATCATTGACTGCTACTGAAGCTATTTCATTGGCAGCCCGTATCATGTCAGACCACTTGAACTCATTTGTTGAATTGTCAGAACGCGCGGTTAACACACAAGTGATGGTAGACAAGGAAGAAGTACCAACTAGCAAGCATGCCGACACTCCTATTGAAGAGTTGGACTTGTCAGTTCGTTCTTATAATTGTCTCAAAAGGGCCGGGATCAACTCTGTACAAGAGTTGACGGAGCGTACAGAGACTCAAATGATGTCTGTACGAAACCTCGGTCGGAAATCACTTGACGAAATCCAGGAAAAGCTGGCAGTGCTCGGTTTAGGGTTCCGCAAGGAAGATTAGATTAAACGATAGAATTCCAAGTAAAGGAGGACATACTCATGGGATACCGCAAGTTGGGACGTACTAGCTCACAACGTAAGGCTATGTTGCGTGATTTGACGACTGCTTTGTTGATCAACGGTCGCATTCAAACGACAGAAGCCCGCGCTAAGGAAGTTCGTCGTACTGCAGATAAGATGATTACGTTGGGTAAGCGTGGTGACTTGGCTTCACGCCGTAAGGCCGCTGCTTTCGTACGTAACGTTGTTGCAGACGTACAAACGACTGAAGATAACAAGGTTAAGGTAGAAACGGCTTTGCAACACTTGTTCAACGATGTTGCACCTCGCTTTGAGGGCCGTGCGGGTGGTTACACTCGTATCTTGAAGACGGTACAACGTCGTGGAGACGCTGCACCAATGGTTATCTTGGAATTGGTTGACTAATTTCATTGGTTAATTAATAAAACAATGAAATCTCTCATGTTACATGGTATAAACCGCTACGATGATGGCTTTAAGCCAAGTCTAGGTTGAATGGCACTTGTGTCGCACCAGTAATGTGTGAGGTTTTTTTGTATACTTTTGCCTTTAGGTCGGTCGATCCGATTTAAAGGCTTTTTGTTTACCTGAGTGGTTGATGTGTCTATAATGTATGTAAACTTACTGATATTACAGGGGGAATATATTATGAACGCACGTGTAGATGATAGTATTTTAAATATGACGTTTCATTTGACACCGGGGAGTCTAACGTCTGATAAGGTCTGGATCAAGGGACAGCGTTATCCATACCGTTGTTTTGATGGGTTGCAGATTGGGGATTCTGTTCGTGTCACTGGTGTTTCTGATGGCACTGTTGCACTAGAAAAGTTGCAACGTAATAACTAACATGGCTTATAATTTTGATAATCGCCTTAAGCAACAAATCATTACGTTGACTGACGATAATTATACAGATGGCATGCTAAAGCTAAACGGTATTTATTATCAGGTTAACAATCCGTCTCAGTTTAGTATGGGAGATACTGTTATAATTGATGACGTAATAGGTAATAAGGTTATGTTAGTTGAAATGGGGGATAATGATGATTTTATTTAGTGTGTTAATTGTGTTGTTGCTGATTATATTGGCGTTTGTTGTGTTTACTGGTATTCGTATCATTCCACAGAACATGGTGGGTATGGTATCTGTGCTTGGTAAGTATCAACGCCAAATCGAACCTGGATTCCACGTTGTGATGCCGTTTATCACGCGCGTTGACCGTGTTGACTTGGCGCAAGTACCTTTGCGTCTGAGCGAGCAAAGTGTCATCTCTCGTGATAACGCTGAAGTTATTATTTCATTGTCACTGAACTATCACGTGACGGACCCATATAAGTTTACGTTTGAGAACGCGGACTCAGTAAAGTCAATGGTGCAACAATCACGTGCACATTTGCGAGGCATTATTGGTACGATGGATTTGAACGAAGTCTTGAATGGGACCGAGCGTATTAACGCCGCGCTAAGCAAGGAACTTGGTTCAATTACGGATGCCTACGGTGTAAATGTTGATCGTATTAATATTGATACGATTCAACCAACGCCTGAGATTCAAGAATCAATGAACAAGCAAATCAATGCCACGCGTGAACGTGAAGCAGCTATTGCGCGTGCTGAAGGTGAGGCACGTTCGATTGAGTTGACGACGAAGGCTCAGAATGATGCGTTGGTTTCAACGGCTGAAGCTAATGCTAAAGCTGTGCGTTTGGCCGCGGATGCTGAGGCTTACCGTATTCAAAAGGCAAATGACATCTTGAGTACAGTAGATGCGAACTACTTGGTTGCTCAGAACATTGATGCCTTCAGAGACGTTGCTAAGAGCCCCGCTAACACGGTTATTGTACCGAATACAGCTATTGATGCCCTTGGTGAACTAAAGGTCGCAGGACAGCTTCTAAACACAAATCAAAAGTAAACGAAAAGGGCAGCTCAAGTTTGAGCTGCCCTTTTACTATGCGATCTTCTTCTTGTACACAATACCAAGAATAATTAACGCAATCGTTAGAATGAGAATGTTGGTAATACCACCCATGTTAAACAATGCATGCCCTGGTGCTAGGACTGAAAAGTCGTAGAAACCGTGTGCGAATGCAATTGGGAGTAGCGCCTTTGTTTTTAGGTAGATGACCCCAAGGAAAATACCCAAGCCGAAGGTAAAGAGTACTTGGAATACCAAGGCGATTAAGTTGCCACCAGCAAGACCGTTCACCATGTGGAATGACGCGAAGATGAGGGCTGATACGACGATAAGTGATGTCTCACCAACCCCAGCTTTCTTGAAGGCTGCAAACAAAGCGCCACGGAAAATGTACTCTTCGGTCAACCCAACCACCAAAGCGCCGATTAGGTAAACCAATGCCGTGATGTTCCAGGTAATCCCTTGGGCAATGGTGCTGACAACCGCGTAGAGCAAGTATGGCAATAAAAGGAGCCAAGCAAGGCCGGCTTTTGCACCCCACCAGCCGATGGCGTAGTGGAAGAAGAGCAGGTTAAGTAGCGCGAGTGGTAGGAACCACCAGATATCGTTGATTTGTGTCCCAATCGTTGTGCCAAGGCTTCCAAATAGGGTCGTCATGAGATTGCTTTTGTCGATGACAATGCCAATCACACCACTAATGAAGAACCCGAGGACAAGCCAGATGAGCCACTTTAAAAATGCGATGAATTTCAAAATATGAGCCACCTTTCATTACGTGTTTAACTGCACTTATTGTACACGGAGAAGGGGCAATTACCCACTAAAAAAGCCTGGCCTGAACTGAACCCCGAAAATTGGAGTGACGTTTAAGCGGCTAACTGGTCGGAAAGATTTCGGTATTGAACCGGAGTTCTTCCGGCCAGTTTTGTTTTTATCCGCTTATTGTTGTAGTAATAGACATAGTTAGTTATGGCGGACTTTAGTTGAATGAGCTTTGATTCCGAATTTTTGCCGTATTGCAACGGGCGGAACACCTTTGAGATACATCGATACTGCTTCAATTTGAATTTCTTTCGAGAACATAAGAAAACCCCATGAGTTAGATTTACTCCAACTCATGGGGTTCAGTTTAGCCTCAACACATGTGAGACCAGGCTTAAGTTTATTATCCGTGATGTGCACGCTTAGCGAAGAAGTCACCAACGAATTGGATCAACACGATAAGGAGCAAGATGATGATGGTTGCCAACCACATAACGTCATTTTGGAAACGTTGGTAACCAGTAACGATAGCAGTGGTTCCAAGTCCACCGGCACCAATAGCACCAGCCATGGCCGTCAAACCAACCAAGCTAATCAACGTAACTGTTGAGACACGAATCAATTCTGAACGACCTTCACGTAGGTAAACATCAGTGATGATGTCCCAGTTCGTGGCACCGAATGAACGCGCGGCTTCAACCTTACCAGCATCAACCCCCAACAAAGCGACTTGCACTTGGCGCGCGTAGAATGGGAAGACACCCAATGACAATGGCACAAGAGCGGCCGTCGTACCGATTGTGGTACCAACAATCAATTGTGTCAAAGGTGAGAAGGCCACCACCATGATGATAAATGGAATGGCACGGCCAACAGAGACCACCTTATCCAAAATTTGGAATACGGTACGGTTAGGCGTAATACCATTTTCAGTTGTTAGGACCAAACCAGTTCCGAAGGCAAGACCAAGCAAGCCGCCGAAGAAGGCTGAACCAATCGTCATGTAAATAGTTTGCCAAATAGCAATTCCCCAGCCGTAGTCACCGCTCCAGCCAAGTTGATAAACGTTTGGAAATGTTGTTTCAATCCAGTGAATCATTAGTTTTGTCCTCCCTTAGCAAGTTCGACAATCTTAACACCGTGATCAGCAAAGCTTGCCTTCGCCGTGGCACGTTGTGAGTCAGTTCCCTTGAAGATGGCGATGGCCAAACCAACTGGCGTCTTCGTCAAAATCTCCATGTTTGAGTACAACAAGTTTGTTGTCACACCGTAGTCAGCGTAAATCGTTGATAGCAATGGTTGCGCCGTATCAGCACCAACGTAATCGATTTGCAAAAGCTCTTCATCAGCTGACAATGGTTGCTCAGCCAAAAGCTCATTAACCTTCTCAAGCGCTTCGTCACGGTTAGTGGCCGTGTTAATGAAGTCCTTCGTCAATTGCTTTTGTGGGTTCGTGAAGATTTCAAGCAATGAACCGCGTTCGATGATGGCTCCGTTCTCCATCACAGCCACCTTGTTAGCGGCTTCCTTAACGGCTTGCATTTCGTGCGTAATCAACACAATGGTCAAACCAAGCTCTTGGTTCAATTGCTTCAACAAGGCCAAAATTTGGTTGGTCGTCTTAGGGTCCAAAGCTGATGTGGCTTCGTCAGAAATCAAAATTTCAGGGTCGTTAGCCAAGGCACGCGCGATGGCAACACGTTGCTTTTGACCACCAGAAAGTTGAGAAGGGTAGTTCTCAGCGCGGTCAGCCAAGCCAACCAATTCAAGCAATTCATTAACCTTAGCGGCCTTCTCAGCCTTTGATAGGTTAGAGTGCTTCAATGGTTGGGCAACGTTCCCAAACACCGTCAATTCGCTCATCAAGTTGAAGTGTTGGAAAATCATCCCAATCTTCTTACGCTCGTCACGCAATTGGGCAGGGCTCAACGTCGTCATTTCAGTGCCGTTCACCAAAACAGAACCTGAAGTTGGACGTTGCAACAAGTTAATCGTGCGCACTAGCGTTGACTTACCAGCCCCAGAATAACCAACGATTCCGTAAATATCACCTTTTTCAATTGTGATTGATTCGTTTTGAACCGCCACAATTTCTCGATTCTTTTGCTTAAATGTCACGTTGACATCAGTTAGTTGAATAACAGCCATGAAAATCTCTCCTTATTAATCTCAATATGTATCACCGCTCGTGAAAGCGGTGGGGTGAAGTTGATTACTTCAATGTGATGTCCCAAGCTGGAATTTCAGCTTGACCCCAAGTCTTCTTCAAGTAGTCCTTAGTAGCCTTTGTTTGGTAAGCCTTAACAACTTGCTTGTAGATCTTCTTGTTAGCGTTCTTCTTAGAAGCAGCAATAATGTTGATCCACTTCTTTGAGTCCTTGTTAACAGGCTCAACGTAGATAGCTGAGCTCAACTTCAACTTAGCTTGTTGTGCGTAGTTCGTGTTGATAACTGCGCCATCAACTGACTTCAATGATGAAGGTGTTTGGTCAGCAGCAACTTCCTTGATATCCAAGTCCAACTTGTTTGTCTTGATATCCTTAACCGTTGGCATATCAACACCCTTCTTCAAGGTAATCAAGCCAGCTGATTGCAACAACGTCAAAGCACGGGCTTCGTTAGTTGCGTCGTTAGGAACGGCAATTGCATCACCCTTCTTGAACTTCTTAACTGACTTGTACTTCTCTGAGTACAAACGGATAGGTGTGATGAAAGTCTTACCAATGGCCTTAACTGAGTTCTTGTTTGACTTGTTCCAGTTTTCCAAGAAGTAGTAGTGTTGGAATGAGTTCAAGTCCAATGAACCATCCGCAACGGCCTTGTTAGGTTGGTTGTAGTCCGTGAAGACCTTTGTCTTAATCGTGATGCCGTACTTCTTCTTAGCCGTCTTGGCAACTTCTTCCCAAACCCCCTTGTCTGACGTTCCAACGATACCAACCGTCACCGTCTTTGAATCAGCTGAAACAGTCGTAGCAGGCAAAACAACAGATGCAGTCAACGCTGCGGCAGCTACCGCAACACCAGTCTTAAATACCTTGTTCATAAATAAATCTCCCAAATAATTAAAGTTCATGTCCATATCAATAATGTGTTTGTTTTAAACAGATGAGTAGAAAAAGAAAAAACTCGTTTCCAAATGACCATCCGATTTGATGATCAAATAGAAACGAGCCTTCGTGTTACCATTCTACTTCATCTGGAGCGTTGCCACTCCAGACCTTAACAACGAGCGGGCAGTGAGCGAGATGATGCTTTGCCGATTCGTGTGTCTTGTAACGTAGACCAATCCGTCGTTAGCTTACAGACTTGCTGCTCACCAACGCCAATCACAGGCCATTTTCAGAAACAATCCACATAACAACTCACACCGAACGTTGTCTCTCTTTGATGCTTCAGGTAACTTACTTTCCTGCTCAACTTGTTTAAAACTTATAAAATGCTTGATTTGTATATTAACTGATTCTGAGAAATGTGTCAACAGGAAAAGTTACTTTGTTTCCAAACGGTCTTGACGAACGAAGAACCAAACGAATGCCAATAGGATTGGGGCACCGAATAACGTGTAGTCACCAATCATCAAACCAAGGAAGTGGGCGATGATCGCAGCCCCCAAGAATGAGGCGATAACCAAACCAACATTGCGTGTCTTAATAAATTGTGACTTGTCGTGGTTCAAGAAACCGTTAGCCAACGTTGCACCGAACGTCTTCAAATTACCAGTGCTCAAAACCGTGGCGTAAGGCATACCACGCAACTTACTGAACGTATCAGCTTGCATCGCCATGAAGATAGCCAAGACACTTAGCACAATCAATGAGTTCACACGGGCTAGCTCAAGGAAGGCAACAAATAGAACACCAAGCAACTCAATGAAGACCGATCGTTCTTCCCATTGCACTTCATTCTTAAATGATGCCTTCTTGATGATTTGGTTCAAAATCGCACCAACGAAGAAGGCAATGACTGGCCAGAAAAACAAACTAGCCGCGTGCCACTTACCAGACGCAACGTTAATACCAAGTTGCAACAGATTACCACTTTGGAAACTTGCAAAGCGGTTATCGTGAAAGGCGAAGGTATATGAGTCGATGTAACCGGCTGTACCGGCTAGCAACATACCTACACGGAGAGACTCCTTATAAGGAAAATTTTGTTCTGCCATGAACAAACTCACCAGCTTTCTTCTTATTAAAATTAAATAATTCCACATAACAGTATACAACTTACTTTCGAGCAGTGCTAAAAAAGTGTGCTGGCGTTTAGGTGGGTAAATTGTGGTAGAATATAAGGCATATATACTTACGAAAGTTAGGGAGACGAACGTCATGACAATGGCATTTCCGGATGATAGTTTGGCACTGCACACAGATGCTTACCAACTATCGATGATGCAAACGTATTTTAAGAAGGGCATTCATGAGCGCAAGGCGGTTTACGAAATGTACTTCCGAAAGATGCCTTTTGAAAATGGTTATGCGGTTTTTGCTGGACTAGAACGTTTGGTTGAATACTTGAAGGGACTTCATTTTTCAGAAAGCGACATCGCGTACCTACGTGAGACCGGCGAGTTCGATGAAGACTTCATGGACTACTTGAAGGATTGGCGTTTCAAGGCGACTGTTCGTGCACCGCGTGAAGGTGAAGTTGTCTTCAACAACGAGCCAATCTTGCAAGTTGAGGGAAGCGTTTTTGATGCGCAATTGGTGGAAACACCACTATTGAACATCGTTAACTACCAAACGTTGATTGCCACGAAGGCATCACGTATTCGTTCAGTTGTCGGTGATCAAACGCTGATGGAATTCGGAACTCGTCGTGCCCAAGAAATGGACGCGGCCCTATGGGGAACGCGTGCTGCTTATATCGGTGGCTTTAACGCAACGTCAAACGTGCGTGCCGGTAAGCTATTTGGTATTCCAATCTCTGGTACGCATGCCCACAGTTTGGTGCAAGTTTACCGTAATGATTACGAGGCCTTTAAGGCGTATGCCGAGACGCACAAGGACGTCGTATTCCTAGTGGATACGTATGATACATTGCGTTCAGGTGTGCCATCAGCAATCCGCGTTGCTAAGGAAATGGGTGACAAGATGAACTTTATCGGTGTCCGCATCGATTCAGGTGACTTGGCTTACGTTTCAAAGGGTGTCCGCAAGATGCTTGATGAAGCAGGTTTCCCAGATGCAAAGATTGTGGCATCGAATGACTTGGATGAAGAAACGATTACAAGTTTGAAGTTGCAAGGGGCCAAGATTGATACTTGGGGTATCGGTACGAAGTTGATTACGGCTTATGACCAACCAGCATTAGGTGGTGTTTATAAGGTTGTTTCAGTGGAAAATGAAAACGGTGAGATGGTCGATACCATCAAGATTTCAGGAACTGCTGAGAAGATTTCAAACCCAGGTAAGAAGCAAGTTTGGCGCATTACACGTAATTCTGATGGTAAGTCACAAGGTGATTATGTTGCCCTTTGGGATGAAGATCCACGTGAGTTGCCAGACGGTTTGTACATGTTCCACCCAAACTACCCATACTTGAATAAGACGGTTGTTGATTATACGGCCCGTCCAATCTTGCAAGATGTATTTGTGGATGGCGAACTGGTTTATGACTTGCCAGCTTTGAATGATATTCGTGATTACACAGCTGAGCATATTGAATCACTATGGTCTGAGTACCGTCGTGATCTGAACCCACAAGAATACCCAGTTGACTTGTCACAAGCCGCTTGGGATCACAAGATGAATTTGATTAAGGAGCTCCGTGAATACGTCTCTGAAGTCGCAAAAGAATACGAAGAGAATTAGGAGCATCATCATGCGTGATTTGCAAAAGAAGATTATTGATACGTTGGGTGTTCAAGCAACCATTGACCCTGAAACGGAATTCCGCCGTTCAGTGGACTTGTTGAAGGCTTACCTTAAGAAGACTGGGATGAAGACATTGGTTTTGGGAATCTCAGGTGGTCAAGATTCAACGCTTGCCGGTAAGATGTCACAAACGGCAGCTGAAGAGTTGCGTGCTGAGACGGGGGATGCGGACTACAAGTTTGTGGCCATGCGTTTGCCATACAACGCCCAAGCCGATGAGCAAGATGCCTTGGATTCAATTGCTTGGCAACAAGCTGACCAAACGATTCGTGTAAACATCGAAGACTCTGTGCAAGGTGTGGTCAAGCAACTTGAAGCAGCTGGTGTGACGGTGTCAGACTTTAACAAGGGTAACATCAAGGCCCGTGAGCGTATGATCGCGCAATACGGTGTTGCCGGTGCGATGCACGGTGTTGTCGTCGGAACTGACCACGCAGCTGAAGCGTTGGCTGGCTTCTACACGAAGTTTGGTGACGGTGCGGCTGACATTACGCCGTTGTACCGTTTGAACAAGCGCCAAGGTCGTCAAATCTTGGCTTACTTGGGTGCACCTGAACACTTGTACCAAAAGACGCCAACGGCTGACTTGGAAGAAGACCGTCCAGCATTGCCAGATGAAGTGGCATTGGGCGTGACTTACGATGCAATCGATGACTACCTAGAAGGTAAGGATGTTGCTGAAAAGGATGCCATCCAAATTGAAAAGTTGTTTACGACAACTGAGCACAAGCGCCAATCACCAGTGACTGTTTTTGATGAGTGGTGGAAGTAAAACGTTATAAGAAACGAGACCTGTTTCCCGATTGGGAACAGGTCTTTTTTTGTAACGAAAATGTATTGTGTATATTTTGACAATCGCCAAAATGATAAAACCTTAATGTAACAGAACGTTAGGTTATCGGTTACGAATGTATAGGAATAAATTTGCGTCCGAACATTTGTATATAAATTAACAAAAAGACACCGTATAGGCATTTTATAAGCATTTTATAAGCATTTTATAAGCGCTATTCACTAATAGTTAGGAATATTTATACATTTGACGTTTGTATTTATTTTTCCGATAATAGACACAGCAAAGAACGAGTAATGTTCGTATACTAACGAAATGTTACTAAAAAGGGGTATTGAAATGGGGTCTATTAAGTTATCAGACGCGTTTGTCGCCGAAACAATTGCGAACATTAATCCACACTGGGGAACGTTGGGCTGGGTAACCTACAAGCGTACGTATGCACGTTGGAATGATGCAGCGGGACGTACAGAAGAATGGCATGAAACGGTTAAGCGTGTAATCGAAGGAAACATCAACTTGGATCCACGTTTGCAAGAAGGTACAGCGTCAGTTGCTGATATTGATGCGCTACAAATCGAAGCTGAGGAATTGTTCCGTGCGATTTACTCATTGTCTGCAACACCATCTGGTCGTAACTTGTGGATTTCAGGGACGCCTTATCAAGAGGCGCACGGTGATGCGTTGAACAATTGCTGGTTTGTGGCCATGCGTCCACAAGCATATGGTGAGAGCCACATTGTGCCACCATATGCAGACAAGCAAGAAATCATGGCATCAATGCCATTTGCTTTCTTGTTCGACCAATTGATGAAGGGTGGCGGTGTTGGTGTTTCTGTGACGCAAAAGAATGTCGTCCAAATGCCAGCGGTTGCCCAAACGGTTGATGCCACTATTGTGATTAACTCTGAGGCTGATGCGTATGAAGAAGCCCGTATTGCAGGAGCGGATAACGCAACTGAAATCATGGTTGGGGATGCCGATGTTGTGACGGTTCCTGACACACGTGAAGGTTGGGTCTTGATGACGGCTGATTTGATTGATCGTCACTTCCGCCAAGACATGAAGCGTGCGGTTGTTTATGATGTTTCAGCTATCCGTGCCAAGGGTACCAAGATTAAGGGCTTTGGTGGTGTTGCTTCTGGTCCAGCCCCATTGATTGAGTTGATTCAAGATGTGAACGACTTGTTGAACGACACGTTGGGTGAGCACTTGTCATCAGTTGATTGCACGGACATTGCAAACTTGATTGGTAAGACAGTTGTTTCTGGTGGCGTACGCCGTTCTGCTGAAATCGCGCTTGGGGATGCCGATGATGCAGCCTTTGTCGCGATGAAGCAAGACAAGGAAAAGCTCTACCACCACCGTTGGGCATCTAACAATTCTGTTTTCGTAACAGCTGATGACACGGCTGAATACGATGACATCGCTGCTGCCATTGCTGAAAATGGTGAACCCGGGGTTGTTAACTTGGATTTGTTGCGTAACTACGGTCGTTTAGCTGATGGTGAGCAACCAGGGATTGATGCCGATGTTGAAGGAACGAACCCATGTGGTGAAATTTCTTTGGCAAACGGTGAAGCCTGCAACTTGTTTGAGGTCTTCCCAAACGTTGCGATGGAACAAGGTTTTGACCCTGCCCGCATCGTTGCATTGGGAGCTCGTTTTGCTAAGCGTGTCACATTTAGTCCATATGATTGGGAGATTTCACGTCAAATTATCAACAAGAACCGTCGTATCGGGGTGTCTTTGTCAGGTATTCAAGATTGGGTTTTGACGTCATTCGGCGCACCTGTTGTGACGGGCTGGGATGGTGACACACCAATCTACAACCAAGAGTTGATCAATGAAGTTGACCGTTTGTACCAAGCAGTTAAGGAAGCTGATGCACAATACTCAGCAACGTTACACTGCAATCCATCAGTGAAGTGCACGACGGTTAAGCCATCAGGTACGGTATCAAAGTTGACGGGTGTTTCAGAAGGAATGCACTTTAACTACGCTGACCACTTGATTCAACGTATTCGTTTCCAAGATACGGATCCGTTGTTGAAGGCGTTGCAAGCGGCTCGTTACCACATCGAACCGGATGTTTACTCAGAAAACACAATGGTTGTTGAGTTCCCAGTTAAGGCTGCTTCAGCTGATTACCCTGGATTTAAGTCAGCTGGTGAAGTGAGCGTTGCCGAGCAATTGGCTAACCAAGCGTTCTTGCAAAAGTACTGGGCTGACAATTCGGTTAGCTGCACGATTACGTTCCAAGAGGATGAAAAGCCTTTGTTGGCTAAGATGTTGCGTCAATATGCCCCACAAATTAAGTCAACGTCAATGTTGCCTTACTCAGGACATGGTTTTGCGCAAGCACCAAAGGAACCAATTTCAGCTGAAGATTATGCTGAACGTTCAGTATCAGTATTCGGCGATGTGCAAGCAGTCTATGAAGCGCTACACAGCGAAGATAAGTTGATGGACTTGGTTGATTCAAGTGATTGTGAAACGGGTGCATGCCCAATTAAGTAACGCAGGAGCAGAGAGATGCGAGTAATTAGTAAAGTTTTGATGTTGTTGATTGCGTTGGTTTTGATTATTGGTGGGACACTGTTTGGTATGCAACACTGGCAAAGCCGCACAGATGCTCAAACAACGCAATCGAAAGCTGAACGTCATGTGACAATGGTTGTGAAGCATGATGGTAAAGAGAAGACGTTCAAAGTGACGTTGAAAAAGGGCGAGACGCTATTAGATTTGGCCCAAAACGAGAAGCGTGAGCCGAAGATGTCGGTCACGGCCGATGGGTTTATTACTGAAATCGATGGTCGTGCGCAGAATCAAGTGAAGAACCAATACTGGGTTTATACGGTAAATGGAAAGCAAACCAGTGAAGCGCCCGCTGATTTGAAGTTGCATTCTGGTGATCGTATTACCTTTGAGTTGAAGCAGTTCTAATGACAAAAACGCTACATTGGGTGGCGATGACAGGCGTGTTGACGGCCGTGATGGTTGTCGCGCGCCTGTTCGTGCATCCATGGCCAAATGTGACCCCGTTCACCGCCTTGGTCATCCTTGTTGCTTGGTATTTTGGCTGGCGCATTGCCTTACCAGCAGCAAGTCTTGCTGTGATTTTAACGGGATTGTTGTTGGGGATGCACCCGGTGGTGATGGTGCAACTGATTTTGTATGCCGGTTTGGTATTGATTACCAGTGGTAGTCGGCGTGTTGCTGATGAAAAAAGCATGGCATTGATTGTTGGCCTAGTCTTCTGTTTAACTTACGGATTTTGGACGACAATCTTGCAAGCACCATTCTTATTTGGTGGATTTAATTGGCCCGCAATTTGGAGTTATTGGTTGGCCGGATTATCGTTTGATTTTGCGCATTGTGTGACGACGTTTATGTGCGTCATAGCGCTGTTTCATCCGTTTTCTCGGATAATGACGATGTATCAAAATTTACCGCAAAAAACTTGACTTACTATGATAAAATAAGTGTGATGTATTAGGAGGATATGATAATTAAATGGTTACCTGTTCACCTGACTATAAGCATATTGTTTAGGGATTTTTTGTCGTCATGTTACCATTGGCTTATACAAACTAAAAGGGGTAAATCACAATGATGAAGACGTTCAACACGATGAGCTTGCAAAAGGAAGATTTCAAGCCCATCAACGAGAAGACGATCAACATGTACGTTTGCGGACCTACTGTCTACAACTACATCCACATCGGTAACGCGCGTTCTGCGATTGCTTTTGACACCATCCGTCGCTACATCGAGTACCGCGGATACGAAGTTAACTACGTTTCTAACTTTACTGACGTCGATGACAAGATGATTGCTGCCGCAGCTGAGCAAGGAATTACGGTTCCTGAATTGGCCGACAAGTACATCGATGCCTTTAACGAAGACACAGCGCCATTGAACATTAAGCCTGCAACTGTTCGCCCTCGCGCAACTGAGCACATTCCTGAGATTATCGAGTTCGTTGAGGACTTGATCAAGAAGGGTTACGCTTACGAGTCTGAAGGTGACGTTTACTTCCGTGCTAAGAAGTTCAAGGGATACGGTATCTTGGCTCACCAAGACTTGGCTGAAATGGAATCTAACGCCGCTGGTCGTTTGGATGACGGTGAATTGGCACGTAAGGAAGACCCAATGGATTTTGCTGTCTGGAAGGGTGAGAACGGCGATGGTGCCATTGCTTGGAACTCACCTTGGGGTAAGGGACGTCCTGGATGGCACATCGAGTGCTCAGTGATGTCAACGAAGTACTTGGGAAACCACTTGGATATCCACGGTGGTGGAATTGACTTGGCTTTCCCACACCACACGAACGAAATTGCACAAACTGAAGCTCACACTGGTGAGAAGTTCGTTGAGAAGTGGTTGCACAACGGATTCGTAACGGTGGGTGATGAAAACGAGAAGATGTCAAAGTCTTTGGGTAACTTCACGACTGTTCACGAGTTGTTGCAACAAATCGATGACCCAATGGTTTTGCGTTTCTTCATGGCTACGACGCAATACCGTCGTCCAATTGCTTACTCACAAAAGAACATGGACTTGGCTGCCCGTAACTTGGAGCGTATCCGCACTGGTTACCGCAACTTGCAATTCCGTTTGGGATCAGCAGTTGAAGGTTCAGATGCAGATATCGAAGCAAAGGCACAGGAAAAGGTTGATGCCTTTGTCGAGGCCATGGACGATGACTTCAACGCGCAAAACGCTATGACGGCGGTTTACGAGTTGATTGAATTAGCAAACTTGTACTCACAAGCTGAAGAAGTAAAGACTGACACGGTCAACTTTGTCTTGAAGCAAATCAAGGACTTGATGAACGTGTTCGGTGTTGACGGTTTGGAGCAAGCACCTTTGTTGGATGCAGATGTTGATGCATTGATCAAGGAACGCGATGCTGCCCGTGAGACATCAAACTTTGTTCGTTCAGACGAAATCCGTGACGAGTTGGCTGCTCGTGGCATTATCCTAGAAGATACGCCACAAGGAACGCGCTGGCGTCGTGCATAATTAATAGTTTTTAGAACAGTCACTTGGCTTATTGCTGGGTGGCTGTTTTTTTGCTTGGGTGCATAGGACGTGCGTTATATCACAAAATAAAAAAATATAAGGTTGGGTTATTTTTAAATAACTTAAAAATATGTAGTGCAACAAAACCCTAAAAAACAACTGTTTTAACTGATTTTAGACTTTGTGAATGATTGACCAAAGTGCTGAATTTAGAGTTTAATAACCATATAATTAATTTATGTGAAAAAAAGCACTAATTGAATTAGAGGTTGAATTATGAATTTAGTAGCAATTGTGGGAACCAATGCCCGCAAGTCGTATAACCGAAGCTTACTTTGGTTTATGAAGAAACATTTTAAAGACCAAGCAAACATTGAAATTGCAGAAATCGCCGGTTTGCCACTGTTTAGTGAGGAGGCGGAGGTGCCACTTCGAGTAGAAGAAATGGCGCGTCAAATCGAAGCAGCAGACGGTGTGATTATTTCAACACCAGAATATGATCATTCAATTACTGCGTCATTGAAGTCGGTAATCGAGTGGATGAGTTATGGATCGCTTCATCCATTTACGAACATGCCTGTAATGATTGTTGGTACGTCATTGGGGAAGATGGGAACGACAAACGCCCAAGAGCACTTACGACAAATTATGGATGCGCCGGGTTTGGACGCGTTTGTATTGCCAGGGAATCAGTTTTTGCTGGGACCAGCAGCAGCTAACATTGATGTGGCCCATGAAGAATTGACTGACACTGGTACCGTTGGATTCCTTGAGCAAATCTTTAGCAACTTTATGGTGTTTGCCGATTCACTTCGACCAATGCGTGCCATAGCGATGAATCGTGCGACATCCAGCACACCAAAAATCTCAAACGAGGATAAAGTTGCCAATATAAATTTAGGGTACAGCGATACTGTGAACGTGTTGCAGGGTAGCGCCTTGGATTTAGATACTGTTCCTTCGATCGTTATTAGTCCCGCTGGCAATGCGAAAGTGTTGGATCGTGGTGATGGTTGGTGGATTGAGAAAACACAGCTAACGGACAAGGGTGTCACGCCTAAAGTAGCTGCAACAACTACTACAGATGATGAAGAAGACGATGCCACGACCGGAGCGTCAATGTTTTGATCAAAATTGAAAAAACGTGGCGAGCGATGGGCACGACGAATAGCGTGATACTGTATGGCACAAGCGATAAACGTTACCTAGATGAAGCAATCGACCTCGTGCGAAAGTATGAAAATTTGTTCACTGTGAACCGTGATTACTCGTCGGTGATGTCAATCAATAAAGCAGCTGGGAATCATTCAGTTCAAGTACCAGCTACGGTTTATCAATTAGTAAAACGTGCAGTGATGGTTAGTCGCGAATATTTTGGGTTTAACGTCGCAATTGGACCACTGGTTAAACTTTGGCGCATCGGCTTTGCAGACGCAAACGTGCCTGATGAAATTGACATCAGAAATTGCCGACGAATTATCTCACCAGCTGAGATTGTTCTTAATGATGACGACTTATCGGTGTATCTACCAACTGCGGGCATGGAGTTGGACCTCGGTGCAATCGCTAAGGGGTACATTGCCGACCGGGTGAAAAATCTTTGGCAAGCACAAGGACAACTTGCTGGCATTATTAATTTCGGTGGAAATATCGTGTTATTGAATCCGGCACCCCATAAACAGAATGGTATGTGGCGGGTGAGCGTTCGCAATCCTTTGGTTAGACATGGTGAAAAGATTGCAAGTTTCACGACGCCGGCTGCATCAATCGTGACCAGTGGAGTAGCCGAGCGCCATCTAATGGTTGATGGCAAAATGTATCACCATATTATCGATTCAGAAACGGGTTATCCGCACGATAATGAGTTGGCAAGTGTTACTGTCATTTCTCCCGAGTCAATTGATGGTGAAATTGAAACAACGCGCTTGTTCTTCAATGATGGACCGCTAGATAGTGACTATCCATTCGGAGCCATTTTCATTTACCGTGACAAGTCAATACAGCTGGTCAACATGGATCAGTCAAATTTTAAAATTATAAATTCAGAATTTTATTTAAAGGAGTCATAGTTTTATGGCAGATCAAATTGAACTAGAAAACAGTCAAACAATTGTTGATGGCAACGGTGTCATCAATCTACCAACAGGTAAAATTTCATTGCACACGTTACGGCAAGTATTGAACTTGTTGCCATTCGAAATCGACTTTGCTAATGCAGATGACGAGTTGGTTTATTATTCAGCGGTTGACAATCGTGTGAATGCCCGTAGTCAAAATTCACTAGGAAAGCCGTTTGTTTCATTGTTTGCCGAAGCCGATCAAGAGGCCGTTCAAAACATGCTTACAGATTTTCACAATGGTGCTGCAAGTCATTTTGAACAATGGTTTCCTAAGAATGACAAAACAGTTTATGCCAACTATTATTCCGTCCGCGATATTGATGGCACTTTTCTAGGAACGCTTCAGTTCACAGGGGACATCACCCGTATTCAAGGATTTCGTGGCATTCGCACGGCATTCAATTCAGGTAAGTCAGACAAGTAATTTACTAACTTGCCACTATGTTAAATGAGGGAAACACATGTTATTAAATGACTTGGAATACTTTGTTGCAATTGCTGAAGAAGGGTCAATAACCAAGGCAGCTCACGTAAAGTTTGTTTCGCAACCATCGATAACCAATGCGCTACGCCGATTGGAAGATGAGCTAAACACCATGCTGATCATCCGTACACGGGGAAATGCTGATTTACGTCTAACCGATACGGGTGAAACATTGTTACGACACAGTCGCATCATTATGCGTGAAACGGAGATTATTCAAAGCGAAATTGGTAAGCAACAAAAAATTGCCATGGGTGTTCCTCCGATGATTGGTGCAACAATTTTTCCAAGAATTATGTCGCAGTTAGGTCCTAAAGAAATTGATTCGTTTCACATGGTTGAAACTGGGCCCGCCAGTATGTACGAGTTGATTGACCAAGACAAAATTGACTTGGGATTTATTGGATCACTTACCCCAGAGAAGAGTAAGCAATATAACAGTTACTTCATTACTAAAAGCCCTTATGTTGTGATTTTGCCATTAGGTCACCCACTAGCAAATCGACCATCCCTATCAGTAGGTGATTTAAAAGGCGAACGTTTCATCACAGTCACCAAACAATTCACAGCGTACCGTGTTCTCATGGATCAACTTGTTGAAAATGATATGACAGAAGAAATACACAACTTGTATATCACGAATGAGGCTCTGACAGAGCAAGGCTTAGTTGCCGCAGGTAATGGAGTAGGCATCATGGCTAGGTTGGCCGTGGAAGACCGCCGTGATTTGGCGATTGTGCCGTTAACTAATCCGATTAACTTCTACATCTATTTGATTCAGAAGCGCAATCATCAACTCTCAGACTTCGAAGAAGTCACTAAAAACAAAATCATCGAAGCAATTAAGACGTTAACGATTTAGGTTTATAAACAAGGAGAAAATAAAATGTTACAAGAATTCCGTATTGAATCAGACGCTATTGGTGAAGTACAAGTGCCAATTGATGCTGCTTGGATGGCGCAAACACAACGGTCATTGCAAAACTTCCCAACCGGATCCCGTATGCCATTGGGCATTATCCGTGCTTTGCTGAACATCAAGCGCGCCGCTGCCTTCGCTAATAAGGCTAATGGTTCATTAGATGCCGATAAGGCTGATGCCATCGTCGCCACTATTGACGAGTTGTTGTCATTAGATGATGTGGAACTACGTAAGGACTTCCCTCTATCTGTTTACCAAACCGGTTCAGGTACGCAAACAAACATGAACACGAATGAAGTGGTTGCCCACTTGGCATCACAAAAGAGTGGCCTGGAAATTTTGCCTAACGACCACGTAAACATGGGACAATCATCAAACGATATCTTCCCAACAGCAATGCACATTGTTGCGACTGAATCAGTTGCGACGGTTGAAAAGGCTTTGGACCACTTGATTGCTGAATTGCGCATTAAACAAGATGCATACTGGGATGTGATTAAGGTTGGACGTACACACTTGCAAGACGCAACACCTTTGACATTCGGACAAGAATTGTCAGGTTATATTTCATCTTTGAAGCACGATAAGGAAATCATTGAGGCATTGCGTCCACAATTGTATGAATTGGCGATGGGTGGAACGGCCGTTGGTACTGGTTTGAATGCCAATGTTGAGCTTGGTAAGGCAATCGCTGCCACTGTCTCAGACATTTACGGGTTCTCATTCACGGCTGAAAGCAACAAGTTCTATGGTTTGACAAGTCATGCTGCAATGAACGCGGTGCACGGTGCGTTCAAGTCATTGGCAGCTGATTTGATGAAGATTGGTAACGACATTCGTTTCTTGGCTTCAGGTCCTCGTGGTGGTTACGGTGAATTAAAGATCCCTGCTAACGAGCCTGGTTCATCAATCATGCCTGGTAAGGTCAACCCAACGCAAGTTGAAGCTTTGACGATGGCAGCTGTCCGCGTCTTTGGAAACGACACGACGATTACGATGGCTTCTTCACAAGGAAACTTTGAATTGAATGTGTTCAAGCCAGTTATTATTAATGCCTTTTTGGAATCATCAGAATTGTTGGCTGGTACCATGACTGGTTTTGCTGACCGTATGATTCACGGTTTGGAAGTTAACCCAGCCCGCATGAAAGAATTGTTGGACAACTCATTGATGACGGTTACAGCCTTGTCACCACACATTGGGTACCACGCTGCTGCTGAAATTGCGCAAGCTGCCGACAAGAATGGCACAACGTTGAAGAAAGCGGCTTTGGCATCAGGTGATTTGACTGAAGCACAATACGATGAGTGGATGGACTTCATGGCAATGACAAACTTGGATCGTTCCAACAAGGAGTAATTAAAATGGCAAAGTTTATTTTTCCAAAAGCTAACCCAGCCGAAATGAAAGATAGTTATGACTTCGTTGTCATCGGTTCGGGGGCAGCTGGTATGACTGCTGCTATCCAAGCCCAAGAGCTTGGTTTGGACGTGGCAATTTTCGAGAAGTTGGCGGTATTGGGAGGGAACTCTAACCGTGCGTCTTCTGGTATGAATGGTGTTGAAACATTTGTACAACTCCAAAATGGCATTGTGGATTCCCAAGAGTCTTTCTATGAAGACACACTCAAGGGTGGTGGTGGCACAAACAACACTGAGTTGTTGCACTACTTTGTCGCCCACACTGAATCAGCGATTGATTGGTTGTACAACCATAACATCAACTTGACGGATATCACGTCAACTGGTGGTATGTCACAAAAGCGTGCCCACCGTCCGGGTGATAAGTCAGCTGTTGGTGGTTACCTGGTAAAGGGGCTTCAAAAGCAGTTGGCTTACAAGCAAATTCCTTTGTTTGCTGGTACGAAAGTTTTGGAGTTGATCAAGTCAGGCGACCAAATCACAGGGTTGAAGATTAACAACGACCAAATTGGTGAGAAGACAGTTAATGCGAAAGCTGTTTTAATTGCCGCAGGTGGCTTTGCTCAAAACCGTGAGATGTTGGCTGAGTATGCTCCAGAGTTGTTGGACTTGAAGACTACTAACCACCCTGGTGCTACTGGTGACGGAATGAAGTTGGCGACTGCTGTTGGTGGTACGTTGGTTGATATGAATAAGATTCAAATCCACCCAACGGCACAACAAGACACGGATCACGTTTACCTAATTGGTGAAGGGGTTCGTGGAGAAGGCGCAATCTTGGTAAACCGTGCTGGTCAACGTTTTGTTAATGAAATGACAACGCGTGATAAGGCCACCGCAGCAATCAATGATCTGCACGAAGATGGAGCAACCTTGATTTTGGATCAAGGCATTCGTGATGCGTTCAAGGCAATTGATTTTTACTATGCTATGGGATTGGTAATAGAAGGAGCAACTTTGGCTGAGTTGGCTGACAAGGCTAACCTAGATGCGAAGCACTTAGAAGAAACGGTTGCCAAGTGGAACGAGTTCCAAGCGGCTGGTGAAGATACGGTGTTTGGTCGTACGACAGCCATGGACCGTGGCATCACTACAGGGCCATTCTACGCTATTCACATCAAGCCAGCTATCCACTACACGATGGGTGGTATCAAGATTAACAAGTTGACCGAAGCGTTGACTGAGGCTGGTGATGCAATCTCTGGTTTGTACGCAGCCGGTGAGGTTACCGGTGGTTTGCACGGTAACAACCGTATCGGTGGTAATTCAATTGCTGAAACTGTTGTGTTTGGTCGACAAGCTGGTAAGCAAGCTGCTAAGTATGTACTAGATTTGTAGGATAAAGGAATAGGTTGTAGGTTATCTTTCATGAATACGCTAGAAAAAGTAGATTATAAGAAATTTATTGCACCCATCGTTGTCGGATTGGTTTTGTGGTTCTTGGCGGGAATGCGACCTGATGGCATGTCAGTTGCTGCTTGGCACATGTTCGCGATTTTCGTTGCAACAATCTTAGGACTTGTTACGAAGCCATTGCCACTAGGAGGTGTGGCTTTGATTGGTTTCGTTGCAGTTGTTTTGACGGGCACGGTCCCAATGGATGATGCAATTGTAGGGTTTGGAAACGGCTCAATTTGGTTAATTGTAATGGCCTTTTTCATCTCACGTGGGTTCATTAAGACCGGCTTGGGACGACGAATTGCGTTGATCTTTGTACGTGCTTTTGGAAAGAAGACATTGGGATTAGCATATGCCTTGTCAGCAGTTGATTTGGTTGTGGCCCCTGGAACTCCTTCAAACACAGCACGTGCTGGTGGGGTTATGTTCCCAATCATCAAGTCATTGGCTCAAACGTTTGGCTCAGATCCTGAAAAGGGTACAGAACGTAAGATTGGATCATTCTTGATTTTTACAGAATTTCACGCTAACGCGATTACGGCGGCGATGTTTTTGACTGCTATGGCGGGTAACCCAATTGCTCAAACTTTTGCCGCTAAGCAAGGTGTTGATATTACTTGGATGAACTGGTTCTTGGCTGCATTAGTTCCAGGTATTTTGTCATTGATTATTGTGCCATTTTTGATTTACAAGATGTATGCACCTGAGGTTAAGGAAACCCCAGACGCAAAGGATTGGGCTGAATCTGAATTGCATGAGATGGGTAAGGTTTCAAAGCCTGAAATTATGATGATTATCGGTTTCGTACTTGCATTGGTGTTGTGGATTTTAGGCTCATTTGTTGGTATTGATTCAACGACTACTGGCTTCTTAATTATCGGATTCTTGTTGATTGCGGGAGTTTTGTCATGGAATGACATTTTGAAAGAAACTGGAGCGTGGAATACGTTGTTCTGGTTCTCGGTTTTGGTTATGATGGCAAGTCAATTGAATGCGCTTGGCTTTATCCCTTGGTTGTCGAAGACAATTGGTGCAAGTTTGGGTGGCTTGAATTGGTTCGTTGTTTTGATGCTATTGTTGGTAGCGTACTTCTACAGTCACTATTTCTTTGCTTCATCAACTGCCCACGTGTCGGCCATGTATGCAGCATTCTTGGCAGTGGCGATTGCTGCTCACGTGCCAGCTTTGTTGGCAGCATTGATGCTTGGGTTCTTCGGGAACTTGATGGCCTCAACGACTCACTATTCATCAGGCCCTGCTCCGATTTTGTTTGGGTCAGGATATGTAAAGCAGGGTGAGTGGTGGCGAATGAATTTTATCCTTGGCTTGGTTTACATCGTCATTTGGATTGGTGCTGGTGGTTTGTGGATGAAGATGATTGGTATGTGGTGATAGATAATTCCTAACACGGTTTCTATGAAACGCCTTATCTGGTAGCAGGTGAGGCGTTTTTCGTTTGGTGTTTTTTGTGTAATGGCAGTTCACTAGTTGAAGCTGGCTATGAGTCGAAGTTTTATCAGGTCGACGTGGCACATCGGAATTTGGTATTCGTGGCTTAACACAATCGGCTGCCATTAAGCGGATGACTGTACCTGAACAACAAGCGAATGTATTGAACGAAATGACTTGGGACGTGAAGCAACGCCAGCCGATATTGCTGGATGTGTGGCAAGGTTTGCTTTGCCGGGATCAGCTTATATTACTGGTCAATCTATCATGGTTGATGGCGGTATGGAATTTCTCTAATTTATTTTTAATAAAAATATTGACGTTTTCTAATTTTAGTTTTAAGATACAAACATCGACTGGGAAGAGATAAGTACTTTTCAAGCGTCGCCCAGAGAGTTAATGGTTGGTGTGAATTAACGGACGCGCGAATTGGAAAATGGTCTTGGAGTCTTAATGACGTGAGCAAAGTGTGAGCGTCACTCGGGTGCGTCCGTTATTGCGCTTAGGTATCGTCGGTATACGACCGTACTGAAAGAGGATGGTTCTTATTTTTGAGGACCATTGAACCCGGGTGGTAACACGTGAAAACGTCCCGTAGCTGTAGTGGCTACGGGACGTTTTTTGTTTACGGATAGTTGAAGAAAGTGAGGAAGGAACGATGCAATATCTATGTGTCACCGCTCACCGATGTCTTTTTGTTGGTGAGGGGCTTGGTCAAAGTCGAATGTGATTTTTTGGAACTGGCAGCGGGCCAGACAAAATAACAGCTACGACAGATTAAGTCTTAAACAACAGGAGATTAGAAATTATGACAGTAGGAACCAAGGTACGTTATCACTTTGACCAGGTTGGATCATATCTACGTCCAGCAGCATTGAAGCAAGCACGCGCAGATTATGCGGCTGGGACAATCGACCACGAAACGCTTATTCAAGTGCAACATGACGAAATTCATGACTTGGTGGTTCACCAACATGAAGTCGGACTGAAGGATGTCACAGATGGTGAGTTTGCTCGTTCATGGTGGCACCTCGACTTTTTGTGGGGCCTTACCGGGGTTAACCGATACACACAAGAAGATTCATACAAATTCCACGGCGAAAAAACGCGAACGGATAACGTCCAATTGACTGGCAAGATTGCTTTTAACCCAGAACACCCATTCTTTGAAGACTTCGCCTACCTGAAGTCAGTTGCGCCAGAAGGGACTGAACCTAAGTCAACGATTCCAGCGCCAACGTTGCTCTTCCGCGATGGTCGTTCAGACCGGGCCTTAGAGTTTTATGACAGCTGGGAAGCCTATCTAGATGACTTGGCGCAAGCGTACCATGACACGTTGCAACACTATTATGATTTGGGCAGTCGCTACGTCCAACTAGATGATACGACCTGGGCCTTCTTGATTAGCAAGTTGAACGAGTTCAGGAATGATCCGGCTGAGCGTGCTAAGTATGAAAAGATTGCAACGGACAGTGTTTATGTCATCAACAAGGCGTTGGATCACTTGCCAGAAGATTTTAAAATCTCAACGCACATTTGCCGAGGCAACTTCAAGTCAACGTATCTATTCGAAGGTGGTTATGCCCCGGTAGCAAAGTACCTTGGCCAATTGCATTATGACACCTACTTCTTGGAGTACGATGATGCCCGCTCAGGTGACTTTGAGCCGTTGCCTGAAATCTGGCAAGGTCGCGAAGACGTCACGATTGTGTTGGGATTGGTGACAAGTAAGTCTCCTAAGCTTGAGTCGGCCGAGGCAATTAAGAATCGCATTGCCGAGGCAGCGGAGTTAGTGCCACTAGAAAACTTAGCACTATCGACGCAGTGTGGCTTTGCCTCAACGGAAGAGGGAAACGCGTTGACGGAACAAGAAGAGTGGACGAAGTTATCATTCATCAAGCACATTGCGGATGAAGTTTGGGGGTAGGCGAAATGGTTAAGAGATTGGGAATTGTGATTGCTGGGGTCGTAGTGACTGGGACGTTGTTAGCGACAACGACGTCAATTCAGGCGGCGACGGTTAAAAAGGTGACGGTTGGATCAGTCACTGGAGATGCTGAAATTTGGCGTCATATTGCTGATTCATCGGCGGCGAAAAAGGCGCATGTGCAAATTAAGGTGAAAGAGTTCACGGATGGGGGAACCTTAAATAAGGCGACGGCTTCAGGTGAAGTCGATGTGAATGCCTTCCAATCATATGATTATTTCCATGCGTTCAATAAACAGACCGATACGGAGAAGTTAGCCGCACTTGGCACGACTTATATTGAGCCGATGGGTGTGTACTCAAAGGATTATCACAAGGTTAGTGATATTCCGGATGGCAGCACGATTGCGATTGCGCGCGATAATGCCAACGCGGCCCGTGGGTTACGCTTGCTTGCTAACGCTGGTTTGATTAAGTTGAAGGCGAACTTCTCAGCCTTGTCAGGCGTTGCTGATATTGCCGATAATCCACATCATTTCAAATTCAAGGAAATTGATGATACAACCGGGGTGTCATTAGTTAAGCAAGATGACTCAGTAGCGGCAGTACTGATTTCGAATTCAGTTTCACAAGCCGGTGGTTTGAATGTTTTGAAGGATTCAATTTATCATGAGTCAATCAATTCAGGCACGATTGGTAACATCAACATTTTGGCAACGCGTGAATCACAGGCCAACAACAAAACGTACAAGAAACTGGTGGCGCTATATCGCGACCCAGCAGTACAAAAGTGGATTAAGAACCAATACCACGGCACAAAGGTTGAAGTGAAGAAGCCTGTATCTTATTTGGAGGGAAAATAACATGGCAGAAGTTGAAAGTTTTACACTCGATCACACACAAGTTAAAGCGCCATATGTGCGCTTGATTGAAGAACAAGCCGGTCCAGCTGGTGGGACCATTGCAAATTATGATTTGCGCTTGGTACAACCAAATGAAACGTCGATTGAAACAGCTGGTATTCACACATTGGAACACCTGTTTGCGAGCCTAGTTCGTGATGAGTTGGATGGCATTATTGATATTTCACCATTCGGATGTCGTACCGGCTTTCATGTCATCAGTTGGCAAACATATACGCCAACACAACTTGCGGAAACATTCACCCGCGTTTTGCGCAAGATTCGTGATGAGATTACTTGGGATGATGTGCCCGCAACCACGATTCGTGAGTGCGGTAATTTCAAGGACCACAGCCTTCACTTAGCTAAGGCTTGGGCAGCGATTATCTTGGAGCAAGGATTGTCAGATGATCCATTTGTTCGTCATGTTGTAGAAGCATAATAAGTAAAACCAGGTCATTGGCCTGGTTTTTCTGTTATTATAGTAAGCATGAACGAGAAGATTAACTATGAGCAATTGAATGGCTTGGATTTGGCTTATTATGGGGATGCGGTGTACGAAGTGTACATTCGTCAACATTTGCTAGCCAAAGGGATTACCAAGCCAGCCCGTTTGCAACGTGAATCAAAGAACTACGTGTCAGCTAAGGCGCACGCAGCTTTGTTTGCGTTGATGGAAACGGATGACCTATTGACGGAAGAAGAGATGGCCTACTTTAAGCGTGGGCGTAATGCAAACTCACATACGAAGGCAAAGAATACGGACGTGGTTACGTACCGCATTTCAACTGGATTTGAGGCGCTAATTGGCTACTTGGCAGCAAGCGACCAACAAGCCCGTTTGGATGAGATTATTGCCTGGGTTTATGAACAAGTAGAAAGTGGACGAACGAGAGCAAATGGCACAACAAAGTAATAACCGAAACAAGCGCGATCGTGGCGGTAAGCCGGAGCGCAATAATAACCGTCGTGGGGCGGATCGCCGTTTTAATGACCGTGACCGCCAACCACGTGCAAAGCGTGCAGAACGACCAGAGTCAGACCAAGAGGATATTGCAGCACAAACTGAATTTGTGTTTGGTCACCACGCTTCTGTTGAAGCATTGAAGGGTGAAACGGAAATTAACAAGGTTTGGCTACAAACTGGTTTGACAGACAAGATTCGAAATGAAGTCATGACGCTAGCTAAGAAGCGTGGCTTGGTCATCCAAGATGCGCCCAAGGCTAAGCTTGATGAATTGACGGACGGTCAAAACCACCAAGGTGTCGTGTTATCAATTGCTGCATATGCATATGCAACGATTGACGACTTGTTTGCTAAGGCAGCTGAAAAGGACGAAGCACCTTTCTTCTTGGTACTGGATTCAATTGAAGATCCCCACAACTTGGGTTCAATCTTGCGAACGGCTGATGCGGCCGGTGTACACGGTATCATCATTCCAAAGCGTCGTGCTGTGCAATTGACCTCTGTTGTAGCGAAGACGTCCACTGGTGCGATTGAGCACGTGCCAGTTGCGCGTGTGACCAACTTGGTTCAAACGGTTGAACAATTGAAGGAACGTGGTTTGTGGGTCTTTGGCACGGATATGGATGGTAAGGACTACCGTCGTTGGGACGCTGCTGGACCAACTGCACTTATCATCGGTAATGAGGGTAAGGGCATCTCACCATTGTTGAAGAAGACGGTTGATGAGACGTTGACGATTCCAATGGTTGGACACGTGCAAAGTTTGAATGCATCCGTAGCAGCTAGTTTGCTCATCTATCAAGCATTTAATAGCCGCAACCCACTTTAAAATAAAGATTATGTGTAAAGGTACTATCTCGATGAACCGAGATAGTACCTTTTTTGCATAATCATGGCATACCAACCAACTTGTGGCATTGTATGAGATAAGGTAACCCACAAGGAGGACTTGATGATGGTGAAGCGAGTGCCGGACAATATAGAAGACATCATGAAATCAGCGAAGGACGGCGACACAATTGCCATGCAAACGTTGAGTGGGCAACTAAGTGGTCTGATTTGGCGCGAATATACACGCCAAGATACCCAGATAAAGCCGAACGACTGGTATTCGGAAGCGCAGTACGTTTTATATCGGGCGTTGGCATCGTTACGAATTTTCACGTGGCCGACGCTGATTGCCTATTACGAAAAGGCACTTCGTCACCATGCGCAACAAGTGTGGCGACTTGAGTATCGAGTCGATTCATCACTTGAGACTATTGCGCTGGAAGATGAAAAGCATGCAAATGGTGGTCGATTAGAAGAGACTACGATGCTTTATTATGAAGAATCACAGCATATTAAAGCATCGTTGCAAGCAATAGCATCAAAATTAACACCGAAAGAACAGCACTTTTTGCAGTTATGGTTATCAGGTTACAAGGTGGAGGAATGCGCGGAAATGTTGCATCGATCAAAATCATGGGGGTATTTGATGCGCCGCCAGATTCAGATTAAACTTTCCGTCGAGTTGTATGATGACTGAGATTAGTGATTGTGGTATAGTTAACAATAGATTAAATGAGAAAATAGATAGAGCGGAGACACATTATGGCAGCAAAGAAAGTCGCTTTAGCGTGCAGTGTCTGTGGATCACGAAACTATATGGTAACAAAGAAGCCAAATCGTCTTGAGCGTCTTGAAGTTATGAAGTTTTGCAAGTTCTGCGGACAACACACAATGCACCGCGAGACGATGTAAGCACCAGGTCGGCTAAACCGTTCTGGATACAGGAGTACATGACATGAAGTTTTTGGCTAGTGTTGTTGCGGAAATGAAGAAGGTTACTTGGCCTACTTTGAGTGAAAACGTCCGTGACACGTCAATTGTTTTGATGACTGGTTTGTTTTTCGCCGTTTTGTTCGGTGGCGCTGACTGGGTATTTGAGCAAGGGGTTACTTGGTTGTCTAAGTAAGCCGGTTGCGATATAATGAAAATATCGAAACGCAGATAATAAAACCCTCAGTCATGAGGGTTTTTAATTTACAAAAAATACAGGTATAACCTGAGGAGGCAATCATGGCAGTTGAGTCATACGATAAGCAATGGTACGTTTTGCACACATACGCTGGTTACGAGAACAAGGTTAAGGCCAACTTGGAATCACGTATCGAAACGATGGGGATGACTGACTACATCTTCCGCGTTATCGTGCCTGAGCAAGAAGTTGAAGTTGAGAAGGACGGCGAGACGAAGATCATCAAGGAAAATGATTTCCCAGGTTATGCCTTGGTTGAGATGATTATGACCGACGAGGCTTGGTACGTTGTCCGTAACACACCAGGTGTTACTGGTTTCTTGGGTTCTCACGGTGGTGGTTCAAAGCCAGTTTCATTGTTGCCTGATGAAGTTGACGACATGCTACAACGTATGAACATCGTTGAGCGTAAGGTAACTGAGCTTAACGTTGAAGTTGGCGAGACGGTTAAGATCGTTGCTGGTTCATTTGCAGGTATGCAAGGTGAAGTGACGGCTATCGATAACGACAAGCAAGAAGTAACGGTTTTGGTTGATTTCTTGGGTCGTGAAACGCCAACTGAAATCTCATTTAACGATGTGCAACCATTGATTTAATGGGAAACAGCGAAAATTAAGAATATTTAGTGAACGCCTGACTTGTCAAAAGTCAGGCGTTTTGTTATTATAATCTGGTATGTGTGGCAACACGCGTATGTGGGAGGCGTAAATCGAAACGCGCCATTACACCACAAACACGAAGGAGGAAACAATCGTGGCTAAGAAAGTTTCAAGCATTGTTAAGTTGCAGATTCCAGCCGGTAAGGCTACCCCTGCACCTCCAGTTGGACCTGCTTTGGGTCAAGCTGGTGTTAACATCATGGGATTCGCAAAGGAGTTTAACGCTCGCACTGCCGACCAAGGTGGTTTGTTGATCCCAGTAGTTATTACTGTATATGAAGATCGTTCATTCGAGTTCATCACTAAGACGCCTCCAGCAGCAGTTTTGTTGAAGAAGGCAGCCGGTGTTGAAAAGGGTTCTGGTGAGCCTAACACGAAGAAGGTCGCTACGGTTACTGCAGCACAAGTACGTGAAATTGCAGAAACTAAGATGCAAGATCTAAACGCGGCTGACGTTGATGCAGCTGTTCGCATGATCGAAGGTACTGCTCGTTCAATGGGCTTCACTGTTGAAGGCTAATTAACGGGTTCCGTACGGATCGCGTAGGAAACTAAGCATGATCAAGCGGGAGGTCAATGACCGTTTGACCGCATTTGCAAGGAGGAATAGCTACCATGGCTAAGAAGTATGGTAAGAAGTATTTGGCAGCCGCTGAAAAGATTGACAGTGCTAAGTTGTACACTGTTGAAGAAGCTGCCCAATTGGTAAAGGATATCGACTTTGCCAAGTTTGATGCAACTGTTGAAATCGCGTTCAACTTGAACGTTGATACTCGTCAAGCTGACCAACAATTGCGTGGTGCCGTTGTTTTGCCTAACGGTACTGGTAAGGACCAAACTGTTGTGGTCTTTGCTCAAGGTGATAAGGCTAAGGAAGCTGAAGAAGCTGGTGCTGACGTAGTTGGTGCTGCTGACTTGGTTCAACGCATTTCTGACGGTTGGTTGGACTTTGACGTTGCCATTGCTACGCCTGACATGATGGCCCAAGTTGGTCGTGTTGGACGTGCATTGGGTCCTAAGGGATTGATGCCTAACCCTAAGACGGGAACTGTTACGTTTGACGTAGCTAAGGCCGTTACTGACGCTAAGTCAGGTAAGGTTACTTACCGTACTGACCGTGACGGAAACGTTGCTGTACCAGTTGGTAAGGTATCATTTGACGCCGACAAGCTTGCTGGAAACATCAAGTCATTGTCAGACGTTATCTTGAAGGCTCGTCCTGCCGCTGTTAAGGGTGCATACGTAAAGCACGTATCAATCGCTTCAACGTTCGGACCTGCTGTTAACATCGATATCGCTTCTTTGTAATTTAGAACTTTTCTAGATCAAAGTTAGCTTTTCATGTTGACACTTCCTCGACTACCTGATAAAGTAGTTCGAGTAATAAATCGATTCTACCTAAGACGCAGGTGTCGTAAGACTTAATAACCCGCCGAGGAAGTGAAAAACGCGTAAGCGACTTTTGACCCCCGGTGCAGTATGTGCTGGGGGTCTTTTGGTACGAATCAAAATCTTAACAGGAGGAACATTACCATGAGTGAAGCAACTATTGCTTTGAAGGCACAACAAGTTGAAGAAGTTGCTGACAAGTTTAAGTCAGCCGCATCTGCAGTTGTTGTTGACGTGCGTGGGTTGACGGTTGAACAAGCCAACAACTTGCGTTCAGAATTGCGTTCAGAAGGCGTTGAGTTGAAGGTTATCAAGAACAAGATCTTGACGCGTGCTGCTGAAGCCGCTGAATTGACTGACTTGAACGACTTGTTTGTCGGACCATCAGCCGTTGCATTCTCTAACGAGGACGCAATCGCTCCTTCACGCATTTTGAAGAAGTTTGCTGATAACATCGAAGCCTTGGAAATCAAGGGTGGTGTTGTTGACGGTCAAGTTGCATCTGTTGAAGATATCAACAAGTACGCAGCTTTGCCAGACCGCGACGGTTTGTTGTCAATGTTGTTGTCAACGTTGCAAGCACCTGTTCGCAACTTTGCATACGCAGTTAAGGCTGTGTCAGACGCAAAGGAAGAAGCTGCTGAAGCCTAAGCATCCGCTTGGCATTACGCAGGTTTACCCGGGCATTGCCCAAACAAATAAAATCGCCGCATAGGCAAATAAACGAGGAGATTAATTATCATGGCATTTGATAAGGATTCAATCATCGCTTCATTGAAGGAAGCTACGATTTTGGACTTGGCTGACTTGGTTTCAGCTATTGAAGAAGAGTTTGGTGTTTCAGCAGCTGCCCCTGTTGCAGTTGCTGGTGCAGCTGGTGGTGCCGAAGCAGCCAAGACTGAATTTGACGTTGAGTTGACTTCAGCTGGTTCAGCTAAGGTTCAAGTTATCAAGGCAGTTCGCGAAGCAACTGGTTTGGGCTTGAAGGAAGCTAAGGACTTGGTAGACAACGCTCCTTCAGCTATCAAGGAAGGCGTTTCAGAAGACGAAGCTAACGAATTGAAGGCTAAGTTGGAAGAAGCTGGTGCCGTTGTTACTGTTAAGTAATTAACGCCCTTCTTAAAAAAGACGTGATACTTCGGTATCACGTCTTTTTTTGCGCTGTTGAAAGTTTAAATTAAGTCTGACGGTTTAAAATTGCAGTTATCACAGCAGCTGTTTGTCTTATCAGCTTTGATATAGAGAGAAGGAAAAATTATGGATCGGTCAGATAAAAGGCGAAGCCAGCGCAGACGCAGAATTTGGGTTTCGCTTTTGGTGGCGGCTATCATGATGGGGGGATCATTGATTGGCATGACAATGGATGGGCATTCGATGTCCGTCAGTGGCGTTATACGGCGTGTGACGACTGCTATCGGGGCGGTGAAGCAGACTGCCTCAAGTGAAGCAAGTGACTTAGAAGCGAAGTGGGCGTCTGACACGCAGTCTACCAATGCAGACGCGACAATTGCCATCTATGATAAGAAAACAGGCGTGACGGCCACTTATATAACATCTGGACGCAGCCAGTTTAAAACTGCCAGTGTTGTTAAGGTAGCTGTGTTATCCAATTTGATTGCGCAACATACGAGCGATCAAACGAACATGTCGATTAATGAAAAAACGTTAGCGACGGCAATGATTGAAGATAGTGATAATGATGCAACAACGGCTTTGTTAGAAGATGAGGGCGGGTATAAAGCACCGGATAAGTTGTTCAACAAGTTAGGCATGGCAGATTCTGCAATGGATGAATCAGCTTGGGGATATAGTTTAACCACGGCATCTGATCAAGTGACATTATTGCGTAACATATTTTATGACAGCTCAGTTCTGCCAGATGCAGGTCAGTCATATATTGCTGATTTAATGAGCAATGTCGCTTCCAGTCAAAACTGGGGTGTAAGCGCCGGCGTTGGTAGTGATGCAACGGTGTCATTAAAGAATGGTTGGCTGGAAGATTCTAATGGCTGGATTATTAATTCGATTGGGCATGTTAAATCAAACAACAGTGACTACGTTATTGCGGTATTAACGAGTGGCAATACCAGCGAACAGGCGGGGATTGCCTTAGTAGAAAAATTGGCAAAAACCACATATGCATATTTGAATAATTAACGAAACGGTCCTGCATTAGCAGGGCCGTTTTTTACTTTGTTCAGGGTGTTGATAGTTAACTTTTTATCATGACAAAATATTGTTATTCTATTACTAAAAATTTTCAATCGCAGAAAAACTATTGTCTTGTTCCGATTAATCGGATAATCTTGTGAGGTTGATGAGATGCAAACTCATCTGAACAACATTGAATGAGGAGGGAACAAGATGTTGCATATTGATAACTTAACGGTTGCTTACACAGCAACCCCAGTTTTTCAAAATTTGTCTGTTGCGTTTAGCCCAGGCAAGATTACAGGTATTATCGGTCCGAACGGTGCAGGTAAATCAACCTTAATTAAGGGGGCACTTGGATTGGTACGTCGTACGGGGAGCGCATCAATCGATAGTCGGCCGATTAAAATGGTACGTCGTAAAGTTGCGTATGTTGAGCAACGTGCGGCACTGGATTTAACGTTTCCGATCAGCGTTTTTGAGGTGGTCTTAACGGGCACGTAGGGCAAGTTAGGATTATTCAAAAGCCCTGGGCAGAAAGAACGTGAATTGGTCGATGAAGCCCTAGCACAGGTACATTTGACTGAATTCAAGAATCGACAAATTGGAGAATTGTCGGGTGGACAGTTGCAACGTGTGTTCGTGGCACGCGCAATTGTGCAACAAGCAGAAGTTGTTATTTTGGATGAACCGTTTGTTGGTATCGACATGAAATCCGAAGAGGATATCATGCGTGTACTGAAGGGGTGGCGTGATAACGGCAAAACAATTATTGTGGTGCACCACGATTTGAATAAGGTTGCGAAATACTTTGATGAACTGCTGATTATGAATCACGGGGTAATTGCGCACGGGCCGGTTGCTGAAGTTTACAACCAAGCTAACGTTCAAAAAGCATTTTCAGCAGATTTGGGTGCGATTTTGTTTAATAAATCTGAGGGGGCGTAACGGATGGCCAGCATTGGAGAATTTTTAGCGGCACTGGGGCACTATAACTTTTTGCAGAGCGCTTTGTTGGCGTCAGTTATGGTTGGCGTCATGTCTGGGATTATTGGTAGTTTTATTATTTTACGGGGTATGTCGTTGATGGGTGACGCCATTTCACACAGTGTCCTACCAGGAGTTGCAGTCGCCTACATGTTGGGTATTAATCTGATGGTTGGTGCGGCAGCATTTGGTGTCATTGCGGCGTTATTGATTGGCGCAGTCGCTGCGAATAGTAAGCTGAAAAATGATACCGCAATCGGGATTGTCTTCTCAGCATTCTTCGCACTAGGGTTCATCTTGATTTCGATGGCGGAATCATCAACGAACCTGCATCATATTTTGTTTGGAAACGTCCTTGCGGTGTCTGATCGTGATTTGATGTCAACGGTGGCTGTGTTGGTCATTGTTGTACTGTTTGTTGTTATTTTTTATAAAGAGCTATTGATTACATCATTTGATGAAACGTTTGCAAAGACGTATGGCTTGCAAACGGCGTATCTGCACTATGGTTTGATGTTGGTGCTGACACTGGTTACGGTTTCAGCATTGCAAACAGTTGGGATTATCCTGATTGTGGCTATGTTAATCACGCCAGCAGCCACCGCGTTCTTGTGGACTAACCGTTTGCAGTGGATGCTAGTTATTGCAGCATCAGTTGGGGCTGTTGCATCAGTTATTGGTTTGTACCTGTCATATACAATGAATTGGGCATCTGGGCCAGCTATTGTGTTGATGGCAGCAATTATGTTTTTAGTATCGTTTGTCGTGTCGCCGAAACAAGGATTTTTGACTAAGTGGGGGAAGCAAAGTGTTTAAGAAGATTGCGATTACTGTAGGCGCATTGGGTGTTGTGGCGGGAGGACTGGCGTGGTTCGTCTCACAACGTGATGATCAAAAGGCTGAGGCTAGTGGTGAGTTACGAATTGTAACAACCAATTCAATTTTGGAAGACATGGTTGAGCAAGTTGGTGGTGACGACGTTAAGGTATACAGCATCGTCAAGCGCGGTACTGACCCGCACGAATACGAACCTAAGACCGCCGATATTACAGCAACGACAGAAGCTAATGTTATTTTCCACAATGGGTTGAATCTAGAAACTGGTGGAAATGGCTGGTTTACGAAGTTGACGGAAACGGCTAACAAGCGTGATGGCAAAGAAGTATTTGCGGCATCAAAGCTAGTTCAGCCAATGTATCTAACGGCTGCCGGTAAGGAACAAGAAACTGATCCACACGCATGGTTGGATTTGAGTAACGGTATCAAGTACGTGCAAACGATTACGGCTGTTCTTAAGGAAAAGGATCCTGAACACGCAACTGCTTTTGAAAAGCGCTCAGCAGCATATCAAAAGAAGCTGTTGGCCTTGCACGAGGAAGCCCAACGTAAGTTCGCGGATGTACCAGAAGATAAGCGTTTGTTGGTGACGTCTGAAGGTGCTTTCAAGTACTTCTCAAAGGCTTACGGCATCAAGCCGGCGTTTATTTGGGAAATTAACACTGAATCACAGGGAACGCCTGAGCAAATGAAGCAAGTGTTGGCGAAGATTAACGAGTCTGACGTGAAGTCACTATTCGTTGAAAGTTCTGTTTCACCTAAGTCAATGGAGAAGGTTTCTAAGGAAACTGGTTTGCCAATCTACGAAAAAATTTATACGGATTCTTTGGCTAAGAAGGGAACACAGGGTGACACTTACTACGACATGGTTAAGTGGAATATCGATAAGATTCATGCTGGTATGATGGTTGAATAATTAAAAAACAAAGACGTGTCCCGCTTTTTGGGACACGTCTTTGTGCCTTAAAGAAGCTATTAAAAGTCTTATATTCCGCACAAATAGTTGAGCATAAATGCACGAATAACAAGGGATTGATTGGTATAATGTCTGTGAAAGGCGTGATATAGCGGATTTTTTATTTACAAAAAAATAGTGAATTCATTTACAAATCCACTTTGCAGGTCTAAAATTATTTGAGGATTTATTTTTAATTACATTTTTTGTGGGATACTGAGGAGATTTTTTCATATGGCTAATAAAAACATCGTCGTAGTGGGTGCTGGTTATTCTGGTGTATTTACTGCGCGCAAGTTGGCTAAGCGATTGAAGGGCACGGATTACCAAATTGTTTTGGTAGACCGCCACTCATTCTTTACGTACATGACGGAGTTGCATGAAGTTGCAACGAAGCGTGTTGAGCCAAAGCACATCCAATTTGATTTGCGTACGTTGTTCGTGCGCCAACCAAACGTTAAGATTGTGACTGCCACGGTTGATACGATTGACAAGGAAGCAAAGATCGTTAAGACTTCTGAAGGAGATATTCCTTACGAGAAGTTGGTCTTGGCAACTGGTGGTACGACTAATACATTTGGTACGCCAGGTGTTGAGGAGTACGGCTACACGTTGTGGTCATTTGAAGAAGCGGTTCGCCTACGTGCGCACATCGAAGAAGTCATTCGTGAAGGTGCCATGGAGTTGGACCCTGCAAAGCGCGAAGCTAAGTTGCGTATTGCGGTTGTTGGTTCAGGATTTACGGGTGTTGAATTGGCCGGTGAATTGATTGAGCAACGTCGTGAGCTTGCTGAAGCTAACAACTTGGACGAATCAGAAATTAAGATTGACGTGATCGAAGCTGCACCAACAATTTTGAACATGTTGACGAACCGTAAGCTTGCTGACAAGGGTGAGCAATACATGATCAAGCACGGCGTTAACATGCGTAAGTCTGCTGGTGTTGTTGAGGTTAAGGAACACGCTGCCGTTTTGAAGGACGGTACGGAAATTCCTACTGAAACATTGGTTTGGACGGCTGGTGTTAAGGCAAAGGAGCAAGGCTCAAAGTGGGGCTTGGAACAAGGACCTGCTGGTCGCTTTATGGCCGATGACTACTCACGCGCCAAGGGTGAGGAAGATATTTATGTTGTTGGTGACGTTGCGGCCTACCAAGAGCCTGCTCGTACAATTCCTGACAACCCACGTTCAGGTTGGACGCCACAAACGGTTGAAGGTGGAGAATCAGCTGCTAACACGGCTGTTCCTAACATCATCTTCGATTTGTTGGGCAAGGGTTCACGTAAGGCCTTTAAGGGTCACTACCAAGGATATGCTGTTTCAATCGGTGCGCACTACACGGTTGGAATCGCTGAGCAACTTGGTAGCGTAAAGCTTGGTAAGAATGGTTTGCCATTGTCTGGCTTCTTTGCCAACATGTTCAAGCACGTGATTAACTTGTACTTCTTTGCGCAAATCACGAGTGGTTACCACATCTTCCACTACTTGATGGACGAGTTCTTCCGTACGCCAAATGGTCGTACGCCATTCTACGGTTGGACGTCACGTATGGGTAACGTTTTGTGGACTGTGCCACTACGTATTGTTGTTGGTATCTTGTGGATTTCTGCGGGTTCATCAGTTTCAGGTACGATTGGTATGATTGCCACGGTTGTTGGCTGGTTGATTGCCTTTGGTCTTTTGACGTCAATTGCTGGTTTCGTTGCCTTTGTGTTGGGCTTGGTATTGATCTTTGCTGGTTCAGCGACAACGTCAATGGTTTTGTTGACGTTCGCTTCATTGGCTGTTATGAACGGTTCAGGTCGCACATTCGGTTTGGACTACTGGGTGACACCATTCTTGGAGAAGATGCTTGGACGTAGCTTGTACGGTAAGCACGAGTCACGTTACAACGACTTGAAGAAGTAATAGTAAACGAAAAGAGAGCACGATGATTAAATTCATCGTGCTCTCTTTTACATATGCTGTGAAGCATAGAATGCTGAAATAATACCATGGGCGACACTGACGTTAATTGAACGCACGCTGCCATACTGTGGGATGTAAATCATGGCATCAGCTGCGGCAATTAAGTCACCTGCTAAGCCAAGTTTTTCTTCACCAAATAGGAAAGCAGACTTCGTTGGGAATTGCACATCATACACTGATTGCGGATTGTAGCCAGGTGTATTATCCACGGCGTAAATGGTATAACCATCTGCGTGTAAGTTATCAAACAAAGCTTGATAGTCGGTCACACGGTGATGCTCAATGTGTTCATAGTTTTGGGTACCTAGTGACCCACGACGATCCCATTTCTTGATGCCTTCGGTTGACTCAGGGATCGCTGGGTTTTCAGGGTTTAGGAAAATAATTTTGCGCATACCAAACGCATTGCTGTTACGTACGGCAGATGCTTTGTTGAAATCATGACTTAGGTTTTGCATGATGGTAATCATGTCGCCACGACGTTCGTCTAAGGCGGCTTTTATTTCGTCATCAGATTGACCTTTAAAAAAGTCCGTGACGTTACGGTAGTCGGCTGAGCGACTTAAATCGATATCTGACATATGTAAATCCTCTCAAAACTATTGTACCCGACAAATTGCACCAAACGCCACAAAACATAGGTCGAGTTTGGTATTATGGTAAGTAGCAAAAAATAAGTAAGGGGGGCGTGAACATGACGCCAATTATCGAGTTGTCGCATGTGACGTACTCATATCCAAACAGCGAGACACCAGCCTTGAACGATCTCTCATTAACGATTAATCAAGGCGAGTGGATTGCAATTATTGGACATAATGGGTCGGGTAAGTCGACCTTAGCGAAACTATTGAACTATTTGTTGGCGCCAACGGCAGGTGAAATTACGATTGCCGGTACGCCAGTTAACGAAGATAATATGTGGACGATTCGCGACCTTGTGGGGATGGTCTTTCAAAATCCAGATAATCAATTTGTCGGCGCAACGGTGGCTGATGATGTCGCATTTGGGATGGAAAATCGTGGGATTCCACGCGAGGAGATGGTGCCACGTGTCGCGGAAGCGCTTGAGAAGGTTGGCATGGCTAAGTTCGCGGATCGCGAACCAGCGCGCCTATCTGGGGGTCAAAAGCAACGCGTTGCGATTGCATCTGTTCTTGCGATCCAACCACAAATCTTAATTCTGGACGAAGCAACAGCCATGCTTGATCCCAAGGGTCGTCGCGAAATGATTGCACTGGTACATGATTTGAAGCGTCAACTTGGTGATGCATTGACGGTTATTTCAATCACCCACGATATCGAAGAAGCGGCGAGCGCTGACCGCGTTGTCGTGATTAACGACGGTGATTTGATGCAAACGGGTACGCCAGAGGATGTTTTTGCCAACGCTGAAAAGTTGCGTGAATTCGGTTTGGCGGTGCCTTTTGCAGAACAACTAAAGGAAAAGTTGCGAGAACGTGGAATTGATGTTCCCGACTCATACTTAACGACTGAAGGGATGGTGGATTGGCTATGGCAATCAATTTCAACCAAGTAGGTTTTACGTACCAATTAAACACGCCATTCGCGACGCCTGGTTTGCATGATGTTAACTTCACCATGCCAGAAGGAAAGTTTACGGCGGTAATTGGTCACACTGGTTCAGGTAAGTCGACCATGGTGCAACACTTAGACGGCTTGGTAATTCCAACGGCTGGTGAAATTACGATTGGTGAACAGCGCATCGTGCCAACAACAAAGCCGAAAGAGCTGAACCAAATGCGTGCTCACGTAGGACTTGTTTTCCAATTCCCTGAAGCGCAATTGTTTGAACAAACCGTCTTGAAAGACGTAATGTTCGGCCCAAAGAACTTTGGTAAGTCGGAAGCTGAAGCGAAAGAAGCTGCCGAACGTGCCTTACGTACGGTGGGGATGGCTGAACGATTCGATGAGCGTTCACCGTTTGAATTGTCTGGTGGTCAAATGCGACGTGTCGCCATTGCTGGCGTTTTGGCAATGGAACCGGACTTGTTGATTCTTGATGAGCCAACGGCCGGACTAGATCCAGCCGGGCAAGAAGAGCTGATGACGTTGTTTGCGCGTTTGCAAAAGGAACGTGACATGACGGTTATTTTGATTACGCACCAGATGGAGTATGTTGCCCAGTACGCTGATCACGTGGTCATTTTTGAAGGTGGAACTGTCGTGAAGGAAGGGACGCCGACTGAAGTCTTTGCGGATGTTGATTGGCTTCATGAAAAGCAGCTTGATGTGCCGATTGCTAAGCAGTTTGCAGATCAACTTGCTGATAAGGGGTTGCAACTTGAGAATGTCTTGGATATTGACCAATTGGCTGATCAATTGGCCGCAAAATTAGGAGGGGAAGCGCATGTTTAATAACCTCTTGATTGGACGTTATATGCCAGGTGAATCATGGGTTCACCGTTTGGATGCCCGCACAAAGTTAGTCTTAAGTATCGCGTTTATTTTTGTGATTTTCTTTGCCAATAATGTGGCTGGCTATGTTGTGGCAGCAATCTTCACATTGATGGCCATTACCCTAACTGGGTTGGGTGTGGGTGTCTTCTTGCGCGGTGTACGACCATTGTTGTTCTTGATGTTTATCACAACGCTTTTGCAATTATTCTTTGTTCAAACTGGTCACGTGCTCTGGCACTGGTGGATTATCACGATTACCACGGACGGTGTGATTAACAGTATCGAAGTGTTCGTGCGTTTCGTCTTGATTATCATGTTTTCAACCATTTTGACACTCACAACACAACCACTAGCCGTTGCGGACGCAATGGAGAATTTGCTGGCACCTTTGAAGAAGGTAGGCTTCCCCGTTGCTGAATTGGCGTTGATGCTATCAATTGCACTGCGTTTTGTGCCAACGTTGATGGATGAAGCTGAGACGATTATGAATGCGCAACGTGCTCGTGGCGTCGAGTTTAACGAAGGTAACATCGTTAGCCGCATTAAGGCGTTTGTACCATTGCTAATTCCATTGTTCATTAATGCGATTAAGCGCGCAATTGAACTTGGGGATGCAATGGAAGCCCGTGGTTACCGTGGTGGTGATCACCGAACGAAGTACCGTGTTTTGACTTGGGGCAAGCAAGATACGGTTGCAGTCATTGGATTTATCGTATTTGCCGTTGTCTTAATTGCAACGCGCTGGATTTAGAAAGAAGAGAAGAGATGCCACGATACAAAGCAACAATTTCGTATGATGGCACAGAATTTTATGGTTGGCAGGTTCAGCCTGGCAAGCGAACTGTGCAACTTGAGATGGAAAAAGTCGTTAACAAGATGGCTAAAGATCCGACTGAGCATATTCGTGTCCAAGGATCAGGGCGTACTGATGCGCGCGTTCACGCCAAGGGGCAAGTCGTACATTTTGATTTGCCTTTTGATATTCCGAATGAAGCGGTGCGTAAGGGGCTTTCAACGATGCTCCCTTATGACATTGGTATCAAGTCAGTTGAAAAGGTGGATGAGTCTTTCCACGCACAATTTAGCGCCCACAACAAGACGTACCTATATCGTCTTTCAACGACTGAATTTATTGATCCATTTAAGCGCAACTACACTGGTCACTGGCACCGTCGTATCGATACAAGCTTGATGCAGCAAGCCATCGGCGATTATGTTGGTGAACATGATTGGTTGAGTTTTGTGGCCTCAGGGTTCCAACAAAAAACGACAGTCCGCACGGTTTACTCAGCTAAGATGTGGGAGAAGCCGGAAGAAGATGAAATTTGGTTTGAGTTCTCAGGTAATGGGTTCTTGTACAATCAAATTCGTATCATGGTCGGCGTGTTGTTGGAGATTGGTAATGGCTCACGGCCAGTGGATGATATTCAACGCTTATTTGCGGTGAAGGATCGTCAACAAGCGCGATTCACGGCCCCAGCTCAAGGTCTTTACTTGATGTCGGTTGATTATTAATCAGATTGGCCAAAAACTAACGAATTTGCTAAATCCGAGGGCTATTGCCGTTGACGTTTGGTCAGAAAAAAGGTAAGATAAATCTCGGTATTGTTTACCACACCGCAATGGGAATGTCCTGGTACGACTTTTTTAATTATTGGTAAAGTAAACAAACAGAATATTGGAGGAATTTTCCATGCGTACAACTTATATGGCAAAGCCAGGTGAGATCGATCGCAAGTGGTACGTCATCGATGCAACTGATATTGCATTGGGACGTTTGTCAACTGTCGTAGCATCAATCTTGCGTGGTAAGAACAAGCCTACTTTCACGCCTAACGTCGACACTGGTGATAACGTTATCGTTATCAACGCCGAAAAGGTCGCTTTGACGGGTAAGAAGGCTACGGACAAGATTTACTACCACCACTCAAACCACCCAGGTGGTTTGAAGGAGCGTCAAGCTGGTGACTTGCGAGAGAAGAACCCACAACGTTTGATCGAGCTTTCAGTTCACGGCATGTTGCCAAAGGGTACTCTTGGTCGCCAACAAGGTTTGAAGTTGCACGTGTTTGCTGGTTCAGAGCACACACACGCAGCACAAAACCCTGAAGTGTTGGATATCACTAACCTTATTTAATTTAACGAAAGGAGAATAGTTAATTATGGCTCAAGTACAATACTACGGAACTGGCCGTCGTAAGAACTCTGTTGCCCGCGTACGTTTGGTACCTGGTAACGGTGCAATCACGATCAACGGTCGTTCAGCTGAACAATACATTCCTTTCGCTAACTTGCGTGAGGTTATGGTACAACCATTCAACGTTACTGAAACTCTAGGAAACTACGATGTTTTGGTTAACGTAAACGGTGGTGGTTTCTCAGGTCAATCTGGTGCCATCCGTCACGGTATCTCACGTGCTTTGTTGCAAGTGGATCCTGACTTCCGTGCAGCTTTGAAGAAGGCTGGATTGTTGACTCGTGACGCTCGTATGAAGGAGCGTAAGAAGCCAGGTTTGAAGAAGGCCCGTAAGGCTTCACAATTCTCAAAGCGTTAATCTTTCGATTTTCACTTTCTGGATTGGAAACGAATCCAAAAACAAAAAACGCGTTTGCAATTTCGATTGCGAACGCGTTTTTTTGTTGCATTCTTGACGATTATCATGAAAACATGAAAAGTCTGAAATATAAGACTTATTATTTGGAGGACTAATTGTGAAGGAATATACTTACTGTGTCAGATGGAGATAAGGGAGTTTCCACCTTGATGATCAAAACTATTCGTTTTTAGATTGTTGGAGGGGTTTAACAATGACGACTATGACAGCAGCATTCCAAGGGTTTTGGAAGCACATCTTTGACTTTAAGGGTCGCACAACGCGTAAGGATTATTTCTTGAATGTGTTGTGGCAGGCTGTTTGGCTTGGAATGATTGCGTTGCTTTTGGCACTATTCAGCAACAACTTATTGGTACATCTTTCAGCGAGTGTAGATAACACAGGTCTCACAGCTGTTGGCGTATTGTTCTTTGTATCAGTACTTGCCATTGCAGTACCATCACTTTCATTGATGGTACGACGTTTCAACGACATCGGCCTTAATTATTGGGGCTGGAAGATGATTGTTGTGGTACTAGGGTTGTCGCTTATGCCATTCGGCCACAGTGTAACTTGGGTTCACTACGCCGTGAGTGCAGTTATCTTCGTTCTAGCTTTGGTTGGAACAGATGGCTTGAAGAACGTGCCAATTATTGGCGGTCGAATTAAGTAAAACCAATGACGTAGGAAGTGGTGACGACAAATGAGTTGTCATCACTTTTTTTGTTTTGTTTGTGAACTTGATGAATGTTGTAAAAATGAATAAAAAATACAAAACCAATTAATTTGTAATTAATAACTCAAGTTGCATGTGGGTTGATATTGCTAGAATTAAGGGGTGAGTAGTTTTTCATTAGATATTGGTTAACGATATAAATGAAATGGGAGTGGTCTGTCTTTGGCTTGTGAAAAAATTGACAGGGTATTTGATTTGGCGTTAAGGTCTATCCCTAGAACCAAGGCCTTGGGGATTATCAAATAGAATATGGGGACATTGTTTTGGAATACGACACAACGAAGTTTAGAAAAAAGATGTACAAGGCAGGTAAGTTTTGGGTAGCAGCCGGTGCCATGTTTATCGGGATGATTATGGCTGGACCGGTTCAAGCTGATCAAACAACCCTGCAGCCGACGGAATCGGTCGAGGTCACACAGAATGAAACGACAACAGATAGTCAGGCACCTGATAGTGTTACTAGTCTGAGTGATTCTACAGTGGTTGGACAGTCATCGATGGCGTCAGTTGATAGTAACAATGTGGCCATATCATCATCGGCTAGTGAGGTATCATCACAAACTAGTTCAGTGTCATCATCAGTAGCAAGCTCCGCCACGATGTTGTCTGCCGCTAGTTCGGCGTCAGCATCAATCGCCGCAACTACCACTGATGGTTATCATGATGAAGGTGGCAACTGGGTTTACTACCGTGATGGTAAAAAGCTAACGGGACGCCAACTGATTGACACGTTTAACGTCTACTTCGACAAAGATGGCCACCAAGTGAAAGGTGATTGGCGAGAAACTGATGGCAAGCAAGCTTACTACGATGGTCAAGAAGGACGTGCACTAACTGAGACGCAAGTAGTCGACGGGGTTGTGCGTGGCTTTGATGCCGACGGCTATGAAATCACAAATGGTTTTGGTCAAACATCAAACCGAGACACGTACTATTTTGATAACGACGGGAATTACGTCACAGGTATTCAAGTGATTGATGGCCAAACATATAATTTCGATGACCAAGGTCGCATGCTAAAGGGGCTTGCGGCTGAAGTGAACGGTACGATGATGTACTTTGATGATCAGACAGGTGTGGCGACACCGACGTCTGATCCTAAATTTAGCCCTGAATTGGAACCGGTACCAACCGAGAATGCGCAACACAATGCAGCGCATGGGACAACGCCTGAAGACTTTGACAACATGGCGGGCTATTTGACAGCTGATACATGGTATCGTCCAAATGATATTTTGGATAACGGTGTAACGTGGCGTGAATCGACGCCGACCGAGTACCGTCCATTGATTGAAACATGGTGGCCAACGAAGCAAACGCAAGCAGATTATGTGAATTACATGAATGATGCCTTGCAGGTATCAACTAAGTCTGTAAGTGCAGCCGATTCGGAAGCTACCCTAACCGCTGCAGCTGATGCCATTCAAGCGGCTATTGAGCGTCAGATTACGGTCAAGCAATCAACGGACTGGCTACATGAATTGATGGCAGCATTCGTTGCCACGCAACCGCAATGGAATAAGAGTAGTGAAGACGAAAATGATGATCACTTACAAGGTGGTGCGCTGTCATTTGAAAATAATTCAGATACAGATGCTAACTCCGATTACCGTTTGATGAACCGTACGCCAACTAATCAAACTGGCGACCGTTTGTATCACATTGATGATTCATTGGGTGGTTACGAATTACTATTAGCCAATGACGTGGATAACTCAAATCCGCAGGTACAAGCTGAGCAACTTAACTGGCTATACTATTTGATGAATTTTGGTTCAATCACGGCTAACGATCCGGATGCTAATTTTGATGCCATTCGTGTTGACGCTGTCGATAACGTTGATGCTGACCTATTGCAATTGGCCGCACAATATTTCCGTGAAGCGTACGGTATGGCGACGAATGATGCAACATCAAATCAGCACTTGTCAATTTTGGAAGATTGGAGTCATAACGACCCAGCCTACATGAATGACCACGGTAACGACCAATTGACGATGGATGATTACATGCATACCCAATTGATTTGGTCATTAACAAAGTCAGATGCACAACGTGGCAAGATGGATCGCTTCTTGGATTTCTACTTAACAAATCGCGCTAATGACAACACTGAAAACGAAGCTCAGCCTAGTTACTCGTTTGTGCGTGCTCACGACAGTGAAGTACAAACGGTGATTGCTGAAATTGTGACTAAGTTACACCCTGAAGCCGGCAATGGGTTGATGCCGACCCAGGCTCAGATGGATGAAGCGTTTAAGATTTACAATGCTGATCAAAAGAAGGCGGTTAAGGAATACACGCACTACAACATGCCGTCTGCTTACGCGATGTTGCTGACGAATAAAGATGTGATTCCACGCGTGTACTATGGTGATTTGTACACAGACGATGGTCAATACATGGCTACTAAGTCACCATACTTTGATGCCATTGATGCCTTGTTGAAAGCACGTACCAAGTATGTGGCTGGTGGACAAACCATGGCGGTCGACAAGAATGATGTCATGACGAGTGTTCGTTTTGGTAAGGGGGCGATGACAGTTAACGATGCTGGAACCGCTGAAACCCGTACGGAAGGTGTCGGATTGATTATCAGTAATAATCACGATTTGAAGATGGCTGATAGTGACCAGGTTGTTTTGCACATGGGAATCGCGCACGCGAACCAAGCATTCCGTGCCGTTATTATGACAACGGCAACTGGTTTGGCAGTTTACAACGATGATAACGCGCCAATTCGTTACACGGATGCGAATGGTGATTTGATTTTCACAAACAAAGACGTTTACGGTGTCCTGAATCCACAAGTATCAGGGTTCTTGGCAATGTGGGTACCCGTTGGCGCTAGCGCAACACAAGATGCCCGAACAGCTGCAAGCACCGAAGCGACGACTGATGGATCAGCTTACCATTCAAATGCTGCGCTAGATAGCCAGGTGATTTTTGAAGGATTCTCAAACTTCCAAGCGATGCCAACGACTCACGATGAATACACAAATGTCGTTTTGGCTAAGCATGCCGATCTGTTGACTGATTGGGGCGTAACATCAGTTCAATTGGCACCACAATATCGTTCATCAACGGACGGCACATTCTTGGATTCAATTATTCAAAACGGATATGCCTTTACGGACCGCTATGACCTGGGATTTGGAACGCCAACTAAGTACGGTGATGACAATGATTTGCGTGATGTGATTAAGGCACTCCACGCAAATGGTATTCAAGTGATGGCTGACTTTGTGCCGGACCAGCTTTACGCTTTGCCAGGCAAGGAATTGGTTCAAGTAACTCGAACGAATAATATGGGTGAACCAGACAAGAATTCAGAAATCCAACACTTGATGTATGTCACAAGCACTCGTGGTGGTGGTGAGTACCAAAAGCAATATGGTGGTGAGTTATTGGCTAAGTTGCGTGAATTGTACCCTGCTTTGTTTACGACGAACCAAGTTTCAACGGGTAAGCCGATTGATGACTCGGTGAAGATTAAAGAATGGTCTGCTAAGTATCTTAATGGTACAGCAATCCAAGGTCGTGGCGCGGGCTACGTGCTACGCGATGCAGGTAATAATAGCTATTATCGCGTAACGGCTAATACAGGTAACGCGAATTTGCCAAACCAAATGCTAGGCAAGCCTGTGATGACTGGTTTCCACAAGTTAGCGGATGGTTATCACTTCGAAACACTGAGCGGGTCAGCGGCAACGGATGCGTTTATCAAGGATGACAATGGTGAGTTGTACTACTTTGATGAGAATGGTGTGATGGTCACAGGCAAGCAAACCCGCCATGGTAGTCAATACTTCTTCTTACCAAATGGTATTGCGTTGACGGATGCGTTTGTTGAGGCTGAAGATGGGAACATGCAATACTACGATAAGAACGGTAAGCTGGTCGTTAATCAATATGTGACTGATCACCAAGCAAATGCATTCCGCGTGGATGCTGATGGGAATGTGATTCGAAGCCAAGCTTTGACGGTTGATGGTAATGATCAATACTTTGGTTCGAATGGTGTCCAAGCGAAGGCTCAATTAGTGCGTGATGCCAACGGTCAGGCTCATTACTATGCGGCTGGTAATGGAAATATGATTAAGCGCCAATTTATTTTGGATACAGATGGCCACTGGTTGTACGCTGACCAAAATGGTAATCTGGCACGTGGCATGACGACAATTAACCAAGATACGCTGTACTTTGATGATCAAAATCACCAAGTGAAGGATGACTTTGTTTATGATGCTGATGGGGTGCACTACTTCAACGGAACCAATGGCGCCGAGGTCAAAAGTGAGTATGCTTATCACAATGGTAAGTGGTATTACTTTGACGAGAATGGTCGCATGGTGACTGGTTTGCAAACGATTAACGGTGAACTGCGTTACTTTGGTGCTGATGGTTCGCAATTAAAGGGTGGTCAAGCAACAAATCAAGAGACGCACCAAACGTATGTGTTTGATGCGACGAATGGATCTGGTCAGTTAGTGACGATTTAAGATTTACGAGAAAAGACAGTTGTGAATGCTGTCTTTTTTTGTTGCAGAGTGGTGTTATGCTGGAAAATGCGGTAAAGTGGTTACTTTACCACAGCAGCTATTGGTCTAAGACCCCTGGCCTTAGCCAGGAATCAAGACCAAGTACGCACCTGATAAGGGCGACTTGGTCACGTCGGAGGTTTTAAACCTCCGACATTCCCAGTCTACTTTACGTGAGGTGTTTTTGAGATGACTAAATATTATAAAATTGCGATTGCATTGGCTGTTTCGACCTTTGCGATTGGAACCACTGAATTTGTGCCAGTAGGGATGCTGACAGATATTGCTAAGGATATGCACGTCTCGACGGGGATGATTGGCTTGTTAGTAACCGGCTATGCGGTCGCACAAGCTGTCGGCGCACCAATCGCAACGAGTTTTGTTGGCCGGGTAGCTCGGCGTCGCTTGTTTACGTGGTTGATGTTTACGTTTGCAGTATTGAATGTCGCTTCTGCTATCGCACCTTCATATGGTCTTTTGTTGGTGACACGCGCATTGACTGCGGTTGTGCACGGTGTGTTCTTTGCGACAGCGTCAGTGTATCTAACAAACATGGCACCACTAGATAAAAAAGGCGAAGCAGCATCGTGGTTATTTGGTGGCTTGACTGTTGCAACTGTATTTGGTGTACCATTTGGCACGTACTTAGGTGATGTCGTCGGCTGGCGTGCAACGTTTGCGGTGGTCGGCATCATGGGCTTAATTGGTTGGCTGGGTGTGTTAATCCAAGTGCCAAAGTCGGCAGCACCGACTGTTACGGACAATCAATTGTTGGGAATTCTTACCGTTATTCGACAGCCACGAATTTCGCTAACACTCTTGATGGCAACGCTTGGGTTCGGGGCGACCTTTGTGTTGTACACGTACATTCGCCCATATCTCCAACAAGTAACGGGCATTTCAACGACTAGTGTTGTTTGGGTGCTAGTATTGTATGGTGTCTTTGTCACAATTGGAAATGTGATTGGTGGTCGATTAGCTAACCGCCAGTCACTACACATTCTGATGGGCGTGTTCTTAGCACAAGCGGTCGTTCAAAGCGTCCAATTGGTATTACTGCCTAATGCTGGGTGGTATTTGCTTGGTGTTGCACTACTTGGGTTAGTGGCGTTCATGGGTAATGCATCATTGCAAAGTCGCATTATCATCACGACTACTGAATTAGCGCCAGCGCATACTGATGTCGCTTCTGCGTTGAATGTGTCGGCATTGAATTTCGGTATTGCTGGCGGATCGTTTGTCGGTAACATGGTGATGGTACATGCGGGACTACAAACACTTCCTATTGTTGGGGCACTGATTGGTATTTTGGCAATCGGTGTTGCACAACTTCTGAAACGTTATTAATTGCTTTAGCCGTTCGAATCCGATGATTCGAACGGCTATTTTTGTCCCAAACTTCGGGCAACGTTTTACGTGACGTTAAAAATTGGTTTTGTTCAGCATCTCACATTCCAGTAAACTGGACTTACGCAGAATAAGTTTATGGGAATGTGAAGGTAAGGAACAATCGAACGAATAAAACATGCTGTTGTTATTAGTGGGATACTGCTTGGTAGCATTGTTGGGATAACCACAAGTAATATGCCGGTGCAGGCGGACACAACATTAGCAAACACAGCAACTGATGATGTCGCAAGTTGGGTGCCTGATGCAGCATTGCGTGGGGCACTGCAAGCTGCCTTGGGTAAAGGGACGCCTTTGACGAAGGCAAATGTTGCGACAATTACGCAACTTAATTTAACGTATGATGGCATTACTGATTTAACGGGGCTTGAGTTTGCAACCAACTTGCAGGCGCTTGATTTAACAGGGAATGCTATCACGGATATTACACCGTTGCAGAATTTGCACAACCTGACCAACCTTAGTTTGCGAATGAACAAGGCAACGGTTATGCCGGATTTGAGTCTGTTAGCTGGTACGCCAGTGAAGTCGTTGAATTTGGTCGCAGATGATTATGGCACGCAGCCAGATAAGATGGCTGGGTTGGCACAATTAACGTCGCTTGAAGAATTAGAAATGCAGAACAATGATTTGACCACGGTACCACCGGTGACGGGATTGCCCAAACTGAGGTATCTGGGACTTGCTGGTAATAAGTTGACCTCTGTTCAAGCGTTGGCGGGGATGCGGCAACTGACCGAGCTGAAGGTAGGATCGAATCAGCTAACCGATTACACGCCGATTGCATCATTGACGAACCTAACAACGTTGTCGATTGGGAATAACCGCAGTAATGATATTTCAATGTTGCGTTCGTTGGTAAATTTACAAGAAGCGACATTTTCACAAATGGGGCTAACAAATAATGCGGTACAAGTCTTTTCGTACATGCCGAAGCTGGTGACGTTATCAATTGATTTTAACGATCAAATTTCTGATTTAACGCCATTGGCTGGATTGCGCCAGTTGCAAAGTTTGAACTTTAGCAAGGATCGAGTCGCTGATTTAACACCACTGAAGCAATTAACGAATTTGACTGAACTGAAATTTTCGAACGCGCAGGTTACAAATTTGGCGCCACTGGCAGGTTTAACGAAGCTGACGTGGTTGGAAATGATGCGTAACCACGTTCCGGACTTAAGTCCGTTGCAAAACTTGCAAGATTTGTCTTATCTGAATGCGAAATTTCAATCAGTCACCAATGCAGCCATTGGATTGAAGAACGGTGAGACAACAGCAACAGTGCCATTGTCAGTCAAAGACACGGCGGGTAACGCAATTGACTTGCAACAAGACGGTGCGCCAATTAAAACGGTAAATGGTCAGGTGACGTTGCAAGGGGTTAAACCAGATAGTTCTACTTATTTTTCTTGGGATAACAAGGCAGCAAGTGGTATTAACAAACGTTTTAGTGGCACAGTAGAACAACCGTTCACGGTTAAAACGGAAGTTGCGCAATCGAGTCGTTTGCCGGTGACGTTGGCCGTGTTGAAGGGGGATGGTAGCAACTTGACCTCTGTGGCAAGTAACTACATTAACTCGGCAGCAACGTTCGAGCCTGGTAAAAACGGCACGGGTATTTTGACGATTACGGCTAAAGTGCCAGCCGATTATGGTCCTAACAGCATTACGTTTACGAGTGGGCGACAATTATCAGCTAATCTAGTCGGATCCGAATATATTATGACCTACGAATTTGATTTAACCGCTGAGCAAGTTGCGAAGCCGTTGTTTATTGAAAACATGCACGTCGATTTTCGAACGGGAAGCTTTGTCTACGACAATTGGTATGACGTGACTTTCCGATTAGAAGGCATGCCAGGTGCTGTGTCACTACCACCGGTTAAGGAGACACCTGTGGGGGATACAACGGTAGTGAAGTTAACTGAAGGGGTTATGCGACCGGAAGCGCCCCAAAAGCAAATTAAAGCACAGGTGGTTAGAACTACACCTGTGAAAGTAACGCAGGCAACCAAATCAGAAAATCCGGTCACACAGGCACCAATCGTTGCGGCAGGAGTCGTAGCAACCAAGGCGCCGGCTGTGGTGACGAAACCTGATGACAAGCCGGCTATACAAGCGGCGACAATTCCGCAAACGGTAAAAGAACCAACTGTTGTTAAGAAATCACAGCCAGTACCAACTGAAGCTGAACCACAAAACTCGACAGAGAAGATTGTTGTCGCGGCTGTGGGTAGCATTGTGTCTGGATTGACTATTGGCTGGCTTGGTATTACTTGGTGGGGGAAGTATCATTGATAACAATGCCTGTATTGCATGAAATTTAACGCGTCGTTGAAATATATAATTTGACTTTGTATAAATTAAAAGACTAGAATGAACTTAAGAAAGCGCTTACAAGAATATGCGTATGGGGGTTTATGAAAGATGTCAGATAAGAAGATTTCTGCCGGATTAGCAGCATTGAAGGTCATGGAAGGCTGGGGGATTGATACCATGTATGGTATTCCTTCTGGTACGCTAAGTGGTTTGATGAATGCGATGGGAAATCCAGAAAACAAGGTGAAGTTTATCCAAGTTAAGCACGAAGAAATTGGTGCGATGGCTGCGGTTATGCAATATAAGTTCGGGGGAAATATTGCGGTAACGGTTGGGTCTGGTGGACCAGGTGCCACACACTTGATTAACGGGTTGTACGATGCGTACATGGATCACATCCCCGTGCTAGCCATTTTGGGATCAAAGCCAGTGCGTGAATTGAACATGGATTCATTCCAAGAATTGAACCAAAATCCAATGTACGACCACATTGCGGTGTACAACCGTCGTGTAGCAACGGCTGAGCAATTGCCTCACTTGGTGGACGATGCAATTCGTACCGCCATTTCAAAGCGCGGTGTGGCAGTGCTTGAAGTACCAGCTGACTTTGGTTTCACTGAGTTGGATGCTGAGTCAATTTACTCAACACCTTTGTACTCTTCAGGAACTAAGTACAAGCGCTACAAGCCAGTAGCACCTGAAGCAGAAGAAATCGATGAGGCAGTCGAAATTTTGACGGCTTCAGAGCGTCCAGTTATCTACGCTGGTTTCGGAACACAAGGTCACGGTGATCTAGTTGAGGAACTATCACGCAAGATTAAGGCGCCAGTCATTACGACTGGAAAGAACTTCGATAACTTTAACTGGGACTTTGAAGCATTGACTGGTTCAGCGTTCCGTGTTGGTTGGAAGCCGGCTAATGAAGCTGTTTTGGAGGCCGATACGGTATTGTTCATTGGAACGAACTTCCCATTCTCAGAAGTTGAGGGAACGTTCCGTAACGTGAAGAAGTTCATTCAAATCGATGCGAACCCAGATATGCTTGGTAAGCGTCACGAAACGGATGTCGCAATCTTGGCTGATGCGGGTGAATCATTGAAGGCGTTGTTGGCCAAGGTTGAACCAGTAGCTGATACACCATGGTGGCAAGCGAACATCAAGAATGTCCAAAACTGGCGCGACTACATGAACAAGTTGGAGCAAAAGACAGAAGGACCTTTGCAAGCCTACCAAGTCTACAATGCCATCAACAAGTTGGCTGATGAAGATGCCATCTTCTCAACTGATGTCGGTGACGTAACGCAATTGTCAACGCGTCACTTGCACATGAACCCTAAGCAAATGTGGCGTACATCACCATTATTTGCAACGATGGGAATCGCTTTGCCAGGTGGTATCGGTGCCAAGAATATTTACCCAGACCGTCAAGTTTGGAACATCATCGGTGATGGTGCGTTCTCAATGACGTATCCTGATGTTGTTACGAGTGTGCGTTATGACATGCCAATGATTAACGTTATCTTTACAAACACCGAGTACGGTTTCATCAAGAACAAGTATGAAGACACTAACGAGTACAACTTCGGGGTCGACTTTACAGATGTTGATTACGCCAAGGTTGGTGAAGCCCAAGGTGCCATTGGTTTGACAGTCAACCGCATTGAAGACATTGACCGCGTTATGCAAGAAGCAGTTGATTACTACAAGCAAGGTCGCGTTGTCGTTGTGGATGCGAAGATTACCAAGGACCGTCCAATTCCAGTTGAAACGTTGAAGCTTGATACAAACTTGTACAGCGAAGACGTCGTTAAGGCATACAAGGAAAAGTACGAAGCTGAAGCGCTTGTGCCATTCCGTGAGTTCCTTGAAGGTGAAGGATTGAAGTCAATCTACATTAAGGAAGATAACGCCAACAAGTTTAGTTTCTAAACACAGTTAATACGAATCGGTACTACAATTAATGTAGTACCGATTTTTTTGGAGGTAATGGTTGTGGATTTAAAACAGGAAATAATGGCTGATTCACGTAATGCGTCGTTTACATCGCGCGGACTTGAGCCGATTTATATGATTGCGCCAACCGTGAAAATATTGATTATTGGCCAAGCACCGGGCGCAGTTGTCGAGCAAACTGGGATTTCGTTCAATGATAAAAGTGGTGATCGATTACGTGAGTGGATGGGCATCGACCGGACAACCTTCTACGACTCTGGTTTAATTGGCGTGCTGCCGATGGATTTCTATTTTCCAGGCAAGGGGAAGAGCGGTGATTTGCCACCGCGTAAATTTGTGGCGGGTGAATGGCACCAACGACTACTTGATACGATGCCGGATGTCGAATTGATTTTGCTGGCCGGAAAATATGCGCAACAGCACTATTTGCCAATCAAAGCGAGCGAATCGTTAACCAGTGTGGTGCATCGATTCGCGGATTTTGGGCCACGGTATTTGCCGTTGGCGCACCCATCACCACTCAACAACATCTGGCTTGCCAAGAATCCGTGGTTTGAAACGGACGTCGTGCCCGCACTACAAAAACGTGTCGCAGATATCTTAAAGAAATAAAACAAGCCGACCTGATTTATAACCAGGTCGGCTTGTTTATTATTCAAATTCTTCGTATTCGTTTGGATCTTGACCATCAATGCGACCGTCAGGCTTATTCAACCCGTTAATCGTAGCGATTTCATCAGTGGTCAACGCAAAATCGAACACCGCAGCGTTTTCGCGTTGGTGCACAGGGTTCGTTGAACGCAAGATTGGCACGATGCCACGGTCAATATGCCAACGGGTGATGATTTGACTTGGAGTCTTACCATACTTGTTGGCGATATCAATCACAACTTGTTCACGCATTGACGCGCTACCACGACCAAGTGGACTCCAAGCCTCAACCAAAATACCACGCTTCTCGTTTTCAAGTAGGTTTTGCTCTTGTACCCAGTAAGGGTGGATTTCGATTTGGTTAACGGCTGGTGTCACGCCAGTTTCAGCAATGATGCGGTCAAGGTGCTCTGGTTCAAAATTAGAGACACCGATTGAGCGAATCAAACCAAGCTTTTGCGCCGTGACCAAGGCTTGCCAAGCTTCAACATACTTATCACGCTTAGGCAATGGCCAGTGAATGATGAACAAGTCGAAGTAATCAAGCCCCATACGTGCCAATGATTCTTGCACCGCCATCAAAGCATCTTCGTAGCCGTGGTACTTACCAGGCAACTTTGACGTGATGAAAAATTCAGAGCGGGGAATACCTGAGCGACGAATTGCTTCGCCCACGATACCCTCGTTGTCGTAGTTGGTAGCTGAGTCAATCAAGCGGTAACCGCTTTGAATGGCTGCCAAAATTTGTTGCATCCCCTCGCCGCCGCGGATTTGGTAAGTCCCAAGTCCGAGTACGGGTAGTGGATGACCGTCGTTTAATGTTAGTGTTGGAATGTTTAATGTCATGTGCAATAGTCCCTCCTATGACATTAACTTTCGCACGGATTAAATCTAAATGCAAACGTTTTCATAAAATGAGGGTGATTTGTTGCATGAATGCGTAGCGGTTCGGTATATTAAACCTGCAAATAACTATTTTTTAGGGGAGTAATAGTATGGCAGAGCAACCATGGTGGTTAGACGAAGTTGTGTATCAAGTCTATCCACGTTCATTTCAAGATTCAAACCACGACGGGATTGGCGATATCCGCGGCATTATTTCACGATTAGACTATATTCGTGATTTGGGGGTCACGATGATTTGGGTCTCACCAGTTTACAAGTCACCGATGGTCGATATGGGGTATGACATCTCTGACTATCAAGATATTGATCCACAGTTTGGCTCGATGGCTGATTTCAAAGAATTATTGGCCGAGGCTAACAAGCGTGGTATGAAAATTATCATGGACTTGGTCGTGAATCACACATCAGACGAACATGAGTGGTTCCAGGCAGCGTTAGCGGATAAGCAGAGTCCGTACCGTGATTACTACATTTTCAAGACGCCGGCTGACGGGCAAGTGCCAAATAATTGGCGTAGTCTGTTTGGTGGGTCAACGTGGACCGAAGTGCCCGGGGAACCTGGCACGTACTACTTCCACAGTTTTGCGCCAGAGCAACCTGATTTGAACTGGGAAAACCCAGCCATGCGTCGTGACATTTACGACATGATTAATTGGTGGTTGGAGATGGGCGTTGCCGGTTTCCGAATTGATGCCATTACGCACTTGAAGAAGGATTTGGACTGGGCAAGTTTGCCAAGTGACGGTCCGGATGGATTGGTGTCGGTCCTTAAGAAGGGGCAAAACCGCCCAGGTATCGATGACTTTTTGAGTGAGTTGAAGGCCGAAACGTTTGCCAAGTACGACGCGGTCACAATTGGTGAGGCGTATGGTGTACCTGATGAGGATTTGCATAAGTACATCGGACCAGATGGCTATTTCTCAATGATTTTTGACTTCTCATATATGAACATTGAAGTTGAAAACACGGATGAGTGGTACCGTGGCCGTTCAGAATGGACGACGACCGATTTGCGTGAGCGCATGTTTAACTCGCAAAAGCAGGTCCATGAGATTGAGGGCTACCTCGGTAACGTTTTGGAGAACCACGATCAACCGCGTGTTTTGTCAAAGCTGATTTCGAATGCGGCTTACCGCACGGAAACGGCAGCGAAGACCCTAGCAACGATGTACTACTTCTTGCCAGGGGTGCCCGTGATTTATCAAGGGCAAGAACTGGGCATGAAGAACTTTAATCGTGAGAGTATTGATGACTTTAACGATGTCTCATCAATTAACAACTACGAGATGGCATTACAGGGGGGGTTGACTGAAGCTGAAGCCCTAGACGTGATTAACAAGAAGTCACGTGACAATGGTCGTGTACCCATGCAATGGACGCCGGATGAGTTTGGGGGCTTTTCTGACCAAGTGCCTTGGTTAGCGATGGGGGATGATCGTGACGGTGTTGATGTGCAAACGGAACTAGCTAACTCAGACTCAGTGCTTCATTGTTACCAAGCGCTGGGGCAATTGCGCCAGAATCCACTTTGGCGTGACTTGATTGTGTCAGGCGAGTTCTACCCATTGTCGGGGATGCCGGCTGATGTCATTGCTTACCAACGTCGTTTGGGTGGACGCTTATTGACGGTTGTCATCAACTTGAGCGAGCAGCCAAACCGCGTGTCACTCACGCAACCGGGCGAAGTGCTGTGCAAAGCAGGTGCGGTGACGCAACGTGGTCATCGTTTCCAATTGCCACCATATACGGCGATTGTGTTGGGTGTGAAGTAAAGAGTTTCCAAAAGGCGTCCATCTTAGGGCGTCTTTTCTTGTATACTGGTACTACGACAGATAGATATTGAGGGGTTATGATTATGAATCGTTTCGTGTTACTAATTATTGAATTATTGCCAATCATGTTGGCTTCACAACTGGCCTTTACTGAGTTTGGTCAAACCGTTGGGGTGTTGATTGGCTTGGTAGTTTTCGCCGTCGTGTGGATTACGCTTGTCCAAGCGGTCGCACCATATTTCAAAAAGGCTAAGAAGTAGGCATTCTGATGGTAGATGTTCAACTGACAAGTGAATTCTCAACCCCAGCTGACGATCTTTTACGCCAACATTTATTGATTACAGGGGCAACTGGTAGTGGTAAATCAACCAGTGCCGTGACAATTTTGCATGGCTTGTTAGACGCAAATCAATCAACGATTATCATTGATCCGACAGGGGAGTATACGACGCTGCCCAATGCCGTTGTTGCGAAGTTGGGGCGTAATGCGTTCATTGATTATGAACGGTTGACGGGAACTGAATTGGCGAGCTTTTTCGGGGCAACTGAGGCGAGTGATGTCGAAAAGGTGGCAGACGCTTGGCAAAGTTTGAAGTTACAGATGAATGTTGTGAAGCAACCCGGCATTTACGGCAAAGTCGGTCGCGAGTGGACTGTACATGAACAGTTGCTGGGCAAGTTGTATCACTATCCACAGCCGGCTGATATGACACTTTTGCCAGCGCAATTACAACAAGAATTCGCAGTGCCGGTTGATGACTTTGATTTAATTGGTCAAGAAGTTGACCATGAGGCATTTCGTAAGTTGTTACCAATCGTGCGTCGCATGACCCGCTTGGTGGCGGATGCCCGTTTTCAAAAATTGCTGAATCTACCACAACGCGAGCGTGACACTTCGGTGGCGATGCGAACTGATGTGATGTACTTAATGCAGTTGTTCAGCACACAACGGAGCTCACATAAGTTTTTGGTGATTGACGTTTCTGATTACGCCGATGATTTAGGTTTGGGTAAGGTTATTGTGTCATTATTGATGACGTCTCTTTTGCGCCTTAATCAAACGTTATCAAACACCTTACCGGTAACAGTGTTGATTGACGAGGCGCATCGTTATTTGAGTGAGGCGGATTTAGCGAGTGATGGTATTTTCCGTGTCGCGCGCGAGGGACGCAAGGCTGGCCTGTATTTGATGCTGACGACGCAAAGCCCTTTGGATTTGCCGGCCCAATTATTAGGTCAGTTTGGTAATTATTTGATTCATCGATTGAATACGATGGATGATGTGGCGAATTTGCCAAGCCTCGTCCCAATGGCAAAGCGGATTGCCGAGCAAGGCGTGGGTGAAGCTATTTTGAGCGGGATAAATTATGTGCCGGCGCATGAATTGCACGTCATGATGATTCCTGAAATGCAACATCGCACCGCCTCACCAAGGTTTTTCTAGAGAGGATTATAGAGATGTGGCACAAGAAACTTGCAACAGGCATTAGCGTGCTTGCGGCAGTCTTATTTGTTGTTTTGACGCTGGGTGTCATGCAACATGCAAGCTGGGTAACGGCTTATGATGAAAGTGGCGTGGCCTTGATTCGCCACTTTAGTGCAACAAAGACCGCACTTTTTAAGGCGGTGACGTTCTTCGCGCAACCGGCGACTGGGGTTGTTTTGACAGCAATTGTGGTGATTATTGCCGCACTGCGTCGTCGTTGGCGTATTGCAGCGTATATCGCAACAAGTGTGATTGGCTCAACCGTGTTAATGAAAATCATTAAGACAATTGTCCAACGCCCACGCCCAATGGTTGATCGGATTATTCCTGAGAGTGGTTTTTCTTTTCCATCAGGACATTCGGTTAATGCCGTGGCGTTTTATGGCGCTCTGTTAGTGTTGGCGTTTTTCTACTTGCGCCGGCGTTGGCTAAAAATGCTTGTCATGCTGGTGTTGGCAGCGGAGATTGTATTGCTACCAATCAGTCGTGTTTATCTAGGCGTACATTATCCAAGTGATGTGACGGCTGGTTTGTTGCTCGGCTTGATGGTGATGTTGACGGCCACGACAGTTGTATTGCAACCGCAAAAACTAAAGTAAAATGAAAACCCGTTCTTGAACACATGTGGTTCAGGAACGGGTTTTTAATCTTATTTTTTAGGTGGTGCCGGAATGAATGTATCCACGGCTGACCAGAAAGAAACCAAGGAGAACACAATCAAGAAGTGCCACAAAACGGTTTGGAGAGCGTTACCGTAAACGTTTGTGTAAGTGTTGATTGGACGTTGTACAACAACTAAGGCAATCAGTTCTTCGATACCAATAATTAAGGCTGTCAAAGCAATTGCTGCCGCTAACACGGCACCGGTAAGCAAAATGAATGATGCGATGTGCTGGGCAATCCACTTGATTGACCATGGCTTTGCGACTGGATGATGCATGCCTGTTTCCCTCCAACTAAATTTCAATATTTCTATTATACGTGAATTCGGACGGTTTTGAAAAGGAACCTTGTACCGAGTGGGTAAATATGACAAACTAAACGTATTGTATTGATGGGAGTAGATATATGAAAAAAGACACACAAGCAGTTGACCCAAAGATTATTTGGGCAATTGTTGGAACGGGAATTCTGGCGTTTACGGGTATATTGACGGAAACGTCAATGAACGTTACGTTCCCGGATTTAATGAAACAATTTGGTATTTCGCTTAGCGTTGTGCAGTGGCTAACCACAGCCTATCTGCTCATGGTGTCATTGGTCATGACAACGTCAGCGTTCTTGAAAGCAAAATTCAATCCCCGTATGATTTTTATGATTGCCATTATTGCGTTTTTGATTGGGGATATTGTGGCAATCTTGTCACACTCATTTGCCTTGTTACTGGTTGGACGCATTATTCAGGGGATTGGGACTGGCGTGATTACGCCATTGGTGTTTAATATCATTTTGGAAAATGTGCCGATGTCACAAATTGGTAAGTACATGGGCTTCGGGACGATGATTCTCTCTTTAGCGCCTGCCTTTGGACCAATCTTCGGAGGAGTGGTTGCTTATTATTGGGGTTGGCGTGAGATTTTCTTGTTAGTTTTGCCGGTTGCTTTCTTGTCGCTGGTGATTACGTATAAGACTATTCCAACGGATCATACGCGTAACGATGCGTTTAAGTTCGATTATTTGAGTTTTGCTTTGCTGGCGGTAGCCTTCACGAGTTTCTTGTGGGCATTGAGCCAACTAGAGCACGGTTCAGTAAATGCCATCATGTTCGGGCTATTCGTTTTGACGGTAGCGGCGTTTGCTGGTTTCTTGTATCGCTCAAAGCACAGCAATAAGCAATTCTTGAACCTTGGTATCTTTAAGGTGAAGGTTTTGCGCTTTGCGATGCTTGGTTATGTGACGTACATGTTTACCAATTTGATGGTTAACTTTGCGGTGCCAACGTTTGTACAATTGACGCTTGGTGCAAGTACGATGATTGCTGGCTTTGCTTTGATGCCGGGTTCATTGGCCGGCGCGTTGTTGAATCCAATCTACGGTCGTCTTTACGACACCCGCGGAGCTAAGATGCCATTGTTGCTTGGAAACTTTTTGTTTGTTGTCGTCATGGCAGTTTGGTCAGCGATGACGTTGAATGCAACAGTTATCTCAATGACAATTTTCTACTTGTTGATGACATTGGGTCGTAACTTGGCCTTTGGAACATCTATGACAGCCGGATTGGCGCAATTGTCATTGCCAGAGCGCGCGGATGGTAATGCCATCTTTAACACTGCACAACAATTCGCAGGGGCAATTGGAACGACAATCGCATCAGTGTTGATACGCGTGAATCCAACTGATCATGCGAGTGTGGCGCACCAAACCGCAGTTGGGGCCCGAAATGTATTCCTGTTTATGCTTGTGCTAGGGTTGTTGAACTTCGTTTGGTTCAAAATCTTCTTGCGTAATGACAAACCATATACAGAATAATTACTTATTTAAATTTAATAGATATAGAAAGGTGTTAGGTTATAACTAACACCTTTTTGACTTTCAGGGTATAATAAGAACTAACTAAAACTACATGAAGGAGGCCGCAAATATATGGCCAACGACTGGATTAACATTCACGGTGCGCGCGCTCACAATTTGAAAAATGTTGACGTGGCGATTCCCCGTGATAAATTTGTGGTAATGACTGGTTTGTCGGGATCGGGAAAAAGTTCGCTAGCTTTTGATACCCTGTATGCCGAAGGGCAACGTCGTTACGTTGAAAGTTTGTCTGCCTATGCCCGTCAATTTTTGGGTCAAATGGATAAGCCTGATGTGGATGCGATTGAAGGGTTGAGTCCTGCTATTTCAATCGACCAAAAGACGACCTCAAAGAACCCACGTTCAACGGTTGGTACGGTGACTGAAATTAACGATTACTATCGTTTGTTATTCGCCCGCGTGGGTCAACCAGATCCAGCTGAGGACGGCACCATCGTCAAGACGTCAATTGATCAAATGTTGAACTATTTGACAGATACTCTCGACGAAGGCTCACGTATGCAAGTCTTGTCACCAATCGTTCGTCACAAGCGTGGTTCACACGCGTCAGCTTTTGAGCGTATTCAAAAAGAAGGTTTCGTGCGTGTCGTCGTTGACGGTGAGATGCATGAAGTGACCGATGAATTCGACTTGGATAAGAACAAGTACCACGACATCTCAATCGTGGTCGATCGTATTATTTTGCGTGACGGTTCACGTGCCCGTTTGTTCGAATCATTTGAATCAGCAATGCGCATGGCCGATGGTGTGGTGACGGTGGATGTCATTGGTGGCGAGCCAATCACATTTTCTGATCACTACACGGGCGCTCTTAAGGATTTCGCAGTTGGTAAGTTGGAACCACAACTTTTCTCATTCAACGCACCCATGGGAGCGTGTGAAATCTGTGGTGGATTGGGGATGACACTTGAGGTCGACGTTGACCGTGTTATTCCAGATAAGTCAAAGACATTGGCTGATGGCGCTATTGTTGCCTGGAACCCAATCTCTTCTTCATACTACCCAGAAATGTTGCGTCAATTTGCTGAGCAATTTGGCATTCCAATGGATGTGCCGTTTGAGGAATTGACTGCTGATCAACAAGATATGGTTTTGTACGGTTCTCGTTTGAAGCCATTCCACTTCCACTATGAAAATGACTTTGGTGGTGTGCGTGACGTTGATTTGCCATTCGAAGGTGTCATGAATAACATTGACCGTCGTTACCGTGAGTCAAACTCTGACTTTACGCGTGAGCAAATGCGCGGTTACATGGACGAATTAACTTGCTCTGCTTGTGGTGGTTACCGTTTGAACCCAGCTGCTTTGTCAGTCAAGGTCGGTGACAAGCACATTGGTCAAATTTCAGAAATGCCAGTTGACCAAGAATTGGATTTCTTCAAGGATGTTAAGTTCGGTGAGCAAGATTCACAAATTGCTGAGCCAATCGTCAAGGAAATTACGGACCGTTTGAGCTTCTTGAAGAACGTTGGGTTGGACTATCTAACGTTGTCTCGTTCTGCTCGTACGCTTTCTGGTGGTGAAGCCCAACGTATTCGTTTGGCAACACAAATTGGTTCAAACCTATCAGGGGTTATGTATGTTTTGGATGAACCATCAATTGGGTTGCACCAACGCGATAATGACCGTTTGATCAATTCGTTGAAGCAAATGCGTGATTTGGGTAACACGTTGATTGTTGTTGAACACGATGAAGATACCATGAAGGCAGCCGATTACATTATCGACGTCGGACCTGGTGCTGGTGATCACGGTGGTGAGATTATGGCTACTGGAACGCCTGAAGAAATCGAAGCCAATGAAAATTCATTGACGGGACAATACCTATCAGGAAAGAAGTTTATTCCAGTTCCCGAAACACGCCGTGAAGGTAATGGTCAAAAGATTACCATCACTGGCGCTGCTGAAAATAACTTGAAGAACGTTAAGGTTGACTTCCCATTGGGTAAGTTTGTGGCCGTGACAGGTGTGTCTGGTTCAGGAAAGTCAACGCTGGTTAATTCGATTTTGAAGCGTGCGTTGAAGATGGAATTGAACAACAATTCTGAAAAGCCTGGTAAGTACAAGAAGATGACTGGCTTTGAGAATGTTGACAAGATTGTCGATATTGACCAAAGCCCAATCGGTCGTACGCCACGTTCTAACCCAGCAACGTACACGGGTGTCTTTGACGATATTCGTACCTTGTTCGCACAAACAAACGAGGCCAAGTTGCGTGGCTACAACAAGGGACGTTTCTCATTCAACACCAAGGGTGGTCGTTGTGAGGCATGTAAGGGTGACGGTGTCATCAAGATTGAAATGAACTTCTTGCCGGACGTTTACGTGACGTGTGAAGTTTGTGGCGGTACGCGTTACAACTCAGAGACGTTGGAAGTGACTTACCGCGGTTTGACGATTGCTGATGTGTTGAACTTGACGGCTGAACAAGCAGTTGAATTCTTTGCACCAATTCCAAAGATTCGTCGCAAGTTGCAAACGATTGTTGATGTTGGTCTTGGGTATGTAACGCTTGGTCAATCAGCCACGACTTTGTCTGGTGGTGAAGCACAGCGTATGAAGTTGGCATCAGAGTTGCAACGTAAGTCAACCGGTAAGACATTCTACATCTTGGATGAGCCAACGACTGGTTTGCACGTGGATGACATTTCACGTTTGCTAGAAGTTTTGCAGCGCCTTGTTGATGGTGGTAACACTGTTTTGGTTATCGAACACAATTTGGATGTTATTAAGACAGCCGACTGGTTGATCGACATGGGTCCAGAAGGTGGAGAAGGCGGTGGAACGGTTCTTGCGACTGGTACACCAGAAGACATCGCAGCAGTACCAGAGTCATACACTGGTCAATATCTTGGCCCAATTATGGACCGTGATCGCGCCCGTGCAGCAGCGGTACAATAAAATCGCCCTTTTTGGTTGCCGATATGCGGGTAACCGTGTATACTTTCTTTTTGTAAGTTCTATTTATTCGAATATATAAAACAAAAAGTGAGGTAAACATCATGGCTGAAAAGTTGGATGTGGCATCAGCTCGTCGTAAGATGAAGAGCCCAAACATTAAGACTCGCAAGCGCGCTTTGAAGGCATTGCACGATGCACGCAAGGCAGCAAGCAACAAGAAGTAATCAAAGAAACCAGTTCACCGCGGTGGACTGGTTTTTTTGTGCGGTTGTTTGCGAAATGATTAACCACATAGCCGGGCGTGTCCAATAAATGGTATAATGTTAGCACGATAAAAACGGAGGACGGAAACCATGGCTAAGAAAGAATTGGTTATTGTCACAGGAATGAGTGGTTCGGGTAAAACTGTTGCGATTCAGGCCTTTGAAGACTTGGGCTACTTTACTGTGCAAAACCTACCACCTGCAATGTTGCCAAAGTTCTGGCAGATGATTTCTGATGAAGATAACATCCAACGTGCGGCGGTGATGATTGACTTGCGATCACAAAGTTTCTTTGATGATTTGGATGATGAAATTAAGAAAATGTCAGCCGACAACAATGATTACTACGATCTGAAGATTGTTTACATTGATGCGACTGACGAAGAGTTGGTGGCACGTTATAAGGAAACCCGCCGTTCACATCCTTTGTCAGGCGACAAGGGCGCGTTGTACGGAATCCAAACCGAGCGTCACCGTTTGACTGAAATTCACGATATGGCAAGTGAAGTGATTCATACAGATGATTTTGCGCCACGTCAATTGCGTAACTACATCTTGGAACACTTCGGCTCAGATGAAGACCGTGAAGGCACGTTTGCGGTGCAAGTCATGAGTTTCGGCTTTAAGTATGGTGTACCCGTCGATGCTGACCTGCTTATCGATGTACGCTTTTTGAAGAATCCGTACTATATTACGGCCTTGCGTGAGCAAACCGGTTTGGATAAAGAAGTCTGGGATTACGTCTGGTCAAGTGAAGATGCAGAAGAATTCTACCAACGCGAGAGTAGCTTGATTAAGTGGTTGCTCCCCAAGTACAAGGCAGAAGGTAAGAGCACTTTGACGATTGCCTTCGGTTGCACGGGTGGTCAACACCGCTCAGTTGCCTTTGCACACCGTTTGAGCCAAGATTTGGCTAACGACTGGAAGGTTAATGAGTATCACCGTGACATCAACCGTCGCAAGGAAAGCAGTAACCGATCATGACAGAAGAATTTACGGTTAAAACGACACCGAAGATTGTTGTCATTGGTGGTGGTTCAGGCCAACCGGTTATTTTGCGTGGTTTGAAGAAGTTTGACGCGGATTTGACAGCGGTCATTACGGTGGCAGATGATGGTGGTTCATCTGGGACATTGCGCGACTATTTGAACATCGTTCCACCTGGGGATATTCGTAACGTCATGGCGACGCTATCGACATTGCCACAAGAGATTATCGATATTTTCCAATATCGCTTCCATGAAAATGATGAAATGCTGGCCAATCATGCGCTGGGAAATCTGATTATTGCTGCTATGGCTGAAAAGGAACACGACATCTTTGCGGGTGTGCAGTTGTTGACGAAGTTTATGGGCATCCAAGGGCACGTATACCCGGTAGCTAATGAACCGTTGATTTTGCACGCTAAGTTTAAAGACGGTACGGAACTGTCAGGTGAAGCAGAAATTACGGCTGCCCACAAGCAGATTGACCACATTTGGGTGACGCCACAACCCGATTCTGTGAATGAGGTTGCCCAAGCGCCGAGTGAGGTTATTAACGCAATTTTGAATGCGGATGTCATCGTACTCGGACCAGGAAGTTTGTTTACGAGCATCTTACCTAACTTGGTTGTCCCAAACGTTGCTGAAGCGTTGAAGGCGACGCGTGCCAAAGTGGTATACATTGCTAACATTATGACGCAAAAGGGTGAAACGGATGATTTCTCTGATGCAGATCATTTGCGGGCTTTGAATAAGCATGTTGGTGATAATGTGGTTGATGCCGTCATTATGAATACTGGTATTGTGCCAGATGACTATATTGATTGGAAAAAGTGGAATGAGGTTTCGCATCAAGTGGCCTTTGATCCAGAAGAAGTGCGTCACGAAGGTGCAATCCCTGTTTTGGGTGACCTGCTTGAATTGCGTGACGATGGAGCCTTTCACGATGGTGACATCGTGGCCCAATTGATTATGCAAATTGCTGACGCGAAAGAATTGTAGAAGGGAGGAAACTTATGTCATTTGCGAGTGATGTCAAAAAAGAATTGACGATGCTGGAAATTAATAATCCGGACAATGCAAAGGCAGAGTTGTCCGCCTTGTTACGCATGAATGGCTCGTTGGGCCTATCAAATATGCGATTTACCTTGAATGTGCAAACTGAAAATGCGGCGACAGCTCGTCGTATTTTGGGATTGCTGCAACAATTTTATCAATTGCCATCTGAAATTTCGGTGCGTCGTCAAATGAAATTGAAGAAGAACAATTTGTACGTCGTGCGAATTGTGCAAGGCGTAAATGAGTTGCTTGACGATTTGCACATCTTTGAGGATTTTGAATTATTGCCAACGGTTCCTGATGAATGGCTGGCTGATGAAGGTAAGGCTCGTTCTTACTTACGTGGTGCCTTTTTGGCGGCCGGTTCTGTTAACAATCCAGAGACAAGTCGCTATCACCTAGAGATTTATTCTCTATATGAAGAGCAAGCTCACCAATTGGAAGAGCTGATGAACCGCTTTGACTTGAATGCCAAGGTGGTTGAACGTCGCTCGGGTTATATCGTTTATCTGAAGGAAGCGGAAAAAATTGGCGATATGCTGATGGTCATTGGGGCGACGAATGCCATGCTTAAGATGGAAGACGTGCGTATTATCCGTGATATGCGTAATTCAGTTAACCGTTTAGTGAATGCTGAAAACGCGAACTTGGATAAGACAGTTAACGCCAGTCAAAAACAAATCGATGACATCGAGTTTTTGGATAACGAGATTGGCTTGGCCCGTTTGCCCGAAAAGCTACGTGAGATTGCGGAAGTTCGCTTGGCACATCGTGAAGAGCCATTGTCAGAGCTTGGTAAGTATGTGCCATCGGGTGAAATTTCAAAGTCTGGGGTTAACCACCGCCTACGTAAGTTGACGAAAATGGCTGACGATTTGCGCACAACAGGCGCGCTTCCTAAAGGAATTTCATAGGATGGCTCATATCGTTTGACCATGTTTGACGAACTGTCTACAATAGGGGTATGTTCTGATTCTGAACATCAGGAGGAAAATAAATAATGTTACCAATTCCATACGTTATCGAACAATCATCACGCGGGGAGCGTTCATACGACATCTTCTCACGTTTGTTGATTGATCGTATTATCATGGTCAGTGGACCAATTGAATCACAAATGGCAACGGCAATTATTGCCCAATTGCTATTCTTGGATGCGCAAGATCCAGATAAGGATATTTACATGTACATTAACTCTCCTGGTGGAGAAGTTAATGCCGGTATGGCCATCTACGACACAATGAACTTTATCAAGGCTGATGTTCAAACGATTGTTATTGGTTTGGCAGCATCAATGGCGTCTGTTTTGGCATCTTCAGGTGCTAAGGGCAAGCGTTTCATGTTGCCTAACTCACAATTCATGATTCACCAACCATCAGGTGGTGCACAAGGACAACAAACTGAAATTGCTATCGCAGCAGAAGAGATTTTGAAGACTCGCAAGAAGTTGAACGAAATTTTGGCAAGCAATACAGGAAAGCCTTACGAGCAATTGGAGCGTGATACGGAACGTGATCACTGGCTAGATGCTGATGAGTCACTTGAGTACGGCTTGGTCGATAAGATCATGACGAGCGCCAACGAGCAAAAGTAATACTGCCTCTTTTTAGAAGGAAGGCGTCTCCCGTTTTGTGGAGGCGCCTTTTTGCTTTTCTGGAAAATATTTGCGCCTTTGTGAATAAAAGTTCATGGATTTTTGGAAAAAGTTTGTGAGGCGGTTTCCTTAATAAAGAGTAGTGGTATACCGGTACACAAAAAGTATGGAGTACCGAATGCGGGATAATCGTTTTGCCATAGTCCACAAAACATGTTGACTTCTTCACAAGTTACCTTATAATGAATAAGTGTTAAGAAACGCTTTGGAGGAAAAAAGCATGAAGATTTTTGCTTACGGTATTCGCGAAGACGAAAAGCCATCATTGAACGAGTGGATTGCAGCTCACCCAGAAGTTGAAGTGGGCTACACTGATAAGTTGTTGGACCCTGAGACAGCAAAGTTGGCAGAGGGAGCCGACGCTGTTAACGTTTACCAACAATTGGACTACACACGCGAGACGTTGACTGCTTTGCACGAGTTGGGCATCAACAAGATGTCATTGCGTAACGTTGGTACTGACAACATCGATTTCGATGCTGCACGCGAGTTTGACTTCTCAATCTCAAACGTGCCAGTTTACTCACCAAACGCTATTGCTGAGCACTCAATGATTCAAATGTCACGTTTGTTGCGTCGCGCAAAGGCTTTGGATGCAAAGATTGCAAAGCACGACTTGCGTTGGGCACCAACAATCGGACGTGAAGTTCGTATGCAAACGGTTGGTGTTATCGGAACTGGTCACATCGGACGTGTTGCTATCAACATCTTGAAGGGCTTCGGCGCAAAGGTTATTGCTTACGATCTATACCGTAACGCAGAATTGGAAGCTGAAGGCATCTACGTTGATACTTTGGACGAGTTGTACGCACAAGCTGATGTTATCTCATTGTACGTACCAGGTGTTCCTGCTAACCACCACATGATCAATGCTGATTCAATCGCAAAGATGAAGGACGGTGTTGTCTTGGTTAACGTTTCACGCGGTAACTTGATGGACATCGACGCTGTTATCGATGGTTTGAACTCAGGTAAGATTTCAGACTTCGCAATGGACGTTTACGAAGAAGAAGTTGGTTTGTTCAACGTTGACTGGTCAGACAAGGAATTCCCTGACGCAAAGATTGCTGATTTGATTGCTCGTGAGAACGTATTGGTTACACCACACACGGCATTCTACACGACTAAGGCTGTTCTAGAAATGGTTCACCAATCAATGGACGCTTCATTGGCATTCATTAACGGTGAGACACCTGCTATTGCAGTTGAATACTAATCGTGATAACTTACTTTAAGTAAGAAATTATTTTATTGTTTATCCTCCTTCAAATAACTCATTTGACGTTGTGAGATTCGCTAAGTGAGTAACTATTTGGTGCGAGAGACGTTTGGTTTGAAAGGTATAATTTAATATTATGACGAGCGAATTTTTTGACGGCTCATACGAGCTAAAGTTAAAGGATTTCTTCTTCAAGGTACTTTCTGGTTCAGCCCAAGGTATCTTGATTGGTGTTTTGCCATCAGCCGTTATGAAGTACATCTTGAAGATGTTCGGAACGGCACAATGGGCGCTTGATTTGTCAGCTATTTTGACGCTGTTCTCATCATTCATTCCATTGTTGATTGGTGTCGCAATTGCTATGCAATTCCGTATGAAGGCGCTTGATGTTGGTGTTATGGCCATTGCGGTTGGTGCTGCTTCAGGATCAATCAAGTGGGCTGTTGCACCAAAGGGCTTCGTAAACCCAATTACGGGTGCACCACAAGTTGGTAATGTTTACATTGCTGCTGGTGCCGGTGACGTTATCAACGCCATTATCGTTGCTGCGGTTGCAGTATTGGTAATCTGGTTGGTATCACGTTACCTAGCCGGATTTGGTTCAGTTGCTATCATCTTGAGCCCAATCGTAATCGGTGGTGGTGTTGCTTTGTTCGGTCGCGCTATCGCACCTTACGTTGCTTACATCACGACTTGGGTTGGTGACGCTGTTCGTTTGGCTACTGACTTGCAACCATTGCCAATGTCAATTGCCATTGCAATGGCCTTCTCATTCATCATCATCACGCCGATCTCAACGGTTGGTATTGCCTTGGCAATCACGTTGTCAGGTTTGGGTGCTGGTGCTGCCGGAGCCGGTGTTGTTGCAACGACGGTTATCTTGTTGATCAACTCATGGAAGGTTAACAAGAAGGGAACGACGGTTGCTATCTTCTTGGGTGCTATGAAGGGGATGATGCCTTCAGTATTCAAGAAGCCAGTTATGATTTTGGCCTTCTTGGTTGCCGCAGCAATTACGGCTATCCCAGTTGCTTTGTTCAACGTTCAAGGAACGCCAACTTCAGCCGGATTCGGTTGGATTGGAATGGTTTCACCATTGCAATCAATGTTTACGTTTGACGCTGCTGAAGCTGAAATCGTTAAGCACACAATCAACTTTGTTCAATTCTTGATTGTTTGGTTCATCGTGCCAGCTATTGCTGGTTTCGTAGTCGACTTCTTGTTTACTAAGATCTTGAAGTTGTACTCACCATCAGACTTTGAGCAAGAAATGTAATCATAAATAATTAATGCCACGCATCTCGATTCGAAATGCGTGGCATTTTTTTGCATATTTCACCCACATTCTGACAATGCTTCTTGCGTGAGTTAATCAAATGCTAAGGCTAAAATGGAAGTAGATAATTGGAAGGATGAAAGGTGACATGGAGAAGTATGATTCATTAGCGACAGCGATTATTCGCAACGTGGGTGGTGCAGGAAACGTTAATAAGGTTATTCACTGTGTCACACGACTTCGCTTCTATTTAAAGGACCCTAGCATGGCGAATACGGGCGCTTTGATGAAACTTGATAAAGTAGCAGGAGCCGTCTATAACGAACCGCTACGGCAATATCAGGTTGTTATAGGCCCACGAGTAGCTGATGTATATGATATCGTTGTTGATCAGCTGGGAGATGGGGTGACGGACCCTGAAGAAACCCATGAAGCAACGCTGCTTGGCGTTGAGCCGATAGAGCCACATCGCTCGTTGTTGCAACGACTGTTTAGAAAATGAAACAAAAAAAGACCTCTAGGACGAATCCTAGAGGTCTTTTTGTCGCTAATTACTTAGGTGAAACAACTTGCTTACCCTTGTATGAACCATCAGCGGCCACGTGGTGGTTACGTACGTAAACACCGTTTTCGTTCATGTGGATAGCAGGCGTCTTAAGTCCGCCTTGACCACCGCGACGTGAGCGCTTTGCGTTCTTTGAAGTCTTACGTGCAGGAACTGCCATAGATATATCCTCCCTTACACCGCCGTGTAGAAAGTAGGCAGTGTTTATTAATAATCGATTATTTTTTCAACTGTTCTAAATTACATTATTTTTTGGAAGTTGTCAAGGGGTCATACCTAAAACATGGAAAGTTCACAATTTGTTCAAACCGCGTCATTTCGGGCTTTGACGGTTTACAAAAGATACTTTTAGTAAGATAATGAGTCGTACCAAAAAACAAGGAGGCATATTTACTGATGAGCGAAAATTCAGTAAAGGATCCGGCAGACGTAAACGCACAAGCGTCTGGTGGTCCAAGTTTGGCGGAAATCAACAGCACAGTGGAAGTTCCACAAGGCGGCGGATTTTTGCGTAAGTTGATGGCCTGGAGTGGGCCAGGAGCGTTGGTTGCTGTGGGTTACATGGACCCAGGTAATTGGATTACATCAATCGTTGGTGGTGCACAATACCACTACCTATTGATGTCTGTGATCTTAGTGTCTAGTTTAATTGCGATGTTGTTGCAGTATATGGCGGCTAAACTAGGAATTGTGGCTCAGAAAGACCTGGCCCAAATGACACGTGACTCTACTAATCAATTCGTTGGATATATTCTATGGATTATGACTGAACTTGCAATCATGGCGACTGAAATGGCCGAAGTTATCGGTGCAGCGATTGCCATCCACTTGCTGTTCGGTTTGCCATTGCTATGGGGTGTCATCATTACTGCCCTAGACGTTTTGCTATTATTGCTATTGATGAAGTTAGGGTTCCGTAAGATTGAAGCAATCGTTGTCACGTTGATTGCGGTTATCTTGCTTGTCTTCCTATACATGGCGGTCTTGGCTAAGCCTGATATGGGTGAAGTTGCCGTGAACTTGGTGCCACACAGTGACATCTTGAAGCACGGACAATTGATGTTGGCTCTTGGTATCGTTGGTGCCACAGTTATGCCACACAACTTGTACTTGCACTCATCAATCTCACAAACACGTAAGATTGACCGTTCATCAAACAAGAGTATTAAGGAAGCGATTCGCTTTACGACTTGGGATTCAAATATCCAATTGACGGGAGCGTTCGTCGTTAATTCATTGCTATTGATCGTCGGAGCAGCTTTGTTCTTCGGTCACGGCTCAGATTTGGAAGCCTTTGGTGATTTGTTCAACGCCTTGAACAACAAGGAAATCGTTGGTGCCATTGCGAGTCCTGTCTTGAGTATGTTGTTCGCGGTTGCCTTGTTGGCATCAGGACAAAACTCAACGATTACTGGAACGTTGACTGGTCAAATCATCATGGAAGGTTACACGCACTGGCACTTGCCAATGTGGTTGCAACGTTTGCTAACCCGTGGAATTGCGTTGATTCCGATTGTTATCTTCGCAATTGTGTTCGGAGCAACTGAAGGTGCCTTGGATAAGCTGTTGGTTTACTCACAGGTCTTCTTGTCAGTGGCTTTGCCATTCTCAATGTTCCCATTGATTTACTTTACGTCATCTAAGAAGTACATGGGTGAGTTTGTAAATCCTAAGTGGGCAACGTGGTTGGGATATGCGATTTCGGTTATCTTGACGGGATTGAACATTCAATTGATTTTCAACACGGTCGCACCGCTATTTAAGTAATAGGAGACGAAACTTATGGTAGAAGCAAAGCATTTCAAGCACGTATTGGCAGCTGTCGATGACTCAGAACTTGGTCAATTGGCCTTGGTGAACGCAATTCACCAAGCGCAAGAAGATGGTTCTAAGTTGACGATTTTGTCAGTATTTGAAGCTGATCAAATGAATGTGTTCGATTACTTTTCAAAGGAAAAGAACGCAGCAGCTCGCGAAGATGTTGAACAGGCATTGGAGCGTTACCGCCAAGTGGCAGTTGATGCCGGTGTTCCAAACATTGAGACGCTTTTGTCTGAAGGTGAGCCAGGTGAGGTTATCGTCAAGGATGTGATTCCTTCAATTAACCCCGACATGGTTGTGATTGGATCACACTCACAAAAGGGTGCTGAGAAGTACTTCGGTTCACAATCAAGCTATGTGGCTAATAATGCCCCAATCACAGTGATGATTGTTCGTTAATAAAGATTAAAAGAGAATTGCTAGTTTTAGCGGTTCTCTTTTTTCATATCCTCTTTTTCGGCTGACAAGGCATGTGCTTTACTGTACAATAGTTAGCGTTATAAAAATCTTTGGGATATTTTTTTGGAGGCAGTAATGGAGCTTTTAAGCGAGTATATCGACGCGTATTTGTCGACTCTGAAATACTTGGATGAAGTTGTTTCTGAGCCAGCGGCGGATTACGGACTATCATTCGAACAATACTTGATTATGCATAGCATTGCACAACAAGATGGCCTGACGTTGACGGATGTCGTTGAACGTCGCCATGTGACCCGTGCGGCTGTGTCACGACAAATCAAGATGTTACTTAAGAAGGAGTTCATCTACCAGGAACCGGATACAGCTGATCGACGCCGGATGTTGTTGCATTTAACAGTGACGGGTCGTGAAGTTGAAGCAATCGTAACGAAGCGCGTTGAGAATCGTTTCGATGGTTGGGTACAAGCTTTTGGGGAAGAGCAAGCCCACAAGGTATTGGCGTTTATTCGTCAATTCGATGATAAGGTCGTGTCAAAGACAAAGGCCAAGATTAAAGCGCGCAATTTAGACGAGCGTTAAGACGAAAACGACCAGGTTTGAGGGGACTTGGTCGTTTTCTTTTTGGACTTGAAATCGATAGAGTGTGTGTTGTATGATATAGAAGTTGATTTTGGGCATTAGCCAAGCGGTAAGGCAACGGTTTCTGGTACCGTCATGCACTGGTTCGAATCCAGTATGCCCAGTAATAGACTTTTGAGAACGTTGATATGTCGGCCTTGAGCTTGATATATCAACGTTTTCTTTATATCAAGTACCACTTTCGGTACCACTTAAATTTCAAGAATTGTCATTGTTTTTCATTGCAAACGGTACCGGAAGTGGTACCGGATAGAATTTAATTAAAGCCCCGTATTCAGCTATATACAGCCGTTTGCGGGGCTTTGTTAGTTTGATTAGAAGTTTACCAATGATGTGAACTTATCAACGGTAGTCGCACGCATATCGGCAGTGACGGCGGCATAAACGTTAAGTGTTGTGTTGATGTCGTCGTGACCAACTTGGGCTTGAAGTGTTTTAATATCCATGCCAGCTTGAACCGCTAACGTGATGTACGTGTGACGCAACCCGTGGATGTTAGTACGCGGCACGTCAGTTCCTTTGATTGCGGATAGAAGCCACTCTCTTGGCTGATTAGAACTAATGCGTCCAGTTAAGCGTTGATTAGTCCAAACAGCGTCAGCGGGCAAACCACGGCGCATGAGGCGCTGCCCTTGAACGGCACGCCAGCGGATAAGCAATTGACGGGTTTTGTTGTCGATATAAACGGTACGCTTACCGGCCTCTGTCTTAGGTTTATCAATAACAACCCCTTGGCCAGTCACTTCACTCATGGTTTTGTTTACGTCGATATATGGACGGATGCCATCAAGGTGTAAGTCTGACCATGTAACAGCCCGTAGTTCCCCGTTACGCATGCCAGTCATTGCAAGAGTGCGTAAATAAGCTTGCTTATAAACTGTTTCCGGCGTGTGGTACTTTTGTTCGATTGCATGAATGAACTGTTGAAGTTGTTCACGGTCATAGAAGTCCACGCGATCATCATGTGTAGGTTTTGCGACTGCATCAGGATAACGAATATTATTAAACGGGTTGTCGGGTAACAATTCTAATGACACGCCTAATTCAATAACGCGCTTAAAGTAGCCGACTTGTTTCTTATAGGTGCTGTGCTTTGAGGCTAAGTCATTTACCCAGCGCTGTACGTCTTGCTTGGTCAGCTTATTAACGCGCTTGCCTTTGAACCATTCAGGGGTAAGGACGTACATGTCGAACATGCGGCGCACCTTAGCAATAGTCACTTCACGACGGCCACGCTTGTACTCATCAAACCAACTAGCCACAAGTTCATCCATTGTTGTGTTGTTACCTAAGGCATCATAGACGCCGTTCTCAATATCATTTAATGTCTGACGTTCCCAGTGAGATGCTAATGTCTTGTTCGCAAAACCTGACTTCTTCTTTTCTTTTGCTTTACCTTCATTGTTAGTAAAACGAATGCGGACAGAGTATGTGCCGTTTAAGTTCTTTGAAATAGTCATAATAAATATGTCCTCCATGCCGGCATCCAACCGCTATGTATGGAACGTTGATTATTATGTATGTTGCTGCCGAGGTCCATCCCTCACCAGTGGTAAATTATAGTGTGCTTATTTTGCCGTCGGCAGGAAACCGTTGGCGTTTTGCGTATTAAATAAATAATTTTATTTAGCGTCATCCGTTTGGGTGGCGTCTTTTTTTATGTCGTTAGATCGTGATTGCTGTGCGTCTGTGATTGCATTGGTCAGCCGTTGCGTTGCTTCGTTGATTAAAAGCTGGCTTTGTTCTCCGTTGTCGCTTAATAGCATAGCAATTCTTGGTATTTCCGTTAATGCCGTTTCAATAAAACGATAGAGGGGAATATCCGCGTTATCGAGAAACCTTTCGTCATCAGCTGCATGTTTAATTTTAAGCCCAGTAGTACCCGCTGATTTATTAGGTGCTTTGAAATAGCCGTCTAATTTCTCACGTGCATCAGTTAGCAATACTCTTAATGCTGCCACGCCTGATTGATTGCCCGTCCCGCTTGGCAAACCTGATAGAGTTGCGACAACTGTTTTAATATCAGTTTCTAAGTTGTCGGTTCTGATTGGCAATGCGTCGAGGGCGTCTTTAATTTTGTTCTTATCTATACCGGTAACCTCTGACCAAACTGTTAGCTGTTGTTCTTCATTGTCGTCGATACCCATTAGATAAGGAACAGATACACCAAAGTATGCTGCTAACTTTTCAAGTTGTTCGTACTTGGGCTTGCGTTCCCCCTTTTCGTATCGAGAAATTGTAATTCTATTTATACCAACGGCAGTGCCTAAAGCGGCAAGAGAGACGCCTTTAGTCTTTCTTAGTTGGGATAGTCTGTCTTTAAGTTCCATGATGTTTTTTTCCTAACTATCGTTATAGTTTATAAGTGTAAATGTAAACGTGCCTTTTGGCAACAAGAAAATAAAAAACAAAAAAGTGTTGACATGTGCCTAATGGCACTGGACGATAAAATCGTCCTGACCGCGGACAATATTTTTTTGGACAACATGTGCCTTTTGGCTCATGCGAAAATCAAAATCATTAAAGGAAAACAACATGAAGAAAATCATTACAACTGATACGCAACGAACATTACAACGTATTCAAATGGAACGGGGCTTGAACCGCAAAAAACTAATGAGTGAGTTGTCGATTACATTGCCGACACTAGAGAAACTGTTAGATCATCAAGTGCCATTCACGGTAACGATGCAAACGTATCATAAGCTGACGTATTGGTTAGAAGAAAACGAGGCACAACATGAATGAAAACGAATTGTACATATTGCATTTGATTGTTGGTTTTCTAATCGCGTACAAGGTTTATTCATTTATAGATGATGTCCGACTTGGTGCGATTGAGATTATTTTTGAAGGAAGTGAAGAAAATGAGTAACGAATATCTATTGAATGTGTTGACGGGAGCTAATATGTTGCCGCGATACAATGAACTACTTGCATTGAAGAATGAATCGTTTAACCCGTACTTTTTGGAGATGGCAACGGATGGTGCGTTTGAGCTAACCAAAAGCATTGGGGCGCAAATGACACTTGAGGCAGTGAAGAATAACGGCGACACGGCAAAGATTTTTGATGCTAACGAACGATTTAAGAACGCCATGACAGCCGTTAAGACAGCGCTGGATGATTTAGCATGGTTGGCAAATGAACAATACGCAGCTAGCTAAGGAAGAATTAGAACACGCTGTAAGGCTATTGCAGGCTGATGGTGGTGTATATCAGTCGGTGGTTGCGGATAACGTGGCGCAACAGATTAGTTACATTGATTTATTGCTGGATGGTGATGATCCGTTTAAGTAACGCACATAATATTTTTTACCGGTTCAGTGCCGGCATACATATCAGGAAAAATTTCAACAGTTCGATTGCTCCATATTTAAAAAGAAGTAGGCATCCAACCGCAGGGCAAAAGAAAAACGCCTGAACCAGTATTGCGAGTACCGGAACAGACGCGTTGGAATTTCTTGTGAAAATAAAAGGAAAACTCCTAAATAGAAAGGAATTATCTTATGGATATTGTAACACAGAATAACGATTTAGTTAAGGCTATGAACCGCCTGGCAACAGCGCTTGAGGACAACAAGATTAACAGGCCTTGGATGACGAAGCAGGAAGCGCACAATTATATTCATGTCGCAAATAACAGCTTCGATAAGTTGGTTAAAAACGGGTTTATCAAGTCTCACAGTCTACATAACTTGGGTATTGCCGTTGAGCGTTTCAACCGTAACGAATTAGATGAGTTTTTAGGAGCCTTGTAATGACCGCATATTTATCTAAAGGTTTTGAAACAATTCAATACAACGTTATTGACGGCAACCCACGGCAAGACTTCATGGATTTGGTTAGCATGACAGAACATCATACAAAAGCGTTGAACGGAACTGATGAAGAAGTCGAGGCATTTAAGCCGGAGATGCTGAACGTCGTATATGGTACCGTGGATGGTCATTATCGCACTGACCAGCTGGTTAATCGCAGCGTGATGTTCATTGATGTTGATGATGGTGGCGATTACGACACGGTACTAGAGCGTGTGACCGGAGGCATTCTAAACGGAACGAACATGGTTATCTATCCGACGATTTCAAACCAAATTAAGCCGGGCACACGTCTACGAATTGGAATTGAATTAAGCCGTGAAGTAGCACAGGCAGAATACAGCAAGGTATGGAGTGTTCTAACCGCTGTGCATGAGTTAGAAGCTGACGTAAATGGTGTCACGCAGAATTGGAATCAGTTGGCCGGCACCTACACTCTCACTAGCCAGAACAGTGTACACGCGCCTTATATCAAGTCTGACGGGCAACCGCTTGACGTGGATGCTTTTGTTCAGGTTTACGATAATGAGCCTAATAAGTTCCGTATCAAGGCAGAGGAGCCAGCGGTAACAGCGACATTCCTCACGAATGGGAGTAAGCCTTGGTCAGTTATGGCAAGCAAGGTACTAAACGCAATGTTAGATCCAGAAGCCCACTATAAGGAATTTGGTGGCTTTGACAACATGCTTGTTAGCGTGGCTGGATGGCTGTTCCGTCAAACAAATAGTATCGAGATTACAGCGAACTGGGTTGAACAAGTGAATGCAACGGGTTCAGACCCCCTACCAGATAAAGAATTGAAAGCTAAGTTCATTAGCTGGTCAAAGAATTTTAAGTGAAGCGAGGAAAAAACATTGGAATTTAATGAAGAAGAACTAGCCATGATGCAAAAGCAGATTAATGATAATGCGACGGATAAGAACCTGACCAAGCAAGAACGTTACGCACATGCTAAGGCAGCAGCCGAGGCAACTATTACGGAAGCCAAGCGTGATGCAAGCGTAACCAATGCGACGCCGCTTATTGAAGAACAATTAGCAGCGGTCAATAAGAATACGCCCGCTTGGTTATGGCACTCCTTTGACGGCAAAAAATCAAAGATTGAGACGAACTTAAAGTTTGCGGAGTTCCGTAATGATTTAAGTGAAACACACCCTATTATCGTTGGTACAGAGCGCTATGCCGTTGGAGTTCATTTTAATGGCAAGTATTGGCGTGAGTACAAGAAAGATAGTGAAGCAAGTAAAGATATTAGCAGCACTACCATGCGAATGCTTGGTGATTATGGACTTGTTGAAAGTTTGCCATCCGGTAATATTACTAAGCTAAGCACATTTAATAGCTCCTACATTTTGGAGCCGAACGAACATATTGATTTTGACGACCCTAACTTAGTTAATTTCCAGAACGGCACATTGAACCTTGAAGAGATGAAGGTTCATGAGTATCGCAAAGAAGATTATCTCACGCGTATGCTGCCCGTTGAGGTTCGTGAGAGCGTAGACGGTGGGCTTGTTGCGGAGTATGCCCATTACCTATTAGGTGATGAGGAAAAGACTTTGAGCGAATGGTTTGGCTACATGATGTTTGCTGATGCAACGACACTCAACTATTTGGTGTTCATGACAGGTGTGGGCGGTAACGGTAAGAGTACTTTACTTAACACTTTACTCTCGGCGTTTGGTGAATACGGCTCAAGTGTAACGTTCAGTCAGTTATCGGATGACAGCAAGGCCGGCCAGTATCTTGATAATTTAGCTCACTCATATGCCAACATTTTGACGGAGCCTGACACTAAGATGAATAACCAAGCGCTAACCATGTTAAAGAAGTTGTCAGCGGGTGACCCATTACAGGCAAACCCTAAGTATCGTTCACCTTACATGTTTCAAAATCGCGCAAAGTTTTTGATTTCAGCTAATTCAGATTTGCCAACGTTCCCTGACACGGAAGAGTATCACCGACGATTAGTTTTGCTGAATGCAAGTGCCCCCGCTTTACGTAGCTTGCCAGATGATAAGGCAATGGATGTCAAGACTAAGTATGCCCCTGCTAAACTTCGCGAGGCGTTGCCGGAATATATCTACTATTCTATCGGTTTAGCTAAGACAGCGATTGCCAATAAGCGTCTCACGTTGTTGCCGTCTACACAAGCGCGAGTAACCAACTGGTTACAAGGAAACGACTTAATCAGTGAATTTACACACGAGACGTTGAAGCCCATCACAGGGACTAACGGCGTTACGTTGAAGTATCTCTATGAACACTTCAAGTCGTTCTATGCGGATGTGGTTGGTGACGATCATGTTATCAATATGACGCAATTCAAGAAAGAGCTAACCAAGAAAGGTTATGAGTTTGAAATGAGCGCGCGTAAAGGCGCGGAACATGATGCACAGTTAGTTGACGATTGGAATGTTAATAAGCGTAACCGATTAAAAGGTTATGGAATGGAACAGGTTAATCTTAACTTGACGATTGGCGCAATGTAGTGAGAACTACAAAATAATACACGGCATGTGGTAAGTGACTAGCCAGTAATGCCAAGTGTTGACAGGGGTTCTACTACCTTTACTACCCTTTTCCATAAAACTTTTATATATATGGGATAAAGGATATATATATATAGGATATAGAAGATTTAAAGTTTTTTTCTGAACACGTAGTAAATGTAGTGAGACTGGACGGAAACCAGTCATACCAAGAGCTGACGAAGGAACGTTTAGTGTAGCCGTAGGTTGTTTTTAACTACAAAACGAAAGGAGGACAAAAGACATGCGAGCACCACCACATATCTTGGCTAGAAATTTTAATGTAAACGATTTGGATGTTAAAAAGTAAGGAGCAATGTAAATGACAATTTTCCCAGAAAATACTGGACTATTGGCAGATATCTTTATGGATCGTTTTGGGGATAATTTCCTATACGTTCAGACAAAACACTACAAGCAATTTGTAATGTTGGAAGATGGTGTTTGGTTTGAGGACGCTCACGGTGAGTTCCACAAGCATGTGATTGAATTATCACATATTGTCGCACAGATTATTGAACTGCATGTGCCAGATGCACCAGTGTTCAATACGGGCGCTGATGTCAAGATTATGGACAGGTTTTTTCGGCACCGAGAGGTGCCGGACTCCGAAAATTTTTCAAAACCCGGATTTCAGCTTAAAAAGGCGTCATTTCTCGGTGTTTTTGTAGGTAGAACAGGGCCGAGACCTGCCGGTGAGAGAAAACAGGTGGTATAGATTGTGAACCATCCGGATTTCACAAGTTGTATCGTGCYACAAATAAGCCTTCACAAGGRGAATTTTTGAAATTCACAAGTGACGGCTTATAAACGGCGTCGTYCCGGCTAGTGCCGATAACCGWGATTAAGTWAACCAGACATTGGTCTAGGCGGTCTGAAGCCAATCAGTSCGTGAYTTGATGCGACTGTTGTTGTACCAGTTCACGTACCACTCGACAGWCACCCGGACATCATCAATGGRCCTGTACTCTTCGTGATAAATCATTTCGCGCTTGATGAGCGAATGGAAGCTCTCGATACGAGCATTATCGTAAGGATGACCCTTACGGGAGTAAGAGTGATTTATTCCAGAGTTTTGTAATGTTCCTTCGAACAGGCTAGAAGTGTAT
>JACSZT010000006.1:78949-166246 GCA_014332815.1 Weissella confusa | reverse complement strand
AATTTGAAGTTTGAGTATAACTCAATTTTTGTTGTTTAACAGAAGTTAAACGAATTTACTAGCGAATTGACTTCGCAAATGTTTTTGCATCAAGCTTAGCTTGATGACCCTACACATTTGTTTCATCGAAACGATATTCAGTTTTCAAAGAACTATCTCGGAGTTGCTCATCAGCAACGTTTTATATCTTACCAACTCATGAAGCGGATGTCAACAACTTATTTCAAATTGTTTAAACAACTCATTCACAGTTTGAACATATTTTCCGTCGCAAGCAACTTATATATCATATCGAATTGATTTATGATTGTCAACAATCAATTTCAATTCATTTTGCATCGTTTTGCATTCGAATTAGATTCGTTTGAAAAACTCAACTTGAATATAATACCGAACATCTATAACAAATGCAAGCCCCAATTTAATCCAATCGTGCAACACCGGTCATGTCGACATTTCGAAGTAGATCAGCGGCATCCTTCGCATTCATAAACTGCAAACCTAGCATGCCTAGTCGATCCATATTGAAGCGTGCGGCATCGACTGGTTCGAATGTATACAATGAAATCAAGTCTTCTGCTGTTTCAAGCCCTTGACCGTGCCAAGCTGCTAACTCTCCTAAGCGAAGGTTATCAATATCAAAACCAAATTCATCCTTCATCCCCGTTAGCAACGATCCCAACGCGGTGTCTCCGTCATGCTTGTGCATCTTAACAGTATAGAAGCGTGGCGTTGGGACTTCATCTGTGACCAAGAAGTATGATTGATCATTTCGAGTAAAGACAACTGTTCCTGCGATTAATGACATAATGCCATCCCCCTTTAATTAGTGAACGTGTGCGTTCAAACGTTGCAATGCTTCCGCAATCATATCATCACGATTATCAGCAATCGTTTCGAACCCGATATTTAAATGCTGATTAGTCCAATAATGATGGTGCCAATTATCGACACGTTGATTTTCACGGTCCGTTCTAACCTTTTGATTAGCATCTAATACACTACGACGTGACAATGAAATCTTCTCATTGTACTGGTCGATATCTAGAATCATGACGTCAATCACCTGACCAACGTGCAATTCATCCCCAACGTGTCGAATAAATGCCGAGCGACACTCCGAAATATGTATTAATCCCTGCGTGTGATCATCGAGTTGTACAAAAGCACCGTATGGTTGAATGCCAGTTACGGTTCCTTGCACAATCTCACCAATATGATAAGCCATAATAACCTCCTCCAATTAGTTTTTCTTATTATATGTATCTCGGGTTTACCCCGAGTGACAACCTTATGCAATTGTTGCCTTGATAATCTTGATATCTTCAAGTGGCTTGTCTGCGTAGTTAACACGAACCTTAGCCATGTCGTCAACAACATCCATACCTTCGATAACGTGACCGAATACAGTGTGGCGCTTGTCTAGCCATGGTGTACCACCTTGCTCACCGTATGCTGATACAACTTCATCAGGTACAAGCCCCTTTAGTTGACGCAACATGTTCGCTGGTACACGTGAAGCTTGCACAATAAAGAATTGTGAACCGTTTGTGTTTGGACCAGCATTCGCCATAGACAAGGCACCACGCAAGTTAAAGACTTCATCTGAGAATTCATCTTCAAAAGAATCACCCCAAAGTGACTCACCACCCATACCAGTTCCAGTAGGGTCACCACCTTGAATCATGAAATCACTAATGACACGGTGGAAGATAATACCATCGTAGTAACCCTTTTCAATCAATCCAACAAAATTCTCTACCGTCTTTGGCGCTTGGGCTGGGAATAATTGAATCTTAACCGTACCCTTTGTTGTTTCCAAAACAGCAACTGGGCCTTCTACTGCAGCCAAATCAAATTGTGGCAATGCCATATCTTCATTCTCCTCTAAATCTTAAAATTCACTGCTTGTATTATAACATAAACATTAAGGCCACTCACACTGCCCCAAAAACATGGTAAACTAGAATCTAGTTGTCAACAGACATTCAAACAGATTACTGGGAGTAAACAAATATTATGATGCACATTATCGATTTGTTCCTGCACCTTGATGTTCATTTGAACAATCTGGTTAACGCATGGGGCATTTGGTCATACGTCGCGCTTTTCGCTGTCATCTTCATTGAAACGGGATCGGTTATCTTCCCATTCCTTCCTGGAGATTCACTACTATTTGCAGCCGGATCAATTTCAGCTTTGCATGGTAGTATCCTTAACCACTGGGTACTCATGATCATGTTCTGGATTGCCGCTGTATCTGGTGACTCACTGAACTTCTTCTTGGGTCGCACGGTTGGCTTGAAGTTAGTTAAGCACCCACTACTTGGTCGCTTCATTAAGGACGAGCACTTGGCGGAAGCAAATGATTTCTTCGTTAAGCACGGTAAGATGGCCGTTATTTTGGGTCGTTTCTTGCCAATCATTCGTACTTTGGTGCCATTTACAGCTGCTATTTCAGGTTTCAAGTACAAGAACTTCTTGATGCTTGAAGTCATCGCTGCAACAATTTGGGTCGTTGTCGCCGTTGAAGCCGGTTACTACTTCGGCGGTATCCCATTTGTTAGCGAACACTTCTCATTGGTTATTATTGGTATCTTGGTGGTAACGGCCTTGCCTGCTATCATCAGTGCAGTTCGCCAATCAATTATCAGCAAGAAGCAAAAGCAAATGGATCAATAATTCTAAAAAGTCGCGATTGGTTTCGCGGCTTTTTTGTACCTGTATGTGAAAAAAAGACCATCCAACTTGTGGATGGTCTTTTTAACTATAATTAGTCAGCCAAGTGCTCGGCTTCCAACTTAGTAGCTTCTTCGTCGATAACAACGTTACCGGCTTCGATTTCTTCAAAAGCTTGGCCGATTGGCTTAACTGAATCAAAGTGTGCCAACGTTGGCAATGCGCCTTGCTCCAATTCGTGGGCGCGCTTAGCTCCCAAGGCAATCAACTTGTAACGTGAGTCAACACGTTCCAACAACTTATCAACTGATGGGTATAAAATCATGATTCTAGCTCCTCAATCATTGCAATATATTCTGGCAACACACGGTTAACGCGCAAACGTTCAACCTTGATAATATCCTTAATACGGTCAACCGCCAAAGGCACTTCGTCATTAACGACAGCATAATCATAATTAGCCATCATACGAATTTCAGCAGTTGCAGCAGAGACACGACGGTCGATAACTTCCATCGCTTCGGTACCGCGACCGATCAAACGTTCCTTCAATGCACCAAGATCAGGTGGCGTCAAGAAGATGTATGCACCTTCTGGCATCTTTTCCTTCACTTGCAAAGCACCTTGAACATCGATTTCCAGTAGGACGTCGCGACCGGCTGCCAAAGTCTTTTCAATAAAGCTCTTTGGCGTACCGTAGTAGTTTCCCACATACTCGGCGTACTCTAACATACCGTCGTTGGCGATTTCTGCCTCAAACTCTTCACGAGTTACGAAGAAATAATCCTCTCCGTCTACTTCACCTGCTCGGGGGTGTCGTGTGGTCATTGAGATTGAATATTGAAAGTCGATGTCCGTCTCTTCAAACAACGCCTTTCGCACAGTCCCTTTACCAACACCTGACGGACCCGATAGTACGATCAATACGCCACGCTTCATGGTACTCTTACTCCTATCTTTTTCTCTAGCTAATCAATTTTATATTCTACTCGTTTTTTCCGACTTAGACAACAAGAACAACACGGCACTTAGGACAACATCCAAATTAGCCAACATATACGTTCGACTAATCGTGCCAGTCGGCATTGGTAGCATATCACGTTTTTCTTTACCAGCCGTAACAATGGCCTCAATAAAGGTCGTTAAATCATACTCGACTAGCTTATCAACATCTAATAGTCTTGCTAAACGTTCAATCGTCGCCAGTCCTTGACCAGCTGCCGTCTCCTTTTGTTCCGGATCAGCATCGCGACGAATCCATTGCTGCCAGGCCAACCAAACTGGTAGATCCGTCAAAAGCGCCGCAATCGGTGCTGTCACAGGGTCAGTCGCCAACCACTTCACTAACTGACTACCACCCAACCAACTAAAATTAACATCAACTGGCAAAGCGAAATAGTAACCACCCAGTTCACCAAGCACTTGGCGCGTTCTGATTTCACCAAGACGCACATAGGTGGCACTCAAGTCAGGGAAAAAATCTAGCAATGGTCCGAACTGCCACGGCGTTCGAATGAAGTGAACCACTGCATCCTCTGGGCGATCCCAGTTTTCAGGGACCCCATCCATAATTGATACCGCATAAATTTCCTTTGCACCATGATCAGCTGCAAGATTAATTGGCAAATTATTCGAATAGCCACCATCGATGTATTGCTTCCCGTTAATCATCACTGGGGACACAACTGGGTAAAACGCACTCGATGCTAGAATCCAATCGGTCAATTCGTCAGCTGTGGTTTCATCCGTCACACTATACGGTGTGGCCTTTAGCAACGGGAACTCCGTGGCTACCAGCGTCATTTCTGCTAACCTTGGTGTCGCTAACTCATGGACAACAACCGGATAAATCAATTCGCGTAATGATTCTTTGTTGAAATAGTGTCGACCAACTAAGTGCGTCGCGATTGTCTTCGTAAAGTCAGTTCTATAAACACCGACTTCATCCACCTCATACACAACATCCGTCGTCAGCGTGTCCCAAGTATGGTGTGAGATATCACTATTCAAATGCATAAATGACATGGCATTGATTGACCCTACCGAAACACCCAACACCTCTTGTGGCACAATACCGCGTGCTTTTAGCACATCGAATACACCCGCTTCAAATGCACCGTGTGCCCCACCACCACCAAGTACCAAGGCAACTGGATATGCAAAATCATGCCGATACGTTAACTCAGCCACCCGGTTAAAGCCAGCCAACAATGGGCTATTTGTCTGATTTGGCGCTACCTTTATGGTTAGTGATTTCACGCGTTGCTTACTAAAATAGGTGATTAATTGTTCAAACAACGCCAAACGGTCGATCGCTTTCCAACCCAGAGCACTAATTAGTGTCACATCACCATCTTGCTCACGATAAACCACCGCAGCTTCAATCGCATCATCATCTGTCACAAATAACAAGCCCTGTGCATCAGCGCTTGTCGCATTGTATCTGTCACGAGCCTCAGCTGCATCAGCATACATATTTAGCAGTTGTCCAAATGGCGCAATTTGTTGTGGTGTTAATTTACCCACTACTATCGGCATATCATCACCCTCACTCTCAAAATAATCGTATCTTTATTCTAGACACTTTATGTCAGCATGCAAGTTTTGCGTTTAAAAAAACCAGGACCCAAAAGTCCTGGTTAATGGTTCTATTCACTTCGCTTAGCAACCGCTCGTTGAATCAAATCACGGGCATTTTCTTTGGCTGCATCGGTTAATTCATCCCCAGACAACATTCTGGCAACTTCGTTAACACGTTCATCCTCTGAAAGTGTGTGAATACTTGTCTCAGTACGATCACCAACCACTTGCTTTTCAATAAAGTAATGGTTATCAGCGACTGCCGCTACTTGTGGTAAGTGCGTAATTGTTAATACTTGTGAATAACGGCCAATCACTGCAATCTTTTCAGCAATGGCTTGCGCAACACGGCCAGACACCCCGGTATCAACCTCATCAAAAATAATTGACGTAATACCTTGTTCGCGTGAAAAGATCGTCTTCATCGCGAGCATCATTCTCGAAAGCTCACCACCAGAGGCGATTTTAACCAACGGCTTAGCACCTTCACCCGGGTTTGTTTGAATATAAAATTCAACTGCGTCTAATCCTGTGGCATTAAGTTCTTTCAGTTCTGTGATGTGCGCTGAGAAAACTGCCTTCTCCATGTACAAATCACTTAATTGTTCATGAATCTTCGTCGCTAGCTGCTTGGCTGCCTTAAGTCGTAGCTCATGAAGTTTCTCAGCTAGTGTACGGGCCTTTTGCTCAGCGACTTCAACTTGCTCAGCTAGTTCAGCTGCTGATTGTTCGCCACCACCCATTTCAGCCAATTCAGCATCAACTTTCGCTTGGTGTGCCAATACGTCGGTAATGGTTGCGCCGTACTTACGTTCCAGTGAGCGAATCAAGTTCAAACGATCATCCACTTCGCGTAGGCGTTCTTCATCAAATTCCAAACCATCCCGTACTGACAAAATTTCAGACGCTGCTTCCTGCAGTTCGTAATACGCACCGCGTACTGCCTCAGTTAACGTTGCATACTTAGGTGACAACTCCTCGATATCTTCCATCGCGCTCATAGCAGTAGAAATGGTCTCTAGACCGTTGTTATCCCAATCGCCGTCCAACGCTTCATGCGCCTTAGAAAGGGCTGCCAAAACGTCTTGGAAGTTGGTGAGTTCTTGATACTCAGCTTCCAACATCTCTTCTTCGCCTTCAACCAAACTAGCATCCGCCAATTCCTTGCTCTGAAAACTCAGCATATCAAGACGTTGCGCCCACGCTTGTTCGTCAGCCTGACGCTTATGGAATGCACTTTCCAGACTACGATAGGTATCGTACGCTGCACGATACTTCTCTAGTACCGGTCCAATGGTCTTCTTCCCATACTCATCCAGCAATGATAAATGGCGCTCAACTTGCATCAACTCTTGGTGTTCGTTCTGGCCATGAATATCAACCAGGTGCTGACCAATTTCCTTAAGTGTCGTCGCATTGACTAAACTACCGTTAACACGAATGACATTACGACCACTTTTATGCAATTCACGATGAATTAATAATTGGTTATCTTCTAGCGGGATTCCCAACTCATCAAGTAATTGTGTAATCGGTTGGCCCGGCTCCACATCAATTAAACCCTGCAAGACCGCTTTATCAGCACCCTCACGAATGAAATCTTGTGAACCACGACCGCCGGTTAATAGACCAACGGCATCAATAATAATTGACTTTCCAGCACCGGTTTCACCAGTCAAAACCGTCATCCCCGGTTGGAAGCTAATGTTGAGCTTTGGAATAATCGCAAAATTTTGAATTGATAATTCTTGTAGCATAGCCTGCTCCTCTTCCGTTAACTAAGCTTGCGCCGTCAACTTATTTGCAAAGTCCTTTGCAAGCTCACCCTCACGCAAAATTACCAAAACACCGGCATCGTCACCAATCAGTCCAAAGACTTCTGGCAAATTAGCTTCTTCTAAGGCCGTCTTCAGAGCTGGACCAGTACCAGGTGCTACTTTGATCATAATCATGTTACCTTGCGTTGCGACATCGGTCGTCGTCTCTTGCAAAATGCGACCCAACTGACCAAAGTAATCCGCCCCTGACATAACAGCGTAGGCAAAGCCACCAGTAGGTAGCGGTACCTTCACTAATTGCATTTCCGTAATATCACGTGAGATTGTTGCTTGCGTAACTTCCCAACCAGCTTCATTCAATTTACGTACCAAGTCTTCTTGGCGTTGAATTTGCTCGTTGCTAATCAACGTCTTAATGGCTTGTTGACGTTCTTGCTTACTTCGTCTCATCCGTCTTTTCCTCACGACGTGCATTCAATTGTGCGTGTGCACCAGCCACTACGGCTTCACGTTCAGCTTCAGACATCGTACTATCACCACCATCAAGAACCAAGTGCGCCAAGAACTCAATGTTTCCTGAACCACCCTTGATTGGTGAATAGTCCAACCCGACAATACTGAAACCAGCTGCCTTTGCATAGCCAGCCACTTTATCAATAACTGCTAGGTGTGTTGCAGCATCCTTAACGATGCCGTGCTTCCCAATTGCTTCACGACCAGCCTCAAATTGTGGCTTAATCAACGTTGCCACTGAACCACCTGGCGTCAAAATCTTTGAGAGTGGTGGCAAAATCAAGTTCAATGAAATGAATGACACATCAATCGTTGCCACTTCAGGTTGTCCTTGCGTGAAATCTTGCAATTCTGAATAACGGAAGTTGGTGTTTTCCATCACCACGACACGGTCATCTGAACGCAATTTCCAAGCCAATTGGTTTGTTCCCACATCCAGTGCGTAAACCAACTTAGCCCCGTTTTGCAATGACACATCGGTAAAGCCACCTGTTGATGACCCAATATCCAAGACCGTCTTGCCATCAACTGAGATATCAAACACATCCAAGGCCTTCTCAAGCTTAAAGCCACCGCGTGATACATATGGCATTGGTGCGCCCTTCAAGTGTAGCTCAGTCGTTACCGGAATCTTCTCGCCCGCCTTATCCATGCGTTGCTCGTTTTCTCCCAAGATTTCACCAGCCATAATTGCTCGCTTGGCTTGTTCACGTGAGGTAAATAACCCTTGTTGAACAGCCAAAACGTCTACTCGTTCTTTCTCAATCGCCATTATTTCTCCAATGTCTCGTTAAAGTAATCCAAAAATGATACCAACAGTGTAATGTCGTTACCTGTCAATTCACCAAACTTTTGCAATGCCTGATTAGCAAGGTTAACTTGCTCACGCAATGCATCAACCGCGCCTTGTACACCAAGCAACGTTGGATATGCTTGCTTGTCCTCATCATCGTCCTGACCAAGATCATCCAAATCATCCTTAATCTGGAAAGCAAGTCCATATGCCATGCCGAAGTTCCAAAGTTGTTCTTTGACTGCTTCTGATGCATGAGCCATGATACCACCAGCAATAGCGGCATATGCAATCAACGCACTGGTCTTGCGATAGTGAATGGCCTTCGCTTGATCGAGCGTAATCGTATCAGCATTCGTCGCTGCCATATCCATCACTTGGCCAGCCACCATACCGTTGGCACCTGATGCCAAAGCTAATTGTAGGGTTAGCTCCGCCTTTTGTGGTGTTGTTAATAGCGGGTCACTAGCTAGCCATTGATAAGCCAACGGTTGCAAAGCATCCCCTGCCAAAATCGCCACATCCTCGCCAAATTGTCGGTGAGTCGTTGGCTTGCCACGGCGCATATCGTCATTATCCATTGCAGGCAAGTCATCATGAATTAAGCTGTACGTGTGGATTAACTCCAATGCACTTGCAGCACGGACCAACCCCGGTACACCCATACCGTAAGATTGTGCCACCGCCAATGTCAACAACGGACGCAATCGCTTACCACCAGCCATTACGGCATAAGTCATGGCATCACGCAGTGTCTTTTCCGTTGTGCTTTGCTTCAATTCGGTTGCCAAAGTCTCTTCAATCTTTGGGACAACTTCACTGGCAAACTCTGTTAAATTCATACTACGCCTCGGGATTAAAATCTGAGGTTGAACCATCCGCATTAACAATCTTTGCCAAGCTTTGTTCAGCCGTTTGTAGTGTCTTTTGTAGTTCTTGACTTAACTTTACGCCAGTCTCAAACTCCTTCAACGCTTCTTCCAAAGGCACATCGCCCTTTTCCAAGCGGGCAACGATTTGTTCCAGCGTTGCCAAGTTTTCTTCAAATGTTTTTTCTGCCATTATTCTGTTTCTTCTTTCTTCGTTACCGTCGCTGTCACTTGACCATCTGCCAATCGAATCAGAACATCTTCTTGCAATGTCACATCCGCCACCGAATTTAGGATATGGCCATCCTGTTCAACAACGCTATAGCCACGAGCCAAAATGGCCAGCGGGCTAACTAATTGCAACCCTGCAACGGCTTTACCGACTCGTTGTTCGGCATTTTCAGTTTGACGGGTCATGGCATTTGTTAAACGTGGTGCAATCAAATCAAATTGGTGACGTCGTTGCGTTACCAAAGTCACAACGGATTGTTGGAGTCGTTGCTGCGCAATGTCTAAACGTTGTAAGTACCCCTCATAGAGGCGAGCCGGTTGTGTCAAAACATAACTGTTTTGCAACCGTTGCAACCGTTCTTGTGAATTAACGACTTGTCGTTGCATTTGGTTAACCAACCGTTGTTGCATTTGCTGAATGCCTAACCACAAGTCTGCTAATGGAACTGGCGTGGCCAATTCGGCAGCAGCTGTTGGCGTGGCCGCGCGTTGATCCGCAATGAAATCAGCAATCGTCGTATCCGTTTCGTGACCAACCGAGCTGATAATTGGCATCGGCATCGTCAGCATTTGCCGTGCGACTGCTTCCTCATTAAACGCCCACAAATCCTCGATCGATCCACCACCACGTCCCATAATCAAAACGTCGTAGTCGCCCGCTTCAGCAACCGCCGTCATCTGGGCAGTTAGTGATGGTACAGCGCCATCTCCTTGCACAACCGCCGGATAGAGGACGATTTCTGCAATTGGATAACGTCGTTGCACTGTTGTCATAATGTCACGGATGACCGCACCACTTGGTGATGTGATAACCGCAATTTTCTTTGGAAAGCGTGGGATTGGACGTTGCAGTTGATTAAACAACCCTTCCTCAGCCAATTTCGCTTTCAATTGCTCGTAGGCCTGATACAACGCGCCGACCCCGTCCGGTTCCAGCTTATCAATAATCAAACTATACGAACCGTTCGGCGCATACAAATCCATGTGTCCGACAGCGTTCACCTTCATTCCCGGTTCCAACTTGAACTGTAACTTTTGGAAAGCGAACTTGAACATCGTTGCGTTCAAAACGGCACCATCATCTTTCAGTGAAAAATATTGATGCCCAGGACGTTGGCGATAATTGGAAATTTCACCCGTCACATAGACCTCTTTTAGATAGGGATCGGCTGTGAATTTACGCTTTAAGTACGACGTCAACGCCGACACTGTTAAATAGTCTGCCATGGGTCCTCCAATGCAACCCCGTGGTGTTGTGCGGCAAGTTCAACCGTCGTTTGTAGCAACGTTGCAATTGTCATTGGTCCGACACCACCAGGGACCGGCGTAATCAAACTAGCAACTGGTTCAGCTGATTCAAAATCGACATCCCCTACTAGTGAACCATCTTCAAGGCGGTTAATACCAACATCAATAACCACCGCTCCTGCCTTCAATTCTGATCCCTTAATCAGGCCAGGAACACCAGTTGCAACAATGACAATATCAGCCTCGCTCACAAGCAATTCCGTCAACGATGCTGGCGTGTAACGGTGCAATAGTGAAACGGTTGCATTGGCACCTTGTAGCAAGGCAGCCATTGGACGGCCAACCAAAATTGAACGGCCAATCACAACCACGTGCTTACCCGCCACATCAACACCTTCGTGCTGTAGCATCGTCATGATACCGCGTGGTGTGTTGGCAACTGGATAGTAGCCTTCACGGTTAGCATACAAACGACCGATGTTTTCTGGGTGGAACCCATCAACATCCTTACGTGGGTCGATAGCTTCTTGCACCTTGTGTTCATCAATTTGTGATGGCACTGGGCTTTGCACCAAGATAGCGTCAACGCTATCGTCAGCATTCAATTCAGCGATTTTGGCTAGCACCTCTGCTTCTGAAGCATCTGTTGGGTACTTAATTGTCTGTGCATTCACACCGACCTTACCAGCTGCACGTTCCTTATTGCGAACGTAAATCTCACTAGCTGGGTCATCCCCAACCAAAATAACAGCCAACCCCGGTGTAATCCCTTGCGTCACCAACTTTTCAGTTTGACGCGCAACGGCTGCACGTAAGTCCTTGGCAATTTGCTTGCCGTCAATTAACTTTCCCATGGTGCACCTCACTTTTATTCATTATCAATGCATAAATTTTACCACAATCTATGCCGTTAAACCATGAACCAGTCCAAGCAAAAAACGGCTGAGCCCTTTAAAAATAAGGGTTCAACCGTTTTAATATACTTTAAATTCAGAAAATCATTACCCAAAATCAATAATGAATAAAGGGTGCCCACTACTTAACAAACCACGTGTGGTACAACTTAATAAACAACGTTCCTAGAATCGCAATGACCAATGTATTCGCTAGCATTGCCATCCCAGCTTGAGCGTACGCCTTACCAAGCATCGTCCCATAAATCCAGTGATCACCAAGCGGTGCAATAACCAACCAAACGACAGCATTCGCAATCAGTTGCCAAATGTTGAATAACACCAGCTTACGTGATGTCAATTCACCGATGAAAATACCAATACGTGTCGTTGCCAGCCCCATAAAGAAGCCAAACATACCGTCGGCAATTGCCCAAGTCCACCAAACTGAATCCAAGCTTGCCGATGACAGGTCAGTCAACGAATGTCCAATGAATGCCACAATGAACCCAGCAATTGGGCCAAAAATAGCTGACATCAACGCCAACCAAGCTGGCGCCAACGTGATATCTGTATGTGCAACGCCTGAAGGCCAGGCAATATATTTAAACAGCACCACAAAGACAATCATACCAACAATTGTGCCAATCACCTTGTGTGCTGACAAAATATTATGATTCATGGAACCACTCCTACATCTAGTTTTCGTTATTCATGACTGTCATTCAAGACAACCAAGTTTTGTGGCAAATCTTGCCCGTTAAGTTGCTGATAATACTTTCGGAAAACAGTATTATATGAACCCTCACTCATCAAGTTAGGGTTCATCGCAAGATAACGAATCGTTTTAACTTGCATAATTTCTGTTTTATTCGGCTTACTGAAGTCGTTAATACCAACCATTGGGGACATCAAATCATTTGCTTGCCCTTGGTGTTTCAAAGCCAACGCGTGACCGAACTCGTGGATAATTGTATGCTCAGCTTCCTGGTTGTGCAAGTCCTCAATGTCCCTTGATGTTACCGGCCCGTATACGGCACCAGACAGATAGTCTTCACGTTGAATCGTCTTAGCTAACCACACTTTGGCAGCTTGCTTTGAAATCCACATCGTATTACCGGCTTCAGTGGTCGTTGCCAAAACAGTTGTATCCGTCTTACCAAGATCATCCGTAATATCTTTGTAGCCAATCAACAATTGATAATCCGCATCATCTGGCCAGACGTTACGATCAACATTCTCGTGTTGGTTAGCCTTAGTTGACGTGACTTTAATAAAGTCGACCCCTAATGCCTTATTCCAAACTTCAGCCGCCTTGTTTACCCAAACCAACGCTTGACCATCTGTTTCACTCATTGCCTTAGACGACACAACGACCTTCATCTCACCATCAGTATTCAAATCCCAATGCGATGTGACCGGTAACTTATCAGCATCAGTTGCACCCATGGCAGCCTGTTGCTTACCGACTTTAGCAATATATGCTTTCTCTTGCTTAGCTGCCGCATTAGCATCAGCCACATTCATATAGTAACGAATAACTTGTGGTGCAATCAACACCAACAAAATAATAATCGTCAACACGATTGCCAATCGCTTGTTACGACTCATCCGCTTCCTTCGTGCCATATATACTCTACCTCATCTCAAAACCCAAACCTAAAACGCTACTCGCCGTCCTCTGCCTCTTCAGCCGGTGCGTTCTTTTGCTCTTCAATTGCCTCGTTAATTGCAGTCAGTTCCTTATCAAAGAAGGCAGCAATTTTTGCTTCTACCGTTTCTGGATCATCCAAAAACGCCGCGACAGTTGCTGCCGTTTCAATACGTAGGCCAGACTTTGTCACTAATGGGTGTTCCACAATCATGTAAAGGGTCACATCAGTTTCCGGATCATTAATCACAATCTTGCTAATCGCATTTGTGTAGCGAATTGGCAAATTAATCAGACCGGTTTCCAAACGCAAGCTAATTGGCTCATCCCCACTAATAAGCAATTCTGCACTGAAAAGCTTGTTATCTGCCAACGCCTTTTCAGCATATGTAAACAAATCGTCCAAATTAACAGTTGCTTGGTCTGCCGCGGTAAACGACTTCACCTCATACTGTTCATCCTTAATCGCTGCAATAAAATCATTTCCAGTTAATTGCATCATATTTCTCGCTTTTCATTGATATCTAACGATTAGTGTAGCATAAAACAGGCCGAGGTTTGTTTTCCTCGGCCTGTTCTTAACTTAATCTGTAATTGGCGTAAAGACATGGTCCTTCAACAAAAGCTGTTCATCGGCCTGCTTGGCTACTTCACGATCGTGGGTAATCAAGATAACCGTCTTGCCAAATTCGTGGGCTAGTTCAGCAAAGAGCGCAACAATCTTTTCTGAATTTTCGTGATCCAAATTTCCCGTCGCTTCATCGGCAGCCACAATCGGCGCATCCACTAACAAAGCGCGGACAATTGCGACACGTTGTTGTTCACCACCAGACAAACGTTGCACATTCTTTTGTGCCTTCTCTTCGTCGATCCCGACGCGGGCCAATTGTTCCAAGATATACGTCTTATCATTTGCGTGCTTTGACTTCGTAATGGCCAATGCCGTTTGGACATTTTGAAACGCTGTCATCGTCGTCAATAGATTGTATGACTGAAAAATCGTTGAGACGTACTTCTGTCGAAAAGCGGTTAGGCCAATCTTCTTGATTGAAACACCGTCCACTAGGATATCGCCTTCACGTGGGACATCTAGCCCTGCCAAAAATGAAAGCAACGTTGTCTTACCAGATCCTGATTCACCGACGATGGCATAAAACTTGCCACTTTCGAAGGTCAGATTAACATCCTTGTACAACGCATTGTCCGCCGTTGTATACCAATGCGTTAAATTTTTAATTTCTAGCGTCATTATTATTCCTCACTAATCGGCTTGCAAAATTTGCTTTGGTCGCATACGCAAGATACTAAAGGCGGCCCCTGATACCGAAAGCACCGCAATCAAGAACGCAACGCCGCCCAATTCTGCAATTGCTGCCGGCGTCATTGCGACATCCAACTGTTCATTTTTAGCAACTGCACCGCCACCCATCATTGGGCCACCGCCCATGCCGCCACTAGGCTTGCCTGATGGCGCACCACCTTGTTGCCCGTTTTGGCCACCACCTGGCATGCCACCACGCGCTGATTGCATTTGTTGGGTCGTTTGTTGTTGTACAAGTTGCTTACCAACTAAGCCAGAAACACTATTACCGGCTGCTGTTGCAATACCTAGCGCAATTGCCAAAATAACCAGCATTTCCGTGAACAATTGGGCAACAACCTTTGGCTTAGACTCACCAATTGATACCAAGATACCAATTTCACGGCGTCGCTCGCGGGTAATCAAAATAATAATCAAACCAAGAATCAAGACACCGGCAATTGACACAATCCAAACAATCTTAGAGGCAAATGCTGCCACGTTCTTCATACTTGCAGCCACCGTCTTGTATTGACTTGCATCAGACGTCAAAGTAAGTTCTGACGTATCAATCAACTTCTTGGCTTGCTTCACAAACGCTGTTGTTTTAGCAGGTTCAGCCATCGTGAACGTCACGTTTGATGCTTGATCTGGCGTACCATTAATATCATTAGCCAATGTGAATGATCCATAAATTGTGTTAGCCGGATCTTCCCGTTGGAATCCGTCGGTCGTTGTCTTCAACTTGTAAATGCCGACAACCTTAACGGTCTTTTCAGTCGCCGCATCATCCGTTGTCTTAACAGTCAACGTATCGCCAACCTTAATGTTGTTAGCCGTGGCCAATTCATTTGCAATCACAACATTATTGGTGTTTTGGTCACTCGTCTTAATGCCACGACCTGATACGATTTTGGCTGTGCCATCAGAAAATGAAGCCGTTGACGTGGTTGACGTCACACCATTGATTTGAATGTCACCTGAATTTTGATTACCCATCATGCCACCACGATCACCACCACCCATCGGCGTATTCGTTGATGTGGTTGTAATCGCCTTAAAACTTGAGGCGTTTACTGAGGCACTATTCGTGATGTTGTATGAGGCGACGTTTGAAAGCGCCGCAATCTTCTTAACCTCTGAAATCGTTGCCGTTGGCATCGTAATCGACGTCGTTGTGTCTGAAGATGACGAGTCACTAGAAGAAGATTCGGATGATTGCGCCACCTTCATCTGCTCAAACATTTTCTCTCTGTTAGCCGACAACGTTACTGTTGATCCAACTGAATTAGCGGCATTCGTGGCTGCTTTTAGGGCCGCGTTTTGCACAATCAAACCAGCCATCACAAACGCTAAAATAACCGTTGATGTGAGGACTAACAAGACCGAGCGCCCTTTTCGCGCCCACAATGTGATACCTGCTCGTTTTACGAAATTCATGTTACTTGTCGCTCCTATCATTGTGTCGTTGCGCTACTTGCTGCAGCATCATCGATTGAATTTGACTGTGATTGGTTACCATAACCGCCCATCGGACCACCATTACCACCAAAGCCCCCAGTTTGCTGGGTCATATTTGGTCGACTTGTTTCACCTAAACCAAACGGATGAAACGCTGCAATAGCACTAAACGCCATTGCTAACGTGGCAATGCCAAGCGTGACGTACTGCAACCAAGGTCGTTGCTTCTTTTGTTCATAACGATCTGTCATATCGCTATCCTCCATCTATTTTTTGACAAGGCTTATAATATGAGTCCAAGCTTAGGCGATACTTCACGGGGGCTAAAAGCAAACATAAATTTTCATGTCTTTCGAATTGTTAGTGGAAATTTGGGCACAAAAAAACGCCGTATGACACAAAATCGTACGGCGTTTAATTTATGCAATCTAATGATTACTTGTTAACGGCTTCCTTGAAGTCCTTACCAGCCTTGAAGGCAGGTGCCTTTGCGGCTGCAATTTCAATTTCTGCACCAGTTTGTGGGTTGCGACCCTTACGTGCTGCACGCTCGCGAACTTCGAAAGTTCCGAAGCCTACCAAAGCAACCTTCTCGCCCTTAGCAAGTTCGTTCTTGATAACGTCCAACAATGCGTTAACTGTCTTAGCAGTTTCTGACTTTGGCAATTCAGTTTGTGCTGCAACCAAGTCGATCAATTCTGTCTTTGAAGCCATGTGATAATACCTCTTTATTAATTATTACCTGATTAGTATACGCTATGCATCGCAAAATACACAGCTTTTTGTGCGAAATTACTAAGCGGTCTTAGTGAATTTTTAAAAATGTATGCAAAATACATACCTATAAAAAGAGAATGCCGCTATAACTGGCAAGTTACAGCGGCTAAGAGAGAGAAAGAGAATTGGTTGTGTAAAGCATCTCTGCTTTACGAGTATTAATATAACACCCCATGTATACGTTTGCAACCAATGCCCCCGCCTATTCTCCTATTAGTCGGATTTCCTACACAAACGGCACAATTTCTTCACGATTGGTCAACTTTGCACCAGCTGCCTCATCGATAATAACTGTGACATTTGCATGCTTTTGCAAGATACTTGCAGGCATGTCTTCCGTAACTGGTCCTTCGATCATCGCTGCCACAGCATCAGCCTTCGCTGCCCCGTAAGCAACCAACAAAATTTCCTTAGCCTTCATGATGCTACCGATTCCCATTGAGTAGGCGTAGCGAGGCACTTCGTCTTCGTGCTCAAAGAAACGCGCATTTGCTTCGATTGTTGACTCAGTTAGCGTCACTTCGTGCGTCAAAGAATCGAATGGCGTACCAGGCTCGTTGAACCCGATGTGACCGTTTTGACCCAATCCCAAGATTTGTAGATCGATTGGGTTTGCGTCAATGATACCTTCGTAACGCTTCGTCTCAGTTTCAGCATCCGCCATACCGTCAGGGACATAGCTCTCCTTGAATGGCTTAGCATTGAACAAGTGCTCGTTCATGAAGTAACGGTAGCTTTGCTCGTGCGTACCAGGCAAGCCCTTGTACTCATCCAAGTTGATTGAAATCTTATCTGAGAAGTCCAAGTCGCTAGCCTTCAACTCATCATAAATTGAGATTGGCGTTGAACCAGTTGCCAATCCAAAAACGTGTGCGCCATTCTTAACAGCCTCTGCAAAGACATCGTATCCTGCGCGGCCACCAGCTTGTTGATCTTTAACTTGTAGAATCTTCATTTTATTTCCCCTTAAAAAATGCGTTCTGTGTTTTTATTTATCTTTGGTATAGACCAATTATAGACCAATTTCTATACCAATTCAACTCAGAAAGTCTTTTTTTGTTTGAGGTTTAGTTAGTTAGTTGGTGGTTAGTGTCGTCGCTATCGCGCCGAAGCATGGGATTTGGTTGGGGAGGCGGTGCTCCGTCCTACAATATAAGCTGGTGGCAACGGAGTCCCATTCTCACTAAGCCTCAGCGTGTTTCAGCGCCTGCCGGCTTGAAATCCACTGCTGCTAAGTGACAATTGGTGCTCCTGTCCTTGCTTGGTCACCGGCTAATATCGCAGGAGATCCGCACCACCACCCCAAACAAATCCCATGCCAGCAGCCAAGCTGTATTATTCTGTCTAAGATTATCATCCACTGGGAAATAGATGGATAAACTGTTCACCCTGCAGTTTTTCGGTGGATGATTATCGAACAATCAGAGTATTACTCGGCTGCCGGCATGAGGGCTGGGGGCTATCGGAGCGTTCAAATGAGGGCAACATGCCGCATGGCCGGCGCTATTCAGACAAGTCCACTCAGGATTTGAAGAATTAGGGGGAATTATTTGCCCCGCTGAATGGCGTCCGCGCCATTCGGTTGCCCCCGTTTGAACTTTGTCGGAGATAGTCCCCAGCCCTCATGCCTCGACGCAACGCGTCGACACACACCACAAACTAAAAGACCTGATGTCAGGAATTCCCCAACATCAGGTCTTTAATCGTTAATTATTATCCCTTAACGGCCTTTTCCAATGTCTCCATTGCGCGTGAGTGACGTGCAATATCTGACATCAACTCTGCTTCAAAGGCATCAACAGACTTTGACTTCGTGTCCGTTGAACCGAAGCGACGAATCGTAACCGTGTTGTTGTTAACTTCTTCATCACCGATAACCAACGTGTAAGGAACCTTAGACGTTTGGGCATCGCGAATCAAGTAACCCAACTTTTCGTTGCGATCTTCGTATTCGGCACGGATACCTTGCTTGATCAAACGATCAGCCAAGTCCTTAGCGAACTTACCGTGGGCATCGCGGTTAACAGGAATGATACGTACTTGGTGTGGTGCCAACCAAGTTGGGAACGCACCCTTGTACATTTCAGTCAAGTAAGCCGTGAAGCGCTCCATCGTAGAAATAATTCCACGGTGGATCATAACTGGACGGTGCAATTCACCATCTGGTCCAACGTAAGTAACGTCGAAACGCTCAGGCAACAAGAAGTCCAATTGGATCGTAGACAACGTCTCTTCTCCACCCAAAGCAGTCTTGATTTGAACGTCCAACTTTGGTCCGTAGAACGCAGCTTCACCTTCAGCTTCGAAGTAATCCAACTCCATGTCGTCCATGGCCTTCTTCAACATCGTTTGAGCCTTGTCCCACATGTCATCGTCATCGTAGTACTTTTCCGTGTTTTCAGGGTCACGGTATGACAAACGGAAACGGTAATCCGTGATATCAAAGTCAGCGTAAACATCGATCATCAAGCCCAAAATCTTCTTGAACTCGTCTTCGATTTGGTCTGGCATAACGAACGTGTGACCGTCGTTCAACGTCATTTCACGAACACGTGACAAACCAGTCAAAGCACCTGACTTCTCGTAACGGTGCATCATTCCCAATTCAGCAATTCGGAATGGCAACTCACGGTATGAACGTGGCTTGTGCTTGAACACCATGATGTGAGATGGGCAGTTCATTGGACGCAATTCCAAGAACTCGCCATCACCCATGTCCATAGGTGGGAACATGTCATCGCGGTAGTGATCCCAGTGACCTGATTGCTTGTACAAGTTCAAGTTTGACATGATTGGCGTGTAAACGTGTTGGTAACCGTCTTGCACTTCGCGGTCAACAATGTAACGCTCCAACGTACGACGGATTGCAGCACCGTTTGGCATCCAAACAGCCAAACCAGCACCAACTTCTTGAGACGTGAAGAACAAGTCTTGCTCTGCACCAATCTTACGGTGGTCACGTTCCTTAGCTTCTTCACGACGCTTCATTTCAGCATCCAAGTCTTCAGCCGTCCAGAATGCCGTTCCGTAGATACGTTGCAACATTGGGTTTGAAGACTTTCCACGCCAGTAAGCACCAGCAACTGACGTCAACTTAAAGTGCTTAATCCAGTTCGTTGATGGTACCAAACCACCACGATCCAATTCAACGTGCTCACCTTGCACAGCGATTGAGATGTGCTCATCGGCTGGCAAATCGTTAATCAATTCAATCTTGTATGGATCGTTCTTGAACATCTCCAAAGCTTCGTCGCGCGTAATCTCACGAGAAACGATTGGCAAGTTTTCTGAAGCAATTTGCTTCATCATCTTTTCAATCTCAGGGAATTGCTCAGCTGAAATTTGGCTACCCTCAACCTTATCAGTATCGTAGTAGAAACCATTATCGATGGCTGGACCAACACCGTAGTGAATTTGGTCTGGGTACAAACGGTTCAAAGCTTGTGCCAACAAGTGAGAAACAGAGTGACGCAACAATTGCAATCCTTCTGCATCATCCTTGGTAATCAATGAAAAGGCACCATCTTCTTGAATGCCATCGTTCATACCAACGTAGTGACCGTTCAACTTACCTGAAACAGACTTCTTAGCCAATGACTTTGAAATACCGTTAGCAATTTCCAAAGGCGTTACGCCAGCTGGGAATTCCTTCACAGCACCGTCTGGGAATGTAATCTTTACATCTGCCATATTGTGTAATCTCCTATTTAATCTGCGTGCGACTTGACGCGCGAAAAACAAAAACGTCCCGTTACAACAATTATACTTGTCGTAACGGGACGTTTGCACGCGGTACCACCCGAATTCGAGAGGGTTCCCCCTCACCTCATCGTCCCTTAACGCGGGAAACGGAACTGGTTCACCAGTTCGCTTGGAAGTAGTACCGTTCAACGACCGTTATTTGCCTCCCACCAATGGCAAACTCTCTAAAAACAATCTTGTTCAACGACTTATCTTCGTCAACGCTTTATTCTTAACTTATTATACTCGAAAACTAGAAAAATGAAACCCTTAACTATTGACGCAACGATTAGTTAACGCCTTCCTCTTCGCCAGGGTTAAACCATGACGCGTGGGCATTTGTCTTTTGCACGGTTAGGTCGAAATAGTGGACAACCTTGTCTGGTGCATTATGCCATTCCCACTTCTTGTCCAAAGATGCCTTCGTAATAATACGGTATTGCGTACTTGGGAATAAGCAACTAATAATGGTTAATTGTGGCGATTGTGTTTGACGCAATACGTCAGTATCACCTTTGTTAACCAGAATTTGGCCCGTAACCTTATATTCATAAATGCCTGATCGATTGGCCATATAGATTGGCTGACCATTCAACCAATCACTGCCCTTCAACTGACCATCAACAAGGTAAGGGGCATCCTGATTCAGGCGCTCCTGTAAGGCAGAAAATCCAGTTTTACCATCATTAAAATTGTGGCTGGCCAAGCCGTAATTGCCTTGCCCCATGACGGGAACCTGGTCACCATCCGGATCATCTACCGTGCGATTAGCATAGTTCGCGCCGGCATCCAGACCAACTTCACTGTATGCATTATCGAAAATTGGTTGCAAAATGCCTAGTAGCGGCATGCTAACGAACCCTTGCTTATGTAGTCCCTCATCGCGGTGTGTTTCCTTCATCACCCGGTCAACAATGGCTTGTCGTTCAGGTTGCGTGATTTTCTCATTTGACACCTTAACCCGTTGCTTCAATTCTTCTCGTTGAATGGTGCCCCGGATATTTAACGTATTTTCTTGATATCCGTAATAACCACCTGCTACGACGCCCCCTACCAAGACCGCCGGCACAACGCGCCGTATTAGCTTTCCCATTAGGCGTCCTCCTCAAATGTTTAGTCATTCTATTCTAGTGCCAAAAGTGATTGCGGACAAGTTAATCAGTGGCAAATTACTTCTAAACGAACAAAAAGATTGGCTTCTGCGAGATGCCAATCTTTTTTTAACTTTATTTGATTTAGTTATTGCAACGTTACGCCCGCTTCACGCGCTAGTTGTCGCAATTCAGAAGATTCCAAATGCAAATCCGAACGTAGTCGCCCAAATGAAATTCCCGGTTTGTTGGCGACACGATCTTGAATACGCTTGATTTGGCGCTCACGATACTCACTCTTGTGGGCACTTTCGTTTTCAACCGTCACGCTAAACTCTGATGCTGCAGACGTTGCAAAGGTATAGTTCAATTGTCCGACCCCTGTTGACATTGATGTAAAGTTAGCCATTAATAGCCCCCCAATAACCGTACATTGACGATGTTTTCTTTAAGATAGTTCTTATTATACTCTATTGTTCGTAAAAATGGGATTATTTGTTTCGGTTCACTGATTATCGTTCAGAAATAAAGAAAGAATCCGATGTTTCAGATAACGAAACATCGGATTCTTTAGTTAATTATCGTAATTCAACGCCAGCTTCACGTGCAAGTTGACGCAAATCAGCTGTTTCCAAATTCAAATCGGCACGCAAACGCGCGAACGTGATGTCCGGCTTAGTTGCCACACGATCACGAATACGCTTGATTTGTGCTTCACGGTAGTTGTTCGGACGACCACTTGCATTTTCTACCTTTACGCCAAACTCGGCGGCTGTTGATGTTGAAAATGAATAGTTCAACTTTCCGACACCAGTCGACATTGCTGAATAATCTGCCATAATGTTTCCCCCATATGACTATCTCTAATTTAGAAATATCATACAAGTCATATATGGCTGAATTGTGATTTGTTTCTGAAGTCTAAAGAAGCAAATCTTGCCCGCGAAGTCAAATATTAAAACCGGCAGCTGTAACGAAACAACTGCCGGTTTTAATCATCATGTTTATTATGCGTTAGCCTTTTCAATCAAAGCCTTCGTAAATGCTTGCAACTCTTCAGTTGCTTCGACATCTGGGCTCAAGTTAACCTTAACACCATCGGCACCCTTAGTAGCACCTGACTTCTCAAATTGTGCTTCGAACTTGTCGATAGCAACGGCAAAGTCCTTACCGTAGAAGTCATCACCAGAACCTGAAACACCGTAGACAATACCCGTCAAATCAGCGTCTTCCAAGTCCTCAAAGAAGTCCAATGACTCATCAGGAACCGTTCCCTTATCAAACGTGTAAGGTACAACCACCACGATATCAGTCTCATCAGCTGAAATGTCGTGTGGGTCAATCATTGAGATATCTTCCTTCGTAACTTCAACACCTTCTGATTCAAACGTGTCGATGATAACGTCCGCAACATCTTCATTGTTACCAGTAATTGTAGCGTAAAATACACGAGCCTTCATGATAATCTACCTCTTTTAAAATCTGTCATTTCGTATTTGTTGATACAAGTATATTGCGAATACGAAACACTTTCAAATTAAAAGGGGTGGTTATCATATTCAATCCATGATTCGTGTGAATCTTGAATACGCTTAAACATCTTTTGCATGTCCAACGTTGAGAACGTGACCAAGACTGGGCGTCCGTGTGGGCAGTTGTATGGGTTTTCTGAGTGTGACAATTGATCAATCAAGCCCTTGGCCTCAAAGTCATTCATTGACCAGTTAGCCTTGATTGAACGCTTGCAGGCCATCATAATGGCGGTACGCTCACGGAATTGGGCCGTCGTCAAATTACCATCACGCAAAATCCAATCAACCATTTCACGAATCGTATCTTCTTCTTGCCCCTTCTCAAACCAGCCTGGGTGTTCACGGACAATCACCGCGTCATCCCCAAACGGCTCCAAATGCAAGCCAACCTTAGCCAACTCTGCTTCGTGGGATTGAATCTTCAAGATATCAATCTTAGGGTATTCCAATACGATTGGCACTAGCAACTTCTGCATTTCCATGCCGACCTTACCAATTTCCTCACGGTAGTATTCATACTTCACGCGCTCTTGGGCAGCGTGTTGGTCAATCAAGTACAAACCTTCTTCAGACTGGGCAAACAAGAATGTACCGTGCATTTGCCCAATATAATCGAGCTTTGGGAACTTTTGACCGTGTTCATCAACAGCCGTGATGGTGTCGTCCTTCAAGTCTAGTGATTCTTGCTCAGCCGCCATCGTCACGCCCCCTTCATCAAAGGGGTTAACTGCATCGGCATCTTGATACTTTTCAGCGAATTCACTCACCGCCGTGCCTTCCAGTTCATCCGCATTATGCACCACAACCGGCGCGATATCATCAACGGAGAAGTTATCCGCCAACTTTTCATAATCCGCCGTCGACATAGGTGCTGGGTGATTGGCAGGTGTATCCGGCGCATATGAGCTAACATATGGCTTTGACGCTTCGTTTAGTTGCGCCAAGAACGCCTCGTCATTTTCAGCTGCGTTTTGCTCCTCGCCTAGATAGTTTTCATAGGCATTTGGAATCAAATTCTGGTTTGCAAAACGTTCCTTAACTGTGCGCTCAATCAAATCCATCAACTGGCTTTCCTTAGAAAGACGGACTTCATGTTTTTGCGGGTGCACATTCACATCGACCAACAGTGGATCCATCGTGATTTGCAAAACCGCAATTGGGAAACGACCGACCATCAACTTTGATCCATACCCCTTAACAAGCGCACGACTCAAGTTAAAGTTCTTGATATAACGTCCGTTAATCAAAATTGAAATGTATGAACGATTTGCACGCGTCAATTCAGGCAATGAAATATACCCATTTAATTCAAAGTCGTTGTCCTCAGCCTGAATTGCCAACATCTTACGAGCTTGTTGTACACCGTAAATAGACGCAATGACCTGTTGTAGATTGCCGTTACCTGCTGTACGCATTACTTCGTTGCCGTTGTGTGATAGACGGAATGAAATATCAGGATAACTCATTGCCAAACGGTTAATCACATCGACAATCTGTGCTAATTCAGTTGATTGTGACTTCAAGTACTTCAAACGCGCAGGCGTATTAAAGAACAGCTCTGACACGGTAATGTCAGTTCCCTTACGTGCTCCCGTTCCGACTTCTTCAAGTAACTCGCCACCCTTGTAGTGCACGCGCGTTCCTTGTGGTGCATCAGCCGTAGCCGTTTCTAAAACAACATCCGCAACTGACGCAATTGATGGCAGAGCCTCACCACGGAAGCCCAACGAGTGGACACGGAACAAATCATTACGTGACGTAATCTTAGACGTCGCGTGGCGCAAGAACGCCTTTTGCACCTGGTCAGCCTCAATACCATCACCGTCGTCAATAATGCGAATCGACTTTACACCAGCTTCTTCAACTAGCACGTCGATCTGATGACTATTGGCATCAATTGCATTTTCAACCAATTCTTTAACAACAGATGCAGGTCGTTCAATAACCTCACCGGCCGCAATTTGGTTAGCTAAAATATCTGATAATTCATGAATTTCTGCCATAACGCAGCCCTCTTATTACTTCATTTGCTTTTGCCACTCATTTAGTTTCATCATCGCATCAAGTGGCGTCATCGTTGCGATGTTGGTTTGCTTAATCTCATCCAAAATGGCTTGAAGGGCTGGGTCAACCGCTGGCTCCAACGCAAACAAGTCAAGTTGCGTATCTTCTTCAACAACTGGTTCCGGTTCTGGTGCGACTGGTAATGCTACCGGTTCAGCCAATTTAGCTGACACTGGTTGCGGTTGCACTAACGTTTCTGAAATCGTGACATCTTGCGCTTCCAAGCTTGCCAAAATATCAGATGCACGGGCAATCAATGAGTCTGGCAAGCCAGCCAACTTCGCCACGTTAATACCGTAACTTTGGTCAGCCGGACCCGTCAAAACCTTGTGTGAAAAGACCAACTCACCATTTTCTTCCGTCGCACCAACGTGGACATTGCGCAAATGATCAAGCTCATCTGACAACGCCGTCAATTCGTGATAGTGCGTTGAGAAAAGCGTCTTAGCCTTGGTATTGTTGTGAACGTACTCAATGATTGCTTGAGCCAAAGCCATACCGTCATACGTTGCCGTTCCGCGTCCCAACTCATCAAACAAAATCAATGAACGCTTCGTCGCATTTTGCAAAGCCGTATTTGCTTCGGCCATTTCAACCATGAATGTTGAATTTCCCGAAATCAAATCGTCAGCCGCTCCAATACGAGTAAAGATTTGGTCGAAAATTGGTAGTTCCGCCTCACTAGCAGGGACATATGACCCGATTTGTGCCATCACGACCGTCAAGGCTAGTTGGCGCATGTACGTTGACTTACCAGACATGTTCGGCCCCGTAATCAACATAATCGTTTCGTCTTCATCCATGTAGACGTCGTTGGCAACGTATGATTGGTGACCCAATACCTTTTCAACCACAGGGTGGCGACCATCCTTAATAACCAACTTTTGGCTATCAACCAATGTCGGACGCGTGAACTTATATTGTTCAGCCACCGTAGCAAGTGATTGCAACACGTCTAACTCAGCCAACGTTGCGGCCAGCTTTTGAATACGCGCAATGTTGTCCTTAATTTGGTCACGCACTTCCGTGAACAATTGGTATTCCAAATCGCTCGACTTCGTTTCAGCTTCCAGAATAATTTGCTCACGTTCCTTCAACTCAGGCGTAATGAAACGCTCCGCATTCGCCAACGTTTGCTTACGCGTGTAACGGTCAGGGTCAAGCTTACCAATGTTAGCCTTGGTGACTTCGATATAGTAACCAAAGACCTTGTTGAAACCAATCTTTAATGTACTAATACCAGTCGCTTCACGCTCTTTAGCTTCCAACTCAGCTAGCCACTTCTTACCACCCTTCATCACATCACGATACTCATCCAAACGGCTGTTGTATCCTGAGCGAATCACACCACCATCAGTAACAGAAATTGGTGGTTCCTCGGCAATTGCCTTTGAAATCAAAATTTCGATATCTGAAACCGGATCCATGCGACGCAGCAAGTCACCAAAGACAGCTGGATCTAAATCACCAAGCGTCACCATAATATCTGGTACTTGGCGCAATGAATTACGTAATTGCAACAAGTCACGACCATTTGCCGTACCATAAGCGACACGTCCAGCCAATCGTTCCAAATCGTAAACTGACTTCAACGTTTCTTGCAAAGCAGCGCGTGAGAAGAAGTCCTTCAACAATTCACCAATCTTGTCATAGCGGGCCTCAATGGTCTCGCGATCCAGTAACGGTTGCTCCAACCATTGCTTCAATGCACGACCACCCATGGCCGTCTTGGTATTATCCAACAACCACAACAACGTTCCTGAACGCTGTTGCGTACGCAAGTTAACCGTCAATTCCAAGTTGGCACGTGAATTACGGTCTAGCTTGAGGTATTGGGCGATTTCGTAAGGCGTTGCCATCTGCAAGTGGTCCAGCGAGCGCTTTTGTGTCGTAAACAAATAAGCCAACAAAATATCAGCCGCTTCTTTTTGTTCTGGCACTTCCAATTGTTGCGTCAAATATGACGTTTCCGCATTAGCCGGTCCTTCTTCTTGCTTTGAAACCAAGATTCCTAAGCTCGTGAGGTTGGCCATCAATTCATCAGGCAACTCGGCGTTCGTGACAATTTCCTTCGTCTCCAAACGGCTGATTTCATTCAATACACCGTTCGTTGCTGAAACTGACGTCGCCTTCACTTCACCAGTTGAAAGGTCCGCATAAGCCAATCCAAAACCACCAACCGGCGTCATTGATAAGCTGACCAAGTAGTTGTTTTCCTTGGCTGCATCCGCTGTATTACGCATGCGTGTTCCAGGTGTCACCAGTTGGACAACCTCACGGCGAACCATCCCCTCAGCTTCAGCTGGGTTTTCCATCTGCTCAACAACGGCAACCTTATAACCCTTATCAACCAGAATATCGATATAGTTTTGTGCGGCGTGGTGAGGCACACCCGCCATTGGAATTGGTTCAGCAGAATTCTTATTACGTTGCGTCAACGTCAACTCCAATAGTTGTGACCCTAACACCGCGTCATCATTAAACAATTCATAAAAATCACCGAGGCGATAAAACAAAAACGCATCAGGGTATTGCGCCTTGATTTCGTTATACTGTTTCATCATTGGTGTTTCTTTCGGCTTAGCCATTATGCAAATTTTCCTTCCCCATCAAAATGTGCAAAAACGCCCACCGGTTCAGCGCCGGTAAGCGTTCATTTTTTAATCTTCGTCCTTGAACAAATCTGCCAAGCCAGCCAAAGGTGTATTCGCCTGTGCTGGTGCTTCTTCTTGCTTTTGTTCAAAATCGTCTTCAGAAATGACAGCCCAGCCCTTACCCTCAGGCATTGGTTGGTCCTTCTCTTCTTCCGTCAAGACTTGAAGTGGCACTGACAAAGCAACGTATTCCATCAACGCTTGATCAAAATCAATCAACCCATCTTCAATTAAAATAACTGAGTCTTCGATTTCATAACGATCAGCGTGCTCTTCGTTTTGCAAGTAAACTTCATCGATATCGAAATCAACATCCATTTCAACCGGCGTCAATGAACGCGTTGATGGCGTTACCAACTTACCCTTCACGTTTGCGTGAATAATGATGTCTTCACGATCAGCTTGCGCAAATCCAGTCACCGTCAATGGGGTAACGTCCAATACAACGTCACCAAAGGTTGCCAACAAAGGCTCCTTCAAATCAACGACCTCGCTGAATTGCAATGATTCCGTCTTGTACTTTTGGAGTTCAGCATATTGCCACTTCATGTGATTATCCTCTTTCTATAAAAACTGGAATACGTCCCGTGTCTAACGGTGACGCTTTGTCCTGACGTGTCCGTGAGAACTGTTGATATAGGCGACCAGCCCGGTAATCAAGCATTAGGATGCCAGTTAGGTCATCTTTCTCAACTTTATGTATCAACGGCAACGTGAATGACTCACGTTGTTGCTTCAAATAGCGACGACCAACTGGCGTTGCGCCTAACATGCGCAAGTACGGTTGTTGCATCGCCGTTTGCATCTCAGCATCCGTTATGTTCAAAACGGTGTATAACAATGTGCGCTGCAGGCGTGCCTGCGTGTAACGCTTTGACTTGAACGTCGTCATAAACGTTTCGTAGTCAGCTGTTATATCCCGTTCAATGGTTTCTTTAAGACGGTAAGCTAACCCATCCGTCAATTGATAAATGGTTTCCAATTCGTCAATCGGCGTGGTCAGTACCTTGTAGCGTAGCGCATCATACCACGTTTCCGACCAATCAGCCGTTTGCGCACCTTGTGCTAACAACTCAGCTGCGGGTTGCGAAACATAGTCAGCAAATTCAGCTGCTGGTGCCTCCTGATTAATCAACTCACGTAGCGCGGTTGCACTCGCGATGTGATCATCTGAAAGCGTCGTATCATGATATCCAGCTTTGATGCGCTGAATTGGTTGGAGGCGAATCTGATCCGCTAAACCAAGTTCAATAACGGCCGTAGCGTAAGCAAACCCAAGCATGTCATTCGGATCCGTCAAACGGAATCCGACAACTTCTGCCAAAACATCATTAAAAGCTGTCGCATAGGTTTGTGAATAATCAGCAGAAAAATGGTCATCTGCTGCCAATCGTTCACGGGCCTGTTGCGCAAGCGCTAAGAAATCCAGCTCAGCATGCTCGGCACCAAATACGATACTTGAAACACCAGCGTCAGCTAGCAGTTGCACGGCACCACGCGCAAAAATATGTGCGGGTTGTACAGCAAACGCAAAGGGCAGTTCAAAAACAATATCGACCCCACCAGCTAAAGCGAGTTCTGTGCGACGCCACTTATCAAAAACGGCGGGTACCCCACGTTGCACGTAGTTACCACTCATGACCGCCACAACTGTATCAGCACCAGTAACCGCCTTTGCTTGGGCAACATGGTAGGCATGTCCATTATGGAATGGATTATATTCAGTTACTAACCCAACTGCCTCCATGTTATCCTCCAAGCTTTACGCTTTCGTCGCGTTAAAGAACCAGCGTGGTGACTCATCAGTCACCTCTGATCGACCAAAGTCAGCCGTCACTTCAATGTTTGTAAAGCCAGCTTCAGTCAACAAACGCTTGTATGTGTCCAAAGAATATGTGCGCTCAGTGTGTACTTCTTGCAATTGTTGGAAGCCATCAATGTCTTCGTTATAAACAAAGAACGTCAATTCATGTTCCACCGTATGTGGTTGTTCTTCAACACCATATGATGACCACATAAACGCCGTCTCATCATCATGCCAGTTATACATATAACCAGGATAATAAACGTCCGTTTGCCATGGTGAAATCACATCGAACAAGAATTGACCACCATCTTCCAAGTGTTCAGCAACTTGCTTGAACGCCATCAATGTTTCGTCTTCATTAGCCAAGTAATTAAATGAATCAGCAAATGATGTAATCGTTGCAAAACGCTCATCAAAGTCTGACCACTCACGCATGTCGCCTTCAATCAATGGCAAGTCCAATTCGGCTTCTTGCGAGTGTTGCGCAGCTAGCGCCAACATCTCAGTAGACAAGTCTAAAACTGAAATATCGTCATAACCGGCTTGCTTCAATTGAATTGCCAAGCGTCCTGCACCACCGGCTAGTTCCAATAGCTTACCATCCTTGTTCTTAATGAACTTGGTTGCGTATTGGAACCAATCTGCGTAGGCTGCTTCGTCAAACAAGTCGTCATACAGCTTCGCAAAAGTTTGGTAATTCATTAGAATTCTTCCTTAACGATCCATTGGTCAATGTCAATTTCAGGTGCAGCACCCCACAACTTTTCCAAGTTGTAGAATTGGCGCATGTCGTCCTTAAAGACGTGCACAAACAAATCACCAAAGTCCATCAAGACCCATTCACCTTCGCGACGACCTTCGTGACGCTTCAACTCAAAGCCAGCTTCAGCCATCTTGTCTTCGATTTCATCAACAATCGCCAAAACTTGACGTTGCGTTGGGGCATCCAAAATCAAGTAAGCATCTGATACCAAGCTAATCTCGTGGATATCCAATGCGACCAAGTTTTCAGCGCGCTTTTGGTCAGCAGCCTTAACAGCCACTTCCAACATTTCGTTTACGTTGCTTTCCATTATTACTTCACACTCCATGCGTTGTATGTCAAAAGCGTGCCCGGATAAACCGGAACCTGCTTTTCAATTAAATAAGCAAGCGTGTGGCCCGTTTGCCACCCGACACTTGCTGCCAAGTCTTCAAATGCCAAGGTGCGAACTTCTTCAACACCTGGGAAATCGCGACCTGACTCAATATAGTCTGCCATGTAGATAATTTGGCTCAGCGTCGTCATGTATGGCGCACCAGTTGTGTGCTGACGAATTGCTGTCAGGATATCTTCGTTTTCAATGCCTAGCTCATCCTTCACCATTTCGGCGCCGACGATACCATGCCAAACGTTGTTTCCCCAATTAACCAAATCTGGATCCAATTGCTTTTCGGCAATCTTCGCCAAGAAATCTGCATCAGAGCGTTCCTTGGCGTAATCATGCGTCAAGGCTGCCACAGATGCTTTCTCTGCATCAACACCCCACTTTTCAGCCAAGGCCAAAACCATTTCTTCAACACGCAACACGTGTTGGAAACGGTACTCTGACATTGCTGCTTGGGCTGCTTCAACTAAGCTTTTACGAGAACCGTTATAGTAACGGCCCCGATAAATCATCTCGTTTGTCATCCATGTATAACCCTTTTTCTACAATGTAGGTTGCTACCATGTCAGGTAGCAGATAGCGCACACTTTGCTTATTAGCAATGCGCTTACGAATATCCGTCGAACTAATTTCAAGGTTTGGCACCTCAACCCATTCAACAGGATAATCCGTTACTCGTGGTTGTCCTGGGCGATTAACACCAACGAAGTGAACCAACTTAAGGAGGTCATCAATGCGATACCACGTCTTTAAGTAAGCCACTTCATCACCACCGATAATGAAATAGTATTCGTAATTTGGGTGCTCCACCTTTAGTTGCAACATTGTGTTGTAGGTATAGCTCTTACCACCGCGTTGTACTTCAAGCAATTCAATGCCAAAGCGACTATTACCTGCAATGGCCGCTTGGACCATCTTGGCACGGTGCAATGGATCAATTGCTTGCTTCACATCCACGTGTGGTGGCTTCGCGTTCGGCATGAAGTATACCTTATCCAAGCCGAGCTTATCTGCCACTTGTTCAGCGATGACCAAGTGGCCAACATGTGGCGGATTAAACGTGCCACCCAAAATACCAATTTTCTTTGTTTCACCGATAAACGCACGCTCAGCTTGCGCTTGCGTGACGGTTTTTTCGATTGTATTAATCATGCCCGAACCCCCGTTTCGAGAGTGATATTAAATCTTTTGTACAGCCACTGAGTAGTGACGGTTTTCCTTGTCAGCTGATTCACCAAACAACACCAACGTGTGTCCAATTGTTTGTACAACTTGGATGTCCGTGTTTTCTTCGATGAATTCCTTCAAAGACTCAACTTCAACGTCTGAGTTTGCCAAGATATTAACCTTGAACAACTCACGCTTGTTGATGGCATCTTCTAGTTGATCCAACCAGTTTTGTGTCAATCCTTGCTTACCAATGCTAAACAATGGACGCATGTCATGTGCTGATGCGCGCAAGTAACGCTTTTGCTTTCCGCGTAGTGAAATCATATTAAATCATTGCCCTTCGTGTTAATACTGAAACCCCTTCAGGAGCCCAGCCTGCTACAACCGTGTTGGCAGGAACTGTAATCCAGCCCAAACCGTCAATCACGATATCTGTCTTCTCTGTTACCTTGAACTCGTGACGTTGCAATGGTGGCAACATGTCCAAGTTCTCCGTCGTTGGTGGCAACAACAATTCACCAGCGTGCTTGCTGTAGAATTCGTCTGCCTTTTCCAACTTGGTACGGTGAATCATCAAGTTGTTCTCGAAGTATGCCGTAATACCAGCCTTCTCACCTTGGATGAAGTCAAAACGAGCCAACGCACCCATGAACAACGTTTGTTGTGGGTTCAATTGGTAAGTCTTTGGCTTCAATTCCTTTTGTGGTGAAACGTACTTCAAGTCCTTTGGCGTCAAGTAGTGCGCCATTTGGTCTTGGTGAATGATACCTGGTGTATCAATGATAAACGTATCGTCATCCAATGGAATCTCGATACGATCCAACGTCGTTCCTGGGAAACGTGACGTCGTAATCACATCCTTGTTGTCACCCGTTGCATCCTTGATGATTTGGTTAATCAACGTTGACTTACCAACATTGGTAACACCAACAACATAAACTGAACGACCTTCACGGTACTTTTCAATCATGTCCATCAAAGCTGGCACATCATCGCCGCTCTTACCTGACGTCAATTGCACGTCGACCGGACGCAAACCAGCAATGTTAGCTTGTTGACGCATCCAATCCTTAATCTTTGAACGCTTCAAAGACTTTGGCAAAACGTCAACCTTGTTACCAACTAGCAAAACTGGGTTATTTCCAACAAAACGGTGCAACCCTGGAATCAATGAACCAGAGAAGTCAAACACGTCCATAACGTAAACAACCAATGAATCCGTTGCTGAAATTTCGTTCAACAACAAACGGAAATCATCATCCGTCAAATCAACGGGTTGGATTTCGTTGTAGTGACGCAAACGGAAGCAGCGTTGGCACAACACTTCTTCGTTTTCAAATCCCTTCAACAAAGCTGACATTGGGGCATAACCCAATTCACCCTTGTGCTCAGTTTGGATCAACGCACCACATCCAATGCATCGCAATCCGTCTGCCAAGTAACCTTGAACTTCTGCTTCACTAATCAAGTGTCGTCCTCCATTGTAGTTCTGGGTGCGCCTTTAGCATTTGCTTCTTAACACCCTTTTCAAAAAATCGGTTAATCTTTGTATTCCATTGGTCAGTCTCAATCAGAGGCTTAACCAAAATGCTACGTACGCCGTGGTTGTTTGATGACCAGATATCAGTCAACAATTGGTCACCGACCATCACGACTTCGTTCTTTTGTAAATTAAGCTTTGTTACGGCTTCATTCAAGCCACGTGTCAACGGCTTTAGGGCACGTGACACAAACGGTAGATTCAAAGGCTCAGCAACACGTGCAATACGTGCAGCTGAGTTATTTGAAACAATCATTACTGGGATGCCAGCTTCATTCATTCGCTCAAGCCAGTCATGCAATTCAGTCGTGCCGTCAGGGTTATTCCAAGCAATCAACGTGTTATCCAAGTCAGTCAAAACTGCCTTGATACCTTGTGCCTGAAGTTGTTCTGGCGTCAAACGGTAGATTGCATCAATCATCCAAGTTGGTGTAAATGATTCAGTCATTTTTCGTCCTTTTCACAATTTGTCTTACTATAAATTATACGCTAAATACTGTCGTTTATAAAGTGGGGCGACTAGGTCCCAAATAAAAAACAACCAGCAACGGAAACCATCGCTGATTGTTTTTAAAATCTATTACTTAGCGCGCTCAGCGTTGTACTTCTTTTCACCGACGTGTTCTTCACCCAATGAAACGAAGTCGTATGACAACTTGGCGTTACGCTCAAATTCAGCCAAACCATAGTTAATGATTTCGTCGATCAAGTTCGTGTAGCTCAAGCCTGATACTTCCCACATTTGTGGATACAAAGAAATGTTTGTAAATCCAGGCAACGTGTTTGGCTCACCCAAGTATGGTGTACCATCAGCATCGATCATAAAGTCCATACGCGTCAAACCAACAAGACCCAATGCCTTGTAGGCCGTCAATGCCATGTCAGTGATTTCCTTTTCAAGGTCATCCCCCAACTCAACTGGCAATTCAAAGACCATTCCTGAGGCGTCAACGAACTTGTTGTTGTAGTCGTACCAAACGTCTTGTTCAGGCAATACGATACCACCCAAACGTGATGCACGTGGTTGCTCGTTTCCCAAGATTGAGATGAAGACCTCACGTGGCTTGTTCAAAGCAGCTTCAACCAATACCTTGTAGTCGTATTGCAAAGCGTCCTTAACACCAGCCTCGAATTCTGCGGCGTTCGTTACGCGTGAAATACCAACTGAAGAACCTTGCTTAGCAGCCTTAACGAACAAAACTTCCGTACCAAGTTCCTTTACAAGACCTTCGTATGTGTAGTTTTGGTAATCTTGGTCCGTCAACAAAACGTACTTCGTGTTGCGTACGCCAGCTTGGTTCAAGATACGCTTCGTCAAATCCTTGTCGAATGACATGGCTGACGCAGCCGTACCAGCACCAATATATGGCTTTTGTAACAAACGGAACAACGCTTGCAAAGTACCATCTTCACCCAAGTTACCGTGAACAACTGGGTAGAACAAATCGATTTCAGCCATCTCACCCAAAACGGCAATTGGTGCCAATGGGTTCGTCAAATCCATCTTTGACTTCGCTGCAGCTACCACAGTGTCTTCATCTTCACCATCAAACACACGCTTTGAATCAGCGGCGTTGATCATGTAACCATCCTTTGAAATCAAGAAAACAGTTACGTTGTACTTTTCCTTGTCCATTGCATCGTAAATGTTACGAGCAGAGCGCTTTGAGACGTCGTGTTCTGATGAGTTACCACCAAAGAACATCGCAATGTTTAGCTTTTCTGACATGTCGTTCTCCCTGTCAAACTGATTGAATTTAGAACCCTAAGTATAACACGAAACTGTAAACCGGACCGATTACGCTAGGAAATTGCGTGCTTCGTTAAGATAATCATAAATTTCTTTGGGTAATTTTTCGCGTAGCAACAAACCTTGTAGCAAGCGTTGTTGATTGTACATACGGTGCCAATCTGCTTCAACTTCCGGTTGCATGCGACGCGTCATTTCTTGGCGCCATTGCTTGAGTTGCTTCAAGAAGTATTGCTCATACAACGGATTCAAGTTCACCAACGTTACGATATAGCTATCGATACGACGATTCTCGCCCATGACCAGCGGTGTTTCCAAACGCTTGATGCGTTCAATCAAAACCGTGAGCAAGAATACCTTATCTGCGCGTGTCACTGCATCGTCATGCGTCAGCTCATCCAACAAGTTTGCGATGTGCAAGAAAGCATGTGCCCAACCCTTGCCTTCAACAAAACCGCGCGTATCATGTTCTAGCGCAATGTACGTTGCCAAGTTATCGATAAGCATTTCGTGCAAATCGTCGCTAAACAGCTCTACTTCACTATTGCGATTTGCGTAGTTCAACATCGACAAAATGAAGACCGCGAATGAGCGGAAGAAGATGCCGTCATTATCAGCCTCATCAATGTGTGAGAACAACACTGAATCTTGTAATAAGTAACGCGTCATCATCACAATTTGTGCATCGGTAAAGACATTCGCTTGCAACGCATCGCTAATAAAGAAAAAGACACCCTTATCACGCAACTCAGGATCAGTTTGGCGCAACCCACTCATCACGTCCAACAACTCTTGGTCAGTGACGACAACCGGTTGACCCGCAATCAACGCATTTTGCCAATCAGACACTTTTTCATGAATTGCAGTCGCCGTTATCGGATCAAGCTGCTCAACAACAGTCGGTGCGTCGTAATCAAACTGGTCAATCAAACGACCAACTTCCGTTCCAAGTGAATCAAACAACTCACCATGGTGCACACGCGCACGCATATTTTTTAATTCTTCACGGACATCATCAACGGTGTAATCCATTATCTCTATCCCTTTTCCGTATTATTGCTTCCTAAATGAAAGCTACCTCCACTAGATTAACACAACCACGCAAAGATAGCAGTTTATTATATTTTGTTTCCAACCGGGTCGATGACACTTCACCCGATTTTCGTTCATCTAGACACAATTTGAACGTCGGCGAAAACCCGCCATTTCAGCGTTTATTTTCTTTCACCCGTTTTTCACCCATTTAGACACGATTTTCGCCCGTCTAGACACAGTTTGTTTCACCCGATTATTCCCTGTCTAGACACAGTTTGAACTCGTAACGAAGCCTACTATTTCAGCGTTTATTGTCCTTCACCCGTTTTTTGCCAATTTCGACACGTTTTCCACTGATTTAGACACAATTCTTATTTGCTGCAGAAAAAAAGCCCCAGCCGACACGCAGTCGACTGAGGCTAATTCATCTATCTATTTCAACAACAACTATTCCTTGAGGTGGAAGTAGTATGTTGACACAGTTACGTCACGTGAAGCCAAGGCTGTACGCAAACGCAAACTGTTTTGATTGTGCAACGCATTTTGCCAACCGTGACGAGGCACGAATTGTGGAATCAAAATCGTCAATGAGTGGTTACGTTCCTTCGCACCCTTTGCAATTTCATCTACGAAACGCAATGAAGGCTCTGTGATTGAACGATATGACGAGTGGATGTCCACGTAACGCACATCTGGGAACTCGCGCTTGAACTCAACACCCAAACGGTGCTCCTTTTCAGGGTTCGAATCAAATGAGACGTGCATCGCCAAAACGCGATCACCCATTGATTGGGCATAATCAATCGCATCGGCCGTTGCCTTAGTCAAGTTTGAGACCAACACAATCACCGTAGAACCATCGTAGTGATGCCGCTTGATTGGTTCCTTAGACAACACACGCAATTGCTTAGCAACCGCCTTGTAGTGGCGGTTAATCGTCCAGAACATACGAAGCAAAACTGGCATGATAATCAAGTATGGCCAGACAGACTTAAAGTGCATCCAGAACAAAATGATAACCAAGGCAAATGAGATAAACGCTCCAACAAAGTTGATTGACGCCTTTCCCAACCAGAAGCCTTCACGTTCACGGAACCAGTGAATAATCATTCCTGATTGTGACAATGTGAATGGCACGAAAACTCCGACCGCATAAAGCGGAATCAAAGCTTCGGTTGATCCGTTAAAAATCAAAAGCAACACAATGGCACCAACGGCCAATGACATAATACCGTTTGAGTATCCCAAACGATCTCCCTTGTCCATGTAAATGTGTGGCATGAACTTATCCTTAGCCAAGTTAAAGGCCAATTGTGGGAAAGCTGAGAAACCAGTATTAGCAGCAACCGCCAAAATCAAGGCCGTTGCAATTTGCAAAAGGTAGAACATTACGCCGTGACCGAAAATCGTTTGACCAATTTGGGCCAACACCGTCACGTGGTCATTTGGTCGAATACCGTACCAGTATGACAAGAACGTAATACCACCAAAGAAGAAGGCCAAAATCAACGCCATGATTGATAGCGTCGCTGCCGCATTACGTGGCTTTGGCTCCTTGAAGTTCGGCACGGCATTTGAAATGGCCTCAACTCCAGTCAATGAAGATGAACCACTTGAGAACGCACGCAAGAACAACAAGATTGTGATACTTGATGATGACGTACCAATTGCTGCAGCAGCATGGAAGGCAACTTGACCAGTCGCAATGTTATACAACCCGTACAAGACCATTCCAGTAATCATCACAATGAACAAGTAAACCGGCACCATCAGGAACCCGGCTGACTCACGCACACCACGCAGGTTAATTCCCATCAAGATTAAGATGATAACAACCCCAATCCCTACTGAGTATGGGTGAAGCGCAGGAACTGCTGACGTAATGGCTTCTGTTCCGGCCGCCACAGATACGGCAACCGTCAACATGTAGTCAACCAACAAAGATCCACCGGCGACAAGCCCAGCGTTACGGCCCCAGTTCGTTGATGTTACGACATAAGCACCACCACCAGATGGGTAGGCGTGAATGATTTGGCGATACGATAGCGTAATGGCCGTCAACAATACCAACACCAAAATGGCGATTGGGATTTGCAACCACAACGCAACCGTACTTGCAGCAATCAACGCTGTCGTAATCTGCTCAGTACCATACGCAACTGATGACAATGCATCAGACGAAAGCAAAGCCAAGGCCTTGGTTCGGCTCAAATGTTGTGAGCCCTCTTCCAATGTCTTAAGAGGCTTTCCAATCAACAACCGCTTTAAAAAGCGCCACATGATTTTTCTCCTAAACACCTATATTAGGCAAAACGCCCAAAAATAATTTCAATTTTCTACAACGACTTATTGTAGTTCTATTTGGGCTCGTTGTCTATGATTGATACTTACTTTCGGAAATCAAAAACGCCAACCCTCTCACAGGAAGGTCGGCGTTTAATATTTACTATGAAATTACATCATACCCGGCATACCTTGAGCAGGCATTGCAGGGGCAGCATCTGTCTTAGGTTGCTCAGCAACGACAGCTTCAGTCGTCAACAACAAAGCTGAAACAGAAGCGGCGTTTTGCAAAGCTGAACGCGTTACCTTAGTAGGATCCACGATACCAGCTTCAATCATATCAACCCATTCATCAGTCGCAGCGTTGTAACCAACACCTGGCTTCTCTGACTTCAATTGGTTAACGATAACTGAACCTTCCAAACCAGCATTTTCAGCGATTTGGCGTACAGGCTCTTCCAAAGCGCGACGCACGATGTTGATACCAGTTTGCACATCACCAGTCTCTGACAACTCAGCAACGGCTGGGATAACGTTTACCAAGGCAGTTCCACCACCAGCAACGAATCCTTCTTCAACAGCGGCACGAGTAGCGTTCAAAGCGTCTTCAATGCGGTACTTGCGCTCCTTCAACTCAGTTTCAGTTGCGGCACCAACGTTGATGACAGCGACACCACCAGCCAACTTAGCCAAACGTTCTTGCAACTTCTCACGGTCAAAGTCAGACGTTGTCTCGGCGATTTGACCCTTAATCAAGTTCACACGCTCAGCGATAGCTTCCTTGTTTCCGGCACCTTCAACAATCGTCGTGTTGTCCTTAGAAACCGTAACCTTAGCAGCTTGTCCAAGTTGTGCAATCGTCACATCCTTCAAGTTCAAACCAAGGTCGTCAGTGATGACAGTTCCACCAGTCAAGATAGCGATGTCTTCCAATTGCGCCTTACGACGGTCACCAAATCCAGGTGCCTTAACCGCAACCACGTTGAACGTTCCACGCATCTTGTTCAAAACAAGCGTTGGCAACGCTTCACCAGTAATGTCATCAGCGATGATCAACAAAGCACGGCCTTGCTCAACAACACTTTGCAACATTGGCAAAATTTCTTGGATGTTGGCAATCTTCTTATCAGTAATCAAGATGTATGGGTTATCCAATGAAGCTTCCATCTTGTCCGTGTCAGTTACCATGTATTGTGACATGTAACCACGGTCGAATTGCATACCTTCAACGACATCCAACGTCGTCTCGATACCCTTAGACTCTTCAATCGTGATAACACCATCGTTACCAACCTTCTCCATCGCTTCGGCAATCAACTCACCAACTTCTGGGTTAGCGGCTGAAATTGAGGCGATTTGGGCGATTTCTTCCTTAGTAGAAACCGTCTTTGACATCTCGTGCAACGCCTTAACAGCTGCATCAGTTGCCAATTCAATACCACGACGCACACCAACTGGGTTAGCACCAGCAGTGACGTTCTTCAAGCCTTCGTTAATGATAGCTTGCGTCAAAACAGTTGCGGTCGTCGTACCGTCACCGGCAATGTCATTCGTCTTTGAAGCAACTTCGGCTACCAACTTGGCACCCATGTCTTCGAAGTGATCTTCCAATTCGATTGACTTAGCGATTGTTACACCGTCGTTTGTAATAGTTGGTGCACCATAGCTTTGCTCAATAACAACGTTACGTCCCTTTGGACCAATCGTTGTCTTAACTGTGTTAGCAAGCTTATCAACACCTGCTTGCATCTTTGCACGTGCATCTTCAGCAAACTTAATGTCCTTAGCCATATTTATTTCACCCTCTATTTCAAATTTTTAATAGTTAATCTGTTTGTTTCAAATTAAAGAACTGCAACGATATCCTTTTCGTGAACTACCAAGTAATCCACACCATCGACCGTTACTTCTGAGCCAGCATACTTATCGAAGATGACCTTGTCACCCTCCTTCACTGCAGCTGGGGCCGTCAAGTCACCAACTGATTGCGTTGAAACAGCGACAACAGTTCCCGTAACTGACTTCTCTTGCGCGTTTGACGCAAGCAAAATACCACCAACTGATTGCTCAGGCGCTTCCTCAACTTGCAACACAACACGATCTCCCAAAGGCTTCAACATGTTATATGACCTCCATAGGCAAAAATTATTATTAGCACTCTCGATAACTAAGTGCTAACTTACATATTCAATAATAGCACACCCACACGTTTTTGCAACATATTTTGGTTAAAAAAAGAGTCCTGATACGAAATCGTACCAGGACTCTAAATAATCATTACTTCAATTGTGACAACATTTGCTTCATTGCTGTTGCCGTCATTTCAGCAGTTTGTTCAGTTGTATAAGCCTTAACTTGGTCAGGTGTAGCCTTTGGGTTAGCTTGCATGTACGCAGCAACCTTCGCTTCAATAGCTGACTTCATTTGAGCTTGTTGAGCAGCTTGTGCCTCAGGTGCAGCTGACTTTTGGGCAGCTTGCAACTTCTTAGATTGATCAGCAGTCATCACAACCCAAGTGTTCTTTGGCACTGTCACCGTCGTCACTTGCTTCTTAAGCTTGCCACCTTGGCCACCAATACCGAACATCACGCGCCAGAAGGCATTCTTCCACTCCCAACGAGTCGTTTCGACCTTAACAGTTGCCTTCTTAACGTCAGCAACCTTGTAAGTCATTTCCTTCTTAACACCGTTTGGAATATCAGCAACCTTCGTTGAAGGCTTACCGTGAACCGTTGGCTTCTTAGCATCAGCTGTGTCGCTGTAAACCAAGACATAGTTATCAGCCTTTGAACCCAAACGTGATTGAACCAAGACACCAGCTGGTGACTTTGAACCCAAAGCTGAGTAGACACGCTTCGTCGTCGTTGTTGTCTTAGCAGTCAAACCTGTGTTGTTTGCAAAGACTGACGTTGTCATCCACACGGCGCCGATTAGCAATACCGTGAAGATAGGTCCGAAGATAGCGCGCATAGTACGGTTCTTCAAAACCAACCATGAGTAGAACATGCCGATCGCAAAGACGGCCATAACTAGAATAATCATATTAGTTATTTCCTCCCTTATCTGCGACAACGTTTCCGTTTGACTTACCGTGCACTAGCTTACCGCTGTGCAAGAAGAACGCCAAGATAATACCAACAACGGCGAATCCAATTCCAAATGCAAATGATGCGTGGAATCCAGTCATCGTTGCGTTAATCATCTTATCCATGTAAGACACAACGTTTTCCTTGGCCAAGTCCTTAGCAGGCTTAGCAGCCTTGATAACGTTTTGCGTAACTGATGAAAGCAAGGCAACAACCACCGCGTTACCAATTTGGCGAACCGTGTTGTTAGCAGCCGTTGCTTGTGAAGCTTCCTCAGGTGGCAAAGCTGACATGGCACTGGCCGTCAATGGCATCATCGTTGTAGCGATACCGAACATACGCAATGCGTACAACAACGTTACCAAGTGTTGTGGCGTTTCAGCCGTCAAGAATAGGAATGGCACTGTACCGATGGCCAAGATTGAGAATCCAACCATCGCCATGCGCTTAGCACCAACCTTGTCGTAAACCGCTCCGGCAACTGGTGACATCGCACCAATTACCAAGGCACCAGGCAATAGCGTCAATCCTGACTCAAGCGCTGACATACCGTGAACGTTTTGCAAGTACGTTGGCAACATCATTTCGACACCCATCATGGCCATCATCGCCATCATTACGGCGAACGTCGTCAACGTAAATTGCTTGTTCTTGAACACGCGAACGTTCAAGAATGGATCGTCCATCTTCAATTGACGGAAGGCAAACACAATAATGACCAAAATTCCGATTAGGATTGGGGCCAAAACATTTGGCCAGTTACCAAATCCATCAGTGGCTGAGTTTGAGAATCCCCATAGGAATGATCCGAATCCAATAACAGCCAAAATCAATGAAGGGAAATCAAGCTTCATATCACGGTTTGGCACAACATTCTTAACGAAGAATGGCGTTGCAATCCAAACCAAGACCAATACGATCATTGGCAAGTAGAAAATCGTACGCCATGAGTTTGAAATCAACAAACCAAACAAGTGGTGATTCTTTTCCAAAATCCAACCTGAAAGCGTAGGTCCAATAGCTGGGGCCAAACCGATAACGATACCGTTAATACCCATCGCAGCACCACGTTGTTCAGCTGGGAAAATGTTAACCATAACAACTTGCATCAAAGGCATCGTAATACCAACCGCCACGGCAGCTAGAATACGTCCAAGCAAGAACATCCACCACATGTCGTGATGACTAGGCGTAAACGCCGTCGTTGCCATACCAGCCAACAACAATGTGTAAGCGACCATGTACAAGTACTTGGTTGGAATCTTAGTGGTTAGGTATGCTGATACCGGCACCATAATTCCGTTTGCCAACAAGAAGTATGTCGTTGCTTCTTGGGCCGTTGCAAGTGAAATATTAAAATCGTGCATCAACGTTGGGATTGCTGTTCCCAATGACGTTTGCATCAACATTCCAGCAAACGTTCCAATCAACAGCACCATAACCATGGCACCGCGGTTGAAAGGCTTGCCGTTAATGTCTAAAGTTTCTGACTTTGCCATTTCGTCCTCCAAATTAGTTTATTTTTTATAATTGCTATCATTTATTCAGCAAGAGTTAGTTTAAACTTCTAAATTTTTAAAATCAAGGGTTTTTGTCAACTAATTTGACAAAGATTTAGACTGTTTTCACAATAGCAAATTGAATTCCGTGCAAACTGCGTCAATCCTGAATTTCTAAGTGTGATAACTAACACAAAGTCATTAAAAGTCACTTTAAAATGAAAACGCAATCATTAAGAAAAGGAGCTGACACCCGTAAAAGTGCCAGCTCCCGCCTCATTAAATATCAAATTCTTCCAACGCCATACTTGCTTCTGTCCAGCGTTCTTCGACTTCAGCTAATTGTGCATCGATGTCCGCAATTTCCTTTGACAAGTCCGTCAACTTACCCAAGTCAGCACCGTTTGCCGGATCATTCAATTCAGCATTCAATGCATCGCGCTTATCGTTCAAACCAGCCATTTCTTCTTCAGTCGCAGCAACCGCACGTTCGTACTTACGTTGCTCCTTTTGACGTTCCTTACGCTCTTCACGTGACAACGTCTCAACTTCCTTAGCAGTTGCTTCTTCGTATTCGGCCGTCGTTTCAAAACTAGCCTTTGCACGATGCGTTTCTGTTTGCTCACCAGCCGTCTTCTCTAGGTAGTAATCGTAGTCACCATCAAAGAAGCGCGTCCCGTTTGGTGACAGCTCGACCACTTCCGTCGCAACTGAGTTAATGAAGTAACGGTCGTGAGAAACGAAGAAAATCGTTCCGTTGTATTCGTTCAACGCCGTTTCCAACACTTCACGAGAATCAATGTCCAAGTGATTGGTTGGCTCATCGAGAATCAAGAAGTTAGCATGTTGCAATGACAACTTCGTCAATAGCAAGCGCGCACGCTCACCACCTGACAAGGCAGAAACCAACTTATCAACCGCTTCACCTGAGAACATAAATGAACCCAAAATCGAACGGACGTCACGTTCTGGCATCGTTGGGTGTTCATCCCAAATCGTGTTCAAAACTGACTTCTTTGGATCAAGCGTTTGTTGCTCCTGGTCATAGTAACCAACCTCAACATTGGCACCAAGCTTGATTTCACCGGCCAACAAAGGCAACTTACCCAAAATCGTCTTAATCAACGTTGACTTACCAATACCGTTTGGTCCAACCAAAGCGACAGCGTGTTGCTTATCAACTTCAATATTAACGTGGTCCGCCAATACATTCGCTAGGTCATAGCCCAACTTCACTTCGTTGACGCGCATCACTTCGTTTCCAGATTCTTCATCAGCTGAGAATTGAATGTGTGCAACACCAGATTCATTCTTTGGCGCTTCCAAGCGTTCCATGCGTTCAAGTTGCTTGCGACGTGATTGCGCACGCTTCGTCGTTGACGCACGCACAATATTACGGTTAACGAAGTCTTCCAACTTGGCAATCTCTTCTTGCTGCTTATCGAAAGCCTTTTGCTCTTGTAGAACCTTTGCCGCCTTCAATTCCATGAAGCGTGAATAGTTACCTGTGTAATGATCCAAGACACCTGAGTGCATGTCATAAATTTCCGTAACCACGCGGTCCAAGAAGTAACGGTCGTGGGAAACAATCAACAACGCGCCTTGGTAGTTTTGCAAATATTGCTCCAACCAAGCCAACGTTTGCATGTCCAAGTGGTTGGTTGGCTCGTCAAGAATCAACAAGTCAGGCGTTTCCAACAGTTGCTTGGCAATCGCCAAACGCGTGCGCTGTCCACCAGACAATGATTGAATCTTTTGATCATAGAATGACTCATCAAAACCAAATCCATGCAAAACGGAACGAATCGTCGCTTCGTAACCGTAACCATTCTTCTCACTAAAATCGTGTTGCGCTTGGTCATAAGCAGATAGCAAACTTGCATACTCATCACTCTCGTAATCAGTAGCCGAAGCAATCTTCGTCTCCATGTCGCGCATCTTCTTTTCCAATGCAATGACATCAGAAAATGCATCAAGCATCTCATTGTACACAGACAAATCAGAATCCAGTCCTGAGTTCTGCGCCAAGTAAGCCAACTTGATACCCTTCTTCATTGAAATCGTACCTTCATCAGGTTGCGTTTCACCGATTAGCATCTTCAAGAGCGTTGACTTACCGGCACCATTGCGGCCAACCAATCCAACGCGTCCTTTATCTTGAATCTGCATCGAAATATTTTCAAAAAATGTTACACCACTAAAACGGCGTGCAACATTACTTGCTTGCAAAATAATCATGATTATTCTTCTCCGTCTCAACACCCTGCGTCCAAGGCATTGCCTAAATCTCATTTACTAGTGTAACAGAAAGTGCAAGTTTGTCGCATGTGGAAATTAAAAAGCACCCGACAGTAACTGTCAGATGCTCTTAATTGTTTGTTATTAACGCAACGCTGCGTTTCGCTTTTGTTGCTCGTGTTGCACGAAATACTCCCATGCATGCATTTCACTCTCAAACCACAAATGCTCACCGTCATAATCCAATACTTCCAATGACGTTTGCACCAATGGCCACTCAGTGTTTGGCTTGCCTTCTAGGTGTTGCCACATAAATGACGCACGGGCTGCAATATCACCAGTTGGTGTGTAGAAAATGATGTTCGATACATTTCCCGTCGTTTGATAATAACGCGTTGCTGACTTAAAGCCACGCCAGTCCCAGATATCTGTAACGGCCGTGTTATCATTGCGGTCGACATAGTGCAACATTGACGTCGTACCGCCAGGGTTGCCTGGGAACAAATCAATGTCGATGACATTACGACCATAAGTTGTCCCAAAACGACGCGCTTGTGCCATCCCCCAGTCCAACCCATCCAAGTGGTAACGGGCCTTGTCGATTTGTGGGTTGTGACGGTAGTGAACCGTCTTTGTTTCCACATCCGTTGCCTTTTGGAAGACATCGTACATGTTCAACAAAGCATCATCTGGCAAACCGTGGTTCGCTAAATGCATGTGTTGATCAGGGTAGTACCCACGCACCACTTGCTTTACATCAACGCCATTCTCGCGGTCTGTCTTAACTTGCGCAGCAATATTAGGGTCAAGCGTTGGCAAGTTAGAATTATCCAAATATAAATTCATGAGTTTCACTCCTTATTAATCTGCCAAGTACTTGTCGCCTGAAATGCCGTTAATCGTCACTTCATCACTGCGATTACCAAGTGTGTAGGCTGTCATCGTCGTTCCACCAAGACCAACACCAACATTAGAAAGGGAATGTGCTTGTTCAGCCATGGCTGGCCAACGCTTATCAGCATCAGCTAGCAAACCTTGCCATGCTTGCCAAACAGCTTCTTCGTAGTAACGGTCACTGTGGTCGTATGCAGCATCAGAGAAAGCTTGCAACTTTTCAGGATCATTAAATAACTCAAGGAAGCGGTCGGCCATTTCCGTTACGAATTGGTCTTCTTGACCCTCAGGTGCCCACTTTGTTAGGTAACCGTTCTCGCCATCGATAATCAAATCGTTTGGTCCGTAGTTCACGTTCGTTGAAACACCAGGCATACCGTTTGCCATGGCTTCCATCATTGAAATGTTGAACCCTTCCATCATTGAAGCCAATCCATAAACTTGGTGTGAACGGTGAATAGCGTACAACTCATCACGGTCAGTCACATAATCATGCAACGTTACAACCGGTGATTCCAAACGACGCACTTGATTCAAATCCGTCGTTTCGGCGCCCTTTTCATCGTACATGGTTGGCTTTTCTAGTCCGTACTTATCGAACAAACGCAACAAGTCCTTATTCGTCTTGTTGTTACCCGTGTTATCGAAGTAACCGTAGACATCCAAGTGTGCATTCAAACCAGGTTGCTTTTGGTTAGCAATCATCAACGCTTCAGCAACCGCGGCTGGGCGCTTGTCTGGTGCGCGACGAACAATCATCAACACTGAATTTGGTTGACGGTCAGCCATTGGCACACGGTCAGCTTCACGAATTTCAGCTGGTACCACACCAACTGGAATCGTGAATGGCGTTGCCTTTGGTGCGTAACGCGCCACAACGTCCGCCGTTTGACGTGGCATCGCTGAAATAACCGCTTGGTAATCATTGATGTGCATGAAGTCGAACTCGTAATTATTGTTCTCATCAGTCGTCATGACATCACGCGTGTCTGAGGCATGCAAATTGTGCAAGTGGAAGCCAATGTATGCAGGCCGACCCAACTTCAACAAGCCTTCATCGGCAGCCGTCGTACGGTCCATGATGAAGATGTTTGGCGCATCCTCTGAGAAGAAGTCGTTATTCAAATCGTTAACGAACTCAGCCGTCAATTCATCAAATGAATCAAAGATATACGTCATGCCATTTGGCTTAATCAAACGATATCCTGACACATAGTTTACAAATTGTGGCGCTTCAAATGGCTTGGCTTCAAATTCTTGCCCTGACATTTGTGCGTTCTCAGCCAATTGGTTTTGGCTATCGATATGCTTACGGTTCATGACCAGCGTTTCTGAACCACGAGGCGCCTTGCGACGAAGATATTCTTCAATCACAGGGCGACCCTTGCGATCAACAAAGACGTTGGTATTTGGCGTACCATCTGGGTCGATGTATTGCTGACGTGAAATGAAGCCACGTGAGTCATATGAATCGACGCGGAACAAGTTACCAAAGTGTTCGAATACTTCAACCATCGTGACACGTGATTCGTGTTGCAAATCGACGTGAATTCGACCCAAGAAACGGGTACGGTTTTCATCCTCATAGGCCATGTATGTGTCTGGGGTATCAGGCAATTGTTCAACAATCGCCACCGGACGGCCGCCCCACTCAACATCTTGCGCCGTCAAAATGCGATCCGGCACATATTCAGTATGTGCGTAGTAATCATACATATTGATTACTTCAGCATCGTTCAATCCCCACGCTAGCAAGTCTCGGTGCCCATTTGGATTAAACACACGCGTGACAATTTTGAATGATTGTCCATTCTTACGGAACAACTTACCACGTTGTACCTGTGCGTGTTCAATTCCTGAACCTTGCGCAGCGAGGCCCTCGTTTACGAAAAAGTTCATCGCAATACCCTCTTTAACTAGTTTTATTAGGCTAAGTATACCAAACCCGCTTACAAAAACTAAGCCCAACCCATGCGCACTTCTGAAACAAAATATAACGAACCTGTGAACAAAATCATATCATCAGGACCCATTGCATCAGCGATTGTGCGATAAGCTTCTCGCCAAGATTCATGAACCGTGACATCATGCCCCGTCACTTGGCGTGCTGCTTCCGTTGGATCAAGTGCGACGCGAGCACCCGGATTTTGGAAGTGCGTGACGTGCAAATCAACATTGGGTAAATCTGCCAACGTATGTAACATTGCTGAATAGTTCTTATCGGCCAATGCACCGAAAATGACGTGAATCTGCTTATCCGCAAAACGCGTCCGTAACGTTTCAGCCAATGCATCAACCCCGTGTTGATTGTGGGCGCCATCCAAGACGGTCAACGGTTGCTCTGAAACACGTTCAAACCGTACCGGCCACGTCACTGTTTGCAAGGCCTTTGCTACCATTTCAGCTGTCAGTGGCACACCCAATTCATCGACCACTAAACTTGCTGCTTCAAGGGCAACCCCGGCATTATCAATTTGATAATTACCCATCAAATCCACAAAAACATCCTTAAACTCGTGAACACCCGCGAAGTCGAAGGTCTCACCCCAACTTGTTTGGCTTGGCAACATCTCGGCTTCAAACTCATCCCCCAAGCGATACAGCGGCGCACCCAGAGCATTGGCCACGTTTGTCACAACTTGTTGGGCTTCTTCAGGCAATCGGCCAGTCACAACCGGACGTTGACGCGCAATGATGCCCGACTTTTGCGTCGCAATCTCAGCAAGCGTGTTTCCTAACACTTGCATGTGATCTAAGCCAACTGTCGTGATAACCGATACCAACTTATCTGGAATCACTTCAGTCGTATCCCAGGTACCACCGATACCGACTTCCAATACAACGACATCAACAGGGTGCTCAGCAAAATACACAAACATCATCGCTGTCAACGTCTCAAACTCGGTCGGACCACCCTGAGGCAACTCTTCGTCTAGCACTTCAGTGATTGGTGCGATGCGACGCATAATATCCAACAAAATATCATCCGGAATATTACCGTCATTCCCTTGTACACGTTCATTGAATTGCAAAATAAATGGCGACGTGAACATCCCCACCGTCAAGCCAGCCGCACGCAATAATTGCGCAATCATCTTGCTAGTCGATCCTTTACCATTCGTCCCCGTCACATGCACATACTTAGACGCACGTTCTGGGTGACCCAAACGGTCTAATAAAGCATTAATGCGATCAAAACTAGGGGTCTTCTTCCACTTGTGTCGACCATGAATATACGCAATCGCGTCCGCTGCTGTGTTCAGTTCAATCATGATGTCGCCTTCTTCCGTTTTTCATTAGCAATATCGTATCACACCGGCATTTTTCTGGTGCATTTTTTAGGCAAAAAGTAAAGGCGCCATCTATCGAAATAGACAGCGCCTTTACAGGTGTAATTTAACTAGCATTGTAACGACGAACAGCTTAAATTCGTTATTAACAATATATAAGATATTACTCCAAAAACTCGCATCCTGCAAGCCTTTAGACGTAACAATCTGATTACTTAGCTGACTTCAACTCTTCCAAACGTGATTCAGTCGCTGCCAACTTAGCTTGCCAGTCAGCCAACTTCTCGCGTTCTTCCGCAACAACAGCTTCAGGGGCGTTGTTCACGAACTTCTCGTTACCCAACTTACCTTCAGCGCGCTTAACTTCACCAGCAAACTTCTTCAAGTCACCTTGCAAACGGGCGATTTCTTCGTCCAAATCAATCAACTCTTCCAACGGCACGTAGACTTCAGCACCAGAAATAATTTGCGTCATAGCCAACTTTGGTGCAGCTACATCAGCAGAAATTTCAAGTGACTTTGGCTTTACAAAGCGGTTGATGTAGTCTGAGTTTTCATCAAAGATGCGGGCCAAGTTCTCATCTGATGTCTTGATCAAAACGTCGATTTCGGTTGACATTGGTGCGTTAGCTTCCGTACGGATGGTACGAACGGCCTTGATCAAGTCAGTCAAGCTTTGGAAGTCAGCTTCAGCCGTTGGGTTGTCCAATTCAGCCTTCACTTCTGGGTAAGCAGCAACCACGATTGACTCACCGTCATGTGGCATCTCTTGCCAGATAGCTTCCGTTACGAATGGCATGATTGGGTGTAGCAAACGCAATGTGTTGTCCAAAACGTATGCCAAAACTGCTTGCACGTTCTTCTTAGCAGCCTCATCATTTCCGTTCAACGTTTCCTTGGTCATCTCGATGTACCAGTCGGCGAAGTCGTTCCAGATGAAGTTGTACAATGAACGTCCAGCTTCACCGAACTCGAACTTATCAAAGTTCTTCGTTACTGAAGCAATTGTCTCGTTCAAACGTGACAAAATCCACTTGTCGGCCAACGTCAAAACTGACAAGTCAGCAGGCAATTCGGCCTTCGTTTCGTCATCCAAGTTCATGATAACGTAACGTGAAGCGTTCCAAATCTTGTTGATGAAGTTCCAAGCTGAGTCCATCTTCGTGTATGAGAAACGAACGTCCAAACCTGGCGTTGAACCAGTTGCCAAGAACCAGCGCAATGCATCGGCACCGTACTTCTCGATGACATCCATTGGGTCAATTCCGTTACCCAATGACTTTGACATCTTGCGTCCTTGTTCGTCACGAATCAAGCCGTGAATCAAAACGTTCTTAAATGGACGACGACCCGTGAATTCCTTTGATTGGAACATCATACGAGCAACCCAGAAGAAGATGATGTCGTATCCCGTAACCAACGTGTTTGTTGGGAAGTAACGCTTGAAGTCTTCAGCGTCTTCATCAGGCCAGCCCATCGTTGAGAATGGCCACAAAGCTGATGAGAACCACGTATCCAAAACGTCAGAGTCTTGCTCCCAGTTTTCGATATCTTCAGGTGCTTCCATACCAACGTACATCTCACCCGTTTGCTTGTGGTACCAAGCTGGGATTTGGTGTCCCCACCATAGTTGACGTGAGATAACCCAGTCGTGGATGTTGTCCATCCAACGCGTGAAGGTATCTTCGAAACGTGGTGGGTAGAAGTCAACGCGGTCGTCTGACTTTTGCATGTCCAAAGCTTGCTCAGCCAATGGCTTCATCTTAACGAACCATTGCGTTGACAAACGTGACTCAACTGGCACACCAGTACGCTCTGAGTGACCAACTGAGTGAACGATTGGCTCAATCTCAAGCATCCAACCTTCAGCTTGCAAGTCATCAACAATGGCCTTACGTGCATCAAAGCGATCCATACCAACATACTTGCCGGCACGCTCGTTCATTGATGCATCTTCGTTCATTGTGTTGATACGCTCCAAGTTGTGGCGGTTACCAACACCAAAGTCGTTAGGGTCGTGGGCTGGTGTAATCTTAACCATTCCTGAACCAAACTCTGGGTCAACGTATTCGTCGGCGATAATAGGAATCTCGCGACCAACAAGTGGTACGCGAACCATCTTACCAACCAAATCCTTGTAGCGTTCGTCTGATGGGTGAACAGCAACAGCAACGTCACCAAACATCGTTTCAGGACGCGTCGTTGCAATTTCAATGTAGTCCTTACCATCGTAAGTGACACCTTCTTCAACGAATGGGTACTTAACGTGGTAGAAAGCACCTTCATCGTCTTGGTGGATAACTTCGATATCTGACAAAGCCGTACGAGCCTTAGGATCCCAGTTGATGATGTACTCACCACGGTAGATCAAGCCCTTTTCGTACAACGTCACAAAGACCTTGCGAACGGCTTCTGACAATCCTTCGTCCAACGTGAAACGCTCACGTGAGTAGTCCAAAGAAAGTCCCATCTTACCCCATTGTGACTTGATGGTAGCAGCGTATTCGTTCTTCCAGTCCCAAACTTGGTCAACGAACTTTTCGCGACCCAAGTCGTAACGTGAAATGCCTTGTTCAGCCAAACGTTGTTCAACCTTAGCTTGTGTAGCGATTCCGGCGTGGTCCATTCCTGGCAACCACAACGTGTCAAATCCTTGCATACGCTTTTGACGGATAATCATATCTTGCAACGTCGTGTCCCAAGCGTGTCCCAAGTGCAACTTACCCGTAACGTTTGGTGGTGGAATAACGATTGAGTAAGGACGAGCCTTATCGTTTCCTGATGGCTTAAAGCGGTTTTCTTGTACCCACTTATCGTAACGGCCAGCTTCAACAGCTGACGCGTCATACTTTCCAGGCATATCAATTTCGCGCATGTGAAATTCTCCTTATAACATAATCTCTATTTGTGTAACGATATGGCGAGCAATAAAAAACGCCCTGACCATACAATAACTGTATGATCAGGGCGACTTAATCGCGGTACCACCTGATTTAACGGGACTTCTCCCGCTATCTCGTTAGAACTTAACGCGTTTCTCACGTTACCGACTACTACAATTTCACCGGCAAGGCCCACTAACTACCTTCAGTCAAGAATTTTGATGCGCTTTTCACCAACCGCGCACTCGCTGCACAATCCTCATTGACTTACTTTTTAGTGCATTGCTATAAACGTAATTGTACGGTTATTTGCTTTGAAAATCAAGGTGAAAGACTAGTGTTCAAAGAAGAACGATATCATGCGATCAACCAAGGGCGTAAGAAATAAAACAACAATCATCATCTTATAGAACTTCAGTGACTCAAAGATTTGATCAATACGGACATTTAGTGACTTCAATTCTCCCCTCATCTCGCCCTTAAAATCCGATAAATCCATGCGAATGTCGTTCATTTCAGAGTGAATCCCCTTTAACTCAGTTCGGATATCCTTGATATCGTCCCGTACCTCTTGGAAATCATGCTTCTTAAAATCATCAAACGCCGCGTACGTCACGTAACGCTCTGTCTTTGTTTCGGTCATTTTCGTCTCCTCCTCGTTGACTATTAACACCGTATCCATATCCCCATAAAACAGATAAAGAGACGCCGAAGCGTCCCTTTATCGTTAAGTCCAGTATATCAGATTTAGTGGAAGAACAACATCCCCGCTGCCTCATATAATAGGTACAAACCGTACCCGATAACAATGAAAGCGGAAACGATGTTCACCCAGACCAGCGCACGCTTAGGCAAGCGTTCTTTCAGCAAATTCATGGTGATTGTAATACCATTGAACCAAATGAAGCTGGCAGTAATAACACCGATGATGAATGGCCAAACTTGGTTGTCAGCCAGTGTCCCGCGCAATGCTCCAAGCATTAGCGAGCCATCGATTAGCGCTTGCGGATTGGCCCATGACACAATCACCGCCGTTAGCATCGCCTTTTTCATCGTCATGGCATTTTGCTGCGTGTTCAATTGCACTGAGTTAGCACCACGTAGAATGCCATACCCAATCCAAATAACCAGCAAGCCACCGAGTAGCATGACAATCAGCTTCAACATTTCATGCGAACTGATCAGTGCGCCCATCCCAAAGAACGCCGCCATTGAAAAGGCAGCATCGGCTAGCCAAACGAACAAGACATACAGAAAAGCCCGACGGAGGCGATTATTCATGGCATTGTTAAACACATACAAATTTTGCATACCGATTGGCGCAATAAATGCAAACCCAATCATCATGCCCTTCAAAACTGTCATCATAGCTTTCACTCCCCTTCATCACTGCTATCCAGTATACAAGAAATCCAGTCCCGGCACTACCTGAACAGGTAAATCCAGCTCATCTAGTTTACAACACTAGATGTTAAGGTTATACTATACTTATCAATTAGAAATCAGGGGGATTTAAGCATGCCAATCCTAACAAAAGAAAATCGCAAATACTTAATTACATATGAAACGTTGAACGCTGTGACCCACGGTTTGGGTGTGCTAGCCGCTGTCGTTGGTGCAACGCTACTCCTCTGGGAAAGCATGCACGCAAACTTCAACTGGTTCACCATGGCAGCCCTATGGATTTATGCCATCTCAATCATCACATTCCTACTCGCCTCAACGCTCTTCCACGCTTTGGTGTTCACCAAAGCCGGAAAGATTTTCCAATTCCTTGATCACTCTGGTATCTACCTCGTCATCCTTGGAAGCTACACGCCATATACATGGCTATTCCTACCAGGTAAAGTTGGCTGGCCGATTTGGATTACTATCCTTCTGTTGACCATCGCCGGAATCATTTATGATTTGTTCTTCGTTGGGCGCTGGCCATGGCTGTCAGTCTTGATTTATGTCATCATGGGCTGGTTAATCATCTTGGCTTTCCCAGCACTGCACGCCTCATTAACCCCATTTGCCTTCAACTTATTGTTGGCTGGTGGTATCACCTACACACTTGGTGCTGGCGTTTACCTCATTCCAAAACTGCCTATGAGCCACGTATACTGGCACTTGTTTGTTCTGGGTGGCGCAACATTGATGTACATTTCAATCTTTAGCATGCTATTCTAAAAAAATAACGGGCAAGCACAATTTCAGTGCTTGCCCGTTTTCGTTTACTTCTTAACCGTTCCAGCCGTTACCCAGTTGGTAAAGTCTTGGTTTTCATCTTGTTGTTGACCACCTTGTTGGTGATTCGTGTAATCGTTCTTTTGTTGTTGTGAGAACGTTGCCCAAACAGATCCACCAATGTAGTAGCGACTTGATGCCAACAAAACATCCTTCATGTTCGCTTGCTTGGCATCCCCAAGTGACGCTGCATTCTTGATTTGATCACCAGTCCAGTAACTAGCGACCGCGTACTCCAAACCATCTTGCAACTTTACTTGACGGGCGATGTACACGTTTTGCACATCCTTAGCCTTGGCTGCTGCTTTCACCACCGTTACAACTGCAGATGCATATGCGTTGGTGTACTTATCAAAATCTTGCGTTGTGTCATCTTGCAACACAATCTTTGCCGTCCCATTGTTAACATCCGCTGACAAAACAGATGGCGCCAACTTATTTGCCTTAAGCACCTTCGTGACATCGAACGCAACTGGCTCGCTAGATGACTTAGCTGTCGTCTTTGATGAAACTGTTTTATTATCTTTGTGACTCGTTACTGAAGACTTTTCGGATGATTGCGTAGATTCAGATTTGTGTGAACCACCGCCAACCAAGGCAAAAATTGCCACGATTCCAATAATTAATACAATCCCAGAAATAACGGCACGCTTATACTTAGCCATATGAATAACCTCTTCTATTACTTGCTACTTTAAACATTTTATCACAAAACCACTTGCCTATTATGTCCTTCGTAGTGCATAATATTATTTGTTGACGCCTCCTTAGCTCAGCTGGTTAGAGCAACGGACTTTTAATCCGCGGGTCCAGGGTTCGAATCCCTGAGGGGGTATAAACCGTCAGCGTTAAAAAGACCGGTATCTTTTGCGAGATACCGGTCTTTTTGTCTGCTTATTACTTACCAAACAACTTTGAGAAGAACCCAAATAGTCCTGATGACTTTTCGTGTTGGCGTGACAAACGTGAATCATCTGCCACTGCTGATGCCTCTTCAGGAATATCAACTGGTGTCGTCTCAGCCGCTGGTTCAAATGGCTTTGGTTGGTCATTGGCCTCAATTGCTGCCGCAGCTGCCTCGTTAGCTTCCTTGGCAGCCTTTTCTTGCGCAACGTACTCAGCAATCATGTCATCCGTCAAAGCTGGCATTGCCAACGTCTTCGTCGTAACACCCATCGTGACAATCGCTTGACCATCCTTACCAGAACGACGGCTCTTAGCACGCACCTCAACTTGTGATGGTACCGTGTCAGTTGGCAACTCAAGCTCGAATTCAAGGCTCTTATCAACGAGCAAGAAGATTTCGTCTGCCCCGTGCAACTTTACAGTCACATCGACATCCGCTTGGTTAACGCGTCCTTCAAGCAAACGCTTATCGCCTTGCGTTGAAATAACAGCCGTTACCACCGGTGCTGGCAATTCGATTGTCAATGTAACCTTTTCTTCTGATGATGCATCGCCGGGCATCTTACCAGTTACGATAATGTCACCTTCTAGCAAGCCAGCTGGCGCCTTTGCCATGAACTCACCGTTTGGATCAGACACCAACGTATCTTCTTTACCGTTAGGATATGTAACCGTTATAATTGCTGCTGGTGCCGCGTGCCCCATAACAGTCGTGCCCAAACTGTTTGTTAAGGTCGAAGCGACCAAATTTACTTTTGTATCATTCATGATGTCAGCTACTCCATCTCTAATAAACTGTTAATATTACTACCATTGTAACAGATTAAACACTCACCGACGACCTAATCCTATTTATATAATAAAAGGCCGGAACATAAATGTCCCGACCTCACAGGTTTCTTTACTTAGCACGAACAATCAACGTATCAACGTTTGCTGTACGCGTTACGTATTCAGTAACTGATCCAATCAACAAGCGCTCAATGGCGTTCAAACCAGTAGCACCAATCATAATCAAATCAACATTCAACTTCTCAGGTGCTTGGTGAGCAATGATGTCCTTTGGTGAACCATACTCAATCGTGTAGTCCACGTTCTTAACGCCAGCATCCTTAGCTTGTTGCAAGTAAGTTTCCAACGTCTTCTTAGCAGTTTCAGCAACTTGCTCGACCATCGTCGTCTTGAAGTCCGTTACGTTTTGGAATGCGCGTGTGTCGATAACGTGCAAAATGTGCAAGTTAGCGTCTTCCCCATTACGCAATGCAACTTGAATTGCCTTCCCCAAAGCAGCTTCAGCTTCCTTTGATCCATCAACTGGAATCAAAATGTTCTTGTAGTTTACATTAGTATCAGCCATGATAGTTCCTCCTCTAAGTGGCTATTTGCCTATATGTTCATTATACGCCATTTGTAATAAATTTGATAAATAAACCATGTCTAAAAAAAATAGCACCTATGAAGATTTCACAGATGCTACAACGAAAATATGACTATTTAAACAAACGCGACGTGACCACGACTGCCAATACCGTCGTTAGAATGGTTGCCAAAATCACGAAGATCCCCGCTGGCAATGGTGCTGAACCATGCAACACAACACTAATGATCAATGCCAATGCGTCAATCGTGAAGAACCAACCGAAAAATGTGGCTGGCATGCTCGCTTGTGATGCTGACAAGTTAAAAAATCCTTGACGGTGCGTTAGTAGATAAATGCCCATTGCGCCAATCAACAACGCAAAGACAAGATACATAATAATGATGCCCATTTCATTCATCCTCTATCTCAAAAAATAATAATTGCAAAAGAAAAGCGCTACCAGGGCTAACCGTGGTAGCGCACGAACACTTGATTGGCGCCGTTAACGATTCACAATGAGTTGACTCCAGATTATAGGTAAGTGGGTGAATAAGTCAGCTTTAGCGGCTACTAAGTGAAATAGCTTGCCTCGCCGGCTTCCCGACATCCCCGGTCAATATGGTTGTAAAGCAACTACATATAGTAGGAATCATGCGTACGTCCAAGGAATTCGCATACCGTTATTATACGCTTCCAAGTGCAAAAAAGCAGTAGTTAACGTAAACCATTTTTCTGGGCGTCACGTAGCTTTTGGTACTGTTCCTTGTAGGCTTGCTCTACCTTAGAATTTCCCGCTGGCACGAAGTAGTTCGCCCCGTTAAGTTTATCTGGCAAATATTGTTGCGGTACCCAATCGCCGGGATGACCGTGTGGATAAACGTATTCCACACCGTGCCCAAGTTTTTCAGCACCCTTGTAATGCGCATCACGCAAATGATCTGGCACGTCGCCAGTCCCACCCTTACGCACATCAGCCAAGGCGGCATCAATTGCAGTGTACGCTGAATTCGACTTGGGTGACAACGCCAATTCAATCGTCGCATTTGCCAACGGAATCCGCGCTTCTGGGAAGCCGAGTTTCTCAGCTGCTTCAATCGCCGTCACGGCACGCGCCGCAACCGCCGGATTTGCCAAACCAATATCTTCGTAGGCAATTACACGCAAACGACGTGCAATAATTGGCAAGTCACCAGCTTCGATCAAGCGGGCCAAATAGTGCAACGCCGCATCGGTATCACTACCACGAATCGACTTCTGCAAAGCTGAGATGACGTCATAGTGGCCATCCCCATCCTTGTCTGCCGTCAACGCTTTACGTTGCACTGTCTCTTCAACAATCGGCAACGTGATGTGCACCTTGCCATCTTCACTTGGCGCCGTCGACTTAACCGCCAACTCCAAGCCGTTCAATGCTGAACGCAAATCACCATTCGTTGCATAAACCAATTGGCGTTCGGCCTCATCATCCAACACCGCATCAAAGTTCCCCAAGCCACGTTCTTTATCCGTTAACGCTCTTTGAATAGCTGTCTTCATATCATCTTCAGATAACGGCTTCACTTCAAAGATTTGCGTACGTGAACGGATGGCCGGCAAAATTGATAGATATGGATTTTCAGTCGTCGCACCAATCAACACAATACGCCCACTCTCAAGATGTGGCAACAAAAAATCTTGCTTTGTCTTATCTAAACGGTGAATCTCGTCTAACAACAAAACGACCGTGCCAGACATCTTGGCTTCTTCGGCCACAATTTGGAGGTCCTTTTTACTATCCGTTGCGGCATTCAAAATGCGAAACGCATACTTAGTTGACCCCGCAATCGCACTAGCAATACTTGTCTTTCCCGTGCCTGGTGGTCCATATAAAATCATTGATGATAGCATCTTAGCCGTCACCATGCGATTAATAATTTTGCCCTCACCAACTAGATGTCGCTGACCAACAATCTCATCAATCGTTCGGGGCCGCATGCGAAACGCAAGTGGTTGTTGCATGCTGCTTCACCTTCTTTCTTATTATCCAAACAACTTTTTGTACCAAGGCTTCTGTGGAGCATCTGGCATTCCCGTTTTTTCCTCATCATCTTCCAACGTCAGCGCCACCACATCAATTTGTGTGATGTTAACAGCTTCCTTCGCCGTTAAAACCGCAACAACATCTGAACGATCATAAACATCATCTGACTTCAACGTAAAGCCAACATTGTACTTAGATGCCAGTTTGATATACGGCGTCAACAATTCCATATCAAGATGCCCGTTTAATAGCAAAGTCGCATCCTTATGCTCTTTCAGTTGCGTCTCCCAAGTTGGCATGTATTTCGTATCACCAAAGGTTGCCCGTGTCTGCGCAACATAGATACGCTCGCGAAACGTGCCCAAATAGTGATTTTGTTCATCAGGGTTAATCTTTGGCGTCCCGTAGACGGCCGCTTGTACGTGTGGATCCATGTCAGGCATATTCGTGTCCTCCGGTTTCTTATTAGGTTAAGTTTAACATATAACAATATGTAAACAAAAAAGAGCCCACAAAATGCGAACTCTAACTTGTACTTATATTATCCGAACATCAAAGTTGAAATCCCCGCTACAAAAACGTACATCATATATGCGCCAAAAATCCAGTGTAGTGCATTAAACAACATTGGGAATGGTCGCAAGATGCGGTGGCCTGCAAAGTAGACCACCGTTGGTACGATCAAAATCAACGCAAATATTTCAAACCCCATTAGCCATGTGTTCGGTGCCATTGGCATCAAAAGTGTCATAGCTTCTCCTCCAAATCAACATCTGGGTACTTATCCTTAAACCAGCGTTCTGCGAATTGGTTTTCGAACAAGAATACTGGTTGCTCAGCACGGTCACGTACTAGCAAGTTACGTGATGAAGCCATACGTGGATCAAGTTGCTCTGGGTTAATCCAGCGGGCAATCTTTGAACCCATTGGCTCCAAGCTAACTTCCGTGTTGTATTCGTTTTCCATACGGAATTGGAAAACTTCGAATTGCAACGCACCAACGGCACCGAGGATGTAGTCCCCTGAATCCCAGGCCGTGTACATTTGAATCGTTCCTTCTTGAACCAATTGGGTCACACCCTTGTGGAATGACTTTTGCTTCAAAACGTTCTTAGCGTGAACACGCATGAACAATTCAGGTGTAAACGTTGGCAATTCTTCAAATTCAACCGCCTTCTTACCAGCGAAAATCGTGTCACCGATTTGGAAGTTACCCGTGTCATAAACACCGATAATATCACCTGGATAAGCGTTCTCAACGTTCTCACGCGTATCGGCCATGAATTGTGTCACGTTAGACAAACGAATCTTCTTGTTTGTACGTGCCAACGTCACGTCCATTCCACGCTCGAACTCACCAGATACGATACGCACAAAGGCGATACGATCACGGTGGTTAGGGTTCATGTTCGCTTGAATCTTGAACACGAATCCTGAGAATTGCTCGTTACCAGGTTCCACTTGGTCGCCATCAACCGTGTTTTTAGCTGAAGGTGCTGGTGCGAATTGCATGTACGTTTGCAAGAACGTTTCAATTCCGAACCCTTGCAAGGCTGAACCGAAGAAGACTGGTGTCAACTCACCGTTCATAACCGCTTGCTCATCGAATTGGTTTCCCGCATCCTTCAACATCTCGATTTCGTCGCGTGTCTCAGCCCAAAGTGGGTTGTCTTGCAACTTGTTTGGTTCTGCCAAATCAGTGCCAGCTTCGTTCAAAGGCAAGAAACGGGCTGCTTCTGATTCTGGACGGAACACTTCGACATTGTTGTGATACAAGTCAAACAATCCGGCCAAAATTTGTCCTGATCCGATTGGCCAATTCATTGGGTAGGCGTTGATTCCCAACGTTGACTCCAATTCATCAACCAAGTCCAAGGCATCGCGACCATCACGGTCCAACTTGTTGAAGAATGTGAAAATTGGAATGTGACGTTCACTAACAATTTCGAACAACTTCTTCGTTTGTGGCTCAATACCCTTTGCAGAGTCGACCACCATGATAACTGAGTCAACAGCCATCAACGTACGGTATGTGTCTTCAGAGAAGTCTTCGTGTCCTGGGGTGTCCAAGATATTGATGCGCTTACCGTCAAAATCAAATTGCAAAACAGATGATGTTACGGAAATTCCACGCTTTTGCTCAATTTCCATCCAGTCTGACTTTGCAAAGTTTCCCTTACGTCCCTTAACCGTTCCAGCTTCACGAACAACACCACCAAGCTTCAACAATTGCTCAGTGATCGTCGTCTTACCGGCGTCGGGGTGGGAAATAATCGCAAACGTGCGGCGCGTTTGCATTTCCTCTTGTAATGATGCCATTTTTATCGCCTTAATTTCTTAATTTATTTAGTGATTCTTTAAAAATCTTAACAATTTAGTATAACGAAAAAACGGCTATGATTCAACACCACAACCGTTCTTATATACATTGTATTTTAATTGATTATTGCTTTGTCCAATTCATTTGTTGCGCGATTTGATCCATCGTTAACCCACCGCGGGCGTCGATGTAGTTATTCATTGCTGCTTGAATTTCAGTTGATGACAAATTAGCCACGTCGTAGCCTAGTGCTGCCCATTCGCCGCGAGCCGTCGCAATGTCTTTCGAGTCAATTTGACGTTCAGGCGAAGCTGAGTCACTAGACGATGATTGGCTGCTTGATGTCACGCTCGATGAAGTTGTTGCCGAATGTGCGGCCGCAACTGATGATGAATAAGCTGCCTTTGATGCCGCCGTTGCCGCTTCTGCAACTGATGCCGCCGCCTCTGAGGAAGCCTTCGCCTTCGATGAAACCGCCGCGTGCTTAACCGAATCACGCTTGAGCTTAATCTCTTGCATCGCAACCTTGACGTTCTTATTCACGATTTTAATTGCGCCGTCAACCGTCGTTGCTGACTTGTACAATGACAATGCTTCTTGCCAGTCGCTCTTATCAGCCTTTTTGTCGGCAGAAATCGCAAAATCCAATTGTTCCAGCGCCGTACGTGCCTCAACTGAAACCTTTTGCTTTTGTGACGCCTTATAGAATTGGCGTGCTGACTCCCAATCTTGTTGCTTCAAAGCGGCATGCGCATTTCGAATATCCGAACTGTATTGCTTGTCCTTACTCATCGTTTGATAACCGAAAACACCAGCCGCAAACGCTACAATCAGTACTACCACGATTACAATTATCTTTTTCATAACTATCCCCTTGTTTATGCCCTCATTATAAAGGAAAAGCAATGTCCCTGGGTAGTCCAGGTGACATTGCTTTTAAAAAACATATTGCGACTAACGATCACTGCGACGCTTGATTTCCAAGTATCTGCGATACCACAAGTCGATGTACTCGTCCGAAAATGGGCCCTGATGCTTATTGATCCAATCAACTAGGATTTTAACATGCTCCTTTACGATAAAATCAATATCCGCTGGGTAATGCCATTGTGCCTTGTGCAATTCATACTCGTCCGTATCAAGCAAGCGCTTTTCACCATCTGGAAAGACCTTTACGTCCAAATCATAATCCACGTACTTCAAAGCTTCTTTATCTAAAACAAACGGAGAAGCTAAATTACAATAATAAGACACCCCATTATCTCGTATCATCGCGACGATGTTGAACCAATACTTACGATGAAAATACACAATTGCGGGTTCACGCGTCACCCAACGACGACCGTCATCTTCGGTCACCAAGGTATGGTCATTCAACCCAATAATTGCATTTTCACTCGTCTTAAGAACCATCGTGTCACGCCAAGTTCGGTGCAAACTGCCGTCATGCTTGTAGCTCTTGATCGTAATAAAGTCGCCCTCCCGAGGTAGTCGACTATCTTTCATTATCTGAGCCCCTTTACGGCTTTTCACCAAATTATTCTTTTTTATTGTATCACGCTACTACCTATAACGCACTGCCGTTTTGGACTCAGACTATATTATTGAATGTTTATGCACCTCATTCGCGCGTTCGTTATGCAAAACTCTGTATATTGTTACGAGTTTTGTTCGAATTCCTTTATCCACTTATCCACAAGAGACAAGTCATATCCCTTGCGAAAAAGAGCTGCCTTCAGCCGTTTTTTAAATTCCCAGCCTTCATATTGACGATACCGGTTAACTGCTGAACTAGCGTCCCGATTCAGATTTTCCCATTCTTGATCGGGGTCTTCTTCAATCGATGCTCCATAAGCTTTCAGTGCTTGATTAACTAAACGACTGTCGTAGCCAAGTTGTGACAACTTTTGTTTGGTCTTTTGTTCAGCCATGAAATGTGACTGACGATGGTACTTAATCATCAACTTTTCAACTTTTTCATCGAGCTGATCAATTTGGTCCTCAGCCGTGTACTCAGCTAACGCATCCTCAATAAAGTATTTATCAATTCCAAGCTGTTGCAACTTCGTCTTAACGCCCCGTGGTCCAAGCTTCCCAGAATGGATAGCACTACGAACGTACTCCTCAGCAAAACGCGCATCATCAATGACATTGGCTGCTTCCAGTCGATTGATAACCTTAGCAATCACTGCCCCCGGAATCTCTGATTCCTTCAACTTAATAATAACTTGCATTTTAGAACGCATACGGCCTGTGGCATAAACTAACGCCTTGGTATAGGCCTTTTGCTCAAACTCAGCCACCTCAATTTCTTTTATATCTTCATCTTCTAGCTCGGTATCTTTGAACAAATTATATTTAATCAAGATTTTTTCATCTACAGCCAAAGCAAATTCATCATCTAAATAAACGTTATAACGTCCTGGCTTCCGCTGACGGGTTACTTTTGTCACTTTTTTCATGTGCGGATTCTCCTGAAGTTAGTTTGTTTTTTCTGGTTAACGCAAGCGCTCAAATTAAGTTTAACCTAAAATCGCAAAAAGAGCCAACGCAAATTGCGTCGACTCTTTCGTATCGTTCTGTTAGATAAATGATGACATACCTGGGTTCAATTCAACAATCTTACCCGTACGCTTGTAGATAATCCACTCAGCGATGTCCGTCACGTAATCTGACGTACGCTTCAAGTAACCAGCAACAACCAAGTAGTCAGTTGAGGCGGTAACCAATTCTGGATCTGACTTCATAGCATCGATTGCCATCTCACGGATTTCACCTGTGACGTCTGATACTGACATGGCAACTTGCGCAATGGCTTCAGCTGACACAGCATCGTCATTCACGTAGTAATCCAAAACATCAGAAACCATCTTCGCAACTGTTGAGCCAGTCATACCGACCTTCTCTTCAATGGCAGCCACACGCTTGTTACCCTTCACGTGAATTGTTGAAAGCGCAATGTTACGTGCGTTGTCACCGATTCGCTCCAAAACTGAAACGGCCTTCAACACCGTCACAATTTCACGCAAATCAGTCGTCACTGGTTGGTACAAAGCAATCATCTCGAAAGTCTTCTTTTCCAAAGCTATTTCGCGTTGGTTGATTGCCTTATCACCATCAATAATCTCTTGCGCAGCTTGGCGATTGTGATCCAAGAATGCTTGTACAGCGTTTTCTAGCGTCTCAGAAACGAGCAAGCCCATCTCCTTAAATGACGTGTCCAAGTCTGCAAGTTCTTCATCAAAATATTGACGCATGACCTATCTCCCCGTTTTTCTGTTAATTCGTTAATTCAGTATATCACAAGACTATCCGAAGCGACCTGAGATGTAGTCTTGGGTTTCCTTCTTAGCAGGATCCAAGAACATCTTCTTTGTATCGTCAGCTTCAATCAAGTCACCATTCATAAAGAACGCCGTGCGGTCTGAGATACGTGATGCTTGTGCCATTGAGTGCGTTACGATAATCATCGTCAACTTATCACGCAATTGCATCAACGTGTTTTCAACCGCGTGAGCTGAAACTGGGTCCAAAGCCGCCGTTGGTTCGTCCAACAACAAGATTTCTGGTGAAGTAGCCAAAGCACGGGCGATTGACACACGTTGTTGTTGTCCACCTGATAGTGACAACGCTGACTTGTGCAAGTCATCCTTCACTTCATTCCAGATAGCGGCTTGCTTCAATGACGTTTCCACCATCTCATCCAAAACAGCCTTGTTCTTCTCACCTGAAATGCGCAACCCAAAGGCAACATTGTCATAAATTGAGAATGGGAATGGGTTTGGTTGTTGGAACACCATACCGATGTCCTTACGCAATTCAACCGTATCAGTTGATGGCGCGTAGATATCTTGGCCCTTGAACAAGAACGTACCATTAACCGTCACATTGTCCGTCAAATCGTGCATACGATTCAAGGCACGCAAGTACGTTGACTTTCCAGAACCAGAAGGTCCAATCAATGCTGTAATCCCGTACTTATCGTAATCCAGATTAATACCGTGCAACGCTTCCTTTTCACCGTAGTAGAGGCGCACGTTTTCAGTTGTCAAAATTTTTTCTGCCATTTGCGTTAGCCTCTCTTAACCAAAGTTTCCGTTCACGTAATCGATTGTCAATTGGACCTTTGGACGTGTGAAAATCTTACGTGTCAAATCGTATTCAACAACCTTACCCATGTTGAAGAAGGCTGTGTAATCTGAGATACGCGCTGCTTGTTGCATGTTGTGCGTCACGATAATAATCGTGTACTTTTCCTTCAACTGCATCAACGTATCTTCAATCTTAGCTGATGAAATTGGGTCCAAAGCTGATGATGGTTCGTCCATCAACAAGATGTCTGGGTTCATCGCAATTGCACGTGCAATAACCAAACGTTGTTGTTGTCCACCTGATAGTGACAATGCTGACTTATTCAAGTCATCCTTCACTTCATCCCACAAAGCAGCTTGCTTCAATGACGTCTCAACAATTTCATCAAGTTGCGTCTTGTCACGCATGCCGTGTTGCTTCAAAGCAAACGTGATGTTGTCATAAATTGACTTAGCAAATGGGTTTGGACGTTGGAACACCATCCCGATGTGCTTACGCATTTCGTAGACGTCAACGTCCTTTGAGTTAATATCAACATCACGGTACATGATGTTTCCCTTAACTGTTGCCACATCGTCGTTCATACGATTTAGTGAACGCAAGAACGTTGACTTTCCTGATCCAGAAGCACCAATCAATGACGTAATCTTGTAGCGTTCAAACTTCAAATCAGCGTCTTGCAAGGCCAGCTTATCACCGTAGAAGACTTGCAAGTCCTTCGTTGAGAGTGCAACCTCATGCTTCTCTTCGTCCATATCGTAGACGTAGCGCTCTGGTTGCTCCTCATCAAAAATCAAATGTTGCTCTTCAGCCATGACAATGTCCTCTTTCTTACTTCGTAGCCGTCAAACGCTTGTACAACACACCACTCAAGTAGCGAGCAAAGAAGTTGAACAACAAGACAGCAATGATCAAAACAGCTGATGCACCAGCAGAAACTGCAGCCGCATCTGGCATGATACCTTCTGAATTAACCTTCCAAATGTGAACAGCCAATGTTTCGGCTGGACGCATAATGTTCAATGGACTTGAAACGTTGAATGGGTTCCAATCCGTAAAGTCCAATGCTGGGGCTGATTGTCCGGCCGTGTAAATCAAAGCGGCAGCTTCACCGAACACACGTCCAGCTGACAAAACAACACCAGTCACGATTGATGGCAACGCAGCTGGCAAAATAACGTGACCAACAGTTTCCCAACGTGACAATCCCAACGCAGCACCCGCCTCACGTTGCAAGTCCGGAATCGTGCGCAATGACTCTTCAACCGAACGCGTTAGCAATGGCAAGTTGAAGAACGTCAATGAAATCGCACCTGACAAAATTGAGAAGCCAAGCTTAAATTGCACAACGAACAACAAGAAACCAAACAAACCAACCACAACTGATGGCAATGATGACAAAATTTCAATGGCCGTGCGAATCAAAGACGTCACACGACTCTTCTTGTTAGCATATTCGTTCAAGTAGATTCCCGCTCCCAAGGCAATTGGGAATGAGATAATCATCGTAATAATCAACAAGTACAATGAATTAAATAGTTGAATACCAATTCCACCACCGGCAGTAAAGGCCGTCGCTGGTGATGTCAAAAAGTGCCATGACAAGTGTGGAACACCTTGGTACAAGATGTAACCCAACAAGGCAGCCAAAATCAAAATAACGAAGCCGGCAATTGCATAAAGCACCGCACTGGCAATCTTATTCGCTTGCTTAGCGTTCATATTACATGGCTCCCTTCTTAGCAATAGCACGGATAACCGAGTTGAAGACCAATGACATCAACAATAGAATCAATGCCAAACTCCACAAAGCGTTGTTTTCAAGTGATCCCATAACCGTGTTTCCGATACCTTGTGTCAAAACAGACGTCAACGTAGCGGCTGGTGATGTCAAATTCTGTGGCATCAATGCGGCGTTACCAACAACCATTTGTACGGCCAAAGCTTCACCGAAGGCACGTGCCATTCCGAAGACAACGGCTGTCAAAATACCTGGCGTTGCAGCACGCAAGATAACCTTATAAATCATTTGCCAACGCGTTGCTCCCAAAGCCAATGATGACTCGCGGTAGTGACGTGGCACTGACTTCAACGTATCAACCGTCATTGATGTTACCGTTGGCAAAATCATGACAAACAGCACCATCGCACCAGCTAGGATTCCAAATCCTGAGCCACCAAATAGGTGACGCATCACTGGCACAATTACTGACAACCCAATAAATCCATAAACAACAGATGGGATACCAACCAACAATTCAGTAACTGGTCCCAAAATCTTAGCCCCACGCTTTGGTGAGATTTCCGTCATAAAGACGGCTGTTCCAATGGCAAATGGTGTTGCAATCAAAGCTGAAATCAACGTTACCAAGAATGATCCAACAATCATTGGGGCTGCCCCAACGTAAGGGTGACCATTCGCATCTGTTTGACCTGGCGCCCACTTGGTACCAGTCAAGAAATCCCAAATATTTACTTTATTAGCGAAGAACGTTGCCAAACCCTTTGAAGCAACGAACCAGAAAATTGATAGCACAACAACGACAATCAGCAACAAAGCGCCGAGTGACAAGTAACGACCAAAACGGTCCTTACGTGTTGCTGCTGATTGCTTTAATAGTGATTCACGGATGTCATCCATGTTCCCACACTCCTTAATTTACAGCTGTAATCTTTCCGTCCATCGAACGAGAGATCTTCATATCGTGAATTGAAATGTATCCCAATTGGGGAACCAACGTCTTTTGGATGTGCTCAGAATTAATGTAATTCAAGAATGATTGCACTTCCTTATTTGGCTTACCCTTCGTGTAGATGTGTTCGTATGACCAAATTGGCCACTTACCAGTCTTCACTGTCGTGTCATTAGCCGCAACACCATCCAACGTTGGCACTGAAACTGTGTCGTCCAAGTAGGCAAAGGCTGCATATGAAACAGCTCCTGGCGTTGTTGAAACAATTGAACGCACCATACCTGAAGAATCTTGTTCTTGAGCATCTGCTGATTCAGCACCCTTCAAGCCCCACTTTTCAAACGTGGCACGCGTTCCAGACCCCGCAACACGGTTAACCAAAACGATTGGCAAGTCAGCACCGCCAACTTGCTTCCAATTCGTGACCTTCTTTGTGAAGATGTCGATCAATTGATTTTGTGTCAAATTCGTAATGTTTGCTTCTTTATTAATCATTGGGGCGATACCAACAACGGCAACCTTGTGGTCAACCAACTTGTCAGCATCGATACCATTCTTCTCTTCCGCGAACATGTCAGAGTTTCCAAGGTCAACGGCTCCTTGTTGAACTTGTGCCAATCCGGTACCAGTTCCACCACCTTGAACGTTAACGAAAACTCCCATGTTCTTGCCGGCGTAATCTTCTCCGGCGGCTTCAACAAGTGGTTGCAATGCGGTTGATCCAACAGCCGTGATATTCACGCCACTGTTTGTTTCGCGCGATGCGTATCCCCAAGTCAATAGGCCTCCCGCAACCAAGACGATTGCGGCACTTATCAACCAACTGCGCTTCATAACGAACGCCTCCTAATATCTTCTGCTACTAGAATTATTATCCCTAATCTATGTAAATGTCGCACCACTTTTTTGTAAAGGTTTCCTTTACATTAAGTATATATTTTCAATTCTACGCTTCGAATACTTATTCTACTACTTATAAGCTTTTCCAAATAGTCGTGTATTTTTGGCGTCGGCAGACAATCTCATGTGTTTGTGTCTTAACGGTCATTGTACGTGTCGGCCGTACTCGCATTTTACCAGCTGCCACTTCATAATCTAAGCGAAGAGCCTCAGCACCGACCAACGAAAAACACCATTGTCCCAGAATGGGTTTAGCAGGTGTGCCCTGCAAGACAAATTGGTCGTTACTGAGGTAGCCACCAGACAGCCATTTCAGTAACCCGCTAATGCGATGTGGTCCATCCCCGTCCGGAACTGACTGATAGAAATCACCCGTCATATCTGTTGGCGCTGCGTGTAACAGTCGTGAGAAATCCGACTCAGATAGCGTTTGGCGACAGCGATATAATGTCCAGCGAGCATTTCTCAACCACCCAAATTCCTTCGTCGCATTAAGCTGAAATTGCTCCCAAAATTCACGCCAACGCGCCTGGTTTTGATTCGCCAACACATCAAAACGACAGCGCGATTCCGTCAAAAAAAATTGGACGACCGTTAATGGACGTCCATTGATTGGTTTATGCGTAATCAGCCCCTGTTCATCAGTCACCTGCACCAACCCATTCGTCTCGATGTAATCAACATCAGTCGCCGGCACACATAATCGCATCGTGGCCGTACCAGTGATGGTTAAGCGACGGGCGATTGGACGTCCAGTCTCAAATTCACGTAACACACACATGCTAACCGACAACCAGTCACCATTGGTTAACTGATGTTCATAACTTGTTAAATGACAACCCCACCGCATATCCTCGACTGCCAGCCAGATTTCACCTGGTGCCGGCTTAATCAAGAGGCGCTCCTGACCAACCAACAATGTCCAACCACATGCCAAGTCAGGCCCGTCAGCAATGGAAATCGCATTACCTGTACGTCGCGTCCAAACCGCGTCTTCTAGTAAATCCTTTTGCGATTGGCCAGCGATTGCCACCGATAAGTTCAGTCGTACCATCCAGGCGTGGGGCCACACTTCCGTTACCAGTCGCCAAATAACGCGATTCTGTTCCTTCAAACCTTCATTGACGATAATGACTTGTTCAATCCCCGCTTCATGGCACAACCACTCAGTCACCGCTAGATAGGTTGCTTGTAACGATTGTGTTTGCCACGAAAACACCTTTTGACGACCAGCTTTAATTTCAGTTGGTGTCATTTTAAAACGGATTGTTTTCATGGCTTGGCTACCTCAACAAAACGGCAGGCATCCCCCACATAAATGGTTTTCTGAACTTGAATAATTGCCGAGCATCGATCAAACAACACTGCTTGTTGAATAAACACCGCTGACCCTGGCGCAATTTTTAACACTTCAGCCTGTGCTGCAGTCGCCACGCCTAAGACAATATGTCGAACCGCATGACTGGTTTGAATGCCAAAGCGACAATAAAAGCGTTCAATTGATGTCGCATCCACCAAATCACTTAGCTTCGGTGCATATTTCGGCATTACAAAATGTTCTTCTAAGGCCATCGGTCGATCGTTCAGTAGCTTTAACACCCCAATGTGAATCGTTGGCAAGCTCGCCCGGTCTAGTTTTAGAATGTGCATTAAATCCACTGGTATCTGTCCCTCTTCAACCAAACACAATTTAGACGTCAGCGCCGCATTATGGGTCATTTGCCATTCTGATAGTTGCTTTAATTCGCAAACTGGCACAGCAAAAACTTGTCGTTCGGCAACATGCGCCACCTTGCCCTTTTTCCGGATAATCAAGCCATCCTTTTCTAATAATCGTAATGACCGTCGAATCGTCTCACGCCCACATTCATAGTGAGTCCCCAACTCTGATTCGCTCGGCAACGGCATGCCACTTTGATACGTTCCGTTGCGAATCTGCATTTGCAGCTCTTCATAAATCTCTTCGAACACATACTTCCTCATAGTAAAAAGTCCCCCACACCGCAGATTATACGGTAATGGGGGACTATGTTCTAGACAAGGTGTTAACTGTTAACACCTGCTCTATTATTGATTAATACTTAGCCAAAGAGTCCAAAATCAAGGCAACAAACTTGTCGTTATCAAGCGTTGTCATCAATTCAGCGTTGGCTGGCTTGCCAGTCATATCGTGTTGGTCAACTACCAAACGACCACGCGTCAATTGACCTTGTGTTTCCACATCAACGTAGTATGCCTTACCAGCAAACATTGATGGGTCAATCAAGTACGCAACCACTTCAGGGTCATTCAAAACAACCGGTACATCTGGGTTGCTGAAGTCACCATAGTTTTCCATCAAATCAGCCGCAGCTTGAGCCACTGGGTTTTCGATTGCACGCATCTTCGCAACTGTCTCAGATGAAATCACACCTTGCTCAGTCAAGTCACGTGTAATCATTACCACTGGCACACCGCTGTTCACGATAATCTTGGCCGCGTCGGGATCGATTGAGAAGTTGTATTCAACACCTGGGTAACGGTTACCCGTATTAATTGCCCCACCCATCAACACAATCTTTTCAATCTTGCTGTGCAATTCTGGGTGTGCCGCCAACAACAAAGCCACGTTCGTCACGGGACCACTGATACCAATGACCATTGGTTCGTCAGCTTCACGCAACGTCTTAGCCATCAAGTCGATACCAGCTAGTTCTGAGGGCTCGAAGCCGGGCTCTGGGAATTCTGTCCCGTCCAAGCCTGTAAACTCACGCCAGTTATCAGCAAGACCGAATGGCTCAATCAAAGGCTTCGCTGCACCGTGGGCCACTGGAATATCCGTGCGTCCCAAAAGTGTCAACGCCTTCATGGCATTCTTTTGTACGTTTTCAACTGTTTGATAAGCAACGGTTGTTGAAACCGCCTTGATTTCCACCTTGTCCGTGTTCGCCAACGCCAACATCAAGCCGAAGAAATCTTCGTGACCTGGGTCACAGTCCAAAATCATCTTAATCATTATGTCGTCCTCGTTTTAGGCAAAGTGTTGGATGTGTGGACCTTGCTCCTTAAAGCCAGCGTCCAAGATTTCCAATTGTGTCAAGATTTGCTCGTCAGTAACTTCCTTTTCAGCACCGTGCAAAATCACATCCACACAGTTTTGGTACATCAAACCGTAGTTACCACGTGGCGTCTCCATCTTGTGCTCAACCGGATCACCGTAAGCGTTGATGTACTTAATCACTCCGTAGTTGTCTGGGTTGTCAGCACCAAAGTTAGGCTCTGATGGTGAGATACCAGCCAAAATATCGTTTTCTTGGGCATCCATACCGTACTTAATGAATGAACCATTCGTACCGTGCAAGATGTACTTAGGATATTGGTCAGCCACCAAGAAGCTTGTCTTCAACTTTGCACGCAACTTGCCGTAGTACATGTTAACTTCAAAGTTATCGTCAACACCTTCAGGGTTCGTCACTGACTTAATGTCGTACGCAACCGCTTCTGGCTTACCCCACAACTTGATGATTTGGTCCAATGGGTGGACACCGTAACCGTAGAAGGCACCATCAATTTGCGTACCTGGGTTTGAAGCAGCCCCTGGACGGAAGTAGTCGAAGTGTGACTCGAACTCGATTGGCTCACCAATGAAACCGTGGTCCAAGATGTATTGCAACTCCATGAACTCACCATCGAAACGGCGGTTTTGGAATGGCGTAATCAACAATCCCTTTTCGTTAGCCAATGCAATCAGTTCCTTACCCTCGGCAACTGATGTCACAAATGGCTTTTCAACCATCACGTTCTTACCGGCTTCCAACAAACGCTTTGCCAATTCAAAGTGTGAAGGTGCTGGTGTGATAACAGAGACAAATTGGATTTCTGAATTATTAACCACTTAATCCAAATCATCCGTGAAGACAATTCCACGTGCTTCCAAAGCAGCTTGATCTTCAGGTCGCTTGTTCAAAGACGGCGTGTAAATCGTCTTAATTTGAACGTTTTCATTTTCCAACAAATAAGGCAAGTGGTAACGGTTTGCACTGTTACCGAAGCCAACCAAGGCCATAACCAACTTTTCTGACATATCAATACTCCTAAAAGATACTTTATTGCTCATTAATTAACAAAGTTTATTGTAAGCGGTTGCAGTTTTGCGTGCAAGCGATTTCACAATTTGTTCAAAAAGAATTTTTAGTGGTGTGTATTCGGCACCAAATAACAAAAAGGGTAATAGCCTCACTGTGCCATTACCCTTTGATGTTTTGTTACTATTTACTTCTTGTATGCCCACTTCCAGTCGAATTGTGCGCCAACTGGGTTCGTGACAACCTTCTTAACTGAAGGACGTGACAACGTTGCCAATGAACGGTAGTACAAAGGCACCACGCCGGCATCCTTTTCAATCGCTTGTTCAGCAGTCTTGTAATCGTCGTAACGCTTGTTTTCGTCAGTTACATCAGTCGTTGAAGCTGCCTTCACAGCGTTATCGTAATCCGCGTTTGACCAGCTTCCGTTGTTAAACGTTGATTCTGATGTGAACAGATCCAAGAATGTTGAAGGTTCTGCGTAATCAGCTCCCCATGCTGAGATAACCACGTCAAAGTTCTTGTCCTCTGACAATGCCAAACGTTGCTTGAATGGCACCGTCTTGATTGAAACCTTCAAACCTGACAAGTTTTGTAATTGTGATTGCAAGAATTGTGCTGTACGCTTTGCGCCGTCTGTGTCATCGGTCAAGACTTGCAAGTTCAACTTCTTCTTGCCCTCTTCCTTCAATCCTTCAGCAAACAACTTCTTTGCCTTAGCCTTATCGTATGAAATAGCGCCCTTTACTGCAGCTGACTTTGCGAAGTCCTTGCCAGTATTTGGATCCTTGGCCAAGTTAGCTGGCGTCAACGTTGTTGCTGGCGTTGCCGTTCCTGTCAAAATCTTGTCTGACATCGTCTTACGATCGATGGCGTATGACAAGGCTTGACGAATCTTGACATTCTTCAAAGCGGCAACCTTCTTCTCGTTCAACTCAAGATAGAACGTTGTTGCTTGTGGGATAACCTTGTACGCCTTGTTCTTCTTTGAGGCACGTACTTGGTCAGGTGACAAATTGGTAAAGTCAATCTTACCAGACTTGTACAAGTTATAACCCGTGTTTTGATCCTTAATCGTTTGGATACTTACCTTTGGTGTCTTAACAGTCTTAGCATCCCAATAATTGTCATTCTTTACCAATGAGTACTTGTTGTTTGAGCCAGTCCATCCCTTTTGAACGTATGGTCCAGATGCCAACGTGTACTTTGAAGCAGTTCCGTACTTGCTTCCAACCTTCTCCACGAACTTTTGGTTTTGTGGATAGAATGGCGCCATCGTCAAAATTGATTCAAGTTGTGGCATTGGCTTATCCAACGTCACTTCCAACGTTGTATCATCAACGGCCTTGACACCCAGGTCATTCAAGTCCTTGTCCTTACCTGATTGGATATCATCGGCACCCTTAATACCTGAGAACAAGTATGCATATTGTGATGCTGTCTTAGGATCATTCGTACGTTGCCAACCATATACGAAGTCTTGGGCGGTGATTGGTTCACCATTCGCCCACTTCAAGTCTGGACGCAACTTAAACGTATATGTCAAACCATCATCTGACTTTTGCACTGATTCAGCCAAAGCCAATTCAGGCTTTGAATCTTGACTATAACGGTACAATCCTTCGCCGGTAGCTTGCAAAGCGTCAAAGTCAACTGAAGCCGTTACCTTTGATGGATCCATCGTTCCCAAGTCAGATGTTTCTTGCCAGTTGATTGTCTTATACGTTGCTGCGTTTGCTGCCAATGGCGCAACTGCTGATCCCAAAATCACTGCAGTCGACAACAGCACTGATGTCTTTACCAATTTGTTCATATCCCGTATTCCCCTGTTTCTTGCACTTTTAGTATGTGGATTAATATAAACTAAGAAAAAAGAAGTGTCAATGCCATTTTTCTCTAATGTTAATAAACATAACATCACAAATGCCGTAAACGCCCGCGTTTGGGCATTTCAAAAATTAGAAAGTTTTAATTTTATTTTAGGGAACAGTCAAAATGTACAAAAAAAGCGAGCAATTATGCTCGCTTTTTAAATCAGATTAAATTTCCCAATCGTCCAATGAATCAACTTCATGGGTTGGTTGTTGTGCTTCTTGGGCCACTTGCTCCTTCGTAGAAACACCGGTGTAAACCAACAACGTATCAATGCCAGCATTCAAACCGGCACGGATATCCGTGTTGTAATTGTCACCAACCATGACAACTTGGTCAGCCGTCAATCCTGTTAGTTCCAAAGCACCGTTCATAATAATGGTCTCTGGCTTACCAACAACGACTGGCTCCTTTTGAACGGCGGTACGCAAAGCAGCGACAAGTGTGCCGGCACCTGGCAACATACCACGCTCGTTAGGCAAGTTCGTATCAACGTTCGTCGCAACAAATGCGGCGCCATTTTGAATGGCCAACGTTGCTTGGACCAACTTTTCATAGTTGATTTCGCGGTCCAAACCAATTGCAACAGCATCAGCTGGTGCCTCACTAACAAGCTCAAACCCCTTTGCTTCCAAAGCTGTACGCAAACCAATTTCACCAATCATCAACACACGCTTAACGTTTGGCAAAGTCGCCAAATAATCAGCGGTTGCCATTGCACTTGTGTAGACTTGGTCAGCCGTCGTTGGAATGTCGTGATTCTTAGTTAGATTCTCGGCAACTTCGGCTGGTGTCTTCGTTGAGTTATTCGTGACAAACAAATATTGCGAATCAGACGCAGCAAGGCGCTCGATGAAACGCTTACCAGCCGGGAACTGCTTGGTTCCTTGGTAAATAGTGCCATCTAAGTCAATAAAATATCCTGCGTATGTCATCAATTAATTTCCTTATCCCTTTTCAGTCGTTGTTTGGCGCTCACGGATTTGGAAACGACGACGCTTCTTACGTCCCTTCGTTTCAACCGTGTTTGCGCGTTCCTTTACATGCTTAGCTTTCCCGTTACCTGGTGCTGGCTTAGTTGTCTCAGTAATTGCTGCCGTCTTTGGCTTTGGCTTGTGGTGTCCACCAGCCGTGTTGCCGTTGCCGTTACTGTTGCCAGTTGAACGACGTTGACGACGACGCTTACGGTGTGCCGTGTTTGGCTCTTCCTCAGCTTCAGGTACATCATGTGGCTCAAGATTTTCAAGCACAAAGTACGGTGCACCAAAGTTTACTTCTTCATATAAGTAGTCTTGTAGTGCAGAAATTTGATTGCTTCGTGCAATACCAGCTGTGCCGTCCTTGTAAAAGCCACGTAAACGAAGCTGATCAGCCGCAATGTCACCAACCAGAAAATCATACTTTTCTAGGAAGTCGCTAAATCGTGCCGCCATTTTTTGCTGATTGTAAGCTTCACGATAGTCTTCAACCAAACGGTAACTACGCTCATTAATGAAAATGATATTATCGTCACCAGCCGTGATGGTCGTGGCTTCTTGTCGCTTTATAAATTGCTCTTCAGCAAGTTCTTTCATGCGTTCGCGATCCATGTTTTGCCTCCTTCCTAATTAATTTTCTTCTTTATTTGGTAAAAACGTTTCGGCAAGATATGCCGCAAAGTCCTCTCGAATTACTGTATCATATGACATCACGTTCTGTCCCGCTATTTCCAAAGTTGGGAAGTACGGAATAAACAAGTAATGATCCAGTGAACCAATTGTATATGTCGCGTCTAAATCAATCGGTTGGTCATGAATAAACACATCCCCATTCGCATCGATGCGGAGGCCAGACCAAACCACTTCACCCCAGGTATCACCACGGAAGCCCATACCGCGTAACCGGTTAGGGCGGAGGAAGTTACGATTCTTCTCGATTTCATGAGCCAAGCGCCATAAATCATGGCCCTTCAATGTTGAACGCATGGGGTGAACCGCGTGTGGTAGCAAGGCATGTAAATCATTGGCCGTTACAATACCAGCTGGCAAATCCGTCAAAAACAAACCCGTTGAGAGCATCGCAACATCCGTGTGTGTGCGTGCCTTCAACGCTTCAAGACCAAGGTCAATGAGGCGGTGCTCGCCTTGCAATCCGTTGGTGTAAGCTGTTGGCAATTCAGCAACCACACGCTTGGCCAGTTGCTGTTCACCACTCGTTTGATAACCCGCGATTTCAACGCGGTCTTCCGGCAACGTCGGCAACTCGTCCGTCACAACCGTCGTCGCTTCGACAGCCGATAGATGGCCATCCTCAACCGTTAAATCGATGCGACCAATATGATCACCATAACGTCCTGCGGCAGCCAGCATTGTGTCACCGTGTCGTTCACCATTCACCAACAAGTGGTGCGTGTGCGCGCCGATAATCACGTTCAGATCAGGATAATGCGTTGCTAAATAACGATCCGTTGGCAACCCCAAATGTGATAACAACACAATAAAATCAACTTGGTCAGTTAATTCTGGTATCTGTCGATCAAGGGCGTCAGTGACCTTTTCGGGCATCCAGCCCAACAAAGGTAATGTCAAAATAAACGGTGCTGTCAAACCAAGCACGCCAACGCGCGTTCCCTTTGGTGTGGTGATAATTTTATGCGTCACCGCCCAGTCAGGCACTTCACCCGTTTGCATGTCCGTCACGTTACCTAATACAACCGAAAAATTAGCATGGTCATAGAGATGATTCATATCATCATGAGCCAAGCCTAGTCCTTCGTTATTGCCAATTGTGACCGCATCATAACCAATCTCATTTAACAAGGCGACATTGGCTTGCCCCATTGTCGCTTCCGTCAATGGGTGTTGGCGGTCCAATGCATCCCCGATATCAAAGGTCAACACACTGCGTCCTTCACGAATTAAATGACGCTTTTGTGTTTGTAAATAACGGCGAATTTGTGGCCAGTGCTCCAGATGTGAGTGGATGTCGTTCGTATGCAAAATTGAAATGTTATCCTGCATACGTTTTACCTCCGCTTTGCAAAATCATCGTGCTTACGTTGAATGATGGTCTCAATCTCATTGAAATTGAGTGGCGTACTCCAGACCGGCCGTTCATCTGCCATTAAGTAATCCAAGTCCGTACTATCAACCCCGACGTTAATATTTTCTGGAATTGCCACCATCGTGTGGTGAATGTGCCCGTGCAAGTTAATACTACTTGGCGTTTGACCGAACAACATTGGATAGTGTGTCAAGAAGAATTGGTGGTGGTTCGCCTTAATAATGCGACCAACATCCTCAAACTCATACTTAGGCTTGCCATCAGACAACACCGGATTGTGGGCCGCCAAGTACTTGAACAACGCGCGTGAATCGTGGTTTCCCTTAATGATTACAATGTGTCCGTTCAATTGTTCCAAAATTTCGGCAATCATTTCGTGACCCTTACGTGCTGGGCGTACATGATTAACCATCGCGATATCACCCAAGTGGTACACGGTGTCAGTTTCCCCAACGCGGTCATTCCAGGCCTTAATCATTGCAGGGTGTTCATCGGCCAAAAAGTCGAATGGACGTGGTGCAAAATTGTTGCTTTGCAATAGTTCCTCATGGAAGAAATGCGTATCTGAAGTAAAAAATTCCATTTCTCTCGCCTCTCAATTAGCGGAGTCGACCGCCTTCGTAACTCTTAATCCACTTCTCAAATAATTCAAAATCTGCCGGAAAATCATTGTACCCAACAAAACGAAACTCATCTGGTTGATCGGCAAACTTAATCCGAACACCCCACTCATCAGTTTTGTCAGTCACAACCCCACGATATTCCGGTTGCCAAGTTGGCAAAATTTCCATTAGTCGACGTTCAATATTCGGCCACTGGAATGAAACATCTTGCCACATTGATGCAAACGGGCGACGCTTATCGTCAGCCTGCACCTCATCCGCATTTGTGCGTGAAAAATCAAACGTTGCGTCTGTAATATCAGCGAACGTTTTCATTTCAGCTGGCACGCGCAAATAAAAGGCGTGTTGGTCAGTCTGCTTAGCATAAATGTAATCGAACCCAGCTGCTAAATTTCCGCGATAATAAACAACGTATTCTAATGCCATATTACTTATCAATCACAATCAAGTCTGTTGGAATACCCGCCGTCAAGTTCTCAAAACCGTCAGCCGTGACAATCACATCATCTTCGATACGTACGCCACCCTTACCAGCAACGTAAATACCAGGCTCAATCGTCAACAACATACCTTCACGAACGATGTCTTCGGCAGGTGAACTTGCTGACAAAACAGGCCCTTCATGAATATCCAAACCAATTCCGTGACCAGTTGAGTGATTGTATTCCTTACCGTAACCAGCTTCAGTGATAATGTCGCGAGCAACCTTATCCAGGTCGGCATCTGCAACACCTGGCTTTACAGCGTCAATTGTGGCACGTTGCGCCTTAAGCACAACATCGTAAATCGTCTTTGATTCATCATCCAATTCACCAAACGCCAACGTACGCGTGATATCTGACGTGTAACCATCCACAAAGTAGCCGAAGTCGATTGTTACCAAATCACCCGCTTCAATCGCCTTATCTGAGTACGTTCCGTGAGGCAAAGCACCACGGTAACCAGATGCAACAATCGTATCGAATGATGGCTTATCGGCACCCTTTTCCTTGATGATACGATCAAGCAAGTTGGCAACTTGACGTTCCGTCATGCCAATGTGCAATTGTGGAATCATCTCGTTGAAAGCCTCAACAGCCACTTCAGCTGAACGGCGCAACTTAGCCAATTCGTCAGTATCCTTCACTTCACGAATGGCTTCAAGCAACGCTGGTACTGGTGCAATATCTACGCCAACAAAGTTTTCATCCAAGTAATCGAAGTCACGGAATGGCAACGTGTCTTCAAAGCCCAAGTTTTCAATCTTAAAGCGCTTGGCTGCTGCCATCGCAACACCCCAGTAGTCACGGGTAACCAACAATTGAACACCCTCATCTAGGCGTTCGCGGTATTCTTCTTCGTAACGGGCATCGGTAATCAAAGCGGCGTTTTCGCGACCGATCAAAACCAAGCCATCCCCAGTTCCGCCTTCGAAGCCAGTCAAGTAACGCATGTTTGTGCCGTTCGCGATGATCAAACCATCAATTCCCAATGGTTCGAACAAGCGACGGACATTTTCGATTCGTGTGTTCATGATTATTTTCCTCGTTTTCTTAATGCTTCCATTATAGCAAATCCCACCTGTCACGGCTGATAAGTGTTGTCTTTTCGGTTAAATCAAAAAACAGTCACTCATTCACGAGCAACTGTTTGTTCTTAGGCTTTAAAAATGATGATTGGCGCTGTTTGTAAGGCGTGAATTGCCTCCCAATCAAGTGCAACACCGATGCCAGGTTCGGTTGGCACTGGCAACAGTCCAGCATGTAATACCGGCGCATCCAAAATAATATCCCGTTCAAAGTAACGGTCCGCTTGCGAATTATCACTCGGAATACTATTTGCGCCCGGTATACTTGCTAGCGCCGCATCAACAGCGCGACCCAGGCCAGAACTTAGCATGCCACCAAGCCAAGGCAATTTGCCAGCCGCTAGCGCCAGCTCGATGGCTGTTTTTGCAGCCGTAATCCCACCAATTTTGGCTTGCTTAATCGTAAAGGCATCTGCCGTTTGATCAGCCAATGCGCGTTTCACATCAGCTAATTCATTTAGTGATTCATCCAGGCTGATGTGCATTTGTAAACGCGCTTGGGCTTGTTGGTGTGCCTGCCAGTCATCGATTGCAAACGGTTGTTCAATCATGAAAATGCCAGCAGCCTCAAGTTGTTGTAACCGTGCAAAGTCAGCCGATTGCCATGACGCATTCGCATCAACTGAAAACTGCTGATGCGGGAATTGGCTAATGACCGTTTTTAACATTTGTAAATCCGTTTGCGAATCAATCTTCAACTTAATCCGTCGGTAGCCTTGGTCCACAGCTTCCTCGACTGACGTCATCAATGCCATCTCAGTATCCGCAATGCCGATCGCAATACCCACAGCAATTTCAGATGCCGTACCGTCAATCAATTGTTGCAACGATTGGTGCATCGCCTTGCCATAAGCATCATAAAAGGCCATTTCAAGACCAGCTTTAGCGAATGACAAAGTTGACTGTTCAGCTAACCAGTTGGCTATGTCAGCGGGTGTCGCAAAGTCCTCACCCAGTAGCATCGGTGCCAATCGTTCAATTTCAGTAATTGACTCCGCGTGTGATTCTGACGCGTAACTGTGATCAATGAAAGATTGCACATCCCCATACCCAATCACGCCATCAACCGTCATAGCAACCAACGTTAGTGGGCGGTCATATGTCACATCATGCGCCGTTTTAAATGGTTGCTTCAATCGCAACATCAACGGGCGTAGTTCGATTTGTTCAATCCGCATCGTTAGCATACCCCATCAGGATGTCTGTGACTTCGACCGGCTTTTCAAAGTGCACATTGTGTCCAGCGCCCGATACGGCAACACGTACTGCATTGGGCAACATTTCAGCCATGCTGTCATTAATCGCCGTAAACTTTGCGTCATCAGCACCAGTGATAAGAACCACCGGAAACTGAAGGTTTGTTAGCTCAGGCCAATAGTTTGGCATGGCCCCAGTACCAAAACCACGCAATGAATTTGCGACATTCACCGCAGTTTGGTTGACGCGTTGTTCGTGCATAAATGCTTGTTGTTCAGCGGAAGCATTTTGTTGGCTCGCAAACAGTGGCAACTTTTCCCAATCGGCAACAAAGACAGCCATGCCCTCTTGCTCAATTCGATTGGCCTTCTGTTCATCGCTCGCCACCCGCGCTTCACGCGCTGCTTGATCAGCGATTCCTGCTGTCCCGCTCTCTAAGAACAAACGCTGGAGGCGTTCAGGAAATTGGTGGGCAAAGGCCAACGCCAAACGCGCCCCCATTGAATAACCCACCAAATTAACCTTGTCGATTCCCAACGTATCAAGGATTGCGACGATATCAAGTGCTTGGTTAGTGGCGTCAAATCGTTCGCGCGCCACAGCTGGCGTTTGACCGCCGAACCCTAGTAAGTCCAGGTAAATCCGCGTACCAGCCGGCTTAACCTGTTCGTAGTCAGCTAAACTTCCCATAAAGCCGTGGAAAAATAGCCACGTTGGTTCGCCAGCACCTTCAATTCGTACATGATACGGATACTCGTTTACCAGCACTAGCTTATCCATTGAAAGCCTCACGAATCTTGGCCAACAATGCATCGTGTTCAGCAACGTTTTGCGCACGCGTACTTTGCACCTCAATCAAACGAAGTGTCGTTGCAGGTTGCGCAATCAACTCACGCAAATCATCTTGTGACGTCGCCAAATGATACTCTGCATCATAAAGGGCTGCAATCTTCTCAACCGACAAGGCCAACGGCGTCCCGAACATTGGTTCAAAGTAATCCTTCGCAGCTGCTTGTGGTAGGAATGAGAAAATCCCACCACCATTGTTGTTCACAACCACAATCGTCATGTCCAAGTTGGCTTGATGCGCCATCATTAAACCATTCATATCGTGGAAGAGCGTCAAATCACCCGTCAAGAATGTCGTTGGCTTGCCAGTCATCGCCATCCCAAAGGCTGATGAAACTGTCCCATCAATCCCATTTGCGCCACGGTTTGCCATCACATGCACCTTTGTGGCTGGCATAAAGTAATTGTCCATGTCACGGATTGGCATTGAGTTGGCAATAAACACTTGGCTATCAGCCGGTACTGCTGCCAACACGCTAGGCAAGGCAACTTCAGACATTTCCGTCGTTGCAATCGCTTGTGCAAGAGTTTGCTTAACCGTTTGCCATTGTGATCGATAATCATTTTCGGCACGGCCAGCAGTTGCCAACAGCTCATCAATCAGCGCCATCTCATCAACAGCCAAGGTTGTGGTTGTTTGACGTGAGTGGTCGTGACCAGCATGGTTAATACCGACTTGAATGACTTGCACTTGCTTGTCACGTAGCCAAGCGACAACCCGGGCAGAAACCGGTGTACCACCAAAGCGCACTACGACATCAGGTACGAGTGCATCATCAAGCGCACCCGCTTCAAGCAACGCATCGATACCATTAATGGCTGCGTCACTTGAGCGCACGTTACTCAAGACATCCGCTAACATTGGCGCTTGGAAGTGTTCAGCCAGCGCAACAAACTTTTCGGCTATCCACCCCGTCTCATCAGGTCCAACCAAAATTAGCGTCTTTTCATCACGAAGCTTGTTCGCAACCATTGCGACAGTTGTTTCGTCAGCACGCATCGTTCCCACGGTAATCGTTTGTTGCGTTATCGTTGGCCATGCTTCACCTAAGTCAGGCATCAATGGCTTGCGCAATGGCAGGTTAATTTGGACCGGACCTGCTGGTGCAGTTGTCGCCGTCACAACAAGTTGTTGCACGTGATAATCAATATACGCCATCACATCAGCGTGGTCATCTTGCATCTGCAACGCACTAAATGCCTTGGTGTTGTCACCGTACATGTTCGCTTGGTTAACCGTTTGTGGTGCCCCAATTTCTTGTAGTTCTTCTGGTCGATCAGTTGTCAACGCAATCAATGGCACGTGCGAAATGTGTGCTTCCATTATGGCTGGCAAGTAATTGGCCGTCGCTGTTCCTGACGTTGCCAACAAAGCCACCGGTTGGTGCGTTGCCTTTGCCATACCTAGCGCAAAGAAAGCTGCTGAGCGTTCATCAACATCTACCGTCACACGTACGTCATCACGAACAGCTTGCATTTCAGCTAGTAACAAAGCGAATGGCGTTGTGCGTGAACCTGGTGATACCACGAAGTCATGCACACCTTGGGCAACCAAGCTGGTCAATAAATGTTTAATGTTTCGCGTCAAAATCTCGTTCATTTTGCTTGTCCTTCTAATAAATTCATCATAGGTTGCATCTTCAACCCTGTCTCTGCATATTCAGAGTCCGCATTTGAGTCGGCCAAAATACCAGCACCAGCAAACAAGTTTGCCTGCGTACCAGTCGCCCACATTGAACGAATGCCGACAATCATTTCGCCATCGCCATCAGGCTTCACAACGCCGATTGGACCAGCAAATAGCCCTCGTGGTTGGCGTTCAATTTGCGCAATCGTAGCCATTGCCCAGTCAACCGGCTTGCCACCAAGTGCCGGTGTTGGGTGCAAACGTTCAGCCAACACCAAAACGGTGTTTTCACCACGTAGTTTACCGGCGATTGGCGTGTACAAATGTTGTACTTGCGGGTTCTTCATAATTTGTGGACCATCTGGCAAAGTTAAGTCAGCCACGTCACCTAGTCGGTCAACAATTGTTTCAACAACATAGGCGTGTTCTTGCAGATTCTTAGCATCATGCAACAATTCATCTGCTAATTGCCCATCTTCTGTTTCAGTCTCACCACGACGAATCGTCCCAGCGACACCGGCCGTCTCAAATTGGCCACGGTTCACTTTAGCCAAGCGTTCAGGGGTTGCTGCAATAAACACCTCATCGCCACGCTTGATGACCATGTGATAACTATTAGGTTGTTGATCAGCTAAATCTGCCAACAACTTGGCCAAATTCAATTGACCAGAAATCGTGACTTGTCGTTGCCGACCAAGGACAACCTTCTGGTGAGTGTCATTTTCCGTCATATCTTGGATGGCGTTGTTCACGCGGTCTGGCCAATCCGTTTCGTCTGTTGTAGCTAAAATTGCGACTGGTTCTTGGCGATATGGCGCACCAAACGGATTGGTCTCGCGTCCCCACAAGTATTGATCAGTGATGTCATACAACACCGCCGGCAAAACAAAATAACCATTCATTAGTTGGCTATCCGGTACCTTTTGGTCATCGAATGCAAATCCACCAAAGACTGGATAGCGTTGTTGCTTTGCCCAGTCTGCGACTTCTTCGAATGATGCCCCAATTAATTCTTCTGCGATACCAAAGCCATAATAGCGTGACCGTTTATCGGCTGTTGCAAAATAAACGGCATTTTCAGCTTGCGCAAAGCGGTCGCGGAGTTGTTTTTCAGATGGAAAACTCATGTCTATACCTCACTTCTGTTCTACTAGTATATCACTCGTTTGTACCATACACGGGCCACATTTTAAGTACGTTACAATTTATCTTGTTACACTTTTAACGAAGTCCATAGTATACTATCAGTATGCAGATTTATCGCATCGATTTCTCACAATTAATCTCACAACTTTTGCTGGTAACCCAGCATTTACCTTTCAAATCGAACGCTGCATATTAGCTCGCTTTTGCCACTCTCTTGGCATAGGCGGGCTTTTTCGATACCTACAAAAAAGAGAATGTCGCAACATTCTCCTACCATAATTTATTCAAATTGGGCATCGTACAACGTCTTATACGTGCCACCTTGCGCAAGCAACTCATCATGGGTGCCACGCTCAACAATTTGACCATCATTCAACACAACAATTTGATCAGCATTGTGTACCGTACTCAAACGGTGAGCAATCACAATCGTTGTCTTGTGGGTCATCAAATTATCCAAGGCATGTTGAATAATCTTTTCAGATTCGTTATCCAACGCCGCCGTTGCTTCATCCAAAATCACGATTTCAGCGTCCTTTACCAGTGCACGCGCAATTGACAAACGTTGCTTTTGTCCGCCAGACAACTTGACACCACGTTCACCAACAGTCGTGTTCATCCCGTCCGGTAAGCCACGAATAAAGTCCGCCACCGCCGCACGTTCAGCCGCATCCCAAAGGCGCTCATCACTAACATCCCCAGAACCATAACGAATGTTATCTGCAATTGTCCCATCGACAATCGTGACGTCCTGGCTAACGATTGAAATGTGTTGGCGCAAATTTCGAATATCGATATCTTCAATCTTCATATCATCAAAACGAATCTCACCACCAGTGCGCTCATAGAAACGCGTCAACAAGCGAATCAAGGTTGACTTTCCAGCACCTGAACGACCAACTAACGCGGTTGTCTTACCAGCTGGAATCATCAAATTAATCCCGTTCAAAGATGCTACACGCTCTAAGTCATAGCTGAACGTCACATTCTCCAGCTCAATGCCCTTCTGCAAGGGACTTGGGAATGGTTGTGGGTCATCGGCATTTTTAATTGTTTCAACTGCCCCCATAATGTCCTTGATACGATCGTAAGACACTTGAGCCGTTTGCAGCATATTCAGCAAACGTGAAAATGAACGGATTGGGTCTTGTAGCAACGCCAAGTAACTCAAGTAGGCCACCAATTCACCAACTGTTAAATGCCCTTGAATGACCAACAAGCCACCAAACGCCAAAACAATCGCCGTTCCGATGGTATTAATGAAGTTGACCAAAGGTTGGAAAATTGCCTGCCAACGGGTTGCTTCGAGTTGATACGTATTTTGTTCTTCAACGATATCCTTGAAGCGACGCGTCTCTTCATCTTCCGTCGTATAGCTCTTAATCAACTCAATTTCGGTAATCGTCCCTTGAAGTTGATTTGAAATTTGCGAACTCGTCGCACGAACCTTGGTGTACGCTTCACGAATGCGTGCACGGAAGAAGCGAATTGTCACAAACAACACTGGGAACGTGATGCTGACCAACAACGCTAGCTGCCAATCTTGAATAAACAAGAACGTCAAAACAGCCACGAACGTGAAAATATTACCGATAATGCCAAAACTATCTGAACTGATCAAGTTCTGTAGGCTACTGATGTCGCTGGTCAAACGCACCATCAAATCACCCGTTTTAGCACTTTGGAAATAATCATAATCTTGCTTCAAAATGCGGTTGTACGTCTGCAAACGTAAGTCGGTAATTGAACGTTGTGACAACACCTGCATCAAGTAAGTTGAAATAAACGACACAACGCCCAAGGCCAAGGTCGTTACCAACAATAGTGACACTTGCACGGTCAAAGCAGAGACACTTTTCAATGCCACCGCATGGTCAATCACGCGCTGCGTAAATTGCGGCACGATGAAATTCAAGCCTGCGATAATAAGCAACAACACCATGTTTAACACTAACAATGACTTACGCTTTAAGACGCTACCAAACACGAACTTAAGCATCTCCGTCAATGTTGTATCTGATTCTTTTAGATAAGCCTTCATTTCAGAAGGACTCATCCGGCCACGATTCATCATATCTCGTCACCTCCACTTCATTTTCTCCGACAACAATCATAACACCGCTGACGAAAAGTGAGTGCAAAAGGGTTCGCATAAAAAAGCCGAACCTGAACTGAACCCCGAAAATTGGAGTGACGTTTAAGCGGCTAACTGGTCGGAAAGATTTCGGTATTGAACCGGAGTTCTTCCGGCCAGTTTTGTTTTTATCCGCTTATTGTTGTAGTAATAGACATAGTTAGTTATGGCGGACTTTA
>JACSZT010000006.1:0-78849 GCA_014332815.1 Weissella confusa | reverse complement strand
CTAGTTCAGTGTAAGAACGCCCTTGGTTGTGCATCTCGACAAGAGATTGCTTAAATTCTGGTGAATATCGAATCATATAAAAAATGCTCCTCTGCTATTAGTTTACAGGGCAGAGAAAAATCTGTCCGTAAATCTAGCATAAGAGCACCTTGTCCTTTGAGAACCCAACTGTTGAGCTACCGTTCTTCATGCCATCTACGTTGGTGTTCTGTGCAATAACTGAATCAGCCAAGTGTGGGTCTTTACTAGTCTGCCTGTGTCGGTAGTGGTTAGCCCGATATTCTGATTCAAGCTCCTTAGCAAACACATCAGCGCCTGCTTTGGTAACCTTGGCCTTATCCTCTACCGTCATGTTAGTTGATACTGCTTCAGCGTCTTCAATAAAGGCGTTCAGAATGTCCTCAAGTGATTGTTCTGCCATACCTAAGCCCTCCGCTTCAATGTAACGAAGTCATACGTAATAATGGAATTAGACTCATCAGGGCTGTATTGCACAATGTCGTACATCATGCCGTCAATCTGAGCAACCTTGATACCTTCCACAGCGGTGTTATGGCGTACCACAATGACCTTAGTGTTATCCAATGGAGTACCTTGAATTTGATACTGTTGATTTAACGTGCGGGTCTTGGGTGCATACCACAGACTGAACTGTTTCACGAAGGTCTTTTTGATTGAGCCATTATTTGGATTCTGCTTTGATTCCACAGTACCAAACGCGACCTTACGATTGAAATCAGCTGCCTTCATGTTGTTCCTCCCATTCTGCATACTTACCACGCAATTGGCCAACAATTGAGTTGACAGTGGCGTCCATTGTTACCGCCTTAACTTCAGTCATACTGATGCGGTACGTGTATAACGTGCCGGCATAGGCATAGACAGCAGTTTCGTAACGGTCAACAACAGCAGGTTGAGCATAGAAATTGCCATCCGTTCCAATTGCATCCTTGATGTAATTTTCAGCTGCAGACAAGTAGCCATTGATAATTGCGTCATCGTCTGCAATATCAACGCGCATTAGTGTCTTGAATTGTTCAATATTGACCGTCATTTAACTCACCTGCCTATTAAGCTTGCGCTCCGGCTGAAGCAGCTTGTTGAACAGTCTTTGCAGGTTGGTCAGCAATAGCCGTGAATGAACCAGCCACAAATGCATCGGCATCAGTTGTCTTAACATCAAAGCGATCAATAACACGTAGCTTCGTCAAGTCCTTTTCAAAGGCACCACCACCGATGTTAGTTGACAACAATGACATATTTTCACGGTCAAACAACGTTACAGCTTGCTTCAAGTCACCAAAGTACAAAGGCATTGCACCCTTGTTTGAAGGCAACCACTTGTCAGCGATTTCGATTACTTGCTTACCCTCAATCATGTAGTTTTCAGGTTGAGTAACATCACGTTGCAACAAGTAACGTCCTTCTGCGTCCTTAACCGTTGCCAAAACAGCAATACCAGACGTGTTAGTCATGAAGAATGACGTTGCACGGATAGCTGGGTCAACAGCAGTCAATGCCATCTTCTTGATGTCATCGAACGTTGCCAATGTTGGCTTAGTTGGTGCTGCGTTCATAGCAGCGATGATGGCAGTGTTACGCGTAACAACAACCTTCTTTGCAATCCATGATGACAACCATGCCAAGATGTTTTCTGCCGTATCCTTCAACAACGTGTTAGTTACCGTCGTGATACCTGCATAACGCTTAATCAAATACTTGATGGTTGATAGCTTGGGGTCATCGTTGTCGGCAATTACACCATCTTCTGCATCCAAGTTAGTCAATGGCGTGATGTCTGACCACTTCTCAAATACACGTGAACCGTTAGGCGTTCCAACCTTTTCAACGTTGACGTATTGCTCCAATGAATCATATTGACGCTTCAACGTGTTGATAGCCGTCTCAATGTCTTGTGGAATCGTCAAACCAATTGCGTTTCCATTTTCGTCAGTTGATGATGAAACCAAGTTGACCACCTTTGGGTCATTCTTCATCATTCCAACAAAGTCCTTAACAAACTTGTCCTTGATATTGACCTCTTCGTCGTTCAGTGGCTTCTTGCCAGCGTCTGGGTCGTTCAAAACTGCATGTGCTTGGTCTTCAACGGCACGATCGTAGTTGTCCTTTGCCAAGTCACGCTTAGCCTTTGCAACGTCGATGTCGTTCTTAATTGAGTTAATAGCGTCAACGTCTGCTGCGTCGTCGTTTACCAATAGAGCCGCCTTGTTTTGCAAGTCAGACAATCGTTGTCCAGCTTCAACCCATGCGTTGTTCAATGTTTGAATATCCATATGTTTTTACCTCGTAAATTTATTTGTCTAGCAAAATAGCCAACTTGCGGGCTTTCAAATCGTCCACAGGCTGGATATCAGTCTTGTTGTTAATTTCTTTTTGCTTATCATTAGCGATAATATTCATCAGCTTGTTAATGGCTGACTTAGGTGGTAATGCAGCTTCCAGTGAATTAGTCACCAGTGGCGCATTTTCATCTACAAACATGATGCTGTCTGCGAAACCTTGATTAACTGCATCTTGTGCGTTCAACCATGTTTCGTTAGACATCATTTGCAACAAGTCAGCTTGTGACTTACCTGTCTTTAGTTGATAGGCATTCGCAATTGACTTATCAGTGTTGTCTAGCATTGCTGATGCACTGTCCATGTCATCAGAGTTGCCATCTTGGGTAGTTGATGCCTTGTGAATCATCAGTTGAGCGGTTGGAGCCATATTCACCGTGTCGCCGGCCATTGCAATTACAGATGCAGCACTAGCTGCTAGTCCTTGCACATTGACCGTGACGTTGCCTGGATATGCCTTCAACTCTGAATAGATTTCACTGGCTGCGAACACGTCACCACCAGGCGATGAAATATTCACCACAACATCATCAACTTCACCATCGTTCAATACGTCTGCTACTGACTTAGGACTTGTATAGTCCATGCCAAAGTAGTCGTAAAACCATGCGCTATCGTTATCCATGACAGCGCCCTTTACGTTAATTGTCTTCATCTTCCTTTTCACCTCCCTTCATTGTTGGCTTAGGCATAATTGCAATCGGCATATCGTCAGGCAAATAGCCTTGGTTTCGCACCAGATATTCGAACTGGTTTTGGCCCATTGCACCTTGCTTAACCATATTTGCAAGCATTGCAAGATAATAATCACCCATTGGGTCAATAGCTGGTCGCACGTCTGCCGTAATGTTCGCTGACAATTTAGTGTTTAACTCACCAACAACGGCACTCACAAAGCGATTAAGCGCGTTTACGTACAGTCCTTTGATTTGGTCAAGTGACGATTGTTGGTCGCCTGTACCGTTCAAATAACTGTCTGGTACGCCATAAACCTTGGCAATTTGGGTCGAAGTCCAATTGGCCTGTCCCAAAAGTGCTGCAACATTACTTTTGATTTCTAACGGCTTAAAATCTTCCAAATCATCAAGCACAATCGGCCCACCATTTGAAGCGGTGTATTGACTCATGAACTGCTTGGAACGTGATGCCTTGGTTTTCCAGTCAAGCAAACCGCCACCCTTGATAGACAGCACACCGTTTGCATTAATCGACTGCTTCAACGCTTGAATTGTGAGCTTGTCGCTCTCTCTTTTTACGTTTAATTCGTTGCTTAATGCCGTGAGTGGACTGATACCAGTCAAACCACCGTTTGTACTCATCAATCGAACGTGGATAATGTCACCCTGACCAAAGAATTGCGTACCAATCATCGGTTCATCGAATGACACTTGATATAACAACCCGCTTCCGTCATCGGTGATGTACGGTTGAACTTGTGAAGGCCGTAATTGTTCCCAACGTTGGTCTTGTCCGTTAGCATTGCGCCAACGATAAGCAAACGCTTCACCGTTGAACAACATTTGAGCAAAGAATGATTGCCAGAATGCGTGCGGGTTAGTTCGTGGATCAGGGTTATTCAAAATACCCTGTGCACGCGTTGCGTCCGCAATTAATCGTGAGCTTGCAAGGTCGCCACTGACTTGTGAAACCAACGAGTACAAATCGCTGTTATGAATTGCTTCACGCACAGACACGTAATCTGAATTACCACCAGTTAGAAAATTGACAATGCCGTCATCTAAACTGCCACCGTCAGAAGTAGCAGCGAACATGTTGCTAATCTTAGGTGGCTTGAATACTGCCATACTCCGTTACTCCTTTCTGTTAGTGTTGGTGCCATTGTCGATAAGCACGACGCCATATCCGGCAACAGCAAGTGCAATAGTCAGTGAAATTCCACCAGCCAGTGCATTAATCGTTAAAAACATGGTCAAAACAAAAGCGACCAGTGCCAAGCTGAACAAAATAACGTCCAACCTAGCCCTAATCGCTCGTGCAAAGCCTTTAATTTTCTTAGTAATCATCAAGTAACCCGCTTTCTGCGCTGTTGAACCAGTCCGCAACTTGCTGTGCACTCATGTGTTCAACTTGCCATGTGGCATCATTTACCATTCCAAACTCTTCAAAGTGATACATCGCTTGTGTCATGGCGTCGATAATAGCGTCCACAACGTCAATTTTTAGCGTGGCTTTTGTCTTATCAACTTGAATTCCCACACTATCTTCACGTAGCACGGCATTCAACAACGCCTTTTCCATTGTGATGTCGTCTAATCGGTCAACCGAATTCTCAACAAAGATGCGTTGTAAGAACTTGGTGGCGTCTTTCAGCTCACCTGTACGCTGCCTAATGGGTTGCAGTGGGAACACTGAATTGTTTTCCAGCATCTTCACCATGTTAGTGGCTCCCATTGCATCGTAACCAAAGAACAGCACGTCCAAGTCATTTTCTTCAACATAATCAAGCAACCAAGCGTAAACTTCGTCGTCATTAATCATTCCTTGTTCATGGCTAGTAATGGTGGCATAACCAAGTCGTTCAGCTTCACGGTAGTTGATACCGTCCTGCTTCTCTTTGGCTTCAATAGAACCAGATTTATGCCACGGTATGAATGATTGTTGTTCAATGTGCCATCGTCCATTACCTTCTGGATCAACATAAGGATAAACAAACGCAAGTGCTGTGTTATCGGACATCATTGAGTAGTCGAAGCCAATGTAAACTTGGCGTCCACGTATATCGAAGTCTGGAACAACAGCGCTTTCAACATCAGCCAAGTTTAAGAAGCTGTCAGTTGATTGTGCCAGCCACATGTTCATGTTTTTGGTTTGGAACGCTGGCAAATCACCTTGCAGCATCTTTGTGTCGCGTTCAGTTGTCAAACCCTTTAGCAAAACATCATGTTGACCTTTCAAATCAAGCAATGGGTTCGACTTCACCCAAGTTTCAGGCTTAAATGTCTCATTTAGACTGTCTTGTGCCCAAACTAGCACCAAATTGTCGTCATTTGCGCGGTTCCAGTCCTGTTCCATGATTTGCTGACCAGCCTTTTGGTCGTCATGAAACGGCACCGTTGGGTCTGGGTATGATGTCGAAATTTGAATGAATTGCTTGTTAGGCACCTTGACCTGACCAGAAGTAATCTTGGCAATCTTTTCACGACTCTTAACTTCACCAATTTCATCAAAAACGGCTGTCTTGAAGTGGAATGAGTCGTATTGACCTGATTCATGACTAATTGGTCGCATTACATTGTTGAAATGCTTCATAACAATCTGGTCACCTTGGACTTTCAATCCTGATTCAGTAGCCACCGTCTTCCATGGGTCAACCGTTATCATCTTATTAAGCGCTGTACCAATGTAACCAAACAGCTTACCAGTTTGCTTCCAGTTGATAGACGCAACAAGATAGTCTTGGTTAGACAATCCACTTGACTCAATCATGAAATCATAGGCCATAAGAATAGCCATTAGATAAGTTTTACCTTGTCCGCGCGCAACTGACAGAATAGCAGTTGTAAATCGCTTATTTCCAAGATGATCACGCCAACCAACAAGCATTGTTAAGGCAAACTTTTCCCACGGCATAAGTGGCATGGGTTCACCGGTATCAACATCAGGAAATACACTCGCAAATTTAAGTATCTTGTTGGCTTCCCTGATGTTGTAATGGTAATCGAACGAATCATCTGTTTCTGAACGTACCAAGTCTTGAATATGCCGGAACGCTGCAAGCTTAATCATGTAGCCGGCCAGAACATCACCATCTAGGACACTGAATGTGTACTTTGTTCCAGCGTCCTTGTATTTGGTTCTGATGTCTGCGTAATCGCCATGTAGTTTATGGTACCAACCTAGAACGTCGTGTGATTGAGTTAGATCAACTCTCATCATCACCACCTCCATTGAATAGTGCTTGCAGTTGTTCCGTAGCACTTGGCTTGTCTTTTCCGTCGTCCAAACTCAATTGCATGAGTTCAGCACGGCTGGCGGGCGACAAACCAAGCTCACTACCTAATGATTTCAACTGCTTAATGGCATCCGAGTAAATCTGTGTACTTGGGTTGCGCTTATACCCCGTCATATCGTTAGCAATTACATCACCGGTCACTGGGTTAACCACCGTCTTATAAACTTTGGTAACTTGACCATTCTCTTTGATATCTTCATAGGCATTTCGATAAATCTCGTATTGGCTTGCGTACATTTCAACTAAATTCTTATCCAATGGAGCCATCTTGTTTGAAGCGTTAAGTACGGGCACCATTTTTCGCCACATGGCACTTGCAATCTTGCCTAAGTGATGTGGCGGGGTCAGCGACAAAACAGCGTCAGACTCGCTTTCATAGCTTTTTCGTGGCACCTAACATCACCTCCTTAATTGCTGGGTACCCCCCTATTAAAAATTTTTCAAAATCCAACTTTTTTACAAGAAAACAGTAATGTGTGTGCTCTTCGTTTAAGGTGCATAGGGGCGGGGTCATTTAATTTTCAGAACACAATCGACTAATTATGCCTGACAAAATAAAAAGCGCTTAAAACACCTCTCATTGCGTTTTAGCGCTATCCATAAAATCTGGTAAGTATTTAATGTCGGGCACTGCTGCCACGTTCTTTAAGTCGTTCCCTGCTCCTGTACCGTAATACTCCTGCTCCCAACGTGTCTTGCCAGTGTGGCATGCAGCACATATCGTTGCAAGGTTCCTAACGTCATCACGCTTACTTGGATCGAACTCATACGGAATGGTGTGGTCAACTATCTTGCCTGGTGTCATGCGTCCGTGAGACATGCAGTATTGGCATAAGTAATTGTCACGCTCTAGCACTGCCGGTCTTAGTCCATTCTTCCATTGCTTATTCCTGTAGAACTTATCTTGTTCCAACTTGGTTTCATTACGTACCCGTTGCGTCTTATTGTAATTGCGATAATAGTTTTGCGTATGCTTGTCACTCCACTTCTTACGCTTTGCAAGATATTCAGATTCGTGATCTATATGCTCACTACAATAATGATTGGGTGAACTCGCTAATTTATGGCACTTAATACCCGCTGGACTTACAAATCTACAGATTGTCATCTTTGGCATATCGTTCTCCATTGTATCCATGCATTCTCATATCACAGTGGCCTGATGAAATCCCTTAGATTGACCACGCTTGTCAGTCTTATCAAAGTAATTGATGTCAAAGCCCTTGTGATTTTGATTCTCTGTATCAGTTTTCCAATCAACCATAAGGCTAATCAATGGCTTGTCATCAACTCCAGCAATCAACTCGCCATCTACCCACACCTTTGGTACATCACGAATGTCATCAAACTCAATACGTACGTGTGGTTGTTTCGTGGTGCGCTCAACATCTTTAATTGGTTCAGCTTCCAACTCATCATGTTCAAGAATATAAACGCCATTATTATCTGCACTTTGAACCTTATATCCTGACTCAAACAACTTATTTAATGCCTGTATGTCTTGAAAATCTGTAACTAAAATTGCTCTGTCCATGTTTTATCTCCTTAGCATCTTTAACTCTCACAGCTTGATACCAGACCATACTCTCTATTTCTAATCATCTACAAAGTCTTATATCAACTTTCTAAATCAAACACATCATTGCGTGAATATTGCGTACCACCTTTGGTAACTATTTCAACTAATTCATTATCAGCATAAAAGTACGTGTATTCCCCACGATTGATATTGTTGCTCTTAATCAACTTACCCATTAAGTTCTTGTGCATGTCGTCGCTCCTTTAGCCTGCGTTGAAACTAGCAACAACTGTTGTTCGTCCATCTAAACTATTTAAGAAATCATTATCAGCAACGCCAATAAATTCAGTTTTAACATCTTCTGGTTTCGCCCACTTGTCGGTGCTATTGTGATCTCCATATATCAAATCCAAAAATTGGGCATTAGACAAAGTGTCAATGTTTTGATTTGTAAAATATGGAATAATCTTCTTAGCCTCTTCTGCGCTTTCGGCAACCACAACAGCGGAATCAAACGTGTCCCAATCATCATTAACATCTTGGCTAATCTTGTATAAGTTCATCTCTAACTCCTTAAATGTGATACTCAACACGCAACTTGTCTTCGTCGTATTCCAATGCATACAGTTCCTTGCCTGAACCAGTCCACCCATTCTTAACTTCATACCCGTCGGCTGGCTTAGGTGTCCCAAACTGCCTGGTGATTACACCGTGCTCATCTGTTGTGCGTTCATTGTGTAAATGACCACGGTGTATCTCTTGGCTATTTGAGGTGCCCCACAACTTCGGATATTCCGTTGCGAACAACAGCCCTACATTCTTCTTGGCTACATCACCGTGTTGAATCATGATTGCAACCTTACCCAACATGTACGCTGTACGGTATCGGTTGTTCACATCAACTTCAACTTGTGGGAAACGTTCTTGCAGCCATCGCATCATCATGTATTCCAAATCAAATGAATGATTACCACCAACGTGCTTAATGAACACTCGACTGGCATTCTCTAGCGCCTTGGAAACAACGGCATCAAAAAAGGACATAGCTTCATTAATTGCTGAAACCATGTCCACTTCATCTAGCTGTGTCGCATTGACTGTCTGTGTTCTATTTATTTGGTCGGAATGGAACAAGTCACCAATGTTCTCAATAACAACATGATTGTAGCCTTGTTCGATAATTTCTAATAACTCACTTAACTTCCCTGCAATGTCTGCTTGCTTCGTAATACCAAAGTGCATGTCTGCTAGTGGGATAACCAAGTTTCGTTCCGACTGATGCTTATTGCGTTCAATCCGTACCGTCTCAACCTTGCCTGCAAATACATTAGCAAGTTCAACAAGCGTGTATTCCTTCTTTGGCTCAACTACAATCTTTGACTGGTACAAATCAATCAGCCCACTCTTAGTTGAGTTCTGCTGCCAAAGATTATTGGTAGCTTGTTTCAAACGCCATTCATCAGGATTAAACCCGTGCGCTTTCAAAACGTATTCAGCCGACTTGGACTGTGCAACTGTCATCTTGATTAGTGTTGATGATGATTGCGACCCGTCAGCATTAATTGATGTCGTGGTCCGGCAATCATAATTAATTTCATTCTTGCGTTTAATCTCCAATATCTTATGGTTCACAGATGATGCCGTCGGAGTAATACCAAACTCACGATTTAATTGTTCAGCCACTTCTTGATAAGTTTTACCTTTTCGCCTGATTTCATAAGCTCTCAACGCTTGTTCATTAGTCCACTCCACCTTTATCACCTGCCTTTCACTGCAAAATAAAAACCGTGCGCTCACATATCAGGAGCCACGGCACGATTATTAGATTAGAGAAAGCATATCCTATGCTTAATTTGATATGTATGCATGTGGTCAGGATTTGCACCTGACATGACATCTCACGGACTTAGAAGCTACCTTTGTCTTTTCAATCAGTTAAGCTGATTACGTTGGCTTGAAAATCAATATATTCCGTGAGTTATAGGTGTGTGCCTCATCGGGTTAACTTAGGCTTCGTCATACGTGCACCTTATCCACCACCTGTGTCTTATAATTCAATTAGCGTTTACCTATTCCGCCACACATGCTTTATTTCAACTTTGGTACTCTATAATAATAACTTGGTTCGCCTGCACCTTGTATGCGGCACTTATGAACCATATACGCGGTCTCCAAATTATTCTTTAACTCGCAGATCATCAACGTCAGAAAAATTATCAGCGAACAACAGAAACGCTTCATCGATAATCTCTTGACCACGTCTAGTACTGTAACCAGTCAGTGCTTCTACTTGTAACCATTCTAAGTGTCGGACGTATCGCAACCACATGAAGTGCCTGTGTGGCTGTGTCATTACTTTAATGGCATGGACAACGGCATCGTAGTAGTACATAGCGTCAGTGTGGTTCGCGAACCGCTCATCGTTAGCATTACCAAATGATCGCGCACTTGGCATGTCTGAAATTTCAACTGACTTCAAATCAACATATCCCATATCAGCCATGTTCACGATACGTGGCCACTCACTATCAAAAAACTCTCGAACCGCTTCTCTTGTTGCCTTCTCATTCACCGCTGGTAAAAGTGCCATTCCTACGTCCTCCGAACCATGTTAAAATGAACTTACCTTAAATTCTTTTGCATGGCGCTGGACTTCGGTCTGGCGCTTTTTTAGTGCGCCTTTTTGATTTCATAGATACTAAGTACCACGAACGTTATAAGCCAAAACAGCAAGGCCACCCCGTTTAACCACCAAGCAATTCCAGGCGTGCTCATTGTTGGCGGATAATTTCCAAACTCTATCCAAACTGCTGAAAGACCATATGCAAAGACACCAACTCCAAAACTCTCAATAAAGTTCCACAAAACATTCATCTAATCCACCTATCCTTCTTCTACCCAATAGTAATAGCCAACTAACCACTTGCTGACCATATGCTTGATGAGCCACTTGCTACTTGTGCGATATGCCTGCCGCTTGTTCCACGTCCGCACAATCACGCGATTGCCTTCTGGCGTATAAGCGAGTTTGAAGTAGCCTTGCTTATCTCGGAAATAGTAATACTTACGCATGATCCTCCAACTCAATCTGCTTCAATGCTTCACGCGCTTCGTTGTAACCAGCGTCTTTACGGAACTCTAACCAGTTCGGGTATCCATGGTCTTTTGCGTATTTCTTCATCTGCTTTGCAGTCACTCCCATGATTACCATTCCTCCCGTTCAAATACTGGCTTAACTGCCATGACTTGATAGCCTTTACCGTGATAACGCACCAACAAGTCGTCTAAATCATCACCAGTTTCAGCCACTTCGTGATATTCACGTCCAATGTTCATATTGAACACTGCATACTTAGGCATTTTCTTACCCATGTTCATTTCCTCCTTCGTCATCTTTAATACCTCAATCATGTTTGCCATTAGCTTCTACTCCTAAAAAGTCCCAAATTTCATCAAACATTGTTTGCCGTTCCTCTTTAAAAGTATCTTTTTGATACGTCATAGCTTCCATGAGTTCAAAATCGCTTTGAATACGTTGTAAATTTCTAGTGACAGCAATGATGTCATCAATTTCATGTTTCATCTCCATACGGGCTTACAGTCTTTTCACCCTTGGCTGTTTACGTTTACTCGACTTCTTCTACTACGTCGTTCTTGAGAACAATCAGTTGATTCAATCCCTCGATATATTTAATTGACTCATCTGCCTTATGCTCCAAGTCTCGAATGCGTTCAACCGTCATTTTGTAGAAGTTGTCTGCATCTTCTTCGCTAGTGTCATAGGATAGGTATGCAAATTTTGCACTGAATGAGCTTTGATTCCGAATTTTTGCCGTATTGCAACGGGCGGAACACCTTTGAGATACATCGATACTGCTTCAATTTGAATTTCTTTCGAGAACATAAGAAAACCCCATGAGTTAGATTTACTCCAACTCATGGGGTTCAGTTCAACCCATGACGAGTTCGGCTTTTCATAATTATTGTTGTGGTTGCAAAACTTCAACCATTGCAACCGTCGCTTCCAACGGTTGGGCCTTCACACCTTGATGTTCAAGCTTAAAGACCTTTGGATTTGATGCAACTTCAATGTAGTCACGCATCTCCAAATACCAGCTAGCCAAGAAATCAAACTCAACCAACGTATCCAACCATGACGCTGCATCATGACCATCTACGACTTGTAGGTGCCAGATGCCTTGCATTTGCAAGATACGAACTTCGATGTTGTTTTTGACAACCATCGCAGCCCCGTTCGCCGTGCGCTTCAAGTAATAACCACTGTGCGCTGAGTGAACGAACAAGCGATCCAACAAGCGGTCTGGCACGTAGCTCGGAATGAGTTGGTAGATATAGCTATCAGCTGTTTCCAAAATGTTGTAATCAACTGAATAACCCAACGTTTGCTCCATGTAGCGACCAAATACCAAGAGCATCGCTGCAATCTTGCGAATTGCCATTGACGCTTCCTTTTCGCGCAAATCAACAACCAGTAAGTTAGTCAACGCTTCTGAATTAAACAACAATTGGCGTTGTTCAGGTAGCCAAAATGCCACTTGTTCACCAGTACGTTGCTCAACCAAATAAGCACCACCTTGTGTCCCCAGAACAAATCGGAACGTAACTGGCGTCTCCAGTCCCTTCACGCGCAGTGTCAACTCTTCACTGTCCTCAGACATCAAAATTGTGTATGCATCTGACTTGGCAAATTCCATAAAACGATTCATCGCCAACATGTAAATGTCAGCCAAACCATACTGACGTGGCACCTGTACCCACTTATCATCAAGCAATCGTTGGTTCAATGCCAACAGCAAACCATGCACCTGGGCTGGCTCGTTTGATTCTGACAAATCGTGCACGTTAGTAATCATTGTTTGAACACGGTCAAGGTCCGCTTGCAAGTGTACCGTGTACCCCGTTACACGGTCATGTAATTCCCTAAGCATGTTATGTTACTTCCCTTTACTCTTTTTAGCTGTTGGCTTGGTTGTTTCTACCGCACCAGCCAATGACTTCACATAGTCTGCATATAGTGACTCTGCCTTTGCAGCAAACGTCTCAAAGTCACCGAAAGTTTCTTCAATAGCGTGTTGTTCATAAGCCAAGACAGACTCTTCCTTTTCAAGCGCCAACAATTGTTCTTCGTTCTTAGCGATTAACATTGGCAAGTCAGCAGCCTTCTTATCAGTCGCATCCAATGCATCCAACTTAACTTGCAATTCAGCTAGCTCATCACCATTTCGCTTGAACAAGCCCTTCTTGTTTTCGAGCTCAGTCTTTTTCTCTTCCAGCTCAGCGCGTTCCTTATCACGATCAGGTTGGCCAGCAACCGTTTCGCGCATACCCGTCAAAAGACGTTCGATTTCAGCACGCTCAGTTGCGTGAACGGTTTCTTCAGTCTTTGACAATTCAACTGACTGCTTCAATAATTCAAAGGCAGCCTTGTTGAAAATGAACGTGACTGAAAACGGATCAAGCACACCAAATTCACGACGGTCCCACCAGTCACCAAAGAACAAGTGGAATACCCCAACTTCCGTTTCTTCATAGAAGAAGAATGGGAACTTCTCTGACAAATAGGCAATCAAGTTCTTGGCAACATGGTGGCTAATCTTGGGACGCAAATCATCCACAAGCGCAGCCAACACACGGTTGTTATCCGCACCAGCTGCATCATGCACCGTCATGTTGTAACGACGTGCATCAATCATCTCAAAAATTTGACGATCATCCCCAGCCATAATTGCCTCTTCAAACTTGGTCAAAAAGGCTTGCTTCTTTTGCAAATCACCTTGTAGTTCGTCGGCCAAGTTGCCAGTCTCTGTCTTATAATATGGCGTTTCTTCCATGACCCCTCATCTCCGTTTTTCTCGTTTTTGTTAATTACAATTTTACCATAGGAAACTTAATTGTAGCGGTCTCCACCGAGATTCAACATCTTTGAAACAAAAAAGACCGCACACCTAGCAAATCGCCAAGTGTGGGCCTTCCTTATCAGGAATTAATCCCTTGTTTAATTATTAATGCATCGTCTGACTACCGGCCAGGCTCAACTCAGTTTGCAACGGTTGTACGCCCGTCAACGCGATTGATCGTGAATCTGGTTGGCTAACACCAACTGAGATTTCAAAGCGGTCGCTATCAATAAGGTTACGGCCTTGCGCATCAAACACTTCAAAGTCTTGCGGACGCAAATCAAACGTAATTGTTTGCTTAGCACCCTTACCCAAATAGACGCGCTTGAATCCCTTCAATTGGGCATTTGGCACCGCAAATTCTGATCCCAAATCCTTCACGTATACTTGAACAACTTCATCTGTGTCAAAATTACCCGTATTTTGAATCGTTGCCGTCACTGTTGCCGTATCTTCATATGACTTCACTTGCAAATCTGACAATTCGACTGATGAGTACGTCAAACCATAACCAAATGGATACAATGCCTCATCCGTCATGTAACGGTATGTGCGTCCTGCCATGTTGTAATCTTCAAACGCTGGCAAATTATCTACATTCTTGTAGAACGTAACAGGCAACTTTCCTGATGGACTTACCGCACCAAACAAGACATCCGCAACAGCCAAACCACCACGAGCACCTGGGTACCAAATTTGCATAATGGCGCGCAAGTTAGGGTGGTTCTCCAAACCATCCAATTGCAATGATGATCCTGAAGCCAACAAAACAACCACTGGCTTACCAACAGCTAGCAAACGCTCCAACAATTGACGTTGACGACCTGGCAATGACAAGTTTGGCTTATCACCAGCGCCCTGTGAGTTACCAGCATCCCCTTCTTCGCCTTCAATCGTTGAATCAAGTCCCAAGACTGCCACAACGACATCTGAGTGTTCAGCTGCAATAACCGCTTCTGACTCACGTTCATCCGCCTTAGCCAATGGTTCGGCAGCGTGGTCTTGGAACAATCCTGAGCCAATGCTGTAGTGCACTCGCACATCATCACCAAGACGCTCTTGAATACCCTCCAAGATGGTATATGAACGTGATGGTGTACCGAAGTAGTTACCCAACAAAGCGATTTCTGAGTGCGCATTTGGCCCAACAACGGAAATCGCTTCCATCGTTTCCTTGTGAAGTGGCAAAACGCCATCATTCTTCAACAAAACAAATGACTTCTCAGCCGCAATTTCTGACAAGTTATTGTGTGCCTTTGTATCGTTCGCTTCGTACGGAATGGCATCGTACTCATTATCCGTTGCAAACATTCCTAGACGGACACGCGTTGCGTAGAGTGAAATAACTGCATTGGTAATTTCTTCTTCAGTCACCAACCCACGGTCCAACGCTTCATGCAAAGATTGTTCGATGTGACCAGCAACCAAGTTCAAGCCGGCCTTGATGGCCAATCCCATCGTTTCAGCCGCATCCTTTGTATACTTGTGGTTCTCATGCACATCTTCTGGCGCCATGTAATCTGAAACGACGTGCCCTTCAAATGACCACTTATCATGCAAAATGTCCTTCAACAACATTTCACTAACTGAAGCTGGTACGCCATCAACTGCGTTATACGCCGTCATGATGCTTTCAACATCGGCCTCTTCAACCGCTGCCTTGAAAGCTGGCAAGTACGTCTCGTACAAGTCCTTGTCTGATACGACTGCATCAAAGCCGTGACGCAAACCTTCCGGACCTGAGTGGACAGCGAAGTGCTTTGCCGTTGCAGCCAACTTCAAGTACTTAGCTTGCCCTTGCAATCCCTTGATGAATGCCACACCAAACTTTGACGTCAAGAATGGATCTTCACCATACGTTTCATGACCACGACCCCAACGTGGATCACGGAAAATATTCACGTTAGGTGACCAGAACGTCAATCCCTTGTAAATATCACGGTCATCATGCTTCGTAAATTCGTTATACTTTGCACGTCCTTCCGTTCCAATCACATCGGCAATTTCATTAATCAAGTGGTCATCAAACGTTGCCGCAAGCCCAATTGCTTGTGGGAAAACCGTCGCCACACCTGCACGTGCCACACCGTGCAACGCTTCATTCCAGTAGTTGTATTCCGGAATGTTCAAACGGTCAATGGCTGGTGCTTCATACTTAATTTGGCCGATCTTTTCATCAATCGTCATTTGGTCGACAATCGCCTTAGCTTGGCGACGGGCTTCTTCGTGTGTGAGTTGCTGGGTCATATCAATACTCCTAAACATAGATCATTTCAATTAATAGTAATTTTGAAAGCGCTTTCTAACACCGTTATTTATACCATGTGTTATGTTTTTCGACAAACTCCCTAAATGCTTACCAAATATGAATAGGACGATAAACGATATACAAGCAACATACCCTGAACATACGTTAATCGATTTTACTTTATTTGACTTGTGATACATTTCACACATTGTGAATGAACTATGCACAAAAATTGATTAACATAACCGTAATATTGAACCAACAAAAAAAGACAGCATCACGACCTAAATCGTAATGCTGTCTTTTAACAGTCTATTAAACTGATTTCAAATCTTAGTTAAGTAATAAATTACTTAGCGATGATTTGCTTGTACTCTTCGCGAGTAACAACTGATACTTGGCGACGGTCACGGCCCAAACGACCGAACTTTACGACACCATCAGTCAAAGCGTACAACGTGTCATCGTTTCCACGACCAACGTTTACACCTGGGTAGATGTGCGTACCGCGTTGACGGTAAATGATTGATCCAGCCTTGATGTCTTGACCATCAGCACGCTTCGTTCCTAGACGACGACCTGCTGAGTCACGACCGTTGGCAGAAGATCCGCCTCCCTTGTGGTGGGCAAGCATCGTCAAGTTGTTCAAATTCAATTGCATGATTTAAATCCTCTTCTTTCCGATGTCTTAGGCAATAGAGTCGATGACAACCTTAGTGTATGGTTGACGGTGACCTTGCTTCTTGTGTGAGTGCTTCTTTGGCTTGTACTTGAAAGTAACAACCTTCTTTTCCTTACCTTGCTTCTCAACAGTACCTGATACAGTAACACCTTCAACGTAAGGTGCACCGATCTTGCCGTCAGCGAAGACAACCTTGTCGAATACGACCTTGTCTCCTTCAGCGGCGTCCATCTTTTCGACGTAGATTACGTCACCGGCAGAAACCTTGTATTGCTTTCCGCCGTTCTCAATGATTGCATATGCTGCCATGAGTTTGCAGACCTCCATAAAATATTTTTCTAAAAAAACTTAGACTCACCGAGTCCGCGAGTTCCAAGGAACTACTTAATACAGACCACGAGTGGTTGCAGTTTGTGGATTCCACAAACACAACGTAGATAATTATAAAACAAGTTCTAACTAAATACAATAAAATCCCCCACAAATCGTGGAGGACTTCTAAGTTTTTCATGCAGCTGGTGGGACTCGAACCCACAACCGCTCGGGTAGAAACCGAGTGCACTATCCAGTTGTGCTACAGCTGCAAAAAAAGATGAGTTGGCATAACTTACCAACTCATCTATTGTACGTTTAAAACGCTGGTGAATCAAGGTCAGAAGCGTCCAAAACCGCACGAACTTCTTGATCAATATCATCCTGTGTCAATTTAAGTTCGACTAGGCCGAGTTTCAAAAATGACCGCCAGGCATGTGAAAAATCAGCTTGGCGCTTTTGGTGATAAGAATTTAGCAACATCGTCTTAATACCAATAAATTGGTGGGCCAAACGCATTTGTGGGAAGCGTGAAAACTTAGCCAAGTCCTCATCCTCAAGCACCATCAAGTGCGTCCATTGCTGCTTCAAACTGATCAACAAGAATTGGGCGAAGGCAGTCGCATACAACGCCTTCACTTCAGCATTGCTTGTCATCACTGCATTGTGTGGCACATCATTGTTGATTGCTTCAACGCGTAACATCAAGGCACTCAATGACACGTCTAGATTCAAATAATCATTCAACAAGACATCCTTAGGCCCGATTGGGTTTTCCCAATCAGCCACAACTGCGCGATATGACTCACGTGCTTCACGCAAGTAACCTGCAATATCCATCGTCATTATTCCGCCTCGTCTGACGCTTGTGGTTGCAACACTTCAACTTGTGGTGCTGCAGAAGTTGCGGCCTCAGGCTCCGTTTCAACTGGTGTACCATATGAAATCAGACCTTCACGTTGCAACCCAAAGACAAGCTCATCACTCTCAATTGCCAAGTAACGACGTTCCGTCAAATACCATGCCCCGATGAAGTCATAATCCAACAAGACATCTAACCATGAAATGGCATCACGACCATCAATGACTTGGAAGTGCCAACGTTGGGCACCGATTGCCGTTGCATCGTTAACGTAGAAGATACGGACTTCAACGCCATTCTCCAACATCAAGCCGGCACCATTTGGAATGCTTTGCAAGAAGTAGTCTGAATCAGCTGACAGAACAAACAAACGATCCAACATCCCCGCTGGCATTTCAGTTTGTACCAATGGATACAAGAAATCATCGCGCGTTTCAAGAATGTTGTAGTCCACTTGATAACCGAACTCGCGCTCCATGTAACGACCGAACTCCGTCAACAACGTAGCCAACGTACGAATGCGTGCTGCCGTTGTCTTCTTACGGAAGTTTTCAACCATCAAATCAGTGATAGCTTCAGCATTAAACAAAATTTGCTTACGCTCAAGTGACCAGTAAAATAGACGCGCCTCAGTACCCAACTCAACAAAGTAAGCACCACCGTTGTTATCGTCGTTCACAACGAATTCAAAGGTTGCTGGCACATCCAAATCAGTCATCACCAACGTCAACTCTTCACGCTCAGCTGGCGTTAAAATATCATAGGCTGGCATCCCCGCAAATGAAAGGAAACGATCCATCGCCATCAGGTACCAGTCTGCCTTCGCATATTGACGTGGCACTGTCACCCATTCTGTATTAAGGTGCGCATTTGTTAGGCGTTGCGCCAACATGTGGACCTTCTTTGGATCGTTTGTTTCAGCAAGCTCACGAACTTGCGCTAAGGTTTGTTGAATTTGACCAATATCATCGCTCAACAAATCAACGTATGAAACAACGCGTTCACGTAGGTGTTCTGTCATGCTTACTCACCTCCCTGTTCGGCTACCAATGATGAGACATAGTCCACATACAATGAGCCGACCGCGTTTTGGAAATCAGCAAATGAGCCAAATGCATCGTTAATTGCACGTTGCTCATAAATCAAAATCGTATCTTCCTTTGAGTAGTTCAAGATTTGGGCGTTGTTCTCAGCAATCAAATCAGGAACCGTTGCCGCCTTAGCATCAGCCGCATCCAATTGGGCCAAACGCGCACGCAAAACTTCGCGTTGCTCTGCTTGGGCACTCTTGTTGAACAAACCGCTACGCTCTTCCGTGGCAGCCAATTGCGCCATCAATTGCGTACGCTCAGCATCACGTGCATTTTGGTCGTTTACAACCTTTTGCAAGGCTTCATTGGCACGCGTTGTATCTTCAATGACTTGGGCGTTGAAACGTTGACCTGACTCAGCTAGTTCAACCGCACGAGCCAACTTTTCGTATTCTTCATCATTAAAAATGAACTTAACTGACAATGGGTCCAAGATACCGAAGTGACGACGGTCCCACCAGTTTCCAAAGAACAATTGGAAGACACCAAGTTGTGACTCCTCATAGTAGAAGAACGGGAACTTTTCTGATAGGTAAGCAATAAGCTTTTGTCCCAAGTGGTGGCTCAACTCATCTTGCATATCATCAACCAAAACTGACAACACGCGGTTTGACTCGGCTTGTGGTGCCTGGCGAATTTGCATGTTGTACTTTTGGCTATCTAGTAATTCATAAACACGGCGATCATTTCCTTCTGCCACGGCAGTTTGAATATCACCAATGTAGTTTAGTTTTGCTTGTAATTTTCCATTTAATACGGATTGATTTGACGGTAAGTCCGTCGTCAAGTATGGCGTGTTCTCCATCTCAACCCCTCCTGTTTGTGGTTGCAATCTTACTTCTCAACTTATTATATCTACCTAATATATATATCATACAACCTAAACTTAAAGAAAAACGCCGACCATGGACTGGACGACGTTGTTTTTAAGAAGTTTTTACGAAATTTTAGTATTGCTCCAAATAAGTTTCCAATTCCCATTGTGAAACTTCTTGGCGATATGCTTGGTATTCCAAACGCTTAGCATCCACAAACGTGCGTGCCATGTGTGACCCAAGGGCTTCCTTGATAACTGAATCCGTATCCAAGTCGTTAACGGCTGCCAACAACGTATCAGGCAAATCAGTGATACCAGCCTTCTTACGCTCAGCTTCATCCATCAAGTAGATGTTACGATCAACCGCGTGGTTTGGCTCCATTTCGCCGGCAACACCATCCAAACCAGCTGCCAAGATAACAGCGAAGGCCAAGTATGGGTTAGCAGTTGGGTCAACTGAACGCAATTCCAAACGCGTTGAGTTACCACGTGAAGCTGGGACACGAACCATTGGTGAACGGTTTGAACCAGACCAAGCCACATAAACTGGTGCTTCGAATCCAGGCGTCAAACGCTTGTAAGAGTTAACCGTTGGGTTCGTGATAGCTGTGAAGTTAGCTGCGTGCGCCAAGACACCACCCAAGAAGTTGTAGGCCGTCTTTGACAATTGCAAGTCACCAGCTTCATCGTAGAAGACGTTACCATCTTCATTGAACAATGACATGTTCGTGTGCATACCGTTACCGTTGATACCAGAAATTGGCTTTGGCATAAACGTTGCGTACAAACCGTGCTTACGTGCAATCGTCTTAACAATCAACTTAAACGTTTGAATGTTGTCGGCTGCATCCAATGCATCAGCGTACTTAAAGTCAACTTCGTGTTGCCCAGGCGCAACTTCGTGGTGGGCCGCTTCCACTTCAAAGCCCATCTTTTCCATTTCCAAGACAATTTCACGACGTGTGTTTTCACCCAAATCAAGTGGGGCCAAATCAAAGTAGCCACCCTTGTCGTTTAGGTTCATCGTTGGGTTACCGTGCTCATCAAGCTTGAACAAGAAGAATTCTGGCTCAGTTCCAATGTTAAAGTTCTTGAAACCAGCGTCTTCCATTTGCTTCAAAACACGCTTCAAGTTGTTACGAGGATCCCCAGCAAATGGCTCGCGGTCGGCCGTGTAAATATCTGCAATCAAACGTGCAACCTTACCACCGTGTGAATCAGTCGCCCATGGGAAAATCATGAACGTTGATAGATCAGGGTACAAGTACATATCTGATTCTTCAATACGAACAAATCCTTCGATTGAAGAACCGTCAAACATCAAATTGTTGTCCAATACCTTTTCAAGTTGTGAAACAGGTACTTCGACGTTCTTAATTGTGCCGAAAACATCTGAGAACTGCAAACGTAGGAATTCCACGTTTTCCTCAGCAATCATTGTGCGAATATCATCCTTGGTGTAAGCCTTGCGAACCATTGTAATCTCCTTTTACTTTATCCCAAAACACATCATCTAAAACTTCCGTTGACCGTTATTAAAACGACCAATCTTAAGCAACTCATCAGCCAACATGTGACGCATATTAATTTCATCCGGATTAACTTTTTCTGCTTCACGACGTTGCTTTTTAGCATCAACCTCGTGAATTTCAGAAATCGAATAACCGGCATCTAGATAATCTGCTATTTCCAATAAGCGATCGACGTCATCTAACGAAAAACGGCGCTGCTTACCGGCCCCTCTATGTGGCTCAATGAGTCCCTGCTGATCATAGTACCGAATCTGACGATCTGATAAGCCCGTCAATTCGCGCACTACACTCATTGGCAATACTGCCAAATCGCGGCGTAACTCTCGTCTTACCATACGTCCGACCCCCTATGAGTAGCATATTACCACCTATTTTAGAAGATTATTCTGTTCATGTCAGCTATTCTGACACGAAGTTTTGGACAGCCGCTTCGATCGTGTTTAGTTCCGCAGCATTTTGCACCAAATCATACCAATGAATGTCCGTGAACTGATTATTGAACCAGGTCATTTGACGCTTTGCATAACGACGTGAAGCCTGCTTCAAATTCTCGCTCGCTTGTTCAAGGGTTTCAACGCCCTCTAAGTAACCAAACAATTCCTTATAGCCAATCGCTTTTTTCGCCGTACTGTCTTCTGGTAATGTCGCTGCAATCTGAGCTTCTTCCAGCAAGCCGTTCGCAATCATCGCATCAACACGCGTATTAATACGTTCATACAAAACTGGTCGATCGGTTGTTAAACCGATGATGTAGGCGTCATACAAACGCTTTGGTTCCGGTTGTTGCTCAGAAAACGGCTTGCCAGTGTGGTCACTAACTAATAGCGCTCTGACCAAACGGCGAATTTGTCCTGGGAGGATACGCGCCTCACTGACTGGATCCAGTTCGCGCAAGGCATCACGAACCACCGATTCGCCTTGTTCATGGGCAATCGTCGTCCACTTCTCAACAAATGCCTCGTCCGTAATATCATCCACATCAGCTAACGGACGGTCGCCCAACAAAGCTTGAACATAAAACCCGGTTCCACCAACCAAAATTGGCAGTTTCCCGCGTGATGCAATATCTGCAATTGCTGCCTGTGCCTCGCGCACAAATCGTGCGGCTGAATAGTGTTCTGCGGGGTCAGCAATATCAATCATATGGTGCGGTGCAACCGCCTGCTCCTCAGGGGTAGCCTTCGCTGTCCCGATATTTAGTTGCCGATAAATTTGCATCGAATCTCCCGATACAATTTCGCCGTTAAATTTCTTCGCTAGTTCTAGTGATAAAGCGGTTTTCCCAACCGCGGTTGGACCGACAATCACAATTAACTTATCCATACTATTTTCCATCTCTATCTCTAATTTGTTGGGCCAAACGCACATCATCTGTAATCACACCGGCAACGCGCGCCATGAACATCATTTTTAATACCCAAGCTTTCGTTGGGGTCCACCAATAAGTCATCACTTCCCGGGCACGCGCGAAGATAAACGGTACATACCGATAGTCCAAATTATTATTTTGAATCACGCCGGCCTGAAACAGTTGTCGACTCAACCGGTTAGGTCGATGTTGCAACAACCCTAATGGTATCGTCTTATCCAGTCGGCGCCAGGTTTCAAGTGCGTTGACTTGAAATGATTGCAACATCACTGGCGCATCAACTTGGGCAGCCTGTAATTCACGGTACAATTGCGCTGCACCCTGTTTACCCTTCAGCTCAATCAATAACAAACCGTGGTAGTTGGTCTCTTTCACCAACGCTAAGAATGATGCAAAATCATCAACAACCGGTGGCATATGCGCATCAATATTATGTTTTAGGATTAAGCGCCCCTCGTGCAACTGCACATCAACCTCTAAACCATCTGCACCCAATTGTATTGCAGATGCAAAGGCCGGTAGTGAATTTTCAAGTTGTCCAGCCGTGTGATCACCCCGGTGGGCAATAATTAACGGTTTGTTCATCTGCATTTCAAAGAACCCCAGTTATTAAACTCATATAAAATATGTTAAACTTATCTTAACAAATATATGGAGGAACCACATCATGAAGAAGTTTGGTTTGGGGATTTTGACTGGTGTTGCTGGTACGCTAGCAACTGCTGCCGCTGCAGCCTTCACGTTCCACAAGGTTGCTGTTAAGCCTTTGGAAGAAGAAGAGGCTAAGTTTGAGGAGACAGAGCGCAAGGCCGCTCGTAAGGCTGCTCACTCTCACGGCGCACGTTTCTAATCGAATATAAAAAACAAATACCCACTTACATGGTTCGGCGTACAAACGTCAGTTCATGTAAGTGGGTATTTTTTAGTTGCTCTTAGTCTTACCAGTGTAAGAACCAAAACCATTCTTCAAGACGTAGATATCGTTGTATCCCGCCTTCTTCAACTTACGCGCCATACGCGCAGCCATTTGCATGTTTTCGTCATACAAAAAGACTGGCTTGTCTTGACGCAAAGCACTGTGGTTCTCATTCAACATAGCGTATTGAATGTTACGTGCACCAAGCACGTGCTTTGCCTTAAACTTAGCTGGCTCACGCAAATCGATCAATTGGTGACCACGACTTTGTGCTTCAAATTCTTCAGAGTTCAAAAGTGATGCCGCACGCTTCAACGTTACGCGCGTCCATACCAATGTACCAACCGTCCAAAGAATCCAAAGCAATACAATGACAAACAATGCTTGCAACATACTACTAAATTCCCCATTTCGTTTTTCAGTCAAGCACTATTCTATCAAACCTAAAATAAAAAGTCTGCCAACCTTAGGCAGACTTTGATTTTTCTTCAATTATTGAGCTTCAGCAACAAACGTACCAGTGGCAGCGTTGTAACCGAAACCAACACGTGAGTATGAACCCAATACCCAACGCGTGTGTGGGTGTGAACCGTTGTCGATCATACCAGTTTCAGCGTACCAAGCGTTAACGGCATCTGAACCAGCACCGAAGCCGATAGCAACAACTTCGTGACCGTATGATTGTGCAAAGTGTGCTGCGTCAACGTTTCCAGCCATCATGTCTGCACGGTATTGTGCAGTTGCTGACAATGAAGCATCGTATGAAACTGGTGACAAACCAGCAGCCGTACGGATTGCGTTCAAAGCGTTAACGGCGTCAGCGAATGAACCAGTTGAAACTGGTGCACTTGCAACTGACGTTTGTGCAGGCGCTGCAGAAGCAACTGATGCTGATGAAGCAGCCGTTGAAGTTGAAGCTTGTGATGCAGCTGAAGCATTTGATTGTGCAGGTGCAACTGAACCGTTCAAGCGAATCTCTTCACCAACGATAATCAAGTTAGGGTTCGTGATGTTGTTCATCTTAACGATGTCATCAACCTTCAAGCCCGTTGCTTGTGCGATCGTGTCAATCGTATCACCATCTTGAATCTTGTAAGTCGTACCAGCCGTCTTAACGGCTTCCTTAACGTCGTCAACCGTCTTGGCACGCCATGAAGTAGCGTCCGTAGCTGGCTTTGCGTTATCATCGGCTGATACAGCAGTGTTTGAGTTCGTCATTGGCAAAATTGCAGCAGCTGCAACCAAAGCGGCAGCTCCCATTCCCTTAGCCATAGCATTCATCTTAGAGTTAATCATATTGTTTATAATCCCTTTTTGTACGTTTTTAGCCAGTCCAACGACTGAGCCTCGTATGGTTTCTATCATAACAATTGCGTATATCAAGTAAGTTACATCACGATAACAAAAAAATGGGACATTGATGACAATGTCCCATAGGCAATACATTTTAAATTAGTGAATGAACAATACGCCTGCTGCAGGGATAGTACGTGATGAAACCACGAATTCACCCTTAGCGTTCATTTCTGAGATTGTGATCATGTCACCGTTAACACCAGTAACTACGGCAACGTGACCGTATGATGAAGCGTATGCAACACCTGGCATCATAACTGCAACCGTACCAACAGCTGGGTTCGTGTCTACAACACGGCCAGCGTACGTTGCGTTGTTAGCCCATTCTGCGGCGTTACCCCAGAAGTTACCAACCCATGGCAATTGGTTCTTAACGTACCACGTGCATTGACCAGCGTAGTATGAGTTACCAGGTACTGCCGTGTAATCAGCGTTGTATGATGGTGCTGCTGGTTGTTGTACTTCTTGTGCAACTGGTGCTTCTGAAACAGCAACTTCTTGCGTAGCAACAGGTGCGGCTACTTCTGCAACAACTGGTGCCACTTCAACTGCAGCTTCTTGTGCAACTGGTGCTTCTGAAACAACTTCTTCTGCAACTTCCTTAGTCAAGTTGATTTCTTGACCAATAACGATAAAGTTAGCGTCTGAAATGTTGTTAGCTGAAGCGATTTCTTCAGTTGTAAGTTCAGTAGCAGATGCGATCGTTGACAACGTATCTCCAGCTTGAACCGTGTACTTTTGTCCTGCGGCTTGAACGGCTTCAACCACTTGGTCAACTGTCTTTGCACGCCATGATGAAGTCGTTTGTGCAACTTCTTCGTTAGCGTATGCTGATTCAGTTGAGATCATTGGTGCAACAGCTGCGGCTGCAGCAACAACAGCTGCGGCTACCCAGTTCTTACCTGACTTGTACATCTTCTTGCGTGAATTTACGTTTTGCATGATTAATTCCCCTAATAAATATTGCTCGTGTAAAGCGTTTGTTTCTAATAGTTATAAAACTTGATTTGTTTTTGTTATGCGTTGCCTTAACAACATGATTAATCATACCGACGGCGCGTAACAGTTATATAACAGCGTCTGAACAGCATGTAACGCACAAAATGGTCACATTTAAGCACCGAACGAAACCCGTCATTTAGGCTCATCAGTTCTCGTGTTCACAATTAGTTCAAAAACAGTCCCTACTCTGAAAATAACTTTTTTCGTGTTTTCATTACTTTTCAGGCCATTTATTACAAACATTACATCGTTTTCTGGGAATTTTGTTACAGTTCAATGCAATTTGCGGTATGTGTCACACAAACAACCACAACAAAAAAGACGAGAACCATCACTGATTCTCGTCTTTATTTTACTTATTTAATTAGGCAATCACGCGGTCTGAGTTACGGGCCAATGAAGCAGCACCGTAAGCACCAGCATCGTTACCCAACTCAGCCAACTTAACTTCAGTCACGTCACGCGTTGACTTGAAGGCAAATTGCTTAAAGTTCTTCTCAACACGATCCAACAAGAACTTTCCTGCGGCTGAAACACCACCACCGATAACAACAGAAGATGGGTTCAAGATGTTTGAGATGTTAGCTGAAGCCAATCCAAGGTAGTAAGCAACCTTGTCTACAACTTCGTTTGCCAAGTAGTCGCCTTCCTTGGCCAAGTCAAAGACAATCTTTGACGTTACTTCTTCACCGTTGTCGACCATAGCCTTCAACTTTGAGTTACCAACGTAGGCTTCTGCAAAGTCTTGGGCCAAGTGAACAACACCGGTAGCTGAAGCGTATTGCTCCAAGCAACCGTAGTTACCGCATGTGCACAAGTATCCACCAGGCTCGACGATCATGTGACCGACCTCACCACCAGCTCCTGCAACACCGTGGATCAACTTACCATCGTTAATCAATCCACCACCAACACCAGTTCCCAACGTAATGAAGGCAACATCTGGTTGGTTGTTTCCGGCACCACGCCATTGCTCACCCAATGCGGCAGCGTTAGCGTCGTTGTCCATCGTCAATGGCAAACCAGTTCCAGCTTCGATTTGCTCACGAACGTTTTGCGTTTCCTTCCAGTTCAAGTTGAAGGCACCCTTAACAGTACCGTTCTCAAGATCAACCGTTCCTGGCGTACCCATTCCGATACCAATGATGCGATCCTTGTCCAATTGGTACAAGTCCAAGTGGTGGTTAATTGAATCAATGATATCAGGCACGATGTGTGACCCTTCATCCAAAATGTTTGTACGGATTGACCACTTTTGTTGGATTTCTCCTTCGGCAGTCAAAATGGCGAACTTGATAGTCGTACCACCAAGGTCAACACCAATTAGCTTATCTTTAGCCATGATTTTTCCTCGTCATTCTCACAAAAATATTTTGTAATCGCTTTCTTATCTTTCAACATTATTTATTATAACGAATTTCTGAATTAAAACAAGTGTTTTATTGAAAACGTTTTCAATACTATTATAGCAGTCTTTCTTGCTTCTCTTCTAACTCGTGCTCATGCCGTAAGACCAGCTTGATTTGCGCATATTCTTTTGCATCAAGTAGGCCAGCCTTATACATATTATCGATTTCAATTGCCGCTAACTCAATATCCCATAGGCGCTTTCCAACGTGAATGTAGATATCATATTTCTTCAACAAGTTTAGGACATCTAAAAATGTTTGCATATCTATCTCCTATTTTCGTAACAGTGCAATACCAACCAAAGCGACAATCAACACAACATACATCAACAACGCTAATGCTCGTCGACCGCCACCGATTTTGAATAAGCCTGAATAGTGGAAGCCTGATATGAAGACTGGCACAATCAAGAAACCACCAATCAGGCCACCAATATGGGCTGCCAGATCAATTCCTGGTGTAAACAGTGCTGAAATGACTGACAACAGCACAAATGCCGTCATCAATTTTGCCTGACTACGCCAATAAGCTCTACGTTTGTCCATCAACCCCAGCCTAACAATGGCGCCGAATAGACCGAACACACCACCAGACGCGCCGGCTGAAATAACATTCATCGCACCGAATGCTAAACTCATTAAATTCCCACTGATAACAGTTGTGAGGAAAAGAATCAGAAAACGCCAAGGCCCAATTTCTAACTCTAATAATCGGCCAATAAAATACAACGTAATCATATTAAAGATTAGGTGTGACGCGGTAACGTGCAAAAAGCCTGCCGTCAGCAAACGCCACCATTCGCCATAATGGAGAACAATTGGTCCAAATTGCGCACCTGTTTCATACAAAACACGTGAACTGATGGTAAAACTCTGCGCAATCAAAGCTTCCCATAGGTACACCACGACCATAAACGCCACTAGGGCGCTGGTCGCTGGTGTCGCTTTAAAGGCGCGCTTAAATTCTGCTATCATACTTTTCTTCCTTAAACAGGTGGCAAAACAATTACCTTATCTACCTGTTGATCTGTTTTTTCAATTTCCCAATTTGGGGTCGTCACGTAATTATCTGGAATCGTCACGGCGATTTTTGCGCCAGTCGTCTTTGGTAACCAACGATCATAGTAGCCACCGCCGAAGCCTAGCCGATCACCTGCTGCCGAAAAGGCCAACCCAGGCACCAAGATAAAATCAAGTGTCACCACATCCCCAAGCGGTTCACCAATTGGTTCTAGCATACCAAATCTGTGGCGTTCATACTTGGTTGACTCATCAATCTGAATAAATTCAAGCTGTCGTTGTGGCGCTACTTTTGGCAAATACACTTTTTTACCTTGCAATAACGCTGTCTGAATTAAAAGCTGCGTAGGCAACTCAACATCTTGTGCCAACGTTAAGGCGACTGAAGATGCTTCCTGCCAAGCTGGCAATGCTGTCACTGTACTTGTTATTTGTTGCATCAACGTCGCGCGTTGCATATCAGACAGCTTCGCCAAATGACTCTTAGCTATCTCACGAGCTTCATTCTTATCCATCATACAGTCACCCTCTCTAACAAAAAACTGACACCTAGTAATAGGTATCAGTTTAGCATAGTTACTTTGTTGCAGAACCAGAATCTTGCACGTCCTTCCAGAACGCTTCGTAGATTTGGATTGCAATTTGTTGGTTAACGTTTTCGTCTGATTCGTAAACCGATGGCACAACAATGGCCACGGCAACATCAGAGTTAGGCACGAATGAAATCAATGAACTGGTATATGTAGAAACACCGTTAGTCGTTGTTTCGGCCGTTCCAGTCTTGGCGTAGATACCAGGTTGAACATTCTTCATACGCGTTCCAGTTGCATAACCAGAACTACTGTGAACAACTTCTTCCATACCCTTCCAAATCAAGTTACGCTCTGCTTCAGTCCAGCCGACCGTTCCCAACACTTCTGTTGGCACAGTTGTTTGCGTCTTAACGCGGTTCGCTTCATCACGTTGTTCAATAGAAGCAACAATGTGTGGACGAACACGGTAACCACCGTTAGCAACAGTTGCGGCGTATTGGGCAAGTTGCATTGTTGTAAACGTGTCGTACTGTCCAAATGATTCATCCAGCGCCTTACCAATGTCTTCACGGGTCGTTGAACCCTTCACACCAGTAATTTCACCTGGCAAATCAATACCAGTCTTAACACCTAGACCGAAACGAGCAATCCCATCACGCATTGTTTGGAACACACTGGTTGGCAAAGCTCCCAAGCTCATACCCGGGAAGTAGTTCAAGCCACCCATCTTCAACATCAATTGCATAACGTACGAGTTAGATGACACCATCAAGGCCGTGTCAGCAGTCAAAGGCATGCTACCACTTCCGTTACGGTTAAACCATGATGACTTCGTTGCCGTACCAGCAACCGTAATCGGTTGGTCGGTAATGGTATTATTTTCGGCCGTAATCGTACCGTTCAAGAATCCGGTTGTAATCATCGCTGGCTTAACAACAGATCCCACAACGTTCGCTTGGTTAACAGTCGAAAGGGCATCCGGCGTCGTCTTACCCGTTTCGTTATCACGGTTAACACCTGCCGTTGCGTAAACACCACCCGTCTTTGGGTTGATAACAACGGCATACGCACCAGTTGTCATCCCCCCTGGAATGTTGTTCTCCAAGATGCTTTGCACATCATTTTGGAACTTTGAATTAATGGTCAACGTCAAACTATCACCAGCTTGACCGGCGTACGTCGTCTTTTCAGTCGTCTTGCCGTCCTTGTCGGTGGTAACCTCAACTTGACCCTTCGTTCCCTTTAGCGCATCTTCGTATTGCTTTTCTAGATATGACGTTCCGACAATATCGTCACGTGAATACCCTTCCGTTAGCAACTTGTTGACACTATCTTCTGGTAACCCAGACTTAGAAGTTGACGTTGAACCAACCAACGCCTTGATTGAATCACCTTGTGGATAGTCACGCGTGTAGTAAATACCAACACGCACACCTGGCATCTTTGATTGACGCTCACCGATGTTGGCGATTTCTTCTTGTGTGACACCCGTCTCTTTAATGTAGACCGTTGACAAAGAATACGCATTTGCCATCTTTTGGAAAATCATGGCAGCATTCTTTTGCTTATCACTCAATGGGAACTTAGCCTCGTGCTTTTGTACGTAAGACTTCAAGGTAGCGACATAATCATCCGTACCTGGCACAGTCTTCGTACCGCTTGCCTTAACAACCTTCGCCGCACGCTTCGCATCTTGAATGTAATACGTCGCATAATTTCCTGATGACAATTGATCAGTGTCGATTGAGATATACTTGGCAACCTCATTGGCAATATCGTACATTTCAGCCTCGGTTACGCCCTTTGGCTTCGTATACGTAATCGCTTGTGATCCCTTGTTAGCGACCAACACTTGACCAGTACTGTCGTAAATCATGCCTCGTTGCACGTTCACCTTTTCAGTACTTGATTCAGCGCTATTAACGGCTGACTTGTACGTCTCGCTATCTGTAACTTGTAGGGTAACCAATCGCCAGCCCAATAATCCGAGCATCAAAACCACGATACCCATCAGCACATTCAAACGCGCTGGAATTCGAGCTAATGATCCATTCTTTGACCGACGATTGCCACGTCGCTTTGGTGACTGCATAACTTGACCCTTTCTTCCATAATCTAATTGTTTAATTGTAGCATAAAACCGGGGCAACAAACCTTAACCCTTGTCGTATTTTAACTAAAAGCCACCCTAATAAACGACTGCAGAATATGGTTTAATAGAACTATCTGAATTTCAGGGAGAAAACAACTATGTTCGCACGTTTTAATCCACTAAAATGGCGGTCATCAACGCAAGCGCTATGGGTCAGTTTCTTACTACCCCTCTTGATTATGACTGTCTATTTTGGCTTTCGTCACATGGCCCCGTTCGGTTCAAGTTCCATCTTGACCGTCGACTTAGGGCAACAATACATTGATTTTTTTGAAAATGTCCGTCAAGCCATCCTCCACAATCCCACGAGTATTTTCTATAGCTTCGCAAAGGGGTTGGGTGGTGAAACGTATGGCGATTGGGCCTACTATTTATTCAGCCCAACGAATTTACTTCTCCTACCATTCCCGAACACAATGTTGCCAACCGCAATCTTGTTAATTACCGTTCTGAAATACGGTTTGGCTGGGTGGAGTTTCAGCTATGCTTTGCGCGTGATGCGTTGGCAAAATGGCTGGCGTTTGCCACTTTTTGGTGTCACGTATGCCATGATGGGCTGGTTTGTCGCTAACGACTTAAACCTACTTTGGTTGGACGCTGCAATCTTATTGCCGTTAATCATTGCTGGATTTGAACGCTACTTAGATGGTAAATCGTCGTGGCTATTTATCGCCCCACTAACCGCCATCTTTATTATTAACTACTACATGGCCTACATGATTGGCCTATTCCTAGTTTTGTACGTCTTCTGGCGCTTGTTCTGGCAACCGTACACCTTACGTGAACGTTGGACCATCGCTAGCAAGTTCATTTTCGGTAGCATCATTAGCATTGGCCTTTCAACTATCGTTTGGTTACCCACTGGTTACACGTTGCTCAATAGCAAGGGCCAGCACATGTTGGATAATCTGACTTGGAAGTTCGAATACCAAGCGCCTGATATACTCGGCAAGTTGTTCTTGGGAACATTTAACTTCGAACAAATGCCTTCAGGTTTGCCAAATATTTTTATTGGTAGTCTGCCAATTATCATTCTTTGGTTCTTCTTTACCTACCGCTTGATCCGTTGGCAAACGCGTCTAACTGCTTTGCTCGTAACTGCCTTTCTAGTTATTTCAATGATGTACGCCCCATTGGATTTGATGTGGCACGGGTTCCAATTTCCAGTTTGGTACCCCTATCGTTTCTCATATGTCTTTAGTTTTTGGGTGCTTTGGTTGGCAGCCTCAGTCTGGTCACCAACGCTTCGCTTCTCGTGGACGCAAATTGGAACATTGGTTATCTTGGCAATTGCGACCGATGTTTACCTCTACTTCCGCCTCGACAGCTTAAACTTTTTGACATTGAACCAATTATTAGTAGGTAACGCCTTCTTTATTTTGATTTTGGCATTACACGCGTTGTCACATCGATCACGTTGGTGGTTGGGCATCTTGAGTCTGCTAGTTATCGCTGAAATGACTGTCAGCACCGTTTGGACGTTGAATAATTTCAGCTACCTCACGAATACTGAGTATCAAACTTACATCAAGAGTTTGAACAAGATTACCCAACACTTGCCAAGCCAGAAAGATAACTTCTACCGTGTTGCGCAATCATTCCAACGTACGAAGGGCGACCCACTACAAGGCAATTACAACGGTGCCTCAACCTTTAGTTCCGCCTTGGAACACCAGCAAAGTGATTTCATGGCAGCAATCGGTCAACCCGAAGGCGATAACTACATTGCTTACAGCAGCGGAACATTGTTAACTGATAGTTTGCTTGGTATGCGTTACCTCTTGCAACCATCTGGTGTGGAGCCGAATACGCCGGGTACGCCAACTAACATGCAGACCTACCAGCGCACTGATACCAATGGTACTTATCAAATGACTAAGTACACCGGGATGGCAATTTTGTCTGAGAACCCATACGCACTGCCAATCGCATTTGCAGCGAACACAAATGCACTTAACGTGACGTTTAAGGACAACGATCCACTCCGCAATCAAAATGATTTTTGGAACGCCTTAATTGGTTACCAACACGACGACATCTTTAAAAGCGAAAACTTTGATAGCTCGACCGCTGCCAACGTTCCTGCACCAGCAACGATTACCGGTGCTTATCTGAAGAAGGAAAACAAAAAGCAAGTTGCGTCATTGACCCTAACTTACACGCCAACGACTGATAATCCTTATTATCTAACGCTTGGCGACGCGGTTAATAATGACAATGTGGAAATTCAATTGAACGGTAAGGCGTTGCCAACGATGCCGAGCCATCGCCACACAATCGTTGTGCCACTGCCGGCTTACCAAAAGGGACAAAAACAAACCCTGACGTTCGTTCTAAAGAAGGATGATTTGTGGTTACAAAACGTCTCACTTTACAGTGCTGATAAGGATTTGATTAAGTCACAAGCCCAGTCACTTCAGGAACATGGTCTACAAGTTAAGAAAGATTCTGAAACTGAAATCAACGGTAAAATTAATATGCCGAAGGGCCAAGGTTTGCTCATGACGACCATTCCAAACGCTGATGGTTGGCATGTTTTGGTCGACGGTAAAGAAACCGAAACCGTAACGGTCGGGAAGTTCTTTATTGGTGTACCATTGAAACCGGGTGAGCATACAGTCACCTTTAAGTTCGCTGCCCCATACTTCAAGATAAGCGCAATTGTCAGCTTAGGCTTCTTGCTCTTCATGCTTGGGTTGGGTTGGTCAGAGAACGAAAAGCGACGTCACTCATTGCATTACTAAATCTTAGCGTTGTGAACCTTTACACACGCGCATACCCGTGGTAATGTAACATTTGAAACCTTCGGGTATACACACTTATTAAACTAATAAAATTTAATTGCATAGGAGGCCAGAAACATGGCTGAAGAAAAGACATTTCCAATGACGGTCGAAGGAAAGGCCAAGATTGAAGAAGAACTAAACACGTTGATTACTGAGACGCGTGCCGAGATTACTGGGCGTATCCAAATCGCCCGTAGCTTCGGTGACTTGTCAGAAAACTCAGAATACCAATCAGCTAAGGACGAACAAGCCTTCGTTGAAGGACGTATCAACACGTTGCAAAACATGCTTGATAACGCCATCATCATCGATTCATCAGAAATTGCTGACGACGAAGTTTCAGTTGGTAAGAAGGTAACGTTTAAGGAGTTGCCTGACGAAGAGCCTGAAACTTACGCCATCGTTGGTGCCGTTGAAGCTAACCCACTTGAGGGTAAGATTTCTAACGAATCACCTATCGCGGTTGCTTTGATGGGTAAGAAGGTCGGCGACCAAGTTGAAGTACCACTTCCAAACGGTGCTTCAATGGAAGTTGAGATCATCGCTGTTGAAGTTGCTTAATCATTAAAAAATAAAAGGGTCGCCTAGACTTGCATGTTGCAAAGTCTAGGCGACCCTTTTTCATTATTTACTTTCAGCAATGACGCGTAATACGTCAGCGCCATAACGTTCTGCTTTAGCTTCACCAATTCCCGAAACGGCCATCAATTCCGCATCATTAAGTGGCTGCTGTTTAGCCAATTCCACCAAAGTCCGGTCATTAAAAATAATGAACGGCGGAATTTCCGTCACCCGTGCCAGCTCCAAACGCCACTTACGCAACGCTTCAAAGACATTATGCTGTTGCTCATCCAAGTCTTCACGCGTACTTGGTGAACCTGCACGCACACGATCGCCGATTGAACGAATATCTTGGCGACGCATCACCTTGCGCTCACCCTTCAAAACAGCCATCGCATCCGGCGCCAATGTTAACCCAGCATATTGACCAGTCACGCGCAGATAACCTTCCGCAATCAGATAATCAATTAGGCTAATAATGTGCACGCGTGGCGTACCGCGCAAAATACCAAATGTTGGCAATTGATCCAAATTCGCCCACGCAAAGTTATCAGGAACCTTACCACGTAGCGTCTCGGCCGTAACCGTCTTACCAAAGCCGTTCTCACCACCGCGTGACTTCAACATGCGGACAACGTGACTCAATACCTTTTGCGCATCAGTCGTGATATCGACTGCCTCACGCGTATCCAAGCAGTTTGAGCAACGACCGCAATCTGGCGTATCTTCACCAAAATAACGGGTAATATAACGTTGCAAACACATTTGTGTCGCCCCGTAATTTGCCATTTCTTGTAGCTTCACCCGCTGCAAATTTTGATATTCTGGCGTTTGATTATCACTATTATCAATAAAGAAACGTTGCGTCTGCAAATCAGCCGCGGCATATAGCAAAATCGCTTCAGATGGCAAACCATCACGACCCGCGCGGCCAATTTCCTGATAATACGCTTCAACCGAACCCGGAATACCATAGTGAATGACATACCGTACATTCGACTTGTTAATTCCCATACCAAACGCATTAGTCGCGACCACCACATCGGTACGATCATAGATGAAATCATCCTGAGCTTGCGTACGTTTTTCATCTGACATCCCCGCGTGATAGCCAACGGCATTGATACCCGCAGCCGTTAGCGATTCAGTGAGCGCATCGACGGTTTTACGTGTCGGCGCGTAAATAATACCCGATTCACCACGGTGCTCTTTGATATACGTCTTAATGAAGTCCTCTTTACCCTTTTTATTCAGGCCCTTTTCCATGCGAATGGTTAAGTTGTCACGTACCACACTCGTTCGAACAGTGTGCTGAATATGAAGCATCTCTTCCAAGTCAGCCTGAACGCGTTCTGTCGCCGTGGCCGTCAACGCCATTACACGTGGCGCTGATTCCAGATTGTTAATTAAACCAACGGCCGCCAGATAACTTGGTCGAAAATCGTGACCCCATTGCGAGAGAACGTGTACTTCGTCAATGACGACCAATGAAATTGGCAAGCGATTCAACAAGTTATACGTCCCTTCACTTCCGAGACGTTCTGGCGCCATGTACAGCAACTTGGCTTCTTCATTCAACAAGCTGTTCATTGCCGCACGGTACTCATCATCATTTTGCGTTGAATTTAACGTCACGGCTGGCACACCAGCCTCGTGCAGCTCATCAACCTGATTTTTCATCAATGATAGCAACGGTGAAATGACAATTGTAATGCCTGGCAACATCAAAGCTGGAATTTGGTAAGTTAGTGACTTTCCGCCACCCGTCGGCATAATTCCTAGTGTTCGTTCGCCGTTCATTACGGCATTAATGATTTCTTCTTGTCCATCACGAAAGGACTCATAGCCAAACGTTTGTTTCAAGGTTTCTAGCGCTGTCGCCACTCACGTTGCCTCCTTTAAATCTCTTCGAAAACAAATTTCCCTATCTGCCATTATGGTCAGCTTTACCCCACTTTGTAAAGCAGTAAAAAAGCACCCTAAGCAGATGCTTAAGATGCTTTATTGTATGTGATTACTTTGATGATGAATTCTTCGCATCAGCTTCGCTTCCAACTGATTGGTTGGTTGCTTCCAAATCACCTGACTTGCCCAAGTGCTCGTCATAATCCTTTGAGTAGTAAACCTTACCAGTCTTCAAGTTAGCAACGAAGTACAAGTAACCCTTATCACGGTCAGATGGGTTCAAAACCGCATCAACTGATTGTGATGATGGGTTGTTGAATGGACCAGGGCCGTAACCTGAGAACTTATACAAGTTGTATGGGTTGTCTGATTGTACATCTGAGTTAGACAAGTTCGTCTTGTTTGTGTCCAAGGCGTACTTTGTTGCAATATCTGATTGCAATGGCATGTTAATTGCCAAACGGTTTTCAAAGACACCCGCAATTGTCTTACGGCTTGCTTCGTCAATTCCCTCACGCTCAACCAATGAAGCCAACGTCAAAACTTGGTGTACGGTCATGCCTGACTTCTTAATGGCGTCAAACTTGTCCTTCATTTGCACGTAGTCTTGGTAGACCATTTGGTTGATCAACTCGTTAACTGTCTTTGCTGTCTTCCAGTCGTAAGTTGCTGGGTACAAGTATCCCTCCAACTTGTAACGGATGTCACCAGCTTGTTGGCTATCCACTTCTGAATCAAGCAAGCCTGGGTAAGCTTCCTTCAATCGGTTGAAGAAGTCTTGGTCGTTAACGGCCTTCAAGAACTCATCCTTCGTGAAGTTAGTCTTCTCACCAACTTCAGTGGCAATGTTTTCAATCGTCTCGCCTTCACGAACCGTAATCGTATCCTTGCCGTTCAATGGGTAAGCAGCGCCACCTTGACGCAATGACTTCACAATCGTCTTCACGTTATCAGCTGGGCTAAACAAGTAGTAACCGGCCTTCAAATCCGAAACATTGTTCACTGTCACATAATTCATGAAAGCACGTTCTGAACGCAAAACCTTCGCCTTGCTCAATTCAGATGCAATTTCTGATGCCGTAGCACCAGACTTAACTTGCACTTGAACTTCCTTCTTACTCTTAACATTTAATGCTGAATAATCCGTCTTATCCTTTTGGATGGTGTAGTACTGGTAACCACCAACACCCGCACCGATAAGTAGAATCACAATCACAACCAACGAAATCCAAAGCCCTTTGCGTGACTTCTTACCGTTGATGCGGCTCAAATCTTCCATTATTATCGTTCTCCTTAAAATGCAATGACAGCAAAAAAGCCATCCGTTATTAGTTAGTATACCAGTAACGGATGGCTTTTAAATATTTGATTGACAATTTTTAACGAATTTCGGCGTTAAATTGGTCAGCCAATGCAGCTGTAATGTTTTCAACGGCTGCGTTGATATCTTCATCAACCAACGTCTTTTCAACGTCAACGAATGTCAACGCGTAAGCCAATGACTTCTTGTCATCAGCCACGTTTTCACCCGTGTAAACGTCAAATAGTTCAACGTCGTGCAACAACTCACCACCGGCGGCAACGATTGCCCCGCGCAAATCAGCAGCTGGAACATCGCGGTCAACCAAGATAGCCAAGTCACGCGCAACGGCTGGGAAGCGTGATACCACTTCGTAACCATCCTTCACCTTTGGCAAGTCGAAGATGGCATCCAAGTTCAACTCAAAGGCGTACGTTTCGTTAACCTTGTAGGCCTTGGCCGTCAATGGGTGTACTTGACCGATAAATCCGATTAACGTCTCACCAACGTAGATGTCAGCCGTACGACCTGGGTGCATTTCAGCACGCGCAGTTGTTGGCACAAAGCGCACATCATCAGCCAAAGCGTAGTTGGCCAATAGGCGCTCAACAATACCCTTCAAAGCGAAGAAGTCAGCCTTTTGTGCACCTTCTGCCCAAGTACGTGGCAAAACGTTACCCGTAATCACACCAGCAACGTGCTCGATTTCAGCTGGCAATTGGTTGGCATCCCCGTTAGAAACGAAGACACGTCCTTGCTCATACAAAGCCACATCAGCTTGCTTACGAGCAACGTTGTAAGCAACATCATCAAGCAAACCAGTTAACAAGCTACCACGCGTTTGTTGGCGATCTTGTGACATTGGGTAGTCCAATTGGATTGGTTGCCCATCGTGCAATTGGAAGTTATTTGCCTTCTCAGGCGTCGTCAACACGTATGAAATCGCTTGGTTCAAGCCCAAGCCTTCCAAATCGTGGCGTGTTGCACGAATCAAAGCTTGCTTTGGTGTCAACTTACCTGGCGTCGTTTCACCAGTTGGCAACGTTGCTGGCAAGTTATCGTAACCGTACAAACGGGCAATTTCTTCAACCAAATCAGCTTCAATCGTGATGTCCCAACGACGAGCTGGTACAGTCACCGTGAATTCACCGTCGTTCAACTCATAGTCAAAGAACAAACGATCAAAGATAGCTGAGATTTCAGCATCCGTGATTTCCGTTCCCAATACGTGGTTAACGTGGGCAGTCGTCACCTTAACAACTGGGGCTTCGTAATCAAAGTCTTGCGCAACCACACGACCTTCAGTCACATCACCACCGGCGATTTCAGCAATCAAAGCTGCCGCGTGATCCAATGCCGTAAACGTATCTTCAACGTTCACACCACGTTCGAAACGCGTTGATGCTTCTGAGTGCAAGTTTTGGTCACGAGCAGCGTGGCGGATGGCCTTTGGCTCAAAGATGGCACCTTCCAAAACGATGTTCGTCGTCTTAGCAGTGACTTCAGTTGACTCACCACCCATAACACCAGCAAACATCAAGGCTTCATCACCAGCGGCAATAACGATATCACCTTCTGATGCTTCACGCTCAACGCCGTCCAATGTCTTAATCTTTTCAGCAGGCTTAGCCGTACGAACTGCAATGTCCTTGCTTGGCAATGTATCCAAATCAAAGGCGTGCAATGGTTGACCGTACGTCAACAACATTAAGTTCGTCACGTCGACAACGTTAGAAATTGGACGGATTCCCATCGTCCACAAACGACGTTGCAACCACAATGGTGAATCCTTCACTTCAACATTCTTAACGACACGCAAGGCGTACTTAGGTGCTAAGTCAGCGGGTGCTGTAGCTGAAATCAAATCAGCCGTCTTCTCTGACGTCTCAGTCAATTCGAATGTTGGCAACGTAGGCTCTTCTGACAAGATAGCTGCAACTTCCCAAGCTGTTCCGTTCATTGAGAACAAGTCAGCACGGTTAGGCGTAATACCCGTTTCAAGTACGTCATCATCCATCCCCAAAACATGCAAGGCATCCTCACCAGGCGTCAAGTCAGCGGCATCAACATCGTTAAAGACCCAGATACCTTCTTCAAAGTCCTTAGGCGCAACCTTGTCGTCAAAGCCAAGCTCTTGCAAAGCCGTCAACATACCGTTTGAGACTTCACCACGTAGCTTACCCTTCTTAATCTTTTGGCCACCGCCAACGATTGAGTTGTGCTTAGCCAAAATAACCGTTTGACCTTCAGCAACGTTTGGGGCACCCGTCACGATTTGGATAGGCTCATCCTCACCAGCATCCACTTGGGTAATCACCATGTGGTCTGAATCTGGGTGAGGCACAACTGACAACACCTTAGCAATCACGATGTTCTTCATGTTTGCTTGTGGTTGGTATTGTCCTTCAATTTCAACAGTCGTACGTGAAATCTTCTCGGCCAACTCGTTAGCTGGCAACTCGATTGGCAAATAATCACGCAACCAATTTACAGAAACCTTCATTTTGTTTGCTTATCCTTTCTGGTCAAATTGCGTCAAGAAACGCACATCGTTCAAGTAGAAGTTACGGATATCTTCGACACCGTACTTCAACATTGCGAAACGGTCAGGTCCCAAGCCAAAGGCGAATCCGCCGTAAACTTCTGGGTCAACACCGGCCATACGCAAAACGTTAGGGTGCACCATACCAGCACCAAGCACTTCAATCCACTCGATGTCTTCAGGGGCCATGTCTGGTGTCACAGCGTTCCATGACACGTCAACTTCAACTGAAGGCTCCGTGAATGGGAAGTATGAAGGACGCAAACGAATTTCGTGGTCCTCACCAAACAACTTACGGGCAACCGCCAAAAGCGTTCCCTTCAAGTCACCCATCGTGATGTGCTTATCGATAACCAATCCTTCCATTTGGTGGAATTGGTGTGAGTGCGTCGCATCATCGGTGTCACGACGGTAAACACGACCTGGTGAAACCATCTTCAAAGGTCCGGCATTAAAGTCGTGTGACTCCAATGTACGAGCTTGCACAGGAGACGTTTGCGTACGCATCAAGATTTCAGGTGTGATGTAGAACGTATCTTGCATATCACGGGCTGGGTGATCCTTTGGCAAGTTCATCATCTCAAAGTTGTACTTATCTTGCTCAACTTCAGGACCTTCAATGACTTGGTAACCCATGCCAAGGAATTGGTCTTCCAATGACTCAATGATTTGTTGCAACACGTGTGGTTGACCTTGTACAGTCGCACGACCTGGCAACGTGACGTCCAACGTTTCAGCTGCCAATTGGGCATTCAAAGCTGCCTCTTCCAATGACGTTTGACGCGTCGCAATCGCCTCAGTCAAGGCATCGCGCACCTCATTAGCTAAAGCACCTACAACTGGGCGCTCTTCTGGCGTCAAATCCTTCATACCGCGCAACACTTCAGTCAACGGTCCCTTTTTACCAAGCCAGTTAACACGCACTTGGTTCAAAGCCTTCAAGTCAGTCGTTGCTTCAATCGCGCCCAATGCTTGATCGCGCAATTGCGTGAGCTCGTCTTGTAAACTCATGGTTTGTCTCCTTAGAAAATAAAATCAAAATAAAAAGTCCCTGCGACAAATAACTTGTCACAGGGACGCTCATTAACGTGGTACCACCCTACTTTAGTCGTCACTTAAGACGACCCTCGGACATCCGTTAACGGGGATGAACCGCAAAGGCCTTGCAACCAATGAACTCCTGACTGAAATTCAGTTTTAACGTCGATGGGATTTTCACCAGTGCCCACTCTCTAAAACGACATACCAACTTACTAGGTCATTCAAAGTTTCTTATATTATTGTACAACATTATCAGTCATTCGCAACCGGTATGCAAAAAACCAGCGAACGCGTTCCCCTTGTTCACTGGCTTAACAATTAATGCTTAATTAGGCGTTCCAGTTGTCTGACCATTCGTGAATGGCAGCCATCATAGGACGCATTGACTCACCGCGCTCAGTCAAAGCGTATTCAATCAATGATGAGTCTTCGTATGTACGACGCTCAACGATACCAGCTGCTTCCAATTCCTTCAAACGCTCAACCAAAACACGGTCTGAGCACTTCGTCACAGCTTGTGCCAAATCCTTGAAACGACGTGGGCCGTTGTTCAACAATACTTCGATGATCAATCCGTTCCACTTACGTCCCAAGATATCAAACGTTGCGATAAACTTGTCGCACAATGTGTTTGCTACTACTTCATGTGATGCTACTGCCATAATTACTGTCTCCTAATACTCTAGTTCTAATCGGAATTTTATTTACATTTTATAAGTGATTTAATTGTAACGCTCTTCACAAATTAAGTCACGCTTCCATACTCGGAAAAAGGACAATCTGTGTTGCGAGCTAACGTTTTTTTCTCACTTTTGATACTTACATTATAAAACCAGAATTGTGATTTTTTTAAGAATAAACTCTGCACGAAATAAAGACAAAATATGCACGAGCCTTGATTTGAACAGGGTTAAACGTTTTAAACGGTGGCTGAATTGCCGTTTTTCAATACAAAAATTGTCCATCTAAAACGATTAACTATGAAGACTATTTTTTCGAGGTGTATACTAAAAAATAGTTTTTATTAGAAAGTTAGGTGTTTATTACGTCTCAGAAATCAAATTCCCGTATCTTTAATGCAACGTTTATTCAGCTCTTCGTTATTCAAATTTTGAGCATGGTTACGTTCTATAGTCTCTTTGTCATCATTGGACCATACACCGTGGCAACCTACCACGTTAGCAATGCCATGGCTGGTCTGGTGACTGGTATGACGATTATCGGTACAATGATTGCGCGTTTTTCAGCTGGTATTTTAACCACCAAGTTCAGCGCACGCCAATTAACCATCATTAGTATGGCAATTTTGGTACCTGTGCTGCTAGCCTATCAACTCCAAGGCGGTTTGATTTATTTGCTTGTTGTGCGTTTCATTCAAGGATTGTCAGTCGGCATTACAGGTACTGTAACGAATACCGCTGTAATCAACGTCATTCCAACTGAGCGACGCGCCGAGGGAATTGCCTACTTCTCTTTGGCAACCATCCTCGGTACAGCATTCGGGCCTTTCTTGGCTTTGTTGATTACGCAACACGCTTCATATAGTACGCTATTCTGGCTTGAGTTCTTGACTGGACTTATTGCTTTAATTGCTTCCCTATTTGTTAAGTCAGACAAGGTTTACATTGAAACGAAGCCGGTCGCTAAGCAAGCCAACCAACGTTTCGATATCCGTACTTTGATGGAACCACGCGTGCTACCAATCTCATTAACCCTCGGTTTTGTAACGATTGGCTACGCTGCCTTGCAAGCTGATCTGGATTTCTTTGCTAGTCAATTGCACTTGGTGACGTTCGCGTCATACTTCTTCTTGGTGTACGCGTTCGTTATCTTGCTTTCTCGTCCGCTCGTCGGGCGCTTGATGGATCGTAAGAATGAAAACTATGTCATTTACCCATCATTAGTTATTCTAGCAATCGGGCTGCTACTTCTAGCCACAATGGTTAACGGTTGGATGATGTTGTTAGCTGCCATCTTTATCGGTGTCGGTTTCGGTAATTTCCAATCTGCCGTGCAATCGACTACTTCACAAATGATTCCAGCTGACCGTTTGACGCAAGCCACGGCAACTTATTTTATTGCTTACGAAGCGTCACTTGGTTTTGGTCCGTCAATTATTGGACTATTCGAGCCTTACCTTGGCTACCGTCATCTCTTTATGGTGATGGTTGCGATTACGGTAATCGGCTTGGTCGTCTATCACTTGGTACACGGCCGTCGTGTAAAATAATGTCAAATTTAAAACGCCAATTAATCGGTTGCTGAAACCGGCTAATTGGCGTTTTTATCATAGCAGCTGTTGGTCTTATCTATAAGATAATATTGTCTTCCCTCAACTCAGCGAGCAGTTCCGGGTTGACGTTTGGCACATCCTCATATGTCTTTATCCGCGACATATACGCGATGATTTTTAACGCAGATTCAATTGAAAATTCGCAGTCTTGGATATACTGAATCAGCATCTGCTTAGCACTTTGTCCCATTGCACTATCCCCCAAAAGATTGTTCAATCTGTCATAGCATGGGTCTATCCTATCATCTTCAAAAAACGGCTGCGTCGCATTGATTACATGAAAAGCAGTACAATTTGGTCCGCAACCTAGTGTCCGATTTTTACGTACAAAAACAAAACGACCGCGTTTTCTTCAAAAAATCTTCAAAGCCAACCGATAATCTTTTATGTAACTTACTATAAGTTCACAAAGAGAGAAAGTATATTGGTAGACAACAATGCCTGTTTTAAATCTATTGCAGGCTCATGAGAAGACACAACTTGAAGTCATTGTATCTTTGGATAGCATGGGCCAATCAACAAAAATTAGTTTACATAGTTTAGCGCTCAAACTAGACATGAGCGAGTTTACGCTAAGGGGCGTGTTACAGACCTTGGAAGCGGAGGCGTTAACTGAATTATCTAAATACTTCAGTTTGACATTTGCAAATGGTATCGTTCATTACCAACGCGTCTCAAATGCCTCGCCAATTACTGCCCTTCGTTACGCCTATTCGAGACGTTCCGACTACATTGCATTAGTTGAGCACTCATTCCACGAATGTTTTTCAACTGTCGAAGACTATGTAGCGGATGAATCTATCTCGCGCACGACGTTTTTCCGCAAACGGAAGATTCTCCGTGAATACTTCGCAGACCGTCATTTAGACTTGTCAGAATCATTAATCTTAACTGGGGACGAAATTACGATTCGAGAGCTCTATTACCATCATTATTCAGTGCTGTTTGATGATTTTAGCTACCCATTTTCTGATAAATTGAAAGCATCATCAGAACGAATTATTGATGCAATTTCAAAGGCTCTACATATCACCTTATCTGATTCACAAAAACTAAGCCTGTTGTACTACACCTACGTGAAATACAATCGCATCATGCAGGGGCATCTGTTAACGGATCACATGCCAATTGCACGGCCATTTTTTGTCGATGCAACTGAGCTAGTTGATGACGATATGTTAGCTAGTACCATCGCAATTTTCGATGAATCGCTACAACGTAAAAATATCCACTTATCACAGCACGAACTAACACTGGAAGCAAATGGCTATCTGAACTTTATGATTAGTTTGCGCATGTTGCCTATTCCAGTTAGCAAAGTGCCCAACTTTCTGCGCGTCACAGCGCCATTAAAAGAGCAACTGGTTAAGACTTTTGCGGTCGCAGTTAATCAATCTTACTGGTCGCTGCAACCATTCTTCTTTAAGCAGGACGTGACGCCGATTGACATCTATTTGTATCACTTGGTTTGTTACAATCACCCCGAATCCGAGGTCACGACGACGTTCCATAACGATTACCTAGATAGTAATTTTGCGGACTATGAAGCCGTCGCGCAATCATTCATGGACTGGATTGCTCATACGTACCCAAACAAGCAAGCTGATATCACACTGAACAACGTTGATTTTTGCAACGATATTTTATATCTGTTAATTGCAACCGTGCCACGTCACGTTGTCGATCAACCCATCAGTGTGGCGCTGGATATTAATTATGGGTTTGGCTATACCGAAATGTTGAAGCGTCAAATCGCAACCTTTTTCGATTTGAATGTCATCATCACCGAGAAGCCAACTGAAACAACTGATATTATCATTTCAAACGTTGTACCCAAAACCCCAATTCGTGCGATTCACTTAGAGTGGAGCAATCCGCCAACTTACAGTGACATCGAATTGTTTAAGCAAGCCGTTCGCACGATTCAGTGTGAACGTAAAGGCTGCACTGACATTTGTTGTGCTTAACAAAAACGACTGTTCCGCAAAAATGCAGAACAGTCGTTTTTTAGTGTGCGTGGAATAGTCTTTTGACTCGAGCTGATGCTGGCGAGAAAAACTCAGCAACCGCCATATAATCATCAACTAAATCCAGCAAAAAACTTTCGCGATAATGTGGTAGCGCAGCTGTCGCACCCCACATGTGCTTCAGGATAATATCCTTTTCCATCGGTGATAACTGCGTAATCTTCTCAGCATTTCGTAGTGAAACGCGGGGATGAATAAACGCATGCGTTCCTAGCTCAAACTTCGTGGTACGCCAATCATAAAAGAAGAGATCGTGCAAAATACCAGCTCGTGCGACCGCAGTTGCATTCAAGCCAAGACGTAATGCCCACTTGTAGCTCACATATGAAACCGCAATTGAATGCGTTAACCGATCCGAGTGGTGGTGTTGGGTATAATTCGCCAACTCTTGCACTTGGGGATGGGCTAACAAGTCTTTCACGATATTATAATACGCGGTGTCGCGTTGCCAATCTTGCATATAAAAGCCCCCTCTTTGCATGATTAACAGTACCTTATCAAACTAGGCTTTAGCGTGCCTTCAACGCAAACATTGCAATACCAGCTGCCACACCAACGTTTAGTGATTCAGCTTGGCCAGAAATTGGAATGTAAAGATTCTTAGTTGTCATCTTAGCCAATTCAGGATTCATGCCTTGACCCTCGTTACCCATAATCAACGCAAATTGGGTTTGCGCTGGAATCGTAAACAAGTCAGCGGCTTCTGGATCCAATTGGGTGCCATAAACGTTCATGTCATTTTGCGTAAACGCAGCTGTCCACTCTTGCAAGTTTCCAGTCGTCAATGTCATGTGGAATTGTGATCCTTGCATAGCGCGCAATGCCTTTGGTGAATATGGATCAACTGATCCATCCCCAAACACAACGCCGGCAAAGCCAGCTGCATCCGCCGTACGAATCATCGTTCCAACGTTACCTGGGTCTTGAATCGCATCCAAGAACAACCAAGCGCCATCGTGAATAAATTGTGGTTCACGAGTTGCCGTTGGCAATGAGACTTCCGCAAAGATACCTTGTGGCGTTACCAAGTCTGATAGCTTCTTAGCAATATCGGCCGTAATTTCGAATACCGGTACCCCAAGTGGCAAGTCATCTTGGTGTTCTGCCAATTGTTCTGGTGTTGCCATAATTGCGTGCAACTTACCATCGTGTTGAATGGCCTCTTGGACCAAATGCCAGCCATCAAGCAAGTAAGTCTTACTTGCTTGGCGACCCTTCTTCGTTTGCAACTTTTGCCATGACTTAATACGGCCATTTTGTACTGATGTAATAGTTTCCATAAGAGTTATTATACTCTGAAACTGGTAAACTTGCCTATGTTATAATTTACTCAGATTGAATGAGACTGTTTTTCAGTTAGAAAGAAGGAAAAACAATGCCAGTTTTGGATATGAATGATGCAGCTGCCGTTGAACGTTTTACGACGTTTGTCCGCAACTCAAAGTTCGGCCAAGTGACACAAGACTTGGGCTGGGCACACGTTAAGAATAATTGGGAGCCTCGCCACGCGTATGTTGAAGACGCTGATGGCAACATTATTGCCGCTATTTCGCTTCTGTTGACGCAAACGCCAACCGGTAAGAAGTTTGCTTACGCCTCAAAGGGGCCTGTGATGGACGTTACGGACCTTGATTTGTTGGATAAGTTAGTTGCTGAGGCCAAGCTTGCTGTGGCCGACGACGATGTGTACGTCATTCGTATGGATCCTGAAGTCCCTTACTCAGATGAATTGAACGATGCTTTGCGTGCCCGTGGCTACGAAACGCGTAACCGCAACGTGGCTGACCAGGGGATGCACGCTACCATTCAACCCCGTTTGAACATGGTCATCGATTTGACTGCTAAGCCAGATGCCAAGGAAACGCTGGACTTGTACCCTTCAAAGACAAAGTCAAAGTTGAAGCGTCCCGTCCGTGACGGTGTAACCGTTCGTTGGGCTAACGACGAAGCAGCCGTCGATGCCTTCTTTGAGACATATGCCGGCATGGCACAACGTCACGGCATCTCACACCGTCCTAAGGAATACTTCGAGCGTATGCGTGAAGCATTTGCGGATGATGATATCATGCGTATCTATATTGCTGAACGTGAAGGCGAATTGCTTTCAACTGGTATGGGCTTTAAGTACGGTGACAAGATTTGGTACATGTACGCCGGTTCATTTGACGGTAACATCTACTACGCCCCATATGCCGTCCAAACGGCCATGATTCAATGGGCCATGGATTCAGGCGTGTCATTGTATGATATGGGTGGTATTGAAGAAGCTTCTGACCAAGATGGTTTGTTCGTCTTCAAGCGCACGTTCGTCAAGGATGATCCACGTGAATACATCGGTGAAATCGACGTCGTTGTTGACGAAGACGCCTACACAGAATTAGTTCGCAAATAATCAAAAAGCAGTCTGCCACAGTATTGGCAGACTGCTTTTTTGTCTTACAACGCATCCATCGCGATACGAATAATTTTCGTCATCCCCGCGTTTGGCGTTACTTGAATATTCTGACCCGCGCGTTGGGCTTCCCACGCGGCCTTAACCGTATGGTGATGCGACCCGTTGATTAGGACAACGCCAACATCATATCGGTTTGCTCGGATTTCATCAATCACTTTGCTTTCCGTGTACTTTGAGCCGTCTAACCACGTGGCTTGACCACCAACCTCGTTGATTTTGTTCGCAGCGTTTTTAGCGCTCGCCCCAAACCACGACACAATCAACACACGTTTACCAAATAGTTGTCGCTCCAGTTCACTATCTGTCGCAGTCTTTTCGTCCTCGGTGGCTTTTGTTTCTGGCAGTCTACCCAGACTACGCAGTAACTGTACTGCATGAGTATCCGATCGAACACGCGCCGAGTATGTCTCTTCCGCATTCAGACTCGCTTCATCAAGGCCATTCAGGTCAATTTGATCCATGCCGACCAGATGCCCCTGATTATCAATCAAAGTAGCGCTCTTCATCTTCAACATAGAATCGGCCTTGCACCGGTATCCACAGAGCAACATCATCATTTGTTAACTCATTGTAGGTTTGAACAAGCAACGGCAATTTGCGATAGGCAGCCAAATTATCACGGGTTAAGTGCGCAATCAATTGTGATAACGCCTCTGAATCTGTGACCGGCACAGTTTTTGTCATCACAACTGGCTCAGCTTGTTTCGTAATAATACGAACCGGTTGCGGTGCGGTTACTGGTGTTTCTTGAACCGGCGCTTGTTGCTGTTGCTCCATCACTAATGCGCACCGCCAACGTTCGAATCACAGTATCCTTGTAATCCGTATTCGTATGAATTGACTGTGCCGTATTATGCTGCATAACTTGGAGTTGTTCCAACGATTCATTTGCCTCATGCAACGCTTCCTCAAGTTCAGCAATACGACCACTTTCATTGCGATGCAAATTCTCGTATTCCGTGACCTGATTTTTCAGTTCTTCCATCCTAGTTGCTTGATGTTCCAAATCCAATTGACGTTGATGGGAAATTTGTTGCGTCGCCTGTTGTGTCGCTTGCGCTGTTTCAAGCTGATCTGATAACGCCGCTGTTTCTTGCGTCGTGGCCGTATTCGCTTGCTTTAATTCACGCTCAAGCTCTTGGACCCGTTCGCTAGCCGCAACGTTTTTGGCTTTTAACGTTTTATTTGCCTTTTCCAATCGATCGATTTGACTCTTCAACGCCGTGACATCCTCACTTGGTGTTTGTGGCTCGACTGACTTAACTTGAGGTGTCGCCGTCATTCTAGTTCGCGGCATCCTGGCTTCCGTAAGCACATCCCGAAATAGCGCGAGCCCATCCCCTTCATCGCGAACTTGATACGCAATGCCATAGACTCGCCGTGACGAAACAACGTTCTTTGAATTCTCCCGAACGTAAACCAAATCCGGTTTCGCGGTCAGTGTCAGTCGTACGGTAATATCGGCCAATAGCTCGTTCACATCATCTTCAGAAGCTTGTAGGGCTTCCGCCAACGGTGGTGCAAGCGTCTTTTTAACTGCATTTTGATCGGCCGCCGGTATCGCATAATGATACTTTTTTATCAGGTTATCCGTCTTTTTCGCTAACGCTAAATTGTCGATAAAAAACTTTTCCCCACTCGATAAACCTGGGTTACGGTTCATCTGTTTACGTATCTTTTTTGCTAGCTTATTTCTGTCCATTTTAGTCACCCCATGTACAACGCGTTTACTCTGTTTATACCACAAACCAGTACCCAAAAGGTTGTACGCTGTCTCAGGTGGCCAAAACTTAAAATTCACGGCCAAATTAGCCCCTAGATTCATAAAAAAAGGATTCGGAAAGTGATTTTCCGAATCCTTTTAATCTTTAATATTAATCTTAGCGAACTTCAATATCGTTGTTCAAGAATGGCAACTTTGAACGCAAGAATGGCGTTACCCAGTGGTCCAAACCGATACGTGCGGAGTTGAAGCCACCGATCAAGATGAACATCTCGATGAAGATGAACGTTGGGTTAACTGACACAACACCGGCACCCAAGTATGAGAAGTTCATGATCATTCCGAAGAAGGCAGCTGCCAAAGTCAACGTACCAAAGATCAATCCCAAACCAACAAACAACTCACCCCATGCAACGGCGAATGAGAAGAAACCAGTAGCGTGACCGTGGTTCGTTGCTAGGTTCAAGAACCAGTCGTACCATGGGAAGGCCTTCGTTTGTGCTGGTGTCATAACTGGCTTAGCAATTGCCATGTTAATCATGCCTGAAGCATCGAAGCCACCCTTAGTGGTAACCTTCTCAAAACCATCCATTACCCATTGGAATCCCAAGTAAACACGGGCAATCGTCAATACCCACATTGCAACCTTGCTGTTACGTAGCCATGAAATCATAATAATATCTCCTAAAAAATAAATAACCTTATTTAAAATATGTGAATCAATTAACATATATTATCTTAATCTACTTACATAAGTTTAGCAACATATTATTCACAATTTATTCACACTTAGTGTTTCGCATTTGGAACACACTAAATGAAAAAGCCTAGTTTTAGGCACTTCCGGTTTTATTAACAATGTGAACAATAACACATTGTTAAGTACCGCAAATCTTGATTTCGAACGTCGGAAGGTCAATTTGTGCACTTTATCCTTACTATCTTTTCGGCAACGTACCATTACATGTTGGAATAAACAGACAGCTTGGTACTCCCTGCCGACAAATTCTTGGTTAAATGATAGATATTAAAGAATGCAGACGTTTAGAATGAATTTACGCATAATACAAGGAGCTAGCCATGGCTATTTTTGACCTGTTAGATGAATATGAGCAGATTCAGTTACGCATAATTGTCACGTTAGAGAATATGCCAGCACCGGTCATCACCACCGTTTCAGAATTGTCACGATTGCTAGGTGCATCGGAATTTGTCATTAAAAAGGCTGTTCAAACGTTAGCCCATGAATCAATGGATGAATTATCTTGGCTTTTTACATTAACGTTTGATCGCAATACAATCACGTATGTGCGTGTAACAAATAGTTCACCCGTCACTTCAATACGCTATCTTTATTCTAGACGGTCTGATACTGTTCAAATTCTAGAAAGTAGTTTTGAGGAAGATTTCACCAACGTCGAAGACTTCTCGAACAAAAGTTTGATGTCATGTACGAACTTCTTTCGGCGCCGCAAACGTCTGATGGCCTACTTTCGGAAACATCATCTGGCTCTATCAGAGCGTCTAGTTTTGACTGGTGACGAAATCTCAGTACGTGAGTTCTATTATCACTACTACTCCGTCATCTTTTGCGACTTTGAGTACCCGTTTTCAAATACATCATTAAAGACATCAACCAATATGATTAAAGAATTAGCTGAGCGTTTGGATTTCCAGTTATCACCAACAAACCAGCTCAATTTAATTTACTACACGTATATTGGCTATCGCCGAATCGCTAACGGACATCTGGTTAATCAAGACAACGTTGGATCCCGAATGTTCTTCTCGCCAGAAACATTACTAGTCGATTCAGAAAACGTGGCGATCGCTATTGAAATTTTAGACAAAACGCTTCAAGGGGAAGGTATTCACCTTTCCGAAGAAGAACTAGCTTGGGAGGCAGTCTCATACCTAAACTTTCTTTTAGCGATGAACATTCTGCCAATTTCTTTGCACAAAAACGTGGCGTTGCAAAATCACATTGCCCCCATTAAAGAACTGCTGGGTAAAACATTTGCAACTCATTTTTCATTGTCATATTGGTCAATTGCTCCCATGTTCTTCAAGAAAGAAACAACGCCACTAGATACCTACCTGTTGCGTTTGCTTGGCTATACGCAGCCCCTTTCCGAGGTCACCACACACCAACGTAGTGCATACCTGATGGAAAATTTTGCTGAGTATTTAGACGTTTCGAAGGAATTCTTCGCGAAGTTCCTGACGCAATTTCCAGACAAGCTAACCGATTTCGAAACCAATCAAGAGAATTTCTACAATGATTTGCTGTACCTATTGGTCATTACAATTCCAAGAACGATTATTGAAAAGCCACTAGTGGTCGCACTGGATTTTTCTTATGGTTATGCTTACACCGAAAGCCTTAAAGCTCGGATAGTCGCAACTTCGAACCATAATATCATTGTTACCAATGAATTCACTGACAAGGCTGACATTTTGCTTTCTAATATCACACCTCACGATGCTAAAAATGCGGTCCATATTGAATGGAGTAATCCGCCGACTCGACGTGACTGGGACTTATTTGAAGCTGCTATTAAAGCACTGAACGCCCAACAATAACCGTTCTAAATTGTTAGATGATTTGCTTAATAATTGGCACACTCACTTTTATCACGAATGATATAGTTTAGAGGTAGGTTTGTAGGAATGCAGTATGTCGTCGCTTTGTGCGACAACTTTCTTTCCCAAATATGGTTATTGCCACTAACCATCATTTCTTTTGTACGAAGGTCCTGATTTATAAATCAGGGCCTTTTCCGTACCAAATTGTGGTTTAAAAATCGCTAACTCTGGCACAGCCGGTCTAACCATCTTTGCTATACTCATTCTTGTAAGTTATCTCTTACAAGCGTATTTCTTTAAATACTAATTTTTTCTCTTCATGTGGCTTTAATAGCCAAAAAGGCTTGGGTTCCCACTAACCCAAGCCTTTTTCTCTGTCTGTTATTCCCATGCAGCTTTAACGAACTTCTCCGTATCGCCGTGCACAGCAATCTGATGTTCATTCATGACCGTATCAACAGCATTTCGAATACTGTCGCCGTTCTTAAACACTTCTGCCGCCTCAATCAATAGCTCAACCAAACCGGTTTGCCAAGTCATCTTGGGCTCATAACCATATTGAATCCATTGACTATCCATCTCTGCATCATCCCAACCACTGGCACCGTGGTATGGTCGATCATCAACCAAAATGCCACCAGGTGTGCGTGCTAGGCTCTTATCATGTGCAAGTATCACGCGCTTATAAAATGGACTCTTCTCATCATCACCGAAATGATGTTGCAACCAAATCAACTTATCTTGCCAAGCGCTCACATTTTGCCAAGGCGCTGTCGACAAAATATATAACTCATAATAGTCGTTCAACTTATTTACCGCGTCAATCGCCCCTGGTACCGGTGGCAAATCTCGAAAAATGCCTGGAATCTGATCTGGCTTAGCGACTGTCTCACCAGCCATATCAATCGCATTCAAAATAAGTAACGTATCAACAAGGACATTGTCCATGTCCAAAAACAATTTAGGCTTATTCATCTTTCCCTCACAGCAATCGGCATTATGCCTTTGTTAGTGTTACTTGTGCCTTATTCGCTGACCCAAGCATTTGAATCATCTCTTCAGCAGCTTGTTGCGCAGCGTCGACACCTGAACGAAGCAACTTACGTGGATCGTAGTTAGTGCCTTCCAAATCGCGATCTGTCACAATGAACTCACGCAATGCGTTGTGGAATGCCCATTGCAATTGCGAATTAATGTTAATCTTAGCCACGCCAAGCGTGATCGCCGTTTGGATTTCGTCCTCAGGCAAACCAGAAGCCCCGTGCAAGACAAATGGCATCTCATGACGCGTCGCTGCTTCAAACTCAGTTAGCGCCCCCAAATCTAGACCAGCAAAATCTTCTGGGTAAGCCCCGTGAATGTTGCCGATGCCAGCTGCTAGCATGTCGATACCCGTGTTAGCCATTTCAACAACTTGTTGCTTATCAGCAATTTCACCTAGTCCAACAATGCCATCTTCGACACCACCAATTGACCCAACTTCAGCCTCGACACTAACGCCCAATTCAGAGGCCTTAGCCACCAAAGCCTTGGTTTCGCGCAGGTTTTCTTCAAATGGTAAATCAGACCCGTCAAACATAACTGATGTGAAACCATCATTCATCGCTTGGTACGCCATCTCTAGATTACCGTGATCCAAGTGAATCGCTACCGGCACCGTAATCGCCATACTCTCAACTAAATCACGCACCATGTCAGCTACCATCTTCGTGCCACCCATGTACTTAATAGCGCCCATTGATGCTGCGATAATCACCGGCGCCTTTTGGCTTTCCGCCGCACGCAAGATTGCTTGTGTCCATTCCAAATTATTCGTGTTGAAGTGCGCTACCGCATATCCTTGTGCGTGTGCTTGCGCAATCATTTCTGATGCATTTACGATACCCATTTTTATCCCCCCATGGTTAAAAAAGTCATTTTAAAGTACTAAGTTTACTTAATCCAGTCGTTCCCCCGAACATTCTCGATTAAATACGAAACAATGTACGAATAATACCACGACGAACGACACTTTGCCACCGACTTCATGAATCCACTTTAAACAACTCGTAAATTCGCCACAAATATTTCAGTAAATTCCAAACTTCGTCATACCTACAGAAAAGGACTGCCAAACCTCGTGTTTGGCAGTCCTTTAGTTTTTAGTCTGGATTTTGTTCAGCTAACTTCCAACGTAGGTATGAATTAATGAATGGATCCAAATCACCATCCATGACACCTTGTGGGTTACCTGATTCAAAGTTCGTACGGTGATCCTTAACCATGCGGTATGGTTGGAAAACGTATGAGCGGATTTGTGATCCCCAACCGTTTTCCAATTGCTCGCCAGCAATCGATGCACGTTCCTTTTCCTTCTTATCCATTTCCAATTGATACAACTTCGCACGCAACATAGCATAGGCCGTATCCTTGTTTTGGAATTGTGAACGTTGTTGTTGTGAGGCAACAACGATACCTGTTGGAATGTGAGTCAAACGCACAGCAGATGACGTCTTGTTGATGTGCTGTCCACCGGCACCAGAGGCACGGTAAACGTCCATTTTAACGTCAGCTGGGTTAATATCAACTTCAACTGAGTCATCCAATTCAGGCATGACATCAATTGATACGAATGACGTGTGACGACGACCAGCTGAATCAAATGGTGAAATACGGACAAAACGGTGTACCCCACGTTCTGAACGTAGGTAACCATAAGCATTGTGTCCCGTAATCATCAATGTGGCTGAGTCAATACCAGCGACATCGCCAGGGTGGTAATCCATAATTTCGACCTTAAAGCCGTGGCGCTCAGCCCAACGCGTGTACATGCGTTGCAAGTTGGCACCCCAGTCGGCAGACTCGGTTCCACCAGACCCTGGGTGAATTTCCAAGATGGCGTTGTTCTTGTCATATGGCTCGTTCAACAATTGTGCCAAACGGTAGCTCTCTAGGTCGTCTGACAACTTTTGCAAGTCCGCTTCCATCTCAGCTTGCATGTCTTCATCAGGCAATTCAGCCAATAGTTCAAGTGCCGTCTCAACGTTCTCTACGCCAGCTGTCAAGTTCAAGTAGTCATCACGGCGACCTTTCAAGATGTTGTTGGCATCAATCACCTTCTGCGCCGCAACATTGTCATTCCAGAAATCTGGGTGAACCATTTCGTCTTCGTTAGCCGCGATTTCATCGTTCAAAGCATCCAAGTCCAGAGACTCACCAAACTTCGTAATCTCTTCTGACATCTCAGCTAATGAGCGACGTGCTTCTGATAGCTCCATTTTCTCTATAACCTCAACTCTCTAATGCGAAAAAGGAAAGCCAGTCGCAACTAACTTTCCCCTCCAATAACATTTATGCACGCAAGTTTTGACGGATTTCTGACTTCATGAATAGACGCGTTGCATCATATTCAATACCAGCAATCATTTCTTCAAACATACGGAAACCTTCGTTTTGATACTCAATCAATGGGTTCAATTGACCGTAACCACGCAATTGGATAGCATCACGCAATTGGTTCATGGCGTCCATGTGGTCCGTCCATTGTGAGTCAACCACACGCAAGATAACCACGCGTGTGAATTGTAGCATTTGCTCATCATCAACCAAAGCAGAACGCTTGTCTTCGTAGACTTCCTTGGCACGACCATACAAGTAATCCTTGATTTCTTGTTGGCTCTTACCCTCAAGGTCAGCGACCGTAATTGAATCCTCAGGAATCAAAACAGCCCCGGCGAAGTCAACGATTGATTGCAAATCCCATTCTTCAGTCTTACCCAAAGCATGACGATCAACAACACGTCCGATAGTACGCTCAACCATTGGCAAAATAACATTGCGCAATGACTTTTCTTCATCGATAACTTGGTTACGGTTTGCATAGAACGTGTTACGTTGTTGCGACATAACATCATCGTATTGCAAAACGTTCTTACGTGAATCGTAGTTGTTACCTTCGACACGCTTTTGTGCTGACTCAACAGAACGCGTAATCAAGCGGTTCTTGATCACAGCATCTTCATCAGCCAAGTTCATGCGTTCCATCATCGTCTTGATACGCTCACCACCGAAACGAATCATCAAATCGTCTTCCAATGACAAGAAGAATTGTGAGTATCCCTTGTCACCTTGACGACCAGCACGTCCACGCAACTGGTTGTCGATACGACGAGATTCGTGACGCTCAGTTCCGATAACGGCCAAGCCACCCAAATCAGAAACACCAGGGCCAAGCTTGATGTCAGTTCCACGACCGGCCATGTTAGTGGCAATCGTAACGGCACCACGTTGACCAGCGTTGGCAACGATTTCAGCTTCCTTGGCGTGGTTCTTGGCGTTCAACACGTTGTGCGGAATACCTTCACGGTCCAACAATTGTGACAACAATTCTGAAGTCTCAACGGCAACCGTACCAATCAAGATTGGTTGCCCCTTGGCGTGCAATTCCTTAACCAATTCAACCACGGCCAAGAACTTTGAGCGCAAGTTAGGGTACAACAAATCTGGTTCGTCGACACGTTGAATTGGACGGTTCGTTGGGATTTCAACAATTTCCATGTTGTAAATCTCACGGAACTCTTCCGCTTCAGTCTTGGCCGTTCCAGTCATACCTGACAACTTCTTGTAACGACGGAACAAGTTTTGGTACGTGATTGAAGCCATCGCACGGTTATCTTCTTGGATTTGAACTTGTTCCTTGGCTTCCAAGGCTTGGTGCAATCCATCAGAGAAACGACGACCTTCTTGAATACGTCCTGAGAACGCATCAACCAACACAACTTCGCCATCACGGACAACGTAGTCCTTGTTGTTGAACATCGTGTAGTTGGCACGCAATGATTGATCAATGTGGTGAGTCAAAGCTGTGTTGCCTGAATCGTACAAGTTTTCAAGGTTGAAGTAACGCTCAGCCTTCTTAATACCTTCGTCTTGCAACAAAACCGTCTTTGATTCTTCGTCGACCGTAAAGTCTTCTTCCTTCGTCAATGACTTAACGAAACGATCAGCGCGGATGTACAATTGTGTGCTTTCTTGTGCTGGTGCACCAGAAATAATCAACGGCGTACGCGCTTCGTCAATCAAGATTGAGTCAGTTTCGTCGACCAATGCGAAGTTCAATGGACGTTGTACACGGTCTTCCTTACGGGCAACCATGTTGTCACGCAAGTAGTCAAATCCGATTTCTGAGTTAGTCGTGTACGTAATATCTGCGTTGTACGCAGCACGCTTCTCATCTGGTGACATTTCTGAACCGTTGATACCAACCGTCAAACCAAGCCACTTGTACAATTCACCCATTTCCTCACCGTCACGAGCAGACAAGTACTCGTTAACCGTGACAACGTGAACACCTTCTTGTGGCAACGCGTTCAAATAAACCGCCATCGTGGCCGTCAACGTCTTACCTTCACCGGTACGCATTTCAGCGATGTTTCCACCGTGCAAAACGGCAGATCCCATGATTTGCACACGGAATGGGTACAATCCCAAGACACGACGTGCACCTTCACGGACAACCGCGAATGCTTCCGGCAAAATATCATCCAACGTCTTGCCTTGCTTCAACAAGTCACGCAAGTAAGGCGTCTTTGCTTGTAGTTCTTCATCAGAAAGGGCTGCCATCTCATCGGCATGTGCTTCAACTTGATCCGCAAGGCGGTTCAAGCGACGCATTGTCCCCTTATCACTCTCAATAATTTTACGTAATGGATTAGCCATCTTTTACCTATTCCCTCTTGTCTTCACTAGCTGTTACAGCTAATGGTACTAACAAATATTTTAACACACTCACAACGCTGATTGTGTGCATTATTTTTGAATATGTGGTAAGTGGGAGCTAGTGGTATGTGTCCTCCCTTACGGTCGGAGTGACCTGCCCCTTCTTTTGGCTCGCTAACCCAAGTGGACCATGACCTGTGGGGAGCGGAGTCCACTGCGTTGCAGCGTACACCTTTACCTCCTCGTGGCTCTAAGCGGGAAACCCGCTAAGAACCCACACCCACGGGTCAAGGTCCACTTGGGTCTATACGCTCGGCGCGATAGCGACGACACACACCAACAACAAAAAAATCCAGCACCACAAAGGCACTGGACTTAATTTGTTGTTTAATTTTACAAGAACTCGCGGATGTTTGCGATTGTTTGCTCGCGTCCTAGCAATTCTAGCAATTCACCAAGGTTTGGACCTTGCTCCTCACGCGTCGTTGCAATACGCAATGGGTTCCACAAAGCACGTGCCTTGACGTCCATTTCGTTTTGAATCTCGCGGATTGCATTCAAGATTGCAGCAGCCGTAAACAATGGCATTGCTTCCAACTTCTCGATGAACAAGTTCAACATAGCTGGTACGTTTTCAGCAGCCATCCATTCCTTAGCTGAATCAGTAATCTCATCAGCAGCAGGCATCTCGAAGAATACTGGCTTTACCAAAGGTACAATTTGTGACGTGTATGATACACCGTCCATGTAAACGTTCATCACTGAACGCAACCATTGCATCTTTTCAGCCGTCAATTCAGCTGGGTTAACCAAGTCAGCCTTAACAAGTTGTTGCATCATCTTGTCGAAGACCATGTTTTGGTCAGCCGTCTTAATCCATTGGTTGTTGATCCATTCAAGCTTCTTGTTATCGAACTTGGCTGGTGACTTTGACAAACGGGTTTCGTCAAACATCTTAACCAATTGGTTCTTGTTGAAGATTTCCTTCTCACCAACTGGAGACCATCCCAACAATACGATGAAGTTCAACATTGCTTCTGGCAAGTATCCCAACTCACGGTATTGCTCGATAAATTGCAAGATTGACTCGTCACGCTTTGACAACTTCTTACCCGTCTCAGCGTTGATAATCAACGTCATGTGACCGAAGATTGGGGCTTCCCAACCAAAGGCTTCGTAAATCATCAATTGCTTTGGCGTGTTTGACACGTGGTCATCCCCACGCAAAACGTGTGAGATTTCCATCATGTGGTCGTCAACAACAACGGCAAAGTTGTACGTTGGCATACCGTCAGCCTTTTGGATAACCCAGTCACCACCGATAGTGTTTGAGTTAATCTCAACGTGCCCCTTAACGATGTCATCCCATGCGTATGGCTTGTCTTCAGGTACACGGAAACGAACAACAGCTGGCAAGCCCTTAGCTTCTGCCTCGGCTTGTGCAGCGGCGATTTGTTCGTCGTTCATGCCTTCGTATTCGTAAACGTAGTGTGGGGCTTGCTTAGCAGCGATTTGTGCCTCACGCTCTGCTTCCAATTCTTCAGATGTCTTGTATGACTTGTATGCCAAACCACGATCCAACAACTCTTGAATCAATGGCTTGTAGATGTCCAAACGTTCTGATTGACGGTATGGACCATACTTTCCTGGGTTAGCTGGAGATTCGTCCCAGTCCAATCCCAACCATGCCAAATTATCCAACTGTGACTTCTCACCGTCCGCAATGTTACGTGCTTGGTCAGTGTCCTCAATACGGATAACAAATTCACCCTTGTGGTGACGTGCGTACAACCAGTTAAACAATGCCGTACGTGCGTTTCCGATGTGTAGGTGCCCAGTTGGAGATGGAGCATATCGAACACGAATCTTCTTCTCAGTAGTCTCAGCCATTCTGTCTATTCCTTCTTTTCTGTTTATAATACCGCTTACTAATATACCGCGGTTTTTCATGGGTTTCAATGTTAATTACTTAATCCACCACAATACCGAAGATCATACGTCCGGCATCGGTCTGCAAAGCTGACGTCACTTCCACAGCAACGGTTTCTTGCAGGTGGTCGCGACCTTCTTCAGCAACCACCATCGTGCCGTCATCTAGGTAACCAACCGCTTGTTGGCGCTCAGTTCCATTCTTAACCAACGTCACCGTCAAACGGTCACCAACAGCCACACGTGGACGCAAGGCACCAGCCAACTCGTTGATGTTCAAGACTTCGACGTTTTGGAACTTTGTGACCTTGTTCAGGTTGTAATCGTTGGTCACCAAGATACCATTCACATCCTTTGCAAGGCGGATTAGCTTTTCATCAACTTCCTTGATGTCTTCGTAATCACCTTCCCACATTTCGAGTGGAATCGCGTCCGTTTCACGTAGTTCGTTCAAAATATCCAATCCACGTCGACCACGGACACGCTTGATTGATTCACCTGCATCGGCAATGTATTGCAACTCATACAAGACAAAGTTCGGTACCAACAGCGTTCCTTCGATGAAGCCCGTTTGCACCAAATCAGCAATACGACCATCAATCAAAATGTTCGTATCCAAAATCTTGTAGTGGTGATAGTTCGTTTCTTCGTCAGACAACACATCACTTTGATTTGCTGAACGACGCGGACGAACGCGCTTCGTCATGTTGTTGAAGTTTGGCACCAACGTACGCCATTCATCAATACGCGTTGTGCCCAAACGGAAACCAAGATAACCAAATAGCAACATCACAAAAACTGGAATAACTGCACTTAAAAAGAAATTACCTGTGCGTTGCAATGGGACAGTTACCAAGACAGCCAATGCCAAACCAATCAACGTTGACACTGAACCAATCAACAAAACAACTGGCGACTGTTGATTCAAGTAGGCTTCAATCTTACGAATCCCTTGATCAACCGGACGCCATAGTGCCAAACTCAATAACCAAAAAATAATGGCACCAATAATAAAATTCACGATGGCATTGTTTAACCAAATTTGATTATGTTGATTCATAATCCGCCAAACAATTGGCATTAACGTGACCGCTAAGCCACCACCAGCAACAAAGAATGCTGCTTGTATAATTCGTTTTCGCATAAGTTTCCTCACTAATCCAGTGCCAAACGTAGCGCATCCGTCAACGTTGCGACACCGATAACTTGAATACCAGAAATCTCTTTCATCGTATCAACTGCATGCTTTGGTACAAATACGCGCTTGAAACCTAATTTCTTAGCTTCCAAAATACGGTCAACGACATTGGGCACACGACGAATCTCACCAGTCAAACCAATTTCACCAACAAAAGCATCCGTTGGACGAGTCCCCTTGTCACGGTAGCTTGATGCAATCGCGATGGCAATCGCCAAGTCAATGGCTGGCTCATCTAATTTTACGCCTCCGGCAGCTCGAACGTACGCATCTTGATTTTGTAGCAACAAGTTCGCACGCTTTTCCAAAACTGCCATCAACAATGAAATCCGATTACGGTCAATACCTGAAGCAGTGCGTTGTGCATTACCAAAGACCGTTGGCGTTACCAAAGCTTGGACTTCAACCAAGATTGGGCGTGACCCTTCCATCGCAATCACAACTGCTGAACCACTGGCATCATCTAGGCGCTCTTCTAAGAAAAGACCTGATGGATTAGTTACTTCAGCCAAGCCGCTTTCGTTCATTTCAAAGACACCCAACTCATTCGTTGAACCAAAACGATTTTTAACCGCACGCAACAAACGGAAGCTACGTTGGTTATCACCTTCGAAGTACAACACTGTATCAACCATGTGCTCCAAAATCTTCGGACCAGCGATGGCCCCATCCTTGGTCACGTGACCGACGATGAAGATGGTAATGCCATTTGTCTTGGCGATTTGTAGCAACTCAGCTGTCGTTTCACGAATTTGGGCAACCGATCCAACCGCTGATGACACGTCGGGTTGTTGCATCGTTTGAATTGAGTCAATGATAACGTAATCTGGCTTCGTTTCATCGATAGCCTTACGAATTTGCGTCATGTCCGTTTCAGGATAAAGGAAGAAATCAGCATCCCCCTTCACACCCAAACGTTCAGCTCGTAACTTGATTTGTGACGCACTTTCCTCACCAGCGACATACAAAATCGTGCCACCGTGGTTTGCCAATTGACTTGAAACCTGTAGAAGCAACGTTGACTTTCCAATACCAGGATCACCACCGATTAGCACCATTGAACCAGGTACGACACCACCACCCAAGACACGGTTGAATTCATCAATTGATGTATCAACACGTGGCGTTTCTTCGATGCTGACCTCACCCAAACGTTCAACACGGGCAATTTGACCAGCCAAGTTAACACGTGATTTGCGGTCTGCCTTTTCAGGTTGGACAACCTCTTCAACGAACGTGCCCCAAGCCCCACAGTTAGCGCATCGTCCCATATAGCGTTGTGATACATAACCACAATTCGAACATACAAATTGTGTTTTCGTTTTAGCCATAGCCTACACCTCTTTAATTAACACCGGAGCTACCAAAACCTCCCGTGCGTTCTTTTTTCTCTTGCAACTTATCATTATCTGTTACCAGGAATGGCATAAAGATACCTTGACCAATACGCTCGCCCTTTTTAATGTGAACATCGCGCAATCCCCAGTTAGTCATTTGGATAAAAATTTCACCTTCATTTTTATCATTATCAACATAGTCGGCATCAATGATACCCACACCATTTGGCAAAATCATGCCACGCTTCAATGGATTTGATGAGCGATTTGCAATCATTAAGTACTCGTTTTCGCCCATATAGGCTTTAATGCCAGTTGGCACTAGGAGGGGCTTCAAAACAGCATTTGCTTCCTCATAGTCGTTCGCCGTCAATTCTTGCTTGGTCGCCAAATGCACCAGAATTTTGACAAATGGTAACTTCCAAATTGATGGTAATACAAAATCTTCTGCCGCTTCAAAATCATAACCAGCCGCACGGCGCGTTGCCCGCTGCGGCAAATTCAAATTAGCATCAGCATATTTTTTAACTACTGCAAATCCACGTTCCATATAGTTTGCCCCCCATTTTATTAAAACTATCTCAAGTATATCGAAAAATGACTCAAATTAAAAAGCACACCGGCCAAAAACCGAGTGCTTTCAAATAAGTCTTAACCTTTTGCCTGAATTTTCTGATACTCAGGATTCATAAAGAATGCTTTGCGGGCATATGAACAAACCGGTCGCAACGTCACCCCAGCTTCTTCAGCCATCGAAACGACCTCCGCCAACATCTGACCAGCAATACCCTGACCACGCAAACTTGGATTCACATACGTGTGATCAATTGACCACGTTTGGCCATCATTAATTTCAGGGAACAAGATTTCAGCATCTAATTCCCCATCAGTCTCATGAAATAGTCGACCCGGTTCCTTCGTAAATTCCATTGTGTCTCCCCCATTAACGCACTGACAACACCATATCAGGCTGCCAGTTGTAATCAATCGTGCGTTGCACAACTTTCCCCGTCATCAAGTCAGCCGTAATATAACGACCACCACCAATATAGATGCCCACACTGGTTGGCATCATTTTACCACCCCAAACCAACATATCACCTAAAATTGCTTGTTCAGCTGGCACTTCATTGAAAATATCGATTTGCTTCGTGATATCACCAGGCAAAGACAAACCATAAACGTGATTATAGAAATAAATGTTTAACCCCGTTGCATCAAAACCAGTTGCCAGATTAATACCACCATTTCGATAAGGTACGCCAATAACCCGGTTGACCACCGGCCAGAAGTTTTGCCGTAGCTTATCCATAATCATTTCCATCAACGTTTGTTGGACGCGCGCACCTTGCATCTTTTGTGCAAAGAATGAATTCGTAATACGGAATAACGTTGCCTCGCCAGGCAATGTGAATTGCAATTCTGCATCCACTTTCCCCATATCGTTTAAGTGCTTAACGTTTGTCTCTGAAATTTCGTATGGCATAACTTACCTCTCGTTTTACAAAAAAAGAGCCCTAAAAGAGCTCTTTAACCTGTTTACTTGTGGATGAACAAGTGACCTGCAGGTGAAATCGTACGTTGGTGGTACAACATTCCTGGGGCGTAGTTACCTTCAGAAATCGTGATTGTACCATCGGCGTTAACTGATTCTACGACACCAACGTGACCGTAAACTGAAACACCACCAACATCTGGCGTAAACCAGATAACTGATCCTGCACTTGGCGTTGAATCAACGTAGTGACCGGCGTTAACAGCTGACGTTGTCCAGTCAGCAGCGTTACCCCACCAGTTACCAACCCAGTCCAATTGACCCTTAGCGTACCACGTGCATTGTCCGTATGGGTACGTGTTGTTCGTCGTTGAAACTGAACCTGAGTTTGTGTAATCGTTATTGTTTGAAGCGTTGTCGTTTTGTGATGCAGATGAATTGTTGTCATTGTTTGCTGATGACGCGTCAACTGATACACGCAAAATGTCGCCTGGGTGAATCATTGACGTTGCTTGCAAACCGTTCAAGTTCAACAAGTCAGTCAATGACATACCGTGGTTGTTTGCGATTGCCCACAATGAGTCACCGGCCTTAACCGTGTAAGTGCCATTAGTAGCTGGCGCTTGTGCATCAGCTTGGTTGTCATTTGATGCTTGGTTATTGTTGTCAGCTGCTGCATCACCAGACAACTTCAACGTGTCGCCTGGGTGGATAACAGAGTTCATTTGCAAGCCGTTCAATGAAAGCAATTCTGAAAGATTCATACCGTGGTTGTTAGCAATACCCCACAATGAATCACCGGCCTTAACCGTGTAAGTGCCAGTTGCTGCTGGGTTAGCAGCCGTGTTGTTATTGTTGTTAGCCCCGTTGTTTGAACCTGGCAATTGCAATTGTTGACCAACAAAGATCATGTTGGCATTTGACAAGCCGTTAGCTGAAACCAAATCTGCAACCGTCGTGTTGTGCGCAGCAGCTAGCGCGTACAACGTATCCCCCGCCTTAACTGTGATTGAGTCAGCTGATGCGACAACAGCTGATCCTGCCAACGTTGCTGCGGCGCCGGCCGTAACTAGTAATGTATTCTTTACAGATGCATTCATTCGTTAGTACTCCCTATAAGTAAGTAATCGTAGTCTTTTTTAGACTTTATAATGTTTTCTTTAACTTTAATATACTAATTATTCTACGCGCGAGAAGTTGCAATCCAATGCATTTATTGTTGTCTTATTATGACTTTTGTTACATTTAATTTACACCCTAACAATTCGGTCAACCCGCGCCACTAAAGGCTTACACAGGTTTTTACGCTTCGTTAAAAAAACTAAAATTTACATACAATAATATGGTGTTACACATTTATCGGACCGAAGAATAAAATCGTTCAAAAGACTCGTTTTGACTGAATTTTCATCATGATTTTGCCTGTTACACATAGAAAAAGACTTGGTTCTCACCAAGCCTTTCAATACGTTATTTAAAATACAATCGCCAGTTTACCATTAACGACACCAGCCGAAACTTTTTCTTGGGCAGCCAGAATATTTTCTGCCGTCATGCCGTTCAACGTTTCCGTCAATGTAGAACGCAATGATCCCTTATCTGCCAATTGTGCCGCTAATGCCAACGCGTCACCTTGAGACGCCATGTCAACATTGTAGTTAGCCTTTGCGAACATGAACTCCCAATCCAACGAAGCAGCCTTGTTCTTAATCAAACCAACTGGCATTGGCTCAACTGATTCCACAATCGCGCCGATATGTCCAAAGGCGCCGATTAACTCAGCTGCTTGTTCAAAGTGTGGCTCTGGTGCGTGCAAAATTGCAATATAAGGCACTGTATCAAAGCCTAACATGTGCATCTCGGCAACGTAGTCATCGCGGTGGTTAATCACATGATCCGCACCAAGTGACTTAACCCACGCAACCGTTTCTTCACGTGAAGCTGACGCAATAACTGTCATCCCCATCCACTTAGCTAATTGAATCATCACTGACCCAACACCACCAGCCCCGTTAATCACAAGCAAAGCCTTGCCTGAGGCAGCGTTCTCAGCCACCTCTAGTCCAAACTTATCCGCAAGCAATTCATATGCCGTTAAGAACGTCAGTGGTAGCGCTGCTGCCTCCGCATCAGTCATCTTTTCAGGGGCCAGAGCAGCCAAATCTTCATTGACCGCTTGGAACGTAGCATTAGAGCCAACACGACCCAATTGTCCGGCATAGAAAATTCGGTCACCCGTCTTAAACTTCGTGGCCTTTTCACCAACGGCAACAACTTCACCAACCGCGTCAAACCCAAGCACACGTGTCGCGTTGCTTGCTACGGCAGCATCACGTTGCTTAGCATCAACTGGGTTAACTGCAACTGCAGCCACTTTGACCAGCACATCCTTCTCTGCCATCTCCGGCACTGGAATAGTCATCAAAGCCAACGGTTCATTTTCATTAGCTGTTGTAACAACAGCATCCATAAATTCAGTCATGATTTCTCTCTTTGCTCCCAATATTAAATTCACTCACCGTCTATTGTACGCTACACAACAGAAAAAGACAGATGCTAGTCGCATCTGTCTATCATTCTATTAATCTTTTTTGTTTCCTTCAGCCGCGTGAATCGCGTCATCCAGGCCATTCATATCAAGCTCGTGCTCACGGAAGGCTTGATTATCAATTGGCAAATGCAACTCATAATCAGCGAAAACCGTTAAATCGCCTGACAATTCGGCCGCATTAAAGTCCAAAACGTGACCACCAAACTCGCGGTCATCACTCAAGAAATGAACGTGCCAGCCGGCCGCAACAACGCCATGATACAACTCAGGTGAGTAATAACCGACCAGCGTTCCAGACACATTGTCACGGTCAAACACTGGTTGATTTTCTGCCAATTCCAACAATGATGGGAATGGTTCAGATGCCTTTGGTGCAACACGAACCTTCACGTGATCAAAGTCCCCACGCAAGACAATTGCTGAGAAGTTGTTTGCCAACTTACGCTCATCAATTACGTCGATGTGGTCCATATCAACATTTTGCAACGTAATCTTTTCGGTTGCATCGTTATTGTTGTGTACCGTCGCGAATGGAATCATTGCATCCATATCCGTGATGTGATTAACCTTCCCCGTTTGATCAGCTTGATAAACTTCACCATCAACGATGATAACCTCACCATCAACACCGTGCAACGTACCAATTCCCGTGTCACCGTGTTCAAGCAAATCTCCAGCACGCATTGTGCCGCCCAAAAGGCCGGCCATAAGCGCTGCTAATGTACTGTGTTGAAAAACAACTGCCATTGTATCCTCCTTTTTTGCAAAAAAGGTGCCCAAACGGACACCTTTTCGACGATTAGATTTCTGATTCAATCAATTGTGACATCAATTCATAGTTGTGTGAGTAGTCAACTGGGACTTCAACAACAACTGGTCCTTCAGTCGCAAATGCTTCATCCAAAACAGCGTCCAATTGATCAGGTGAATCTACACGCAATCCCTTGGCACCAGCTGCTTCAGCAAACTTCACGATATCAATATCAGCAATCTTAACACCAGCTGACTTACCATCGTACTTCATCTCTTCTTGGAACTTAACCATGTCGTAGTGGTGGTTATCTTGCCAAACAATGTGAACCGTGTTCAAGTTCATTTGTACGGCCGTAGCCAACTCAACACCAGAGAAGAAGAAGCCACCGTCACCAGAAACAGAGACAGCCTTAGCGTTAGGACGAACCATTGCGGCAACCATAGCCCATGGCAATCCAACACCAAGCGTTTGCATACCGTTTGAAATCAAGAAGTGACGAGGGACGTATGACTTAAAGTGACGACCCAACCACAAGTAGTGTGATCCAATGTCTGACGTCAACGTCATTTCATCCGTCATGTGGTTTTGCAATGACTTGATAACGTTCAATGGGTGGTTCAAACCAGCATCAGCTGGCGTGTACTTTGGCTCGTCTGCGGCGCGCAAAGCAGCCTTCAACTCAGCCAACTTGTTTTGTGAGGCAACTGGCAACTCGTAACCAGCGACCTTGTCCTTCAAAACTGACAATGTGTCAGCCAAGGCACCAATCAATTGACGCTCTGGCGTAAAGTTGTTATCAATTTGAACAGCCGCCGTGTCCAAAGCAACGATGCGCAAGTCGGCATCCTTGTTCCAGTTACGTGGCTCGTATTCAATGGCATCATAACCAACCGTGACAACCAAATCTGATTGTGCCAACAATTGGTCACCCACTTGGTTGCGGAAGAATCCGATACGTCCAAAGAACGTCTTCTCTTCCAAATCACGTGAGATAACACCAGCACCTTGGTACGTCTCAACAACTGGCAAAGTCGTTTGCGTCAACAATTCGTGCAAAGCTTCTGTCGTTGCATCGTCAGACCCGCGGGCACCAACCAACAAAACAGGCATTTCTGCTTGCTTAATTTGCTCAGCCAACCAAGCAATGTCATCAATCGCAGCTGAACCCATACGAGCTGGGGCTACTTGTGGCAAAGCCTTAGCATCAACCACTGCATCATCAACGTCTTGTGGCAATGAAACGAAGGCAGCACCTGGCTTTGGACCATTAGCTTGTGCAATTGCATTAGACAAGATTTCTGAAATGTTGTTTGGGTCTTGAATTTCAACAGAGTAATTCGTAATTGGCTCAAACAAAGCAGCTGCTGGCGTGCTTTGGTGCGTCAAACGGTACAAGTCCTTACGTGGCACTTGACCACCGATGGCCAAAACAGGATCATTTTCAGCGCTGGCCGTCATCAAACCTGATGCCAAGTTTCCGACTCCAGGACCTGACGTTGCAATAACAACACCAGTCTTACCAGTGATACGGGCAAAACCTTGGGCCATAAAGGCAGCGTTTTGTTCGTGACGCGTCACAACCAACTTTGGTGAAACTGCGCCTTCAGCTGGGTGCTCCAACGTTTCAAACAAACGGTCGATCTTGGCACCTGGAATACCAAACACCAAATCAACGCCGTGGTTGTTCAAACTGTCGACAACTAGGTCGGCACCGTACTTCTTAATCTCAGACATGCGTTTTTGTACCTCTTCAAATAATTGCTTACATACTTAATAATTTGTATTGTACGCTTTCTTTTTAGAAATGAGTAGTCATAAACCTTCTTGTGAAATTAAGCATAAGAAACCAGCCCCAGTGTGATAACAATAGGCATTTTAAAGTTTTATAGTTTGTGAAATTCCTGCAATAGGATATAAAAAATGGTGAACCCCAGCGGATTCACCATTTCTAATGATTATTAATTAAGCTTCCAAACGTGCGAAGCCACCTTCAGCGACTTCCTTCAACGTCTTAGCTGAAGCAGCCATCTTAGCAGCTTCTTCTTCTGACAACGTTGCTTCAACAACAGCTTCAACACCGTTTGCACCGATAACAGCTGGCGTTCCGATGTAGATGTCGTTCAAACCGTATTGACCGTCCATCCAAGCACCAACAGGCAATACCATCTTCTCATCGCGGAAGATTGCACGCGTGATGCGAGCCAATGACGTTCCGATTCCGTAGAACGTTGCGCCCTTACGGTTGATGATTTCGTATGCCTTGTGGGCAGTCTCGTACAAGATTTGATCCAAATCTTCGTCTGAGACACCTGCTTCTGCAGCCCAAACCTTCAATGGACGTCCACCGATCATAGCTTCGTCAAAGTTAGCGAACTCTGAGTCACCGTGCTCACCCAAGATGTAAGCATCAACGGCTTCTGGAGATACGTTAAACTTCTTAGCCAATGCCATACGCAAACGCGCAGTGTCCAATGACGTACCTGATCCGAATACGCGGTTCTTTGGGAAACCAGAGAACTTTTGTACGGCCATCGTCAAGATGTCAACTGGGTTAGCAGCAACCAAGAAGATACCGTTAAATCCTGATTCAACGATTGGTGACACGATTGACTTGATGATCTTCAAGTTCTTGTCAACCAAGTCCAAACGCGTCTCACCTGGCTTTTGTGGGGCACCGGCCGTAATAACAACCAAATCAGCGTCCTTAGCATCGTCGTATGAACCTGAGTAAACGTTCTTGTTGAACGTCCAAGGAGCAGCGTCCTCCAAGTCCAATGCGTCACCTTCAGTGCGCTCCTTCATAATGTCAACGATAACCAATTCCTCGGCGATACCTTGTTGCATCAAAGCGAATGCGTATGATGATCCAACTGCACCGTCTCCGACAAGAACAACCTTTTGGTGGTGTTGTGCCATGATTATTTTCCTCCACATACCTAATATAAGTTTTAATTCTTATTCAGTTTATCACAAACGACAAAGGTTGTGAATGTTTTGTGAAAACTAGGTGTCCCGTAAATGGTGCGGTCCAAAATCATGATAAAAAAGCGCTTGTGAAACAATTATTCACAAGCGCTTTCAAGCATTAAATTGTATTTGGACTGTATTCCTTGGCTTGATTATCTTCAGATGCCCAAACCTTGTCGATTTCATCGTAGTACAGATTATCTGCTGGCTTAACCACAATATGTTGTGCCTTCGTATCACCATTCACTTGGAATGTTTCTTCTACGAAGAGACGCTTCTCGTAAACGTCGTGCAAGTGTGCCACGCATTCTTGCTCTTCGTTATCGTACGTAAACATGTTCGCATTTATTTGATTGCAAACAATGAAACTAACACCAATGGTCAACGCAAGCATTGACAAAATAACCGTTGCCAAATTAGCAATCAGCACTGGCCAGTAGCCGCTCACTGCCAAGAAGTGATACTTAGAATTTGGTGCCAATGCCAAGTAAACTTGGAACAACAGAATCAAAAATGGAACTGCCGTAATCGTCCAAGCTAAAACCATCATCAATGTTTGACGCACACGCAACCACGTGCGACGCTTCTTTTCTAAACCAGTCTCTTTTGTATCTTTGTCTAGATAAGCATCATAAACCAACGTCTTATCAAAGTTATTCTTCTCTACCATATTCTCCCCCTTGCCGTGCGGCTGATGTCATCACGGATAACATCAACCGTCTCATTCGGCTTAAACCGATAGCGGTTCACAATCTTATAAAACTGAAAAACCGGTGTATCGATAATTAAATCTTCGCGATCATCAACTGACTGCATGAAATCTACGATATCTTGCGTCGTCTTAAATGCCCCAACACGAACGTTCATTAATACTGCATCAATAATTTTCTCAGAAGTAATTGCACGCATTGGCAATCCTTCATTTGCGTATATCGCTTGAATTTTCATGATGTAATCGTTAGACAACTTAATATCATCGATCAATGCATTCAATTCATTAGCATGCTTCGCAAGAGCATGTCCCGAATAAATTCGGGCAATCGGGCGACCAATCAGATAAAGGCCCAACCCGAATCCCATGACACCAATTGCTAGCATGATGACCATGTTATCTTGTTTTCCAAGCAACGCATGCATCAGAGTTGTCCCCCAATACAAGTACATTGCAACAACGGCAATCACTAGTGCCAAACTATCAGCCAATCGATTAGCAACTTGGCTAATGCGATGAACGCGGCCATCCAACACCTCACGCATTTCTTGCGTCGTTTGGGTGATGGTCTTATTCATCGTCAAAATCTGATTAAATTTTTCAATCCACTGATCCATCACTTGTCATCCTCCGTCCCGTCAAGATTCGTTCGTTCAGGTGATGTCCAAGTACCACTACGTCCAACAATCAAACGGTTGATGAAACGCGGAATAGCCAGCACTGTCGTAACTGGTGACAAAATCCAATAGGCCCAGACGTACCAACCAGCAAATCTGAAGTACTTATTGGTATCATCCCCAAGTTCCGACCCGTAATTAAGTGACAACTTCAATTGCAACATTCCGAAGATAAATTGGAAAATAACCAAAGCTGAAGCCACCGTTGTGAAAACGTAAAGCTTCTCCCATGAGAAATCCACAAAAATATAGAAGAATGTGATGATCATTGAAGCCACCCAAAATAGTGACCAAATGGTTGAAATGATGTTATCCAACAGCAAGAAAATCATCGGGAACGTCTTGCGTGGGTGCGTTAAAATCTTCAACCAGTAAGCTGTTACAACATCCATCGAACCGATGGCCCAACGGATACGTTGATTAACCAATTGCTTAACTGTCGTTGGCACATCCATATATGAGAACGTGCTTGGACTATAAGCGATACGCCAACCGCGTGATTGGATGTCCCATGACATGGCGATATCTTCAGCGGCCATGATTGTATCCCAATAGCCAGCATCAACAACCGCGTCACGACGGTACAAAGCCGCCACACCAGAAACGGTGAACAAACGACCAATCGTTGATTGCGCACGCTTGATGAGCCCGATAATTGAGTTATATTCAACCAACTGCAACTTAGCCAACATTGATGAACGATTCATCGGCGTTGGCGCACCGGTAACGGCACCAACACGATTTGCTGGTGAAAAGTCTGTGTCCACCAACATATATGCCATCATGTCTTTGAGGCCATCCCCAATAATGAAACTGTCCGCGTCAATTCCTAGGAAGAATTCGGCATCACTGTAAAATGCCGCTTGTGTAATGGCGTGTGCCTTACCCATATTTTCCTGAATTTCAACTAGGCGGACACGTGGATCTTTTTTCGTCCATTCCAACACAATTTCATTTGTTCGGTCAGTCGACCCGTCCGACGCAATGATTAAGTCATAATTTGGATAGTTTAAGTCGTAAAGCATACGACGGATTGTATTATCAATTTGTAGTTCTTCATTGTGGGCCGCAACCAAAATCGAAACCTTTGGCAAAACCATACCTTCCGGAATAACCGGTGTGTTGGTTTTAATCATGCTACGATATTTAATTGCTCCAACAATCCAAACAATACTTCCGAAAATCGGGTAGAAAACGAGTAGCGAAACCAACAAAACAGTCAGCGAGCTATCACTAAATGTATTTTGTATAAACATATTCTCTTTGCCCTCCTCCCTTACTAAATATTATACAATCTTCCACTAACTATTAGTTAATCGAGACTTAAAGATTGGTTTTTATTTGTTTCGTTTTTGAAACATTTTTAATCCGATGTGAAATTACCGATAATTGGTCACTTTTTTCTTATATATTGGTTTTATCACCACTGAGAGAAACTGGAGAAAATAAATGAAAAAACACGTTTCAGCCATCGTCTATGGTGGCTTAGATGGCATTATCACGACGTTCGCAGTCGTTGCTGGATCGGTCGGTGGTAACGTTTCAAACATCGTTATCATCATTTTGGGATTCTCAAACTTATTAGCCGATGGCTTTTCAATGGGGGCCGGGGCCTACCTGTCAGCAACATCGGATAACAATCAATCAAAAAGCAAAGCATTGGCAGCCGGTATCGCGACATTCATTTCGTTTAACGTCTTTGGTTTAATTCCACTAGGCGCCTACTTAATTACAAATGCGCTCATTCACGACAAAGCCATCGCCTTTCCAATCGCCTTTGTCATCGTCGGTGTCTCTTTGGCGTTGCTAGGCTGGGTGAAGGCCAACCTGTCAGAGCAGAAAGTAAGAACAGAAATTCTACGCACACTTTCTGTCGGGTACGTCGCGGCAATTGTTGCTTATGGCGTCGGTAGCTTACTGAATTATTATTTGTAGACAAAAGAGGCTGGAGCGCGCGCGTTCCAGCCTCTTTTCATAAAACATTATTTTCTACTTCTTACGTGTTTTCTTAGTATCACGACTGTTAAGCGAGGCGAAAACCCAGCGAACTAAGAAGAACAAAAGAATAATAATTAAAATCAATAGAAACGGCATCTATACACACTCCAATCACTTATACACTGGCGAAATAACGCCATTCTTCATCAAAATCAACGCCCATATTAAAGGTGTCATTTATCTTTTCCAGTACAGGCCATGCATCATCTGAGTAATAGTTAATTCCAGAAAGTAGCTTTGTTTGATTCTTTAATACACTTAGTTCATCAACAATAGCTTGAGTCAATTCGCTATCTTTTCTTGCAATTTCATCTGATTTAGCATTGAATTCAGCCTCTTGATCGTCAAACACTTGACGAAGTTTAGCTAATTTAATGCCACGCTGAATGTTAAATAAATCATTTTCTTCCAAAATACGCAATGCTAGCGCTGACAAAATAGCTGTCACAATAATTTGAACAGGCATACTTATCCACTCGGGTATTGTCCCTTCAGGAATTGCATCAAACAAGGCTTGAACCCCTACTGCTATCAATGTTGTAGTCAGCAAATTTGTGATTGCCGCGCCTTTCTCAGCTTTTGACATTTCCTTGTTAGTTAAGACTTTGATAGACGAAACAATCGACATCAGCAAATCCTTCAAAACATTGAAAACTTTCTTAAGAGCACCTTTTAAGGCGTCAATCAGCAAATCCATGAATGCTCGAACGAAATTTCGACTCAACGCCGAAAGTACATTTTTAAATATATCTTTCAACTTACTAAATACATATTTCGTAAGCCTTCCAGCCGATCGTCCTAAACGTTTTATAATTCCGGCATAACCACTCTTCTTCTCTTTAAAGAACTGCTTAACCTCGTACACTAATGGTGGCAAGGCGTAATAAACTAACTGTCCAGTTAAGAGATCTGTAACGCCGCCTTTCTTCTTTGGCTTTCCGTTCTTCTTTGTAACTACATTACCATTTTTGTCATAGACATTGCGCCCAAAGACAGCCTGACTGCCAGCGGTTTTGTAATTCTGCCTTCTTGTATCCTTGTTGAACAAGAAATCTTTTGCAATTACACGGTCATTTTTATTAACCTGTCTCTTTAAGTTCGAAAGATTGTTATTCGAAACTTTCTCCACTACTTTCCCTGTTTTAGGGTCAATCGTCCCAGTTTCAAGTTCCCGAACCACAGTCGCCGCTTTTACAAAATCCTCCGTCGTGACATTAGGATCTTTCATAACCTCTTGAGCAGCTTTATAGGTTCGTTCTTGCGATGAAACGAAGGCTTTATTCAGTTGTTCCGGGCTTGCAATGGCCGTAATATCCACATAGCCTCCCGGTATTGTCGAAGCACCTTGTTCGCCCTTGCCGATGATTTCACCCGTTTTAGCATTCTGCCAAACTTGATTATCCGATTTAATACGGTTTGCAGCTCCGTTAATCATCTGAAAATTAGACAAATCCTCGTTATTCTGTCTAATAGCTTCTCGAGCACCGTTTCCCAACCAGTCAGGTGTTTGAATAGATGCACGTGCCAGCACATGATCCGCTTGGACTGTATCATCTTTTTTACCACTTAACATGTCCATGTCAGTGCCTAACTTTTTTCTGGCATTTTGTTGGCCTTTTGTACTGCGATCTACTGAAGCTCCAAATTCTTTATTAGAATGCTCCATGAAGTACGCTTCACCTTGCGAAATCTCATTAAAATAATTATCACTAACCGCGTTCAATGGATCCTTACGTGCAATTTCATCCTTCAGCGGGTCAAAATCATTTTCATACGAGAATTCAAGTGTCCTTCGAACAATTTGATCGGTAGTAATATTCAGATCATTCAATCCCAAATATGACGTACTTAATTGTCCTGCCACGTCATAGGTGACCGCCTTTAGAAAGCTATCGCCATTCTTATTGGCTTGCATCACATCTAGATACTTGCTATTTAATTCTTCCGCGACTGCTAGATACATATTACGCTGTTCCATCATCAACTCACGCTGCTGATTTAACATCACCCTAATCTGACTCGTCATTAATACTCTCCCTTTAATGCGCGCGCTTGACTATCTACCGCTGATACTTGATTTGCTAACGCCGCCTCATCCTCAGCTGTTACGGTATCTTCCAAAAGATGGGTTAGCACGGCGTTAGAAAGCACATTTGCCGACAAAATATAGAATCCAAACGCATTACGGATGAACACACCGTATTCTTCAAAATCAGTACCACGCAATGCATCAGCACTATAATTGACGTTTTTAAGTTCTGCTTCTCCAATTTGCTCCTCATACAAAGCAACGTGCTTTGCAATCATGAAGCCCTTGATGATACTAAGCTTAGGCAGAATCACACCCTCTATCTGCGAAATTATGACATCGATAATATCCAAATACGTTTGAGCGATGGAGATTTCAAGGTTACGTCTATCAACTTTTAAAACGAACTCGTTAGCAATTTGTTCACGTAACAATTTCAAGTTATCAAGGTGCTTTGTAAGATCAACTATAATCTTTTCAGTTTCTTTCTTGGTACCAAAAACCCCTCGATCAAAAGCAAAATCAAAACGTTCTTGTTCATCCCAATCATAACTCGCTATATAGTCTTCTTCCGTTTGAAGCCTGCGCTCTGGAATACGTAGCTCACTTCGCCTATAACTTTCAGGTACAAATTCAAAAGGAGCTTTAACACGACCAAATCTCGACATGTGCTCTCGCAATTGCCCAACTAATTCTGCAATTGCTTCTTCTCGAATATGATTCAACTTATCTACACGACTATTAAACTGCACGGCCATTTCATTGAGCGTCTCTACGTTATGTGTCACATCTTGTTTTAATGCTGTTGTTGCGTCCTTTGTTTCATCAACAAGCACACGTCGCTCGCTTTCACCACTGAAGTCCTGCACTTTGTCGGCAACATCATCTAGCTTGTTGTTAAACCACTCTCTTAAGCCCATTACATCCCCTTCCTCTCTACTACACTGCCTCGCTTAGCGCTAATTCCAACAACTCGATCATAATGGCTGCGAGCGTTGTCTTTTCCAACTTTCATCTTCATATCATGTGTAAATCTATTTCTTATAACTTTGACTGTAACGCCATCAATAGTTAGGCTTTTCGTCTGAAATACTACTAGAAAACTTAGCACTGCAACCAGAAGTATTACTACGATTACGACTCCAATAACCATAACATCAACCTCAATTCATCAAATAAATTATCAATACAACACCAACACAAATAACAACAATTCTAATAAAAATACAAATTAAAAATATTTATATATAATTCCGACAAACCTAAAGAACGCTAAACAAGATAATTTCTACCATAAAATAATATACCTTCTGTTTTTAAAACTAAAGCAACACGACTTACACACCTCTACTACTTGTCAATTCGTCGTGGATTTACAGGTATAGGCTGATATTTCAACGCAACGCTTATACCAATTTTGCACAATAAAAAACGTTGATATATCAAGCTCAAGGCCGACACATCAACGTTCCAAATTTATTCAACCGGGCATACTGGAAACAGACCACACAGCCTGAAACCTGTATTATATCAATAGTTTCAGCGTTTCACCGTTCGTCAGTCACCCACTTAGTCACCCACTAGCAACAAAAACAATCAAATACGAGTGCCTTAGCTCTATTAGCCGGTTAGCATCTAAGCCATGCTGCCGGCTTTTATTGTACCCTCAAAATCCGTCCGTATATTGCCGTAATCTTTGGACTGTGCATCGCTCAACGGGACCAACGCGGCTAATCTATCCAATAGCATTATCTTTTTATCCAATGTGCCTGTGTATTATTGACTTAGCACTTATCGTACTTATCAGCCACGGCGTCCTCCTTGTTCGTTACTGCCTAAATACCCCCGCCCCTACTACACAAAAAGAAAAGCACACACATTACTGTATTCTTGTAGAAAAGTTTGATTTTGAAAAATTTTTAATAGGGGGGTAACGGTGTTTTGGACTGAAATAAGAGGCATCAGCATGATGTTAATAGTTAAATAGTGCCCGTACCAACAATTCAAAAAATAAAAATAACTGCAGCGCGTTGAAGAGACGGCACTATTTGATATTCGGCTACTTCCTAAACGACGCAGGCGGGGGTATAAATGATTTAAAATGAACAATCAGCTAATTACTGACTAAGATTTAAAACGTCTCACACGCGCTCCTATGGTTTCTCACGCAATACGTTACGCCAAATAAAAAGGCAGCAATCTATTTGATTGCTACCTAGTGTGATCCGAAAACACTGCATTGTTCGTTCGGTAAATGTTGAATCCGTCAAAAATACCGAAGGTGGACAATAAACAAACATTAACAGTTAATTTTGAGCGTAAATTAAGCCATTCTGAGAGAGAGAGAATTTTATTAACTATACCTTGTAAAAGGTAGCTTAACTCACGAACTACAAAATCAATTTTACACAGTAGTCATAGTAACTTGATAAAACAAAGCAGTCAACAAATAATTTGAATTCCATTGACAATACCCTTAGGTCATCAATCATATAGACGCGCTACCCATGTACAGCTCTTACTAGAACAATTGTAGTATTTATAAACCAGCCTCTTTAAGTTTTCGCTTCACCTTGTACTTCTGCTTCCGTATGGCTGTTGGTCTTCTGTCAAAAGTGGTGTGTAGATCATCAAACGTCATTCTATCTCCATACTTAGCTTTAAATACATTCTGATAGAAAGGCGTAAGCGTATCATGCACCACATCATCAACAATCTTTCGTACCCGTTTCATATCGTCATGCTCAGCTCTGTACGCTTCTAAAAAACAACCCCTGACACCTCATAGCTTGCTACATGCTTGTCAAGTGTACCGTTGAAATAGTCAGTTAATAACTTATCGTATCTTTCAGCCATTATTCAACTCTGCAGCGTCACTGTGAAATCATACGTATCACGAAAAGCGATAGCAAACTCTATCAACCCCTCTTGCATTATTTCCTGTGATCGCCTAGACGAAAGATGAGTATCACAACTAATAGCTCCGTGAGTTTCTTTTAAAATGTATTTACGCCATATCAACACACGCTTTAGCATGTCTAAACTCATAAGGGCTTCTATTAAGCTGGGCGCTGATGTCAAGATTATGGACAGGCTTTTTTGGCACCGAGAGGTACCGCACCCCGAAAATTTTTCAAAACCCGGATTTTAGCTTAAAACGGCGTGATTTCTGGGTGTTTTTGCAGGTGGAACAGGGCCGAGCCCTACCGGTGAGA
>JACSZT010000005.1 GCA_014332815.1 Weissella confusa | reverse complement strand
ACGTTTAGCTCAGCTGGGAGAGCACCTGCCTTACAAGCAGGGGGTCACAGGTTCGATCCCTGTAACGTCCATTGGTCGCATGGTCTAGTTGGTTAGGACGTTCGCCTGTCACGCGAAAGATCACGGGTTCGAATCCCGTTGTGACCGTATAATTAAATATTACGTCTCCATTTTAGGGGTATAGTTTAACGGTAGAACGACGGTCTCCAAAACCGTTGGTGGGGGTTCGATTCCCTCTACCCCTGCCATGGCGGTAGTGGTGAAGTGGTTAACACATCGGTTTGTGGTACCGACATGCGTGGGTTCGATTCCCATCTACCGCCCTGACGTAATGTTTAATAAATTGCCGTTGTGGCGGAATAGGCAGACGCGCTGGACTCAAAATCCAGTTCCCGCAAGGGAGTGTGGGTTCGACCCCCACCGACGGCATTTCAAAATGAAACGTCCGGAAACGGGCTTTTTATTTTGAACAAATCAATATCGGGACGTAGCTCAGCTTGGTAGAGCACCTGGTTTGGGACCAGGGGGTCGCAGGTTCGAATCCTGTCGTCCCGATCATTAGAGGTTTAGGTTCGCCTAAGCCTCTTTTTTTGTACTGTCAGCACGCAACTTCTGTTGTAAAATGAACTTAGCATAGAACAAGTGAGGGATAAGATATGGCTAACGAACCAATTACAAATGAATCATATCAACAATTACTCGTTGATTTAGGTGTCGGTGGTCCTCAAGTCGGTGAGAAGAGTTTCAATTTAGCTGATGGTTTTCATGTCCGGGATGAAGCAGGTACTGAAGAGGTTTATAACTATTGGGATGTTATTCGCCGTGCTGACGAGACGTATTGGTCACCACTAAAGGGTGATCGTAAGACCCTATATGATATTACTGACTATCAAATTCAAGCCAAGTCTACGGGTGAATGGATGAGCATTGCTGACTGGTTTGCAATGGATCGTGTTTAATTAGAGGAGCAGCTTATGAAAGCAACATACTTAAGACAAGCGATGTATGCCTTCGCGATGGGTGATGCATTTGGCGTCCCTTATGAATTTAAAGACCGTGATACTTATGAAGTATCATCAGAAATGGTGGGATATCAAACGCATTCACAACCAAAAGGTACGTGGAGTGATGATACTAGCTTAACGCTAGCAACTATTAATGCTTTGTTTGAACCCTTTGATTTAAAGACGGTGATGGGAAATTTTGTTGACTACCTGGAGAATGGCGCATTTACGCCCTATGGTGAAGTGTTTGACGTCGGTAATGGTACGTCAGCCGCAATTAAGTCATACGAGGAGACTGGTGATACGGGTTACTTCCGTCCAGAGGATGAGCTGAACAATGGTAATGGTGCTTTGATGCGTGTTTGGCCAGTCGCTTTTTATGAGTTTGATTCTGATCGCACAATCGAAGAAATTAGTGATGAGTTGACAGGACTAACGCATGGCCACCGTCGTTCTCGCTTGGCATCACGGTTCTTTATCTATTTCCTACGCATGATGCCACGCGTACAAAATGTGGAACGTGCTCTAGACATGGCGATTCGCCGTTCTAACCGCACGGCGATGGAAACGGCAGCACTTGAAACAGAAGAACTAGGCTGGCTTGCCATTACTGATGAGCAATCATCAGCGGATATCATCTCGCGTCTTAAGGCTATGACGCGAGATGAGGTGCCTAGTTCAGGATATGTTGTGGATACGTTGCAAGCTGTTCTGTGGACCTTATTACACACCACGAGCTTTGCGGAAGCTGTTCAGACAGCAGCTGTACTAGGTGATGATACGGATACGATTGCAGCCTTAGTGGCAGTTATCATGACGTTTGCTGATCCAGATTTCCCAGCCGAGTGGATGGCTGATTTGGGTGCTAAAGAAAAGATTGAACGTGAATTGTTACTGGCTGATGAGTCAGGAAAATTTGCTTAAAAAAAGAGATTAACACTTTACGCTGTTTAAAGGCGTAGGTGTTAATCTCTTTTTTTATCACAGCAGCTGTTGGTCTAAAACCCCTGACTTCAGTCAGGGGCAAGACCAAAGACGCACCTGATAAGGGCGACTTGGTCACGTCGGAGGTCTAAGACCACCGACATTCCCAGTCTGCTTTATTTCCGATAACGTTGTATGAATGTTGTTAGCACAAATAGAACGATACCGATTAAACTTAGCCAACGACCAATGGTTAAACCTGGTGTCTCGTACGTTAATTGAATGTTGTTTTGACCACTGTGTAGGGGAATACCAATGAAACCATTATTGATTTTCTGAAGGTCGTAACCCTTGGCTGACCAACCTGAGCTGTACGGAATGGTCGTTGCCAATACACGAGGCGTCTTTACTGACACGCTTGTTGTGACTGCATCATCAGTTAGATGAACACGTGGAGCGGTTGCTTGTGTTGCCTTAGCAACCTTAGTAAAGCGCTTATCAGTAGGAATGGCCTCAATTGAGACATCGAACTCATATGTGCCAGGTCGCGAGAAGGTTAGCGGGATGAATTGTTCCTGACTAGTTTTCGTTGCCTGCCCCAGATTCAACGTGACGCTTTGACGTGGGTTAAAGAAGGACAGGTTCGTTTGACCGGTTTGTGTTGTACTCATTTCACGATCCGCATAACCAGCGGTAATCGTATAACCACCGATTTCATTACCAGCATTCTTGATATTATGTTGGTACCAGTTCCATGAGTAGGCAGCCGTATTGTGACGTAAATCAGGCTCGTTTTGCGGGTTACGACTCGCTTGCTCATAATCATATTCGTACTGTGCCAAAGCCTGGTTATGTTGCTCTGTTAACGACGCAGGGTGGCACGTGATATGTGACAAGGTTAAATGCAATTCCGTCCCCTTAAGTGCCTTATCAGCTGGTAAGAAGATACCATCGGGCAACAATGACGCATGGGTTGTATAACGGAAATGTACGCTGTTCTTCGCCGGTTTTGTTTGGTCGGTACGAACCTTAGCTGTTGTCACCTTTTTAGCAAAGGCTGAAGTTTCGCCTGATGTCACACTTGGTACAACGACACTATCGGCTAACGTAGCTTCTTTTTTTGTTGCAGATAGTTGGTTAAAGTCACGTTGCGCAATGGTATATTTTGGTAAATATACCAACGGATACGCATTCTGTGACGTTAAAACATTTTGACCATTGACCATGACATCTGACTGTTCTTCATACGAAGCTGGCGTCAGTGTGTCAGGATTTTGAAAACGCTGGTTAATACCCAAAACGTTGCTTAAGACATCGCGATTATCGAGATTACCCGTTACATCATTGGGATTTGATGGGGCAACTTCCAACGCTGTCATTAGGTTACCAACTGCACCGTTTTGGAGTGACCAGTAACTTTCAACGTTATTAACATGGCTTAGGATAGGTAGATTAGTTGCCGGCGCAATACCGGTTGCGTTGCTAAGCTGGTTATCGACAAAACTACGTTCGAACTTGTTTGAGGTTGGTTCGTAGTTTTTTTGATTGGCCAAAAGCTTTTTCACCGACTGAGTAGATAACATGTCACTTTGATTTGGGTTGGTGTTATCAGTGTGGTTACGACTCGTAATTAACACAACGTTGAATAACGTTAGCCCAACTAACAGCCAAGCGAGCTTTGGGCGTGATAGGTGATGTTGTGTGAACCACAACACAGCGACCGTGCCGAAGAACCAAGCAATGACTAGACCAAAACGCATGTTCAGATTGAAACTACTCATGATAAACAGTGAAGCGGTTGATAAGAGTCCAACTAGTGAAAATGCTAGATAATCACGAGCGGTAAGTTGTTTTAACTGGCCAAGCATAACGATGGTCATCAGGCTAATTGGTAACGCCAACATGAAAATCCAACGGTTGGAAGGGGACGAGCCCCCATTCAAAAGGCCAGCGAAAACGGGTAGTAAAACCCCGATGAAACTGATTAGCCAAATGCCAGCATATGGCTTGTATGATCGCCACCGACGAATGCTAAAAATAATGGCCATGACACTGAGGGCGCTAAAGCCACCAGTCAACCAAAAGTCAGGTGTCGTTAAATTACCAATCAAGTTACCCGGTAAGCCTAAGTAGTAATAGGCGGGGTAGACCGTTAGTCCGTTAGCTAATGACTTACCAGAACGAGCGGACTGTAGGACTGCCATGATGCTTGGAAAGAATAAAATCATAGGTAATAATGCACCAATGATAGCATTGGCTAACAAAGCTAAGTGTTTGCGCCAATTCAACCAATTCTGATTAAGCCATTGATAGCCCAACCAAAAGACAATAGCACCGATGGCCATCATAAAGGCGAAATAAAAATTATTCCATAACGTCCACGCAACTAATACAGTGAACCAGCCATAGCGGTGTTTGCGCAATGCGCGATGCAACGTCAAAATCAGCAATGGGAAAATAATTAATGGGTTTAAAAAGAATGGATGTTCAAAGGCAGCAAAGGCAGTATATCCGAAAAAGATATAACCGAAAGTTCCGATTAGATATTGCCAATTTTGCTGTTTGGGCACGAAATGGCGTGCCGTGACGATAAAACTTAAACCAGCTAAAAAGAGCCGGATGACAATACTTAAGTTGTAATAGGCCAGCACATGCGCTTTGCTGACTAAGGCAACCCCGTACGTGAAAATATCACCCATCGTGTAATAAGCAAACGTTTGGAGGTAATCCGCGCCAAGTCCGACTTGCCATTGCCAGGCGTTCGGCCATTCATGATTGAATAGCAAGTTTTTCAAATCGCCTTGCCATTGCACCAAAGCCGGAAAGTGTTGTGCAATCCCATCTGATTGCCAGACAAGCGACGTTCCGGTTAAGTAGTAGGGCAAAAAAATAGCCCCAGCGGTTAATACAAATAAAAGTGTGTATTCGACAAAAAGATTTTGCCACCACCGAAAGGTTTGTTTCATATTTAAATCTCCTTGAAAGAAGTCCCTTCATTATATCATCATCGCCAAAACATGATTTCGTAAAACGTTTAACGGTTACTGGATGTTAGGAAGCCTAACAAAAAGACATACTTTGGGCATAAATACACGGTACACTAGTCAAAATTTATTAAAGAGGTGACTAAATAAGATGAGACACGAGAGCGATTCTTTAGGAACAGTTTCAGTACCAGCAACGGCATATTACGGGGTGCACACACAGCGTGCCGTTGAGAATTTTCCAATTACAGGGGAACTGGTTAACCCGGAATTAATTCGCGGACTGATTGAAATCAAGGAAGCCGCCGCGTTGGTTAATGCGGCAGCTGGCGACTTGCCAATTGAAACAGCTGACGCCATTGTGGCAGCAACTAAGCAACTTTTGCAGCAACCAATCGACTACACGATGTTCCCACTTGATCCAATTCAAGGAGGTGCTGGCACAAGTATGAACATGAATGTGAATGAAGTTGTGGCTAATCTGGCGTTGGAATTGTTGGGGGATGAAAAGGGAAATTACGCCCGTATTAATCCAAACGATCACGTTAACCGTGGTCAGAGTACAAATGACGTTTACCCATCAGCTGGTAAGTTAGCCATGATTCGTTTGATGGCACCATTGTTTGATGAGTTGGAAGCTTTAATTTCTACGCTGGGGGCGAAGGCTGACGAATTTGCCCGCGTCTACAAAATGGGACGTACGCAACTGCAGGACGCGGTGCCGATGACGCTTGGAAATTCATTCCACGCCTATTTGAAGCCATTGCGTCGTGATTTGCGTCGTTTGCAAGACGCGGAAGCTGCCTTGCACACTCTGAACTTGGGTGGCTCAGCAATTGGTTCAGGTATTAATGTGTCATACCACTACCAAGTACACGTTATTCCAAAGCTGGAAACCGTGACTGGCTTAGAATTATTCCAAGCCGTCGACTTGTTTGATGCTACGCAAAACTTGGATGTGTTTACGACGTTATCAGGTGCTTTGAAGACGCTAGCGGTTAACCTATCAAAGATGAGTAATGATTTACGTTTGCTAAGTTCTGGCCCACGATCAGGCTTGAGCGAAATTAACTTGCCTGCGCGTCAGGCGGGAAGTTCAATCATGCCAGGAAAGGTTAACCCAGTTATTCCAGAAGTTGTGAATCAGGTTGCCTTTGAAGTGATTGGCAATGATGCCACGATTACGGCGGCTGTTGAAGCAGGACAACTGGAATTGAATGCGTTTGAGCCAGTTTTGTTCTATCGTATGTTTGCATCAATCACGCATTTGACGTCGGCCATGAAAACGTTCCGTGAACATGCCATTGCTGGTATTACTCACAATGAAGAACGCTTGGCTAAAGACATTGATTTGTCGGCATCGTTTGCAACAGCGATGGCGAACATGGTTGGGTATAAGCAAGCAGCCGAGTTGGCGAAGGAATCGCTTAAGACGAACCGGCCATTGCGTGAGTGCGCGATTGCATCTGGTATCTTTACGGATGAGCAACTGGCTCACATCTTTGCAGTTGAAGAAATTGTTGTAAATGCGCGTACGCCTGAACATGGATTGGTGCTAAAGCGCGCCGGTTATACAAGCTAAACAAAAACAAGACTTTTTTCATAAATAAAACACAGTAAATATTTAATATCGATATTATGCGTTTTACAGGAAAATTCATAAAATTGTAACGTATTTCCCTGAAAGCGTTTACATATGAACATATGTAGGGTACAATTTGTTTTGTACCTAAGGGATTAATAAATTTAAGGAGCGTGGCAATTATGGTGAATTTCATTATTGCTAGTCACGGCGAGTTCGCTGCCGGCATCCGTCAATCAGGTCAAATGATCTTCGGGGAGCAAGAGAACGTACAAGTTGTAACGTTTATGCCAAACGAAGGTCCAGAGGACTTGATGAAGAAGTATGACGATGCGTTGGCAACGTTTGAGCCAGAGGGACAAGTTTTGTTCCTTGTGGATTTGTGGGGCGGGTCACCGTTTAACGCGGCAACTCGTATTCAAGCACAACACGAAGATCGCATGGCGATTGTGTCAGGTTTGAACCTACCAATGTTGGTAGAAGCATATGGTGCTCGTTTCTCAATGGAAACGGCTGCCGAAATTGCACACTACTTGGTACCAGTTGCCAAGGAAGGTGTGAAGTCAATTCCTGAAACGGAAGAGGCAACACCAGCTACTGAAGCTACTTCATCAGATGAAGCAGCACCAGCAGTAGCTGCGGGGGATATTAATGAAGTAAAGCACTCTGGTGAGCGCCAAATTGACGTTCGCTTGGCTCGTATTGATTCACGTTTGTTGCACGGACAAGTTGCAACGGCTTGGACGAAGTCAGTACAACCAAACCGTATTATCGTTGTTTCAGACGGTGTTGCTAAGGATGAGTTGCGTAAGACATTGTTGGTACAAGCCGCACCAGTTGGTGTAAAGGTTAACGTTGTGCCAATTCAAAAGTTGGTTGATGTTTGGGATGACCCACGTTTCGCCTCAGTTAAGGCCTTGTTGTTGTTTGAAACACCTCAAGATGTCGCTGCAGCGGTTAAGGGTGGCGTTAAGTTGGACAAGGTTAACATCGGTTCAATGTCTCACTCAGAAGGTAAGCGCATGGTGACGAACGCCGTTGCCGTTGACGACGAAGACGTGAAGACGTTGGAGTACTTGCGTGACCAAGGTATCACTTTCGATGTTCGAAAGGTGCCAAGCGATCAAAGCAAGGATATCTTCGACTTGTTGAAGTAATCACAATTGAATAACTACTATATTATTGCTAAGAAATTATTTGGGAGGATGAACGCATGATTTCAGCGTTTTTCGTAATTCTAATCGCATTCTTGGCCGGTGTTGAAGGAATCTTGGACGAGTTCCAATTCCACCAACCACTGGTCGCTGCAACGTTGATTGGATTGGCAACTGGTCACCTAATGGAAGGTGTTATCCTTGGTGGAACGTTGCAAATGTTGGCTTTGGGATGGATGAACATCGGAGCCGCTATCGCACCCGATGCCGCTTTGGCATCAGTTGTTTCAGCTTACTTGGTTACTGGACCTGCACAAGTTGACATCAAGACTGGTATGGCCATCGCTATTCCTTTGGCCGTTGCCGGACAAATCTTGACGATCGGTGTTCGTACGATTACGGTTGCCTTGGCTCACGTCGCTGACCGCGAAGCTGAAAAGGGTAACATCGCAGGTGTTGAGCGTGTCCACTGGTTGGCTTTGGTCTTCCAAGGATTGCGTATCGCTATCCCAACGGCAATCGTTATGGCCGTTGGTGCCGGACCTGTTAACGCCGCTTTGAACGCTATCCCAGAAGTGATTACTAAGGGATTGGCCGTTGCCGGTGGATTTATCGTGGTTGTTGGTTATGCCATGGTTATTAACATGATGGCAACTGCTGAGTTGTGGCCATTCTTCTTCTTGGGATTTGCCCTATCAGCTGTTACAGAATTGAACTTGATTGCAATGGGTATCATCGGATTGGTACTTGCATTGATTTACCTACAATTGTCACCAAAGTTTAACGGCGGTAACGGTGGTGGATCAAACGGCGGCGGTTCTGCCGGCGGAAATGGTGGCGACCCAGTCGATGCCATTTTGAACAACTACTAGGAGCAGGGGGAATAACATCATGTCTGAATTAGTAAAGAATGAAGTTCACTTGACTAAGAAGGAACTTCGTGCAACTTGGTGGCGTTCATTCTTCTTGCAAGGTTCATGGAACTACGAGCGTATGCAAAACGTTGGTTGGGCATTCGCCATGATTCCTGCAATCAAGAAGTTGTACTCATCAAAGGAAGATCGTGCCGCAGCTTTGAAGCGTCACTTGGAATTCTTTAACACACACCCATACGTGGCTTCACCAATCTTGGGTGTTGAAATGGCTTTGGAAGAGCAACGTGCAAACGGTGCTGATATCGATGACGAAACGATTCAAGGTGTTAAGGTCGGAATGATGGGACCTTTGGCCGGTGTCGGTGACCCAATCTGGTGGGGAACTGTTCGTCCAGTGCTTGGAGCCTTTGCAGCTGGTATGGCGCAAGGTGGTTCAATCATGGGACCAATCATCTTCTTCGTTGTTTGGAACGTCTTGCGTATGGGATTCTTGTGGTACACACAAGACCTTGGTTACAAGCAAGGAACTAACATCACGCAAAACTTGGCCGGTGGTGCCATGCAAAAGATTACGATGGGTGCATCAATCCTTGGTATGTTTATCATGGGTGTGCTGGTTCCTCGTTGGACGACGATGAACTTCCCATTGGTTGTTTCAAAGGTTAAGGTACAAGACGGTGCTGGTGTTGATATGGGAAGCTTGGCTTCACAAATCAACGACGGACACGTTTCAGTATCAAAGTTGATCGAAATCGTACAACAAATCCAAGGTGGTCAAACTTTGGGTGCTTACAAGATTACGACGTTGCAAGACACGTTGAACCAATTGATTCCTGGTTTGGCACCATTGCTATTGTTGTTCTTGGTATTGTGGTTGCTACGTAAGCGCGTATCAGCTATCACAATCATCTTCGGATTGTTCGCCGTTGGTATCTTGGCTTACGCACTTGGTATCATGGGATAATCATTCGAACGATATAATGTTTGCTAAAATGGTAGGAGGCGGAAACGCCTGCTACCATTTTTAGTTAGAAAAGAGTTGGCGGACACACACCACCAACTAAATTAAAACAATCCCCTAACTAAGGGGATACATATCAATAGTAGAGGAAAAAGTTATGGTACAAGCACTTAATACAAAAATTGATTTAGAGGGTAACGCAAATGCGATGATGTCACCGGTTAACATCAAACAGGGGCGTATGTTTTATGGTGACCGTGGTATGGAATTCCGTGCTAACGCTGGTGGTGGTTATGTCCAAATTCCTTGGGATAATGTTGAATCAGTCAGCATGGAAATCTTTTTGAATTTCTATTACCGTGGTTTCTTTGTTAAGACAACGGCCGGGCAAGAGTTTGAATTCGTTGGCGCTAAGGCAAAGCAAGCGGTTGAAATTTTCCGTTCACACCTTAAGCCTGAACAAATTCGTCGCCGTAAAGGTGTCTTGGAACGTAAAAAGTAAGTTTGCTATAATGGCGTTGAAAGGACGGTTAGCATGAAGACAATTAATTTGATCGTTGTGCGTCATGGTAAGACGTACTTTAATCGCTATAACAAGTTACAAGGATGGGGAAACTCGCCACTGACTGAGGCAGGGATTGCTGATGCACAACGCGTTGGTGAGACGCTGGCGAACGTTTCATTCAAAGCAGCTTATAGTTCGGATACAACCCGTGCGATGGATACAGCTAAGTATATTTTGGCAGCTAACAAAGTTTCTGGGGATGTCACATTGACGACGTCTTGGCATTTCCGTGAAGAGTTCTATGGCAGCTTTGAAGGGAGCAATATGGATGTCGCTTGGACGGCAGCCGGGGCACAAGTTGGTTTGACGACGTATGCGCAAATCGTTGACGAATATGGGGTCGATAAGACAAAGGACTTGCTGAAGGACGCGGATCCTTGGCATGACGCTGAGAATGCAGCAGAGTATTGGCAACGTGTTGATGACGGTTTTGCACAAATTTTAGCTAACGAGCAATTGCAAGATGGTGATACAGTACTGTTAATCAGTCACGGAAATACACTTATCTCATTAGCTGACCGTTATGGACAAGGCAAAATTCAAGTGCACGAGCGACCTGAAAATGGCTCAATTGCACACATGGCTTTGTCTGAGGCTGGCATTGAAATTACGCAATATAACAACAAAAAAGTGAATTAACATTCGGGACCGAACAATCTTTATTTTAGGATTTCGGTCCCTTTTTAGTAAATTTACGAAAAGGCCAAAAAATTAAACTCCAAGAAAAGGTAAAATTTATGGTTCATTTATGAATACGTGCTAAAATAACAAATGAAACTTTTGTGACATTTATGTTGCGAAAAAGACAGAAATATGTGTGAGAGGTTTAGATATGATTGAAAAGCTGGTGGCAATGAGTCAGCAGCCAGTTGTGAAATTTGTTTTGCAAACGCTGTTTTACGCAGTTGTATTGATGATTTTGTTCTACTTATACGGCTATTCAGGTTTAGGCCAAGGACACTTTATTTATAACGAATTCTAGAGATAAGAGATTTATTGGGGGCTTAGTAACATGCAAGTTACGAACATGTTGAAGACGATTGATGGATACGCACAAACACAACCAGATATGGCTGTCTACAATGTGCTAGGTGAGACGCACTCATATGCTGATTTGAAGCGCGACTCAGATGGATTGGCAGCGTATGTTGATTCGCTTGATTTACCAGACAAGTCATTGGTTATGGTGTTTGGTGGTCAAGAATATGAAATGTTGGCAACTTTTGTTGGTTTGAGCAAGTCAGGCCACGCATATGCACCGGTTGATGTTAACTCAGCCAATGAGCGTTTGCTAAACATTTTGTCAATTGGAAAGCCAAGCTTGGTGATTGCGGTTGATCCGTTGCCAATTGAGATTGCAGATGTGCCAGTTATTGATATCTATCAACTACAAACAGCCTTTAAGTCAGGTGCCTCATATGAGATGACGCACGCTGTTGAAGGAGATGATAATTACTACATTATCTTTACTTCAGGAACAACGGGATTGCCAAAGGGTGTGCAAATTTCACACAACAACTTGTTGTCATACACGAACTGGATGCTAAACACGGATGATTTCTCAGTGCCAGAGCAACCACAAATGTTGGCGCAACCACCATACTCATTTGACTTGTCAGTGATGTATTGGGCACCAACGTTAGCAATGGGTGGTACGTTATACGCGCTACCAAAGCACGTAACCGAGAACTTCAAGGAGTTGTTCGCAGTTTTGCCGGATTTGCCAATTCAAGTTTGGACGTCAACGCCATCATTTGCGGACATGGCCATGTTGTCAGAAGACTTTACGGCTGAAAAGATGCCACAAATTAAGTACTTCTACTTCGATGGTGAAGAGCTAACGGTAAGCACAGCAGCAAAGTTGCACGAGCGCTTCCCAGAAGCACGCATTGTGAATGCTTATGGACCAACGGAAGCAACGGTTGCTTTGTCAGCTGTGGCGATTACGCCAGCAATGATTGAAAAGGCTGAGCGTTTGCCAATTGGTTTCCCAAAGCCTGATTCACCAACCTTTGTTATGGACGAAGAAGGCAACAAGTTGCCAGTTGGTGAGCAAGGAGAAATCATCGTCTCAGGTCCAGCTGTGTCAAAGGGATACTTGAACAACCCTGAAAAGACAGCCGCTGCCTTCTTTGAATTAGATGGTCAACCAGCGTACCACACTGGTGACCTCGGCTTCTTTGACGAAGATGGTATGTTGCACTACGGCGGTCGTTTGGACTTCCAAATCAAGTTCAACGGTTACCGTATTGAGTTGGAAGAAGTTTCTCACGTTTTGAACTTGTCACAATATGTGGAGTCAGCGGTGGCTGTGCCACGTTATAACGATCAACACAAGGTGCAAAACTTGTTGGCATACGTTGTTGTAAAGCCAGGTGTCCGTGAGCAATTCGAAAAGGATTTGCAATTGACGAAGGCCATCAAGGAAGACTTGAAGGACGATATGATGCCTTACATGATGCCATCACGTTTCTTGTACCGTGATGACTTGCCAATTACGCCAAACGGTAAGATTAACATCAAGGCTTTGATTGCTGAGGTTAACAATCGATGATGGATTGGCTTAAAGCATTGCCAAATTGGCAGCCATATGGTGATCCACAATACTTTGGGTACTTAGTTTTGGCGTTAGTGCCAATTGTGATTGCCATGCTGTATGGTAAGCGAATTAAGTGGTACGAAGGCCTAGTGTCATTAGCATTCATCGTGTTGATGTTTGCTGGGACACACTGGCAACAGTTCATCGCGTTGATTGGCTACATTATTTGGCAAATGGTGATGGTGTTTGGTTATGCAGCGTATCGCAAGCGAGCCGATAACAAGTGGGTGTTCTACGGGGCCGTCTTGTTAGACATCTTGCCATTGGCGATTGTAAAAATCACGCCGGCCATCGATAACGGTCAAAATTCTTTGCTTGGATTTTTGGGTATTTCATATTTGATGTTCCGCTCAGTCGGCATGATTATGGAAATTCGTGATGGGGTGCTGAAGGAATTTACATTGCCGCAATTCATGCGATTTATGTTGTTCATGCCAACCTTGTCATCAGGACCTATTGATCGCTACCGTCGCTTTAATGAAGATTATGAAAATGTACCTGACCGCGAAAAGTATTTAGGAATGCTTGAAAAAGCGGTTAAGTACTTGTTCTTGGGATTCTTGTACAAGTTTGTTTTGGCTTATATTTTTGGGTCATTGTTGTTGCCACCTTTGGAGCAACAAGCGCTACGTGTTGGTGGACTGTTCAATCTACCTACGTTAGGCGTTATGTACGCATACGGATTCGATTTGTTCTTTGACTTTGCGGGGTATTCATTGTTTGCCGTCGCCATTTCATACATGATGGGAATCGAAACGCCGATTAACTTTGATAAGCCATTTATGGCGAAGAATCTTAAAGACTTCTGGAACCGCTGGCACATGTCATTGAGTTTTTGGTTCCGTGACTATATCTTCATGCGTTTGGTCATGGTTCTGATGCGCAACAAAGTCTTTAAGAACCGTAATGTCACATCAGGAGTTGCCTACATCATCAATATGACGATTATGGGATTCTGGCACGGTGTAACTTGGTACTACATTTCTTATGGTGTGTTCCACGGTGTTGCCTTGGTCGTAAATGACTGGTGGTTACGTTACAAGAAGCGCCACAAGGGCCAGGTGCCACACAACAAGTTTACCGAGGCATTTGCCATCTTCTTCACGTTTAATGTCGTGATGTTGAGTTTCTTGTTGTTCTCAGGGTTCTTGAACCAACTTTGGTTCCACCAACACTAACAGTTACAGTTTAAAATGGGGTAAATAAAAATGGATGTAAAAGCAGAATTGATTGCCATGATTAACGATTTGTTCTTGGAAGATGTTTCCGACATGATGGATGAAGATTTGTTTGATGCCGGTATCATGGATTCAATGGGAACGGTTGAGCTTGTGCTAGAAATCGAATCAAAGTTCAACATTAAGGTGCCGGTTTCAGAAATGGGTCGTGACGACTGGAATACTGCAAACAAGATTATTGAAGGTATCGAGGAGTTGCGCAATGCTTAAGCGATTAGGACTGATCTTTGGTCCTGTCATTCTAGCTTTTGTACTTGTCGTTGCGGTGATTGAGTTGGCACCCATGTCAACCAACAAACACAATTTTCAAGATGAGCAGCGCGCTGCCAATGCCTTGACACCGACAGTTTTTAAAAATCAAACGTTGAAGCAACGTGCCTTGACGGATCCAAATCACCGTTTTGTACCATTCTTTGGTTCGAGTGAGTGGAGCCGTATGGATTCTTTGCACCCGTCAGTGCTGGCCCAAGCTTATGATCGTGACTATCGACCATTTTTGCTTGGACAACGTGGGGCGCAATCTTTGACGCAATACTTCGGTATGCAACAAATTAGCAAGCAAATGCAAGGTAAGCAAGCTGTTTATGTGATTTCACCACAATGGTTTGTGAAGCAAGGCGAGGATCCAGCTGCGTTCAAGTACTACTTCAGTCAGGCACAAGCGTTGACTTGGCTAAAAACAGCTGGTGACACACCAACTGATCGATACGCGGCCAAGCGTTTGCTACAAATGAACGTTTCGAGCGCGTTGACAGGTTACTTGAAGAAGATTGCAAAGGGTGAAAAGCTATCTAGTGGTGATCAGAAAATGATTGCTGTTCGATTAGACTTCATCAATCATCAAGATGCGTTGTTTGCGGACTTCCAATTGGGTAATAACTACGAAAAGAAGATTTTGCCTAAGACGAAGCTTTTGCCACAACCCTATGACAATCAAAAGCTTGATGCGTTAGCTGATAAGCTGGCCGCTAAGCGTACGACAAATAACCAATTCGGTATTGATAATGCGTTTTATAAGCAACGTGTTGCCAAGCACGTTAAGCAGTTAGCAGGGTCACAAAAGTCATTTGATTACACAAGTTCACCTGAATATGGGGACTTTGAGTTGGCTTTGCAACAATTTGCTAAGACGAAGACAAATGTTCTGTTTGTGATTCCACCAGTTAATGAAAAGTGGGCTAAGTATACAGGACTTGATATGAACATGTATCAAGATGCGGTAGCAAAAATTCGTTACCAATTGACCTCACAAGGCTTTACGAATATTGCGGACTTCTCACAGGATGGTGGGAAGGCACACTTTATGCAAGATACCATTCACTTAGGTTGGCGTGGTTGGTTAGCAATGGACAAGGAAGTAAACCACTTCTTAACAACGCCAAGCAAGACACCAACGTATGATATGAATGACCAATTCTTCGATGAAGATTGGACCACGGCGAAAAATGTTGATTCTTTTAAGTAATAAGCATTAATGAAAGCCGTGGTGGTAGAATAATGGCGATTAGATATGATGTCTAATCGCCATTTTTTGACCACTTATAATGACAACATTCCTAGTTAAACGAAAGGATGGGAGGAGCATGAGAGAAAATATGCAAGCTGTCCGGCGTGCTATGCAACAAATGCTGCCACTTGTATTGGTGTTAACCTGGTTGTATTTGATGCAACAATTATTCCTGCGACCAGATGGTTATTTTGCGGTCACACTTGGTTATGGTCGTCATATCATGTCGTCGTTTGGCGAGATTAATCGTGTTATGACGCTGTTTTTAGATAAAGGCTTCCAAATCATGGGCGTGTTGGTCATCGTTCTTGCCATTCAAAAACGATTACAGGATGAATTTCAAGGCCATCAACAAACGATTTTGCTAACCCTGGTGACATTAGTGAGTTGGCAAATGCTGAATACGACAGCAAGTTTAATGAATCTTGCTATGTTACCTTTGATGGTGTTTGCCATTATGGTACCGATTCAATCGGTTAAGCCCAGGCATCAGTATCTTGTGGCGATTTTAGTCACGCTACTCATTGGTGCATATGCCGTGACGCTACATAGCTGGCTGAAATTATCTTTGTTTGGCTTGCTACAACAAGGTTTAGTTGCTTTGATTGGAGATGGTTCAACTGAGTTATGGCAAACTTGGTTGTGGGTTCTAATAGCTGTCTTGGGTAACTGGTTTGGGTTAAACGCTGTTGCTGGTGTTATTCGACCTGATATTTCAGCGACGGCTGCGAACGAAAACTTGGTGGCTGCCTTGCAACATCAGACGATTCCGCATGTGTTCTCGTTATACCCACTATCCGCATTTGTGTGGTTTGGTGGGGCGGGCTTGATGTTGGCGTTGTTAATCACATACTTGATTCAAGCCCGGAATAAGGCGTTGCCAGTGCTATTGATTTTAACCATTATTCCAACGTTCTTTGACCAATGGTGGGCGCTCGCGTTTGTGCTACCAATTATGTGGAACTGGCGAGTTCTAAAGACAATGCTCATGGCGTCCACGGTTAACCTTGGCATTGGTGCGCTATTATTAGCGCTTCATCTTGCGCCAGCTGTGTACTGGGTGCCATCAGGTACGCCGACAATTCTATTTGGTGGTTTGGCATCACATAATATGTTGTTGTATGTTCTTGTCATGATTGGTTTATTAGCGCTTGATGTGGTTATCTTCTGGCGTGTTGTACAAGAACTACATAAGAGTGGGGAGGTCGCCTATGCGTAGACGCTGGTTAATGTTAATACTAGGGCTGTTGAGTGTCCTCTTGATTACGATGGCGATTGTTGGTCTACGTTGGAGTCAAAGTAAAACGACGACGAATCAACGAATCTTCAACTCACGCATGACGCCCACAATTTTAATTCCAGGATCATCCGCATCACAGAATCGATTTGATCAACTGATTAATCAACTGAATAAGGGAAACAACAAGCACAGTCTTGTAAAGGTGACGGTTAAGACTGATAATTCAATGGTCACAACCGGTAAAGTGCGTAACGGTGATCTAGCACCGTATTTCGTGATTGCGTTTGAGAATAATCACGATGGTTATAGCAATATTAAAAAGCAAGCCAACTGGTTCAATGAAGCTTTGCAGATGTTACAGAAGAAATATCGGTTTCGACAATTCCAAGCCATTGGCCACTCAAATGGTGGGTTGATTTGGACCCGTTTTTTGGAAAAGTACTATGACAGTGATACACAGCACGTTCAAGTGTTAATGACCATCGGAACACCGTATAACTTTGAGGAAACGAACCCTAAGAATCGTACGCAAATGTTACAAGACTTCATTAAGGGACGCGAAAAGTTGCCGAGTGACTTAACGGTATACTCGATTATGGGAACTGAAACCTATGACGATGATGGCATCGTGCCAGAACAGTCAGTGCAGACTGGAAAATTTATTTTCCAAAAACAGGTCGCCCATTTTACAGAAATCACGGTGACTGGGGATGATGCCCAGCATTCTGATTTGCCACAAAATCAACAAATTGTCGACTTGATACAGCAGTATGTGTTACCTAAGAATCAAGACGTTCCGGGCAATCGGAAATAAAAAAGGCGTGAACAAACAATCTGTTTGTTCACGCCTTTTTAAGTTTAGTTCCAGAAAATTTGAACTTCACCGTCAGTGTGGAATGAGTATTCGAAATCTGAGTTATCCAAAATATCAGCGACGCCGCTTTGAACGAGCGTGTTGAAAACTGAAAGTGGCATTTCGTTTGCCAAAACAAGTTGTTCACGCAAAGCAGGGTTCTTGCGGAAATGGAATTGGTAGTGACCAATTACGACATCACGCACGAAGTCTTGCAAGTCGTGTAGGTTGACCGTCGCTGATTCGAAACCGAAATCGGCAACAGTTGCGATGATTTCCGTCAAACGCTTGGCGATGGCATCCTCAATTTGTGCACGTACGTCGGCGTGGGCAGCTTCAGGCTTCCAGTCGGCAGGGTGTGACAATTCTTGCTTTGCAATCAAGTTCTTGTTCGTCATAATGACATCCTCGTTTGTATTTATTGATTGCCCTAATAATACCAGATAACATGCAAGTTTTGACAGTTCAAAGACAATATTAAGTAGAACTTACTGGTATAATAATATCTCAGGGATATAAGAGAAGGAGTTTTTGACATGGGACGTAAGCGACAAGTATCTGTAGCAGGTGTTGTGATTGCATTAGGTGTTTTTGCTTTGCAACAAACCGTTCTAAAGGATAACAATGGCACACAAGTAACGAAGACAAATTATGCACAATCCAGTGTAAAGTCTGATGCGAAGGTTAATTACGGTAGCACATCAGATGAGCACCCAAATGAGTCATTGGCATCATCGGTTTTGACTGCCAATGTGGTGAAGCAATTGGGCACGAATAGCGTGCGTTTTAATGGTAACGGTGCGTTTATTCTTAACGATAATAAAACTGATTTGAACGCTAAAGTAAGTTCAGCACCATACGTGCAACTTGCTAAGCAAGATTCCTTGGGACGTGCCGGCGTTGCCAATGCGCTACTAACAAAGGCGAGTCGCCAATATCAATCACGTGACCAGACGGGTAACAGCCGCCAAATGCAACCAGTTGGGTGGCACCAACTATCAATTGGTGGTAACTACAAGATGCTCTATAACCGTGGACATTCAATTGGTTACGCGTTGGCTGGAAGTGTTCGTGGTTTTGATGCTTCTGAAGCAAACCCACAAAACATTACCGCACAAACGGCGTGGGCTAACCAAGCCTCAAATGGGAATGACAGCAACACGGGTCAAAACTATTACGAGACCCAAGTTCGACGCGCACAAGATAATCGTAAGACGGTTCGTTACCGTGTAACGCCGGTTTACGATGGTGATAACTTGGTACCATCTGGTTCACACTTGGAGGCCAAGTCATCAGACGGATCACTAGAGTTTAACGTATTTGTTCCTAATGTGGAGCCAGGAGTTGTGATTAACTACAGCACCGGTTACGCGAAGGTAGCTAAGTAATATATAGAAATAGAAAAAAGACCGAGATTTTAAATCTCGGTCTTTTTAGCATGCATGATGAACTTGGAGGGAATCGAACCCTCATCTCCGGAACCGGAATCCGACGTGATATCCATTACACTACAAGTCCAATACGTTATTTAGTATAGCCCAATTGTTTTATAGCGCGCAATAGCATAAAAAAGATTAGGTTTAACCTTGCATTTTGTTAAGTTTACCTTTAATATAATACCTATAAGACTGAAATAAACATTAAAAACACAAACAAGAAAAAGGTGAAAATTATGGCATCATCAGAAGGTAAGGAGATTATGGGGCGAAACATTAAGCGCCTAATCAAGCAACGAGAAATTACAGCGGCCCGTTTGGCTGAAATCGTTGGTGTGTCAACGGCAACAATTTCTGACTGGTCAAACGGTAAGACGTACCCACGCATCGATAAGATTGAAGCAATGGCTGAATACTTTGGTGTGTCAAAGTCAGACCTAGTCGAAGACCCAGATAAGGTTTCAACGGCCGTTGCAACTGATGAACCAGTTTTGATGGCAGCACACTGGGGCTTGGATATTTCAGGGCTACCAGACGAAGATCGTCACCGTGTTATCGACCGTGCCAAAGCGTATATTGAAGGATTGATTGCTGACTACGAGGATCGCAATGCGAAGTAATGATTACGATGATCTATTAATGCGCGTAGAGGATGATTTAACGCGACACGGGTTAGAACCTATCATTCTAGATACGATGCCATTAAAAGAAAATTCGGGATTAGACGGTGTTGCCTACCTAAAGGGGAACAAGGCCTATATCTTTATTGATCGTGAATTAGATACGTTTGATAAAGCGCGTACGCTGGTCGAAGAGTATCATCACGCTATTTCTGACTTAGGGGACCACTTGGACTATGATGCTGTCCGTGCTCATAATAATGAGGTTAACGCACGTGAAGAAGTCATTGCCTACATGACTTCGGAGGAAGAGTTAATGCGTATTGCCCGTCAACACTCAGATGAACCATTTGCAGCTTGGATGTTAGAAGAACATTTGGGGTATCCAAGTGACTTTGCTGATGAGACGGTTAATTATTATCAGCGTCGTGGATTACTACCTGGCTAACATGTTGAAAGAAGGAATCGATTATGGCTTTACCATCTAACCAACGTAACGGTATGCATTTTCAATCAACACTATCAAATGTCTCAAAAGATAAGCAAAAAGCGGTTAAGTACGCCCAAAAGGGTGCGACTCGTCGAGACATGCTTGAGATTATTAATGCCTTTAATGCAGCCCACCCAATGGACCGTATTAGTTACCGTTAATTAAAACCTAACTTTAGGGTTGAAATTAGCTAAAACCTAATATATAATAAATTATGTCCTAAGCGATAGACGTTTAGGACTTTAATTAACAATGACAGTTAGGTTTAAATTAATCGCGGGAGGTAATGTTATGATTGCAGCATGGAATGGAGTATTTGTTTTGGGGATTTTGATGGCGATTGCATGGTTGATCTTAGTAACGTTAGCAACTGCGATTGATTTCATTTGGGATTTGCGTGGTGTGCACGTGCTACGAGGATTGGGGCGTGTGGCGCGTTATGCATTAGCTCGTTTAAGTGGTGCGAACGCTAGTCAAGCACACCGAATTGTTTTACAAAAATAAGCAACGTTTCTAACGCATCTGGTTCAGTGAGGCCAGGTGCGTTTTGTTTTGGGATGCTCTACAATAAAAATTCACATTTTCTGGAATTTCGTCATAAATTAAGCCAAATAAATCTAAAATGTCTTGCTATTCTTTTACAAGAGAGAAATGGAAGGCATGAATGTTATGAAAAAGTGGCAAAAGGTTGGTATGGCAGTTGTGACATTTATTGTCGCACTAGGCATGCAAGTAACAGCATATGGGGAAGAGACGAAAGTGTTTGATACAAACGCACAAACGTCTGCTGTACCGATGGCGGATACGCCTGATAATGAAGAAATGTATACGGCATACACGACCGCATTGGGGAAGGTCGATAGTATGCGCGATCGCTTTAAGGCACAAGCTGATGTCGTAGATGCTTTGAAGAAGGCAACCCATCAATTGAGCGATCACCAAGGACAAATGGCACAAGGTTTGTTGTCTCTAGAACAAGCCGCCTACCAATATGTCGCTGATTACATCTTTTTGATTCACGAGATTCGTTTGCTAACGATTTTTGATAACGACCGTGATGGTTGGGAAGATCGTTTGAAGAGTGAAGAAGATCAATTGCAAGAAAACTTGCACGAATTCCAATCGTTGAACGACCCATTTACGTTGCAACAAATGATTGGTATGGCAGACTTCGATTTGATTAGCGAAGCTTTGTCAGAGGAAGAGGTTGTGAAGGCCTCTTCAATTTCATTGGCTAGCCGTGACGAACGTTCATTGATTGATATGACGGGGACATGGTTTTCAGTCATTGGAACGGTGACATTGCTTGTTATTTTGACGTTGATTGAATTGCACACGAGCTTCATGTCAACGACGTTCCGCCGTACAAAGCGACGTCTTGTAAATTCTATGAAAAAGTAACAAATGCCCAGGAGCGAATCCTGGGCATTTTTGTTCTTAATCAAAGCAAAAGTGAGCTTTTTTTAAGCTAGTGGCGTATAATAGATATATCGATTGGTTGGGAGTTTTGATTTATTTCAGGACCAAAGATCGACTCGGTTCGTAACAAATTTCATATTTGTTGCGATGTTGAAAGCGCGTTGTTACAACTGTTTGCGAAACTTTATACAAAGTCGTATAATAGACAACGTAAAAACGTTTACAAAGAATTTCTGGGAGGAATCTTAATAATGACTGTTAAGATTGGTATCAACGGTTTCGGCCGTATTGGTCGTTTGGCCTTCCGTCGCATCCTTGAGTTGAAGGATACTGCGGACGACATCGAAGTTGTTGCAATTAACGATTTGACTAACCCTGCTATGTTGGCATACTTGTTGAAGTATGACTCAACGCACGGTACTTTGAACGCTGAAGTTTCAGCTGACGAAGAAGGTATCATCGTTGATGGTAAGAAGATCCGCGTTTACGCTGAGCGTAACGCAGCTGACTTGAAGTGGGTTGCAAACGATGGTGTTGAAATCGTTTTGGAGTCTACTGGATTCTACACTTCAGCAGAAAAGTCACAAGCTCACTTGGATGCAGGTGCAAAGAAGGTCTTGATCTCAGCTCCAGCTGGAAACATCCCAACGGTTGTTTACGGAGTTAACCAAGACACTTTGACTTCAGATGATCACATCGTATCAGCTGGTTCATGCACGACGCAATCATTGGCTCCATTGGCTAACGCATTGGACAAGGAATTTGGTATCGAGATCGGTTTGATGACGACGGTTCACGCCTTCACTTCAACGCAAATGATCTTGGACGGTCCTAAGGGATCAAAGTTCCGTTCAAACCGTACTGCTTCAGCAAACACGATTCCTCACTCAACTGGTGCCGCTAAGGCTATCGGTTTGGTTGTTCCTTCTGTTGCTGGTAAGTTGGACGGTCACGCACAACGTGTTGGTGTTGTTGACGGTTCTGTTACTGAGTTGACGACTGTATTGTCAAAGACTGTAACTGCCGAAGAAGTTAACAACGCTGTTAAGAAGTATGTCAACGACTCATTTGGTGTAAACGAAGACGAAATCGTTTCATCAGACATCATCGGCGACACGCACGGTGCTGTATTTGACCCAACTTTGACTAAGGTCATCACTGTTGGTGACAAGCAATTGGTTCAAACTGCTGCATGGTATGACAACGAATACGGTTTCACTTCAAACATGATCCGTACGTTGTTGCACTTGGCAACTCTCTAATTGCTAGTTTCTAGTAGATAGAGTAAAAACAGGTGGTTTAGACATTCTGAACCACCTGTTTTTTGATATAATATAGTTATTGATTTTTATTAAAAGCAATCACACACAGAAAGAAGGACTTTTGCAATGGCTAAGTTGACTGTTGAAGACTTGGAATTGAAGGGTAAGAAGGTTTTGATGCGTGTTGACTTTAACGTTCCTTTGAAGGAAGAGAACGGTGAAGTTGTTGTCTCAAACGACAACCGTATCGTGGCTGCATTGCCAACTATTAAGTACGTTTTGGATAACGGCGGACGCGCTATCTTGTTCTCACACTTGGGACGTATCAAGAGTGAAGATGACAAGAAGGGCTTGTCAATGAAGCCTGTTGCACAACGTTTGGCTGACTTGTTGGGTCAACCTGTTACTTTCGTTCTTGCTACTGAAGGTAAGGAATTGGAAGACGCAATCGCTGGTTTGGAAGATGGTCAAGTTTTGATCTTCGAGAACACGCGTTTCGAAGACGTTGTTAACGGTGAAGAAGTTAAGCGCGAGTCAAAGAACGATCCTGAGCTTGGTAAGTACTGGGCTTCATTGGGTGACGTCTTTGTTAACGATGCCTTTGGTACGGCTCACCGTGCCCACGCTTCAAACGTTGGTATCGCTTCAAACATCGCACAAACTGCTGCTGGATTCTTGATGGAAAAGGAAATCAAGTTCTTGGGTGGTGCCGTTGAAAACCCAGAGCGTCCATTCGTTGCTATCATCGGTGGTGCTAAGGTTTCAGACAAGATCACGATTATCGAGAACTTGTTGAAGAAGGCTGACAAGGTTATCGTTGGTGGTGGAATGGCATTTACGTTCGACGCAGCTAACGGTAAGGCTATCGGTAACTCATTGTTTGAAGAAGACAAGGTTGCCTTGGCTAAGCAATTGATCGAAGAAGCTGGCGACAAGTTGGTATTGCCTGTTGACGCCGTTGCAGCTGACAAGTTTGCTAACGATGCTGACACGTACATTGCTGAAGATGGTATCAAGGACGGTTACATGGGTCTTGATGCTGGTCCTAAGTCAATCGAATTGTTCAAGTCAGTTTTGTCAGACGCAAAGACTGTTGTTTGGAACGGACCTATGGGTGTGTTCGAAATGCCTAACTTTGCTAAGGGAACTTTGGCTATCGGTGAAGAATTGGTTAAGGTAACTAAGGAGAACGGTGCAACGACTATCGTTGGTGGTGGTGACTCAACTGCCGCTGTTCAACAACTTGGTGTTGCTGACCAATTGAGCCACATCTCAACTGGTGGTGGTGCTTCATTGGAGTACTTGGAAGGTAAGACTTTGCCAGGTATCGCAGCTATTTCTGAAAAGTAATTAGTTGAATAATAAAACCGATTAATTCACAACTTGTGGATTAAGCGGTTTTTTGTGTTTAATGAGTTAATACAGGTAGGATGTAGGTCATCCATAGCCAGCTAAGCGGCATGACAATGATCATTGAAGGAATCATATCCGCAGTTGGGAACATTTTAACTTTAATCATACGGAATCCCGTGGCTAGCATTAGCACACCACCAACGGCCTTAAAGTCCGTAATCATGGCTGGGTTCGTTAGTGGGTAAATGAACCCAGCTAGCAAGAATAGAATAAAGAAGAAAATAAATTGTGGTACGGCGATTACTGAGACCACAAAGCCAAGGTTGGCCGCAAAAATCGTTGCCGTGAAGAAATCCAAAATTGACTTAGAAATCAAAATTGTCGCATCACCAGTCATACCGTTAACCAAAGAACCATAGATACCAGTTCCTGAGGCGGTGAATAGGACGATAACTGTCAACAAGGTTGCCATGAATTCATCCTCAGGCATACTTGATTTCATTGGAATCACACGAGCAATTTGACGTTGCATAAAGCCAGCACCACGGTTAACCAGCTGGCCAACGTGGAAAACCAACCCAAGTGATGTCCCAAGAATCAAAGCAAAGATGACTGGCGCCATGTTCTTAGTTGGCGCAATGGCGATGACACCCATTGTCATTGAAGCGACGCCGAAAATCATGTTAATTTCATTTTTAAACTTGTCTGAAATGCGGTTACCGAAAAGGCCACCGACGATACCGCCCGCTAAAACGGACAAAGAATTAATAATAATACCAGTAGGCATATTCATATTCTCTCTTACCTCCATAAAACGCGATATTTCTATCTTACGCTTGATAAGTAAACGCAACAAATCCAAAAATGTGATAAACTATTCCAAAGAGTAATATTTAAGAGGACGTATTATGGATATCCATAAGTTTGAGGTATTTTTAGATTTGGCGAAAACGCTAAGCTATACCGAGACTGCCGAACGTTTATTCACGACGCAAGGTAACATCTCAAAACAAATCTTAGCGCTAGAAAAGGAATTGGATACGAAGCTGTTTGAGCGTAGTCACCGAACCATCAAGTTAACGGAGGCCGGGGGCATTACCGCTATTTATGCAGCTAAAATTATGTCCGAATATGATGCGATGTTGCGCACACTTAATCAGCACGCGGCAGAATCGGAGAATACACTAACGATTCATGCGATTCCATCAGTTTCTAATTACCGTGGGTTTGAGTTAATCGCCGCATTTCATCATAAGTATCCCGAAATATCACTGCACCTATCTGAAGTTGATCACGGCGTTATTACTCAGTCGTTGGACAACGGCAAGGCAGATGTGGTGTTTGGGCGTGACTTCGGTGATATTAATGAGAAGTACGAAACCATCGTCACAGATAAGGATCAGTTCGTTTGCGTTGTACCAAAAGACCATCCTTTGGCTGATGCGACACAGGTTAAAATTAGCGATTTACAAGATGAAGAATTCTTGTTGCTTGGGCGTGAGACGACGATTTATAATCGCGTCATGACGATGGCCCGTACCGCTGGGTTTGAGCCAAAGGTGGCGTATGAAGGGCAACGTATCGATATCATCTTAAATATGATCGCGAACGGTATGGGTGTCTCAATCATGATGGAAAAGAGTGTCGATATGTCAGCTAATCCTGATATCATCAAGCGTCCGATTAACCTCAATGATGTGAGTCAATTAGCCTTTATGCGTAAGAATACAACGCAACATTCAAAAGCAAGCGAGCTCTTCTGGGAGTTTGTTGGTCAGAACAAGTAAACATAATCAAAGCTCATGGTGCGTCCATGAGCTTTTTCTTTTATTATCCGAAAAAGGCGAGTAAACTAACGGTTTCTAACAGAACGTGAGGAATGATCATGTTTCGAATAGGAAAACGATATTTACAACCCATTCCAGTCATACTGGCGGTGTTGTTTTTAATGGTTCAAGTATCGGCGGATTTGTCTTTGCCGACAATTACGTCGAACATTATTAATAAAGGAATTGCCCAAAACGATATTGACTATATCTGGCGTATGGGTGGCATCATGTTGTTGATTGCCATTGCCGGCTGGTCGGGTGCTGCTTTGAATGTGTTCTTTGCGGCGACTCAGAGTCAGCGTTTGGGGATGAAGTTGCGTAGTGCGTTATTCCGCAAGGTCACGTTTATGGATGCGAAAAACGTTGATAAGTTTGGAAATGCAACGTTGATTACGCGAACGACGAATGACGTCACGCAAATTCAGAACGTGTTCCAAACTGTCTTACGTATGATGCTGATGTCACCACTTTTGTTTGTGGGGGCATCCATCATGGCCTGGCGTTTGGACCACCGTTTAACGATGGTCTTCGCGGTCGCATTGCCTGTTTTGGCACTCGCTGTGTTTATCAATATGCGCATTTCAGTTCCTCGTTTTAAGACGATGCAAAAGAAGGTTGATAAAATCAATCTGATTTTCCAGCAGGGACTGACAGGTGTGCGTGTTATTCGTGCGTTTGATCGTGATGACTACGAGGTTGATAAGTTTAAAGAGGCCAACTATGACTTGACGCACACGGCGCGTGTCGTCTTCACAACAGTAGCGATGATGATGCCAGTGATGACAATCATTTTGTCATTCACCAACGTTGGGATTGTGTGGTTAGGTGCCAAGCTGATTGGCGCTGATCTGATGCCAATGGGAAACTTGGTGGCATTTTTGACGTATGCGACTCAAATTTTGATGAGTTTCATGCAGCTATCAATGGTGATTGTCATGGTGCCACGTGCCCAAGCGTCAGCAGACCGTATTAATGAAGTCTTGGACTCAGCCGACACGATTACGGACGCTGATCAAACGGTGGCATTGCCTGATGGACCAGCATCATTGGAATTTTACGATGTGTCATATCGTTTTGAAGGTGCCGAACGCCCCGCTTTGAGTCATATCACTGCGCAGGCAACAGCAGGGCAAACAATGGCGATTATCGGTGGAACCGGTTCAGGAAAGTCGACGTTAGTTAATTTGATTCCGCGGTTGCTTGATGCAACTGGGGGTCACGTTGAACTATCAGGGGTTGATGTTAAAAAGCTGTCTCAACATGATTTGCACGAGGCGGTATCAATTACCCAGCAGAAAGCAACGTTATTCACGGGGACGGTTCGTTCAAACATGACGTTCGGGATGCCATATGCGACGGACGAACAAATTTGGGATGCTCTGAAAATTGCACAAGCAGATGATTTTATTCAAGAGCAAGGTGGCTTGGATATGACGGTTGAGCAAGGCGGGGCTAACTTCTCAGGAGGTCAGCGTCAACGGTTGGCGATTGCCCGTACTTTGATTAAAGACGCCAAGGTATATGTGTTTGATGATTCGTTCTCAGCGCTAGACTTTGCCACGGATGCACGCTTGCGAGCTGCCATTAATGCTGACGAACGTTTGGCACTGGCAATCAAGGTAATTGTGGCGCAACGAATTGCGACGGTTATGAATGCCGACGTCATCGTGGTGCTAGACAATGGCGAATTAGCCGGCGTTGGTTCGCACGAAGAGTTGGCTAAGACTTGCCCAGCATATCAAGAAATCATGCGAAGCCAATTGTCTGAAGCAGATTTGAAGGAGGTGGGTGTCGATGCGTAGTTATACTAGTGGCGGTCGCGGTGGTGGCCGTGGCGGCATGGGACGCCCCGTTGAAAAGGCAGTGAACTTCTGGCCGACTGTGATTCGCTTGTTTAAGTACTTGCGTAAGGATCGCGCTGGGGTCATTTTTTCACTGATTATTGGAGCGGTATCAGTTGTGTTGTCAGTTCGTGCGCCAAAGGTTTTGGGTGAAGCGACAACAGTTATCTTTAATGACGTGACACGATCGGTGAAAATGCATACCGGAATTCACATTAACATGGATAAGGTATTCCAGATTTTGGTATTCGTGTCGATTTTGTATGTCTTGAGTGCCATTTTCTCAATCACACAGCAATGGATCATGACCCGGATTGCGCAACGCACGGTCTATCAATTGCGCCAAGATTTCAAAGTGAAAATGACGAAGTTGCCGGTGTCGTATTATGATACTCACCAAAACGGTGACATCATGTCGCGTGTTGTTAACGATATGGATAATATCTCAGGAACACTAAATCAGTCATTGATTCAGTTGGTGACACCAGCCTTAACGTTCGTTGGGGTTATCTACTTTATGCTGACAATTAGCTGGCAATTGTCATTGGTCGCCTTTGCGACAGTTCCGATTTCATTGTTGATTGTGCGAACAATTGCGCCGTTGTCACAGCGTTTCTTTGCTCGTCAGCAGGCGTCGCTTGGTCTACTGAATGACCAAGTTGAAGAAACGTTTGCCGGCCACACCGTCGTAAAGACGTTTAACCAAGAGAAGAACGTCATGGTTGATTTTGATGCGCAAAACGAAACGTATTACAAGTCAGCTTGGAAGGCCCAGTTCGTTTCAACATTGATTTTCCCATCAATGCGTTTCGTCAATAACTTGGATTACCTCGCGATGGCCGTAATTGATGGTATTAAGGTGGCGTCAGGTACGGTTAGCTTGGGTGATGTCCAAGCGATGTTGCAGTACACGAATCAGTTTAGTCAGCCAATCACCCAGATTGCTAACTTAACGAATACGATTCAAGCGACAGTGGCCTCAGCTGAGCGTATTTTTGAAGTGCTGGATGAACCAGAGATGGATAATCCAGCACCAGTCGAACCGATTGAAACGGATGACTTGGTGACCTTTGAAAATGTGGCCTTTAGTTATGTGCCTGATCAGCCGCTGATGACCGATTATAATATGTCGGTTAAGCCGGGTGAGATGGTTGCGATTGTTGGGCCGACCGGGGCAGGTAAGTCAACGATGATTAACCTGTTGGAACGTTTTTATGACACAACGTCAGGGACAATTCGTTTGCGTGGCTTAGATACGAAGTCAATGAGTCGCCAGTCCTTGCGTCATCACTTTGCGATGGTGCTCCAAGAAACATGGCTGTTCTCAGGGACGATTATGGATAATTTGCGGTATGGCCGTTTGGATGCGACGGATGATTTCATCTACGAAGCGGCGAAGATGGCCCACGCGGACGATTTCATTAAGACGCTACCGGATGGCTATGATACGGTGCTGAATGAAGAAGCAACCAATATCTCGCAGGGACAGCGTCAATTGCTAACAATCGCGCGTGCCTTTGTGGCGGATCCTGAAATTTTGATTTTGGATGAAGCAACAAGTTCGGTTGATACGCGTACTGAACGGATGATTCAGGATGCAATGGCCCGGTTGATGGCTGGTCGTACCAGCTTCGTTGTGGCTCACCGTCTATCAACGATTCGCTATGCAGACCAAATTTTGGTCATGGAGCATGGTAATATCGTTGAACGTGGTAAGCACGATGAGTTGTTAGCTGCGAATGGCGCCTATGCAAAGTTGTATAATTCACAATTTGCCGAAAATGTTGGCTAACTTCTTGTTAAGATTTAGATGAAAATGTAACCAGTGCGTGACTGCACTGGTTTTTTCATTCAGGGTACTGCTACAATAGACGTACGATTATGAGTTGGTAGGAAAGTGGGGATTAGCAATGATAGAACATTGGATAAATATTGCGCTAATCGTCTTGTTGATTGCGAATACGCTAGGAGCGATTGTCACGGTTTTCCGTGATCGAAACCGTGACATCACGACGGTATGGGCTTGGATGCTGGTGCTGTTGTTGTTCCCAGTTTTTGGGTTCGCATTTTACTTTTTCTTTGGACGTAAGCTATCAAATAAGCGCATTTTTGATATTCGAACGCAACGCGTCATGGGCATTGACCGTATTGCGAAGAAGCAAAAGAAGCAAATGGCGCACATTGCCACGGCTGATTATCAAGAAGAACAGGCATTCGTTCGCCTGTTCTTGAATAATGAGCAAGCAATTTTCACAAATGAAAATCACGTATCGGTCATCACGGATGGTAAAGAGAAGTTTGCCCAATTGTTTGCGGATATCGAACAAGCCAAGCATCACGTAAATGTTGAGTACTACACAATTTATGACGATGAAATCGGTAATCAGTTGGTTGATTTGTTGACGAAGAAAGCAGCAGAAGGTGTACGCGTTCGTGTCATTTATGACATGTGGGGTTCAGGTGGCCGTCACAAGAAGATGTTCAAGCGCTTGCGTGAAGCGGGTGGCCAAATTGAAACGTTCTTGATTCATGATTGGCAGCCCTTTTCATTCCGTGTGAATAATCACGATCACCGTAAGCTAGTGATTATCGACGGTAATATCGGTTACATTGGCGGCTTTAACGTTGGTGATCAATACCTGGGCAAGAAAAAGAAGTTCGGTTACTGGCGTGATACGCATTTGCGTGTTGAAGGTGATGCGGTGTTGGCAATGCAAAGTCGCTTCTTCATGGATTGGAATGCGACGACCACTGAAGAAAAGTTGCAGTTCAGTGATGATTACTTCCCAGACAACACACAGGCTGGGGATGTCGCGATGCAGATTGTCTCATCGGGACCGGAGTCGGACTCGAAGCAAATTTATCAAGGATACTTGCACATGCTGGCGATTGCCCGTGAAAGTATCACGATTCAATCACCGTACTTTATTCCGAACCAAGCGATTATAGATGTGCTATCTGTGGCTGCGCGTTCAGGGGTTAAAGTGCGCATCATGATTCCGAGCATGCCGGATCATCCGTTTGTTTATCGCGCGACAGAATACTATGCGCGTGCGATGGTTCGAGCGGGGGCCGAAGTTTATACGTATGACAAGGGCTTTTTGCATGCTAAGACGTTAGTGATTGATGATAAGATTGTGTCAGTCGGTAGTGCCAACATGGATATTCGTTCATTCGCTTTGAACTTTGAAGTGAATGCCTTTATGTACAGTCGTCGTTTGGCTGCTGAAATGAATCAGATTTTCGAAAAAGATTTGCGAGTTTCAACACGTTTGACCCGTCAATACTTCGATAACCAGTCAGGATGGCGCAAGTTTAAGCAAATGTTCTCACGTTTGCTGACACCAATCTTGTAAACAAAAACACGGCAATTTTGCCGTGTTTTTTCATTACAGAAGCGTATAATACAGGGTATTAACGGATAAGATAACGAGGCAATGAAAATGGAGTTTCGAACATTAGCAAATGGGGTGAAGATGCCGGTACTTGGGTACGGTGTTGCGCAAGTCCAAGGCGCTGAAGCTACCCAAGCAGTCAAGGATGCCATTGCGAACGGCTATCGTATGATCGATACGGCTGTGATTTATGACAATGAAGGTGATATCGGTCGCGCAATTGCTGAGAGTGATGTCGACCGTCGTGACTTGTTTTTGACAACTAAGGTTTGGGTACAAGACATGAGCTACGAGGGCGCAAAGGCTTCTGTTTCACGCTCATTGGAATTACTAGGAACTGACTACTTGGATTTGGTGTTGTTGCACCACCCAATTGGCGATATCTGGGGCGCTTGGCGTGCATTGGAAGAGGCATACAAAGCTGGTCGTATTCGTGCAATTGGTGTATCGAATTTTTCACCAGCATTGATGACGCAATTTGTGGCATTGAACGACATCGCGCCAATGGTTAACCAAATTGAAAACCATCCGTTCCACCAACAAGCAGACAAGGTGACGTACTTCCAAGAACAAGGCATCTTGGTTGAAGCGTGGGCACCGTTTGCGGAGGGGATGCATGATGTGTTCCATTCACCAATTTTAACTAAGATTGCTGAGAACCACGGCAAAGAAGTCGGCCATGTTATTTTGCGTTGGCTACTACAACGAGGTATCAGCACGATTCCAAAGTCAATGAAGCCGGCACGAATGGCATCGAATTTGGATGTATTTGATTTTGAACTAACGACTGATGAAATGGCGCAAATTGCTACCATGAATACGGGTGAAACATTGTTTGGGGGCTCAGATGATCCCGATGTTGCCCATGTTCAAAAAATGTTGAATTGGACCGTAACACACTAGGAGAACAAGTATGTGGTTTTTGATTATTTTGATTCTGGTCGGATTGTTTGTTTACACGCAATCACGTAAAGCACGTCATGACCATGAAATGCGCAACAAGGCACAAGTCTTGGAAGGCGAATTCAAGGACGTGACCAAGAAGTAAGGTGAAAGAGGCTAATCTAGGCGGATTGGTCTCTTTTTGCTATCGTCAGGCACCGAAATACCCTGTATAATGGTAGGGACAGAAAAATTAGACAGAATAGGAGCGCGATAAATAATGGACATTCAAGAAATGAAGGCGCGCCAATCTCACATTCGTAACTTTAGTATTGTGGCTCACATTGACCACGGTAAGTCGACAATTTCAGATCGTATTCTGGAAGCGACGCACACGGTTACTGAGCGTGAGATGCAAAATCAATTGCTCGACACGATGGATTTGGAACGTGAGCGTGGTATCACGATTAAGATGAATGCGGTTGAAGTTCACTACAAGGCGAACGACGGTGAGACGTACATCTTCCACTTGGTTGATACACCAGGTCACGTCGACTTCTCTTATGAAGTTTCTCGTTCATTGGCTGCGGCCGATGGTGCCATTTTGGTTGTTGATGCCGCCCAAGGTGTTGAAGCCCAAACGTTGGCAAACGTTTACTTGGCGTTGGAAAACGACTTGGAAATTTTGCCATTGATCAATAAGATTGACTTGCCAGCCGCTGATCCAGAAGCTGTCCGTGCTGAAATCGAAGATGTGATTGGTATTGATGCATCTGAAGCTGTTTTGGCATCAGCTAAGCAAGGTATCGGTATTCCAGAATTGCTTGAGCAAATTGTGGCGAAGATTCCGGCACCAGAGGGTGATTTGGAAGCCCCATTGCAAGCGTTGATTTTTGACTCAGCCTACGATTCATACAAGGGTGTTATTTTGACCGTTCGTGTGAAGGAAGGGGTTATGAAGCCGGGTGATAAGATTCGCTTCATGAACTCAGGAGCTGAATACGAAATCACAGAAGTTGGTGTTAACTCACCACACCCTGTGAAGCGTGACTTCTTGATGGCTGGTGATATTGGTTATGTCGCTGCTTCAATTAAGAACATTCGTGACGCACGCCCTGGTGATACGATTACATCAGTTAAGAACCCAGCGGCTGAAGCATTGCCAGGTTACCAACCAATGACGCCAATGGTGTACTCAGGTTTGTACCCAACGGATAACTCAAAGTACAACGACTTGCGTGAAGCGCTTGAAAAGTTGCAATTGAACGATGCGTCATTGGAATTTGAGCCTGAAACGTCACAAGCGTTGGGATTCGGTTTCCGTACTGGATTCTTGGGCTTGTTGCACATGGACGTTGTGCAAGAGCGTCTTGAACGTGAATTCGATATGGAATTGATCACGACGGCGCCATCTGTAACGTACCACGCGTACACGACAGACGGTGAAATGGTTGAAGTGGCCAACCCATCAGAGTTGCCTGAAGCCAGTGCCATCAAGTGGATTGAAGAACCATACGTACACGCACAAATCATGGTGCCTAACGAATATGTTGGGGCAGTTATGGAATTGGCGCAACAAAAGCGTGGTGAATTCGATACGATGGATTACTTGGACCAAAACCGTGTTAACGTGAAGTACTACATTCCATTGTCAGAAATCATCTTTGACTTCTTCGATAAGTTGAAGTCAAACACGCGTGGTTACGCCTCATTGGATTACGAGATTTCAGGTTACCGCAAGTCTGACTTGGTTAAGATTGATATCTTGTTGAACGGTGATAAGGTCGATGCCTTGAGCTTTATCGTGCACAAGGACTTCGCCCAAGAGCGTTCACGCATTATTACGGCTAAGTTGAAGCAAATCATCCCACGTCGTAACTTTGAAATTCCAGTGCAAGCGGCAATCGGTTCAAAGATTGTGTCACGTTCAACGATTAAGGCATACCGTAAGGACGTTACCTCAAAGATTCACACAGGTGACCCTGACCGTCGTGCCAAGTTGTTGGATAAGCAAAAGCGTGGAAAGAAGCGCATGAAGGCGGTTGGTACGGTTGATGTGCCACAAGAAGCCTTTATGGCTGTGCTTAAGGCTGAAGATGATACAGAATTCGCAAAGGGTGCTAATCACTAATTGTGAATATTCTGCAAATTTCTTTGGTTGAGAGACTACCATTCTTTTCGAAGTTATGGTATTATATTCAGGTTAAATAAACTGACTCTGGTACGCAATGTACTAGGGCGATAAGGAGAAACACGATGAAGGCTGATATTCACCCAGATTACCACCAAGTGGTTTTCGTTGATTCAACTACTGGTTACAAGCTTTTGACTGGTTCAACTCGTACTTCAAACGAGACGATCGAGTTCGAAGGTGCTACGTACCCAATGATCCGTGTTGAAGTTACGTCAGATTCACACCCATTCTACACTGGTAAGCAAAAGTTTACTACTGCCGATGGTGCGGTCGACAAGTTCAACAAGAAGTACGGTTTGTCTTAATAGATATTTCGTACAAAAGCCGTTATATCGGGCGAAAGCTTGGTATAACGGCTTTTTTGTTTGTTTTTTCGTATCCGTTTATAACCATATCGAACCAGGTAAAACTAGATTTTCGGACACCTTTGGACACCTCGGACACCTTATGGACACCTTTCTAATTGAGTAAACTGAGTGCTTTTTGAGCTTCTGTTTGGCGCTCATTTGCTAATAAGTGGAAGTAGGTATTTTGAGTAATAGTAACGTTGCTATGTCCAAGACGCTCACTAACATACGCAACGTCGATACCCTTACTAATCAATAAGCTGGCATGTGTGTGACGTAATCCGTGTAGCGTAATTGGCTTGATGCCAAGTTCTTTAACCATTTTTCGAAGATAGTGAGATGGTACTGATTGGGTCGTCTTCTCTCCAAAGATATGTTCAGGAGCGTTAGGAAAGGCTGTGACAAATCTTTCTAGTTGTATGAAGTATTTATCAGGCATGGCAACTTGACGCACTGAGCGCTTTGTTTTTGGCGTTGTGTACTGATATGGTGGTCGATTGGTCTTTGTCTTTGTGACTGAGATAAAATGACCAGCTATGTTGATGTCAGCAAACGTTAATGCCAATACTTCACCAGCACGCATACCGGATAGAGCGGCAGTGTAGATAGCAAAATTGGGTGCGGTTATTGGTTGGTCTTCGATATAGGCTACTAGCTTATTAAGGTCAGATTCTTCAAGAAACTTTAGTTCGGAAGATTTACTTTCTGATCCTTTGAATTTTGCGCCGTACGTTGGATCTGTTTTTATTATTCCGTCATTAAACGCTTCTTTTAGCGGCATACCAGCACGCATAGCTACTTGACGAACAGGGCTTGCTGAATGACCGATTGAATATTCATCAAGGAAACGTTGAAAACGACGGCGGTCCATTTGCTCCAGCGTGACGTTTTTCAAATACTCGTGCACGATTTTTTGGGTTGCTAAGTGATTGAGTTGCGTTTGCTGTTTGATACCTGATTCCAGATGGTTATTGAGCCATGCATCGTAGAAGTCAGTAAATAACATTGTCGTTTTATCGATTTCGTACCCATCATTGAGCTTAGCTTTCAAATTAGTTTCATAAGCTAATGCTTCCGTTTTAGTTCTGAAGCCAGCTTTTACTTTTCGCTTCTTTTTACCTTCAACGTAATAAGTGACGACTGCACGCCAGCTACCGTTGCGTTTTTCTACTGACATTAATTTAAACCTAACCTTTACATAAAAAATTTAGGCAGTTTAAAGACATACCCAGGTCTGGTACAATTGAATACGTAAATAGGGCAGTGATGTTCTATTTTGACTGATACGTACACTTCTAGCTTGGCGGCGGGGGTGTGCGTATTTTTTTGTGTATTAATTAGTATCCATAGTCATCTGATGCAGGACCTTGGTTATCAACAATCAAACCAATCATTGATGGTATAGTAATGTTTCCACCCAAAGTTGACTTATAGGTGATCGTATTACTACTAATACCAGATACGGTAACTAAATCATCTTCAAGAATACGAGATCCATTGAGGTTGCTCTTATCAATTGAAACTAGAATGACATTATCGTAGCTACCATCAACACCCAGTCGAATTTGAGTTCCACTTTTATCTTCCATTACTTGAAGAACACGTCCGGTGAATTGCACTTTTTTATCCTCATATTCATCTGGAGTTCGTGCAACTTGATCGTATGTGATGCCTGTTTGATATGTGGCAGGGTCGTGTGCGACAGACGCTGAAGCAGCACGTTCAGAAGATTCTTTTGCCTCAGATTCAGAAGCAGCCTTGGATGAAGCAGATTCAGAAGATGCTTTTGCAGCAGCCTTAGAAGATGCCTTTGATGCCGATTCAGAAGCAGCCTTTTTTGATGATTCTTTTTCAGAAGCAGTCATTGAAACTGATTTTTTAGAAGTTGAAGAAGAAACATCTGCTGTTGTATCACTATTATCGCTTGGTGCAAGTACTGCACCAAAGATAAGCGATACCACTGAAATGGCTAAAAGAATTAACGGTACTTTACCAGTTATTTTACTTTCACGCTTCTTTGCCCGATTGATTCCCCAAATGATTAAGGTTACCCAAAAAGCGATACCAGTAATAAGCCAAAGTATCATGAAGAATGTCATACCCATACTCCTTAAAGCTTTTAACGTGATTCCTGTCTGCACGTATTTTAATTTGCGTATAGCGTTATATCAGACATCTCACGAATAACCGACTGCTCTAAATGCGCTGGAATGCCGTAAATCATCATGATGTCTAAATAGTTGTATCGACCATTCAACGACAGGTGGTGTTTAACTAATCGGTGAATGGCTTCATCTTCTGCGATGCGTTCGTTTGGGTTGCGTTCGTCGTTACCATTGAATGAAAACAATCTGCGATTGTGCTGTTCTTCTATATGAATAATTTCGTGCGTGAGATAGTAGGGTGTAACCAGCGTGGGGTTATAAACTACCACCTTGTGCTCTGGAATGAGTGCAGCAGGTATATCAATAGGCACGGCTTCATGATCGAAGTCCAACGCATTAATCTCTCTCAATAAATCGTTAATCATTTAGTCACGCTTTGGGTATTTTGCTAGCACTGCTTTAATAATCGCCCAGTCTTCATCTGAGATGGGTTGTCCGTTAGCTGAGATAACATTATCTCGTTCACTGTCATCGACAGTTTCGGCAAGGTCTATTGGCTCTTGTTTGCCGGCGTTAGGAGCAAGGTGCATCTCATCAGTGTTACCCAATAGGTAGTCTACTGATACGCCTAAGACGTCAGCGACTTTTTCAAGTGTTTCTCGTTTTGGTTCAATTCCATCTGGAAATTGTTTAGTTGGTTTCCATGTATAAATAGATTTTTCACCTATGCCTGCTCGTCTGGCTAGTTCAGTAAGGGTAAATCCTTTTGATTTTGCAATGTCTTTAACTCGTTCAAATAGTGTCATATCAATACCTCAAAGGGCCTCGAAAAATAAAAGTACTAAAAGCGTATCAAAATAGTTGACACGGTATTAAAACAGTACTATTATAATTCATGTACCAAGTTGTTAAACAGCGTACAAAAACACAAACCCGATAAATCAAATGCTGGCAGGCTCTGATAAATAGGGATAAGTAGGCGTTTTGTAACGCTTCTTTATACGTGTAATTCTAGTACTGAAAGAGTACTAAGTCAACAATGTTTTTAAACATTGTTCAACTAAATTAGTACCGAAGGAGGTTTATAAATGGCTGATAAGTGGGAATGGAGCGTTGAACTTGCTAAGGCTCGTGTTAACCAAACGCAAGTTGGTGAATTCATCGGTATTACTCGCAGTCAAATGTCTACGTTGGTAACCAAGATGATTACTGGCGAAGGTAAGACGGCAACAGAATTGGACCGTAAGCGATGGCAACAAGCTCTCGATTACGTGAAGTTGAAGCAACAGGAAGTAGAGGTTTAATCATGACAAACGAACTGATTAAGGTTCAAACGAATCAAGAAGGTGAGCAACGGGTTAGCGCTCGTGAATTGTATAAGGTGCTAGGAGTTGTAAAGCGATTCAGTACTTGGTTCAGTCAATACCAAGATATGTATGTTGAAGGTACTGATTGGACGGGCGTACCTGGAGGTACACCTGTTAAAGGTGGAAACGGAAGTGTGCAGTATCTTAACGATTTCAACTTAACAACAGATATGGCTAAGAATGTAGCGATGATGTCTAAGACAGCTAAGAGCCAAGAAATTCGAGACTACTTCATCGCAATTGAGAAAGAACACAAGGCGTTGATGGCAGACCCACGTATTCAAATGGCCATGGGCTTGAAGTCAGCTCAACTGATGTTAGACCACAAGGACAAGATCATCGCAGAGATGACGCCTAAGGCTTTGTTTGCTGACGCAGTATCAGCCAGTCAGTCATCAATTCTGATTGGTGAGTTGGCAAAGTTGCTTAAGCAAAACGGCGTAGATATGGGACAGAATCGTTTGTTCGGTTATCTACGTGAAAATGGCTATCTAGTTAAGCGACAAGGTTCAGACCGGAACATGCCAACACAGAAGAGCATGGAGCTTGGCTTGTTTGAGATTAAGGAACACAACCACATCAACGCTAATGGTGTGAATGTGACTACTAAGACGCCAAAGGTGACCGGCAAGGGACAACAATACTTCATTAACAAGTTTCTTGGTGAAGCTAAGGCTTTATTGGAGGTGTAGGACGGAATGACCAAGCGAAAAATTGACCAGTTAACCGAGTTACCACCGGAACTTGTAATTTGGGTGAATGCTGAGACTGCGGCGGCGATGCTTGATTACGCACAAGAGAAGTTCAATGAGATTCGTTACTCAGATGAATTCAAGCGTATGCGAATTGAGCAACAACCAAACCGTTTCTCAGTTGAGTTGTTGCGCAAGTTTGGACGTGGAGAATATCGATAATGGCAGTTGGATATGTAGTGTTCGCAATATTAATGTTGGTGATGTTCGTGGCTTGGTTGTTTGACTTCCTCGACGCTCGCGACATTCACTTGCGACCACAGCTGGAAGAAAAGATTAAGGAGGCAACTGATGATCAAGACGATTGTTAAAGTATTGGCTAACGCATTCGATGCGATTGCACTCATTGGACTTGATAGTCAAGTTGAGAAGCGTTCCAAAAAGGCAGCCGCCGATGTTGGCTGGGATCCAGATGAGTATTGGAATGACTTTGTTGAGTACAACAACTCACATCAATAATAATTGAATATGGGTCGCGCATCGCCAGATGCACATCAACCACTTACATGTAATATTTTTTCTCTTACTGTTTGTCTCTTAACAACATGTTGGTGTGTGTCTTGGGGTGTGCGACTCAGAAAGGTAATTATATGAATCGGATAAAAGAAATCAGGCTTAAGCGAGGGTTTACCCAAACACAAGTGGGAGATGCGATTGGCGTACGACCTAACGTATTGTCGCAGTATGAAACAGGAGTACGGACACCGAGTCGTCTAGCTTGGTACGCATTGAGTGTGTTTTATGGCGTTGATCAACAGTGGTTGGAAGGTGAAAAAACGCCTAGCGGCTGCAACCTAGAAAGGAAACAAAAATGAATGAATTTAATCCGGTAATGATTTCACCGAAACAATTGGTTTCAATCTTCATCGTTCAAGGCCTCGAAAACTTGTACGACGAAGAGTTAGCTGACCAATTAGGAACTAGTGTGGCTGCATTGAACATGATGCGTGAAGCAAAGCATACTGGCATCTCAACACCGCCTTGGTTGGCATTGAATGTACATCGTATTTTGTCAGAGAAGCACTCTCTTATTGAATCCACAAAACAAGTATTGGAGGACGATCATGGCGGATTATGATATTGGATCAACTGGTGTTGCGGATTTTCATCACTACTTTGCACCAGATAAGGAGTTTGACATCGAAGCGGAGCGTAAACGCATTCTGCAATATAACGGTCGTTTGGAACACCGTACTACTTGGGTGGCGCCTGGTGAAAATCAGGTGAAGAGAGATGAGTACGAAAGTCGGTACCAAGTATTCAAGAAGATGCAAGACGCAGGTAAATCAGCAAGTGAAATTGCATCAGCTATTGGAGTGTCTAAGGTGACGCTGTCATCAATTCGTTATCGTGGACGTTACCAAAAAGAAAACGCCTAACGGCTGCAACCGTTAAGCGTCGGTAATTAATTTGGAATAGTTAACTACCCGATAAGGGTAACACATGGAGGAATGACATGACAAATGAATTGCGAGCGGATGCAAAGCAATTTTTAGACCGTGCGTTCGTTTCAGAACAACGAGAGGGCAATGATGGTACAGCGTCAGAATACTGGCTTGCGGTATCAGAAACGTTGTCATGGGTGGCTGAACGTGTTTGATGAACTGATTGATCCACCAGATGACCCAGTCGAAGATGAAGAATTTGATGGCTATCAAGATGAATACGAGGATATAGACATATGAATGAACTAACTTTGCAACAGGCAAACGTTAAGCCGGCACTTGTAGAAGTACCAGGCATTGACGACCTAGACAAGTACGTTGATACCATGCTTGAGACGTACAAGAAGACACCTGTGTCACCTGAAACGTTAGCGCAGGCTAAGCAGGCACGCACCGACTTAAATAAGGCGTACAAGGGCCTTAGTGACACCCGTAAGAAGATTGCAAGTCAAGTTGCTGGTAATTGGCCAGAGACCGAAACACGCATCAAAGAAATTGAGAAGAAGATACAAAAGGTGTCTGATGAGACGTTGAAGCCACAAATTGACGATGTGATTGAAGCTGAAAAGCAAAGTCGTAAGCAGTTGATATTGTCTGAAATTGAAAAGATTTCTTCTGAGTACGGAATGCCAGCTGAAAACATTGTGTTTGATGATAAGTGGTTAAATAAGACGGCTAAGTGGAATGAGACGGAAAATGCTGTTCGCAGTCAATTCGATGTATTAAAGCAGCAAGCGGAGTTGTTTGAGCTTCAAGCCCAACAAATCACATCTCACGCAGAACAACTTGGTGTTGATCCAGTTGGCGTGTCTGGCTATATTGGCCAGCTTAAATTCAAGTCACTTGATGAAGTGAAGGCGGCCATGGATCGTGACGTTCAACAAGCTAAGGCTAAGTTCGAAGCGCAAAAAGCTAAGGAACAAGCCGAGTACGAAGCACGCAAGAAGCGGGCTGAGGAAGCCATGAAGGTCGGTGAACGACTAGTGGATAAGAATACTGGAGAAATTGTTGAACCAGCTGGTCCACGACTACGAAATTGGCAATACACGTTCGATGAGCTTACAGATGAGCAAAAGCAATTCTTGGACAAGACATTTACTGAGTGGGGTATCTCATTCAGTGCATATGAAGTATAGGGGTAAAAAACATGACTAATACATTTGCAGAGCGTTTGCGAAACAATGACCGCATTCAAACAACGACGTCTGAATTGCCACCGTTCCCAGGACAGTTCACTGCCTTTAACGGTAACAGCGGAAAGTTCAGTATCATGCAGCCTGGTTCAAATCTTTCAGATGCATCAGACATCAATTCGCTTCAATTCATCACGCACTTTGTAATGACTCGTCTGAAGTACACACCGGACGCAACAACTAAGACGCTATCTAATTACGTTATTGCTGGAGAAGACACGCCATATGTGATGACGGTTGATGGCATTACTCACGTTGCAGATTCTGGGAAGCAGATGGCCGTTAAGCTTGGTGCAGATGCTAATAAGTTGAAGCAAGAGCAGGTTTTTGTTGGCTACATTGTCAATCTTGACGGAGAAGCGATTGGTATTGCTGAACCAGTTTGGTACGTGTCACGAGGTGTTAACGCTTACTTGCTGAACGAAGCCATGAACAATTATGGTCAACTATCAGCTCGTACTTTAATTAAGGTGACAGCTAAGGGAACGATGCGTACTAATGATGCTGGTGGCACAAATATGGTGCTTGATTTTGAGATTAGCGACATTCCAGAGGAAAAAATTGATGGATTCATCAAATGGTCCGAAAGTGCTGCACAAACGATTGAACAATATCGGCTAGACATGATTTCAGCAAGCGAACGAATTGTTGAAGCTGCCAAAAGTGCAACGACACCAGCACCACAGGTTGTGATCACTAGTGGTGGTCAACCAACAGCACAACAACAACCGGCGAAAGTCCAAGGTATTAATCCGTTTACAGGCAAGCCAGTTGGCGCACCAGCTGACGAGATTGATATTAACGAAGACGATTTACCGTTTTAAGAGGTGAGAGATGGACTTGTGGGGAAGGGTTACGAATGTAAATGGTCGAAACGTGACGTTTACGGTTAGTGATGCCCAAGAGCTTGCTAGTCTATCCCTGACAACAACGAATGAAATGCCACAAGCGGTGCTTCAATTAGCTGATGAACGGCAAGTTAGCAAGATACAACGCAAAAAAGCATACGCAATCATGAATGACATTGCGAAGTGGACTGGGTATGCTCCGGAAGAAGTGAAGGACCTAATGAAGTCTTATTGGGTTGCCGAGACTGGAGAAGACTACTTCAGCTTCTCAGATACTGACATGACGACGGCTAGAGAGTTCATTTCATTCTTGTTGGAATTTGCAATCAGACATCATATACCAATGAGTAAGAGTGGTGCCGAACTAAATGATGATTTGGCGCGGTACATGGAAATGTCACTGATTCATCGAAGTTGTGTTATCTGCGGACAGCCAGCTCAGATACACCACGTCGACACGATTGGAATGGGAAACGACCGTACAGAAACTGACCATCGAGAACATCGTTTGATTGCGTTGTGTGCGGTTCACCACAAGGAAGCTCACGATATTGGGTGGCCTGGCTTTGCAGCTAAATATCACATTGAAGGAATTTATTTGCGTGGTGACCAGCTCGTTAAGCTTGGCTTGATGTCAAAGAAACAGATTAAGGAGTTTGATGATGATCAAAAGAGAAAGGCGACCCCATGGGTTTACCCAGATACCGAATGAGACATTGCGAGACACACGCTTAAAAGATGGCCCATATCGGTTACTGATGTACATGCTATCAATGGCTGATAACTGGGTGTTTCACAATTCGGTCATTGCAAAGGACTTGGGTCACAACGAGCGTTGGGTTTCAAATCAGATGAATATCTTGGAAAAGTATGGGTACATGACGCGCCAACCATTGCGAAATAATAAGGGCCAAATCGTTGAATGGGAGCGGATTGTACACGAAAAACCACATGTCGCAAATGCGACACCTGGTGAACGTTGATATCAGGGCATTAACCACATGTCGCATTTACTACATGTAGTAAACCGACACCCTAAGAATATCAATTTATAAGAATATCAATAATTAAAGAATATCAATCGGCCCGCTGGCTAGCCGCACTCATAGTATACGGAACCAAGTCGATGGTACTAGCCAGCCAAATGGTGGAGAAAATGTTAAATCAAAAGCAAATCATCATTGAGTGGCAAAAAGCAGGGTTAAAAGAAAACGGCTTTATGTTTCAAGACATCACGAACCTGTATGAACTAGCTGTTCATAATGCTGATTCTGACGAAGAAGCAAATAAGCTAATCATCTTAGCCATTCGAGCAGCTGAAAAAAATGGTGGTAAGACAGCGATGGCTGTTGAGAATAACTTAAATAAGTGGCTGAATGCTGGCGCTACTAATGCAACGGCTGTTGGTGAATATGAAAGTGAAGCTCAAAAGATTCAGCAAACACGGTACGGAAACCAGCCGATTCAACGTGAAACCGGACCAAGTAAACCGACTGCTGAACAGATTGATCAACAAAATCAACGTATGGCTAAAGAACTTGGCTATGCATCAGTTGCAGATATGGCTAAGGGGACAGCAGAGAAGCTGTCAGAACTTAGAAGGACACGAGCTGACCGATTAGCCGCTAATGCGTCAAACGGGCGCACAGCGAACGGCAGACGTGTTGTACAGCGTTTCTAAATTAAGAGTGTGTCAGCGATGACGGGATAGGGCGGGTAACAAAGGAGTAAACATGGGAATTAAGCGTATTGAGCTGTATGAGTTCAGTGAGCATGCAGCAGAGCAATTGAAGAGCCGCTTCAAAACGGAGCGAAATAATTGGAAGAACTGGCTGACGTCATTCAACATGGATGCAGAAATGGTCAAGATGCAAAATAACGGCACACAAGTATGGCATAGCGGTGAAGTTGGTATGGTCATCAATCCTCACAGCAAGGTCATTGTGACCGTTTATCACATCTTCTCGAATGATTTCCCAGATGAACTCAAAACTGACCTTGCAAAGGCGGCACAACGTCTAAAAATGGATCACATCAGTGCGTTTTCGCATGACATCTACCGCGATAGTGCAAAATTTGCATACCTATCCTATGACACTAGCGAAGAAGATGCAGACAACTTCTACAAAATGACGGTTGAACGCATTCGAGACTTGGAGCATAAGGCAGATGAGTCAATTAAATATATCGTGGATTAAGTAACGACTCAAAAAAAGCCATTGGCGCCGTATTTGGTGCCATGAACTGAACCCCGAAAATTGGAGTGACGTTTAAGCGGCTAACTGGTCGGAAAGATTTCGGTATTGAACCGGAGTTCTTCCGGCCAGTTTTGTTTTTATCCGCTTATTGTTGTAGTAATAGACATAGTTAGTTATGGCGGACTTTAAAGCAGTGGACTTCAAGGTGATTCAGCCAACCGATGTCGATTGGGTTTACCCAGTTGAAGGTAAGAAGCTGGTCACGTTGATCACGTGTGATTACACGGCCGAACGTGGCCGTATTATGATGCGTGGTGAGCTACAAGGGGTAAAGACTTGGGCAGAAACGCCAAAAGACATTCAAAAGGCATTCACTACGGATAACCGTACGACTGATTTAAACTTGTCGCTAGGTGCTGGGACGATGTTTCCTGATGAAGTGATGGGGGAAGGCAATTATGCCTTAGCTTCTCACTTTATTCCAGGTGACTCAGGCCGTGATTTGCTGTTCTCGCCACTTTACTACAAAGGAAAAGTGGGCCAAGACATTTATCTGACTGATATGAACAAGGTTTATCGCTACAAATCATTCGAACCACAAGTTACAAAGCAATCGATCAAGGCCGGGCAGAAAGAAAAGAAACAGGCGAACTACGATTGGCAGAAAGTGGGCGCTTTAACAGCGCAGCAGGTGCTACAAGCGCGCTTGAATTCAGACAAGATTAATTTTATTGGCTTTGTCGCTGTGCCGGAAGTTGGTATTTCGGTACCAATTTCAAACGGCATATATTCATATCGGAGGCCCATCTTTTTATTAATTTGGTGGTACGATATCAGTAAATTAACGAGGGGTGACGTTGATATGAGTGAAAAGAAAAAGAAGAAGAAATTCGCATGGCTGAAATGGCTGGGTGTACTACTGATTTTGATAATTTCGTTGGGCTTGATTTTTCATAACGAGATTGCCAACTTTACGTTAAACGGGTGGCTTTTTATTTCATTTTGAAACATGACAACGCTTACTTTGTGAAAGTCGTTTTGGTAGAATGATATATGTTAAGTAGTTCATACTTAGCATTTCTCATATGTTACAGACGTTATTATTGTCTAAGACCTCTAAAATGATAACGCCTCAAATAGGCGTGCCTAACCATCACGACTGTTTGTAAAATGGGCCCCAGCCCAAGAATTGGCTAACCGTTTGGCTAAGGCCGGGGTACACGGAATTTTGAACTTCACGCCATTGCGTTTGGATGTGCCTAGTGATGTCCGCGTACAAAACGTTGATTTGACGAACGAATTGCAAACGTTGTTGTACTTCATCAATAACTTTGGCGCTTCAGAGGCTGAATAATGACACGAGAAGTCACCCATTCCAGGTAATTTGGGACAAGCTTTGTTGAACTTTAACTTCCACCAAAGCTCAAACGCCCGCATTTCTGCAGCTTTTGATATTAACGAAGATATCGTGAACACGATTCAAGCTGGTGTCCCTGTATACAGCATGGACGATTTGGAGAAGCAAATTTCTGATCAACGCATTGATGTGGCAATTTTGACGGTCCCAGCACCAGTGGATGCGGGGACGACTCGCGTTTCATCAAACGAATTGTCTGATGCTGTTAAGTTTGACGCTGCGACGATTCGTCGTGATTTCTCATACTTTGGTGCATTGGGAAAGCGTGGTTACGGGTACGACGTTAAGGCATTGATGACGTTCTTCGGTGAAATTTTGAACCAAGACACTTTGGCATCAGTTGCCCTTGTCGGAGTCGTTATTTAGTTCACATAAAGCAGGGAATGTGTTACTATAAATAAGGATAGAGAGTTCACAAACGTTTTTTTGTTTGTGAAATAGCATGAAAATAAAATTTTTTAGAAAATGAGGTAGGTTGACATGGCAGAACATGACATCCCCCGCGCGACCGCTAAGCGTTTGCCAATTTATTACCGTTACTTGAAGCTTTTGTTAGGTGCGTAAGGTCCAAAAAAAGAAGGCCGAAGAAGTTGTGGCGCGTACAGATCGCTTCGCAAAAGAGAAAAAAGCTAAGCGTAAGCACAGTAAAAATAAGGGTAAGCCAAAGCGTAAAAACGGCGAAAACTAGGCATTTAGACCGCTATTTCGGAAATAGCGGTCTTTCTTTTTGCTCTTAGTTTGTGAAAATGTATTGGGCAAGCATGGTTTGGTTATTTCATTCGGAAATGATCACGATTTGCGTGATTTGCGTCGTTTGGTGGCTGTTGATATTCAATTGGTCAACGGTGCTAGTCAAGCTACGAAGCCAACGTCATTCTCAGGGTCAGCTGGTCATACGGTAGAACCAGGTGCAAACAAGGAAACGGCTGATAAGCCACGTCCGGTTGCAAAGACATTGGTCCGTGGTGATTCTAGTTCAACGCGCGCCAAGTCATTGGAAAACTTCCGTAAGGGTACGGCAAAGTTCTTGTTGACGACTGATGTGGCTGCGCGTGGTTTGGATATTCCTGACTTGTCAGCGGTTATCAACTTTGATTTGCCACGTAACGGTGAAACTTATACACACCGTGCCGGCCGTACGGGTCGTAGTACGCGTATTGACCAACGTAATGTCCCAATTCCAACGGCAATTGCCCACGAATTCTGGCCAACTGCCCGCGAGCAACGCAACAAGCGCTTACGCCAATTGGCAGCGCGCAAGAACTTCCAAGCGATTGTGTTCTTTAACACGACCAAGCAATTGAAGGTGACGGCTAGTTTCTTGGCGCACGAACACGTGGCAATGGAGGTCGACAACGGTAAGTTGAAGTTGAAGCGTTTGCGTACGTTGCTTTTGGACGAAGCAGACGAATTGTTGACTGAAGATACTGCTAAGCAAATTGACGGCGTATGGGACGCTATTGACGACCCTGATGTACAAGTTGCTTTATTTGGGGCGACAGAAGTAGATACGACAATCGCGGCTGGTTTGTTCGATCGCGACTAGGATGGTGAACAATTGCTAATCTTGGCACCATCACAAGAATTGGCCATGCAAACGACCCGTGTTGTACGTGAATGGGCAACTTTGGTGGACTTGAAGGTGTTGGCTTTGACTGGTGGCGCGAACGTGAAGCGTCAACTAGATGCCTTGAAGAAGCACCCAGAAGTGATTGTTGGAACACCAGGTCGTGTTGCTGAATCAGAAATTGAATGAGGATAGAAAATGGATACTCGTTTTGAAGAGCGATTGGCTAGTGTTGGGTTTACCACGCTAACGCCAATTCAAGAAGCCGTAGCTGAACCATTGGCTGCTGGTGAATCAATCGATGCCTTGGCACCAACTGGAACTGGAAAGACTTTGGCCTTTACGTGGCCATTGTTGCCAACGTTGGTACCGGTGAAGATTATCAATGATCCAGTTGCTAACGATGAAGAATACCGTCAATTGTTGACATTGAGCCAACGCGTCAACATTGTGATGACAAACTTGCGTCAAGACGCAGGAATTGTTTTCCCAGCTGATAAGTAAAATGAACGAATGATAAGCGTCGCACGTTTTGTGGGGCGCTTTTCTGTTACAATTAGAAAGACAATGAGCTTTGATGTGACAGTGCAATTCGGTAAGGGTGCCAACAGCTATTTGACGTCTGAAATTCTTGGGTTGCGTGACACTATTGTCATCGACAACATTGCAGAGTTGCATGAAGTCACGTACAAGGATGGTCAAGGCAACGACACAGTCTTGAGTGAAGAATTCCCTGGTAACCCAATGGTGGCTGAAATGAGCGTCTTCGTCTTTGATGCGTACTTGGCGGGTGAGGAGCCGAACGTGTTGACGCGTGAGTTTAGTGCCGGTGCGTTGACCGACTTGGGTGTTTATCCACTTTATGCAGCGATTGCCTTGTTCGGTATGCCGAAGGAAAGCCACTACTTCGCAACGCCATTGCGTAATGGGGCTGATGGTCGTGGTATCGCTATTTTGCGTTATGCTGCGATTGTTGAAAAGTCAGCCTTTTCAAACACGAAGGAGTACGAAGCGGTGTACTCATTGCTTCGTGAGCACCCAAATGTGCGTTTGTTTGAGGCTACACGCCACATTCACCAACCAAACTTTAAGGCAATTGCGAAGAAGATTGGTGAAATGGACCACATTTCTGGTGCGACACTGGTCTATGAGAAGTACTCTTCACATAATGACTATGAACTAGCAGCCGTATACTCACGCCGTGCTGAAACTGGGGCAGCCTTTGCCGCTGATTTCGGGGATGTCCCTGTGTTTACTGATTTGGCAGATTTCTACAACAGTGGTATCGAAGTGGTTTACATCGCTTCACCAAACAGCCTGCACTATGACCAAGTTGTACAAGCCATCGAACACGAGTTACACGGCTAAAAAATTAAATCGATAACCCGAAGAAGCTCGCCGACTGTTTAACTGTTTGGTGGGCTTTTTTGGTGGTGCAAGGTATAATAAAAGTATTATTGAAAGCGCTTTTAGGAAACGAGGGATATGGAAATGACACTAAAGTTAGGTGTAATTGGTACAAACTGGATTACCAAGATGCTGGTTGAGGCCACGCATGAATTCCAGAATTGATTGACGCCGCAACTGGCATGGAACCAGAAAAGTTCGTGTACATTAGCTGCAACCCTGCAACTTTGGCACGTGACACGGTTCAAATTTTGGAGAACGGTTACCACATTGAGGGACCTGTTCAACCAATCGACCAATTCCCACAAACGACGCACATTGAATCAATCACTGTGTTCGTTAAGGACTAATCCGCTGACCGCGTTAAGTCTGTCTTGGGTGTCGAAATCGTACCTGGTGCCGTTGACGACGCCAAGCGTAACGCCGACATCAACGGTGTGACGAATGCCAAGTTCGAATTGGGTAAGGCCGAAGAGAAGATGGTTGAGTGGCACGATGCTGGTATGCGACCAGACGTCATCTTCGTTGATCCTCCTCGTAAGGGATTGACAAACACCCTTTGGGGAAAGAATGTCATCACTGACACGTTGTTCGGTAAGAAGTTTGCCATCGGACCAAACTCATTCTACCAAGTTAACCCACAAACGACGGAAACGTTGTACCAATTGGCTGCTGACAAGGCTGGCTTGAATGGTGATGAAGAAGTTATCGACGCCTACTCAGGTATCGGAACGATTTCATTGACGATGACTGGTGTTATCCGTAACATCATGGTGCGTCGCGGTTACTACAGCCACGAAATGATGGTTGTTTTGGTAACACGTTCAAAGAAGTTGCCAGGCGCAGAGATGATTGTTGAAGAAATTCGCGAAGCTTTGCCTGAAGTTAAGTCAATCATCCAAAACGTTAACCAAGAAAAGACAAACGTTATCTTGGGCGAGAAGAAGGGGTACCGTAACAAGGCGCAAATTCCTACGCGTGAATTGCGTGGTGAATTGACGACTGGATTCTTCCGTCGTGGTTCACACAACTTGATGCCAATTGAGGATTTCTACATTCAAGATCCTGAAATTGACAAGGCTATCGTGGTTATCCGTGATATTTTGCGTAAGTACCACATTCCAGCCTACAACGAATTTGAGCAAGTTGTGAAGACGTTGAAGGAATCAGAGGACCGCAACAAGGATGTTGACGTCGCAACGTTGACGACAGGAATTGCACCTTTGGCTCACTTGAAGTACGATGCACAATTGCGTTTCAAGCAAAACCAAATCCAAGAATTGTTCAAGAAGCAACACGTTGATGTTGAAGTTTCTGAGACACTTGGTATGGAGAACCCAACACAAAAGGAGATTAAGATGAAAAAGAAAGCGCCAGTGGTGAAGAACCAAGAATTTGACGCAACGGTCATCGATTTAACGTACGAAGGTAACGGAGTCGTTAAGGTTGATGATTTCCCAATTTTCGTCCCAAATGCTGTTCCGGGTGAAGAAATCCGTGTCGGCATTACGAAGGTTGCTGGAACGTACGCATTCGGACGTAGATGGCGAACTTGTTTGCCACGCACCCACCAATGGAAAAGCGTATCGAAGCTTTACGCAATATGTAAAACACAACACCCGCGTCGTGCAAAACTGCATGACGCGGGTGTTTTTGTCAAAACTCTCACGGGCATCTCATGAAACTTACAATTTAACTGTGTTACAATGGACAGGTAACATGGTCGTCGAAAAGGCCATTGGCTGCCACGCTGGTGCAATTGGCGATTTCACGTAACCGTGAGTATTTGGCTGACGCTGGGGCGGTTGAATTGACGCGTAATCCACAAGGGTTGATTAATGCCCTTACGAAGATTTCGCAAAGTGAGCCGATGTCAGAAGCCAACGTTTCACCAGAAAGTTCAGCATTGTATATCGCGAACCCATTAAAGGGGGATACTCACGAGATGACCCACGTTCGTAACTACGACATCCGTTTGCAAACGATTGCTGTGGCGATGACGTCTGCAATTGCGTTGCTAGCCAACCTAGGAACGCACTTCTGGTACTTTGGTGGTAACCGTAGTCGTGATCGTGAAGGTGGCGGTAACGCAATCGGCATGATTGTGTCATTGCTTGTCCTGATGTTGGCACCACCTGATGAGGCACCTGATTTGTGGCACATCGTTGAAGACATGGCGATGGTGGCGCAAGTGCCGATGCCACGTGTCTTTATCATCAATGATCCGAGTCCGAATGCGTTTGCGACGGGAAACAATCCAGAACACGCAGCGGTTGCAGCCACTACGGGTATCTTGCAACGTTTGAACCGTGAAGAACTTGAGGGTGTAATGCAAACAGTGATGCTTTTCTTTGGATTCTTCCTATTTATGGGGGTTGTCGGAGCTGCATTGGGAACTTTCCTGATGAATGGACACTGGCAACAGGGAATCGTGATTGCCTTCGTGGTCGGCTTGGTTTATACGGTTTACATGGTTGGTCAATCGACTGACGTGGTCATGTCAATGAACCATGCCCGTGAAATCAAGAGCTACGACAGCGAACTACAACGCCAAGTTGCAAACTTTCCCAACGAACATCATCGCTGGGATTCACCACTTCCAACCAAGCGAATTCTTGGAGACGCCTGAAGAAGAGAAGCAGGTTGTTAAGGTTTCATTTGACGATCAAGGAATGTAATCGAGGTTTAAACGCAGATGTTATTTGACCAAATTGCCAAAAACAAGCGTTGCTTTGACGCAAGTGCCATCTGGCGACCACCAACAAGCCATGGAAATTTCTGACCAATTGACGACGAGCTTGAAGTCAGTCTTTGCGGTTGCGGAAGCTTACCCAGACTTGAAGGCATCAACCCAATACAACAAGTTAATGGATGAGTTGACGAACACTGAAAACAAGATTGCTTACTCACGTCAATTGTTCAACACGGTAGTCGTGATTGGTTTGATTTGGATCAGCATCTACAACGGCTTGGTTAAGGCGCGTATGCACACACAAGAGGCTTGGAGCCAAATTGATGTGCAATTGAAGCGTCGTAACGATTTGATTCCGAACTTGTTGGAAACGGTTAAGGGTTATGCCAAGTTCGAACAAGGTACGCTGGAGAAGGTTGTGTCATTGCGTAAAGAACCGAGTACACCCAACGCGTAATAACACGAGCTGGCTAAAAGACCGCTATGAATTTACGCAAGCTTTCTTTGCCCAAATTTGATTTACCTGATATACCAACTTATTTCTGGTAAAATGAAATTAGCATTAAAATATGTCATAAAAACAATTTAATAGGGGGCAACATACATGACAATTATCATTATTATCGCGGTGGGATGAAGATTTGCCAGCTGATATGCATGCTTATCTTAAGGACAATCAGGCCGGGATTCGCACGTTTGGTTGGCACTACTGGACGTATGGTGGGGAAGATAACCCGGTTGTGGTCACGGATTGGTTGTACCAAACGGGCTTCACGGGCACGATTATGGCAGTGAATTACCGTACAATGCAGGGGATGGTCGTTTTGAGTCGCGTTGCTGACAAGGGCCGTTTTGATGCGCCACTTGATCGTTTCGTGCCAACTGAAGACGTACCATTCCGTGGTGGCGTCTTGCAAGGTGAGGTTGATGATTTTAAGGCACACTTGCTTGGCGGTGCTGGGGGACACGCTGGTATGTTTGCGACAGCTGAAGATGCTTTGTCATTCGTACATGAATGGTTGATGCTGCCTGAATTGACGCGTGAGATGCTCGAAGAAGATTTGATGATTGGCGACACAATCAATGAACCTGGTACAGTGACGAAGTATTCTGATGTCGGCTTCATGGTGTTGGGTAAAGCGCTTGAAGCACTTGATGATATGCCACTGGCACTTGATGTGACGGCAAATGTGTTGGCACCCAAGAACTTAACTAACTCAGGGTAGTCAGTGAACCACATTTATGACTTAGCGAGTTTGACCAAGCTCTATACGACAATGCGTTATTTGCAATTATTCAAGTCAGCGACGGTAACGCCCGAAACGACGGTACAATCAATTTTGCCAACTTTTGGTAACGCTGACATTACGCTTGGTCAATTGCTTTGGCACAATTCTGGTTTGCCAAGTAGCGTGCGTAAGGACACTACATGAAGTCAATGACGTCTTGAGGAGATATTGAAAATGGAAGAATTAATTGAACGCCTAGAAAATATCGCCCAAAAGATGGTCGATGACGGCCGTTTGTTCGGGGCGACAGTTGGCGTGGTGAATTTCAAGAACCAAAAGGAAATCGCCTCAGTTGGACAAGTCGGCACGGGTGAATTTGCAGACGATATTTGTTGACGCAAGATCCAAAGACAACGAAAAAGATAAACAAGCTTCTGAAGGAAGTCTTCCGCACGCCGTTTGAAGGGACAGGTAAGCCTGAACTGCAAGCAGGCCTTGATGGTGGTTGGTCACGACGCATTGATAGCGCGAACCGCATGATTTATTTCCCTGAAAGTAATGGGGATGTGACGATTGCCCAACTTCGCTAAGATTGACCGCTACAACTCATCGGGTTGTGGCGGTCTTTTTCATAGTGGCTGTTATTTCATCATGATATGATAACGGTATATATAAGAGATGAGGTGACGGCTGATGACGATGAAAGCAGCTAAGAAGTTAGCCGACGGTATGCGCGGGGTAAAAAGCTGATTTTTACTGAACAAGCATTCGATGACTATCAATATTTATAACGCCAATGACGTTGCCAAAGGCAAACGTGGTGAAGTACTGGTTGACTGACGGTTCATGGGTAGCCGTTCGTCCTTCAGGAACTGAGCCAAAGATTAAGTTCTACGTTGGAACAAAGGGTGCTACGGCACAAGCTGCTGACGAAGAGTTGGCTGCTATCCAAGCAACGATTGCAACTTATGTAGACTAATAATAACAAGAATTGTTCGAGCAATACGGCTACTTTGTTGAAAACACGAAGTCATTGACGTTTGCTGGTATCGACGGTGCTGACAAGATTGCATCATTGATGAACAAGTTCCGTGCTGAGACGCCGGCTGAATTTGGTGGTGTTAAGGTTGCCAAGGTTGAAGACTTCTCATTGCAAACTGAGACGGACACAGCTACGGGTGCCGGATTTAAGTATATTGCGGAGCAAATCCAACACTTCGAAGACACGAACGAGCACACATTCTTGTTCGGATTTGAAGAGTCATACGGTTACTTGGTAAAGTCATTTGCCCGCGACAAGGACTCAGTTCAAGCAACGGTTTTGTTGGCCGAAGTAGCAGCTTACTACAAGTCATTGGGTAAGACGTTGTACGACGGTTTGCTTCGTCAACCATCAGGTGAGTACCAATTGTTGACGGGTAACCAAATCGGTGCCGTTTTGTTGAACTACTTGTTGACGGCTAAGAAGGCTGCCGGCACTTTGCCAGCAAACGGTGCGTTGGTTAAGTCAATCGTGTCATCAGAATTCGCAGCAGATATTGCTAAGAGCTTTGGTGTTGAGACGATTAACGTTTTGACTCAAGCATTGAAGAACGCTGGTTTTGAAAACGTGACGATTGTGCCTGAACAAGCTGAGCCAAATGGGGACTTCCCAACGGTTAAGTTGCCAAATCCTGAAGATCCAGAAGCTTTGGCAATGGGAATTGCTTTGGCTAAGGAACAAGGGGCTGACGTTGTTATTGCGGTTGACCCAGATGCTGACCGTATGGGAACGGCGGTGTTTGAAGTGCCAGTTAAGGATGAAGCTGAGTTGGTTGAAGCTGGTCTGTTGGTTAAGATTGGCAAGGATGTCGACGATGCTTACTTGGCTGAAGTGAAGACGGTTACGGTTAACCAAGAGTTGATTGACACTGTTGGTAAGGACATGAAGTTGGTGTACTCACCATTGCACGGAACGGGTGCTTTGATTGCTGGTTCTTATGTCTTTGAGACGTTGCGCCCAACGCCTGAGTTGTCATTCACGGTTCGCCACTTGAACGCCTACGCAGGTATCATGATTACGGCATCACACAACCCTAAGGAATACAACGGTTACAAGATTTACGGTGAAGATGGTGGTCAAATGCCACCTAAGGAATCAGACATCATCACAGCCTCAATTCGTGAAGCTGACCGTGGCCTTTTGGGTGCTGGAATCAACCGTATGAACATCTTTACGGTTCGCCAAGCAACTGAAGGTTTGGCACGTTTGATGGATTCATTGGACGACGCTGTTAAGGGACGTGGTGTTGCAATCTCTTACGATTCACGTCACTTCTCACCAGAATTTGCAATCGAATCTGCTAAGGTTTTGGGAGCGCACGGCATCAAGGTGAGCATTAGTAGTAAGTTCGGGGACTTATTAAAAGGAGAATAAAGACTTATGACTTGGCAAGAAAATTACCAAATTTGGGCAGATCGTACTGATTTGCCACAAAACTTGCAAGACGATATGAAGAAGTTGGCAGCTGACGAAAAGGCTGCTGAAGACGCATTCTACCAACCACTTTCATTCGGAACGGCTGGTATGTAGTCATCGAACATCCACAGGCATTAGCCTATTATTTGGAGCAAACCATCGGCGTCGTAGAACACGGCTTGTTTTTGAACGTTGCGGATGCCGTCATTATTGGTGGTGAAAAGTTAGTCATCATCGAACGTGAAAATGTTGAAAATCACTGATTTTACACATAATTTTCAAATTCACAAAATAGCGTATGGTATAATATTATCTGGATTGTGGATCAGAGCAAGTATCACGAACAGCTTGGGCAATTTCCACTGCCAGTTGAAGTAGTGCCGTATGGTAGTCACCAATTGTTGAAGCGGTTTGAAGCTGCTGATATGGCGCCAACATTTCGCCGTTTGCCAGATGGCCAACGTTTGACAACCGATGCCGGTAATTACATCATCGATTTGCATCTTGTTGTTGGGGTAACCACATCACGCCAAACATCATCACTAGCAAAGGGTTGGGGAATCAAACTTAAGTCAGTTGACGAAGTGCCCGCAATCGATTTGACCATCGACGGAGCTGATGAAGTAGATGCCAATTTGGATGGTATCAAAGGTGGTGGCGCCGCATTGCTCTTCGAAAAGATTGTCGCGCTAAATTCCAAGCGCAATTTGTGGGGTTAAGTAAAATGAAGGTGAATAGACGGGGGATGAATCATGGATCGAATTACAGAACAAAAACGCCAAGCTGGTGAGTATGCAGCTTCGCTAATCACAGATGGCATGATAGTTGGTCTTGGGACTGGCTCAACCGTTAAGTTCTTCATTGAAAAATTAGCGGAGCGAATTAACCGCGAAGGATTGGATAATTGACTACATCGTGCCAGAGAGTCGCTCACATGCACGTGTCTTCAATTTGGTTCGTGCCAAGTTGCAAGATGAGATTTCAAAGTTGCAAACACTTGCACCTGACGAACTTGTTAAGCAACGTCGCGCACGTTTCCGAGCATTTTAAACAATTGCAATTATTCAATATCGAACGCCAGATAGTTACTATCTGGCGTTTTTTGTGTACGGTGAAGGTGGGTCAGGGGGCGCGTTGGCCCTAGCGACATCTGACCAAGTTTGGATGTTCCAAAATGCAACGTATTCCATTCTCTCTCCGGAAGGATTTGCAGCTATTTTGTGGAAAGATGCCAAGCGCAGTGCTGAAGCAGCCGAATTGATGGGCTTGACGCCAAATGATCTCTTAGCGAACGAGATTTACGGGTCTCCTGAGCCGTACGGTTATCGTAAGGCTACCCGTTTGATGGACCAAGCGGCTAAGTTTGGTCGTCCTATCATCACCTTTATCAACACGCCAGGTGCTTTTCCTGGTAAGTCAGCTGAAGACCAAGGACAAGGTGAGGCAATCGCCCAAAGTATTCTGCAAAGTATGACGTACCCGGTACCAATGATTGCCTAAAAGTCGCGTGAGGATCGATTCTCAGCACGCGAAATTATTGACGGTATCTTCACTGATTTCTTTGAACTACACGGTGATCGTTTTGCTGGTGATGACGCGAGTGTCATCGGTGGCCTAGCGAACCTTGATGGTAAGCCAGTGACGGTGATTGCCATCGACAAGGGAACCGACATCAAAGACAAGTTGGCAAAGCGCTAGCAAACGATTCACGAAAAGTTGCCGAAGGAGTTCCAACGTGCCGAGACAGTCATGGAAAATGGCTTTATCGATGCGATTGTGCAACGCCCACAAATGGCAGCAATTCTCGCACAACTTGTGCGTTTTCACCAAACAGCGGAGGTTAAGTAAATGGCAGCCCTATTTCGTCGTGAATTAACCCCTGTGCAGGTGGTGCAAGAGGGTATTCACTCATTGATGCAAATGGCAAAGGTGTCAGGCGCAGTTGCGGCGCACCAAGATGCCGGTTTACCATACATTGTGGTTCTAACGGACCCTACAATGGGTGGGGTAACCGCATCATTCGCCATGCAAGGTGACATTACATTGGCAGAGCCACACGCGTTGATTGGTTTTGCTGGTAAGCGTGTCATCGCGGAATTGGGCGACTCAGTCTTGACGGGAGTAGCGACCCTTGAAGACCAACGCGTCGCTATTGGTATCATGGATTCTTACTTCATCATGGGGTCATTGGGTTCAATCACGGGTGAAAAAATCACGCGCTTGTTTGAGCACGCGACGGCAGCTAAGTTGCCAGTCATCTTGTTTACCGCATCAGGTGGTGCGCGTATGTACTGTGGCGCACAACTCTATTCAAAGCAATTGGGTGACCACCGTGTCTGCCCAAATTGTGGTTATGGTTTCCGTTTGCAAGCACGCGAACGCATGGCCTTGATGACGAATGATTTTGAAGAACTAGATGCTGATTTGAAGTTGGCCGATTCAGACTTCCCAGGGTATGCGGCGAAGTTGGAACGTGCGCAACAACAAAACGGTTGCCCGTGGGATGTTCGACACACGTTACTTGGAGAAGGAGTTCTTGCCACGATGGCAAGCCAGTCTGCCTAAGGCGGATTAAGGAGGAGAGGCATGGATTTATTTAATAACACCACGGTTTCAACTCCCAAGATTAAGCGAGATGCGAACCTAAACGATCGCATTCCAGATGGCTTGTTCTTGGCGTGCCCATCCTGGTATTCGTATCGATTCTGCCATTTATGCTGGTGATAAGATTCAACCATTCTACGACTCGATGATTGGTAAGTTGTTGGTTCACGCCAATAACCGTGCCGATGCAGTTACAAAGATGGATCGTATCTTGGACGAATTGGTTGTTCACGGGGTCAGCACGAACGCTGAATTCCAAAAGGCGTTGTTGCACGATCCTGTTACTGAAATGGTAACCGGTGTTGACTTGATTCGTATGCAAATTGAAGTGGCAGCTGGTGAGCCATTGTCTGTGTCACAAGCAGACATTGCCTTGAAGGGACATGCTTTGGAAGTTCGTTTGAATGCGGAACAACCAGCAAAGAACTTTGCGCCAAGTGCCGGCACAATTGATTTTGCCTTTTTGCCAACAGGTGGTCGTAATAATCAAAAGGTAATGGAAGAAAGTCCAGCGCTTGGTGTCACGCAAGAAATGCGTGACAACCTTGGTGAAATCGCAACGAAGGCGGTTAACGCTTTGCAGTACGAGAACACTGGGACGTTGGAATTCTTGCAAGACCACGATGGCAATTTCTACTTTATGGAAATGAACACACGTATTCAGGTTGAGCACCCTGGAATGCGTTTTGTTTACTCAGCTGATGAGTTGGCAGACAAGTTCGATGATGCCCAACGTGAAGCGAAGGCTGCGTTTGGGGATGAACACATGTACGTTGAAAAGGTTATGGAGAACGTGCGTCACATTGAGATGCAAGTGATGCGTGATCGTTTCGGCAATGTATTGTACTTCCCTGAGCGTAACTGCTCATTGCACAAGTGGATTGGTCCGAGCCCTAAGGTGATTGAGCTGATGGGTAACAAGGCCAACGCCCGTGAATCAATGCGAGCTGCTGGCGTACCAGTTATTCCTGGTTCTGAAGGCTTCATTCGTGATGCTACAGAAGCCAAGGCGGTGGCTGATCGCGTGGGCTATCCACTATTGCTAAAGGCTGCGGCTGGTGGCGGTGGTAACGCTGATGCGGATAGCCTCCATGTGAAGTTGGCCGATGAAGCAATTTCAGTTGGAGGACCAAAGTCAAAAGATAGTTACCTGAACATGAAGAATATCTTGAGCGCCGCTTTGTTGACGGGTGCTGAAGCAATTCATCCAGGTTATGGTTTCTTATCTGAAAATGAGTTATTCGTTGAAATGGCGGAAGCGGTTGGTTTTGTTTGCGCGGACCAATCGGTGAGGGTAAGGGTATTGCTTACGTTAACGGTAAGAAGGCTACAACAGCTGATTTGACGTTTATTATTGGAGACTAAAATGTTCAAGAAAGTGTTAGTCGCGAACCGCGGTGAAATCGCCGTTCGTGTCATCCGTACACTGAAGGAAATGGGCATTAAATCTGTCGCAATTTACTCTTCGTCCAAGGCCACTTCCCTGGTAACCCAACGTTCCCAGGCGCTTTGACGGTTGAGGCTCTTGCCCAAGCTGGTGCAGTGGCGTTGTTGTCAATGCCTGAGTTCAAGGGTAAGACAGCTTATTTTGGTGGTATCAAGAAGGCCCGTTTCCGTAAGATGGTAAAGCCTGGTGATCAAATGCGTCTTGAAGTGACGCTTGATATTGTTGACTACGGTCACGCACTATTCCGTGTCGAATTGGATGCCTAAGGAGGTCTCGACATGTCAGTATTAAACACACAAGAAATTCAAGAGATCTTGCCACACCGTTACCCAATGTTGATGTTGGATACGGTTGAGGAATTGGTACCCGGTGAGAAGACGGTTGCGATTAAGAACATCACAATCAACGAAGAGGTCCAAGGCGTAACAATCGACGCACCGTTGGTTGGTACGGTTTACTTGAAGCCAAATCCAGATGCAGCACCATTTAAGCAAGTGGGTGACCACGTTGCCGTTGGTGAGCAAGTTGCGATTGTTGAAGCAATGAAGTTGATGACACCAGTAAAGAGTGAAGTTGCTGGTATCATTACTGAAATTTTGGTTGAGGAAGAAGATGCTTTAATGCAAGATTTGGAAAACAGTTCATTGCGTGAGTTTTCATTGCAATCAGATGATTTCAGCTTGCACTTGAGCAAGAACGAAATCGCGCAACCTGTTGTCACGACGCCTGCACAGCCAGCTGTTGCGAGTGTCGCGACAGCAGAGGCGCCTGTAGCAGCTGCTGAGCATCATCCATTGGATAAGGAAGAAAAGCGAGCAATTGCCAGTTAACGTTGGTGTGACGGAACAAGATCCTGAAACTGCTGGTGTAACGTTGGTTAATGACGACAACAAGTTTGTTGCCCCTAACTACGTTTTGTCAGCTAACTACGGATTTGGTGGCCACAACGCCGCTATCATTTTCAAGAAGTGGAGTGAGAATTAATGGGTTTGCAATTAGATGACATTCGAAATTGAAGCTAGCGACATTGACTATGTCAACGCGCACGGAACAGCTACTGGTGCTAACGATGCTGCCGAATCAAAGGCAATGGAGTTGGTATTCGGAAAGAACGGTGTGCTTGTTTCATCAACTAAGGGTATGACAGGGCACTTGTTAGGAGCCGCTGGTGCCATTGAAGCAATCGCTGCAATCGGTGCTTTGGTTCGACGTCACGGTTTCGTCATGGGTGAAGGTTCAGGAATTTTGGTTTTGGAATCTTTGGAACATGCGCAAGCTCGCGGTGCCAAGATTATCGCCGAAGTGGTTGGTTATGGGGCTAACTCAGATGCCTACCACTTGACGAGTCCAACACCTGACGGATCAGGACCTGCTGGTTCAGTGAAGTTGGCTTTGCAAGACGCTGGGTTGTCAACGGCGTGCGCCAGTGCGACGAACGCGATTGGTGAAGCCTTCTGGCGTATCCAATCAGGCAAGTACGATGTGATGGTTACGGGTGGTTCAGAAGCAACGGTTAACGAAATGGGAATCTCAGGATTTGCTGCGTTGACTGCTTTGTCAACTGAGCCCAACCCACTTGAAGCTTCAAAGCCATTTGATGTTAATGGTGTTGATAACCCGGATCGTTTCGGCGTTATCATGGGTAACGGAATCGGTGGTTTGACGACGATCGAAGAACAAGTTATCAAGATGCACGACAAGGGACCACAACGTGTGAGCCCAATGTTCGTGCCAAACGCTATCCCAAACATGGTGTCAGGTAACGTGTCAATGCGTTACGGTGCCAAGGGAATTAACTACACAATCTTTAACAGTCAAGTTGGTATTGCCCCAATTACAAAGTTTGACGCCACAGAGACGGGTGTCACAGTTGCCGGTGAAGTGAAGGGCTTCGATCCTGCAGAACGCGTTGGAAAGCGCGAAGCTCGCAAGATGGATTTGTTCTCACAATATGCCGTTCACGCAGCTGGTGAAGCTTTGGAAAACGCTGGTTTGGCAGATACAATTACGGTCGATGGTGGATTGTACATCTAAGGAAACCAGATACGACTTGATGCACTTATTCTTTCGTAACTTATTTAAATAAGTCGTATCTAACGCTTTAGGAAAGTAGAGGAGAACAACATGACACGAGTTGTCGTAACAGGTTTGGGTGCAGTTACACCCGTCGGTAATACAGCAAATGACTTTTTGGATGGTGCAAAGGAAGGCGCAATGCGTGGCATTCGTGTTAACGCAATCGCGCCCGGCATGATCGTTTCTGACATGACGGATGCTTTGTCTGACAAGGTTAAGGAACAAGTCCTAGAGGCTGTGCCTTTGAAGCGTTTTGGAAACGCGGCTGAAATCGCACAAACTGCCTTGTTCTTGGCTCAAAACGATTACATCACTGGCCACCCTAGCGAATTCGCCAATGTGGTGAACACAAACTTGAACGGTACGTTTAACGTGACGCAACCACTCTTCAAGAAGATGTTGAGCGCCCGTTCAGGAAACATCATTAACATCGCATCAGTGGTGGGATTGATGGGTAACGTTGGACAAGCTAACTACGCTGCGTCAAAGGCTGGTATCGTCGGATTGACGAAGACGTTCATTTTGCACGGACGTTCAGCCGTGAAGCCTGAAGTAATGGCTGAATTCAGTGAAGACACATTGGCAATTACGGCTGATATCGCTGATGAAAACAGTGTTAACGATGCGTTGGCAGGTTTGCTTGAAGAAGTAGACGGCATCGACATCTTGGTTAACAACGCTGGTATCGTTGACGACAAGTTGGCTATGGGGATGAAAGAAGATTGTTGGTAAGGACGTTAAGCGCTACTGCGTGAAGGACCTTGCTTCATTTAATGAAGTTCGCGACATGTTGATTGCAGAACAGGAGACAGTACAATAATGGATCTTGCAGGAAAGAACGTGTTGATCACGGGATCAACACGTGGTATTGGGTTGGCAATTGCCAAGGCTTTCGATGAAGCTGGTGCACGTGTTTGACGAAACGTTTAACACGCCTGAATTTGCTGTTTATTCAAACACGACGGGTCAAAAGTTTGACGACGTGAAGGCAACCTTGTTGCAACAAATCACGTCACCAACCTACTTTGCCCAAGCGTTGCAAGCGATGGTTGATGATGGTGTTGATACGTTGATTGAGTTTGGTCCAAGCGACACCTTGATGAAGTTTGCCAGAGCTGGCAAGCGCGTTTATCCAGCTAACTTCAACACATTTAACCAATTGGTCATTGGTGGTATTGAAGCAGATGTTAATGATGCCATGGCAGCGCTAACTGAAGCTGGTGTCTCACGTATGGTTGAATTGCCAGTTTCAGGGGCTTTCCACACACCATTGTTGCAAACGGCTGCTGATCAATTGGCAGTTCGCTTAAGCGCTGCATTGGGCCTAAGTTTGGGCGAATACAGTGCATTGACTGCTGCAGGTGCAATGACGTTTGAACAAGCGATGTGCATTATCAAGGATCGTGGTGCTTACATGCAAGCGGCCGGTGATGCCAACCCAGGTAAGATGGTTGCCGTTATGACGGATGAACAAGATATGGTAGTTGCAACGCTTGAAAAGCTACAAGGGGGAGCTGACTTGTACGCAAACTTACCTGAATATCAAGAAACAATTGACCGTGCGAGTGAGTTGCTTGGCTATGATGTCATGGCCACTGTTGTAAATAGTGAAGACAACATCAAGCAAACGAAGTACACACAACCTGCTATTTTGGCAATGAGTATGGGTATTTACAATGCTTTGTCAGACGTTATGGCAAAGCCAGAGCTTGATGGTGATAAGGAAAACGGTGCCTTCATGGCTGGTCAAATTTCAGGAATGATTACTGAGATTAAGCCAGTGGCACAAATTCTAGAAGATGTTTGGTCACAAGCCGAAGACTTGTTGAACTAACCAAACAACAGGGGAGAGAACATGAAACTAGGACTATTGATGAGTGGTCAAGGTGCCCAACAAGTTGGCAACAACTTCAAGAATGCCGTTGTCAAGGCAAAGGACATTGATACGTTGGTTACCGGTGAATTGATGGGTAACCGCGCTCGTGTTTTGAAGACGAAGATGTCAAAGAACTTTGTTAAACAAGAACGTATTGAAATCACAAAGCCTAAGCCAGATGCAGATGCGATTGAAGAACTTGAAAATGGTTCACTTCGCCGAGCTGTTATGGAGTCAGGTGGTCACATTGGTATGTTGACGACGATGACGTTGGTACCGCAAGTGGTTGACGCATTGAAGATTCCAGTTATCGCAGCTGGTGGTATTGCAGATGGTCGCGGCGTTGCTGCGGCCTTCATGCTAGGTGCCTCAGGTGTACAAATGGGAACACGTTTCTTGGCTTCGGAAGAATCTGAAGTTCACGCGTTGTCACGTCACATTCGCGAAGTCTTCGACGTCATCATCGAAGAAGGTGTTAAGGTTGTCGCAACCGGTGCTGGTGATCCATCACCATTTATCGAAGAATTGCACAGCCACGACATTTTGGTAATTCCAGTTGTTCCATCAGTTGGACTTGCTAAGATGATGGAAAAGAAGGGTGTCGATGCGGTTGTTGCTGAAGATGAAAAGTTAGGCATGAAGTACCCTATCATCCAAGGTGGTATGGCCTGGGCAGGGACTGGTCATCTTGCAGGTGCTGTCTCTGAGGCAGGTGGTTTGGGTATCATCGGAACGGGATATTGGAAGGCTGATAAGGTGCGTGAAGAAATTCGCCGTGCCCGTGAAGTTACTGATAAGCCGTTCGGTGTCAACGTGATGTACGACGCAGATTCATTGGATTTGTTTGAAGTGTTGAACCGTATCGAAGACGACTTCGACATCAAGTTGGCTGTTGCTGAAGAAATTCAAACTGTTCAAGACTTGGTAAACAAGGTTTCTGAGCAAGTAAACGCCTAATCACACAGACCCAAAGAGAAAGGGAACCGCAAAATGAGCGTCAAGCTAAATAATCCATTATACAAGGTGTAATTTATTTTTCTAAAATTGTATATGACGTATACATTTTAATTTTCAAACTACTTTTAAATTTTAAAGAAAACAGAGGATATTAACATGACTGAAGCAGAAATTTTGAACAAGGTAACTGAAATCTTGGTAGACCAATTTGATTTGGAAGAGGGCGAAGTTAAGCCTGAAACGAACTTGACTGAAGACAACATTATCAGCAGTATTGCGAAGCGTTTTGGCCAACCAATTGAAAAGTTCCCAATGAACATGGCTTCATATGGAAACACAAGTGCTGCAAGTATCGGTATCTTGCTTGACGAACTTCGTGAAGCAGGCACGGTACACGCAGGACAAACAATCGCAATTGCCGGATTTGGTGGTGGATTGACGGTTGGCGCCTTGATTACAACGGCTGGTCAACAGCAAAACGCAAATCATTTTGCCGGTACGTGGAAGACGGCTGATCCATATTTCAAAATGGACGGACGTGAGGTTTACAGCTTTGCAACCCGCGAAGTACCAAATGTCTTAAATGAAGCGTTGGCTAAAGCTGATTTAAAACCTGATGATATTGATGTTTACCTATTGCACCAAGCAAACGGACATTCATTGCTCTCAACGCGCTATGAACGAGGCTTAGTTATCGGGGCGGAAGTGTTGAGCAAACTCGTGGACTGGGAAGACCGTTCAACGGCCGTACTCTTCGGAGATGGCGCAGCGGGTGTCTTACTAGAACGCACAACAGCAGCAACTGGTTTGCTAGCTGAATCATTGAAAACGTTTGGTGAACGTTCACAGTTCCCGGTAGCAGAAAAACTCCTCCATCAAGCTGGTTTGACAGCGGATCAACTAGATTTCATCTTAGTTGGCACGATGTCACCGGATACATTGTCACCGAGTGTTGCACAAATTGTGCAGGGGAAAATCGGTGCGCACAATGCTTTCGCTTGGGACCTAAGCGCTGCTTGTTCAGGTTTCGTTTATACGTTGAGTATGGCAAGAGTTGATCCAGTTCTAAGAGAGGGCGACATGGAAAAATTTACCATCGTCCAGTCAGCGCGAGCAATCCCGTCACGAGTCGTGACAAATGATGATTTAGCATCATTCATGGACACGTCTGATGAATGGATTAGTTCACGTACTGGAATTCGGCAACGTCACATCGTCGACACTGAAGATACCAGTGATTTGGCTGTGACAGGGATATGTTGAGCGTCGTCGTGATGACGAAGATCGACGTGTTGTCCATCTTGTACTAACGCACTCGGGACGTACGGTTTTCCGTGCACACGAGGCTTTCCACCGCGGTATGGCCCACTCATTGTTTGACTCTCTATCCGACGATGAAGCGGCTGCCGTACGTAAAGCAGTGATTAATTTGCAAGAATATCTTCACTTAGTTAACGTTTTCAACAACGTTGTCTGGATTGAGGAAGCCTCATTGCGTGAATCAAAGTTTAATGACATCACGATTAAGGATATGCACACGATTGCAGCCATCTCGATGTATGAGACACGTACAGCGTCACAAGTCGCCGAAATGGTGCACTTGACGCCTAGTGCGATGACGAGCGTAATCGATAAGCTAGTGAAGGGTAGAATTCGGTAATCTGAGAGAGAACATGGGAACAGTAAACGTCAAAGCTATGGTTGATGGCAAGTTAGCAACTAGCGCCGAATTGATGTTTGTTGTTTCACCTGACGAGAAAAAGGCGGCTGACGCCAAGAGTGAGACGGAGAAGTAAGTATGGCAGCTAGTGAAGAAGCATCGTTCGAACAGATTAATGAGGCCGAATGAACAATTCTTCCAAGGTCACTTTCCAGGGAACCCAGTTATGCCTGGTGTGTTGATTATTGAATCACTTGCACAAGCGGCATCAATCTTGATTTTGTCATCACCACAATTTGTTGGTAAGACGGCTTATATGACGGGTATTGATAATGCCAAGTTCAAGCGCATGGTAAAACCAGGCGACGTCTTGAAGTTACAGTGCGTAAAACAAAATATGATTTGAATATCGAATAGTTTGATGTTCGAAATACTTTTTGGAAGGAGTGAGACTATGGCAGTTTTAACGACGACTGAAATCATGGATTTGATTCCCAACCGTTATCCAATTCTTTATATGGATTACGTGGACGAGATGACACCAGGAGAATCATTGATCGCAACGAAGAACGTAACAATAAAACAGGGATGATGGCAGCGAACATCATCCCTGTTTTTGTGTACAAAAAGTAAGTTATTGCATAAATTTACTGTTTTTATGAATTTCGTGAATAAGATATAACTAGTTTAAATGCCTATTTTAAGGCGTTTTAGCTATTTGTAACTCATATAGTCAACGGGGTATACGTATATTTATTTCCAAATTGTGTTGACATTGGTACGACGAAGCAGCTGGAAAGACAAAGGAAGTTGTTGGATCAGCGACTGGAAACGAGCGCGTTGAAGCTGAAGGTAAGACACAAAACCTTGCTGGTAAGGCCCGGGATGCAATGGGGGATATCAAGGAAAAGGCTGCCGATGCGGTTGAAGACTTGAAGGAAAAGATGCATAAGGGTTCAGAATAGTAGAATAGATTTAACGAAGACTGAGATTGACGATGCCTTTGACTACAACTGGCACTTGAAGCACGTTGACGATATCTTCAAGCGCGTGGGTCTAGCTGACTAAGCTTACCCGTTTGGCAGATGGCATGCGGACACTTCCTTGTTATGATTAAAGCAATCAAACAAAGGGGGATGATTTATATGGCAATGTCAGATCACGTTAAGGGAAGTCCCAGAGACAATGTTGGCTAATATGAAGCGCACGTACGGTTTGATTTACTCACAACGATTGCTTTTGAAGTTGGTGGATGCTGGAATGTCTCGTGAAGCGGCTTACGATACGGTGCAACCATTGACGGCCCGTTCATGGGATGAGCAACTCCAATTCCGTGATTTGGTGGATGCTGATGCAACAATCACTGAGAAAACAATTGGTTCAGAGAACATCGTCGGGTTGTCACGCGTTTTGCGTGGTTATGCAGTTACTTCTATGGAAGATGTTGCGTTGTGGCATGAACGTGATATCTCACACTCAAGTGCTGAGCGTATTATTTTGCCTGATGCAACGACAGTATTGGATTACATGTTGCACCGTTTGACAGCGATTTTGGAGAACTTGCAAGTCGCGCCACAAGCAATTGGCTCACAAGTTTTGCCACGTGACTTGCATGCTGACTACGTGACGACGATTGCCGTTATCGGAACGACGTTGGAAGAAGTTGCCACTGAGATTCGTGGTTTGCAACGTTCAGAAATTCATGAGGTTGAAGAGGGCTTTAAGGGCGGTCAAAAGGGATCATCAGCAATGCCACACAAGCGTAACTGTACCCACGGTGTTCATGCGGAACCAACGACGTTTGGCTTGAAGATGGCGCGCTTTTACCAAGCGGCTGTCCGCGATTTGGAGCGTTTTGAACGCGTCGCAGCGGCTGTTGAAACGGGAAAGTTGTCAGGTGCAGTTGGTACATTCGCCAATGTGCCACCAACTGTTGAAGAGGCAGCCATGGCTGAACTTGGCCTAGTTACGCGCAATGTGTCAGAGTCATTAGGGGATGAGCGTAAGTGGATTCACTATGGTTTGACGTCAACTGACGTCGTGGACACCGCCCAAGCATTGCGTCTACGCCAAGCAAACAACGTCATTAAGGCAGACTTGGCGGCCTACAAGGACGTTTTGGCGACATTGGCGCGTAAGTACAAGCACACGGTAATGATGGGCAGACCTGAAATGCGCCACATTTGGTCATTGGAGAACCAATACCAATCTTGGTTAGATGTAGAAATTGCTGTAACGGCTGGCTGGGTAGCAGAGGGGCACGTACCGGCTGAAGATTTGGCAGCAATCCGTGCAAATGCAAAATTCGATGTTGATCGCATTGCAGAGATTGAAGAAACAACGCGTCACGATATGGTTGCCGATCATCAGAAGAAAGCTCTTCAGCTGAATAAGATATTACACGAAACACGTAATCCTGGATTACGTGTTTTTTAGTTATTTCTGGAAAAATGGTATAAAATAATTCGGAAATAATGTACAATAATATGTGTTATAAAAGTTTTGTTCGTATTTTACGACTGTTAAATCGAGGGGATAAACATGATTGATCGCTATGCAGCGGAAACGAATTGGCTAAGGCTGACGTTAACATCAAGGATTCAGACTTGAAGAACGTTTTGTCAACGTACACGCAAGCTGCTGCAATGTCAAAGACAAACAAGTCTGACAAGGCATCATCAAAGTCTTCATCTTCAGAAGCTAGCTCATCAGAGGCATCAAGTTCATCAGAGGCATCAAGTTCATCTGAGGCTAGTTACTTCAAGACAGCTGCGTTTGCTTTGAAGAAGGGTGAGTACACGAAGACACCAGTTAAGTCATCAACGTACTCAGGTTACTTTGTCATCAAGATGGATTCACGTGATGAAAAGAAGCCATTCAAGGACATGAAGTCAAAGATGACTGATATCTTGGTTGAACAAGAAATGTCAGATTCAACGAAGGTCCAAGCTGTAATCGACAGCTACACACCTGATGTGAACGTGTCAGTTATCTTGGTTTCTTCAGAAGATGAAGCCAAGGACATCATCAAGCAATTGGATGATGGTAAGAAGTTTGCTGACTTGGCCAAGGAGAAGTCAACTGACTCTTCTACTAAGGATAAGGGCGGTAAGATGGAAGCCTTCGACTCAACAAACACAACGCTTGAAGATGTTGATAAGGTTTCTGAGAAGTCAGTTAACTCACAATTCAACTCAGTTAAGAAGCAATACGGTGCACAATTCGCCTCAGCTTTGGCTAACAATGGTATGACGGAAGATACATTCCGTGATTCATTGCGCTTGCAAGCTTTGGAAAAGGAAGCGGTTAAGGCAAACTCAAAGTTCTCTAACAAGGAATTGAAGTCAGCTTCGAAAGTAGTAGCTATTTTGGTTGTCGTTGCGGCAGCTTTGGGATTGGCAGCCTGGGGCGTTGGTCCTAAGTCAATCGCCACAACTAATGACGGTAACATCTCACAAGCTGATTATTACAAGAAGTTGAAGAACACGAGTGCTGGTCAACAACAATTGGCCAACATGATCATCGAGAAGGTTTTGGAAAAGAACTACGTTATCATGGCGTATTAAGACAGCACGTCTTCGTTATCGTGATGCAGACTTTGCTGAACATATGAATATTCAGCAAACGTTGGATAACGGGCGCTTTGCGATGAGTGCGACCTACCAAGTGCTTTAAGCAACTTAAAGCTTGGTATGGTAAACTAAAACACATATATAAATATTGAAAGAGGGCATTTTTCCATGTGGAACCGGCTTATATCAATTGGTGACGGATCGTTTGCCATTGGACCATGAGGTGACGGCAGATGATATTCGACCAATGCCATTTACGCATATTGCCTTCCTTGATAAGGTGACCGGTGTATCATGGCTTCGACTAATCGTTCGTTATATGTTGAATAAACAAACGACGGCCGACGAAGAAATGGTTGATAATCTGAAGGACCTCGCCAAAGAAAAGTACCTCCCAAGTAGTATGCTAAGTGATGGTCAACAAACTATTGTGAATTACTTCTATGACGGGCTCGAATTGCATGTGATTGGGGTCGGTCATCAAGATAACGGTGGTATCTTCTTCGATCAATCGGCGATGACGGACTCATTGTGGCAATCATTGCCACGCCCTGAGATGACGCTTGATACGTAGACGGTCTTGATGAATAACAATCCAACTGACTTAACGTTCATTCCGCAACTAGCGCACAAGCAGTATTATGAGCCGTTGGAAATTTCTGATGTGATGAACGTCATTGAAATTGAGCAACCAACGCGCGTATTTGTGCCGGGTAATCGCATTAAGTTGATTACGAGTTTGCGTAAGATGGGTGTAAATGTTCAAGTATCGTTTGAACCGTCAGCTGGAGAATTCGAAGAGTCAGTCTCACAATTCTATTCAACGTTTGAAACGGAGAATGAGAGTGAACGGCTTGGGGATGATTCAGCGTTGGTGATTGGAACCGGAGCCTTTCGCCTTGGGGATGGGGCAGCAGCGTCATACACCATGGCAATGGTGGCTGATGAATTGTCTCGCCAAGGGATTCATGCGTTTTACTTCTATAAGTTAGAGCGCATTAATAATCTTGAAAGTGCCGTGAAGGATCATCCATGGGATACCGACACATTGCAACAAGCCAAGTATTATGGGTTGTCTGATGGCTTGGTAGCCAAGTTGTGGGACGAAAAGTATGAGGCAGTGCGTCGTTATCGTTGGGATAATGGCATTTTGCCAACCTACAAGTTTGAAGAAGCGTTGGAAAAGGCCATTCGTGCCGCGCACTTTAACAACCGTAACTTCTCACCGACTGTTATGAATGCGTTGACCGATAATGAAATTATTGAGCAATTGATTCACCCACGCGATAACCGTATTTTGGTTTTGCTGGAAGCTATTCGTCGCGGTTATACTGTTGATGAATTAGCTGAGCTAACAAAGATTCGCGAGACGCTGGATAAGGTGCGCGTACCGTCAATTTATGCGGAACACACGGCTTTGTTGGAACCAACAATGGACCACATTGTCATTCGTTTCCCAGTGTTTGCCTTTGGTGAACTGGAGTCAGCTGGTATTCAAACGGAGAACCGTTTGGATACTGTGCAAAAATCGGTTGGGGCGACGATTGGTGTGGGCCGAAGTCAACAACTACGTAACGCAGCCTTTACCGTCGCCCGTGGCTTTAATGTCGTCGGCTTGTTGGAGGTGCGTTTCGCCGTTAACCCAACGACTGAAGAGTACGTTATCACGCGTTTGACGCCTTACTTTGACCGTACCTCAGCTATGCTGGTGGCAGCCACGGGTTATCCATTGGTACCCGTTATTGCTGGCTTGATGATGGTGAACCGTTCGTTGACCCACCAAGTTAACGTGGATAAGAGTATTCGTGGTGACCAGGAAATTGCCATGGTCGTTGTGCGTGATAAGCGCGATACGACGCTGTTAATTGGTGGTGTCGAGGATATGGATCCGGTGGGGATTCACTCAGCTGATTCGATTGCGATTACGCCAGTGCAAACGTTGCCGGATCCAGTATTCAAGTACCTGCAAGAACGCCTCACGAAGTTGAAATTGCCAGCCATTCAAACGCGTTTAGCAAGCAATGTGAGTGAAGTATTCGATGCAGCACGTGAATTTGATTTACCAGTGGTGGTCCGTTCAGTCGCACCAGTTGGGCAAACGATTCGTCTTCAAGTTGAGGATGTGGAAGAACTGGAAGGGGCAGCCGAGACGGCGTTGACAGTAATTGAAACTGAGCTAACGGCGCCCAATCTGGTTAAGGTAATTGTCGAACAAGGCATTACCGCGATGGTTGCCAGTGTCGGTGGCTCAACGGCGGTCCGTTTATCAGCTGAAATCGTTGAATTGCTTGGTGATAGTGCGCCAAAAGTTTTGGGAATGACGTTGCCTGTTATGCAAGCGACGCAAAACACCCATGGTGACTGCACGTCGAGGAGGGTGGCTATCATGAGTGAACGAATCTTAATTATCGGTGGCTCTGCTAATGATTTTGGTCGTGAAACTGAAAGTGATGCAGCGAGCTATCAAGTGGTTAAGGGGCTTCGTCGACGAGGTCATGAAATTGTAATTGTCGATGATAACCCATTTGGCTTTACAACTGAACGCGACGACTGCGACGCAGGGGCAAGGCTTCAGTGTTGATCCAGACTCTGTGCGTGAAACGGATATGTTTGTCACGCATATTGATATGACTGATGGGATTATTCAAGGATTGCGTCACCGTGACTATCCGGCATTTAGTGTGCAATTTTTCCCAGATACAGCACCAGGACCAATTGAAGCAACGCAAGCTTTTGATGAATTTATGGAACCGGGTGACCCACGTCAAATTCCGGATGAAACGTTTGATATTATTCGCCAATTTGAGCAACGTGTGCCAATGTTTGGTATTGGTCTGGGGCACGAATTGTTTGCGCTCGCCAATGGTGCCAAACTACAACAAATGCCAGTTGAACACCATGGCATGAATCACCCAATTCGTGAGCAGATTACGAATCGCATTATGTTTGTGCCACAAGTTTCAACACCCAAGGCTTATGCCAACCCGGGGCGCGGCGCCAATGTGGTGGTGCTGGACTTCGGCTTGAAGAATGGTATTTTGCGCATGCTGAGTGACTTTGATGCGAACGTCACGGTGTTGCCATACAATGCGACGTCAGATGAAGTTGCTAACTTAGATCCCGATGGCATCGTGTTGTCATCAGGCATCTCAACCAATCGTTTGCAATCAATGAGTTTGCACGATTATTTGAAGCGTCACAACGTACCTGGCATTTCGCAAATCGATACACGCGCTTTGGCCCGTCATTTGCGTAAAACAGGTACGCAAAAAGCCTCAATTGTCGATGCGCCAGATGACCACGCCTTTGATCAATTGCGGGCGATGGTTTTGACGACGCGTCAATCACCTGCGACGAATTTTGGGGAAATTGTTTTTCACACGGGGATGACCGGTTACCAGGAAGTTATTACCAACCCGATTTATCATAATCAGATTGTGATGTTTACATCACCAACGATTGGCGCGGCCGGCATTAACCACCGTGCGGATGAATCAATTGTGCCAACGGTTAAAGGTGTGGTTGTGCGCGAGGTCGCTGATCATTCCAACGGCGGCCGCTGAGCGTATCAACGTCAATGTTGAAGAAGTTGACGGTGTTGATTCGGTTGAAATTCGTTAATTAACTCGCAGGACGGAAAGGAGGACTTGCCATGTTAACGACATGGTAAGCACGACGTCATGACAAAACGTTATTTAATTTTGCAAGATGGCACGATTTTTGCCGGCGAAGCGTTTGGTCACAAAGGCGGTGTTGGATACGAATATCGATGGCAAGCGTGTTATCTTGGTCGACGATGTTTTGTACACGGGTCGTACAATTCGTGCCGCTTTGGACGCTTTGATGGATAACGGCCGTCCAGCAGTGGTTAACTTGGCTGTTTTGGTGGACCGTGGTCACCGTGAGTTGCCAATTCGTGCCGATTTCGTCGGTAAGACACGTGCTTTGACACGTATTACGTACGAAATTATCGAAAAGAACAAGGGTATTAATAACCTCGTGATTGTGGGAATTAAGACGCGTGGTGTTTATATTGCCCAACGTATTGCAGAACGTTTGCAACAATTGGAAAATGCAGAAATCCCAGTTGCTGAACTAGACATTTCAACTTATCGTGACGATGCAACGGACCGTATACTAAGTCCCAAACGACGCGGTTTTCGTGCTAAAATGAAGTTACTTCTTAATGCTATCCAGAGAGATGCAAGAGGTAACGAGACATGTTGATTTTAAACTTGGCGTTACCTAATTTTTTAGGTGACGCCTTTTTGTATACATAAACAGATAAGGGATTCGATTATGGCTAAAGAAATTGTAGATGCAATGGCAATGCTACATTGGTCACCCAGTGGCTGGTGATCCATTGTACGGACCAAAGAAGACGTTGCCAGGTAACGGTCAATACTTGCACGCGGCAACGCTTGGTTTGACGCAACCAACGACGGGTGAAGAAATGACGTTTGAGGCGCCATTACCAGCGTACTTTACAGAAATGTTGGATCAATTAGACCCATATGCAGAAATTGACGCAAGTGAATTCATTGAAAACGAAGGAACCATCAAGGCACCATTGGGTCGCTCATCAGCTGACCGTAAGAAGCAAGCGGTTGTGGCTGGTGGTCGTGACGCCGTGACCCACTTTAAGGTTGTGAAGCGTTTTGTGGGTTACACGCTATTGCAAGTAACGCTTGAAACGGGTCGTACGCACCAAATTCGTGTGCACATGGCTCGTACATTGGTTAACGCGTTGATGTTCCACACGCCACTTTCAACGATTAACGGGGTGGTTCGTCCTGGTATCGTGCACCGCATTGACAAGGACACGTCAGGTTTGTTGATGGTTGCTAAGAACGACAAGGCACACGAGGCTTTGTCAGCACAATTGAAGGACAAGAAGAACTTGCGCCAATATTACGCCCTTGTTCACCAGGTGAATGGTGCCGAGAAGAAGGCCAAGTACAGCGTAAAGCCTGGCGACGAGATTACCTTTACGGTTCCTGAGCCAGTTGAGATTGACCTGAAGCCAGAAGACATCCCATTGGACATCGTTTATGAAGATGATGACCTATTGGTTGTGAACAAGCCACAAGGGATGGTTGTGCACCCAGCTTTGGGCCACGAATCATGTGAGCAATACAGCTTTTTGATGGGGCAGCGTATGTTGCATGCTCTACAAGAGAAGATTGAAGGATAGAGAATTTTTATGACAGAAGAGACATTGGTAATCACGGACCAGACTGGCCGGCTTGATAAGGTCGTTGCTGACGCGTTTGAAGATTATACACGTACCCAAGTGACTGGCTGGATTAACGACGGCGTATTGCCCCTTAACGTTTGGACATATGTTTCATTCTTCGTGTTTGTCGTCGTTGCAGCTGCAACCATTCTGCGTCGACGTGTGACATTGGAAGATGATGCGTTGCGTTTCCCACATATTATTGGGATGCACACCGAGAAAATCCACTTTAAGGATATGGAATTTGTACAGTTTAACAAGCACACGGTTATGTTTAGCCATGACTGGTTGCGGCATCAGCATATAACTTGATTAACATGACAAAAACCTCTAATTTCATTATACTAGAAAATAGCATGAACTCCCGAAAGGAGCGTAGACATGAAAGGTTTTTACCAACCCGCCGGTTTAGTAGGCTGGGTATCGTGGACGTGGATTTTGATGATTGCCTTGTTCGGCATGATAATGTGGCTTGAGGTGACACAGCCACTAATTTTGAATCGATGTAAAACATCACCGTGTCATCAGGCGAGGCAATGGGGAGTAGTTGCTCAAAGGCAAAAATAGCGGCTCGAAATTCAGCTTCGTGATTACTCATCTCACCCAGTGCGTGATGAAGCTGTGTTTGCTTACCGTCGGCGGAGATAACAACGCCGGCACCGCTTGGACCAGGATTTCCTTGCATAAGTTAAAACGCGCGCATCCGAGTGGGTGCGCGCGTTTGTTGTTAATGAATGGCTTGCAAAGCCAGCTTGTGGGCTCCTTGATTTTCACGATCGGGAATCCACGTTGTTAAGACAATCTTGTACCGATCAATCAGCGCCATTAGGGTGTCGATTAATTCAGGATAATGTTTGGCATACGATTTACCAATACTGTCGTTTGGCCTTGGGACGTTCATTGGAAGACTCAGGAACGGTTGTAAACTACTTGGTACCTTGGGGTGTGGCGGGTAGTTTTGCTGCACAAACGCTGGGTGTGCCGGTTCACAACTTCGCACCATTTGTCTTCTTTGCCTTGTTGTCACCAGTGTTCTCATTGTTGTCAGCCTGGACAGGCATCGGTATTAAGAAAGCAGGTGGTTTGCTAACGGAACAACGCATTTTGCAGGCCGTTATGGCACCGATTGCTGATCGCATTAAGAGTGGGGCTGGTGTCATTACTGGTACCGTCTTTACCGGAATTGCAGCCAACTTTATGATTGGTGAGCAATACTTAGCAACGATTTTGCCAGGACAACTTTGGAAGTCAGCCTTTGATCGTGTTGGCTTGTCACTTCCAACATTGCTAATCAACGTGGCCGTGACGGGCGCATTCTTCTTGCTTAATCACACGCCAGCAGTGCTGGGTGATATCTTGTTAAACGGTTTCAAGACGACGGCTAAGAATGAGATGCTACAAGCGCTTTTGAATCGTGGTGGCATGTTAGCGATGATGCCAACTGTCATCATTATTATGTTGGCCTTGGCTCTTTCGCATATCAAGAATTTGATGTGGACGACAGTTCCAGCGTTGGTTGTGTCATTCATTATTTTCTTTGTGATTGGTGGCGGTCATGCCGGTGCTTCAACCGCAAAGTTGGCGAGCTTAGCTAACTTGCTGTCACCAACCTGGTGGACGATTGTACCGCTGGTTTTGTTGGTGGGGATGGCCTGGGCAAAGGTGCCAGCTCTGGGTTCAATGATTGGATCAGCGTTCACGACACTTGCAACGGTTGGGGTGGCCTTGATGGGTGTTGGTACGGCGATGGGATTTGAGCCAGCGTTGGTTGCCGGTGCTGTGTTGTCAGGTGCAATTTTTGGTGATAAGAGTTCACCATTGTCAGACTCAACAAATTTGGCATCATCAATTTCAGAAACTGATTTGTTTCCGACGTGGGAAGACATTCAACGTGACATGTTGAGTGGTTTGCAAACTGCCTTGGCACCATTGTTTTTGTTCCTATTGATTGGGATGCTGATTGCATTGTGGATGGGCACAAACGTCATTCCAACGATGCTGTGGATTGGCTTTAAAATTGCGAACGCCGCTTGGTTCTTGCCAAGTGCAGTCTTGGTAACCGCGATTCTTGAACTGACTAGATTGTAACGAACGAGGAGTATACATATGGAAAAGCGAACAACACCACGCTTTGGACAAGCGTTAGCACTTATTGTTATTTTGATTATTATTTTTGCTGGTAGCATTATTGGTCTTGGGTTATCACCATACGTCCCATTGACGTTAAGCTTGTTGGTCACGATGGTCTTTGCAAAGTTGCACCGCCATAGTCTGAAAGAGAGTGGCATGCGATTGTATGCGACTAATTTGGGTGGTACCGCGGATTTTTGCTAATTCGTCCCAGTAATCTGTTTTTGCAGGTTACTGGGACTTTTTTATTTTGTTTGGAGGATTGCACCATGGGGTATTTGATGTAACACGTGGCGTTGGCGGACTTGTTCGTTATCGCAGCTATAACTGAAATCAGCGAATGGTAACCTTGGGATTGCGATGCAATATAATCTTATCGCCGATGAATATTAAAAAAATCTCATTTTAGTGTTGACAAGCACTCATCTATTCCGTAAACTGAGACACATCAGTAGGACATAACATTGTACGTAAGAGAAGCCACGGTTGCTGTGAGTGGCGCAGGTGTTATGACTGAACTATTTACAACGGTCTGATCAATTGCTCAAGCTAACGGTGCCTGAAGATTTGTATGATAAGCAAGAGGTGGAAGCAATTTTGACCGAATACACCGAAAAGTTTATTCTGAAGCGTATTAAAACGACTGAATTGGGGTCACTGTTCGAGTTACAATATTTGCTAAGCATGAAGCAAGGCATGGACGATAAAGCCTTTATTGATGCCTTGCGTTCATTGGCCGGTGCGTTCTCAATTATCCGTTTCCGTTCAGCGCCTGGTGATCCAGCTGAGATTACGTATGTCCTACTGACGATGGCCATTGGTTTGGCGTCAGGGTTGGGATACATTGCGTATGCTGTGATTGCCGCAACATTATTGCTATTGGCCATGCTACTAATGAATATGGTGGACTTTGGTGGTCACGCAACGAGAACTGCCATCACATTACCAACGTTTATCATTGCGATGGTGACGGCCATGATATTAGGACTCGTGACAGCCTTGGTTTACTTGAAAACTTATAATTCACGAGTGTCACCGCAAAAATTTTCGTTCACATTGGTCTTGTTGCCAGTCGTGATTGCGGTCATTATTATGCTGGTGGGGAATAACGTTGCCCGTGCCTTTCGATGGAAATTAAAACCGAGTTAGGAATGCCGACGTTTCTGCGCCGAATAGTAGCTGATTATCAGTTGCGTCCCACGAGTTTTTCGAAATTTGAAAGTGGTCTAAAACGTAGCTTCCAAGAGAGCGACGAGACTTACACAGATATTTTACAAAAGGAAATTGCACATGCTTAATTCAATTTTTACAACGAGCAGTTCTATCGTGAAGTGCTAGCGTTAGCCCGCAAACAATTACAACCAGTGATTAAGGTGGCCTACGAACGAGTTGCGCTCCATGCGACGTCATGCGATAGCGACTTACGAATATCGTTTGACACGGACATCAGGACATCAACATTGGATTTAAATATTTCAAACCAAACGATTGGTGAGAATTTGTTACCAGCAGGAATGGTGCCAGCGTTGCGATTAGAACCCAATGAATTTAAACAACGACTACGTGTGAGATCTTATGGGCCAGCAACTACGACTAAGCCAGTTTTCCTGGAGATTAAAAAGAAGTTTTTGAAGAAAACCTATAAGCGTCGCATCACGGTCGATTATGAAACGGCGAATCGATTTTTGATTGCAGGTGAATTACCGGACAATCAAATCGTAAGGCTGATTGGTGATAATATGCAAGTTTTCAATCGATATGAAGTGAAATATATCATTACTCAAGCGGAGTACAAGGCTATTTTGCAGGCGTTACTTGCAACTGAGGATATGCGACTAGATCGGTATAACCAAACGGGAGAATCGTATCCGATTCAATCGCTCTATTATGCATCAGTGACAGATGCCGTCTCGCAGCACAGTGGTCGATGATGCAAACAAGACAATTGCAAGCTACACAGTTAACGCTGATGGTGACACGGTTGCCGTTGCGTCAACTGACATCAAGTCAGGGTCTACTTATAAGGTTACTGTGAATGGTACGACGACTGAAGTGACGGCCGGTACTGGTTTGACTGAAGGCATGGCTGGTGGCGGGCCAGCCGGTGGCATGCGTTCGAACGGGGACATCACGATGTCAGGTGGTACGGTAGAAGCGATGATTAGCTCATCCCCAGACAACGAGGCGGTCGATTTGGATGGCACGTTGACCTTTACCGGCGGTACGATGCTCTACGGTGGAACGGGCACTGGTGCAACTTTTGATAATGCTTATGTGAAGTTGCCAAGTGGCGTTAAGCAGGGCGATAAGGTAATAGTGATTTCAGGCGGTAAGATTGCGGTCACAAGTTCATATGAAGGCATGCAAGCCAATGAAATCGATATCGATGGTGGTGAAACCACGATTAGTAGTACGGATGATGCGGTGAATGCATCAGGTAGTTACAAGACACCAATCTTGAATATCACGGCCGGTAAGCTGGTCTTCCTAGCTGGCGGTGACGGCCTTGATACAATTAAAGACGGTTTAGTTGGTCATGATTCGGTGCACATTACTGACGGTACAGTTAATGTGTCGGCTGGGGATGATGCGATTGAATCAAATCAAGACAATGATGAAAATAAGGGCTTGGTTGAAATTACCGGTGGAGACGTTACAGTCGCCACGGGTACAGAAGATGGTAATCACGGTATTTCAGCCGAACGTAAGCTTTCATCAGCGAACAATTCAATTAACTTGATTGACGGCGGCACGATTGCTGATACCGACGAGGAGAAAGCAGCTATTTATGCAACGCACGACTTAACCTTTAAGGGTGACGGTGTGGTCGCGATTAATGGTGATTCAAAGGATGCGGTGTATACCAAGGACGATTTGAAAATTAAGTCAGGAACAGTGTTTGCCAAGTGAAGGTAACTGGTTCAGGCGTTAAGGTGTCTGATAAGACCTAAGGGTGGTACGTATTACATGACAGGTTCAGCGAGCGATGCACAAATTGTCGTTGATGCTGGTGATAAGGATGAAGTCACAATCATTATGAACGGTGTGAATCTAACATCACCGACTGGTCCAGCAATCTATGAGAAGAACGCGGATAAGACCATTAGCTAGGTGGTGCAAGTTATGCAGCGTTGCAATCAGATAATGACGATGCTAATAACGAAGTCACAAAAACGGCTAGTGCTAAAAGCTCATCAACAGGTAGCACGAAAAAGATTGCCGTAACGACTTATCCAACCACAGCGCAAACCGGTGATGCATCAAGCAAGGTGACGGCTGATGGTACGGTGGACTTATCTAAGAGCGGCTTAACGGCTTAATTTGGATGGATCAGCCCAATGGCTGGTCTTTTTTAATTCACAAAATTTAAGTTTGACATCAGCTCCCTTGAGTGATCGTTTAAGGTTTGCCGGGCATAGTAATAGTACAAATTATCGAGGTGAAAGACTATGATGAAAAATAAAAAAGCAGTTGCGACGATTGGTGTATTGGGTGTACTGGACCATTAAGCCAGAAATTGCCCAAACCCCAAAATACAAAACGTTCTGGGCGTGGGGGAATTTGGCCACTTGGTCGGTCATCATTGCCTTGATCGTCGCTGGTATCTTAGAAATTGCAGGGACGGGCTCGACCTTTATTGTTGGGTACTATGTTATTTCAGCCTTGCTATTAATTGGTGGCGTATTTCAAACAATTAAATGTTGTACTTTGGCTACAGTGAGTAAGGAGGAAAATATGGCAAAATATCAAACGGCGATTAAGTGGTTCGGTGTGACAGGATTTATCTTTATTTTCCACCTGATTTACAACCATTTTGGTCACGGGGTGCAGTCGCCAAAAATGAATTGGGCATGGTTAGTACCGGCAGCGGTGTTGATTTGGCAAGTATTGGTGGTAATGTGGTTTCTGATGGCCGAACGTCAGAATCAACAGGCCTGTCTTTGTACCAATTGGCGAATGTGATGAAAAAGCACGGGGCAACCTACGCCTACAATTTGGATGGTGGCGGGTCATCAACTATGGTGCTTAACGGCAAAGTGATTAACAATCCAGTAGGCGGGTCTGGTCAGTCTAGTGAACGTGCGGTGTCGGATAACAATATGAAGTCAGTTAATCAGAGCGATGAAACAGCGAGTGAACTGCTTAAAAATGGTGCTCAGCAGGTACTGAGTTTTGGCCCAACTCTGGTTGAAAACGGTAAAGTAACGGTCTCTGAGGACGCTGAAGTTGGTCAATCACAGGCTTCTAATCCACGTACCGCAATTGGACAGGTTGGTAAAAATCATTACGTAGCAACGGCCTTGGCTAATAATACATATGGCCGAAACTACACTGAAAAAACGTCATCGATGGCAAGCGAGCATAATGCGATTTTTGCGATTAATGGTGATTATTATGGTTTCCGCGATACTGGCTATGTTGTGCGAAATGGCACATTGTATCGTGATACTGTGGCAACCGATACGGATGCATTAGTTATTGATAGTGATGTGCTACAGCACAGTGGTACAGCAATTGCGACGAGCACACAAACCGTCAAGAAAACGGCGAAGAAAGATTCAAGCACGGTCAAAAAGACGGCCACGTCCTATGAGGATAGTCACATGAGTATTAACGTCACAACTGAGCGTGTTGATGACACGACGGTATACGTGGCTGATATAACCGTTGATGATCCGAGCCTGTTGCATTAGTGGATACGTTTATTCCGCATCCAGTGCCGGTAAAAATAATGGTAGACACTCTAATATTTGTTGGTAGCTATTTAGTACAAAAGAAATTGGTTTTCAAATCACGAATGGAGAGAACGCATGAAGCGTAAGTTAACGTTAGTGACATCCGCAATTTTGACGGTTTATACGAGTTTTACACTGGTCGATACGTTTACTTGCTGCTGACCTTGTTTAAAGGGGCTTCCACAATGAGTTTATTAGGGGCATCAGTGCTGGCTCGATTCATCTCTGGTATTTTTAACTTCATCCTTAATCAACGATGGGTGTTTAAGTCACAAAATACGACTGGTGATCGTCGCCGCTATGTCGCATTATTCACCTTTCAAATGGTCTTATCAGCTGGCCTATTACAAGAAATGAATATGTTGCTGGAGTTGCAAGAACGGGGCATCGGTCTAGCGTTGGTGCCAATTCAAACCATTTACGAAGGTAACAATGAAGGCACCCATTTTCACCCAATTCGTGATTCCCTATTAGTCTACAAACGCTTTTTGAAATTTGCCTTCTCATCATTGAGTTCGGCGATGGTTGATATTGCGTTGTTTGCAGTAGAAGATTTGATCCTGGGTGTCCGCAATTTTGAAAAGGGTGCCGTACCGCCTAAATCCTACTGGGGTAACAAATTAACCAGTAAGATGACGCAATTTGCAACGGGGCTAGTCATACCAGATACGCAAACCGGATTACGTGGTTTGCCTCGCAACACATTATCAGCGATGAGCGAGATTAGTGGTGACCGATTTGAATAGTTTGCGCAAATCGAAGAGCTAGGTGCCACGGTACTAGTACATGACCAGAATCGTGGTAAAGGTGTGGCGCTAAAAACAGGGATTAAGTATGTCCAAACAGCATTTCCTAACACAGCTGGCATTGTGACGGCCGATTCTGACGGCCAGCACGCTATCGCTGACATCATTCGAATCGCAGAAAAGCTGGAGGCTGGTACGGTCGGTTCATTATGATTGCCAACAATCGAAAGAGAGGCAATTTTTATGACAAAAACTAATAATTCGGCAGCCGTGATTTTGATTCCGGCCTATGAACCAACAGAAAATTTTATTACCGTGATGATTAATCTGCAGGCAGCGACTAATCGTCCAGTTGTGGTGGTGGACGATGGATCAGGCATCCATTACCAAATAATCCAAGTATTGCGTGATGCTACCGGTGAAGATTTGAATCCACAATACTGGTTGGACTTGCAAACACGTCGTTATTTGCAAGCTTACAACGTTAAGTAAACAACTGAAGGCGATATTTTAAGGCCGTGAATTTCTTGAAGCAGATTCAAGAAATTCACGGCCTTTATGTTTAGTTTGTGCTTCGCTGAAGTTTGGTTTTGTCAAGATATTCACTGGGCTGGGGGCGACTTTGGGTACTTCCCATCATATGCATTGGGTCACTTGTACGCGGCTCAATTCCGTCACGAGATGGCGAAGACGTTGGATATCGATGGCTTTCTAGAAGCTGGTGATATTCAACCATTGTTCGACTGGCGTAAGGAACTCGTATGGCAATACGGGGCATCAAAGACGCCATCCTGGATGAAGACGCAAGCCAGCTTGATTCGTACGGAAGCTGATCCATTGACATATCCATTGCACATCATCATCCGCTATGAAATCGAGAAGGCAATCTTCAATGATGACATCGATGTCGAAACATTACCTGAGTTGTGGAATGCCAAGTATCAAGAGTATTTGGGTATTCGTCCACCGTCAGATTTGACAGGAATCCTGGCGCAAAACGTGGCGCCAAAGTGGGATTACACCCCATTTAACAAAGCGATTGCGATGAGCATTCACGAGTCACAGTCACTCTTCAATGAAGTGGTTATTGGCCGTTCGGAAGCCTTTTTGCGTCATGATTACCCAATTATGCAAGCAGCATTCCACGGTGTCCTAGACGATGTAGATTTTGAAACATTCTACAAGGGAGCTGATCAGCGCGGGTACGTTTGGGATGCCGCAGTTCGTTTGGGCTACAATCCAAACAAGGGACGTTTGGATGATACGATTCACCCATTTATGCAAGACTTAAACCGCGATGATGCTCGTATTACAACGCGTTGGGCAACCGATGATTTCCAGATGGCAGTGCTGGGTATTTTGCACGAAGCGGGGCACGGTTTGTTAAAGTTTATCACGTACTGGCGCAAGGATGAGGCCACACCATATGATGTGTTGTTAAACCAATTTGAGCCTGGCTTAACGGTTGAAAAGTTGGACGCAGTCTTTAATGAAGTGAAGGCGGGCGTTGTGGCTTTGCGTAATCGTTTGGCAACGGAAGGAACTGAACCGGATGACAGTTTTCTCCACCGTGATGTCGCGATGGAACTTTCTGACGATGAACAAGCTTTGTTTGCGAAGTTCAAGGAAGATTATGAGCGTGATGCGGTTGTGCCGGCTGACGAGTACATTTCGTTTAACAAGTTGAGTTCATCAGCGCAAGACGCGTGGTCAGAGGCCCGTGAGCAAGATGATTACAGCATTTACGCACCATACCTCCAACAATTGATTGCGTTGAAGCGTTTACGCGCGCTATTGAAAGAACAAGCCTTGTTGGAAGAAACAATGGCTTTGGCCAGCTGGGATCAACTAACGGGGATGCCCAAGGATTCAGGTGAATTCCGTGCGGAACTACAAAGTTATCTAACGGAAAAGTATTTGGGTGTTTCAACTGGTGACCAAGCCAAAGCGTTGGTGGCTTACTTTGACGAACATGCTTCATGGTGGTATCGCCTGGACGATTGGTTACGGTTGGTACAGCCACAAGAAGTACGGCATGAAATTTTAAAAACGATTGAACTCACTGACTCGTGTCGGTGAGTTTTTTTCTGGTTTGTTTTTGTATTAAAATTCGATTAGAATAAAGACACGAATGAAAACGGAGGTTATGAGATGACGGACTCATACACAGGTGCGGAAATCAGCTACGGCGGCGATTACGTTGGTTATCTACAGCTTGATTATGTTGGCCCACCGCAAGTATCGCGCTAGTGCAGACTACATTGAAGATGGCTTCAAGATGCCATTCTACAAGATTGCTAGTCCATTGACGCTTGCATTCTTCTTGTTCATCTTCGGAACCTTGTTCTTGGACAAGACAGACATGATTGCGGCCTGGAATACGTTGATTTACTCAGCTGGGCGAGACGTTTACGCTTTGGCTTTGGAAAATACAGGAAAGTGGCAATCATACTTCAAGGTACTATCAATGAAAGCAATCCCATCACGTGCGGTATTGTTCTCAGCTATCTTGATTATGTTGACGCCAATCATCAACGCATTGCCAATCTTTGAATCAGCCTTTAACTTCTTCGAGCCAAAGGTTATCAACACGGTGCTATTCCGTATCTTGATTTTCTACGTGGGTGCCTTGGCAATTATCATGTCAATTTATGATTGGCATTACTTGCCATCAAACCAAAGCCCATTCGTGTTTATCTTTAAGTTGATTGGTATTCACTGGGCAGCAGCGTTGTTGAACTTCGTGGTTTTGACAGCTGCGATGTCAGCCTATATGATGCTAACTGGGTTCAATGCACCAGGTGCACACGGTGGCCCAGTATCATTCGGGAATATCACGCATAACTTCAAGTTCTTCCCAAACGGGGGGATGAGCTTCATGCAAGCATTCCCGATGGTCTTCTTCGCATTCGTTGGAATTGAATTCGTTGGTTTGATGTCAGCGGAAACAAAGAACCCACGCGAGGTGAATATGGCGGAGTTGACGGCCATTGGGTTATACGTGCAATACTGGTTACCAAATGTACCAGCTTGGTTAATCGAAATTATCGTGATGATCTTGCTGGTCGGGGTTAACTTGTTTGCAGTTAATTTCTTCGGTGAAGCAGAGTTTTGGTTCTCATCAATCAAAATTATTGCCATCCTAGGCATTATCGCAACGGGAATTAGCAGTCTGACAGGACCATCAATCCTATTTGTTTACTTACTAACAGGAATCTTCCTATATATCATGATGCGTGCCATTGGTGAGTTGCTTTACGCCGATCCGGACAACAATTCATTCGTGGCCTTTGTGTCAAAGTACTTAGGTCCTGGGGCTGGGCACTTCGTGGGTTGGTCATACTGGATTACACTGATTTTGCCAGACTGATGAATAAAAAGAGAATAAAAGAGAAAATAAATTTGTATATCATAGCAAATTTATTCAGAGGAGGGGCAGCGCATGGCAGACAAAAACGCCGCGCCTGATTCACTAAATCGTGGGTTATCAAAGCGTCACGTGACGATGATTGCGATTGGTGGAACGATTGGAACAGGGTTGTTCTTGGGAGCCGGAGACTCAACAATAAAGAAACCATCCAACTTCACGGTTGGATGGTTTTTATCGTTTAAAACGAACCAAGCGTTGAATGTTTCTTTTGAATATATACACCTCACAATTCATATACCGCAAAAACATGCACGAATATTCAAAAAAGAGTGCAAAAAAATACACCGGTGTGCTATGATATTACTCGTTGCTATTAAGGGTTTGCCTTTTGAAAGGGATGCCTGTTGAGATTTTTGCCGTGATGCCAGGTGCTGTTTCTACTGACTTGAACGGCCACATTCAAGGTGACTTCGTTCGTACGACAGAAAATGCTGCTGAACTGATTTTGTCATTCTTCTTTGATGATCAAAACCACAACGGTCAAGTTATTAATGAAGATGGTTCAGTCGTTAACTACAATCCACAACACGATATCTATAAGGTCGACTTCATCGGACCATACGAGTTGACGAAGGGGCTTTTGCCAGTACTACAAAAGAATAATGGAACGATTATTAACGTTTCAACGCCAATTGAGCCAGGTAAGTGGTGGCACCCACTTGGATACATGGCTGCTAAGGCACCGCTTAATGTGATGACGAAGGACTTTGGTCTTGAGTTCGAGCAACCAGCTGCTGTGAGCGACTTGCAAGCATTTGGTAATGCAGAATTGTTGTTGGTTGATGTTGCTAACTTAGATAGCATCCATGAAGCAGTAGCAAACATTAACGCGAACTACGACGGGTTGGACTTGTTGATTAACAATGCCGGTATTTCAGGTGATATGGAACGTACGGCATGGGAGTTTGAAGCACAAGAGTTGCTTCTTTAATAATTTCAAGACCTTACTTTTTGTCAGTCGTGGCTATATAATAATGGAGCTTTAAAGAAAGAAGGAAAATTATTAATGGCTAAGACAGCTTTGGTTACTGGTGCAAACAAGGGAATCGGTTATGCGATTGCAACGCAATTGCTACAAAAGGGCTACACCGTATTGGTCGGCGCACGTGACGCCGAGCGTGGTACACGGTTGTTGAGCACGGTTTGCAAAGCCGCAAACGTCGTGTTGTTATGGTGGGTGTTAATCTATCTGATATGGCTGAGTTCCTAATGACGATTCCAATGAACTTGGCAAAATCATATGATGACGCGCTAGTGCGTGGGCAAATCGGGCGTCGATAAGAGGAAAATCGACGATTAATTAGGCCAGTCAGAGCAGGTTTTGGGGTGTTTGAGTTGCACACGGTGCAAGTTTCGTACAATGGGGATGAATTGGAATTGCGTTTCAAGGTGCCGGTTGATTTAACTGAGACAGCTAGCTACTTTAACGACCTAGATGATGGGGAAGAACGGATTGCATCGATTACAACCACGTCAGCAATTCAACTTGCACCACGCACACACGACGAACAAATGCTTTGGTTAAGAAAGAGAATAAATATGAAGTTTGACATTAATCACGTCGTCGATAACATTTTGACAGAGCACGAAGATCCCTATGTGGGCTACCAAATGAGTGGACAAGGGACGACTGAAAGCGCAGAGAAGTTTTTCAATCGTGAATTGATGACTGAGATTCGTCCGCTGGTCGACGAATTAAATGATGATTTAGACGGCATCCGGGGAGTGTTTCTGTCTTTGGGTTACTGAATAATGTTGATCATGATGTTCGTGTCTATTTTGATGAACAGATAGTTTCGACGGAAACGCTCGTTTTTCATCCCAATGACAATACACAAACATGGTTTATCAAAACTGGCGATGTTATGAAATTCGTACAAGAAATGGGCTTTGAACCAAACATTGTTGCTTTATACGCTGATAAATTGATTGCCGGATATGCGGGAACGCGCACAAAGACGCTGCTCCTTAATAACAGCAATAAGACCGAGTATTACTTAGTCGTTATGTCCGATAATGTGCGACTAGATTTGAAGAAATTCCAATCAACAGTCCAGTCGACACGTCTTAGCATGGCGTCACCATAACGATTAAAGATCAAGCTTGGCGTAACTGGTGTTTTTTTGTATTTACTACTTAATGACTGGGAACTGTATAATAGGGATAATTAAAAAATCCAACTAACTAATCATCTCAAGCAAAAACTAAAGGAATCCAATATGACGCCAATTGAACAAGTTGCTCAGAAGCTTAAATCGTTAGGTATTGGTTACACAAGTGTTGAACATCCGCCAGTTTTCACCACTGAAGACCGCTAACTAATAAATTAAGCCCGCTGGACTTGGATTAACTTCCTTGTCTGGCGGGCTTTTTGTTTTATGCTGGACACCTTATGGACACCTATATAATTAAAAATGGTTGATGTTAAGGCATTCTTGTTTTTCAACAAGAAGTACGGTTTGGCTTAATTTTAAGCTATTCAATACTGAAAAAACACTCAACCTTGGTTATTATCACAACGACATGCCGGCTGTATCAGTAACGTTGACCGACCGTCATGGTAACCCATTGACGGACCAAAACGGCCTTGGTAACAACGGAGTTCCGGAATACTTCACTTTGAATGGCAAGTACAAGGTATTGCAACGTGTTGGATCATCAATTGAAGTAGAGATGAATGGTGAGTCAGTTTGGTTGAAGGCTGCATTGGTACTAGAAGTTGATGGTGCCCACGTGTTGCTTGATGACATCTATTCATGGGTAAACAAGAAGGATGTCGAAATCTTGGACGCTAACATCCAAGATGACTCGGCAGAGTTTAACGGTGTATTCGTACTAGATAGCTGGCAATATGAGCTGGGTGGTGTGTACGTTCGAAACAATGATATGGCTATTCCAGTAGCAGTTATCACGGACAACGGATACAAGAACGGTAATCCTAGCAAGCCAAACACGGATACTCCAGCTGTGGTTGCCGGTAAGAAAGCCGACAACACTCCAAAGTCAGATATTGCAGCGGGAATGACCGTAAAGGTTAACTTCAGCGCTACACACTATGCGACTGGTGAAACTATCCCAGACTTCATTAAGGGAGTGCCACACACCAAGAACTACTTACAAGCATCGACGGATTTGCAACGTATCGCTAATTCGTACGCATTGTGGTTGGCCGAGTATCCTGATTATAACGTTACGCCAACGCCAAACTACAATTACTTTCCTTCGTTTGACAACGTGCAATTGTTTCAGTTCACGGCATCATATATTGCTGGTGGATTGGACGGTAACGTTGACCTGACTGTCACGTATATGTGGTGGCAAGATATCACTGATTATGCAACTGCTGATAAGGTATTGGACTACTTCCTGCCAAAGGTACAGACGCCAAAGGGTTCAATCGTTGCACTTGACGTTGAGAGTGGCGGACAGAACACTGACGTAATCATGCACGCCTTGCAACGTATCAAGGACGCTGGTTACACGCCTATGGTTTATGGGTTATCAGTACCATCAGTACATGCTGCCAAAGGCGACCAGGGTGTTGACTGGTCAATCTACCAAGGTTCGCAAGGTAAGTTTGGATATGGTCACGATAAGTTTGCTATCGCGCAAATTGGTGGTTATCACGGGTATATCTATGATCAATCTACTTATGCCACGCAAGTCCAATACGCAATTGCTCAGGGCAAGCGCGCTCCGCTCCTGTGCAAGTTCAAGAGCCTTCAGAAGCTCCAGCAAGTTCAGCAAGTCCAGCTTCATCAGTAGCACCAGATACGTTGGCAAGCTCAGCCTCAAATCAAGAAACGACAACTCCTGCAGAATCAACAACGGAGGCTTAATATGAATAAATTGCTAAAAAGCGCTTTGGCTTCGGCTGGGGCGCTTTTAATTATGGCGGTGAGAATGGGGTTCAACTATCACAGGTTGTCCTACCATATTCAATCAGGAACTCAGAGGATTCCAGCCAATACTTGGGTGGTCAAATGACCCTAACCCCAGAAGATGGTATCAAGCTATCAGACAACACGAAGCAATGGACGGCCCTAGCGCTTACCAAGATTAAGGCAATGGTAGCCGATACGGAGGAGTATGTACAGAAACGACAACGGAAGAATAATCTATCATGAATAAATTGCTCAAGGGCGCTTTGGTTTCGACTGGAGCGCTTTTAATTATAGGTTTACCTGTGGTTGCTCTACGTGGGTAAATGCTACTTTGTAACACAGAAAGGAAATTAAATTATTATGACAAACACAATCAATTTTGAAGAACCACAAGCTAAGCTTGGAAAATTAGGCTTTAAGTTTAAGCCAAAAGCCGTGTACTATTGCACAATTGAAAACCCACAACCAAAGAAATTAGTACCAGATGATAATAATTACGTATTTATTCCTGAAGTTGATAGGTATACTTTGGTTTATGCTTATAAGTAACAATTACCCAAATAGATAGATATGCACCGGAGCAAATTGTTGAAACTGATGAAGGTATATACATCTAACACGTTTTCTGCATCACACAAAATTTTGCATAATGATTTTAGTAGAGACTTTGAGATTACTGCTATTGAACAGGAAGATGATTATTTATCTGCAGTTTCTTTAATTAATACAAAAGATATTAATGGTGATGATTGGCGGGATTCTAATTTTGATAGAAATGAACCTACTAAGCTAACTAATGTAGGATTTAATACAAATGGTGTCATACTCACTAACTTGGTTATAATGGCTTCTGGGGCAACTCACATAGAGCTTGGTGAACACATGTTGTGCTCTGAATATTTCGCAAATAATAGCCTATTTATGAATGATGACCTAAAAAATTGGGAAACAAAGTATTATGATTTTCTAGTTGCCTATTCACGTATGTTTAATATCAAGAACGTAGGTTCTTGGGGAATAGACAATCTTGCTAATAACGTCAATTTAGACTTTTTGTATGCAGAGCAGTGGCCAGATATGGGTAATAAGACTTATGGAGATATGATTAAAAAAATCATGGATATCAATAATAAGTCTAGCTGGCAACGTGTAGTAATACCTGCATATATGCATAAAGATGCTACAGGTTCTAGTTCTACAGAAGTTATGGGCTTTGATGGGTTGCATATAGATACACTGGGACCGAACTATGGTAATACGTATACATTCGGTGGAATAAGTTATGGTAATGAAAAAGCAGCTGAAGACATGCCTTCTTTCATTAATGATGCAAGCTCATTTTTAAATACTGACTCTTGGAAAAAGCAGGGTTCAAATATAAGAATGAGCTTTAATAATCATACTTCTGGTGATGGAATTACCAAGGAAATGTTACTTTTTAATGATGGGTATAAATCCGTTGATGGAGATTTATCTGCTGTAACTGAAACACTTTCAGGTGGTGATGGTAAATGGGCTAGATATAGTCTTATGCAAGCAAATCCAGGAAACTCAGCTTTTAAAAATATGTTATTTGGCTCTGCTCAGAAAGCATTATATGATTGCTATGAACGTCCAGAACATTTAATTAGAACTAACTTAACTGGTGAAGATTCTCAAGCTGGAACGGCTGCTGATTATTGGAAAGATCTAGCTAGACGCCAGATAAGAGCAGATGTATTACGAGAATATATAAATCTAGGTAAAAAAAGTGGCATTAAAAATATGCTATATGTTCCTTGGGGAAATACTAGGGAACAATACTATGCAAAGGTAACAGTTATTACAAATAGTGGAGAGGGAAACCCTCAATATGTGGCTATTAACGTAGACAGTTCTGGTAAGAATATTCCTATTATGGGGTTCCTATCTTTGTATGGGGAGTACAACCCGAATAATGAAAAGAAGGTTATCAATGACCTTAAAAGACATCATATTAACTATATTCAATATCAATCACTTATTGATTTGAATACTGATAAAGCTATTTATAATCCTTATGAAAGAGTTGAGTTTGAAGGTTATGTAAGTTCAAACTTAGGTAAAATTAAGGTTGAATATTATAGACGTGAGGTTTTGATAGACACACAAACTATTCCATTTATGGCAGGCATTGTGAATTGGTCTTGGTATTTACCTAGTGCCGATAAGCAAGGTCTACCAGGCCAAGCTTATGGTGTTTTAGAAGTTGTTAAAAATGATACGGATGTTTTACAGAGGTATACCCAAACTAATACTGATACGCCATTCACATGGCAAAGATTAAAAAATAACAACATAGGAGGTTGGAGTAACTGGATAAGCGTTACTACGGCTAATACATTATCTTCACAGGAAATAAATAACGAAACTGACTGGACGCCTGCACCAGAAGACAAGGCTGATGATTCACGGGTTGTCCATACCATCGGTAACGAAACTATACATGATAATAAAGTATTTGATGGTTCTGTCATGTTTAAAGGTGATATTAAACCTGTTGATTTAGGGAATTACCATGTTGATGGTATTACCAATGCCGGAACTTATAAGTCATATGGTAATATTATTGGAGCGTGGAGTAAGCCAAAAGTCGGCGACAGTTTCCATGGCCGTGTTAGTGAAACAATTGACTTCACAGGAATTAAATTAGACTCAGCTAACTCTTCCACTCCAAATGTGCTAGGTCAGGGAGTTTACTTTCAAGGTGTTACAGGAACCAATGTAGCTGTTTCAAACATAAAGTTTGAAATTGGTGCAACTGCATATATTCTAAATAGTAAGGCAACGTACACAACAGGCGCTGGTAACTTCCCAACAAGTGTCCCTATCTCCTTTTTCTCAAATAAAACCGTTACACTCTCAGCGCAAGTAGATTATGACAATGTAACTGCTGTATCTGGAAATGGACGAGTCGGTGTTGAATTTGTCATGAAAAATTCAGACACGCAAAAAAATGCATAGTATCCATCGAACGGCGCTGTGGAGTTTCTTGTAACTCGCAATTTGAAATCACAGGCTGGAACGCTAGTCCCGCAAGTAACCTTTGACGCCGTATTAGAGGGCGTTGATAAGAAGATTGCTGATTACATTGCCTCAGGTAAAGCTAAGGGTGATAAGGGAGACCCTGGAGAGATTTCTGGGACTATTGGTGGGCGCAATGGATTGGCCCAAGATGTCACTGGTAAGACGGTTTCAGTTACCGTAGCAAACGCCTCTGGGTATCTGTTCGATGTCACACCTAAGAACAATGGGACTGAGGTTGAGTTAGATTTCTCAGACGCTAAGTTGAAGGAATTGACACCGGACACTTATAAGTTGGAAATCAACGTAACCAATGCAGACGGTGACATTGAGGTACGATCAAGCAACTTAATGATGCTTTGCTAAGGCAAGGTATTGGCCACTGGTTTACCGCTAAGCAGATTGATGATGCTATCGAAACTGCTGTAAAGAATATGAAAGGAAATCACGATGAAAACGATTAAGATTCTGGGTGACACCCTAAACAAGGTCACTGATACAAGTGCTGTTTTCAAGTTCCGCCTATGGAACGACCGATGAATAACTTAATAACGTATACAGATGCGCTATGGCAGTCAGGTATTGCTCCAGCGCTTTTAATTTTGGCCATCGGGTACCTATCAAAGCGCTTTGCCAACAATAGGCGCCTGGTTGAGTTACTCAAGATCGCAGAAGGTGTCGTGAGATGGGCTGAGGTGAACTTTGATGGCGGCCAGACACAGAAGGCTCAGTAGCAAGCTGGCTCACAGTTCTGGCAACCCTAAGTGCCGCAATGTGGTTCGTAATCAAGATGACCTTTGTTAAATCAATCGACAGCTTGAATAAGTCCATCGATGGATTACAGGAAACCCTTAAGTTCTATGACAGGCGGATTGATGACTTAGACAAGCGCACCAGCGTTCTTGAAGATTGGAGAGAGCATCACAATGACAATCCCTCTCTATAAAACGTTTGTCCCACTAGTTTACGGTGGACAAGGTTTCGCAATCAATATCGACGGCTCTTTAGAAAATTATACAGGTACTAGTATTTCAGGTGCCTCATGGGCTAGTGCCTCGTCACACGTTCTTAACCCATGGTAGAGACCAGACTTTGGAGGTATTATATGGGATTTTTTCCACACGATTCGAGTAGTGAGTTCAAGCAAAAATTATGTTGAATTTAACAAGCCCATTAATACGCCAGTAATTTCCGGAAAAGTAACTATGTGGTATGGCTGGACAGTCTACTACCATGTGCAAAACAACATGGTGACTTATCAATTCCAGCCTACTGGGTCTACCATTCCATCTGGAACTATTTCTAGTGAAAAACTGCCAAAGGAGCTTATCCCAGGTGATGTAGGCTCAGATGGTACTATTATTGTTGGTAAGTATGCCGAGAGCAAGGTATATACCGCGACGGTTAGTGATGGGAAGCTAATCGGTTGGAAGCTAATTGCCGGTGATGCAGAAGTTGTTCATACCACTGGTAACGAAGCTATCGCAGGTGACAAGTCATTCACAGGTAACGTAAATGTTTCTCACGTTGACAACCATTTCACCGGAACGGCTACATTCGATAAGCCAATTGTTGGTGCGCTTGCAACGAGGGCGGCTACTTTCACAGACTTCGCAGTGGTTGCTAAAAATATGATTACTTATGCTGGAAATTGGTATGTAAAGGGGAATCACATTGCCAACGACCCAATCGGTGGAATTATGGACTGGTACAACGTACTTTTGGCTAACAACATTTTGTTCACAGCAAACGCTTCTAAGGACTATATCGACTCAGTACAACAGGCTGTTAACGAGGCAAACGCCCGTATTACAGGTTTGAATGACAATATCAAGGCACAACAACTTGCCTATACAACTTTGAAGACCGCAGTTGAGAATCTGGCAGGGCAAATCAATTCCAAGCAAGTATCTATGCTTCTTACAGCTAAGGATTCAGCAGGTAAGGTGAAGCAAATCTTAGGGGTTCAAGATATGATTTCAGCCACTGGTGGGTTGTTCTCTATGTTGATTCCTGGAGAGATGTACCAATCAGCTGGTGATGTTGAAGAGGCTTACATCAGTGTTCAAGATGGCGCTGGTACGGTTATCAGCTCAATCCCTGTAACGTTCACAGTGGTCGAAAGGAATTAAGAAAATATGGCTACACAAGCACAATCTCAAGGACGTTATGCCGTTATCAACACGTTGCTGGACACGACAGATGTGACGTTGATTGACTCGCTCTCAGGACGTCAGGGTGACAATGGGCGTATCGTTTACTTTGCTATCAAGGACGGCAACTTGCCACACAACTTAGATGGTCAAAACGTTGTTTACAACCTCAATCGACTGGTGGACATCTTCAATGAGTATCATTTTGTCGATATGGAGGGCATACAGGCCAAAGGACATGAATATTGGGGAAGCAATCTAAGTAGTTTTGGGGAATCTTATGATGATTTCAATGGCCACTTGGTTGCTATGGAAAATACATTGCAAAACATGGTTGAGATCATGATTCTCAACGGTTTATCAAAGGTGGTGAAGTAAATGATATTGGAATTACCTAAGCGTATTTCTGGGGCTGATGATACAGCACAACATATTTACCAGGCGTTCTACGATGTTGGCATGATTACAGATATACCAGCACATATAGGGACGCTGAACATTACAGAATATAACGAGCAAGCATTCTCATCAATTGGGAGTGCTTTAATTTTGCTCAAATCACCAGAGCCTGAGCCAACACCAGAGCCACCTAAGAGCACACCAATCGTGCAATATGCTGACCCAGACGGTAACAAGGCTTATGCATATACCCACTGGCAAGCTATTGAAGGTAAGCCTGACTTGAGCACAGTGGTATTGACCAGCCCGAACGGTACCAAGTATCAGTTGCAGGTTGATGATAAAGGCGTACTGACATAATATGCAGATTCAAACCCCACTGGGTACCAAGATGACCCATGGACAAACGCTAAGGGTTATGGTTCATGGAGTGGACCAGCAATATTCCAATACGCTTCAACTGGGCGACTAAGCGGCTATGATGGCAATCTGGATTTGGACAAGTTCTATGGTGATGCCAAAGCATGGCAAGCCTATGCTAAGTCGGACCATGTAGAAGGGTATCTTGGAGAGGCTGTCCTGTTCCTAGACTGGGAAGGTGCTGTTGTAACGCAAGGCGTTGGTTACGCTAAGGCCTTTTTGGATTACGTGTACCAACAAACTGGTATCAGGCCATTGATTTACATGAGCAAGTCAGTCACAAACAGTTATGAATGGTCAACGGTGAGTGCCAATTATGGTCTCTGGGTCGCCGGGCAGGCTGGCATTAATCTAAGCGCAGTACAAGCTGATCTCGTCATCGTTAAAGCCACCCAGGGAACCACCTATGTGTCACCCGAAGCTGATACCCAGTACCAAGGTGCTAAGTCAGCAGGCCGGTTGTTAGGTGTGTACCACTTTGCAACTGGTGATGGTGCTGTGGAAGAGGCTAAGTTCTTCCTGAGCAACGTTAAGCATTGTAAGAGCACCTTTTGCAACAACAGCAGTACAGGTTACGTTGAACAACACCCGTAAGAATTATCTGGACGCCCAAAAGGTACAACAATCAGCAGTAAACACGGCAAAAAGGAACACAGGAACAACAGGTAACATGTGGGTTATCGGAAAGGTGGACAGCTAATGGCATTAAATGGAATCGACATAAGCAATCATCAAAGAGGGTGCCCGTGTTGAAAGTGATTCAGTCACTAGTGCGGACGCTATGAAGAACTTGGCTTCCCAGTCGTTTGTATTGGAGCCCTCGTTGGCTATGACAGTCACATCAGCTGGTAATGAAGACGTTGCTTTGGGTGAAAATTGGACAGTACAGATGCTTGATAACGGGTTCCAGACTTCAGTTGAAGTGGTAGTAATTCATTTGTACGATAAGGATTCATATGTGACCAATACTCGTAAGGTATTCAGGTATCGTAATGATACTGCCGCAGTACAACTACAATATGACGCAACCAGCATTGTGAATACCGTGCAAGCTCTATCAACCATGGAACAACCAGCATTTACACCCTTCAAAGTACAGGACGCAGATTCAGTTGCTAAGTGGGGCCAGGGTGATAATTCGTTCAGTCTGACAGACGCCTTGAATTTTCTGTTCACGGATATTGGTGATGGCTACTCATATCAGATTCATGGTAATTTCGACAGCAACCAGACGCTAACAGATTTTGGTAACACATCAATCATCGAAGGGTTGTCAACAATCAAGGGTACATTTGGAATATATGCCATCGTACCTGATAACAATCAAGTTGATTTCCAAGCGTATGACGATGGATCACTTGGGTTTACCTTGTTGCAAGTGGAGAATCTGGTGCAATATGACGGTCAAACCTACGTGATTAAACAGGCGACTGATGACAACACAGGTGGTGTTCACAACGTAACAGTTACGGCAACACACATCTTTTACCAGCTCAACAATCGGTTCCAGTACAACGTTAGGGAACGTGGAGATAACGACATTCGTTTAAGTGGACTAAGCAGTGCCAATGTTACCTTCAGCTTCCCATTCTTGTACTTCTAAATGGCTTACAGCAAAGATAAGGTTGTTATTCAATCGAGGGACGGCAAGTCCACACAAGCATTATCCTCATTGAATTTCAGCACGTTTCAGCTCACCCGTACGAAGAATGAAGCTTACGACCCATACGTTAACCACCATGATTTGGTGATTACAGTAAAAGGCTCGGGTGCATTTACTTTGACAAATCAGACAAATGGCACCAGTATCAAGTTGAATCAGGCGATGGGTAGTGGTGATACGTTCGTTTTAAATGGCGTAATACCAACACTGAATGGGTCGACTGACGTAGACACGGACTTTGGGCACATCGAGCTAATTCAAGCTTCATCACAAGGGACGGTAGACCTTGTGTTCACCAATCCAAGTGGTATGGCACAGAGTTTGGTCAGGTCAGATAAGTTACCTGATGACTTAGACAGTTTGGGGTTCGGTATGAATCTACCAGCCAGGCCGTTGAGCTATGTTGGCACCAGTAATCAGTTCAACATTTACAACCCTTCAGATGTGGCCATCCGGTTACAGAATGCCACTTATGGTGCTAATCAAGTCACCGTGTCATTGTTTATTAAGGGGCGCAACATGGCTGATTTCCGGTTGCTTAAGGCAGAGTTAAACCGTGTCTTTTACCAACGTGGCCTAATACGTCTCAGAAGCTCACAGGAGCCATATAAGGCGTTTTGGGTAATGGCTAACCCAACTGACATCACACCTGGCATGGCTCAAACAACGCACAATTATCAATCAATATAACGAAAGGATATTCCCGTTATGAAACTATTCGTACAGCCCTACGGTGGCAAAGAATATGACTTGACGGCCAGACTTCCATCTGTGAAGTTTCTGGATATGAAGTCATCAGCACCCCAATTAACAGGTGACTGGCTAACCATAGCCGGATCAGACGGGCACTTACTTGCAGAAGCCAGCCAGCGTATCAATGGCGCACAATCACAGCAGGTTGTGGTTCAGTCTGATACAACACAGTTGGAGCAAAAGTTCGACAACGTAATTGCACTATTGTCACTCATGCTTGGCGTTAATCAAGACCAACTCAAGGCTATGCAGTCTAAGGACGGTATCAACTTACCTAACCTTATGAACCAGATTAATGGTTACGATAATTTGCTGGCTGCATTGGCTTATGCCAAGAACCGTTATGGTTCAAACTTAGCGGGACTTGGTGAAGGCCATGGTTATGCTCAGGGTGGCATTGTCTCTCAACATGGTTTCTATGAAGTCGCAGAGCAGAACATGCCTGAGATTATCATTCCACTTGACCCAGCTAAGAAGATGCGTGCCAACCAAAATGGTTTGTCAACGTCTGAATCTATGGTAAACAAGGTTCTTCGTCAAATTCAGAGTGAGTCAGGTGGTAACGAAAAGGCAGTCCAAGGTGGCTACACTGATATCAACACGATTACTGGTGATCTCGCTAAGGGTCTTATGCAAACTATCTCAGCGACCTTTAATACCTATGCCTTCCCAGGGCATAAGAACATTTTCGTCTCAGGTATCGCAGGAAGCCCCCTGGTGACTAACATTGCACCAGCTATGGCCAATGGGTTGGTTCAAGGTATCGCAGACCCAATTGTTAACCTATTCAAGTCTTTGAAAAAGAAGCATGATGATGAGGGAGCAGCTGCTCCGGCTGGGTCTGGTGTACAGCGTTGGAAGGACTTGGTTATTAAGGCGCTTGATAACGTACTTGAAGGACGTAATCGACTCGTTAACTTCAGTGGTGGTGAAACTGTTATCCCTGCACATGCTTTGCCACACTTTGCTAAGGGAACCGACAACTGGTTAGACACAGCAGTTGGCTGGATCAAGGACAAGTGGGAAAAGCTGACGGAGTTCATCTCACACCCAATTAAGGCGTTGGGTAACATTATGAACAAGGCCGTTATTGGTGTCATCAACAATGGTATCGGTGGTATCAACACAGTTATCCATACGTTTGGTGGTAAGAAGGAAGCCATCGGTAAGATTCCAAAGTTTGCTAACGGTACCAAGGGTGCGCCTAAGGGGTTGGCAATCGTTAATGACGCTCCAGGTGAACACTACAAAGAAGCAATCATTGATAACTCTGGTAAAGCTACGATTCGAGGTATCTGGAATGGACTGTGGGACTATGTAGAGTCAATCTTTGGTAAGAAGGCTGGTTCTATCAAGCACGGCATTGGGAACTTCGGTAGTTCAGTCTGGAACTTATTTGGGCGTATTAAGGATAGGGTATCAGGATTTTGGTCTGATATGTGGAACGGCTTGAAGGACTTTGCTCGTGATGGTATCAATAAAGTAACAAAGGGTTACAACTCATTCAGTCGTAGCTTCAGTAAGGGCTGGAATTCATTTACTGATGGCATTGGCAGAGCTTGGAACTCAACATGGAGTTACGTTGGGAACGTATTTGACAAGTACATCAATATGTACAAGCGTATTATCAAGACATTTACTGATTTCTTTACAGGAAACTGGGGAAATCTTGGTAAAGATGCTCAAAAGGCTATGAATTTAGCAATGAAAGCCAACCCAATAGGATTGTTGATCGTGGCAATCACGGCCGTTGCTGTGGCTTTGGTTGAACTGTACAAGCATAATAAGAAGTTCCGACAATTCGTAGACGGCTTGGTGAAGTCTGCTAAGCAATTCTTTGAAGGAATTACGAAGTGGTTTGGTAATGCATGGTCATCCGGGCTTAATGTTGCCCTAAAAGGTACTTTTGCTGTACTAAAGGGTGTCGAAAAAGCTAAGGCCTTGGGAAGCTTCATATCTGATGCAGGTAAAAATGTTGCTTCGTTGACTCGGAAAATAAAAGACTTTAGCTTGGCCCAGACGGTTGCTTCAGCTAAGTCAAAGGTAATGACCGCTGCGATGAAGGCTCAAACTTTCATTGAGAAGCTTGGTAATTTTGTTAGCACACATTCAAAGGACATCAAGAACTTTTTTGAGATGGTCAAAAACATTGGCGGTGCAGGTTTCAAACTTACCGGTGACGCCATAAAAACTGCTTTACCGTTTCTTGAAAAGTTCGGAGCTTTTGCTTCAAAGCACCCTAAAGACGTTAAGCTTTTGGCAGAGATGTACTTCAGCGGTTTTTTTCAATCCAATAACGACTTTTTGAAGAACATGTCTAAGTCACTTGATGGAAAGGAAGTAGAAACGGCCTTTGACCACGTTGGTGACTCAGCTAATAAAGCGGTCAACACCATTTCCAATGCGTTCAGTAAGACCTTCAAGGGCACAAAGAATCCCGTTGCCGATATTGCTAATGGCGTGGCTGACCACGCAACTAGCATGGGTAAAAGCCGAGATGAGATTAACAAATTAGCTACTGATGGAAAGCTATCGATGGATGATCTTTCAAAGGCTATTGAGACGATGTCAGATGCCAAGCCCTATGCGTTAGATAATTACTACACAACTCTCGATGGCTTCAGTAATCACTTGGAAGAGAAATACAAGAGTTTATCAGGTAAGATAACTTATGGACTTACTAAAAGTGCCGAGGGTGCAAAGACCCTGTCTGATGCATTCGTTAACTTGGGTCGTGCTACGGGGCAATCTGATGAGTCTCTGCAAGGTATTATTAAAAAGTTTTCACAGGTAAATGCTTCAGGTAAAATCACAACCGGTTCACTTACTAAGATGGAAAAGTCCTTGCCAGGATTTAATGCTGCGTTAGATATTAAAAGCAAGTTTACTGGTGCGATGAAGGCTGGCGTTGAATACAACAAAGAAATGCAATCCTTGTCTGTATCAATGGACAATTTCACTAATGGCGATGACAAGTTGAGCAAGGCTTTGATTGGCAACGTTAAGGCATTGAAAGAAGAATCGGGATATGCTACCGATACCCTTTCGTTGTTGACCAAAAAGACGACTGGGGCTAAGATTGCTGAAGCCACTAACAAAATAAAGGCCTTAAATAATACCGAGATAAAGCCTGATGTTAGTGGTATTACTTCGACTAAGGCACAACTCAAAAATCTGAATGACGTACTATCAAGTACACACAGACGATTTAAAAGTGTCCTTATGGGGAATATTGTAGCTACTGGAATAACTAGTACACTGAGTACCAATGCCCGTGTTAAAAGGTTAGAAGCTGAAGGAAAGACCGAGGAAGCCAATAAAGCTCAAATCGATGGTCTTTCATCAGTGCAGTCCAAGTACACTAAGATTTTAGAGATTCAAAAGAACGAGCTTGAAAAGTTAGGTGCTTCAGGAGATAAGAATTCTAAAGCCTATAAGCTACAAGAGTTACGAGTCGAGCATCGACAAGAGCAATCAGAAGTTAACCGTTCAACTGAAGCCGGTGAGGCTACCTATCAAAAGTATGCTTCACAGATAACACAGGCAGAAAGTAAGCTTGCATCGTTGAATGCTCAAACCGAAAAGGCACAAAAGTATTATGATTACCAAAAAAGTGGATTAGCAGAGCTGAACGATGAAATTAAACGCTCAAATGATCTCACAGAGATTGGCTTGAACACCAATAAGGCTGCGGAATCACTTAGCCAATTGAAGTCAGCTGTTAAGGACTCCACCAACGAGTGGAAGCAAATGGAGTCCCAGCTTAAGTCTTCTGGTGATGTACTTGGCGCCAGTGAAGCTAAGTATAAAGGGCTATCACAATCAGTTGAAGCGCAAAAAGACGTGCTTCAGAAGTTCAAAGATGCCATGCAGAATCTGCACTGGAGCTTAGACGAAATTGAGGAGTCTGATTATGCAGAGTTAATGGAAGTCATGAATGCATCCGAAAACGACAAAATGCAGAACCCAGACGCCATGATGAACCTGTATCAGTCACTTGGATAAAAAGAAAGGAGGTAACACATGGCAAAAGAAAAAGTAGCCGGCTTAATGTCTGATCGAGGCACTTGAAGATTTGAGCCAAGAAGACGTTATGGCAATTGCACAACGCTTGAATATGCGTCTTATGGGAATGTCAGAAGCTGAGATTAAGAAGGCCTTGACGGAAACTGATGACGATGAGGGTTTAGAGTAACCCCAATTGAACGTGTTATGACCTATACGAATCATTTGGCTGATTTAAGAATGTTTGATGGAATTACGTAAGGCACCATTTGAAGTAAAAGCCAGTGTTAAGAATTTAAAGAAGACATATGCCATTCAATTGAAGATGGCTACGTTGGAAGATTCTATGCAAGAGGACGCACGGGTTGAATCACTACAAGCTGTACTGGGCGCACTGGACAACTTAACAGAATACGTTGTCGATATGTTGAAGTTGAAGCCAGCTGTGCAAGCTGATGTATTTGGTACTGCGGGAACTGCCACACCCAGTGGCGTATAAGGTCGTCCCAATTGTCCTACAGCCACGACAATAAAGAGGCTCAAACGGGGTGAGAAGCCCAATATGAACGGGGGTTCACTTGAATAATCAGGTGAGCTCCTTTTTTTGTACCCAAGAAAGGATATAACGATGAAAATTTCATTTAACAAGCGCACTAAGTCAATTTGGTTCGGATTTGCTAACGGTGAGGTACAAGAGACTGCAGCCAACGTACAAACTGATACGAACAACGAAGTCCGTGTTGATGACGCCTTGACGTTCACTTCATTTGGTGTTGAAGCATGGAACAATGAAGCCATGAAGGTTTACTCAGACATCGATGCTAAGTTTGACAAGGCAGCCAATAATGGTACGCCGGTATATGGTAACAACTCTAAGGTTGACCAAACACAAACGAAGGGTGAGCCATCAGTTGCTTTGGACTTTAATGACCTACCATTCGACATTAAGCAAAAGTTGTTGGGACGTATCTCAGATGGCAAGGGTGGATTCCTACAAGGTGACCGCCCACGAGTTGCTATGACGATTGAGACGCAAAACAGAATAACGGTTGGCTCATTTTTTATTGAAAGGAATTAATATATGGCAATTGCAGGATTGAAGCTTATTACGTTGGCATTGCGTGATAAGGAAACTGGAGAACTATTGAGGGGTGACGCAGGATTGTCAGCAGACGGTCTATTCCCCGTAACCACAGCAATGCTTGGTGCCAAGAGCGCAAATATTACTGGTATTTCAGGACCGTTTGCAGGTCTTCTACGGGCTTGACGAAGACAACCTTATTGGTAAAGAGATAACGTTGTACAAGGCTTTAGGGAGCGCCTACTGGAACATTACGGATAGTCAGCCACGGTACTTGGATATAAGTCAAACAGATGGGCAACTGATGATTAAAAACATCGAAGTAAACAAGACACTAACACTTGACGAGCTTAACAAGGAGGAATAACCAATGACACCAGTGGAAGAAATCGATAACGTGGTTCATTCAGTGTTCCCCGATTGGCAGGTATACTTCTACGCGATCCCTGAGGAAGTCATCAACAATAAGAATGTCACCCAAGTGCTGATCACTGAGAGTAACTCAGACATTACGACATTTGGTGGTAACACATTCAACGAGATGGCTTTTGGAACAGCGCCAGGCTTATATTGCTAATTTCATTGAGAATGGTACGAAGTTTCCGATGTACACCGCAAAAGGACGTAAGTACAAGCATGGTGGTCAGGTTGCTATCAACGGTGACCATGCAATCGATAACCTACGTAACGACTCACAGTTGCAGGCTAAGATTGTTGAAGCTCAGGCAGAAGTATACAAGCAGATTGTCGAACTCACCGGTAGGGCTCGGCCCTGTTCCACCTGCAAAAACACCCAGAAATCACGCCGTTTTAAGCTAAAATCCGGGTTTTGAAAAATTTTCGGGGTGCGGTACCTCTCGGTGCCAAAAAAGCCTGTCCATAATCTTGACA
>JACSZT010000004.1:163229-172653 GCA_014332815.1 Weissella confusa | reverse complement strand
CGCCGATCGCATAATGATTTGAAAAGCCTCGAGATACGTTGATGTATCTCTGAACTGAACCCCATGAGTTGGAGTAAATCTAACTCATGGGGTTTTCTTATGTTCTCGAAAGAAATTCAAATTGAAGCAGTATCGATGTATCTCAAAGGTGTTCCGCCCGTTGCAATACGGCAAAAATTCGGAATCAAAGCTCATTCGAGCTGAAGACGTTAAGGTAGAGGTCTTGCAACCCCGTCATAACAATGATGACGAGATATAGTCAGCTTGCATATAAGCGCTATATCTGATAATATAATCTGTGCTGATACTTTCGGTACAGACATGCGGTCGTGGCGGAATTGGCAGACGCGCAGGATTAAGGATCCTGTGGTAGAGATACCGTGCGGGTTCGACCCGTTATTTGGCTGATCCAGAAAACCAAGCTAAGATTAATGACAAGGTTGGTGAATTCAAGGACGCCGTTGTTAATGTGTTTAATGACATCACCAAGAAGGATAAGTCACAACAAACTGAAGCCGAAGCGGAACCTGGGGTACGCAAGGATGTAACGCCAGCTGATGAGGATATTATTATTAAGTATCCAGAAGATGAACTAATCGGTTTGGCGATGATTGAACCAACAGAAAAGTAAACGAGAAGAGTGGATGATAGTCCACTCTTTTTTATTATCCAGGTATAATAGTAAGAAAAGGGGGAAAGTGCCATGGCATTTTTAGACGTAGTAAGTAAGGTCGTTAAGAAGACCGGTGATGTTGTGACCGTATTGGGCGAGCAAGCACAAAAGGGTGGCGCGAAGCCGGGGATGCAATTACAAGGAACGGTACGTAACGTGGTCGACTTCGGGGCATTCGTTGATTTAGGTGTGCACGAAGATGGCCTGGTTCACATTTCACGCATGGCTAAGCGTCGCGTGACGAACCCACACGAGATTGTTGCCGTTGGTGACATTATTACTGTTTGGGTGGTTGACGTTGACGTAAAGCGTGAGCAGGCAGGTGTCACAGCACTAGGTGAAGCCGCGCAAAAGCCATTGGCCCGTTTGAACAATCAGGCGACAGCTGATCGCTTCGGCATCGGTCTCGCAACGTTGCAAGATATTATTGCATCATTGGGTAACCCAGGCCGTGATTTGCGTGATGATGCGCCAGGTGCTGTGTTGCGTTCGGATGTGTTGTCATTGAAGGATTTAGCTGCCAATATCGTCTCTTATCGTGATGAGAATGGTCAATTTACGTCACGCGCGCAATTGAAGAAGGTACCAAAGCTTGGCCCTAAGGCGTTTGAGCAAGCTGCGGGATTCTTGCGTTTGCCAGATGGAAAGAACGCGTTGGACAACACTGACATTCACCCAGAATCATACAAAATTGCGGAGGCCTTGTTGGCTGGGCAAGATCCAATGGCTGAGTTGATTAAGATCGACCCACAAGCGGTCGGCGTTGGGCAATACCAACACGACTTGCCAACGAAGGAACTTGAAACGGAATTGGATGCGGTACTGGAGACGGCGGTTAACCAAGTTGGGGTTAACTTGAATACGGCGTCACCACAATTGCTAACGCACATTGCTGGTTTAACTAAGACGAATGCCATCGGAAACGGAACGGCTTCTCGTGAATCACAAAGCTTCGTAGCTGACATCATTAAGTCAGATTTGCCTGACTTGCAATATGTCGTGGTTAACGAATCAGGTGCTTCAGTGTACTCAGCTAGCGATATGGCGCGTGCTGAATTCCCCGACTTGCAAGTCGAGCAACGTTCAGCCATTTCAATTGCCCGTCGTTAGGCGGCGCCTTTGCGTGGCCGTGTCGTGTTGGGTTACGACCCAGGTGTTCGTACAGGTTCTAAGCTAGCGGTTGTCGACGAGAATGGTAAGTTCTTGGAGAAGGCTCACATTTACCCATTGCGTGGTATGCAGTACGATCCTAAGGGTGCTAAGCAAACCATCATTAACTTGGTTAAAAAGTATGGGGTGTCATTGGATATCGAGCGTTACTTGAAGTTCCGTTTGGTTGGGTCAAAGACTGGCGAATCAGCCGACGTTTTGACAGCAGCAGCTAACGACGCCTACAAGCGTTTCATTGGTCCAGCTATCGAACGCGAATTGCGCAAGGAATTGTTCGATCGCGCAGCGGGGGATGCCATTAAGGTGTTTGGCACAAACTTGTATCACTTGCTGAGTAAGTATACTCGTGACCACGGGCGCTTGGTTTCTAAGCAAAAGCGTGGCGCAGGTGAAAAGGACGAACAAGGCATTTTCCAACTTTACTACGACTTTAGTATGCCGATGAATAAGGTGGCGAACCACCAAATTTTGGCAATTAACCGTGGTGAAAATGAAGGTGTGTTGTCAGGCAGCATCGATGTTGACGTGGCTGCGACTATCGCCAAGGAAGCCGGCTTGATGCCAATGGCGCAGTTTGTACAAAAGTTCCCAGCGGAAGGCTTGCAAGCAGAAGCAGCGAAGTATGTTGATGCGGATAAGGATTTGCCAGATGTGGCTGCCGTTATGGCCGGTGTCCACGAGATTTTCGCCGAAGTTATTGGTGAAAACGCTGGCTTGCGTGACTGGGTTCGTGAAGTCCAAATTCGTGACATCCAAGCAGCCACGAAGCGTTTGGAAGATTTACAAGCGCGTAAGGCGACAGTTGAAAAGGCCATCACTGAGCAAAAGGCGATGACACCAAACTTGATGAAGGCCTTGGTGGCAGCTGATACGATGCAAGCGGTGGAAGATTTGTATCTCCCATACAAGCAAAAGCGTCGTACCAAGGTAAGTTCGTCGCATCATGAACACGGTAATGTAATGACGACGGCGGTAGATGATGCCCTAAAGATTGATATCGTTGGGGAAGTAGCAAAAGAATTGGCCTTGCCACTTAACAAAGTGACCGCAACGGCTGATTTGTTGGCTGATGGTAACACGGTGCCATTTATCGCGCGTTACCGTAAGGATGTTACGGGTAACTTGGGCAGCTAAGATCAACGCAATCGCTGCCCCAGTTCGTTTGATGGGTGTTCACCAATCAATGAAGAAGACGTTTGGTGAATACGCTGATGCCACTGAAATGATGGCAAAGTCATTGGACGTTGAAAACCAAACGATTAACATGGACGACTTCAAGCAATCAGAGACGGATCAAGATACGTTGATGGAGAAGTTCTTGGTGATCGTTTCACCACAACAATACGCAGCAAACTTGGGGGCTGTTATCCAAGCAACTGAGGACGCTGGTAACAAGGTGGCACCTTTCTTTGAGAAGTTGGATGACGCAATCAAGGCTGACAAGGTGGCTGAGATGCCAAAGGCCGAATTCCAAGAAATTGCAATGGAATTTGACGAAGCCGTTGCCGTTTACAAGGATGCTAAGGCACCCGCCCAGAGACGCTTCGCTTGTCTGTCGGCATTGAAGATATTAGTGATTTGCTGGCTGACTTGGATCAAGCATTGCGTTTTGCAACCGGCGATTAAGCCACGGTGAAACCTGTTATAATAGAATCATTATTGATTAATTATCAGTGCCGTTAAAGGCAAGAAGGAGATTCTATTCATGGCTAAGACGAAGGTGCGCAACAATATCTGCCAAAGGGACCAGGTTCAATCTTCACGTTTGGGGTTGTCGGGGGTGCTGATGCTGGTAAAAAAGTGTTGGACAGTGTCAAAGTATTCACGCATTTTGCTTCGTCTGGTGAAGGTAAGTCATCTATCTTGCACCCGGCATCAACCTCACACGCACAACTTTCAGAAGAAGAGTTGATCGCTTCCTATAACTTGCTGCGTGATTCCGGCGCAACGTTGTCACCATTTAATGCTTGGCTCATTTTGTTGGGTCTTGAAACGTTATCTTTGCGTGTCCAACGTCACGTGGATAATGCCAAGCGTGTTGCGCAATTCTTGGCACAACACCCAGCTGTGGCGTGGGTGAATTATGCCGGATTGACTGATAATCGTTACTACGAGCCTGCGGACATTGTCGTTTACTCGGCAACTAAGTTCTTGTCAGGTCACGGTGCAGCACTGGGTGGTGTAATTGTCGATAGTGGTCACTTTGATTGGACCCAAAATGATAAGTTCCCTGGTTTGACCACGCCGGACGAAAGTTACCACGGGCTGGTTTACACGGAAAAGTTTGGGAATGCTGCCTACATTAACCGCATTCCGGATATCGACGATTGGGTTGCCGTCACAAATGCCATTCAAGCGAATACGAAGGCATTGTACGTTGAATTAATTGGTAATCCCAACTCGAATATTGCTGACTTAACGGTGTTGGCTGACATTGCACACGAAGCGGGTATTCCATTGATTGTCGACAACACATTTGCGACGGCGTACTTATCACGTGTTTTTGACTTTGACCTTGAAGATCGATTGGCGTTGTTAGAAGGTGGTGTGGGCGCAGTGGCCGTTTCATCGGGGATGGCAGCCATTAATTACGCATTGGAAAACTTAACCGTCGCTGGTGATCACATTGTGGCTGCTAACACGCTATACGGTGGGACACATAACCTGCTTGCGACCGCCTATCCACGTCGCGGGGTCACAACTACGTTTGAGACAGAATCAGAATTGAATTTCGACACACTTGCTTTGCATGGTGGATATACACCTGACGCGGAGGCACATGCGACGAGCGTACCTATTTACCAAACGACGTCATATGTATATGACAGCGCGGATGATGCGGCCTCACAATTTGCGCTTGAGAAGCCAGGCCAACTTTATACGCGCTTTACCAATCCGACGACAGCGGAGCGCATAACGGGGTGGTCGCCGTTACAACGACACGCGTATCGTCAATGCATCATCTCGCACCCTGACCGTACGTTATGAAGATTGCGCCGGGTAACTGGCCAATAAAGATAGAATGGTAACACGACAAGCTCGTTTCTATTCCAGAATTTATCTGGGGTAGGAACGGGCTTTTTATTTTAGAAATGAGGCATAAGAATCGGTGTTTTTTTATGTTGTTGACTTACTAAAAATTAGAGTATAAAATCAATATTGTTAAAAAATAATGAGAAACAATTTGAGCAGGAAAGTAGTTAGCCTTGGGAAATGCACAGAAAACTGTTGAATGATGAGAGACAGTGATTAACCAGCTGATGAAAATGACCTGTGATTGGTATGCGTGAGTGGCAAGCCTATGGTGCAAATGGAATTGTTGGGCCACGAGTTCTTCATCTTCCAAGATGCTGAGACGAACACACCAGCTGTTGTCTACAAGCGTCGTGATGGCAAGTATGCTTTGTTGGATACGGAAGCATAATTTCGTTAGATTAAGGCGTTACGCATAAAACCTATAAATAAAATCAAACACTGGTATGAGATGATAGGGCATCTCGTAAAGTTGGAGCGCCAAATCCGTAAGTACAAGACTAAGGTTAACCGCAAGTCTCGTGAAAAGGGATACAAGGGCATCGAGCAATTGGACTTTGCTGTTGAAGAGCAAGTTGAAGAAGCTGAGGCTGAAGAAGCAGCAGGTTTGGACATTGTTCGTACAAAGCACGTTGCTTTGAAGCCAATGGATGCTGAAGAAGCCGTTTCTGAGTACATCGAGAAGCGTTTGTCACGTTTGGAGCGTTACTTGAATGATGATGCTAAGTATGTAGCACACGTTAATGTTCGTTCTTACAAGGAAGGAACATTCAAGACTGAAGTAACGATCCAATTGCCATACTTGTTGTTGCGTGCAGAAGATACGCAATCAGACATGTATCAAACGGTCGACTTCGTGTCAGAATACAGTTTATGAAAACGCTTTCTCTCTTGTCATCTGAGTGTTACAATATAGTTACCGAAAGGACATCTCAAGGATACTTTGGGAGATGCGTGAAGCCATATTAGGGGACTAGGCCCACGCAAAATAAGTCAGATAGGAGACAGAATTATGCTAGAATTTAAGGTACGTGGTGAAAACATTGAGGTCACAGACGCGATGTAACACGTCAGGATCGTCTAAATACGGCACAACCATTTATGTGCCAATTGGGTAATCTTGATTTAACTGGTCAGAGAATTTGCTTAGTTGATGATGTTTATACGACAGGGAGAACCTTGCGACATGCTGCGACGTGTTTATATGAATGTGGTGCGAAACAGATATGCACGATTACCTTAGCTAGATGACGGAGCTATGTTCATCTGCGAACTATTTTTCAAGAAGCCTTGCAGAAAAGGTTGGCTGAAGTTTCAGTGGATATGATTGTGCCAATCCCAGTTAGTCCCGATACGTTAGCGATGCGCGGGTTCAACCAAGTTAATGGTCTATTAGAAATATGTGAAATAGATGATATTCTATGTTGTATATCGCATAACAAGAGTGTACAATCTTTGATTCAGGACTGTTGGGGGAAGTTCACGCCAATCATCGGGCCGACCTGCCAAGAGTGCGGCCGGGCCTCCCGCCGAGAAACATGCGAAGATTGCCAGGTTTGGTTAGAGGAAGGCTATCCGCCACTTAAGAATCAAGCGTTGTTTAAATACGATGCTATGATGCACGATTTCTTTCAGCAATATAAGTTTCGGGGTGGTTCAGTAGCCGACCATTCGGCAACGTTACGGCGTTTGTTCAAGAAAGAACGCAAACACTTCTGGCAGCACGCAGTGAGATAAATTATTTAAATCAGATGGGGCGAAGTTATGAGATGTGAGTTTTGCGGAAAGGGCGTTGCACAAACTTGGCAATTATGGGATTTTTGGCAGTTCAAACCAAAGAGCCAACAGCCGATTTAGCCACGCACGCCACTGATTCAGAGCGGCAAGCAAAGGTACAGGTAATGCGCGACGAAAGCCTACAAACGCTCATTACAACCACCATTTTGGAGCGTGGAGTAACGTTTCCGGGCATCGATGTGATTATCTTAGGCGCTGATGATGCGGTGTTCAGTCAGGCAGCGCTCATTCAAATTGCTGGGCGTTGTGGGCGTAGTTTTCATGGCAATCCACTGCCGAATTTTACGATAAAGCGAGTGGGTGAGTGGCGCAAAAAGATGCCCCGGCAACTACGACAATTACTACAAACATATCAGCAAACTGGACAACGATTTTTACTGTTTGTGCCGTCAGTCGCTGATTTAGATACGGTGCTAACGATGGTTCATCATGGCACACCTGATATGGCCATTGCATTTAAACAAGCTTTTGATGTCATTGTGATTGATGAAGTAGATGCTTTTCCATACGCAGAAAATCCGCAGCTGATTGGTGCCTTACATCAAGCGACTGCATTACATGGATCGCATTTCTATCTAACGGCGACACCGAGTTCGCGTTTGCTTCGTGAAGTACGGCGTAGACAAATGGCAATTAGTCTGTTGCCACGTCGGCTCTTTCCGATGTTAACCTACGCATTGCAAGCGGGAAAACGCGTTGCGATTGTTTCGCCACGTGTGGATGTTATTGTTGAACTGGCGCCCCGTATTCGCACGGCGTTTATCACCGATTTTGTAACCCTTTATGGCGATTCACCGGATGACTATCGCTACACACAATTGGTCCTGGCTTCAACGCACCAATTGCTCCGCTTGGGACGCCTTTCAAGCCAAGATGTCTTACTGACCATACCTGAGCCACGAGCCTATGAAATCGAACCAGATCCATGTGTGTGGACGGGAACGTTAACACCGGCTCAACAGCGAGTGGCGGATGAACAGATCAAAGCCTTGGAGAATGAGGTCTCTCATCTCACATATGCAGTAACTGGTGCAGGTAAAACAGAAATGTATAAGGGGGATGTTATGGAATTTGACTTAAGTTTATTATATGGGCGCCTAGTTCCGGCAGCCAATACAGTATCAACGCCGGCTAACGTCGTGATGACGCCAGCAATCGAAAATGAAATTTGTCAGCGGTGTGCGACAACAATTAAACCACATTGGCGTTTGGTAGATGGGGCCACTTATTGCTGGGCATGCGCCAAAAGTCTTACATCAAATTTGTGCAATCAAAGGCCATGAAGTCGACTATTAAGAAGCTTGGATACATCCCAGTTTCTGATATGAAGGTTACGAAGAATGCTGACGGTGACGTCAAAAAGAATTAAAGATTGAAAGAGCATGTTGAACAGAGAGTCAATATGCTCTTTTTTTGGACAAAAACGGTAAACGCCCCTCTTTATTTTCAAAAGATTGTGTCAACGACGCCTGGTGCCATTTCATACTTGGCTTTCTCATACACAACAGGACCAAATGCTAAGGGTATCAAGACGGTTGCCATTGATAAGGTAAAGCCAACTGATAAAAACGTCGCATCAAACAAGTGGCAAATCTGGGCCTACGAGCACATGTACACAACGAAGAAGACTGATAAGAATACACTAAAGTCTTTGACCAAGGAACAATTGCGAGACATCTTTACGGGTAAGATTACTAACTGGAAGGACGTTGGTGGTAAGGATGAAGATATTGTCCTAGTTAACCGTGCCCAAGGTTCTGGTACACGTTTCACGTTTGAACATGATGTTTTGGACGGCGAGAGCGCTAAGACATCACAAGAACAAGATGATAATGGTGCCCAGAAGCATCCTGGTGTGTCGGTTGTCGTGCAAGGTGGTGGATCTGGAGCTGGTCTGAGCCAAGTTGGTAAGGGTGGCGTAACCATTGGAAATTCTGATATTTTTGCAAGTCAGAAGGATGGGGTTGATGCTAAAAAGCTAACAGATCATAAAGTAGCAGTTGTTGGTATTGCACCAGTGGTAAATAAGGATGTGCCACCTAACTCGAATAATACATGACCATAGAAGGAGTCAGTGATGAATAAGAAGTAGCTTGTTGTAGGAAGTACTGTTGTTCTCGTATTAGCCGGGGGATTGGTTGGGCATGATGCAAATGCCGCAAAGAAGAAGCAAGTGTTGGCTGTGGGGTCAACCGCTTTACAACCACTAGCGTCACAAGCCGCTGAGATGTATGGAGCGCGATGCAACGTAAACCGTACCAGAAATGGTGCGGTTTTTTTGTGCGTTTGTAAAGTAACTATTTACAAAAACGCAACGCAATCATGACACAACACTGACGAAACACATACAAAGGTTCACTATACTTAAAGATGTCGTAAGGGGTAAGCGCCTCACTTCAGTCTGCTACTACTAACTGTTGCTTACCGCTTGCGAATGAAAACGTGGTGTAAGGCTCAAACGAAGWTTGATTTACAAATTATGATTCAGTTTTGAGAGAGCTAATATTTTCTCAATTAAATACCGTGTCGTGACGATGGCATTGAGGYCACACCTGTTCCCATACCGAACACAGAAGTTAAGCTCAATAGCGCCGAAAGTAGTTGGAGGATCGCTTCCTGCGAGGATAGGACGAGATTTCCCATTCTTTATGAAGTAAGACCCCTCAGAGATGATGAGGTAGATAGGCTAGAAGTGGAAGTGCGGYGACGCATGGAGCGGACTAGTACTAATGGTTCGAGGACTTAACCAAG
>JACSZT010000004.1:0-163129 GCA_014332815.1 Weissella confusa | reverse complement strand
TTAAAGTCCGCCATAACTAACTATGTCTATTACTACAACAATAAGCGGATAAAAACAAAACTGGCCGGAAGAACTCCGGTTCAATACCGAAATCTTTCCGACCAGTTAGCCGCTTAAACGTCACTCCAATTTTCGGGGTTCAGTTCACTCGAGGCTTTTTTCGTTTTTAATCTGCAAGCTGATAAATCTGTTTAAGTTAACATAAAAACCAATGAATAACCTGTCCAGCAGGGCAGTTGTATATATTTGTTGCAAAAAAATTGATATAAGTCCAATTTTGGACGCTTATTATATTTTTGTCCGATAACGGACATTTGATTAAAAATAGTGTTTTGATTGAAAGCCATCATCTTACATAATAAAGCCAATGAATAGAGGCCTTTTTAGACCTGGAATGGTAGGCGATGATATGAAGCTTTTCAAGAATAGGAACAGTCTTTGGTTTGTTTTTTGGGCTGTAATTTTGACACTAGCAGTAGTTTTCTTTCCGGACGAGTCCAGTCTGAAATCTGACCAATCAGTGCCGGACTCTTATCAGAGTGTACAGGCAGACAAATTGGCCAATCAATTTAGTGAAAAAGATAAGGGTGCGAAAACGGTCATTGCCGTATACACAAATGGTAATCAACCGTTGACCGATGTTCAAAATCAAGCAATTGATCAAACAGTCAAAAAGCTACGAGATAATGCGGCCGAATATAAAATTACTGGTGTGACGGATGCGGGAGATAGTTCCGAGGCGAAGTCACAGGTCGTTTCGAAGGATAAAACGACACGACTGGTACAGCTAACAGTGAAGTCAAACGATATTACGAAAATGAAAAAGGAACTGACGGCGGCAACTGCTACAAAACAAGTCAGGTCTTACATTACAGGTAGTGATATCTTGGACCAAGATTTCGGTGATGCTACCGGTAAGGGAATCGCCAAAACAGAATTAATCGCTGTTATTTTTATTTTTGTTGTGCTGATTTTTGTCTTTAAGTCACCAATCACACCGATTTTGTCACTAGCTACGGTTGGCGTGTCAGCGGTCGTTGGCATTAGTATCGTGTATAACATGGTTAAATATTGGGGATTGTCATACTCGGATTTAACGGAAGCGTTTATTATTATTGTCCTTTTTGGGGTTGGAACCGATTATAATATTTTGCTATATAATGAGTTCCGATCAGGTCTCGTGCGTGGACTGGACAAGTTTGCGGCATCAAAAGAGGCCATTCGAGTTGGTGGCCGCATCATTTTGTACGCCGGCGTATCGGTGTTGATTGGTATGGGAACGCTCTATTTTGCTGACTTTTACCTTTATAAGTCGGCATTTGGTATTGCTATCAGTGTGGCGGTCTTGTTGATGGTGCTGTTAACGTTAAACCCATTCTTTATGACGACATTTGGTTCGTTTATGTTCTGGCCAACCAAGTCGTTTAACGTTGAGGGTGAAAGTCGCTTCTGGCAATTCCTTACCAAAACGGCTTTGGCACGTCCTGTAATCGCACTCGGGACACTTCTAATTATCTTGGTGCCGATTGCATTACAAAGTCACGGTGATTTAAATTACGATAGTGCGGTTGAGGTGAGTGACAAGACGCCATCGAAGCAAGGATATAATTTGATTCAGTCTCATTTCTCGAAGGGGATGGCTGCCTCGACGACGATTTACTTAAAGTCAAATACAACATTAGATAATCAAGATGGCCTTCGGGTAATTGATCAAGTTACGCAAAATCTTAAGTCAATTAAGAGCGTAGAAAAAGTAATGTCCGTAACCCAACCAGTTGGTAAAAAAATCAAAGCGCTATACGTTAAGCAACAATTATCAGACGTGACTTCTGGACTTGGTTCGGCCACAAATGGCTTATCACAAATTAAGTCTGGTTTGCATTCAGCGAAGACGGAAATTGATGGTTCTGACATGAGTGGTACTGTGAAATCAGCCACAGAGTTGTCAGATGGGTCAAAGGAAGTGGCTGCTGGTGCAGCATCGTTGCAATCAGGTATTGGCCAGATTACAACGGGCATTAATCAATTGCAGAGTCAGTTGACAGCAGGGACGGCCGATGGCGAACAGATTACACAGTTAGCAGCGGCTTTGCCTGAATTAAACCAGGCGATTAACCAATTAAATGAACAAGTTAATCTGACCAATAATCAACAGGACGCAGATGTGACTGATCACCTAACGAAGATTGGTTCAGCGGCAAACGAGATTGGCAATCAACTCGGTAGCGTTAACGAGGCGTTGCAAAACGTGAGTGAAGACAGCGACTTTGACGCGCAGTCACTGCTTGATGAAATGAAGCAAGCAGGCATTGAAATGACGGCCGAACAACAGGCTGCTGTTAAGCAATCGATTGATGACAAGCTGGCAAAGCAGCAAGCTGAAATGGCTGCTGTGCAGAAACAAGTGACAGCATCTTTGACGGCTATTGGTGAACAGGCACAGCAAATTGGTGATGCGGATCAAGCATTGGCAAGTCAGCTAACATCATTAAATGAAACAACTAGCCAACTACAAACAGCGGTTGCCCAATTGACGCAAGCATCAAATCAGCTGTTACCAACGTCGGCAAGTGTGATTCAACAATTATCAGGGGGAATGGATCAACTTAAGTCAGGGACAACACAATTGACCACGGCGTTGAATGAAGTTGATTCGCAAACTGGACAATTGACAGCCGGCGCACAACAAGTTGCTAACGGCAACTCGCAATTTGCGGCTGGGTTTACTGGCCTTGCTGGTCAAATGAAGACATTGTCAGAGGGATTGGCTAGCGCTGATGGTGGACTAGGTGAAGTTAGTGCCGGCACGAATGACGTGAACAAGTACGTGAAGGAGCTCAAGCAGTCATCATCATCAGAGATGTTTTACGTACCAAATGATATGATTCATGGTGAGGACTTTAAGTCGTCATTAGACACATACCTATCGGATAATCGTAAGATGACGTCAATTACAGTGTACTTGAAGGGTGATCCAAGTACGGTACATGCGACAAAGCAAATTGATAATATCAAAGCTGTATTAACGGCCACTTTGGCTGGTACGGATTTGAAAGATGCTACCTTCGCAATTGGTGGTACGACATCGTCAACCAAAGATTTGAATGATTTAGCAACGAAAGACTTTGTTAAAACAGCGGCCATCATGCTGATGGGAATCTTAATTGCGTTATTGTTCGTCACACGTTCATTCTGGCAGTCAATTGCTATCGAAGGGACGTTAGTGTTGGCGTACTATGCCGCATTGAACATTGTGCACTGGGTGACGTCGTCTTTGCTAGGCCAAGATAGTTTGACTTGGAATACACCCTTCTTCTCATTCATCATGTTAATAGCATTGGGTGTTGATTACACCATTTTCTTGATGTTGAAGTACCGCGACGAATTAGCAGCTCATAAGGATGCCCGCGTAGGGGTAAAGGCTAGCCTAATCAAGTCGGTTGCGATGATTGGGACGGTTGTTATATCTGCCGCAGTTATTTTGGGCGGGACTTTTGCCGCGTTGATTCCGTCAGGTGTTCTAACGCTAATTCAAGTTGCCCTTGTTGTGATTGTTGGCTTGGTATTGCTAGTTATCTTAATTCCTTTGGTGTTGCCAGCGGTTATTAGTTTGACGCAGGGTAACACAGCGGAATAAGTGTTTTTAAAAATTGAAATGGGGGGATAGTCATGGAAATTAAGCCATTGCAGCGAAAAGACTTTGGGAAGATTCAACGATTTGCGATCACGGGGATGCATTTGTCACGGTACACATCAAATCGTTTCGAGTTATATTTTTACGCCAAATATTTTTGGTATTTAGAGTTGTTACGTGCAACGCGAATCTACGCAGCTTATGAAGGGGATGAGTTTGCCGGCGTGCTTTTGTTAGATATTGATGGGGAACAGAAAGCATATCGTAGTTGGTGGGCTCAAAAATTCGTTGCGTTGATGGAGTGGATCATGCAACGCGGATATGCGGATACATCTGACCAGTACGGTAGTGCTAATGATGAAATGTTAGTAAACTATAAGCAACGGCAACATGTTGATGGCGAGTTGAATTTCTTTTTGGTCAATACAGAGATTGTTGGCCGAGGAATCGGAACACAATTGCTAATTGCGGCAGAAAAAGATTTGGAGAACAAACACATCTATTTATTCACGGATGATGGTTCAACTTACCAATTCTATGACAAGCGTGACTTTGAACGGGTAGGAGAAAAACAAATTTCGCTACCCGTTAACGGCGAAGATGTTGCATTAACGGCGATGTTGTACGCAAAACAATACTGATAAAAACAAGGCTGGGACAAACGTATCTGTCCCAGCCTTGTTTTTAGTATGATTCAAAGATTGTCGTCAAGATTGCAATGATGACTTGCTTATCTGTTTGGGCACCACCCTGCAACCATTGATTAACCACCCCAATTGTCCCGGTTACGGAGTAGGTTACACCGTAGTAATCAGTCGGGTTATTACGATCAAGGTGTTCTAGTAACAAAATTTTTTCAATGAAGATAGGTATCATTCGACCGAATAAATCAGTGTTTTGTGATTGCGTTAAAACAACAAATGCGTGTTTGTGATTATCTATGTAACTAACTAAGTTGCTTACTAACAGAGAAAAACTGTCTTAGGACAAATCGGGATAATCCGCAGTTATTTGATTTACCAAGCCGGCTAGTAACTCATTGACGGTTTGGTCGTATAAATCGAATACGTCATCAAAATGGACGTAAAAGGTGCTTCTAGAGACATTCGCAATGTCCACGATTGATTTAATCGTAATTTTGTTTAGCGGCGTTGTTGGTAATAATGAAAGTAGAGCGTCTGACAAGGCGTCCCGTGTTTTTTTAATGCGACGATCGATGATCATAGATAAACCTCCTTTCATAAAATAGACACATGTCCACTATTAGACGATTGTATCATGCGTGGACGGAACGGGCCTTAACATAACAATAATTGAGAAAGATTTTTCCGGCAGGGTAGTAGATATCAGGCGACGACAAGAGTTAGATGTAGCCAAAGGATTCGTGGTTTCGTGGGGCGAATTAATAAATTTAAACTGGTCTTATCTAACCGAATGACAGAAACGAACAATTTCGAGATGTCTGTAAGCATATTGCTATTACTTTGTTTTGTCATTAATGAGAAGTGAAAGTTTTTGCGGTTTTCTCAAAAAGTTAGATAATTGTGCCACCAAGTCAGAAGGTACCTACATTTGCGGGTCAAAATGGACCGTAAATGGGACGTTCCTTTTCATTTGACACCTTGCTTTTTCGTGCTACACACTATAGACTTATAAATTGTAAGTGAAATGTAGTACAAATCAGTTAGGAGATTTTAATCATGACAAAGTACGGTGTAATTGTAGGATCAACTCGTAAGAACTCATACTCACTTGGTGTAGCGGAGGCCCTTGTTGCTGGTTTGCCAGCCGATGCAGAAGTTTCATACTTCGACATCGCAACGTTGCCTTTGTACAACCAAGACCTTGATGCTAACTCTCCTAAGGAATATGAAGACTTCCGTGCGTGGGTTTCTGCACAAGATGCCTTTATCATGGTAACGCCTGAACACAACCGTTCAGTGCCAGCTGCATTGAAGAACGCTTTGGACATTGCTTCACGTCCATGGGGACAAAACGTCTGGGCTGGAAAGCCAGTTTTGCCTGCCTCACAATCAATCGCCGGTCTTGGTGGTGTTGTAGCGCACCACGTGTTGCGTAACTCTTTGGACTTCTTGGACATGGCTATCATGCACCAACCAGAGCTTTACATTGGTAACACGGCCGAATTGGCAAACGAAGGTGGAAAGATCACTAACGAAGGAACGAAGTCATTCCTTGCTGGTGTAGCTGACCAATACAACACGTTTGTTTTGAAGCACTTGGGATAATAACTATTATGAAAATGACGACTAGTTTAACGACTAGTCGTCATTTTTGTATATGTAAGGGTTATCATTTAACATTTGACTGAAATAAGCGTACGCTTAACGTATCCACCGGCTACGAAAGGAAGTGCACTTATGGACGCAATGGAGAAGTCACAACGGATCGAAAATTGGTTGAAAGAAAACGGGTCTGTGCAAGTCGCAGTTTCAGAGTACATGGCGTCGAATCCGCCAATGTCAGTTAGTCGCTTTTTGGCGACGAATGACTGTTCTAACAAGCCTGAAACAGGCTTGGAAGGTATTTTGTTGCCAAACGGCTTGTATTACGATTTGCGTGGTTCTCACAGTATGATGATGAATGTGCTAGCTGCACAGACGCTTGATACGACAATTGAGAACTACATGAAGTCAGTACCCAAGGTTTGTTATACCGCAATGACGGCTTATGCAATGAAAATTACAGGTGCCGTCATGTTACACAATAATGTACAACAATATGCTGATGAACTAACGCAGGCACAAAAGGATGCGCTATTGCAGTTGGAATCAGCAAATAAATTAGTAGTTAATCTCCAGCCAGTCCGGATGCCGGCGCGTATCAAGGTGCACTATCCAAAGCTGGTTGAACGGCAACAGGCAGTGCTTGCGGCTAACTAGAGAAAGAGAAACGTTCTGGCAGATGCCGGAACGTTTTTTAATAGAATTTTGCTTATTTAAAGTTTGGCGGTAGAATGAATTGTGAAGTTGTACACACGGAGGAGCGTAATGACAAAACATGATCATCATCATGATATGAGCATGCATGAGCATAGCGAACATCAGATGAATATGAGCGAAAAACATATGGACATGGATATGCCAATGGCGCATCATGACATGGACCACATGGACTACATGGACCACATGGACCACATGGACCACATGGACCACATGGACCACATGGACCACATGAATCATGATGACATGATGATGCACGGTGGCCACATGATGCATATGGGGAATATGAATCGAAAGTTGATTGTATCCCTAATCTTGACGGTGCCAATTATCCTGCTGTCACCAATGATGGGGATGAAGATGCCGTTTACGATTACCGGCATTCCGGGTCAAAACTGGCTGGTACTGTTGCTGGGGTCAATTCTATTTTTCTACGGTGGTACGCCATTCTTTAACGGTGCCCGTGGCGAATTGCAGAGTCGCAAGCCGGCAATGATGACGTTGATTACAATGGGCATTGTGGTGGCTTACGTTTACAGTTTGTACGCCACGATTATGAACGCCTTGCATCCTGAAGCCATGGTGATGGATTTCTTCTGGGAGTTGGCAACGTTAATCGACATTATGTTGATTGGTCACATCATCGAGATGAACGCGGTGATGAAGGCTGGTTCTGCCGTTGATGGTCTGGCAGCGTTGGTGCCTAAGATGGCACACCGTCGTCATCATGGTGACCACTTCATGGATGTCGCGATTTCAGACTTGGCATTAGGCGATGTATTGCTAGTCAAAGAAAATGAACGTGTGCCAGTTGATGGGCGTGTCTTAACGGGGATGCCAACGTTGGATGAATCACTACTAACAGGTGAATCAACCGGCGTCATGAAGCACGAAGGCGACCACGTTGTTGGTGGCTCGCTAAATGGTGGGGCCTCATTCACGATGACGGTGGCGCATCGTTCTGATGATGGGTTCTTGGCCCAAGTCCAGCACTTGGTTGCCAATGCCCAACAAAATCAATCACACGCGGAGACGCTGGCTGACCGAGTGGCTGGCTGGTTGTTCTACGCTGCGATGATTGTTGGTATTTTGGCCTTTGTGATTTGGACAGCCACCCACGGCTTTGCTTACGCTTTGCCAATCGCGGTGACGGTGTTTATTATTGCCTGTCCACACGCACTTGGCCTGGCCATTCCATTGGTTGTTGCGCGTTTGACAGGCTTGGCTGCCCAAAATGGTTTGCTAATCCAAAACCGCGCTGCCTTGGAACGCGTGAATGATTTGCGTTACGTGCTGATGGATAAGACAGGAACGCTGACGGAAGGTGATTTTAAGGTGCAAACCGTTAACACTTTGGCTGACGGTTGGACGTCAGATGATGTGTTGCGTTATGCAGCAGCCCTTGAACAAGGTAGCTCACACCCGTTGGCAACTGGTATTTTGAAGGCAGCCCATGAATTGGACGTGCCAATGGTGATGCATCAAACGGCGACAGCTGGTGAAGGTGTTTCTGGTATGATTGGCGATGCGCACTATCGTTTGGTATCACCAACAACGTTGCCTGAAACTCTCGATCAGCAAGTTCGAGACCTAATCGTGAAGGCGACGGCAACAGGCGAGACGGTCAGTGTCTTGTTGAAGCATGATGAACCACTTGGTATTATCGGCTTGTCAGATGCGATTAAGTCAGATGCAAAGGCATTCATCGCCAACTTACAGGCGCAAAATATCACACCGGTAATGTTGACTGGTGATAATGAAAAAGCAGCCCAACGCGTGGCTGCAAACTTAGGCATTCACGAAGTCCGCGCTGACCTGAAGCCGGCTGACAAGATTGCGTTGGTCAAGACGTACCAAGCCAACGGTGCGGTGATGATGATTGGTGATGGTGTTAATGACTCACCTGCATTAGCCCAAGCTGACTTAGGTGTGGCAATCGGTGCCGGAACTGATGTCGCGATTAATGCTTCGGATGTGGTGCTGGTGGATTCAAAGCTCGCTGATGTAACGACGTTGCTTGAACTAGCGCGTCAAGCAAAACGCAAGATGACCCAAAACCTTTGGTGGGGAGCGGGGTACAACCTAATTGCAATTCCATTGGCGGCAGGTATTCTCATTCCGGTCGGCTTTAAGCTGGATCCAATGGTTGGTGCCATTCTGATGTCACTCTCAACTATTATTGTGGCGATTAATGCCATGACGCTAAAACTAAAGAAGTAAACAAAAACGGCGAAGCATATCTGCTCCGCCGTTTTTTGATGAAGTTGTTTTTAACCCCCACACGGCTCTCTCTAAAAAGCCATGGTGCTGTGTCGACTAATCTCTATTGAGAAAGGGAAAGAGAGATGATAGAAATTAGTGACGGGTTAGCACGTGATTTATTATGCCAGTTAATAGGGGACTGCGGTAGAAAAGTGCCTGAGGTGGGAAGATTTTTGATTTTTCAATCGTTTTAGTGGGTTTACGCAACAAAAAAACACGCGCCAGGGGGGACGCGTGTTTTTTAAGAAGATTTGGCTAGCTGGCAAAAGAATCTAAGGGGGAGGGGGAACCAGCTAGTCGGGGATCTTCAAATTATGCTAGGGATAAGTCAGGGCGCATATCTGCGCTTCTGAATGATTATAGTATGCTGCAAATTTGAGCCCTTAACTAAAAAGTGCCAAATATGAGTCAAATTAACGTGATTTTTTATTTTGGGACCTAAAACCCGCTATGTAGCTTACAAAATGTTAGAATAATAAGTCGAATAAAACGAAAGCAGGTGAACAAGATGGAAGCAAAGGCAAAGTATGTCGGATTGATTACGGCGGCCATCCTGCTCTCAACGTTCATGTCAGCTATTGAGGGAACCGTTATCTCAACAGCTATGCCAACAATCATTGGATCGTTGCACGGCATCAAGTTGATGAGCTGGGTATTCAGTATTTATATGTTGATGACTGCTGTAGCAACACCAATCTATGGTAAGTTGTCAGATTTGATTGGTCGTAAGCCGGCAATGCTATCAGGGCTCATTATTTTCTTGATTGGGTCAATGATGAGTGGTGTGTCGGATAGCATGGGAACTTTGATTTTCTGGCGTGCTATTCAAGGAATTGGTGCCGGTGGTATCATGCCGGTTGCCTTTACCATCTTGGCTGACCTTTACCCAATTGAAAAGCGTGCCTCAATCATGGGCTTGAACTCGACAGCATGGGGTGTCGCCTCAATGGTCGGACCGCTAGTTGGTGGCTATTTGGTTCAAAACTTATCATGGCACTGGGTATTCTTTATTAATTTGCCAATTGGCATTATCACAATTGCTATTTTAATTTTCTTCTATAAAGATACCTTTGAAAAGCGCCAAGCAATTATTGACTACCCAGGTGTCCTTTGGATGTCAGTCTTTATCGTTGGCTTGTTGCTTGGTTTGCAAATGATTTCAGAAGCGAACTGGTTGTTGATGGTGATTTTCTTTGTCGCTTCAGTACTTGGTTTGGTCTTGTTTATCAAGCGCGAGCGTAAGGCACCGGAACCATTGATTGATTTGAAGATGTTTAAGTCCGTTGATTTCACGGCTGCCAACACAATTGCTGGTTTGACGGCTGGATTCATCATTGCTTACAACATTTACTTGCCAACGTGGATGCAAGCACTTGGTGGTATGAAGCCATCAGTAGCCGGATTCGTTGTGACGCCAAGTTCAGTTGTTTGGATGTTTGGTGCCGTGATTGCTGGCCGTGTCTTGGCTAAGCACAGTGCGCAATATCTCTTTAAGTTTAGTTTGTTTGTCGGTATGCTTTACGCCATTATGTTGGCTGTGATGCCAGGGGATGCACCGTTCGTGTTGTTCCTCGCCACTGGATTAATTTTCGGTTTGACAATGGGTTCAACGATTACGGCCTCAACGGTGATGGCCCAACAAACAGTTGAACCAAGTCAAATTGGGATGGCCACATCATTTAATAACTTGGCCCGTGCCATGGTTCAAACAATGATGACAACGGTATATGGTGTTGTGCTTAATGTGTCTATGTCGATTGCTTTGCAGTCACACCACAACTTGCACTTCGCTGAGTTGAATCAATTGATTGATCCAAACACAGCAAAGGACTTGCCAGCTAGTCACATTGCACCGTTGCGTGACATCATGACGTTTGGTTTGCACAACATCTACTGGGTTGGTGCCTTGTTGATGTTGGGGGCTGTCTTGACGAATGTCTGGGCAACGCGCCAGTTGAAAAAGTAAAATTAAATTGCTTCAACAAAAGTGTTGACATTTAATAGGCAAATGCGTATTATATTACATGTGGTTGCGATAAGTAACTTACATGTTTTGGAGGATTACCCAAGTCTGGCTGAAGGGAACGGTCTTGAAAACCGTCAGGTCGTGAAAGCGGCGCGTGGGTTCGAATCCCACATCCTCCTTTGACATCTCGGATGTCGACAATTTAATTTTATTATCGCGGGATGGAGCAGTCTGGTAGCTCGTCGGGCCCATAACCCGAAGGTCGTAGGTTCAAATCCTGCTCCCGCAATTTATGGAGAATTACCCAAGTCTGGCTGAAGGGAACGGTCTTGAAAACCGTCAGGTCGTGAAAGCGGCGCGTGGGTTCGAATCCCACATTCTCCTTACTGATAACCGTGTCCATTGGGCGCGGTTATTTTTTTATCAAAAATCTTGAGGAGTGTGAAATATGTTAACATTACAGCTTCGTTATCTCAGATATGCAATTGTTGGGGTGGTTTTGACGGTTTTGACGGCGCTGATAATGCCAGTGTTACTGGGCATGAGTCCGTTTTTGGATTTGTCAGTGCCACATCGCATGATGGCAGCCTTTGCAATTGCGACTGTGTTTGTGATTGTGGTTGATGTACGCATGGGGATGCAAGCATGGCGCCAACGCCAAGAAGAGGGATTGACGACTTTGTGGGTGCCAATCATCGGTCAAACGCTTTGGTTGGCGACGACCGCTTGGATTTACAAGCAGCCAGTTGCTGGTGACTTCTTGCAGACGATGACGTTGCCAGTTATGTTGGCTGGCTTAACGATTTTGCTATTAACGTTTGGTTTGTTGCAACGTCGTGAACGAGCAATCCCGCTAGATGATGTGATGAAGCAAGCGACGCGTCGTTTGACGTGGTTGGTTGTCGTATTAGCCATCTACGCATTAATCTTCTTCGGACTAACGTTGAACTGGCAATCAGGTTTGACTGTCGCAACGTCTGTCTTGCTAGTCGTTGATCCACGTTGGCCAGCATTCTGGGCTGGTTGGCGTCGTTTCCGCATTTTGCGTGCACTGGCTATGGAAGGTGTCACATTTCAAAATCCACACGCACTTGATGAAGTTCGGGATGTGGACCATGCCATTGTTGAAAAGTCAGGCTTGTTGACTAGCGATGACGTGACGGTGACTTCGGTCATGTCTTTGGATGATCGTTACAGTGATTTTGACATTCTTGGTATTGTGACTGGCTTGGTTGAACCAGTTAACGATGTGCTTTCTAAGAATATTCTGACGTTCGCTGAAGAACGCGGGGTTTATCCATCAAGCGCAAGTGAAGTGGAATTTATTCCAAATGCCGGTATCCAAGGTGTTATCTTAAATGAACACTTTGCCGTTGTTTCGGCTGCGTTTGTCTTGGCCAATGATTACACGGTAGATGAAGATGTGTTGGCAACGTACAAAGAACTAGGTAATTCGGTTAGTTATGTTGTTGATAGCATTCAAGTTGTTGGTGTTATGACCTTTGGAACGTCATTGAGCAAAGCAGTATTGCCTATCGACCGTTTCTTCCGTGAACGTGGTATCACGACCTACATGGCAACTGCCGACACATCTGGATCAGTGCGCCAATTGACTAAGCTAATGGGCACGCTATCAGAACCAATGACTGACTTGACGCCTGAGGAAAAGGCAGCCAAGCAAGCTGAGTTGGTTAACGACGGTGAGTCAATGTTGATTACGAACCAAGTTGTACCGGAGGGCGTAACGCCAATGCTAACGGTGGCAGTGGGCAAGGACGATATGATTGCTGACGTCCATGTTCGAACGATGACTGACTTGCCAAAGTTGTGGGATACGACCGATGCTTTACTAGGAGCCGACACAAAGGTTTTGCTTTGGACAAGTGTCGTTGTGCTACTAATTGTCTTGATTGCAGCCGGTCTTGGCATCTTCGTCACACCATGGTTGTTCGTGGCGCCAATCGTTGCCACTATCATTCGTTTGGTATTGTCATTAACTTTGCGTGCCGTGGTTGCACCCGAAAATTAACAAATGATTACAACGTGAAACATATGGCCCGTCATGTCCCCGAAAGGTTGATATGACGGGCTTTTTGTAACCTACAGCAATTCCGGTATAAATTGACTTATGTTGTGGAAAAGCCTAAAATGAAACATGTGTTAATAAAGCGCAAAAAACACTATTGATTTGACATGAAAGTCAACTCTATAGACAGGAGATACAAGATGAACATTGCAATGATCATCCTGCTGTCGCTTGTCGCAATCGTAATTGGCGTTGCGATTGGTTATCAAGTTGCGAAGACTCGCATTAATCACTCGCTAACCATTGCACGCCAAACCGCATCAGATATTACGAGTCAAGCCGCTAACGATGCTGAGCAGATGAAAAAGACTGCCATCGTCGAAGCGCGAGATGAAAGCCAACGTTACCAAGAACGCATTGAACGTGAACTACAAGACCGCCGTGCGGAAGTGAAGTCACAAGAAGAGCGTCTGGTAAGTCGTGAATCTGTATTGGACCGAAAGGATGCTTCATTGCAAAAGCGTGAAGAGGTCATTTCGGAAAAGGAAACGAAACTTGATCACCAACGACAAAGTGTCAACGACAAGCAAAAGCGTGCTGAAGAATTGATTACAGAACGCGAAGCGAAGTTGGTTGAGATTGCCAACTTGAGTCGCGATGACGCTCGTGAGCAAATCTTGTCAGAAACGAAGGATGCCTTGGTTTCTGAACGTGCCGTTATGATTAAGGAAAGCGAAGAGCAAGCTGCAGCCGAAGCTGAAAAGCGGGCTAAGAACTTGGTGGTTAGCGCCATCCAACGTTCTGCTGCAGACATGGTTGCCGAAACAACGGTATCAGTTGTGACGTTACCTAACGATGACATGAAGGGACGAATTATCGGTCGTGAAGGTCGAAACATTCGTGCCATCGAGACAGTTACTGGTATTGATTTGATTATCGATGATACGCCAGAAGCAGTCGTATTGAGTGGATTTGATCCGGTTCGTCGTGAAATTGCGAAGAATGCTTTGGAGAAGTTGATTGCCGACGGTCGCATTCACCCAGCTCGCATTGAAGAGATGGTTGAAAAGGCCCGTAAGGAAATGGATGAGCACATCCGTGAAGTTGGTGAACAAACAATCTTTGATTTGGGCATTCACAACATGCACCCTGACTTGATTAAGACAATCGGCCGCATGAACTACCGTACGAGTTATGGACAAAACGTACTCGTACACTCAATTGAAGTCGCTAAACTAACAGGCATGTTGGCTGCTGAGTTAGGTGAAGACGTTACGCTTGCCAAGCGCGCAGGATTATTACACGATATTGGTAAGGCAATTGATCATGAAGTTGACGGTTCTCACGTAGAGCTTGGTGCAGAATTGGCCAAGAAGTACAAGGAACGTCCAGTTGTGATTAATGCCATTGCCTCACACCACGGTGACGTGGAAGCTGAGTCTGTTATTGCTGTCTTGGTTGCAGCTGCTGATTCAATTTCAGCTGCTCGACCTGGCGCACGTTCAGAGTCACTTGAAAACTACGTTCAACGACTACAACAACTTGAAGCCATTGCAAATGACTTCAGTGGTGTTGAAAAGTCATTCGCGATCCAAGCGGGTCGTGAGGTTCGTGTTATCGTTGAGCCAGCTGCTGTTTCTGATTTGGAAGCAACGGTTTTGGCCCGTGATATTAAGAACCAAATTGAACACGATTTGGATTACCCAGGCCACATCAAGGTCACAGTTATCCGCGAATCACGTTCAGTAGAATATGCGAAATAATAACAAAAACAGCGAACTGCATTAGTGGTTCGCTGTTTTTGTGTATTCAAAACCGTAATTGTCTAAATTTTAGCGAACGTTTCGGATGTGATTGTGCCTTTAAGATTGTTAAAGACGAACGATCAATCGGAGACAGAACTTTATAAATAAAAGGACTTACATTTATTCAGATTAATATATATCATGGTGGAAATCATTAGTTCAAGGGGGAAGCATATGATTTACTTTGATAATGCATCAATGTCATTTCCGAAGCCGGTGGAGGTAATTCAGGGGGTTCAGAGTTTAATGGAGAACTCATCAGGGAATGCCATGCGAACAACTAGTACAGAGAAAACGGATATTGTTTTTGAAACACGCAAAAAAATTGCAAAACTGTTTAACGTTAAATTTCCAACGAGTATAGTTTTTACGTCCAATTCAACCGAGTCACTAAATACGATTATTGAAGGTTACTTAAAGCCAGGTGATCATGTTGTGTCCAGCGCCATTGAACATAATTCTGTTGTTAGACCGCTGGTTCGATTACACAAGGAACGAAACATTGCGTTAAGTTGGGTACCTGTAAATGAATTTGGATTAATAAACCCTAATGATGTTATTGAAGCGATAACGGAAAAGACTACGCTAGTAATCATCAACCATGCATCTAATGTAACAGGGACTATTCAAGACGTAGAATCAATTGGAGAACAGTTACAGGCGTATCCTGATGTGAAATTCTTGATTGATGCGTCACAGACGGCTGGGCATATTCCAATTGATAATCAAAGAATTAAAGCTGATTTTATTGCTTTTACTGGTCATAAAGCGTTGTTAGGTATTAGTGGTGTTGGGGGATATTACATAAATCCTGAAATTAAGATTCGACCACTAAAAGTTGGAGGTACAGGTGTTCTATCTGAACTTTTAGTTCAACCTGAGGGAATGCCCTTGCATTACGAAAGTGGAACGGCGCTGATGTCAAGATTATGGACAGGCTTTTTTGGCACCGAGAGGTACCGCACCCCGAAAATTTTTCAAAACCCGGATTTTAGCTTAAAACGGCGTGATTTCTGGGTGTTTTTGCAGGTGGAACAGGGCCGAGCCCTACCGGTGAGTTCAGTGTAAGAACGCCCTTGGTTGTGCATCTCGACAAGAGATTGCTTAAATTCTGGTGAATATCGAATCATATAAAAAATGCTCCTCTGCTATTAGTTTACAGGGCAGAGAAAAATCTGTCCGTAAATCTAGCATAAGAGCAAACTTTAAATACCATTGGAATCGGCGCACTGTTTTATGGAATTAATTATATAGATAAGTTTGGAATAGAAAACATTTCAAAAGAGCTAATTGAAAAAACGGCGCAGGTGATTGAGAGACTGGGGAGCTTTTCTGAAGTTAAGATTTATTCCCAGAAAAACGCTTCGGGAATTGTCTCTTTCAATATAGATGGAATTATTCCATCGCGGTTGTCCACATTTTTGTCAGAAGATGCCAATATTAGCACGCGATCAGGATTGATGTGTGCACCGTTTATTCATGAATTTATCAATACGAACCCATTCGGATGTGTGCGTATTAGTATGTCGCATTTTACAACTCAAAAAGAAATAGATACTTTTGTTGATTACATTGCAAAGGTAATACACAATTTACCGGAAATCCGAAACATTAACATTCCCAAGGTATATTCAAATCCCAGTATCTATGATTTTAATGAAGAAGGAGCATAATTATGGCTAGCATTGTGGATTTTTGTACTTTTTGTGACCAAGATGATTTAAAAATTTATCACCGTACCAAAAACTTCACGGTATGGTTAGCATTGGGACAAATTACTGAGGGGTATTCTTTAATCATTCCTAACGATCATTATAATTGTATTGGTCGATACCTACGGACTTGCAAAAGGAGTATCTCGAACTAAAGGATTTAGTTCGAGAAAAATTAACCCAAGAATATGGTGATGTTATTTTCTATGAACATGGACGTGCAGGGTATTGTAATGTGCAACCGGGTGAACAATTATGCTACCATGGTCACACTCATGCTGTCCCATTGAATGTGGATTTAGTTGAACCGATGATTGAGGAAGGACTATATCCCATCAAACTTGAAAATCCAGAAGATATTTTCAAAAAGTATTATGAACTGGGACATTATCTATACTTTGAAAATTCTGATAGAGAGGCATATATGTTCCAAATTAACCAACCAATTCCGCGTCAATACTTGCGTAAATTAACTTCAAATGCAATCGGGCGACCTGAATTAGCTGATTGGGACAAGTACCCTGAAATAGAAGTTCTTAATGCAGCTAAGAAAAAACTTACACCGATGTTTTTAAAAATAAAGGAGGCGTAATGTCTAAACTTGTACGAGATAATATTCCAAATTTTGTTCCGACGGGAAAGTTTAAGCAATTAAGCGGGAAAGAAATAGAAATAGCAATTAAGGTAAAGCTGGCAGAAGAAGTGAGAGAAATTCAAGAGGCAAGTACGAAAGAGCATTTAATAGAGGAGTTAGCAGATTTATATGAATTATTGAAAACCTATGTTAATCAACAAGATGTTACTTGGGATGAGTTCGAAGAGAGCGTAAAGAAGAAAAAAAAAGAAAGAGGCGGTTTTTCTAAATCACTCTATATGGTGACAGATGAATAATGTGACATTGATTATTTTCTTTGCACTTCTTTCAGCTTTCGCACGGGGGGGAATTACTGTTATAGATCGTTATCAAATGGGTTATCGAAAAAGTTCGGTGGTAACGGTGAATTTTTTCAATAATCTTTTGAGCATGATACTCGTGACAATATTATTTGCTGTTCTATTAAGTAAATATGGCATGGGTCTTAACATAACATTATGGATGATTGTTCGCATGATGATTTATGCAACTTTGGTTCAGGCGGTGGCCTATGGATATAGTGCTATCTTTAAGAGCGTTAATATTCTAGAGTCAGTACTACTTAGTAAGCTGACGGACTTCCTTATTCCATTGGCAATCTTTGGAACGACATTGTACTTTAACTGGCAAACATATATTGTGTCTGTTCTATCAACGTTCATGGTGGTGGGATTATTTCTGTCTTCAAAGAGTGATAACCGAGAACGATATAAAATTTTGTTGAAGAATTTTTGGATAATTGGTCCATTGCTCGTCGTTCAAGCAGCGCTTTCGCCTTTCTTAGTACACGGGTTAGAATCTATATATTCATTGATTATTTTCACAATATGCACAATATATTTCCGGTTTTTATTTACATTGTGCGGATTTATAAGACAGATTAAGGCTACACATAGTTTGGAATTTAATCTTACGATTAAAATTGGTTTCTTATACGGGAGTCGAGCTGTGCTAACGCTCATTGCTCAAATTGCGTTTACACTTGCAACATCAAGTTCTTTATCTGGAATAGCTTGGGTTTTTCTGAATATGACATCATTATTTAGCGTTGTGTTGGCTGGGATGATTTTGAAGGAAAGAACCCAATTGAAAGATATATCTACATTGATAGGGATAATTATTTTAAGTGTTATCGCTAATTTGTTTTGAAGAATAGGTGTGATCAGATTCCGTTTCATTAGATTTTAAAATCAAGTCTTACTAAAATAAGCGTCTTAACCAGCAAAGTTCGTTTTTACGAGATTTGCTGGTTTTTTGTCGTAAAAGAAAAAAGAAAATACAATGAAAGGGTTTACATTTCTTTTGAAACCGCTTACAATAATAAATGTGTTAAAGACACGGGGGAACGTAACATTTGGTAGACATTAATTAAAAGCGTAGAAGGGATGGGGCCCTAGTTGGTATCACGCCGTCATATCTCACTCTTGCTGCTTGAAAACATCGTTCAATATCTAAAACTAGCTGAAAACTCTTCTCCTTCAGAAAACACTAGAACGATATAATTTCTCTCCAGAAAATTCGAGCAGCAAGAGGGTGATGCGACGACTCTTTATCAACATCAACGCTTTCACAATCAAAAATATTTTGTGGGTCGTCAACCATAACCTAAAGCCATATTGCGGATACGCAGTATGGCTTTTATTTTTGTCGTTTGGCTGTTTGGTGGTGTGTGTCGACGCGTTGCGTCGAGTGGCTGGGGGCTTCTTTTGGCCCGCTAAACGAGGAGTGTCAAAATAGTGGCGGGCGGAGTCCACGGCTTTGCCGCGTACACCTTTACCCCTTGTAGCACTAAGCGGTAAAACCGCTAAGTGCTACTGCCACATATTTAGCCACTCCTCGTTCTATACGCGGGGCGCCCCCCAGCCACAGCAACCGAGATGTTCTAGTCTGTCTGAGATACTCATCCACCAGAAAATAAATGGGTGAACAGTTCACCACATTATCTTGTGGTGGATGAAGATCAAACAATTAGAGTATTACTTGGCTGCTGTGCTTGGCCCCGCCACGCGTATAGACACGTGCAGACCTTGACCCGCAGGTGTGGATTCTTAGCGGGTTTCCCGCTTAGAGCCACGGGAGATAAAGGTGTACGCGCCAACGGCGTGGACTCCGCTCCCTGCAGGTCATGGTCAGTACGTGTTAGCGTGCCCTAGAAGGGGCTAAGCACTCCGGCCGATAGGACGGACACTAACCACAAACAACCTTTTCATGACAGTTACATAACACAACTCTGCAAATTCACTGAAAGCACAGAAATAAGTCCTAGTCAATAGTAAGCGGTTTCATATTTTGGTCATAATTGGCCCCAAAATTGACTAAATGTAAACGCTAACATTAATTAAGTAATAAAGATGTTTAAGGATATATTTGAGGTGAAAGCTAATGGCTCAAGATTTTAAGAAGCTTGCTAACAGCGTGGTTGATGCTGTCGGCGGCGTAGGAAACGTTACTAATCTAACGCACTGCATGACGCGTTTGCGCTTTATTTTGAAAGATGAAGCAAAGGCTAGTGATGAAACTGTAAAGAACATCCCAGGTGTTATGGGATTGGTTAAGCAAGGTGGTCAATACCAAATCATTATTGGTAACAACGTGGCTGCTGCTTACAAGGAAATTTTGGCACTTGGTGTTGATGGTGGGGCTACGGTCGACGCCAGCGAGCAACCAAAGCAAAAGTGGACGTTGAAGCGCGTCGGTATGACGATTTTGGATGCCATTATCGGAACGATGACGCCTTTGATTCCTGCCATCATCGGTGGATCAATGGTTAAGTTGTTGGCAATGTTGTTGCTAATGACGGGTGTTGTTGGTGAAACAAACTCAACGTACGTTTTGTTGAACACAATTGGTGATGCGGCATTCTTCTTCTTGCCAATCTTGGTTGCTGTTTCAGCATCAAAGAAGTTTGGTACGAACACGTACTTGGCGGTTGCCATCGCTGGTTTGATGGTGCACCCAGTGTTCATGGACTTGATAGCGAAGGCTGCTGAAGGGCAAGCCGTAACGTTGGCAATGTTGCCAATCACGTCAGTTAAGTACACGTACACGATTATTCCAGCCATCGTTATGTCATGGTTGCTACGTTACATCGAAGCTGGTGTTGATCGCATCACGCCACTTGTAACGAAGAACTTCTTGAAGCCAATGTTGATCTTGTTGGTTGGTGCGGTTATCGCAATCTCAATCGTCGGACCTGCTGGTGTTTGGCTAGGTAACGGTATCTCAGCTGTTGTTTACGGTATCCACGGTAAGCTAGGTTGGTTGGCCGTTGCGATTGTTGGTGCTATCTGGCCTTTGTTGGTTATGACGGGAATGCACCGTGTGTTCACGCCAACGATTGTGACGACGATTGCTGAGACTGGTTCAGAAGCTATGGTTATGCCTTCTGAAATCGGTGCCAACATGTCACTTGGTGGTGTCTCATTGGCCGTTGCCTTTAAGACGAAGAACCGCGAATTGCGTCAAACTGCCTTGGCAGCTGCTTCATCAGCTTTGATTGCTGGTATCACTGAGCCAGCCTTGTACGGTGTGGCAATTCGTTTGAAGCGACCAATGATTGCTTCAGTTATTACTGGATTTATCGCAGGTGCCGTGGCTGGTTTGGCCGGCTTGGCATCACACTCAATGGCAGCGCCTGGTTTGTTCACGTCAGTTCAATTTATTGATAAGGACAACCCAACAAGCATTTTGTGGATTGCAGCAGTTATGGCAATCTCAGTTGTTGTTTCATTCGCATTGACGTTGATTCTTGGCTTCGAAGACATTCCTGTTGAAGAAGATGAAGCTGATATGGTTACGCCAGCTAGCGTTAAGTTGATGGCTCCTATGAAGGGCGCCGTTATGGGCTTGCACGATGTTGCTGATGAAGTCTTCTCAAAGGGCTTGCTAGGTAAGGGTATGGCAATCGAGCCAGTTGACGGTAAGGTTGTTTCACCAATTGCTGGAACGGTTACGACGGTTTTCCCAACGAAGCACGCTATCGGTTTGACTGATGATCACGGTATGGAAGTTTTGATTCACGTTGGTTTGGACACGGTTTCACTAAACGGTGAGCCATTCGAAGCATTGGTTGAAGCTGGTGACCGCGTTGAAGTTGGAACTGAATTGTTGCAAGCTGACTTGGACGCCATCAAGGCTGCCGGTTTGCCTACGACGACGGTTGTTGTTATTACGAACACAGACGAATTTAAGGACGTTACGCCAGTAGAGCCTGGTAACGTTTCATTTAAGGATCATGTCATGGAAGTCTTCCACCACGAGAAGGAAGACGATGCACAAACGGCTGTTGCAGCTGACGCATCATTGGCATAAACGAGAGATTAAGAGAATTAAGGGGAACTGGTTAAATGACTAAGAATGTATTTCCAGAAAACTTTTTGTGGGGTGGCGCAATTGCGGCCAACCAAACTGAAGGTGCTTGGCACGAAGGTGGCCGTGGCACAAGTAACATTGACATGTTGCCAATCGGCGAAAAGCGCATGCCAGTGAAGTTGGGACAAGTGGCACATCCTGAATTGGATGACACGCTTTACTACCCAAGCCACACGGGTATCGATTTTTACCACCGCTACAAGGACGACATTGCGGTGTTGGCCGAAATGGGGTTGAAGGTCTTCCGTACATCAATCTCATGGAGCCGTTTGTACCCAAATGGTGATGAAACGACACCTAATGCTGAAGGAATTGCATACTACCGTTCATTGTTCGAAACTTGCCGTGAACACGGGATGGAAGTCTTGGTAACATTGGCGCACTTCGACGTGCCAATGGGCTTGGTAGAAGGCTACGGTTCATGGCGCAGCCGCGACATGATTACGTTCTTCACGCGTTATGCCAAGACATGTTTCGAAGAGTTCGGTGACTTGGTTAAGTACTGGATCACGTTTAACGAAATCAACATCATCTTGCACAGCCCATTCTCTGGGGCTGGGTTGGCCTTCCAAGAGGGTGAGAACCAAAAGCAAGTGACATACCAAGCTGCCCACCACGTGTTGGTTGCTAGTGCGTTGACGGTTAAGATGATTCACGAAATGTTGCCAGAAGCACAAGTTGGCTGCATGATTGCCGGCGGAAGCTTCTACCCATACACAAGTAAGCCAGAAGACGTTTGGCAATCAATGCTTGATGATCACGACAACACGTTCTTCATTGACGTGCAAGCGCGTGGTTACTACCCTTCATACATGAAGAGTTTGTTGAAGTCTAAGGGTGTTGACGCTATCGAAATGGCCGAGGGTGACGAAGAAATCTTGAAGAACACGGTTGATTTCGTGTCATTCAGTTACTACGCATCACGTACATCAGCGCACAACTTGGATGAGTTGGTAGCGAACGAAGGAAACGTTGTTAAGTCAGCCAAAAACCCATACTTGCCAACAAGCAAGTGGGGTTGGGTAATCGACCCACTTGGATTGCGTATTACGATGAACCAATTGTACGACCGCTACCAAAAGCCATTGTTCTTGGTTGAAAACGGTTTGGGTGCGGAAGACGTGGTTGAAGCTGACGGTTCAATCAACGAAGATTACCGCATCGACTACTTCCGCGATCACATCAAGGCCATGGCCGACGGAATTGAAGACGGTGTACCACTAATGGGCTTCATCGCCTGGGGTGTTATCGACTTGGTTGCTGCTTCAACAGGTCAAATGACGAAGCGTTACGGTATGATTTACGTTGATAAGAGCAACGACGGATCAGGAACGTTTAACCGCTCAAAGAAGAAGTCATTCGACTGGTACAAGCAAGTTATCGCATCTAACGGTGTAAATCTTTAATATATTGAACGCAGTGTCTCGCATATGGGGCACTGCGTTTTTATTTTTTCTTACAACATGTTAGACTAATGAACTAGTGAGATTTATGTGGATTAGATTTATTGGGAGATATATACGATGGTAGGAACGATTTTGACGGTACTTGTCGCTCTTGAAGCCTTGTACATTATGGGATTGGAAATGTTTGGCAAGCCAGCAAAGCAAGCCGAGACATTTGAACTAGACGAAAACATCACGAAGATGCCTGAAGTACGCTCATTGTTGGGTAACCAAGGAATTTATAATGGTATGTTTGGTGTTTTGATTTTGTTGACGTTGGTTGTCATTCACGGATCAGCACAAGACATCATGTTGAAGTTGGAGATGGCTTACATTGTGATTGTAGCTGTGTACGGTAGTTTGACGGCTGCACGCAAGATTATCTTGGTACAAGGTTTGCCAGCATTGTTGGCTTTGATTGCCTTGGCATTGCACATCTAAAAATTAAATCCTGGTTTCGAGACATATTATTAGCAAAATAAAAAGGGGGTCTATATACTATAGTTATTCCCCGTGGTAGTTACGCTAATGACTATCTTGTACAACCAGTTGTACAGCGCGCCGTAGATATACGGCGCGTTTTTTAATGCAGTTATTTTTGTTTGTGGTTTGTGTCGACACACATCACTAACCCTCGTCTTCACATACCCTTCACATCTTAAATTAAATTCTTCATTGACTTAGATTAGAAATACATTAGAATAATAAACAATAACAAGTAAGGGGAAGCAAAAATGATGATTAATGCAAAGACAACAATTGCAAACTCATATTACTTTTGGTTTTTTGGATAGCTATCCGAATCAAACCAAAAGCATTTTTGCATGGTTCTCGGATAGCGGTAAACTTCCCAGGACCAAATACACAACCTGAATTGTTAGGACAACAAGAGGTTATGAGGTTACTGGGTGGTTTCGAAATGAAATCGCCCAGTTTTTTATTTTAAGGAGTTCGGTTATGCCACACATGAAAGCAACACTAGCAAATCGCTTGAATCAAGATTTGAAGAAGATTCAACCTAATGAAATTCGTGCATTTGATATGCAAGTTAGTCAAATTCCTGACATCATCAAATTAACGTTGGGGGAGCCTGATTTTGATACACCTGAGGTCGTGAAGCAAGCAGCGATTGATAGTATCGCCAACAATGATTCACATTACGCACCAGGTAATGGTACGGTGGCTGTTCGCCAAGCAGCAGCGCATTTCTTGTCAGATCGCTACGATTTGCAATATGACGCCATGACAGAAATCGCCGTGACGGTTGGGGCAACCGAAGCCATCTACGCTTCGTTGACGGCCGTCTTGAACCCAGGTGATAAGGTTCTGATTCCAACACCAACGTTCCCATTGTATGACCCAATCACATTGATGAACGTTGGTGAGCCGGTCCACTTGGGTACAAGTGCCACGGACTTCGTTTTGACACCCGAGATGTTGTCAGCTGCGATTGCCGAACACGGGGATGCGATTAAGGCCATTATTCTAAACTATCCTGGTAACCCAACTGGGGTAGCCTACTCATCTAAGCAATTGCTTGAGTTGGCTGCCGTTTTGGATGACACTGACATTATTGTAATTGCTGATGAAATTTATTCAGAGTTGGCTTATGACAGTGAGCACCGCTCAATTGCCACGTACTTGCCAGAACAAACGTTGGTCTTGAACGGCGTGTCAAAGTCACACGCGATGACTGGTTACCGTATCGGCTTTATCGCTGGACCGGCTGAGTTGATGCGCACAGTGGGAATGGTGCACCAAATGACAGTGACGACACCATCTAACCCAGCGATGGCCGCTGCAACGGTGGCATTGGGAACCGAAGCTGGACGTCGCGCAACGTTGGAAATGAAGTCAGCTTATCGCAAGCGTCGTGATTATGTGGTTGCACAAATGCGTCGTGCTGGCTTTAAGGTGATGAACCCAGATGGTGCCTTTTATGTCTACGCTGGTATTCCAGAAACGCATAACACAAACGATCGTGAATTTGCGTTGGCCTTGGCTGAAAACGCAGCGGTCGCAGTAATTCCAGGTTCTGTCTTTGGTCCTGGTGGGGAAGGTTATATCCGTTTGAGCTATGCAACGAGCGACGCGCAACTACAAGAAGCGATGGCGCGTATTCAAAATTACATGCAACAAGTGCAAGAAGTCAGTGAATAAGGATGGGGATGCTTATGAATAATGTGAAACAATACATGCTTGCCGTTTTGAACGGTAATGCGTTGGCAATTATGGTTGCTTTGGTACCAGCTGCGTTGGTGAATCAATTGTTGGGTGCCATGCCACAAAATGGGGTAGTCACATCATTGGCGATGATGGTCACGTTGGCGCAAAGTGCGTTGCCGTTGATTGCAGCGTTTGCCGTAGGAACGATGTTGAAGTTGGGTATGATGGAGACGGCGTCAATGGCCTTGGCTACGTTGGCTGGTTCGGGCGTAACAACGTTTAAGGATGGTGCCTTCACGTTGGCTGGTTCAGGGGTTATCTTGAACGTGATGCTGACAACGGCCGTGGCAGGGTTGGTTGCGATGGGGGCAACTAAGGTGCTTGGCCAATTGCGTGTGGTATTTGAGCCATTAATCGTCTTGGTTGTTGCTGGTGGTATCGGATTGATGACGTTGCCAGGTATGGTTGCAGTCCAAGCGGCCGTTGGTCAAGTTGTCGCCTCAGCTACAGCAGCTGCACCATTGGTGATGGGTATTTTACTCGGTGTCATTTTCGCCTTGTTGATTGTGTCACCAATGTCTTCAGTTGGTATCGCAACAGCCATCGGCTTGGTGGGTATCGGTTCAGGTGCTGCCAACGCTGGTATCGTCGCAGCCGGTTTGACGTTGGCGGTCATGGGGGCATCAGTTAACTCATGGGGTGCCACAATCGCGCACTTTATGGGCTCACCTAAGATTCAAATGGCGAACTTGTTGTCACGACCAAAGCTGTTCTTGCCAGTCGTGATTGCCGCAGCTATCTCAGGTGGGGTTGCCTCATTGATGATGGTTGAAGGAACGGCCTTCTCAGCCGGCTTCGGTATGGCTGGCTTCATTGGACCTTTGACGGCGATGACAGAGTCTACTGGTAGTGCCCTGGCAGTCCGCGTGTTAGTTGCCTTTGTGGTTGTACCACTAGCATCTGCCTTCTTGATGAAGTTGATCTTTATCCAAAAAACACAATTGATTAAGGCAGAGGAATTGAAGTTGCCTGAAGTCTAAAAGTCACGAAGGCGTCGAGCAATCGACGTCTTTTTTACTGGAGAAAATTATCGAAATTGACATATTGTTTTGACATCTTATATTGTACGTTGTATAGTATTGTTTGTAACATGAATGAAACATGAGATTGGGGATTAAAAACATGACAGAACCAGTATTGATTGCAAACAAGTTGAACAAGACTTATACCAGTGCGGCCGGGGTAGACCAGCACGTCCTTAAGGATTTGTCTTTGACGGTGCCACAAGGGGAGTTCGTGGCCATCATGGGGCCTTCAGGATCAGGAAAGTCGACGTTGTTGAACGTGCTTTCTACGTTGATGAAGCCTACCACTGGTGAAGTCATGATTAACAACAAAGATATTTTGCACATGACAGATGATGAAATCGCAAACTTCCGTGGTCGCGATATGGGATTCATCTTCCAAAGCTATAATTTGATTGAAAGTTTGACGGTCAGCGAAAACATTGCGTTTCCACTGACTTTGCAAAAGACGAAGCCTGCCCAAATCAAGGCAGCGGTCCAAAAGGTGGCCGATTTGCTACACATCAGTGAGTACTTGAACAAGTATCCAGCTGAGTTGTCAGGTGGACAACAACAACGTGTCGGGGCCGCCCGTGCCTTGGTACACGAGCCAGCCTTGATTTTTGGAGACGAACCAACTGGTGCGCTTGATTCTGAAAATGCCCGCGAGATGATGAACTACCTAACGAAGATTAATGACGAACGTGACATTTCAATCGTGATGGTAACGCACGATCCGTTCTCAGCATCATTCGCATCACGCATTCTATTCTTGACTGACGGACAAATCACTAAGACGTTGACGCGCGATGATCGTTCACGTGAAGATTTCTACAACTATGTATTATCTGAACTAGGTAACTTTGAATAAGGGGGCGGATGACCATGTTTTCTATTGCAATGAAGTCACTCCGCTCAAAGTGGCGTGACTACCTCGTACTATTTGTTGGCCTAATGGTGTCAGCAGCCATCTTCTATATGTTCAGTGCGATTGCCTTGAACAAGGAATTCTTGCTGGCTAACTCAACGACCGGGATTATCGTCCTTGTGTTTACAATCGGTGAATTCCTACTAGGATTGATTACATTTGTTTATTTGAATTTTGCAAACAGCTTCTTGCTACGTTTGCGTCAAGCTGAGTACGGCTTAATGTCAATGCTTGGGGCGAAGCGCAAGCAAATCGGGATGATGTTGATGCAAGAGACGCTGGCATTGGGTGTTATCTCAACGGTAATCGGAATCATCGCTGGAATTGCTTTGACGTCATTCAGTGGCCAATTCTTGATGGACCTGCTGGGCTTGCAACTCGCTCACTGGACAGGTTTCTCATTCCACGCCATCTTGGTAACCTTGGCATTCTTTGTGGTCTTGTTCTTCTTGAACGGCCTTTACAACAGTGCTCGTTTGAGTCGCCAAGATACGTTGACATTGTTGACGGCTGACAAGCAAGTTAAGCAACCAAAGCGTCGCAAGATTTTGGATCCACTACTTGGTTTGATTGGGTTGGCCTTGTTGATTGGTGGTTATGCCATGATGCCAAACGTGTTGAGCTTGGGTATCACAGGGTTCATCTTGATTTTGATTATCAATGTCTTGGGAACGTTCTTCTTTGTGAGTCGTTCATTGAAGATGTTGACGTACGCCTTGCGTGGTTCACGTTTTAACAGCCGTGGGTTGCGTTCATTCTTGAATGGACAATTGATGTTCCGTTTGCCTGATTACCAACGTTTGTTGACGGTGTTGTCAGTCATCTTCGGTTTGGCACTTGGAGCGATGTCAGTTGGACAAGGTTTCTACCGTGCATTGCCAGAACAAGCACAATCTAGCCAACCTTACACGGCAGCTTATACAACGAACGCTGATGTGAAGGATTTGAAGAACATTAAGTGGCAAGCAAGTTATCACTACGTTAAGGGTGCTGATAAGGTTGTTTACTTTGATGGGGATGAGATTAATGCGCACCACATCCCAACGATGATTTATGATGGTGTACCAAACAGTACGCCAAAGGTTAAGTGGATGTCTGGGGATGAGATGATTCAAAACCCTGACGCAACAACGGATACTTTGATTGGTTTGGCAAACCAAATCAATGGTGTGCAATTCGATTCTAAGGCAGTGGTGCTTAAGAATGCGGATGAGTTGGCCGAGAAGGGAACAGTTAAGTCAGCTGAACTAGTGAAGGTCGCTGACTTGCACGAAAACGAAACGGTTTTGGTCAAGAACGCTGAACGTGAAGCGAAGGCTTTGGATTCAACGGTGCAAAAGTTGTCAGGATCATACGGTTTCTATGCATTGGCAAAGAGTTACTTTGGCGGCTTTGAGTTTATGGGAATTTTCTTGGGAATTGGTTTCTTAGCAATGTTGGCATCAACTTTGATGTTCAAGGTGTTGTCTGGTGTTGCTGATGATAAGCGTCGTTACCGTATTCTAACGATGATTGGAACAAGCGAACGTCAAGTGACGATGACGGTTGCGAAGGACTTGGGAACCTTGTTCTTTATTCCATTAATCATCGGACTGCTTGACGTTGTATTTGGATTGAATATGTTCAAGGCAATCTTGAGTGATCCATACGTTGGCTTCGTGCCATCACTAATCGGCATTTTGGTCTTGTACTTGGCGTATTATTTCTTGACGGTTGTGATTTACCGTCGCTTGATTAAGGCCTAGTTCTAAAAATGTTCATGTTTTTTTGACGGTGGATAAGGTATAATATAAGTATTCAAAATGCTGTGGAGTAAATGACAATAAAAACATTTTATTGAGACATCTACGACACCTAAAAGGCGGCTACCTAAACGCGCAAGGTAGCCGCCTTTTTCTGTGTAAAAATTTGTGTAAACTAAAACCCGTGTTAGTTTCTTGCCGGAAATCCCACGGGTGACTAGTTTACTCATTATGCCGGCCTCCTGGTTAGGATGTGCCTTGTACGGTAATTATACCGTGCGGGCTTTTTTTAGCAATTAAAGTGCAAATAAAAACCCGTGCGTTTTTTCATGGCGGAATGCACGGGTAACTAGTTTATCTATTCTGCCGACTACCGTGTTAAGGATATGCCTGACAAAATCAGTATAACCTGATTTTGCGCCGCAAGCAAAGAACTACAGCAATCCGCAGTTCCGTGGTATGATTGCGAAAATAGCAGTAGTTGGGGGTGTTGATATGAGGCTTGAAACAAAAATTGATTCGACGATTCAGGGAATCAATATCACATTCAATGAGTATGGGTCTGAAACGACAATTAGTTTGTTCAGAACGGTGCTTGGCGAAGGTGTACTACGATTCGTTGGGCCGAACAGTGAGCGTACGGTCGTTTTGACCGCAGAACAGTATTTAGACTTTATCAACTACGTTTATTTGCCGGCTAATGTTGCTGAGTGGCATTCAGTGCCATGGGCGTTTGAGGCCGAAACTTGGTGGCGCGTGATGATTCATGATGGGGACAAGAGTCACAACATGCGTGGTAGTGAAGAGCAAGAAGGGTATGCCCACTTTAAAAAGTGGTTGGAACTGTGGTTGGCAAGATTTGATATTGAGCTAGGTAATATTATCTACAAGCCAATCGAGGTTATCTATGAAGACGCAGTTCATTTGCGTACGCTACCGGTGGTTGGCTATGCGTATCTAACTTACAAAGAGCGGTCGATTTACGATGGCCTAGTTGAAGATGGCATTGTGGATGATGCAGCACCACAAGTTGACTTGGTTCGTGATCCAACAAATGCGCATGATGAAAATGCCATTTTAGTTTTGTATAAAGGTACAAAGCTAGGGTATTTGCCTAAGAATAACAACAAAATTTTGGCGCGCTTGATGGATGGTGGCGTCAAGTTGCAGTCGGAAGTGAATCCGGACATTGATGACGAAAAAGTTTGGGTGTCAATTGCGTTGGCAAAGTAAAAACCAGAGGAACGTGTGTCCTCTGGTTTTTTCGTGTTCTTACAAGATTGATCCAACCCACTTCTTCATTGCGATGTTCGTGAAGTCGAACTTTTCCAAAGCTTCAAAGCCTTCAGTTTCCAAATCAACGTTTGAAACGGCACCGTATGACAACATCAAGTTAACTGGGTGGACGTTGCGATCGCCAACAGTTACCAAGATAGCAGGCTTGTTTGAAGCCGTCATGTAGCCAATTTCGAAGGCTGTTCCTGAATCAGGGTCGGCAGCGTCAATGAAGGCAACAATCAAGTCAGCGTTGTTCATTGCCGTGATGTCAGCCTTGTACGTCATCGTTCCCCATTCGAAGTCAGGCTCAAAATCACCGTCTGCTTCGATAACTTGACCACCGTATTGGTTCAACAATGGGACGTAGATGTCGTTAATCGTAGGGTTGGCCTTTAATGCTTGGTAACCTTGCATCAAGATGTTTTGTTGTTCTTCGTTGAACCAACCAGCACCCAAGTAAATGTTGCGCGTGCGTTGGCCAACCTTTTCACTAGCTTCAGCGATTTGAGCAAGTTCAGCAATCAATTGGTGTTCAGTAAGCATTAAAAATTCCCCGTGTTTCTTTGTTTGTAACCAGGATACCAAATTTCCGTGACGATTTTATGAAAATGTAGAATGATGCATTATGTCACATTTGAAAGTTAGGTCTAACCGTGCTATATTAAGTTTAACTTAATGATAAAGAGGTAGATGCATATGGCAGATAAGCAGACTGAATATCGTATTTGGCACGGACGATTGTCATCTATGTTAGAAGGGGAAATTGAAGATATTAGATATGACGCGTTTAATGAATTTGATGCCAAAGTCGCAAGTGGTTTGATTCCGGTGTTGGCGTTTAAGACGATGCAACGTGATTTTGTGTTGCCAATTATTCGTGATCACGGACTGGATATGAGTGATTTTTATGATGCGGAGGCTAGCGTGTTGGGGGCTGCGTCATTGTCAGACATTCGTTTCTGGGCTGGCTTGGCTAAGAAAATCGGGGTGAGTGCTGCCAACGGTAACTGGCGCGCACGTGATAACCGCATGTATGTATAAAAAAATACACCCCAAGATTGAGGTGTACAAATCACTAATTCTTCTTAACTGCATCGCCGTAAGCGGTGTAATTTTCATCGCCCATCAAGCGAACGTTTAATACTTCATCAGCGCCAAGTTTGTCAGCTTCCTTGGCCAAATCAGCTAATGCGCCAGTGGGTGACATAGCAATTGATGTGACGATTTGAATCGCTTCAAATCCGGCTGGAATATCACCAACCGTCATTGGCAGTGAGAAATCTTTGTTTCCGAAAAGTCCCATAGTCGTGGACCACCTTTCTACCTAATTGTTGCCTTCATTATACAAATTACGGTGGCAAAAAGGGTGGCTGGTGTCTTAGCGCGAAACCGAGATTTCTAGCGTGACGTCAATTTCACGACCCAAGGCATCATAGTGGCCATACGTTGGGTAGGTGGCAAAGAATCCAATCGCAGTGGGTGTTTCATCTGACAATTGGGCAGTCAGATCACGAATTAATTGTTGCGTTTTCTCCAAGTCGAAGGGGATGTCGCGAATATCAGTATCCAACTCGACAGCTCCAAGAAAACCATCGATATCATTATCGGTGAACAAGGGCTCACGTTCATAAAGGTAGGTGTAAGTCATGCGGTTACCATCCGTCTGATTTTTAGTTAGTAAAGCTATTATAGCCCACTTTAGCCAAGGGTGCTTAATTCTGAAGAAACAAGCGCTTACATGGTAAAATGTAAGTACAAAAGAACGTGACTACGGAGGAAATGATTATGGTTGATGTTGCACACCAAGAAGCGATTGAGCAAGTTATTTTGAACTTGAAGGCCCAGGTGGCCGGTTTGAACCAACAAATCGAAGCCTTGTCTAGCTTGCTTGAAATGAAGACAGAAGATGTTGATATCCACGATGTGCCAGGTCAAATTAAGCGCGCAGCGGCAGCGGTGGCTGGCACTGACCACTTGAACATGATTTTGGTCCGTGGTGAAAGCTACGAGATGCGTGAGCGCATGATTAAGGAAGCGCTGGACGCCCAAGTTCACGTGACTGGCGTTGAACAATTTGTAGAAGACTACGAGGCTGGTTTGCGTGGTGGTCAAGTTGGGACGCAAAAGTTCAAGGATGAATACGATGGCTACGAAGTATTGGTCATTGAGAACTTGGAGCAATTGGCTGGTGATAAGGCTAAGCTACAAGAACAACTCTTTGATCGCGTTTACCAACGTTCAGAAGAAGGCAAGTTGACTATCTTGTCAGGAAACGCAGCGTTCATTATCGGAACTGAATCAGAAGAATACCTACACATGTTGAGTTTGGGAAAGAACGTCTTCGTGGGTTAATGATTAAGGGATATGCCAATTCGGCGTATCCCTTTCTTGTATCATTCAAACATTCTTGTCATACTAGTACCGAGGGAGTCGAGGAAAGCACGGAAAGACTGGGGGACTTTTGATGGCATTTCCAAAACTAATTGCAGTTGACTTGGATGGGACTTTCTTTGATAAGCACCAACAAGTGAATGCACACAAATTTACGAAGCTACTGGATTACTTGGATGAGCGCGATTACCATTTTGTGGCAGCGACGGGTAATGATCGCGCAACGGTGGACCGCTTTTTGGCACCGTTTGTGGGACGATTTGATTACGTTGTACAAAATGGTGGCCAAGTCATCACGAAGGATAACAAGGAACTGGCGTTGCACAGTTTGTCACGTGAACACATGGAAATCGCGATGAAGGCGGTGGCTGAATCACCACTGTCACCGGGTCACGGAAATGTTTATAGCACCGCAACTAATGGGTACATGCTACGTGCTGATAAGGGCCAAGGGGAACTTTATCACCACATGGTCGCTGAGTTTCCGAACTTGATTTTCATCGACAGCTTGGACGAAATTACTGAGCCGGTCGTGAAAATCATTGTGAACTGGCCGGAAGTACATGCGGAGACCTTCATGGCCCAGCTAAACCGTGAGTTGGCTGGAACCGCGCACGTGACCACGTCAGGCTTCGGCATGATTGATATCGTGGCGCCGAACATCAACAAGGCAGTCGGCCTGCAGGAACTTGGTGCCTATTATGGTATCGAACCAGCAGAGATGGCAGCGTTTGGGGATGGTGGTAACGACATCGAGATGCTACGCCTAGTTGGCCACCCATTTGCGATGACCAATGCAGCGCAGCCGTTGTTGGATGAGTTCCCACCAACGGTTTCAGATAATAACCATGATGGTGTTTTGGACACAATCGGGACATGGCAATAACCATAATTGGACGGCTTGAAAAAGTCGTCCTTTTTCTATGCGACAAAACGGCTCACTTATTTCGTTAGTATAGGTGTCGACAAAAACAGGTGGCCACCTAAACGAATTTGGAGGAATTACGAAATGACGGGACAAATGAAGGTACGATATGTGACGAAGGCAGCAGAGACGGGAGCTGAATACGTCCGCATGTTCAACGTAAAGGTGGGCACAACGGATGATCAACTGCGTCAACTTGGTCAGGTTATCGTGAACCTTGGTGTTGAAACGGAAATCGTGTCAATTTCGGCGACGGAAGTGAATGCGTATGATGCAGGCTTGGCAGAATAATCGGAGGTAGCGAAGATGAAGAAGTTGGATTTGGTATTTGAAGGGAAGTTTGCGAAGATTGCGGGTGCGAAGGTGCATTTGAAGATGGTGAACATCGATCCTGATTTGACGCCTGAACGCGTTAAGGCTGCTATGACGGAGTTAGCATCGTTTGATTTCTTGGTTGATGCGGCCGGTGTGCCGATTTACGGCAAGCCATTAGGTGCCAATGTGATTGAGACCACGACGGAAGAATTGGTTGCATAATTTTGAAAATGGACCGGTCAGCATAGACCGGTTCTTTTCGTATTGGGTGTAAAACTAGGCAGAAGTGGGGTAAAAACGGTATAATTTACTTTATGAAAGTGAAACTTAAGAGAGGGGCTCAAGATGGTAACTGTAATTAAGCGTTATGAAGACGCAGATGTGATGGCGTTTGATTATTTCATCGAAGCCCATCATGACGTTTACGAAGATACTGGTCACATTGTCATGAAATCAAGCGGTGGTATGGCGACTTGGCGTGCGGTGAACGATGGGGATGAAACCTATCTTAAGACAGCGCTAACAGCATTGTTTGAACGCCGTGACGAAAATGGCGGTGTGTATCCAGAACAAGTTGGGGCGGCAACCGCCTAGCGTGTGATTTAACTAGGCGGAAAAATTTTGGCGATAAAAGCGGTCAATCTTATACCTCGTTTAAGTTTGGCGCCTTAATATAATACGTGTTGAGAGGGGGAACTCCTCAACATACCCATAGCAAATAACTACTCATGCTGATTGAGGCCCACCTCAATCGAACCCTACTCCTAAACAATTAGCGGACGCCCATCTGCTGATTTCAAACGTCACTGGATTGCCCGTCCGGTGGCGTTTTCTGTTGGTTAAAACAGAAAATCGGAATTTAAGCTACGTTTCAGGAATCGTTATTACTCCTTTAAGGTTCCGGCATTATTATTAATCATGTCGAAAGGGGATAACCCTTAAGACGCGAAACCCATAGCAATGAAAACATACTCCCGTTTTAAGCTTGATATCTTAAAACACTCCTACTCCTTATATAAATAACGAACAGATCGCTGATTGCCCAATCAGCTAGATCCGAAAACACCACTAGTATCCCAGCTAGTGGTGTTTTTGTTTGCAACCGAGTTGAGAAGCAATTTGGACAATACCCAAAATTAAGCTAACTTTCAGCCACAGTTATTTCTGAGTTAAGGTTCCGGCTATATTATTAATCATGTCGAAAGGGGATAACCCTTAAGACAAGAAACCCATAGCATAGCAATCAACATATCTCATACTCCTTGTCTGTGAATCCCATCGCAGACAATCCTACTCCTTAAAAATAACAAATAGATCGCCGACCTCCCAATCGGCTTGATCCGAAAATGCCACTAGTTTCCCACCTAGTGGCATTTTTGTTTGCCGTTAAACGTTTAATTAAAAATAAATTAGAAAATAGTGTTGACATTATCATTTTGGTTCGCTATTCTTAACACATCAAATAAAGCAGGAGGCATTATCATGAACAATTCAGTACACACAACATCATATTCAGTTAATGCCTTTACGTCATTCGCGTTTTTCTTTTTTAAGAAGCGGTGAATGATGGCTTTTAAGCAAGCTAGCTTTCACCGCGATAGGTGAAGGCTAGTGGATTATTCGATATTACACACGAGTAACGACTAGTATCTTCCGGATGGATACTGGTCGTTTTTTATTTTGACTAAAGCGCTTTAGTAACTCGCCAAACCATGAGGAGTTACGAACATGAACACAAAGACACTAGCATTGATGACACTTGCAACGGCAACGCTTGGATGGATGGTTACACCAGCGGGGGATGTTGCAGCATCAGACAAGATTATTAACTGGACGCAATCGGCTGACTTAAGCACACTTGATCCATCTCGTGCGCCAGATGTCGCATCTTCACAAATTATTGACCAGTCGGGGCAAGGCTTGTATCGCTCTGGCAAGAACAACGAGCCAAAACTGGCGGATGCCAAGAAAGTCGACGTTTCTGAAGATGGCAAGACTTGGACAATTACCTTGCGTGATAACTTGAAGTGGTCAAACGGCAGCCCTGTGACGGCGCAAGATTACGTTTACGGTTGGCAACGCACGATTGACCCGAAGAACGCGTCAACCTCAGCCAACTTGATGTACAACATCGAAAACGCCAAGGCACTTAATACAGGTGAGCAAACTGATTTGTCAGCGTTGGGTATCAAGGCATTGGATGATAAGACGTTGCAGATTAACTTGTTGGCACCCGAACCGATGATGGCCAAGATTCTAACTGAAAAGGGCTTTTACCCACAAAACCAAGCTTTCGAAGCGAAGGTTGGCGACAAGTATGGGTCAACGTCAACCGACACACTCTATAACGGTCCCTTTAAGGTCGTGGGTTGGAACGGTTCAAACAAGTCATACCGCTTGGTCAAGAACAAATACTACATCGATGCCAAGCAGGTGAAGCCTAAGGAAGTTCACTTCCAAACGGTGACCGACTCATCAACGGGTTACAACTTGTACCAATCGAACAAGGTCGATTACACCGAGCTGTCAGCAACCCAAATCAAGGGCGTGAAGGGCAAGGCCGGTTATCACCAAATCAAGCAAGCGCGGACGCAATACTTGGCCTTCAACGTGAAGACGGGTATTTTGTCTAACCAAACGGCCCGCCAAGCCATGCAACGTGCTATCAACAAGGCCGCGATGGTGAAGAATGTGATGTCTGATTCAGCGACGATGAGCAAGACATTTACGCCGGTTGGCATTGTGACGGACCCGAAGACAAAGACTGATTTTGCGAAGGCGAATGCGGTTAAGAACACGGGTTACAACACAAAGGAAGCTAAGCGCCTTTGGCAAAAAGCAATGAAACAAGAAGGACTCAAGAAGACGTCACTGACTTTGTTGGCTGACAATGATGATTCATCAAAGAACCAAGCCCAATTCTTGCAGTCACAACTAGAAAGTCACTTACCAGGTTTGCAAGTGACGGTAAAGACGCAACCGAAAACAGCTCGTGTGAAGGCCATGTTGTCATCACAATTCGAAATGGTTTTGGTGGGTTGGAATGGTGATTACGCCGATCCACTAGCGTTCTTGGCTAATTGGCAAACGGGGGCAACAGCCAACTTTGGTAACTGGACTGATGAGAACTATGACGCTGCGTTGACGGCAGCCCAAACAACAGACGTGATGGACAACGAAGCTCGCATGGCTGACCTGGGACGTGCCGAGAAGATTTATCAAACGCAAGTGCCAGCTACGACGTTATTCGATGTAACGAATTCAGTGATGATTAACCCTAAGGTAACCGGGGTGCAGATTAATACAGTCGGCGCAACGTTCGACTTTACAAAAGCAGTTAAGAAATAAAAGCGTGGGGATAATGATATGACAATTGTTAATTATGTTGGTGGAAATGTGTATGTGACGAACGAGGGGTTCAAGTCACAAACGGTGTCAGTGGACACGGTATCTGGTCAGGTGGTTGAGACCGTACGTGAGGCTTATCAAATAGTTGATGTGCAAGGCAAGTATTTGGTGCCGGGATTGATTAATGCGCATACGCATATTGTAATGGCAGCTGACGGTCGCGAACGCGCGGGTCAGGATGTCACGTTGGATACGCTGGTTGCGTTGCAGAATTTGCAGGATGCGATTGCGAGTGGGGTGACAACCATTCGTGACGCTGGCTCAACGGATAACATCGATTTGAAGTTGGCGACCAAGATTCGTCAGCAACGCCTACAATTGCCAGACATCATCGGTAGTGGTGCAGCGTTGACGATGACTGGTGGTCATGGTTCAAAGATTGGTATGGAAGTTGATGGTGTTGATGAAGTGCGCAAGGCGTCCCGTTGGAATCTTAAGCACGGGGCGCAAACGATTAAGCTAATGGCAACCGGTGGCGTGAGCTTGGATGGTGAGCAACCAACGGATGAGCAACTATCAGTGGAAGAGTTGACGGCAGCAGTACTTGAAGCGCACCACAAGGGCAAGCCTGCTATGGCTCACGCGCAAGGGACGCAGGGCATTAAGAATGCCATCCTGGCTGGTGTTGATTCGGTTGAACACGCGGTGTATTTAGATGACGAAACGATTCAAATGTTGTTGGATACGAACACAGCAATTGTGCCAACAATGGCTGCACCTTGGCAGATGTTGCAACACAAGGATGATATTCCAGCTTATATGTACGATAAGGCGTCAGCGTTATGGGAGGCGCATCAACAAAGCATTCGTGACGCAGCTGCGGCTGGCGTGAATGTTGTGATGGGGACAGATGTTGGTACAAGTTATAACGATTTTAAGTCTGGACCTGGTGTGGAAATTCGCTTGTTGGCGAGCGTGGGGATGACGCCGGAACAAGTGTTGCTCGCATCAACGGTTCGCGGGGCAGAATTGTTGGGGATTGCGGAACGCGTTGGTGAACTGGTGCCAGGCAAGGATGCGGACATGTTGATTTTGGACCGTGATCCTTTGCAAGATTTGGCTGTGTTAACGGACGCGCCACGTGTTATCAAGCGTGGTCAGGCTGTAACTGGTAGTTTGAATTAATCGAGAAAGCGTCGTTAGTTGGGGGACTAGCGGCGTTTTTATGTGAGCTGGAAACCAGCATGTTTTGGGGATGACGCGTAAAATTGATGTGATATTAAATAAAGAGGTGAACAGTGATGTACATCATTGAAATTAATGGTCAGTACGTACAAGACATCAGTAACGGTATGCCACGATTTGTCTTTGGCAAGTTCGGCGCCCGTCAGTTTTACAGCGAATGGGAAGCACAAAATTATGCCAATATGAATGGGTATTATGGCTTCATGAATGTAGTTAGTGCGTACTAATTAAGCTAACTTTCAGCCCCAGTTATTGGTGCGTTAAGGTAGCAACCTTATTATTAATCATGTCGAAAGGGGATATAACCCCTAAGACAATCCCTAAGAATGACTCATATTCTCGTTTGAGAATCCCAACTCAAACTCTCTACTCCTTAAAATGTAGATCGCCGGTAACCCAGCCGGCTTGATCCGAAAACACCACTGATCGTTTTGATTGGTGGTGTTTTTGTTTTGAATGAAAAATGAATATGAATGTTGTTTGTATGAATAGTAGACTGATTATATATGAGGAGGTATTTATGAGAAGTATTAGTAAGATAGTTAAGCGATTGTTATTGTTGTTTGGGCTATTTGTGTTAGAACAAATAGCCACGATACCATCGTTTTTTGCGGCTGATGAAGCTAAAACGATGGCCGGTATTCTAATTGGCGTTGGTCTAACGGTATTATTGAGTGCATTATTTATCCATTATTCATGGCCAAAACAATTGTGGCCATCGCTAAAGAATATTGATTGGAAAGCAGTGGGCATTGCATTTCTGATAATTCTAGCTTTTCAAGTTTTGTTTGGGGTACTAGCTGACCTGTGGCATATCCCGACGAATGAGAATCAAAAGTTAGTCATGGATGAACTTCGTAAAACATATTATTTGGCGGCAGTTATTGATATTGTGATGGCGCCAATAATGGAAGAGATTATTTTTCGATTTAAATTTTTTGAGTACTTTGGTGAGTTCATGAGTAAATGGGTTGGCATTATCGTGAACGGTATTTTGTTTATGGTCATTCATTCAACTGATTTGAACGTCGTGACACTAGTGTATTTTGTAATTGGTGCCGTACTTGCATATGTCTACCGACGTCGCAACAATTTGGGTGATTCGATTGCCGTTCATATGCTGAATAACGCATACGCTATTCTTCTTTAATATTATTTTTGAAACACTGCTGATTCTTGGTTCGGTGGTGTTTTTGTGTTGTTAGTTGATCGATTTAAAAAAGTGATCAACAATTAAGATCCAATTTGACAGATAAGAGGATCACACGCATGCTTAACCAACCAACCAACCAACCAACCAACCAACCAACCAACCAACCAACCAACCAACCAACCAACCAACCAACCAACCAACCAACCAACCAACCAACCAACCAACTAGGTGAGATCCGCCCATTTATTAAGTGGGTAGGTGGAAAAAGGCAGCTCCTTCCGTAACTGGCCAAGTATATTCCTGAAAACTTTGGGACATACTTTGAGCCGTTTCTGGGTGGGGGTGCCTTTTTGCTGTCTTTAGAACCAAATAAAGCGGTTGTTAATGATTTCAATCCAGAGTTGGCGAATGTATGGCGTGTGGTACGCGACCAACCGGATGAATTGTTGGCTAAGCTAGTTGAACATCAGGCTAACAATTCCAAGGATTATTATCTTGATTTGCGTTTAACAGATCGTGATGGTCGCTTAGAACAGATGACAGAAGTCGAACGAGCAGCACGTTTCATCTACATGATTAAGGTGGGATTCAACGGTTTGTGGCGTGTTAATAGTAAGGGGCAAAACAACGTACCATACGGCAAATATAAGAATCCGAAGATCGCTGATGAGGTGACGATCCACCGTGTGTCGGAATATTTGAATAATGCAGATATCGACATTTTGACGGGAGATTTTGAGAAGGCAGTGGAAAAAGCACAGACCGGGGACTTTGTGTATTTTGATCCGCCATATATCCCAGCAAGCGATACGGCTAGTTTTACAAGTTACTCAAGTGAATTTGGTTACGACGAACAGGTACGCCTGCGTGACTTGTTTAAGACGTTGAAGGATCGTGGCGTTTATGTGTTGTTGTCTAACAATGATGTGCCGTTGCTTCATGAATTATACGAAGGAATCGGTGTAATTGAGACGGTTGAAGCACACCGATTTGTAGCTGCAAAGGCAAGTAGTCGTGCAAAAGTTTCTGAGGTACTGGTACGTAGTTGGGGGTAAACGATCATGGCCAAAGTAAGAAGTAGAAAGCAAGATATCGCATGGCAATATTTATTTGACCGCTTTGACATTCCTAACCAAATTGAAAAGTATGGTGGGTTTGAGATCACGAGTAGCGATATTAATAAATACGTTCGAGAATATTACGCTAATCGACCTGATAATGCACCAGATGCTCGAAATCTGTTGAAGTTCGACTTCAGTAGCGATTTACCGGAAGTGTTTAAAGATTCGGTTAATAAGGAAGTATTTGGTAAGAAGGCACAATTCTCATTGATGCCTAAAGGGAAAGATCGCTATGAAATTTCAGACTTCAAGACTTTTGAAAATCTGAAATATGAAGTGCTTGAACCGGTACGCATGACGTTTCCAAAATGGATTTCTGGTATTCGCCCGGAGAGTCCAGAAACAATAAATAGTGAAGCAGTTGCACAATCGGTTGCTGAAATGAGTGGCATGTTGAAGTATGTCATGAATGATTTAGATGCTGATGTTGTTGCAACACTTAGTGGTAAAAAAGGAACCGGACTAATTGACTTCCAGATTAGTCATTTTAGGGATGGACAAACAAAATTCGTGATTGATGGCTGGCAATCTGAGATCGATGGAGTTTATGAATCACCAAGTCGAGTTTTGATTATCGAATCAAAGAAGAAGCGACCAGAGGATTTTAATATTCGTCAGTTGTATATTCCAACTCGGATTTATCATGACCAAATGAAGTTTCCGAAGGAAATATATTCGGCATACTTCACTTACACAGATGATGTATTTTCGTTCCACGTTTATCAGTTTACTGATATCAATGACTTTAACTCGCTTAAGAAAATTCGAGAATATGAATTCGTGTTTGAGGAAGAATCGAAGCCAGTTACGCGCGATACGTTGAAAATGTTGTTAGCGCAGGAACCGAACTCGATGGAACCAAGGCGAGAAGATGGTGAGTTAGTACCCTTTATTCAGGCTAACGATCCGGAGAAAATATTTGAAATTCCAGTTGTATTGAGTGGTAAGTCGATTCAAAGCGAGCAAGGAGATTGCTCTTATGCTAGATTTACGGACAGATTTTTCTCTGCCCTGTAAACTAATAGCAGAGGAGCATTTTTTATATGATTCGATATTCACCAGAATTTAAGCAATCTCTTGTCGAGATGCACAACCAAGGGCGTTCTTACACTGAACTAGAGTTGGGCGTAACAGACCAGGCTGGACAACACGTAGCAGAATCAACGGACACAGATGCTTCAGTAAACGAAGCAAAGGCAGTGAGTGATTCAACCGCAGCATCAGCTGCAGCAAATTCAGCTGCACAATCAATGATCAACAGTGGCCGTGAGGCAGATGCGGCAATGGAAGCAGAGTTGGGCGCAACAGCCCAGGCTCAGGCAGATGCGGCAATGGAAGCAGAATTGGGCGCAACAGCCCAGGCTGGATAACACGTAGCAGAATCAACGGCCACAGATGCTTCAGTAAACGAAGCAAAGGCAGTGAGTGATTCAACCGCAGCGTCAGCTGCAGCAAATTCAGCTGCACAATCAATGATCAACAGTGGCCGTGAGGCAGATGCGGCAATGGAAGCACATGTGTTGGACATGCTTGGAGCTTATGCTATGTTGCAAACAGAGCTTACTAAGGTACAACAGCAGAGCGCTCATAATGCTGATACGACATCTGATTTGGGTGGAACCCGCGCTGAAAATGAAGCAACGGTAGAGAGTTCTATGGCTGCGAGTGCTGCAGCAAATTCAGCTGCACAATCAATGATCAACAGTGGCCGTCAAATGGTATCTGGCAATTATGACGTAGTAAATAATGCCGAATTGAAGTTGCGTGAAGCATTGGCAGTTCTACATCAAGAAGTTCAGAATCAATTGAAACAAGAGATCTCAGTTGCGACAAATAACCAAGATAGTTCAACAAATGATTTGACGCAGGTAATCGAGAATGCAAATAACGTAGTAACGGATCAGTCATCAGTGGCTAAGGTAACGGACGATTTGAACGGTACGAATTTGTATGCTTTGATAGCTGACAATAAGACTGCCGTTCGATTGGGCTTGCAAGCTGATTTGAAGTTGGCACAAAATGTAGTTAATTCTGGCGGTTTTACGCAAAACCTGGATCAAATTAAAAAGGCTGTCAAGGAGGGAAACGAAGCACTTGTTGCTACACAGAAGTATCGTACTCTTGCTAAATATAGCATTGTAAAAAATGCAATTGCCGATGCCAATAATGTAATTTCCAATAATTTATATTTGTCATTTTATGTAACTAATCAACAATTACTTAACGTAATTGTTGCAGCTCAAAACAGTTATGATGTTATTAAGCAATACACAGGATACGCACAAGATGCTGCGTTGAGACAAGCGCAGATGTATAAGGATGGTAAGCAATGGGTAATCCGTGGCTTGGCTTTGCTTGCCGTCTCTTTAATGGTCGGAGGTTCAGTATTGGGAACCCTAGCGGACGTAGTTAGCGTTGAAGCTAGTGAGATTCATGTGGACAAGTCTAATAAATGTATCTATCAGATTTTGAAGGATAATGTAAGTGAGATAACTTCGAAGGAATTTACTTTTTGTAACTATTCCTAATTGTCCTAATTTTTGTATATTTAAAAAATAGTAATGATAGAATTACGTTGTATGTTATGTATATAGTCTTATTCGGCGGTTTGAATGTTTTAGATTGATTTGTAGGAATCAGTTGAAAGAGAAAGAGTGGTAAGAGAAATGTTAGATAGTGAGAACCAAACCAAGGTTCACTTTGAATCAAAATTGGTTGATTCGTGAGTAGTTTTCTAAGTGTCCGCGATTGAATATTATTCATCACAAGTGTTTCGGCTGCATTGATAATTCACTAACATAATAAAATCTTGGAAATTGGTTTTACTTCAACTCATGAGGTTTAGTTCATTTGATTGTTTAATCAGAGCGCTCTTTCGAAAACAATTCTTAATTTCAGGATGGTCTGTTTTGCAGAATTTCGCCTAATGGTTTTATAACAAATTCTAAATGGCCTTCCAACCAGACAGATACAGACTTTCAATGTGGAAAGTGGAACTTAATTCAGTGCATTCAGTTCACAAGATGAGATAGCAAATAATTTTAATCTCCAGTTCGACTTTTCGGATTCGCACGATTCATGGCGGTGTGGGATCAAAAACATAGCTTTGGTAGTGGTTGTTATGTACCGTTCCCCCTTTAAGATGTGGAAGATACTTTCAGCCATTGCATTATCCAGGCAAGCAGCATTGCGACGCATGTTCTGGAATACACGGTTATTCTTTAACCGTGATACATAATCATACTTTTGATACTGGAAACATTGGTCAGACGAATTGTCATTCGATAATTCAATTCAAGGATTTGGCAGCTACGTTGGATTAATAACTATTAAACAAAAGCAATCTTGAACTGCCCCAAAAAATTGGAGTGAAGTATAAGTGACTAACTGGTCGGAAAAATTTCGGTATTGAACCGGAGTTTTTCCGGCCAGTTTTTTTAGCCGTTTGTTTGTGTAGTAATAGACATAGTTTGTTTATGGTGAACTTTAATTTGTAGAACACGAAGCCTGGTAAGGGTAACGAAATCCAATTGACGGACGCCATTGATTCATTGAACAAGCGTCAACACGTTTACGCCCACGAATTTAAGGGTAAGCGTTACGACATCGGTTCAAAGATTGGTTTCTTGACGACTAACATTGAATACGGTTTGACACACCCACAAACTGCAGATGCCTTGAAGCAATACATCCGTGAGTCAACGCTTGCTGTTATGAAGGTTCCTCACGAGCAAGTTTCTGAATATGGTGTGATTGCACCTGAAAAGGAAGTTGAAGACGGTTTGCACCAAGTTAACTCATTCGTTGAGAAGCCAAAGCCAGAAGATGCACCTTCAGACTTGGCAATCATCGGTCGTTACTTGTTGACGCCAGAAATCTTCGAAGAGTTGCTGTTGAAGTTGGTTGAAGAGACGACTGACATTAACTTGTACTTCATCCGTCAATCACACCCACGTGGATTGGGAGATGCCGTTTTGACTGCTAAGTCATTTATCGGTGACGAGCCATTCGTTGTTATGTTGGGTGATGACTTGATGGCTGACGAGACGCCATTGACTAAGCAATTGATCGACCGTTACAACACGACGACAGCAACTAAGGCCTTGGCCAAGGAAATGTTGCCAATCGTTGATAAGCCAACGATTCAATTTATCATCGAAGAAGCTTTGGCATCAGGTATCGAAGACATCGTTATCGTTGATGGAAAGTCAAAGCGTTCAATCGAGGACCACTTTGATTCAAACCCTGAGTTGGAAAACAACTTGAAGGAAAAGGGTAAGGATGAAGATGAACTTGCGCTTAAGAAGCACGTTGAAATGCCAATTACATCTACAATTTATCGTGTCTTGTACGAAGGTCAAGATATCAAGGAGGCCATCAACGAATTGATGGGTCGTCCAGTTTCACAAGAAGGGAAGTAACACACTATGAAGCCAGTACGTAAGGCTATTATCCCAGCAGCAGGTTTGGGAACTCGTTTTTTGGGCCTCGGGCAAGCATTCGGTGCAAACCCACTAACATTCATGGGCTTGTCTGGTGTCGGTGACTTGTTTGTCACGGCCACTTCAGTACACTCACGTAATTACCGTGCCGGTGTACAACTTGGAGAAGGCAAGAAGCTCGATGACATCGTCGAAAACATGGGGATGGTCATCGAAGGAATTTCAACAACCAAGGTCGCTGTGGCAACTGCTGAGCGTGTGCAAGCTGCCTTTACGAATAGCGTATTCCGTGTGTACACAAACACAGATTTGATTGGTGCTGAATTTGGTGCTGCATTAAAGAACGTTATTGCAATCGGTGCGGGCGCACTTGAGAGCTTGGGCTTTGATGCAAACGCCAAGGCGGGATTGTTTACACGTGGTTTGGCTGAAATCAGCACAGCGTTGGACCAACAAGTTGTGTTGGTCGCTGCAACGAAAGGCTTGGAGCCAGGCACTTACAAGCGTGCATCAGAGATGCTTGCTGAAGAAGTGGCTGATTCACAGCGCTTGGGCTTGGGAATTATCTCAGGACCATCTCACGCGGAAGGGGTTATCAAGCATGACCCAACGCTAGTAACGGCTGTAAGCGAAAACAGGACATATAAGCCCGCTCAAGTGGCAGAAATCAATGAACAACACCGAAATAGTCAGTACCTTGGCGATAACCCTTTGCATGAAGGAGTCGTTGCCACGGCCGATATGACCGAAGCGGTACGCGATGCGACAATCGTCTTGAGTGTGGTGCCTACTAAGGCAACACGCGAGGTTGCACATCAATTGTCAGACGTGTTGATGCCGGGCTTTTTCACTTTTATGCATTTTCAAAATTTGTGAATATGGTATTATAGAGTATGTTAACTTTGGCTTGAGACCAAAGTTAACGCAAGGAGGAACATTGTGAGCAATGAAGTAATTGCAGTGTTAGGTGCAGGATCTTGGGGAACTGCCTTAGCAAATGTTGCTGCTGAGAATGGACATGCTGTTCGTCTTGTCAAGGCGTTGATTTACCACGCTTTGTTTTGCCAGTTCAAACTGGACGAAACTTGGCAGTTTTGATTGAAACGGCAGCTAAGAATTTCCGTGCCAAGAAGATGGGATTTGATGCAACTGAAACGTTTAATGATAATTTGAACAAGTTGATTGCTGAAAATTCAGAAAATTAATGATTTCATTAAGGAAAAGCCCCAAAGCGTTTGGTTGGTGAGCCACCTGCCATTTTACGTAACTTGATGGAGTTGCGTGGTGTGGGAATCATCGATGTGATGAACTTGTACGGTGCTGGTGCTGTGCGCTCTCATGCAACGATTGCCTTTAACTTGCACTTGGCTAAGTGGACGGATGATCAAAAGGTTGACCGTTTGGGAAATGGTGAGGAAACAATCCAAATAAACATGACTTTCTTCTTGAGTGGTGGTTTGGCAGAACGCCAATCAGTGCACGGTGTTTTGGTTGACATCTTTGGATTGGGTGTTTTGATTACCGGTGATTCTGGTGTAGGTAAGTCGGAAACGGCGCTTGAACTTGTGCAACGTGGTCACCGTTTGATTGCGGATGACCGTGTTGATGTGTACGCCCAAGACGAGGGGGGAATTACGGAAACGTCATTCGCGCACCGCATGAACCACGATGAATTGTTGATGGTTGCACGTAAGATGATGCAACCTAATACACCGGCGTTTGTTGTTTCAACAGGACGTCAGTTGCCACAAGAATTTATGCAAGCAGCGCTTGAAGCACAAATTCCAGTGTTGGCGACGGAATTGACGTCATCACGTATCTTGTAGATAGCGACATCAATAAGGAAGATTAACGATATGGCAAAGAAAATTACAGTCAAGGATTTGCTTGATAATACACACTTGAATTTAGTTGCCGGTGAAGAATATCTAAATCGTGAAATTACGACAGCTGATATTTCTCGTCCTGGTTTGGAAATGACGGGATACTTCAATTACTACGCACCAGAGCGTGTGCAATTGATGTTCTCCAAATTCTAGCGTTGCCATTTACAGTGCTAACGTTTGGTATTTTTGGTCTCATTGTTAACGGAATCGTTTTGTGGATGGCATCAGCGATTGTTGGGGATGGATTCCGTTTTGCAAGTTTTGGTTGGGCAGTCTTTATTGCTATCATCATGTCACTGGTAAACCTGATTATTTCAAGTTACTTCAGCCGACGTAAAACAGAAGAAACTAGGGGGATGAATATGCAAACAATAACATTTCGACGTTTCTCTTTTTTGCAACGATTGCTGATTAATACGATTATGTTATTAGCTCTCGCTGGTTTGTTTAAGCAAGGGCTCTATATTAGCAACTTGTTCACGGCAGTTTTGGCGGCGCTTATTTTAGGTGTCCTGAATGCCTTGGTGAAGCCACGCTGATGAGGTGTTTCGTCAAGAAGGACTAACAACGCAACAAGCGGTCAAAATGTTTTTAACGCAAGTGGCCAATAATGGTGAGTCACCATTTCATGATCTCTTTAAGCCGAAAGCATAATATGACAAACGTCCCAGCAAAAAGCGTGGGACGTTTATTTTTTCTTCATACCGCGAGTACAATAGGTTTGCTATAACGCTAGAGCACGTCAATTCTAGCATTGCCAAGCGGAAAACGTCGGTCTTCGGACCGGCGTTTTTTGCATATTAAGACATAAAGCTACGACTTAACCATATGATGTACTATAATAAGTATGTTGTTAATATTCGATAAAAGGGGATATCGATTATGGAAAAGTTAATACAAATTCGAGTTGAAGAAGAAATCCGTAATGTTTCCCAAATGATAGCCATGTATAATATTTGTTATGCGATGAGTCGAGAAGATCACGTTAGATCTTTGATAAACGGTCCTCATTAACAGCCGCATTGCTGGAGGGTGAGATAGGGAGTTGTGGAACTCGCTTCTCTGCACATGACTAACTTCGAGTTCGCTCGTTGGTGTACGTTGACTGATGGGTAACCATCACGTGGTTTTTTAATCGATTTAGACAACATTTGTATGTGTCCCTTTGATATAAATTATTATATACCCAATGATACAAGAATGTAAGCGGTTTCTGTTAGACGATTAATCGAGAAAATAATGAGCGTCGAACCGGACTTTATGACGTTTTTGTTTTGAATGTTACTAAATTATGTCAGTGGTGAAAAAACAGGTTCTTAACTTGGGTCACCTGAAATTGACATACCAGCCAAACCTGACAATGAGTTTGTGTCGATTACGTACAACAAGTCCAATGAAGTCTCGTTACGTACAGCAACGGCAGCGGCCTTTTCAACCAACTTTTCTGAAATCTTTGATCCGTCGACTGGGGCCAAAATGTTCTTGTAGTTAATGCTTTCTGCAGCCATGGCGATTTACCATCGACGCTCCAAAGTGTTCAAACCTGACTTTCCAAGCATAATCAATTCGTTTCCGTGATCAGCAGGGAAATCGCGAGCGATAACCGTCTTAGGTGAACCGAAACGAACGTGGATGTTAACATCCTTAGCACCTTCGTTTTGAGCAAGTTCTTGGTACTTAGCCAACTTTTCTTCGGCGTCTTGTACCAATTGGTAGACAATTTCTAATAACATTTTAATAAAACGTTGATAAGCATTATAATACCACCATATATCGAATACGACTAGATGGTTTTGTGTAATAAAAATGAAAGCCACCAACCTGCGAGTTTGGTTGGTGGCAATATCGAATTATTGAATGATCAAAACGTCAGTCTTAGCGTTTTGAACAACGAATGAGGCAACTGAACCAACCAACAATAGGTACAACAACTGCAACTTGATGTTACGGTTGGCACCTAGGGCGGCATTCGCAGCTAGGAATGGATCTGAAACGAAACGTTGACTAACGTTCTCGTGACGAAACTTGTGAATCGTCTCCAACGTGTTACCAATAATCTTCATAGCGAGTTCCTCGACTTTATCGAATAATAAATTAGAATGATAAAAATTACTCTGTTGCACTTCATGGGCTTGTGCAGTGTTGTTAACAAGCAATTGGAAGTAGTTATCAAATCCAGGCTTGTCATAACTTTGCATCAAAGCAATGAAGTCAACAGTAGACCATTCACTGACAACAATGGCACCATCATTGTACTGCAAACTGCGTGCAATTGATGATGTGTTCTCAACTAGATAGAAGGTCTCATTTGTATGTCTTTGGTCAAGTTATTTCAGGTATGGATGTCGTCGACAAGATTGCGTCAGTCGCAACTGATGACAACGATAAGCCAACGGAGACGGTGACGGTAACGTCAGTTGAAGTGGTGAAGGATGCTTCAAGCAAGTAAAGCCAAAAAGAAAAGCACACGCTCAGAGAGCGTGTGCTTTTTGTTAGTGCGCTGTTTCTTCCTCAAATCAGCCCATCTTTGTACAACATCCGTGGTGCGCTTGCGATGGCGAATGCAGGTGCTGATACAAACGGTTCACAATTCTTTATTAACCAAAATTCAGATGATGTGACAAGCAAGATTAGTGCGAAGCGTTACCCAGAGAAGATTTATGACGCATACAAGAAGGGTGGAAACCCAACGTTGGATGGCTCATACACGCTCAACAAGTATGCGCCATTGGCCGTTGAGAACTTTGTGACGCACGCCAAGGATGGGTACTACAACAACACAACCTTCCACCGTGTCATCAAGGACTTTATGATTCAAGGTGGTGATCCTAAGGGGGATGGTACTGGTGGTGAGTCAATCTGGAATGGTAAGGATTCTAAGATTGATAGCGGTAATGGTTTCAAGAATAGAGCCATGGTATTTGCAGCAATGTCTGCTAAGTCAGGGGATGCGCAAACAAGCTCTTCATCAAGTGCTAGTTCATCATCAACGTTGTCTAAGGCAAAACTGGATAAGTTGACGTTGCCACAATTGTCAGACAAGGTTGCCAAGAACGAGAGTGAAGTTGTCATGCACACGTCAATGGGTGACATCACGATTAAGTTGCACCGTTAAGCAATGAGGGTCGGTGCAGTAATGCGCCGGCCTTTTTGCATGCAGTCACAAAATATTTACAGTTATTCTAAGGAAAGACACGTATAATGGAGTGGTTAAGTTGATTTTTAAATCAGGGGAGAAGTAAGTCTAATGAAAAAGTTTCGACCAGAAGTGCTGATTGCAGTCATTGCGGTAGTGGTTGTCGCATATGCAGCAAAGAATGCTGAATATGTTGGTTATGCAACGCCTAACAAGAAGGCGAAGGCTTTGTTGCCAAAGTCACTTCGTAACGATAAGCAATGGTATCCAGATGCGAAGACATTGTCACATTTGGAAGTTTACCAAGACCTTGGCCCATACTGGGTTGGTCAATATAACGATTACTTCTTGGAATTCAAGATGACATACATGGCCCAAGATGAGGCTGCCTTGTCAGTTGATTACTCAGGTGATGCTGCGGAAATGATTTCAGAAAACAGTCACCTGCACTATGTGGTCCCATCTGATGGTGGTAACATGTGGTTCGATAATATCGTTATGCCTAAGACGGTGAAGAATAAGAAAGCAGCGTATGCGTTCATTAACTTCATGAGCAAGCCAGAAAGGAATGACCTATGGAACCCACGTTTCAAGAATTCAATCATGTTGATTGATTCTTCTCGTGACATCATGGGAATGACGTTGGCATCAAGTGGTAACTCAGTTAACACGAAGAGCATTCCGGAATTGGCTGCGGCCAAGGGAAAGCTTGAAACATTGATGCCAAACGTTAAGGCGATTGTTGCCGACGAAATCAAGATGAACATGATTCAGAAGATGAAGAAGGCCAACATGTTGGTTAAGCTTGATCACAGTAAGTTGACTGGCTTGAACAATTACGATGACCGTTTTATGGATCAACCGTTTGATCGTGGTAACGAGTACTCAGTGCCTTATTTCTGGGGAACGCTGGGAATTGTTTACAACGACAAGTACGTTAAGCCAGGAGAAATTAAGACCAAGTCTGGCTTGAAGTCAGGCGCTAATAAGACCCTAACGATTTACAATTGGGGAGATTACATCGACCCAACGTTGATTAAGAAGTTCCAAAATGAGACTGGTTACAAAGTGGATTATGAGACATTCGACTCAAATGAAGCGATGTTTACTAAGATTCAACAAGGTGGAACACACTATGATTTGGCGGTTCCGTCAGATCTTCTTGTTGTCTTTGCTTTTGGTCACAATCTATTACTTCATTTCAAACTACAGTATGAAGTCAAGTAAGAAGAAGCGTGGCGGTGCAGCGGGAATGGTGGTACATCAATAATGAAGAGATTAGCATGGTTAACCGGGATTATTCTGGCCGCAGTCGCTTTGTTATTTGGTATCAACCTAGCATTGCAAAAGTCGGCTCGTGTTGTCACGTGTTGTTTTGCCATATGCTTGGCCTGGTATTTTGGCCGGGTTCTTCATGGCCATCACGTATTCACTTGATGATTTCGCGGTAACGTTCTTCGTTACTGGAAACGGATTCTCAACGTTGTCAGTTGAAATTTACTCACGTGCGCGTCAAGGAATTGACTTGTCAATTAACGCCTTGTCAGCCTTGATTTCACCGGACGTTATCATTGGTGCCAGTTTCTTGATTTTCTTCACGATGATTGGCATGAGTCTCGGCTTTGGGTCAGTTGTGTTGTCACACATCGCATTCTCAATTCCGATTGTTGTGTTGATGGTCTTGCCACGTTTGAACGAAATGAACCCAGCGTTGATTGACGCAGCGCGCGACTTGGGTGCGTCTAACTATCAAGGCTTCTCATTGCGTCACTACGGCGACATGTTTGCTGATACACGCTTGATGGAAATCTTGGTTAATACGTTCATCGTGGCATTGCTATCATCTATGATTGCAACGCTAATCGGAACGTTCGGTGCCTTGGGTGTATACAACACGAAGCGTCGTGGTACAAAGAATTTGTTGCTATCATTGAATAACGTGTTGATGGTTGAGTGATTTTGATTATCGCCATGGCAGCAACAATGTTCTTTACGCGTGATCGTAAGAAGAAGGGAGGCCGTCGTGGATAATAAGCCAAAAAAGTGGTCATACATTTACTTGGTGTTTGTCTTCATCTTGATGTATGCACCAATCTTCTATTTGATTTTCTATTCATTCAACAAGGGTGATTACATGAGTGGCTTTGACCATGGCAAACGTTGACGAAGGTCATTATTCCAATGTCAATGGGCGGGGTGAAGGCTGGTATTCAAGCGGTCTTCATTCCAACGCTATCACTATTCATGATTACCCGTTTGATTGGTGGAAACCGCGTCATTACGCTTGGTACTGCCATTGAAGAGCACTTCTTGGTGACACAAAACTGGGGAATGGGTTCAACAATCGTATTTTCTAAGACAGGAACAGTAAATAACTTCCTAAGTTTTATTGGTATCGGCCCACACCAAATCATGTTTACAGATGCATCATTTATGGTTGTTGCGGCGTACATTGAAATTCCATTCATGATTATGCCAATTTTCAATTCGTTGGTTGAATTGGATCGCAGCTTGATTAATGCGGCCCGTGATTTGGGTGCGACAGACTTTAGTTCAGGGACGTATCTTCGTATGACGTTTAACTCGGTATTTTTTGCCTTCGTTGTGACGGCAATTACCTTGTTGATTTCATACCCAATGGCTTACATTATGAGTCGTTTGAAGAACGCACAATTGTGGCTGTTACTTGTTATTTTGCCTACATGGGTCAACCTATTGCTTAAGGCATATGCATTTATTGGGACTTCGATGCTCGTTTGGAGCAATACGAGGATACTGAAGAGGAAGAAGGGGCTGCAAATGAAGAATAAGGGAACAATCAGCTACACGGTTCCGTACTACTTGTGGCTCGTTCTCTTTGTCATTGCGCCAGTTGTCCTATTGGTTATCCAATCATTTGGAAACATTTATGGACACTTCACGTTCGACAATTATGCGACCTTGAAGAAGAAGGTAAGTTGGTCGTAACGATTGATGACCAATCATTCCGTGGTGATTACTACGAAATTACGGCTTACGATGATGACCAAAACGAGTGGCAAATTCAAGCGACGAACCCAGCTGTTATCGGTGAACGTCGTGGTTTGTACTTTGACCCAGAAGATATTCACATCATGCGTTTGAACGAATCTGAAGAAGGGCCAGTTGATATCTATGATGAACCAATCAACCACTTCGTTGCGGACTTTATTGGTGAATCAAACATCGTGCCTGGTGTGATGCGTGAGGACTACTTGGTTTCATTTGCCGGTAAGGAATTTGAAAACGTCGATGGTGGTATGCGTCCTAACGAACAGGTTGAAGTTGTTTTGCGACCGGAAGATTTGGACTTGGTGTGCCCAGAAGTCTTGTTGCTAGACGAACCATTGTCAGCATTGGACTACAAGTTGCGTAAGGATATGCAATACGAATTGCGTGAAATCCAAAAGCGTTTGGGCATTACATTTATCTTCGTTACCCACGATCAAGAAGAAGCGTTGGCGATGTCTGACTGGATTTTTGTGACGAACGAAGGTGAAATTGTTCAAAACGGTATATTGTTCCCAAATATGAACGTATTTGAGAACGTCGCCTTTGGAATGTCTATTAAGGGAAAGCCAAAGAATGAAATTAAGGCGAAGGTCGCTGAAATGCTTGAATTGGTCAAGTTGGGTGGCTATGAGGACCGTGAAATTTCAGAGCTTTCTGGTGGTCAACAACAACGTGTTGCGATTGCACGCGCGTTGGCTAACGGGAAGTCTGTCGATTTAGAAATCGAAGCAGGAAAGTTTTACACTTTATTGGGCCCTTCAGGATCAGGTAAGACAACGATTTTGCGTTTGATTGCCGGTTTCTTGGAGGCGTCATCAGGTGACATCCTGTTTGAAGGGGAACGTATTAATGATGTTCCAGCTGAAAAGCGCCGTGTAAATACGGTTTTCCAGAACTACGATAGTAAGCACCGGCATCTCGCTGGTGCTTTTTACTTCATGGCGTTTACAGAACGATTAAGTGGAATGGAAAAGTGATACAAATTTCCTTATTTTTGGTAAAATTAAGCTTATGTAAAGAAAGGTGGTACTCAGTAATTGGCACAACCCATTATTGAATTTAAGCATGTGGCTAAGCAATACGATGATACAGTCGTATGAGTAGCGTCAGAAGCGTTAGTTGCAGGTAAAAAGACTGCTTTCAAAGCGCAATTGACAACGACGCGTAATGATAATCAATCTGTTAAGATGCCAACTTCTGAAGAGATAAAGACCCAGAAGGAATTCACCAACATTATCACAGCGGTGATTATGCAATACGCTTTCCAACAGATGGGATCTGACACTGATTATTAGATCAAAAAGGTGACGGATGGTTATCAAGTCACATTGAAGAAGGCCGATTATAAGAGTTTTGTGGGAGCATTGAAGAAAACGGAAACTGCTAAGACAATGAAGATTAAGGCGGAGACTTGGAAAGACATCACAGCATCAATTGATGACCTGGAAAACCCTAAATTGACTATTACCATGGCAGATAAAGGGCACCAAGTCAATACGTATGTCTCAGCTGGTTTCTTAGGTGATGTCATGAAGATGGATGGTGCAACGGACATTCCTGAGTTGGCGAAAGTGCTTAAGAATACCTGGTTAGAAACCGATAATAAGTCTTACAGTAAGGTTGAACCCGAAGCTGTTAAAAAAGATGCACAAACCATGACGAAGTGGTTCACGGACTTGGATGGGAAAAAGTTTGCGTCACACATGCTGAGCATGTTTAAGTCGGACGATAACGTCTATAAATTCAGTGTAAATTCGACTGACAAAACCGATATGCGTGTCTCTGGTAAAGTTCTGCAAGACGCAAAGAAGACGGCCAATATCGCACTTACGGCTGATGTGACAACGGATGGTCAGACTGCGACGTATGATTTAAAGAAGAATGCCAAGCATATTAAGATGAAAATTAAGGATGAAGATAATTCGTAAGAGTTATCTTCATCCTTTTTTGTTTTAGACTGTTAAAATATGACCATAAGAATGGGGGAGTAGTGTATGAATAAGAAGATTGTCGTAGGCGGTGTTATCGTTGCAGCCGTGGTGGCGGGTGGTGTTGGATATGGCGTGACACATACTGCTAAAGCACAATTATCCACGCTAAGGTTCCTCTATCAGAAATGTTCGGATATGCAACGACTTTGCGTTCAGCTACGCAAGGACGTGGAACGTTCCAAATGGCATTCGATCACTACGAAGCTGTTCCTAAGAACGTGCAAGATGACATCATCTCAAAGTACGGTAAGGGTTCAGACGCTGAGTAATTTTTAATTACAAGCGACTGCTTACACTCATCAGAAGCTGCCTTTAAGATTGCCGCATCATTGGCTTTGAAGGAAGCTGCAAAGACTGCTGGTGCCGTTATCTTGGAGCCAATCATGAAGGTTGACATCGTTGTTCCTGAGGATAACTTGGGAGATGCAATGGGTCACGTTTCAGCCCGTCGTGGTTTGTTGGAAGGACAAGAGCAACGTGGTAACTCAATGATGTGGATTGAATTCTCACCAAACGAAGAAGGTGCTGGATTCGAGTTTGAAGATGCCATCGTTGGTGGTGTGGTTCCTCGTGAATACATCCCTTCAGTTGAAGCTGGTTTGAAGGACTCATTGAACAATGGTCCTTTGGCTGGATTCCCATTGGTTGACTTGAAGGCTAAGTTGTACGATGGTTCATACCACGATGTCGAAGAAACTGGTGACACGTTGATCTCAGGAATGGGTGAGTTGCACTTGGACATCATCGTTGACCGTTTGCGTCGTGAATTTAACGTTGAAGCTACTGTTGGTGCGCCACAAGTTGCTTACCGTGAAGCATTTACGCAAACTGTTCAAGCCCGTGGTTACTTTAAGCGCCAATCAGGTGGTAAGGGACAATACGGTGACGTTATCGGTTTGAAGGATACGACTACTGGTGACTCATTGACTGCTACGGATCACCCATTGATCTTGGAGTCAATGGAGTTCCCTGACCCAGTTATCCAATTGGCTATCGAGCCAAAGACGAAGGCTGACCAAGACAAGATGTCAACTGCTTTGCAAAAGTTGGCTGAAGAAGACCCATCATTCCGTGCTGAGACGAACCCCTTGGCATTTAAGGTTATGACGGACCCATTCGTTGGTCGTTTGACTTTCGTTCGTGTTTACACTGGTACTTTGGAGTCAGGTTCATACGTTTTGAACACGTCTAAGGGAAAGCGTGAGCGTGTTGGTCGTTTGCTACAAATGCACGCTACGAACCGTACTGAAATCGAAGAAGTGTTCTCAGGTGATATCGCTGCTTTACGTCGTGCAACGATTTCATTGCAATTCTACCCAGTTCTTGCAGGTTCTGCCTACAAGGATAAGGGTGTGCAAATGATGCTTGACGCGGTTGTTGACTACTTGCCATCACCATTGGATGTTAAGCCTTATGTTGCTACGGACCCAGATACTGACGAAGAAGTTGACTTGATTGCCGACGATGACAAGCCATTTGCGGCGATCGAAAAGGTTGCTTTGTACCCAATCGATGATTTGGGTGAGAAGTGGGAGAAGCGCGAAATCCCTGCTGACTACGCTGAATTGGCAGAAGAGAAGTACAACGAATTGGTTGAAGCCATCGCTGATGTTGATGACGAAATCATGGACAAGTACTTGGGCGGAGAAGAGATTTCAGAAGCTGAATTGAAGGCTGCTATCGAGCCACAAACTGAAACTGTTTGGCGTCAAGCCGAGACGTACGAAGTACCTCGTATCGTCTTTGTTAACAAGATGGACAAGATGGGTGCTGACTTCCAAATGTCAGTTGACTCATTGAAGTCACGTTTGGACGCTAACGCAAAGGCTGTTCAATGGCCAATCGGTGCCGAAGATGACTTTGAGGCCATCATCGACTTAGAAAAGGAACGTGGAATCACGATCCAATCTGCTGCCACGACTGCTGTTTGGCGTGGATTCCACGACCAATACGACAAGGAACCATTCCGTGTTAACATCATCGACACTCCAGGACACGTGGACTTCACTATCGAAGTTGAGCGTTCATTGCGTGTTCTTGACGGAGCCGTAGCCGTTCTTGACGGTGCTGCCGGTGTTGTAATAGAATTTCAAGGAGAAATACTCATGGCTAACAAGCGTGAATACCCATTGCTACGTACTCGTAACATTGGTATCATGGCGCACATCGACGCCGGTAAGACGACGACGACTGAGCGTATTTTGTACTACACTGGTAAGATCCACAAGATTGGTGAGACTCACGACGGAGCTTCACAAATGGACTTCATGGAGCAAGGAAATCATGGATGCTGCCAACAACACTGGTGCATCTGTTAAGAAGCGTGAAGACACGCACAAGATGGCTGAAGCCAACCGTGCCTTCGCACACTACCGTTGGTAATAACCAATTGATGGCTACAGTCTGTGAAGACTATAGCCATTTTTTGCGAATATACGGTATAATAGTACTAACGCATTAACATTGTGTTGGATAGAGCCATTGGCTGTGTTCGAAGAAGCTTTGAACAACATCATGCCTGTATTGGAAGTTAAGGCTCGCCGTATCGGTGGATCTAACTACCAAGTTCCTGTCGAAGTTCGTCCAGAACGTCGTGTAACGTTGGGATTGCGCTGGTTGGTGCAATACTCACGCGCTCGCGGTGAGCACACGATGGATGAGCGTTTGGCTATAAGAAGAAGTAATTAAGGGAGGACATTAATAATGCCACGTAAGGGTTACACTAAGCAGGCTGAAGTTCTGCCTGATCCAATTTACAACTCAAAGCTTGTTTCACGTTTGATCAACCGTTTGATGCTTGATGGAAAGCGCGGAACTGCTTCAACTATCTTGTACGAAGCTTTTGATCGTATCAAGGAAGCTACTGGTCACTTTCAAACTTGATCGAAGTTACGGCATACATTCCTGGAATCGGCCACAACTTGCAAGAACACTCAGTTGTTTTGATCCGTGGTGGACGTGTAAAGGACTTGCCTGGAGTTCGTTACCACATCATCCGTGGTGCTTTGGATACTGCCGGTGTTGACGGTCGTATGCAATCACGTTCAAAGTACGGCGCAAAGCGTCCAATTAACCAATTGGTTCGTAAGCCTCGTAAGTCAAAGAGCACGAAGTCAAAGTCACCAGCTTTGAACTTCGGTTACAACTCACAATCAAAGAAGACGACTAACGTTTCTTCACCACAAAAGCGCGGTGTTGCAACTCGTGTCGGAACGATGACTCCTAAGAAGCCTAACTCAGCTTTGCGTAAGTACGCCCGTGTGCGACATAATCGTGAATGCAGTGTTATATTATTACTTGTGCTTTTAGTGAGCAGGGTGTTTGCGTGTTACGCGACGTGCTGAACTCGTGAACGAGAAGTACCATTCAGCTACGTTTTCAGATTGGTTATTAAATGACACGCCTGGAAATGTGGACTACACACTATATAGAAAATTGAAAGGGGACTCTTAGACATGCCTACCACACTGTTTCAAATCTTGAACAGTTAGTGAACAAAGTGCGATAATAAAGGGCAGGTCGTAGATCGACATTGATAATCCTCCATTGTTTTATAGTAAGAAAGAGCTTGAAAACAGCGGATTTTCCAAAAATGACACGCCCGGAATTGTTTGCAAACTGAATGCCTATATATAGGCATTTTTAATTGGTAAAAAGGGTTCTAAAGGTAGTTGATCTGGTGATAAATGAAGAGCACCAACAAAAATAACATCTAGATCACCATTGCCGAGAAACTTTTCACGGTAATGGTGATTTATTATTAAGGCACAAACATAGATAATAAATGCAGTAACCGGATGCGAATCATGATGTGTAACACCCAATAAGAATGCTGGGGCTAATAATCTTGAATCGATTATCTATTGACCGGCGAGTTGCGAACGAACACACCAGAAGAATTTGAACCGGTGGACGCATTATTAACACGTCAACACCCCGTATTGGCGGATTACTTCTAACAGCAGGAAACCAACGGTTAAGGCTGGTAAGAAGGGTAATGGCTTAGTTGGCTGCCACAAACTAATGGGTAAATGAAGGCCACAGCTGATTGTGAGCCCTGCCAAGTTCTGGAGCTAGATGTGCCGGAGACGGTTGCGTTTGATGTTCAAGATGAAACTGCGCCGTGGAATGGTGGACGCTTTGAACTACGTGGCGGCACATTAGAACGTGTTGTTCAAACTGAGGCACCGCAATTGTCGGGTAGCATTCAAGCATTCACACAATGGTTGCTGGGGTACAAACGATTGTCTAGTTTCGTCGTACTAACCACGGAAGCTTTACTAGGCCTGACTCGCTTCATTGGCAGCCATGCGGGGTCGTTTGAAGTGTTTACTTACGAGGCACCAACAGCTGACGTCACAGCAGTGCCGGTTGCACAATTGATGACCGAACCTAAATATCAAGCGGTCGTTAAGCCGTATATGCAAGCGCGTATTGTGAACTTGGAAGCGTTCGAGCCAATGAAACTTGTCTATCGACAGGCAGATGTCTTCAATTACGGGGCAATTGCTCGCGAGGACTGGTGGTGGCGCTATTACTTCAGCATGAAAACGCCACAGACGAAGTTCGCTATCTATCGAGATGAAGAGGGTGTGGCGCAAGGTTATGTCATGTATGAGTTCCGCGAGATGACATTCGTTATTCGTGAGTGGATGATGCAATCACTGCAAGATTCGTATGATGCAGGTGAGGTGATAAGTTACTTAGCGCCGTTTTCGTATGGGTTCTATGGTCGTTTTGGTTATGCCCAGGTTTTTGATCATGCAGATATCACATGGCGTGCAGATGATTTTCCACAAGGTAAGCGAACACCTGGTGTTGTGGAAAGATTACCGTTTGAGCGAGCGCTTGGGGGACGTGACGCTTTAGCAGAATTTTTCAAGCAAACAACCGTATATGGAGAATTTGATGACAATAATCAATTGACCAGCCAAGTAACCCGGATTCCGTTTAGTGTCCGTCTTGGGCACCGGGAAATTGCCGGTAACGGTATCGGCAATGTGGCTAGTTATCCCGAATACCGAGGTAACGGGGCTGCATCGCGGCTAAACGCACTTTGAACTTTAGGGTTCGAGGTGCGTTTTTTGTTTGCATGGGTGAAGCAAGATTTGGACAGCTAAGTGTGATACGATAATGGCGAATAAGTATAGGGGGAATACTTTATGGGACAACCAGTTATTCTAGAAGCGGCTTACTTTGACGCCGTGTATGAGCTTTATCGGTATGCATTTCATAAGGAGCCACGTCTTCAGCAGCTACTTCAGAAAAGGGTGTTAAGATTAACGCCGCTGCTCCTAAGGCTGCTAAGAAGGTTGCTTCATCAGAGAAGCCTTCAGACAAGAACACTGTTGCTGAAATCAAGGCTTACTTGTCAGCTAACGGTATCGACTTCCCAGCTTCTGCAAAGAAGGCTGAGTTGTTGGCATTGGTTTAATGCTTAGTACGGATTGCACGTATTAACGCTGCAGCACGTATGAACGGATTGTCATACTCACGTTTCATGAACGGTTTGTCATTGATGGGTTCAACTTTGAACCGTAAGATGTTGGCAGACTTGGCTGTTTCTGACTTCGAAGCTTTCTCAGCTTTGGCAGACGCAGCTAAGAAGGCTTTGGCAGACAACGGTCAAGTTGTTCGCGAAAAATTACTGGAGGAAATACCCATGCGAGTTAAGGGTGGTACTGTTACGCGCGCACGTCGCAAGAAGATGATCAAGTTGGCCAAGGGTTACCGTGGTCAACGTCACATCAACTACAAGGTTGCTAAGCAACAAGTTTGGAAGTCATGGTTCTATGCATTCCGTGACCGTAAGCAAACGAAGCGCAACTTCCGTAAGTTGTCTGCTAACGGTGGTTTGAAGTCAGGTAACGCCTTTACGTCACACCGTTTCCACGGTAAGACTAAGAAGCAACGCCGTCAACTACGTGGAACTTCAATGATGAACAACACGACGTTGAAGACTTACGTTCACATGTTGAGCCGTTAATTTGAAGTTTTAACTTTAAATTATTTATCGGTTCTGAATTAGAAATTATAGTATCGGGCGTGAAGTGATGGACCGATTTGCAACTGATCTAGAGGAGATTGCAAAAGTTGAATCTAGAGCAAAGATGGAAGGGCGCAGCATGTTTATGGTGCTTGCACCCAAGGAAACTAAGTAATTAAACCAAGTTTGGAGGACATATCAATGCCTAAGTTTAAGACACACCGCGCTTCAGCAAAGCGTTTCAAGAAGTCGTTTCGATAGTCAAAAGAAGCAACGCGAACAACGTAAGAACCAAAAAATCGTCAGCATCAAGGAAGTTCGCTTGAGCCCAACGATTGATGACAACGACTTTAACACCAAGAAGAAGAACGCTGTTAAGTTCTTGGAGAAGGGTAACAAGGTCAAGGTTTCAATCCGTTTCCGCGGTCGTGCTATCACGCACAAGGAGCAACCACAACAACAACAAGATTTAATTAATGATCGCATTCGAGCTCGTGAAGTTCGCTTGATCACCGATGACGGTGACCAAGGAATTATGCCTAAGGCGGAAGCGCAAGCAATCGCCGACGAGCAAGAGTTGGATTTGGTATTGGTTCAAGCTAATGCCAAGCCACCAGTTGCTAAGATTATGGATTACGGAAAGTTGAGAATAAGGCTATATACTATTTAACTGTTAGAGAAATAAAGTAACAGCGACCCCGTTGTTCACCTTGATGAGTTTACCTCATCGGGTAAATCACTCATTATTGATTGATGATGAATGGCGGGTTATCGTGTGTCGCGATAATCCGCTTTTACTTTATTTCAAGTTTTTTCGGAGGTAAGGACCATAGCAAACGCGCGCCTTGGCTGATGGTTGGACGCTTGATCGTTTAAACTTGGCCGACATCGTATTGATGCGTTTGGCATTGTATGAAGTAAAGTACACTGAAACGCCAGCCAAGATTGCCGTTAACGAAGCCCTACAATTGGCTCACGACTTTACGGATGATTCATCACGAAAGTTTATTAACGGAATTTTGAACAAAGCCTTGACTCTTGTCCAATTGCGACAAGCCGCATTCCAATCTGTATTTGGATTGGCAATGAATCCTGATGCGGAAGTCGAGGCAGTTGTCCAACAAGTACTTGATGGTGATCCAGAAATTACTTGGGAAGACGAATTGCCAACGGACTTGTTGGACATGGTTAATGGCATCATTGACCACCAAGATGAGTTCGATTTGACGATTTCAGAACTCTAAGGTTGCCCACGCAATCCAAGAACGTGTAACGTCACAAGTTGCTGCAATGACTGAATTGCAAGTAACGATGGTAAACGTGCACATCCAAGGTGTTGTTTCAACGAAGCCAACGTTGACTGTTGATCCAAACAACTTGTTTGGTGATGACAATGAGACGGAAGGAACTGAAGCATAATGGCAACATTGAACCGACGACGTACGTGTTCTTGAAATCATTGCTGGGCTTGCAGCCCAAGAAGTTGAGGGTGTTGCTCGTTTGCGTGGTTCATTCTCAGAACGTGCTCAAGAAGCATTCGGTCGCCGTGTTCACGGTAAGGGTGTTGAATTGAAGCAAGGCGAGGATGGATTGGAAGTCGACGTATACGTTTACTTGAACTACGGTGTTAGCGTATGTTGTTAACACTGACAACGGTGGATCATACACGTCACGTGCCTAGTTTTTACAAGTAAAATCAGGTATAATAAATATACTGTTGAAAGCGCCGACCGGCAGCCGGCCGGCGCTTTCATTTTGAAGGAGGAAAGTTCCATGGCAGAAGAAACCATTGTATTGACGCACCCAAGCGATATTTCAGGCGAAACACGTGTTCGAAAACATGAACGTTAAGATCACTACTTACGAGGGTGAAATCTTGGACGTTGAATTGCCAAAGACTGTTGAGTTGACTGTTAAGGAAACGCAACCAGGTATCAAGGGAGCTACTGCTAACGGTGGTGGTAAGCCTGCAACGATGGAAACTGGATTGGTTATCACTGTTCCTGACTTCATCAACGAAGGTGACAAGTTCTTGAAGAACTTGCGTACGGGTGCTGTTAACGAAATCACTTTCCGTCCTGGTGACAAGTTTGAAACTGCAAACATCGAGACGACTGAAATGCAATACTTGTATGCTGAAGGTGACCAACACGTCTTCATGGACAACGAAACTTACGAACAAGTTTCAATTCCTGATGACAAGATCCAAGACGCTTTGAAGTTCTTGTTCCGCAATACTAGTTTTTAGACAAAAACTCTGCTAATATAATTCAGAAAGACATAAATCTAGGAGAATTCAATCATGGCAACTATTGGTATGAATGACTTGAAGACTGGTTTGACGATCGAGTACAACCAATCAATCTGGCGTGTGTTGGAGTTCCAACACGTTAAGCCTGGTAAGGGAGCAGCCTTTGTGCGTTCAAATTGACCAACCAGGTGTTGAGGCCTACAAGCGCAACATGTTTGGTTTGTTGGGTAAGCCAGGCTACGAAGAGTTGACGGCTGAATTGAAGGCACGTTTGTAAGATAGAAGTTAATGACGGAGAACTGCAGTTGTGGTTCTTCGTTTTTTGTTTAGGGCGGAAACTAAGCGCAACACAACATTTTTCCGAACAAAAAAGCAGGGTTACTTGCAAGGCGAGAAGATGAGCTACGTTAACCGTACGGCTTCAGAAGGAACGTTGTTGGCCCACGTTGACGGTGGTGTACCTAACATGATTGTTGAGTTGGACAAGCAAAACGAATTTGCTTTGGGACAAGCCATCTACTTCTTTGAGGTAGCTGTTGCCATTGCTGGTTACTTGAATGGTATTAACCCATAGTGGAAGCAATTGCAAGGTGAGTCAGAAGGTAAGGATGGCAAGGGTATCTTCCCGGCTACCGGAAATTTCTCAACGGACTTGCACAGTTTCGGACAATACATCCAAGATGGTCGTCGCAACTTGTTTGAGACGCTGTTCCGTGTAACTGAGCCAGTAACGGACGTTGTGATTCCAGAAATGGACGCTGATGACGGTTCGCCAATCGCGACTGCTGGTGGTGACATCGAACAATTGATGGCTGGAGCAGCAGCTGGTGAAGCTGAATACGCTGATGCTGATTTGACGAAGAACCCAGCTTACCAATACGCGGCTTACCGTAACATCTTGTACCGCAAGGGTTATACAACAGAATTGTTGATTAACTACGATCCAACATTGGTACAATTTGGTGAATAAGCGATTGCATTCCGTGTATTCAAGCAAATGTTGGAAGAGAAGTATGGTGTTGAAGGAGCTCGTGAGCGCATCTACGCCACGACTGACGCAAAGCGTGGCGCTTTGAAGACGTTGGCTGACACGGAAGGCTACGAAGAGTTCGTTGTGCCTGATGGTGTTGGTGGTCGCTTCTCAGTTTTGACGGCTGTTGGTTTGTGCTTGGGTGCCCGTGCGGCAATTGATTTCTTGAATGAATACTTCAACAACTACTTGCCAGATGAGCAACGCGAATTCCCACAAGTTTTGTTTGCCGGAAACTCAATTGCGCCGGCTTACTTGAACAGTTTGATCAAGGTTATCGGCGACCGCGATTTCTCAGTTAACGTGATTTCAAAGTCAGGTACGACAACTGAGCTGTTAGCTATGATGCAACCAATGGTTACGGTTGCGGATGAAATGCTACGTAAGGGAACTGGGGCTGGATCAGCCTACACTGACTGGCTTCACTTGCCAACTGAATACGACAAGGATGAGTTTGCCCGTATTCAAGCAGCAGCAAAGAAAATCCAATCAGACTCAAAGGTTTTGGTTGTTATTGGAATCGGGGGTTCATTTTATTTTTTACGTCTAAAGATTATTTGGCGAAACGTTCAAAAACAAACAGGCGATATTGCCGAAACCGCTTTCAAGATTTTTTTGGAAGTGGTATAATTGGTCTATACCAAAAGTTATTAATGGGGAATGAGGTAATTTACAATGACGACATTGAAGTTTGATACATCAAAGTTAGCCCAATTCGTTGGGGAGCAAGCACGAAGGTGATTTGGATTGGTTCGAAGCTAACCCATACAACGCGGTGGCCTTGGAAGCGCAAACGTTGTCAGATGCTATTCACCACCCTGAGTTTGGTGATATTGTCTTGCCAGCCGGCGAGAAGCGTTCATACACAACGACATACGCATTTAAGAATTTGTAATCCACATAACGGGCATTCGTTTGACGGGTGCCCGCACCGGCTAAGATTGGTGACAAGATTGCTGAGATGAACGGTGCATATGATGCTAAGTTTGACGATGCTTTTGAGTTGGTTTACGAAGCTGGTACACCATCAGCAATCGTGACGGACGAGAAGTCAGGTCGTGCAATTGAAATGACGACTGACCGTAATGCAGTTATCTTCTTCATCACGAACCCAGCTGTTGCTGACTTGGACTTCTCAGCTGAGTCTGACGAAGACACGTTGTACAACCCAACAAGCCACGCATACTTCAACCCAGCCGGGATTGATACGGATGCGCGTGAGTTGACGTTGCAATTGAAGTCACCACGTCACTTGGAATTCCGTGAGGATCAAATTCCTACGGGTAAGTTGTTGGAGACGGCTGGTACGCCATTCGACTTCCAAAATTTGAAGGCCAATGAAGGTAAGAACGCTTTGCACGGTGGTGAAGACAACTTTGCAACGCGTAACTGGGACTTCACGGTTGATGAGGCCGCTGGTTCAGTGACGTTTACGACAACGATGACGGAAGCTGATGATAACTTCCCTGGTACAATGCCAACATCATTGACGTACACATTCACGGACAACGATGAAGTACGTTCTAATGGCCACAAGCTTGGTTTGGTTTCTTGGGGAGCCTCATGGCAATTCTTGCAAACTAAGGCTGGTGATGAACTAGTTTTGGCTTACAAGGACGCACAAGGCTACTGGGACCACGCTTACTTCTTGGGTAACGCGATTGGTCGTGTGGCTGGTCGTATTGACGGTGCTTCATTTGAGTTGAACGGTAAGACGGTCCAATGCCAGTTGGTATAGACCTTGAATTAGAAATTTAGTCGGAATGTCGGGCTTCAGTATGATAAAATATTCACGAGATAAGTTTTTGAGACTGTGAGCCGACATCATGAAAAGGACAACAGTAAAATGACGATTACAGTAAATGATTTGGGCACAATGCCTAACGGTGAAGTTGTAAAGCAAGTGGTTATTGAGAATATCGTGATTGGCGGGGGTATCACAGCGCAACCAATTGTGGTCCAAACTATTCGTGAATCATACGAAGAATTGGTAGCACGCCGCCCACAAGTTCGTGACGGTTTTACAACGCCAGAAATTCTACCAGCCCGGTTTGGTAATGATGCAAACTTGTTTGGTGCGTTGTACCATTTGTTGATGCGCGTTAATCATGAGGATAACGGCGTTGTTGGCTCTGCAGTTCAAATGGTTTCAACGATTGCGACCATCTATGATTTGCCAGACAAGAAGGATGGCCGAGCTGTATTTGAGTTGATTAATAAGCATGACGGACCAGCATGGGATGTCTTTAAGCGTTATACAGATGACCTGGCATTGATGCTACTCAACATCCAAGCAGTAGTTGATTTGGAACGTAACGATGGTAAGGCAGCCGCACTTGCGGAGCTTTGGTTGGGTAACTTGAACGGTATCGATAACGGGGCGGCAGTTGTTTTGGGGACCGGTGTTGGTGGTGGTTTGATTTTGAACGGCCGTTTGCACACGGGTACGCACTTCCAAGCTGGTGAATTAAGCTTTATGCATCGTGGTGAGGCACGCTTTGACACGGACTCATAAAGTTTGGCAGAATTTGTCGCAGCGGTTCACACGATTGTTGATTTATACCGTTACCGCATTAAGGGAGTGGCAATTAGCGCACCGGGTAAGGTTGATCACAGAGATGAAACCATCTATGCGGGTGGCGCATTGCCATTCCTAGATAAGGTGAATCTAGTTGATGAGCTGCAATTGGATATGCCAGTCGCAGTCGAACACGGGTTCTTTTTTCGCAATTTTGTCCGGTTTCTACCATATCTAGCAGGTATGCTTAGAGCAAACATGTATTCGGGGGAATAAAACATGGAAGCTAATGATTATTTGGCAATTGATATTGGGGGTACGCGCATCAAGTATGCGGTACTAGATCATGCAGGAAACTTGATTGAAAAGGACGATGTGGCAACGCCGAATCTCAACTTTGTCACAAACTGGTATCATCGTTGGTACGTTCGGTGCCATCTACCTATTGGGTGAGAAGAAGTCAAAGCGTCAAATGGTCTTCGTTGTTATCGGAGCTATCTTGGTTGTCATCGGTGCAATCATGATTGCTAAGTTGAAGACTTTGTAATAAGAAATTAAGCGTAACAGAACCCGTCGGACATAGTGCTCAATGACAGCCATTGTTGGACCACAATCAATTGGTCAAGTATTGGGTGCCTTCATCATCGTTATCTTCTTTATGAAGGAAGGTAAGACGATGTTCCAAAAGGGAACTTGGATGAACATCGTGACTGGTTTGGTTTGGGCTTTGGGTAACGTCTTCATGTTTATCTCAACGGCTAACCCTAACATCGGTCAAGCAACGGCGATTGGTGCTATCTTTACGGCTTTGCCAGATTCAAAGGCACCAGCCGAAGTTAACCCACAACACGACTTCAAGGGTGGTTTGGTTGCCGTTTTGATTTCAACGATTGGTTACATGATGTACTTCGTGTTCCCTAACTTGTTGAACAAGATCGGTTACATCTCAAACGCCGTTCACAACCGTCACGACGGTTTGGACTACTTCGTTTCAGGTTTGTTCTGGGCAGTTGGTACGGCCGGACAATTCGTTGGGTTCAAGAAGTTGGGTGTTTCAGTTGGTAACCCACTTTCAACAGCCGGACAAATTGTTTCAAACGCTTTGATGGCTGCGGCTGTTTTGGGTGAGTGGACAACTGGTCGCATGTGGACGTTTGGTTTGTTGGCCATCGCCGCAGTTGTTATTTTGATTGCACTTATTCCTGCGTTGGCCTGGGGGTCAACGGGACTTGTTACGACTAAGATGGGTGGTACTGCTGCACAAGGAACGTTGGGAATGACGTTCGGTGCCTTCGTCTTTGGAATGTTGACGTTGGGATTGTTTGTTGTCCCACAAGCTGGTATGGAGTTTGCCTTTAACCCACGCATCTGGATTGTCGGTTGATATCGAGATAGCGCTAAAGTCTTTTAAATACTGGACTCTAGCTATAGTTTAATTGGTAGCGGTTACATTTTTTTGAAAGCGTTTCAAAAAAGTTAGTAAAAAGTGTTGTGTAAACGTTTTCATTATGTTATTCTAAATCTCGTTGATAAATAAACTAAAAATATTTAAGATTGTGAAGGAAATTTTGCTATGTCAGATTATTCGTCAATTGATTGAAGTGCACGATGGTCAAATTTCGGTTGAATCACAACCAGGTGTCGGCACATCATTCCACGTCATCATTCCTGATGAGCAAAAGAAAAACGACTAATCTTCATAATTAAGACTTAAAGTCTCCGGTAACGGGGACTTTTTTGTTGTACTTGAAAACGATTGTCTTATAATTTGTTAGGGTATTGTGAACAACGCCATTCAGTTTACTGAGAATGGATTGATTACAATTGATGCTTGGCGTGAAGCTGGCGAAGCGCACTTCAAGATTTCTGATACGGGTATCGGAATGACCGAAGACCAAGTCAACAAGATTTGGGAGCGTTACTACAAGGCAGATCCATCTCGTACGAAGAAGGGTGAGTCTGGTTTGGGGATGGTTAACTTGGACTATGAGCGTTTGCGTCAGAACAAGGTTGTCTTGAAGAAGAAGGAATTTGATTCAGTACCAGTGATTTCAAACTTGATTGACCAGTTGGCTGGTAAGTCTGATTTAGCTGGTGATGAAATCAAGCTGCACGCTAAGACGGCAGTGCCAGTATTCGCTGACCAAGACCGCTTTATTCAAATCATCTTTATAGAACGTGAAATCGAAGAGCAAGAAGAACGTCGTAAGGAATTCATGGCCAATGCGTCTCACGAGATGCGTACGCCGTTGACGACCATTTCAGGAATCGTCGAAGGATTGCAATACGGGGTTATTCCTGAAGATGAAAAGATGCACTCATATGACTTGATCAAGGCCGAAGCCGACCGTTTGACGCGTTTGGTTAAGGTCTTGGTATCAGTTGTCGTCGCGGTTATGTTGAGTTTCATTTTGTCACAATTGATTGTTAACCGCTTGCGTTTGATTCAGTTAGTGACGCGTCGTGTTGCGGGTGGTGATTATACCGCGGCTGTTAACATGCATCGTCACGATGAAATCGGGGCATTGGCGGAAGACGTTAACGTCATGACCAAGTCATTGGCCGAACAAAAGCAACATAAAATCATTCAAAAGCGTGGGGCTAAGCAAGCTAATCCAGCAGATAATTCGGCAGCGAATACGATGGATGTGATGAAACCATTCTTCGACAATCAGAATAAACTGATTGCGGTGGTTGTTACCCGCGCGAATGTATCGACTGTGGCAGACAACATGGACATGCTGCGTAAGAACTTGCTGATTGCCTAGGCTGAAGAGGCGATGCGCTTCAAGGCTGATGACGGTTCCTTTGCCTACTTCGATACGAAGGGACTGGAAACGGATGCGTCATTGCTAGAACAACAAAATATTAGTTTTACGCTCTACAACGATGAACGTAAGTTGGTTTATCCTGAGACACAAGCTAAGGAGACTGCTAACGTTACCGATGCAGAGTGGGCACAATAGATTAACGAAAGATCACCACGTCATCCTGGCGTGGTTTTTTGGTAAAACAACATGAAAATGATGTACCAGCAAATGTTGGCCTTCTTTACGGTCATCATGGCTACTCTGGTAATTGTCGGCATTTTGTTTACGCAGTTTACGACGAAGATGATTGAAGATAATACTTATCATCAATTGAATCGTTATGCGGTTGCCGTACTACGAGTACTTTGGTGACGAGCGTACGGTTGATGCGCACGTTAAGAAGTTGCGTCAAAAGATCGAAAAGGTTGGTCCTCAAGTTATCCAAACCGTTTGGGGTGTTGGATACAAGTTCGACGATTCAAACGTTGCCGCTGATGAAGAGGCAGAAGCTTCTGCTAAGGCCTAAGCTAGTTTGAAGAGAATATAAGAGCCCTCTTCAGAACCAGCTGTGCACGAAGACTTTGACGTACAAACACGTACGTTCAAGTTGAACTCAAACACGCGTGAAGCTTACTTGAATGGTCACTTGATTCAAGATTTGACGCCAAAGGAATTCGACTTGTTGCGTGTCTTGGCTAAGAAGCAACGTCAAGTGTTCTCACGTGAGCAATTGTTGCAATTGGTATGGCTGCAAGTTGCAGTTAAGATTCGTGAAGTATCAAAGTATGTGCCAATCATCATGTTGACGGCGCGTGATTCAGAATCAGACCAAGTGCTTGGTTTGGAAATGGGAGCTGACGACTACGTAACGAAGCCATTCAGCCCAATCACTTTGATTGCACGTATCAAGGCTTTGCACCGTCGTTCAGAGACTGCTGGTCAACCATCGGGGAATAAGAATATGAAACTTTTGATGGTCGAGGATAACACGTCCGTTTCAGAAATGATGGGCATGTTCTTTAAGAAGGAAAACTGGGACGCTCACTACGCATACGATGGTAACGATGCTGTGACGATGTTTAATGAAGATCCAGAGTCATGGGACATGGTTATCTTGGATTTGAACTTGCCTGGTTTGGATGGTTATATACGGTATAAAGGACTGTGGACGGCTGTGATAAAAAAATAGCTATCCGCGTGTAAGTGGTTTAAAAGATGTGAAGTTTTTTAGAATAGTCGCCAGATTTTGTAGACGTTCTGTGAAAAACGCCCAATAATCGCTTTTCTTTTGTTATTGTGTTAGGTGTACAAATAAAGAATTGATTTTGTAAAAACTATTAAGTTTCAACAATTGATAACAGAAACATCTCAGACCCAATTATCATAGTTAAATAACAACATTCATTGAAAGGGCGTGTTCATCATAGAAAACACGCCCTTTCTTCAGGTAATGCGAATTGTATATCCGAAACATCGGAGCGTACCGGATTTGCACCGCTTTTTTTAAGTAAGAGTGAAGCATTCCGTATTTACGTTGTATCCGATTCATAAAATTCAGGGATTTACATTGGATAATGTGATCGTTGTTTTGCCAATGATTTCAAAATTCATTACGACAAACCTGATTTATTCAGCAGTGACGCGCGCCGCCAATCATTTGGCAATTGTGGCATTTGCGAACGAATTACAGCAAACATTGGACAATCATGTGGGACATGACCGCCAAGCAATGCGCCGTTTTCGTATGCGTGGTGGAGACCGTATCACGGTGGTTGATGTCATGCCGGATTATGACATGGTATTGGTTCAAACGGTTGATACGGCTGATCCAATTTTGGTGGATTTGAACGAAACGAGTCAGACTGGGTTTAATCCATTTTCTTACGGGCCTAAGCTGGTCAGCGTCCGTGAAAACCTCGACCCGGGGTATGCGACGCCGGTTGTCTTGGTACCAACAAATGAACTACGTCGTTTGATTAATGCAGCCGTGCAAAACGCATTGGTGGCAACACCGGTGTTACGCACTGAAGTTGGCTTGTGGGTGCGCGATGACTTAACGCTGTATCCGGGTGACCGTGTGCAAGTTATGCAAACGGTGTATGTCACGAATCAAGCCAGTGGGGCACGTGAGAAGTTCATTGCAACCGTCGCTAATGCGATTTTGGATGGTGACTCAAGTACGATTGTGGCCCCAGATGAGTTGATACCCGCTGAGGTGTTGCCAGAGGTCTTTTTGACGCGACCTTATACGTTTGCGCCAATGAGTGAAACGGCGCTATTGCAGGTGGTTGAGACGGTAAAGCGAGCGTTGATTGCCGAACCGGAAAACGAATTTGCATCAAATGTCAGAGCCCTAATTGATGCCATTTTGTATGGATTGGCAACAGGCTCGCAAATCTTGTTGGTGGGTGACCCAAATCAGTTGCCGTCTGTTGAAAACGACCCAGTACCAATGTTGAATGCCTTGGTGTTAGCTGGACTAGCGAACCGCACACCAGTCTTACAACAAATCAAGCGTGCCAATTCACCAATTGGTGATTTGCTGGATGAGCACGAACCTGAATATCTGTTGAAGCCGGTTGATCACGTGACGATTGCGACGGCGACAAGTTTTACGTACCGTAATCACGAAGCGATGACTGAAATTGCACGCTTAGGACATTTCTTTGATGACCCAGAACGCGCAACTCGTTACCCAACGTACGATTTAATGATCGTTGATGAGGCGTCTGGCCAGCATGAGGTCTGGCAGGATATTGCGGACACCCCAACACCAATCCAGATTGTGACTGGGCGTGCTGGGTCGGGTAAGTCTTACATGATGGCCCGATTGATTCGTTTGGCACAACAAGGCGATGTGAATACGATTTTGATTACGCCAACACACGCAGCTGCGACGAATGCGCGTGGTTTGGTTGAACGGGCGCTAATGGCGCACACCCCGGAATCGGAAATGAAGGCGTTCGCCCACGAAATTTTCGAAAAGCTACCGCCAGAGCTACAGAATCAGCAAGATTATGATCAATGGTTGTTGGCATTGCTTGAAATGTTGCAACAACCACATGATGTGCCCGCTGTGATGCAACAATTGATTGCGGGAATGTTGGCCGACGACACGTTGACGACGATTAATTTGCCAGAATAATAGGGAAAGCGAGTGAACTTGTTTCGCTCGTTTTTTTGTGCGGTTGCGTATAATTAGTAAGGATAAAAAACGAAAGGGGTGTGGGTCATGGCACGGTTTCCAGAAGAACAAACAGAAATGTATTTTTGGCGGCATAAGTTACCAGAACAGATTTATGAAAAGAATAGTTTTGCAAATTATTCATACCGCTTCATTACGAAGAACGGTGCCCGTACGATGCACGTGCAAGATTCATACGGTATTGAAGTTGGCAAGCCAGCTAACTTCTTGATTTTCAACGCAACGAATTGGTTTGATGCGTTGAACGAACGTGCCGAAATGTTGTATTCAATTCACAATGGTGAAGTTTTGGTTGAAACGAAGCCAGCGGAAGCATTGGGTGGGCGTTTTGATACGTATCCAAAGCGTCGCGGTTTGACGCGCGTGAAGGAATTGGATGCTGAAGGTATCAACGTGGCGTTCGGTGAGGATGACATCAAGGATCCATGGTACCCAATGGGAAATGGTAACATGGTCGATGCCTTGCACATGGGCTTGCACGCGACGCAAATTATGGGGTATTCAGAAATCATGAATGAAATCGATGACCCAGCTTCACGTGGTTTGGAAACGATGGCTACGTTGGCGCTGGAGACTGGCTTGAAGGAAAAGGTTACGGCGTCACACACAACGGCGATGGGGTCATACAATGATGCCTACGTTTACAAGTTGATGCGTTTGCTAAAGATGTCAGACATTAACTTTGTGGCCAACCCATTGATTAACATGTACCAATTGGTTGCCTTTCCACAAGAGGGAATTTTGTCATTCCCTGGTGGTAAGGAATTGATGATTAAGGCAGCTGAGCTTGGTGTTGATGCGATTGGTGCCATTCCGCACTTTGAGTTCACGCGTGAATACTCAGTTGAATCATTGCACTTTGCCTTTGAAGTCGCACAAAAGTACAACTTGTTGATTGATGCCCACACGGGTATCCGTATTTGGTCAGAGCGCAAGAAGACGTTGTCACATGAAGATGTGAAGCAACGTGCCATTCAAGCGTTGAAGATTCAAGCTGCTCACGGTTTGCAGTTCGTTCGTTCACACGTGGATATTACGGACCCTGATTTGGTGGCCTTGAAGGCATTGATTGAGGTGCGTGAAGAGGTTAAGCCTTGGATGACGTTGCCTGAGCCAAAGGACGTGCGTATCGTTGATGGCAAGTTTGCAGAAATTGCAGATAACTTGGCACCCGAGGCAGGTGAACAAGTCATCGATGCTACTAACAAGTTGATGATTCCGCCATTCGTGGATCCTCACGTTCACTTGGACTCAACGATGACGGCTGGTGATCCAGAATGGAACGAAACGGGAACGTTGTTCGACCTAAGTCAAAGCGTGGAAAAGCTTATACCGCAGTCGGTAAAATGGCAAAGCAAACCTTCAAGGGCAGCACTTTCTACGGCTTTAAATTAAATCCAAAAGATAGGAAATAAGTGATATACTCGATTAACAGTTCACAACATTAATTTTTTCCAGGGAGAGAAAGAAATGCTAATCAAGCAAGTGTTAATTGAAAATGCAGAATAATGGTCGCAAATGCCGAAGCGTTGCAGGCAACACTGGGTGCGCCAAAGCCTAAGCCAGTTCGCAAAGTCAGTGAGAAAACGACCGGAACGTTCAAGGGTGAAGAGATTACCTTTGCTAAAGAATGGAGTGGGCACAAATTTACGGACGAGGAAATCACCAAGCTGTTGGCAGGCGAAGAAATTAGTTTTCCAGGGATGTTGCGTGAGGCGAAGGGTAAGCTGACGTTGACGGAAACTGGTAATGTTTCAGCGGTGATGGTGAAGGGCACGTGGATTGCCTCGCCGAAGATCACTAAGCGTCTATTTGAAATGATGGATGAAGTTGGTGAGTTTAAGATGACAGTGCCCAAGTTGCTTGAATCCGTGACGCAAGTGGTTGAACACGACATGCGGCGTGTGGATGACGATGATGAGGAGGGCCAAGCAGGTGCGCTTGGACCAATGGCCGACCCTTATTTGCATGAAGGTGCGAATAAGAAGCCACAACATCCGTCAACAAAGTGGATTATGGCCTATTTGGAAAAGCATAATGTTGGAACCGGTGCGACGCGTGTCTCAACCTTGTCTGAAATGGGCAAAGGGCAAAAGGGGCAGAGCTTAAAGAAGTACGGCGACAGTGCCATGGCGATTTACGAAGTGTTGGCAAAGAACTATTTGGCGATGTTGGCTGAAGATTACGTGTATGACCACGTCACAGCTGAATTGCAGGATTATCCCAACTTTAAAACGGCCTTCAATCTACCTATTAAGTTGAACTTTAAGTTGGTCTACGATTCATATGCGGCAAACGTGTCGTACCCACGTACAGAAGACAAGACGGTGACACCGGAACAATTCAATGAGTTGCTGCCATTAGTGGATCGCATTGCGGACCTGGTTGGGGTGGATAAGAGTTTGTTAACGCATCGTCAGCCACGACCAACCCACGTTAAGGCGCAAGGAGCCCACGGTGCAAACCGTCCGGGTACCAACGTGCCAGCTGATGACTTTGCGACCAAGGATGAGGGACAAGCTGATATGGCGCAATACCACAGCAGTGCGGTGGTGAACGAAAAGCACCAGACGCGTACGCAAGCCCCAGGTCGATTGCTTGATTTGGCTGGTTTGGCGGCTGTGTTGGCGCCACGTGGTTATGCGTCAAAGGAAGTATTGGCAACGTATCAAAAGATGTACGAAGCCCAAGCGACTTCAGCTAAGAAGGCGGGCTACAAGGTAGTGGCGCGTGAAGGCCGTTTGAAGTCAGTGATTGTTTGGAAGATTTATGAGCAACTTGAAGCGATTAAAAACTACGTCCGCACACCATATTATGAAGTGAAGTTTAAGGACCCGGCCGGTCACGTATTTGGTCGCGTGACCAAGGACGGTGACGTGATTCCATGGCGATGGGAAGCGATTGATGCGATTGGCTGGAAAGGCCAAGTATTGCGTGCCAATTTCATGGATGAATCACCGAAGAGTATTAAGGCGGCCATGCGTGATTTGACTGATGTCACGGATAAAAATCAACACGGTGCCTACCTGAAGGGTGAAAGTCGTAATCGTTGGGATTTCGCGTCAATGCAATTAACTCGTATTGCGAGGACGTTGAAGTACATGCCATGGAACTTGGCCGATTTTAAGTGGCAACGAACTTATATTCGTAGCCGTAATCTGCGCACTGGTAAGTCTGAATCCTCAAAGAAATTACTTGATGAACTAAAAGCCGAAAGTAAGAAGGGTTATGACGCGTTGGTCATTGCGACTGATACGGATCCGTCTGGTGAAGGAGATTTGTTGGCGGAGGTCCGTATGGCTAATTATTTGATTATTACGGAAAAGCCATCAGCGGCGCAGAACTTCGTGAAAGCGTTGGGCGGTAAAGTTGGTAGCTTTGAAGGCAATAACTTCAATATCACAAACCTGCGCGGTCACGTGATGACGCTTAAGGAGCCGGAAGAAATGGTGGCGCCGGATTTGCAGAAGGCCTACAAATCATTTAAGAAGTAAAACAGTAAGCACTGGAACTCAATTTGGGTTCTGGTGCTTTTTAATTTGTGGTTTGTGTTCGTGCTTACGCACGAAGCAAATGGGGCGGGTCTAGTCTATTTCGGTGGGTTAGCGACGACACACAAACTTAAAATGTTAATTTAAAACTAACTTTTTATCACGTATAATAGAACTCATGCAAAACAAGAACTTGACCAATTCACGAAGGTGGATGGTAAGTACTGGTACAACGGTGGTTTGAACTGGATTGCGATTGCCTCATGGGCTGTTGGAATTGGATTGTACTTCGGTTTGAAGTCAGTGAACATCATTAGCCAAACGATTGGTGTAACTTTCGTGGCGATGGCATTGACGGGATTGATTTACTACGTTGCAACGAAGCTAAGCATGTGGCACAAGGTAAAGCTAACGCCAGCCTTGTGGATTGTAACGATTGCCGCAACACTTGTGTCATTCATTCCATTGTGGTTCGCCACATTCTTGGATGCCTTCATCTTGTTCTTGGACTACATCGGTATGTTCTTGGGACCAGAAATCGCCGTCTTCTTGGTTGATTTCTTCTTCATCCGTAAGGGACAATACGTGTTCTGGTTCGCCTTCATCGGTTTGACAGCCACGATTGCGACGGCCTTGATGAACAACGCTTTTGATCCAAACGACTCAGATCCATCAACGATTGCATCAAAGTTGGGCTTGGGAATTATCGCTTTGTTGGTTATCGTGATTACGTCAACGACGGCCAACGCGGTTAACTTGATGGCCGCCGGATCTGCTTTGACAAAGGTGTTCCAACACGTGTCATTGGCTGACATCTTCGCTTGGAACCCACCAGCAAAGGTACGTATCTCATCAGGTGCCGCCATCGATATCTTGGCCGCCTTCAACTTGGCCTGGGTAACGGCGTCATCAGACTTCTCACGTTTCACGAAGCGTAAGTCAGGTGCGACTGGTTGGTCATTCTTGGGTGCGAACATCGGATACTCGATTTCGGTTATCTTCAAGGACTTGTTCGGTTGGCAAGCCTACACAGCTGGTGGTAAGGCTGGTTTGGTCATCGGAATTATCATCATGTCATTGTTGCACTTGGCATCAATCTCATTGGGTGAGCGTTCAGTTCGAATGATTGAGCGTATCGGAATCGTGTTGGTTTTCATCTTCGTGCTTTGGGAATCAATCGAGTCAACGACATTGATTATTTCTGGATTGGTGTCATATGCTTTGTTGGCATTGGCATCATTCATGGGTTACAAGACGGGATTGCCAATGATGGCATTAACGCGTGCGTCATTTGGTTTGCGTGGTTCATTTATTCCATCAATCATTAACATTGTGCAATTTATTGGTTGGGCCGCCGCAAATACATTTATCGCCGCTAGGGCCCATTTTTAATAAAACGGTTAACCAAGGTGCAAGGAGGGGAATATGGAAAAGCAGTTCGGTCGCGTTGAAGTAATTTCAGCCGACAAGCGTACGATGTCAAATTGGGATATGTTTGCCACATGGGTGGGCGCAAATGCCAATAACGGAACGTGGTACATCGGAGGTGTGATCGCCGCCGCAGGTATGTACACAGACCATCGCTGGAGTCAATTACTTGGGAACAAATCTAGTTGATGAGCTGTTGACATGAACTATATGGCCCCGTATAGTAGACAAAGTTGAAAATTTTGAATAGTTCTTTTAACTGTCAGCCGAGAGCTGGCCAAAGAGCGCGTCACTAAGGATAACTGTAGACTTTAACGGGCCGCTCTGTACATTTTTTGTTACGGAGGCATGATGTCTTAAAGAACTGGTACCGTAATGTCATGAATGAGCAGTTTGGTGAAAACGAATTGATTTTTGATGAGCAACATCATTTGGTCGGCGCAACTGAAATGAGTGACTACGCTGAGCAAGTGATTGGTACGCTATTGCCGGCGGTTGAACTCGGGTTGGATGCCGAACAAGTCGAACGCATGATTCACATTTTCATTGATAAAACACAACCTAAGCTGACACCGACAGCGATTTTCGAGTCGAAGTATTTGATGCATTTGTTTGCGGGCGATACAACGGCACCAATTGATTATCCGGTTATTCCATCAGTGGTTTTCACGTCGCCACGAATTGCAAAAGTCGGTTTGCAAGCTGATCAAATTACGACTCCGGATAAGTACCAGATTGAAACCGTTGATAATCAAGTTGTTGTCACTGATGGCGCTGATGTGACAGTTGCGGCTGATTGGGTGTTGGACGCGACGGGCCGTATTCCAAACGTGGAAGGATTCGGATTGGATGAGGTCGGTGTGGCTTACAACAAAAACGGTATTGTGGTGAATGGTCATTTGCAAACGACGGTTGATAATATTTATGCGGCGGGGGATGTCGTTGTGATTGGGGCGGGTTATATCGGGATGGAATTTGCGACGCAAGCGAATGCGGCTGGCGCAAAGGTAACGGTAATCATGCATGGTGACCAAGCGTTGAAAGGCTTTAAGCAAGACTATGTTGAGCAAATTATTGCTGATTTAACTAAGCGTGGGGTAACTTTCTTGCGCAATGTTAGCTTGAAAAAGGCAGAGCAGGCTGTCGGCATTGAAATTATTAATGGCTACGGCATTTTACAGGACCGCCACACAGTCAAGGTTGGTGATCGTCAGTTATCAACTGACAAAATTGTGGTGGCGACTGGTTTGCGGTCACATCATTTGCCGATTGAGGGGACAGAGCTATTCCATGTTTCGAAAGACTTTTTGGCGTTAGAAGAAATGCCGGCCTCGGTTATCATCGGCGGGACATGTTCAAACTATGGCTGCAATCCGAAAATTACATTAGATACACCAGTTGCTATGCTCCGTTCTTTGGAGAATATGCGTGATGTGTTGCCGGTGAAAGATGCACACATTAATTGGGCAGCCAATCAGAAGCATAAGCAAGCCGTGATTGGCGGTATTCCCGACTTAAAGGTCAGCCGCATGGAGTTGGCCTTTTGTTGGTATTCAGGGAGTAAACGCGGTACGATGTAGTCGTTTAAGAGATGCTAATTGTTTAATTTGGGGGACGATTAAATGGCAGATTACGATTATGACGTTGTGTATTTGGGGACTGGTCACGGAACGTTTGATGGTGTGATACCGCTAGCAAAGCGTGGCAAGCGCATTGCAGTTATTGAGGATGGGTACAAGAAAGAATTTCTTTCAACTGGATCAAGCAATGGACACATCACGTTCCATTCGGTTGATGAAGTTTTGGCATGGCTACGTGGCAGTGGCGATGTTGAATACATTGGTTGGTCAACTGAAATGCCAATTGATCACCAATGGCGTCCAGTTGTGGATTAATAGAAAAATGACGAAGGTCAAGTGCGTTTTGCGTGTGAAGCTTGGATGTGCTTGGCGTATGTGGCAGGTGCCTTTGGGGGTGCGTCAGGGTATGCAACGGCTGCAATGGCCGCTGACGATGCGCCAGTTATGTACAACAATCAAGATTTCCCAGAAAACGTTTATGTACCGGTTTTCTTCCGCTTTGTGGATCAAGCCCACGGTAGCGTTGGTCACGTTGTGATTTGGGATGGAGGTGTGACGGTCACAGCATCTGACACAAAAACAAATGCTGTCTCATCAGCAGCAGTAAATAAGGCGGTAGCTGCTTCGGTCGGGGGAAAGACAATGAAGATCAAGCAGATTAACTACGTGCCGGGTACCGCAGCGCCAAGTCAACAAACGACTAAGACATACAAGCAAGTTATTCAGCCAAATCTTGATGCACCGGCAGCTGCGATGGGCATTCTTAAGGGAAGCATTTAGTCAACTATTAAAACTTGTTTTGTTGTAATTTTGTAAAAAACTTAAAATCTGATTGATATTGTATTGAACTGTGAATGACGTATAGTAATTACTATGAGTAAACAGGGATTAAAGATGAATCAGGTTGCGGTTGCGCTTTTGGTTGCAACTTTAAGCTCGTTGGGCTTGCCACAAGGATTTGTCCAATGGTTAAGCGTCATTGGTCAGGCTGTGTTGTCAATCTTTGCGGTGATTGTTTTCTTTACGTACCAAGGTCGTAAGGAAACGTCAGGTTATGAAGGTTACCGTGTTTGGACAGTTGCGCGTGTCATTACGTGGCTAGCGCTATTTGGATCAGTGGCAACGTTTGTAGTGATGCTTTTTGCGCGGATTGGGCTGGTACGCGTGCTGACATTAACATGAAGATTATTCGTATCTTAGCAGAACACGATATTCAACTATCAGCCGGCGTGGATACGCCAACTGCTAAGGCATAAGAAAGAGAGAATTGTGATGGCGTCTGTACTTTTAGCAATCGTAGTCGGGTTAGCAGCTTTGGGTAACTACATGTTGTTTTCCGTCATACACGTAAGTTGGCGTTGACGTTCTACTTGGACATCGCAACAAAGACAAAGGATATGATGGCAGCGATGACGGATGTTGAAGCGATGCTAGCTGAAGATGATCGCTTTGAAACGGGTAGTCAAAAAGCCTACATCAACCAAGTTACGACGCGCGGTCACGAGTTTATGGCAACGGCCCAATTTAAGATGGTCGATCAGAACTTGCTTGGTGGTATCATCATTATTACTGAGAAGCCGTTCCAAATCGGTGATTGGATTAAGTCGCCATCTGTTGAGGGAATCGCTGAAGATATTACGTTCCGTTCAACGTTGGTCCGTACATTTGATGGTGCGTTGGTGATTGTGCCGAATGCGACGCTGTCAAACGAGCCGATTACAAACTGGTCACGTATGTTGGGTCACTTGGGTTCACGCATTAACTTTGAACTTGATTCAATTGTGATGCCATTCTTGACGCGTAGTTTGCAATTCGTTGTGATGGCGTTGACTGTGACGATGATTTTGTCTGACTGGGGCATCAATGTAAACGGTGTGTTCGCTGGACTGGGGTTGGCTGGATTGGCTATTTCTATGGCTGCCCAAGACCCAATCACCGGTTGGACTGATGTTTTGATGGCGTTTGAAAACCCAGCGCGTGTGATTGTTTTGTTTACAGGGTTACTAATTGCCTTGCATACAGCTCACGCCCCACATTTGGTGACGCATTTTGCACACGCGATTTACCGCTCAGTGCTTATGTTCAGCATCGGGTATGGTTTGTACAAGTTGATGGGTTCATTGACGGTACTACTTTTTTGTAATTGAGAGATAATGAATAGATATTTTTAGGAGATTAACGTGAAATTATTTGAGCATTGGCTACACTATAGCTTTGACTGGAAGTCACTAGGCTTGGCTTTGTTGATTGTTGTGATTTCAATCGTTTTGGTTAACGGTATTGTGCGTGGTATTTTCCACCAAATTGAGAAGCGCATCCCCGACCGATTTCATACCGTGGCTACATCGACGATACGTTGAATGAAATGGAACAAGATTTGCAATCAGCGATTTCTTATGCTGGTGGCCGTGAGTTGATGGACTTGCGTTACGTTGACTACGTAATTGTTAAGAACTCAATTGTTAACGGTGATTCATATTAATATTTGTTCAGAGAGCCGGCATGATGCCGGCTTTTTTGATATACTTGTTATAACGGTGATATAGCCAAGTCAATTCGTTTTGGAGCAACAATGGTGATGATTGGGTCATTGTTCGCGGGTCACGCGGAAACGCCGGGTGAAATTATTGAGATGGACGGAGCCAAGTACAAGACATACTTTGGTTCAGCGTCTCAATTCCAAAAGGGTGAGTACAAGAACGTTGAAGGTAAGAAGCTATTGGTACCTGGTAACGTTGCGACACCTGAAGCTGTGCGTGACTTGGAAAACGCTGGTGCCGATGCGACTAAGTTGGGCGTTGGACCAGGTAAGGCCTGCATCACAAAGTTGAAGACTGGGTTTGGTACTGGGGGATGGCAATTGGCTGCGTTGCGTTTGTGCGCGAAGGCTGCTAAGAAGCCAATCATCGCTGACGGTGGTATCCGTCGTTTCCAAGAAGCTGGCGCATTTGCATCAATTTCAGTGGGTATTAAGCAAGAAGAGTATGACTTTATTGATCAATTGAAGACGGCAGGTTTGACACCTGAATACATCACAATTGATATTGCGCATGGCCACTCAGATGCTGTGATTAAGATGATTCAATACATCAAGTTGAACTTGCCAGCTGCCTTTGTGATTGCTCCAAACAAGTGCATCATCGAAAGCCGCTCAGAGGCGGATACGTCGGTTGAACTTGGTGGGCGTCGGTTTAAGATTCCGGTAGTGCCTGCAAACATGGCCACGGTTATCAATGACGACTTAGCCATGAAGTTGGCTAAGGAAGGCTACTTCTATGTGATGCACCGTTTTGCACCGGAGACACGTTTGGACTTTGTCCACTAAGTAGAGCCGTTAAAGCCGAACAAGGACACAAAATATTAACAATTATCAACTTGATTTACGAATAAGTTCGGTTATAATTATTTCTTAGGTAAGGAAACTACCGGTAAATAAACCAAATTCCGAACATTGTTTTATCGAGGGGATAATAAAATGGACTTTTCAACTGTATTTGATTACGAGGATATTCAGCTCATAAACGATTGTTGGCGGGGCGGTGATGGCAAAGCATTACGATGTGACCGCACATGGTAATACGTTGGCCTTGGCAATTGCACAACGTTTGACACTGACTGATTTGGCGGAAGCTGATTTCTTCTTCCAACCTGGCTTTGATCGACAATGGTCATCGTTGAATTTGGCTGCCCAAAAGGCGCTTGGGTACGGTGAATTCGAGGGTGTGGTTGGCGCTTCGGCGCTATATGTATTTGAGTACAACTTTGCTAGTGCAGGGTTGAATGAGGTTACTGCTCAACGTTCCGGCGTTGAGATTGCATCCGTTACCCTTGTTGACACTCGTCGTCCGGCGTTTGTGCCTGACGTAAGCGGGAATGGTGAGATTATTGTGCGCCTGGCTTACACACCTGAAACATTTGATCAACGTGGCTGGATTGAAACTGACCGTTACCTGCGCACGAATTTACCAAATGTGTATGCGATTGGGGATGCAATTAAGCCATTTTATATTCCGTCTGGTAAGCAACAACCCGTTGCGTTGGCATCAACGGCGCGTCGTGAAGCCCAATATGTTGCGCACACCATTATTAATGGCGAAGCCAAGGCACCGTTCGTGACGACTCGTATTACTGACGCATTGATTGAACATGGTGTCGCTGTGCACGTCGGTGAAGCCATCAAGCGTTACAAGGGCGATGATAACGGGCGTGTAACTGCTGTCGTGACAGATGCTGGTGAATATCCAGCCGATGTTGTTATTGAAGGAATTGGAGTAAAGGCCAATACAAGCGAGTTTGCCGATGTTTTGCAATATATTGTGCCGATGCGTGGTTATGAATCAGCAAAACAATTGAAGACCTACATCGATGATGACAGTGTGGAAAATATTGCGGTGATTGGGGCAGGATACATCGGTATTGAAGCGGTTGAAGCGATGGTTGAAGCTGGTAAGCACGTGACAGTATTGGATTTGTTGCCACGAGTATTAGGTGCCTATCTCGATGCTGATTTTCGAAACTTTAAACCAGCTGATATTGAATCACTTGGTGGTCACGTTTTAAATAACACAAAGGTCACGGGGATTGATGCGGATAAGCAAGTACTTACACTAAATGGGGATACTAAGGCGCAATTTGCTTACGATAAATTGATTTTGAGTGTCGGGGTGACACCGGCCCGTTTAGCGCTACCAGGCTCAGAAAATGCCCCACAGAAGGGGGATATTATGACGAAGGAAAAAGTAGCGATTATTGGGGCATCACACGGTGGTCACGAAGCTGCGTTGGAGTTGCTGACACAATCGGATAACTTTGAGGTGACGATTTTTGAGGCGGGAGACTTCGTGTCATTTATGTCATGTGGGATGACGTTGTATTTAACTGGTCGAGTGCCAGAAGCTGAGGCATGATGCTAATGATATTTGAGATCGTTTCAAAAGATGAATAGTTAAGGACATTTCATAAATGGTAGGGTTAAATTACGGACTTCACATAAAATGTATTTCCGATAAATGAAACACAGTGTTTACTGTTACTTTTTTGAGTGAAAAACAACACGAACATGGGGTCCGAAACTGTTGCTGAGCGTGTCCTACCGTATAAGGGTTAGGCAGCTACTGCGTAAGTGTTTTGTGAATTGTTTGCAGTTAATTCTTCTGAGTGGATTATAGGGCCACAACCCCTAAACGCAGTGCTAGCACGAACAATGCCAGTCGATTCCGTAACGACCCCGAAAGTTTTATTAACAGTGTTTAGTATAGCAATAACAAGGGCGATGCACAATCCATCGGGGGGCTAAATGGATACTAACACGTCTACGTTCATAGCTGAATAATTTAAGTCTCATCTAGTGCACGCCATTCCGCACGGCGATCAACTAGACCAGCCTGATTATCCTCTTCCAACCGTCCTCAGGTGGCAAACGGTTGGCGCAGATTACTTAGTTTTAAAACCTAGCGCAACCCGTAATCAAAGCTGTACATAGGCAACGCAGGCTGGTTACATCTGATCGTGCCGAGAAGGAAGTGGAAGTAGAACGTCGCAAGTTCAACAACCGCCCAATTTACCGCCAATCAATGTTGCGCGAAATGGTGGCAGCTTTATAAGCAAAAAGAAAACGCATGACACAAGCAGATGCTTGATGTCATGCGTTTTTTCTATGGAGCCGAGGGGAGTTGAACCCCTGTCCTACCATCTCGCTTAAGAGCATGTTGTCTGAAGAGTATCACGAGATTACGCACCACAACCACGACAAGATTGGTCAAGCCAATGTGGTAATGCCATACTTCAACGGTTGGTTCTTGGGTGCATACTACGCCTTTATTGCGTTGTTTACGCAAATGCAACAAGCGCAAGGCGAGGTTGGCCCAACTGAAACGCAAGCAATTGCCAAGGCATTCTTGAAGCCAGTTTTGTTGGCCGGCATGAAGCGTGGTTACGTGGATGCGCACTTGGAAGTGTTCGCTGAAGTAGAAAACATTAATCCAGAAGAGCAAACGGCAGAATGGGTTGACCGTGCGGAGAAGTTTGCATTGGATAACTTTGGTACGTTGGACAAGGTGGCTCGCAAGAACAGTTCTGATTTGTATGCGCAATTCGCCTGGAGAGGCGGACCGCCAAACCATGAATAACAAGAAACGCTGTTACGGTTCGTAGCAGCGTTTTTATTATGTTATAGTTGGGTACATGATTTTTAAGTTTTGGGAGATACAGATACCGAGATGATTGAAGAAGAGTTTGAACAAGCGGTTGCTAAGTTGAATGACAACTTGAACTTGGCCAAGGTTGATGACTTACATGACAGGTCAAACGTTGGTTGTCGACGGAGGAATTGTGTTCCACTAATAGAACACTTGTTAAAACTATCACATTGAAAATGGGGCAGTTTTAGTCTAAAATACAGGTATCACGAACTTATGAATAGTAAGTTCGGCGCGTGGTTTGGCATCTCTCACAATATAATACTCACACACCTATCTCATATAATCGCGGATCACGGTTAACGCCTTTGCACCTGGAATCGTTAAGACGCCAATGATGTTTGATATTGCCCACGAAGTTGGTCAAAATGCAGGTAAGGATGACGATTGGGGAATGGCACAATTCTCTGACGGAATCGCATTGGGTCGCTTGTCAGAACCAGAAGAAGTCGCATCAGCGGTTGCTTTCTTGGCTGGTAAGGATTCAAAGACGAATATCAACGGTACAGTGTGGGGAACGCAAGCTGCGGTGGAAGCCTTTAAGAAGGCTGGACACGGGGGTAAGATTATTAACGCCACATCACAAGCCGGTGTGGAAGGAAATCCAGATTTGACGGTTTACGGTGCATCAAAGTTTGCGATTCGTGGTATTACGCAAACGACGGCCAAGGAATTGGCACCATTGGGAAATGAGATTAACGCTGTTCACCCTGACGCTGCTTTGGCAGTCGCTGCGGATGTAGCAAAGCGTGATGACGTATTTGCTGGTGTACAAAAGACAGTTGATCATTTTGGGGACCTAACAGTTGTGATTAACAACGCCGGTGTTGCACCAACAACGCCAATCATGGAAGTTGACGAAGAGACAATGCGCTGGACGTTTGACAAGAAGTAAACTAATTTGTGTAGAAGTGAGCAAGAGATAATAAATAGAATTAATTGAGAGGTAAATATCATGGCTGATGTTGCATTTATCACAGGAGCAGGACAAGGAATCGGCGAGGCAATCGCTAAGCGTTTGGCAGATGATGGCTTCAAGGTGGCGGTAGTGGGCCGCACCTTGTCAAAGGTAGAACGCGTTGCTTAACCCTAATTCTTCTAGAATCTCTGATGCTTGTTGTTTAACTTCCGAATTAATACGAATCGAAAGTCTATTAGTTGATGGTTCTTTCATATCCATTTGCCTCCATGTGTTTAATTGTACGCACAATGGGTGTACATAACAATTTGTTTCACTCATAGAACTAAATGTGAATAAAATCACATTTACAAACTTCTAAAGTTCCCCCACAAATTACTTCAAATAACGTTTCTTAATTTCATCCAGTGTATGATTGCCACCTTCGGCTTTGGCCTCGGCAATCATATCCAATAATGAATCAACGGCCACCATTTGCTTTGTCTCGAGATTGGGTTGGAATGGCAACCCATTATCGTGAATAACTTGGCGTAAAAAGACGTTTACTGCTGATGACAAATATTAACTCAGGATGAAAGTTGCGCAATGGAATACCAAGTCTTGGGCTAGTTTCCAAGCGCTCAATATCTGCAATTAAACGAGCCATGACTCGTTGTGTGACTTCCTCTGAAAAATTGGAAGACAGATATTCATGTATTTCGTCTAGATCGTTTTGAAAGGCGTTAGTGATGTTAACTTCGTACTCCCCAGGCATGTAAACGAAAAAGCGAGGAAATCTTAGGAGAAAGATTCCTCGCTTTTTCAATGCCTGAATTCGATTAGTTCACTTGCTAAATAGCTCTTGAATATAGTTGCGTTCGCCACGAATTAAGGGCAGTAGGTCGATAACGAAACGGTGTTCGTCAATTTCGTAAATGATGATGTGCTTTCCGCTTACAATACGCATCGCATTGGTGTGGTTGAAGCCGCTATTACAGCAGGGTTGGCCAACAACTCGATGGGTGGTACTGGAAACGTTGCCGTATTGGCCGCATCAGAACGCATGAACTTGATTGCGTTTGCGCAAATGGGTAATCGAATCGGTGGTGCCTTGATTCTGGTTGTTGCTGGAATTCTAGTCACATTCATGAAGTAATTTAGATATTTGAAGAAACGAGACAGTGTAATTATGTTCGGTCAAGTTATCGTTAAGAACATGACGCACGCATTGCTTGCTGGTGTTGGACTGTCTTTGCTTGATATGCACGTTTTGTTGGCAGCTTTGTCATGGCAATTTGTTGTCTTGTGCTTGGTAAGTATTGTCGCAATCTCTTTGATCAGTGCAACGCTTGGAAAGTTGTTTGGATTGTATCTTGAACGCGAGGAAGCCGCTACTGCTGAGGAGATTAAGCCTGATTACATGCAACTAGGTGTTGGATTGATCATTGCGGTTATGTTCTTTATGATTGGTACGATGTTGAATAAGGTGTTCCCTGGCATCAACGCATATGCATTTATTATTTTGAGCATCGTTTTGACAAAGGCATTTGGCTTGTTGCCAAAGTACTATGCGGCTGGTGGAGTTGGTGCCGGCATTGTGCCGCTTTCTGGTATCTATGCACACGCGATGGGCGTTGGATCCGCAGGAATTTTGTCTAAGCTATTCCCGACGGTTATCCTCGGAAATCTGCTAGCAATTATTAGTGCTGGACTTATCTCACGTATCTTCAAGGACAGTAAGGGAAATGGTCACGGTGAAATTCTACGTGATTTGGGTCTTTATATCGTTTCTTTGATTGCCTCATCTTTGTTTAAAATGGATCGTAAGATGTTGTTGAAGGCTGCAGTTCGATTCTTGCCAGTCGCATTCATTTCGATGGCATTGACGGCGGTTGTAATTGGAATTGTTGGTGTTATTATTGGTGTCGGTTTTAACTACGCTATTTTGTACATTGCTATGCCAATCAAAATGATTGGTGCAATTTTTGCATTGGTTCTAATGGGACACGTGTTTTACTACCTTGGTGCTCACTTGCCAATCTTCCGCTCATATTTGGGTGGTGGATCGGTTTTCACCATTTTGTTAACAGCCATTTTGGTTGCAACGAATGTGATGCCAAAATATGTTGTTACGACAGCTTCAGGATTTATTAATGGCATGGACTGCTAGGAATATAAGACAGATATAAATGGAGATAGAATTATGATGAATCACGCGCATTCAAGTCATGTGGGGATGACTAACGTGAAAGAAGAAATTGGGAAGTTCGATCGTATTCGCATTAGCGGAATCGGATTGATTGCTTACGCATTTATGGCAGTTTTGTTGATTATTGCGATTTCAACAAGGACGCTGCCAAATATCTCGCAGATCTTTCTATCCCACAATTAATTGTGACGGGAGAACGGTCTCCAATCTGGCAGCATGATTTTTGTCGCTATTGTGAAAAAGTTATCAATAACGAATCTCGGGTCGTCACCATTAATCAGGTTGGTCACATGCCACAGATAGAAGTACCTGAAAAATTTAATGAAATAACGTTGGATTTTATTCAACACAACCAAAGTGGCGTGCGAAATTTAAATGCCCAAACGATGGACTTCGTTTTACCAACCATGATGAATCAACAAATGTGCATGCAACCAATCGATTCAAAATTAAGACAACTATTAGCACAACAGCATGAAAGTCATTTCTTTGATGCAACATTAAACGCGCCTTTGTTGGCGAATCATGCGCTGTCAGATTGGAGACAAACCAAAAATCTAACAATAAAACAATTGGCTGCTGATGTGAACGCATTAATCATGTACTTGAAGCTTGATAAAGTTATCTTAATTGGACACTCGATGGGAGCAAGTGTTATCTGGGCCTATCAATCCCAGTATGGTGAAACGCACATCGCCATAATAATCACAATTGATGAATCTCCTAAATTAACAAATGATTCGGAGTGATTTAAAATGCAATTTTTAACGGATGATCATGTGAAGCTGGTTTATACAGACAAAGGTGATGGACAACCAATCATTTTTTTGACCGGGTATTCCGGCATAAAAGAAGAATGGTACTTCCAGCGCAACTTTTATGTGAATCACGGTTATCGTGTCATCACAGTTGATTGGCGAAATCATGGTGAATCGGCCCGAACGGGGGCGCCAAAACACCTGATGTTTTGGCTGAGATGAAAGAATGGACAAGTATATATTTCAAGCTAGGTGGTAGTCACACTGAGCAAGGTATGAAATACTTGTGCGATTTGGATCGATTATTTATCGAACGAAACTTAAGCATTGGCGGTTCGGCTGATACGCTGATTTTGACGATATTTATTGGTCAACTAACGGGGCTGGTGGCCACGACCGCAGGTGAGCAACAATTCCAAACCTATCAATTGACGGGGATTCGAGGAGAAGCAGTTAATGGTTTTCCGGGTGTTGCTGAAGTTGCAGTACCGTTTTTGCAAGCAACGTTTGGCACAATGACCCAACGGCTATTGGATACTTTGATGAAAATTGCAGCGACACTTGAAGATTCGACCTTGATCAAGCGTGTCCTCGCTGAGCGAACCATGTTTAACGCGACTAATAACGTCAATACACACAAAGGTGCCATTTTTTCGTTAGGAATTTGGGTTACTGCAATTGCGTATTCTACAAAGGATGGATCAGCAACAATGACGGAAGTTCGTCGTGTGATACAACGAATGGTTGAAGGCCTTATTGAGAAGGATTTGGCTTCGAACAGACTGCTTTATGAGGTGTCTTTGAATCCTAAACCTGGTTTGGTTGATCCGGTTTCAATGGGTTCACACACTGATATGAATATGTTTACGTTCATTGACAGCAGTCTGTCTTTGAAAAGTTATTTAGACAAAGCCTTCAAGCTGGGTCGAAATTTTGAAGGAAGCGATTTGAAGTTGTTGTTTAACGCTTTAAGAGCTGAAACTCGTGAGGATTTAGGCTTTGGACCACGGTTATGCTTGATTTGTGGCAAGCCAGCAAAGGTGTGCGCCAAGGAGCAAAATCACACGCTTGATGAAGGGTATGAAGTGATTAATCAAATGTACCAAGGAGCAACCAGCAAAGAGCTAATCTTTGAAAAAGAGTCCCAAGAAACTGTCGTAAATAACGCTCTAAAAGGAATTGTTGCAGGGCTTGAATGCAACAGTCAGTATGAAATACTGTTTGCTGAGCGCGTTACAGGCCCAGAAGCCTTTATAACAGTGGATGGCAATTTAGCTGCCGTTAAAAAGACCGCTATTTTATTTGAAGAAACCTACGCCTTAGGAAGACTGTTTGACATTGATGTGATGACTAATGGTCAAGCTGATTATCAATTGATAATGAGTATTTTTGATATAGGTGAAGCGGTTGATTTGCTGACGGTACTTGATAACCGTGAATGGCGCAGTCGCTTACAAGATAAGTTGAAAGTGACCAATTCTGACAAAATTGTTATCAGTGCAAAATTAAATATACCTGGTCCTATCAAGAATAACGATATCCTACAGAAAGTTTTCATGGACGGATGGCAGACATCCAGGGTTGCCTATTTACACCATCGCAGAGTTGCAACAAAAGGCAGCTGCAATCGTTGGTACGCCAAAGCCACTTGAGTTTACGGATCGCGTCGTAGCGTTGGTTGAATACCGTGATGGTAGCTTGATTGATGTCATCAAGGAAATTAAAGATTAAATGACTTTTGGAATGCCATCCAAAAGGGAAATGTGAGTTAGCATCGGTGGACACCAAGATGCCGCTACGGCTAAGTTGACCATTATTTCAGCACCACTTGTTCGTGGACGTATTGCGACAGTGGTACCTGATGTAACGACGGTTATTACACCGGGTGATTCTATTGATGTGTTGGTTACTGAAGTCGGTATTGCCATCAACCCTAAGCGTCAAGATTTGATTGATGTTTTGAGTAAGGTAGACTTTGACAAGGGGGCCGCTTCATCAATGAAGGGTAACCGTAATCAACAAGAAATTGACGCGTCATGGTATGCAGATCCAGCTAATAAGGGTGCTGTTGTTGATAACTTGGATGTTGTTATCTTGTCAGCTTTGGAAATTGATACTAAGTTCAACGTCAATGTTATGTCTGGTTCTGATGGCATTATTCGTGGTGCCATTGTGAACTCACCATACTTCAAGCCTGGTTTCTCATTCCAAACGGGTACTGGTGGAGCGGCTCTAGCTGTTACGCGTTTCTTGCGTCAATCAATGATTGAAAAGAATGTGAAAGCATCATTTGCACTTGGTGGTATCACTAAGCCAACAGTTGACTTGCTTGAAGAAGGTTTGATTGACCGCGTAATGGATGTTCAGCAATATGCCGATACATTGGTTTTGGTTACGGATACAATCAAGCCTTATCCAAACACACCTGCATCAATCAAGCAAACGCAAGTCGATTACGTCGTAAAGGTTGATGCTGTGGGTGATCCAGACAAGATTGGGTCTGGTGCAACGCGCTTTACTAAGGATCCTAAAGAATTGCAAATTGCACAAATGGTGCACGACGTCGATGCCGTCTCACACGGTGCGTTGAAGAACCCAGTTATTTTCCGTTCACACGGTAATCGCGCACGTGCAATTGAGGCTGGTGATATCAAGATTGACGTTGCCTTCCTTGGTGTACCAAATGCCGATGAAATGGGAAATGCCAATGGTATGGATGGCGATGCTGCCTTCGGGTCATTGGGTTACGCCCTTATGGATGCCATTTCATTCCACCACCACTTCCGCGAGGGGGACTTTGTATTCAACATGGTAATGCGCAGCATTATTGACCACGGCGTTAAAGATTTGACGTTGGCACCATCATCACTAACAAATGTGATGAACGATATCGTGGTTGAAGCGATTGAAAAGGGTGTTGTTACGAATATCACGTCATCTGGTATGCGTGGTACGTTGGGCACATTGAAGAATAGTGTAAATCGCGAGATTCCAGACGAAATTTTGCAAGATAAGAATTATAACGCATTTGAAACTGTTGAATTCGGTCACCCGGTTATCGATCGCGTGGCGCCTAAGGTTCGTGCTACCACGGGCGATGATAAGATGATTGATTCAATTGATGAAGTTGTTTCAAAAACAGTCCGCGATGGCATGACATTAATGATGTTTATCGTCCAACGAAGAAGGAAATTTTGAATGCCCAAAACGTGATGGCAGCAATTGAAGCAGCTAAGCAAAAGGGTTCAGGTGTTATTGCCATGAACGGACAAATGGTTGATCGTCCCGTTGTGATGCGTGCAGAGCGTGTTATGCGTTTGGCTAAGGCAAACCACTTGGTAGATTTGGAGGGAAACCACCGTTATCCTGATGGTCAAGAATTGTTGTACGCCCGCAATGTGATTTTGCATGCAGCCCGTGCAGCCGGTATTGCAGCTTTTGACACTGTGTTTACGAACATGGATGACGAAGAAGGATTTAAGCGTGAGACGGAATTGATTCACCAACTTGGATTTGATGGCAAGTCTTTGATTAACCCACGTCAAATCAGTTGGGCAGAGATGATTCATACCCTGGAAGAGTTGGTTGAAAATGCCGAAAAAGAGTTTGGACGCACAGTTGGTGAGACAAATTTGATGGCGGCGATCGAGTCAGCAAAGGGTGTTGTTAATGCTTACGAAATTGCAAGCGCTTCTGATCGCATGATTGGAATTGCATTGTCTGCTGAGGACTACACAACGGACATGAAGACGCACTTGGAAGATGCGGTGTCTATGCCTGAAAAGGATGCGGCACGCTACCTAGTATACGAAGCGCTTAAGACGGTTGACTATGGTGATGCTGAATTGGTTGTTCGTATTAACGGCTTGGACACGCCATATTTCGAAAATGATATTAAGGCGATGGTCAAGGCTGGGGTGGACGTTATTCGTTTACCAAAAGTGGAATCACGCTCGATATGGTGATTCGTGCACGAGCAATCGCTGTTGTACAACGAGCACTCGATATTGTAGATACGCCAAACTGGGAGGTGCTTTAAGATGGCTAATACTGAGGAACGTTTACGTCGAACAATGATGTTTGTGCCTGGAAACAACCCGGCAATGATCAAGGATGCTGGTATCTACGGTGCAGATTCAATCATGTTTGTAAGAAAAGTGCAGTCGCCGGCACACTAGAATCATCCGACGTACAAATTATGTTGAGTGCTGGAAATAACGGCATCGAATTTGAGCTGGTTTCCGATGTTGCAAAGCAGTTTGGTGATGCAATCAAGGAAACAATTACTGATGTATTGAACACTTATGGCGTAACGGATGCTGCAGTTAGTGTTGTAGATAAGGGAGAGTTCAGTTGATAGAAATCGATAGAAAACAATTTGAAATGACGCGTGTTATTTCAGCAACAACAGTACGTTCAGCAATCGAACGAGGGGACGAAATGCTTTATCAACAATTGGTGCCACCAACGACCAAACAGTTTATTGATAAGCATTTGGGCCTGTTGCAGGAGCGTATTGAAGGAGGAAAAAAGGTTAATGGAAAGAGTTATCTAAGCTTTCCGTCTTACTTCATTAAGAATGCAGACGATGTGATTAAGTATCAAACAACCTTGGATGCGCGTCTGTTCAGGGAGGGCATAGCAAAACCGCTTAACATCACGAAACGATACGTTGGGACAGAGCCTTTGTCACATACAACAGCCATTTACAATGAAACGTTGCAAACTGAGCTGCAACCAAGCGTCATGAATGCAAACCCATTCACGTTGGGACATAGATACTTAGTCGAGCAAGCAAGTAAAGAAAATGATCATGTTTATATCTTTGTTGTAAATCAGGACGTATCGCTGTTTACGACAGCTGAGCGTTTCAATTTGGTTAAACAAGGTGTCGCAGATTTAGATAACGTCGACGTGATTAACGGTCAAGAGTACATGGTACTAGAAGGACGCCTAATTAGAAAAGGTCAAAGCCATTATTTCGTATTTACGAAGCCAGAATATGTCGCTAGCTTCAGTTACGTAGGGTTTAAGCCTTTGGCGACTTCTGAGTACGGTGCATTGCTTGAAAAAGGAACGCCAAATATCCAAACGTTTGTAGAAAACGTACCACATTATGGTGGGACTAAAGCGGCGATTCGGTTTGTGACCGAGCGAGGCATCCCCAACTTTAACGCCAATGAAATTGATGTCATTGAAGAAACGGTTGGTCTTTTCAATGATGAAGATGAGCTGGTAGGAACAGGGTCGATAACAAATCACGTTATCAAATATGTTGCTGTTTGTGACAAAGGCACCGATTCGAAAGGTGCTCGTTTTAATCGGATTATTTCAGATAAATTGGCGGAAGGGTTAGCACAAATGATAACTACGCCAACGGCAGACCACATTGTGCCACGCGTATTTGATGATGGTGTCGTCGATGCCGTTTCAAATGCAGTAATTGCATACGCTAAGGCATAACACAGACATAATATGACTGATGAATTAAGAGATCTCTATCTATTGAATAAACAACAACGACGCACTTGGCAACAAGATGCGATTGTCTTTGCTCTGGCGAACCCAGTTCCTGAAATTTTGCCAGAAGAAGCGCATGAAGGTGGCGCTGCCATTACGGCAACTGGCTCATCACAATGGGCAAACCAAGTTAACAATGTGTTGGTGTTCCCAGGATTGTTCAAGGGATTGTTAGCAACGGACATTAAGAAGGTAGAACTAAGTCTGCAAGTAAAGAACTTGACTCTAGTTGATATTCACGGTGTTATCCGCGCGGACGATAATGACTACAACGAGTATCAACGCGAACTAGCAACGGCAGTTAACCAAGTAGACGGTCAAAGTTTGGATGATGTCATCGATAATCAAGATGTTTTCATCGGATTGTCAGACGCAAATGTTTTGTCTAAGGAACAAGTTGCCCGTATGGCCATTGAAAAGCGATTGAATGAAGAACTGGACATCCCCGTTTATCACGATGATCAAACCGGAACGGCAGTTGTCGTCTTAGCAGCACTTATCAATGCAGCCAAAGTTGTTAACAAGCCTTTGAAAGACTTGAAGGTAGTGATTAATGGTATGGGAGCAGCTGGAGTGGCAACTGCCAAAATCTTATTAGCGAGTGGCATTGGAAATATTGGACCGGCGGCTGGGTTACCAATCGTTGAAGGAAAGGCACTTATTTACAAAGAGTTTTCAGGTGTAAATGCCATTCCGATGGCGTTGAATCAAGTGGACGTCGATGAGTTTGTCGAAACTATTAAGACAATGGCGCCGTCATTTGCAGGAATTCATTTGGAAGATATCGCGGCTCCGCGCGTATTTGACCACAAAGCCCACACTGGTGTATTGGATCTTAAAGCCGATATTAGTATTAAAACACCAGATGATTTAAGTGAAGCATACACCCCAGGTGTTGCAGGGCTCGCCAAGATGATTGCGGAGGACGAAGCGTTGAAAAACGTTTATACGATGAGTGGGAAGTTGATTCCAATCATCACTGATGGTTCTGCAGTACTTGGATTCTTCAATTGAAAACGCGTAAGTGCATTTTAAAAATTTCAAAAAACTGCGAGATTTAAACTGGAAATTCGCAGTTTTTTTATTTTGTCTATTTACGCCTGTTTATCGCCAACATATACTCATACACGTAATCTTATGTGAATTGTTGAACATAGAAGGAGGCAAAATATTGTGGTTGATATGAATCGTGTTTTGAAGATTTGATTTTGTAACGGCTGATTTTATACTTATCCGAAATGTCGCCAAAGGTTAATTTATTCAGATAATAATCTTCGGCAATTCTAGCTAGTTGTTCTTCATCCATTGTTGTTTTCCTTTGAATGTGAATGTTGTAACATCATCATACACCTTTTTAAAAATTTGAACTAGTCTACAAAAAATTGAATCTATTTTAAAAAACTGCGTTTAATTTTTCGGCAGCGTAAAGGGTAACGCGTTCGGAAGTGCCAATCACGTTTTCATCATCTTGGATAACGAAAAAGTGTGTCCCTGGATACTGTTCTGATAGCAAGCGTTCAAGACGGGAATTACGTTGGTTTGAATTTCTAATTTCAATTTTTATAACGCCATCTTTCACGGCTTGATCTAGAGCTTTGATAAAAAATTCGCCGGAAAACTTACGCGATAGTCGTTCGACAATATGCGTAGAATCAGCCGCTGAATTGTATTTTAAATTTTCACCTAAGAATTGGACAAATTTGACGTTTTCCAATGTGGCAGTTGGGGCATATTCAATCATGGCATTAATGGTTTCGCCCCACGAAATACCAACTGTTTTGTTGCCACCTTTAATGCCTTCGCGACGTGTAGTTGGGAAAATGCTATGCCAGTTATTATTCCAGATAGGTATTGAATCAAGCGAAGCTGGCGTCCCGAGCGCAGTGACTAAAAAATCCATATTGCGCGCAACGGTGAGCGCTCGCTGCATAGAAGGCTCGGCATATAATCCCTTGCGAACGAGGTCGTTCAAAATGTACAAGGGAGCAGGCAACATCATGATGAGTTCAGTGATGAGATGGCCTCGTAAGGCGCCACGGATAGCCAATGATTTTGATTTGTCTTGTGCTAACGCGACACGCCTTGGTACAGACATAATTTCTTCTAGTGATAATCCAACGATTTTGTCATTCTGGATATTGAGTATATTGCCGTTTTCGTCGTAAGGGCGACCGTATATATAACCAGCAATAGTCAGACGAATCAAAGTTCGCCACTGGTGCAGAGTTCGTCATCGACGGTGGATACACAGCTCAATAATTTTATGACGAAAGAACCCGCAAATTCGGTTATGAATTTGCGGGTTCTTTTTGGCATGCTACAGCTGTTTCAGTTGTTCAATTAGAACATCAGCTTTACTCTCGCTTAACACTCTAAAAGCAACCGACTCATTCAGCCACTGTTTATGCAGCGCAAAACGACTTGAACATTCGTGTTAACACAGTGCACCCTGGTTACATCGCAACGCCAATGACTGATGGATCAGGTGAGGGTGACTCAGTTGCACCATACGTTACGCAACGTTTGAAGACGCCAATGGGACGCATGGGTGAGCCTGATGACATCGCTTGGATCTGCGTATACTTGGCCGACACGTTCGAAGCTTACCGTAAGTTGATGAGTATCAACGCTGACGGTATGTACTTGGGTACGCAATACGGCTTCCGTGCCATGAAGGAGCACGGTGGTGGATCAATCATCAACATGTCATCAATCCTTGGTTTGGTTGGTGATACGATGACGGCTTCATACAACGCATCAAAGGGTGCTGTTCGTTTGTTCTCAAAGATCACAGGACGTCGTGCAAACGTCGGTGAAGCAACGGCTGCTGAACTTGGCGGGGATGATGTGATTCGTTTCCAACAACATGACTCAGCTGATGAGCAAGGTTGGAAGGACTTGATTGCTTATACTGAAGAAGCGTTTGGACCACTAAATGTGTTGGTAAACAACGCCGGAATTGGTGCAACGAATGATATTGAGCAGTCAGAATCCAAGGGCTCATGTTAAAAATCTTCATATTTGATACGTACCATCCTAAGTAATCAAAGAAAAAATAATAGTGAGGTATTACTTATCATGGTAGATCGTTTGAAGGGCAAGGTTGCTATCGTTACTGGTGGAACAACTGGTTTGGGAAAGGCTATTGCACAACGCTTTATTGATGAAGGCGCAAAGGTTGTACGGGATTGCGCAAGTTGGGTTGAAGACTGGCGTGCCAACTGTATTCGGTGTGTTGACAGCGGATACTTTGGAACAAGCCCAACACCGTGCCGGTGGAAAAGCCGGTAACAAGGGTGGCGAAGTTGCTACCGCATTGCTCGAATTGTTGAGTGTGGTGGATGTCATTTAACGGCTAATTATGACCTAAAATCGAACAATAGGAGCAAAAGAAGCGTTGCTGATGCATGGTGTTGTAGAGAACAATATTGATGTTTATTACGTGCCGGGTGCGTTTGAAATTCCGTTGGTGGCTGAAAAGGTAGCTTTGACGCAAAAGTATGACGGCATTGTCACCTTGGGTGCGGTGATCCGTGGTGAGACTGATCACTATGATTTGGTGATTAATGGGTCAATGAGCGAACGGGTACCGCTCATTACGGGTGTGAATAACGTGAATCAAGGGTACATGGACACAAAGCGCGATAAGTTTGCGCACATGATTTAAAAGGGGAATAACATGACAATTTATGCGGGAACATTAACCAACCACGAGCAACGACACATTGCAATTGTGATGAGTCGTTTCAATACGTTGATTACGGATGCTTTGCTGGAAAAGCTCCGTACCTATGTGTTGCAAGAAAATGGCTATGATACGTACCAAGCTAATGTTCACTTGGGTCACCAACCTGATGAACGCGACTACGCGCATGCCGCCCAAATTCTGAAGGACGCCGGCTATGATAAAGTCCGTTTGTTGACGAATAATCCAGCCAAAATTGCCCAACTCGAGGCCCATGGCATTGAGGTTGTTTTGTTGGTTGAAAAAGCGACGACTGATGGCGCGGTGCCATTGGTTCGATTGCATTCAGAGTGTCTGACTGGTGAAGTGCTTGGTTCATTCCGATGTGAGTGTGGACCGCAGCTCCACGAGGCCTTGCGACAAATTGATGCTCAAGGTGGGGCAGTGGTTTATTTGCGTCAAGAAGGTCGTGGTATCGGACTAGCCGTTGGGCAAATGGCACGCGAAACAGCGTTGGCTGAGATTGCTGAACGTGAAGGGTTAGTCACGTTAACAATTGCGGAGTTAATCGCGTATCGTGAGGCGCAAATGGCGCGTGATTACGCGGTGGGTCCTACCATTAAATTACCAAGTGCATATGGGACGTTTGCGGTGACGGATTATCTGTCAGATAATCGTGAACCAGTACGCGCGTTTACCATTCGGGAGCTGGCCAATATGTCTGCGAAGGCAAGCGATTTTGATCGACCTGGGCATATTTTCCCATTAGTCGCTGAAGCTGATGGGGTGTTGGCACGACCAGGTCACACAGAAGCAGCGGTTGATTTAGCAAAGCTGGCTGGTGTAACACCGGTGGCTTACATTATCGAGATTTTGGCAGATGTGGCTTCGTTTGCGACAACTCAAAGTGTGAACGATGCGTTGCGGATTGGTCGCGGTGTGTTGTGTGCACCAATGGCCACTGAACGTGCAGAAGCACTGGCCTTATCTCAAATGGTTGCGCATAATACTGAAAAGTTTGGTACCAAGTTTACGGTTAGTGTTGATCATCGTGAGAATACCACTGGGGTATCGGCAGTGGATTGCAGGATGTGCAAGTTGGGGATGACGTTAATTTAGAGACTGACATTCTGGCCAAGTATCTAGCAAAGGAGCGTGGATAAGATGAATCAGGAAATTCGAGTACGTGTAGAAGCGGCACTGCAAGCGTTGAAGCGTGGCGAGCTTATTATTCTAAGTGATGATAGCCAACGTGAACATGAAGGTGACCTGGTTGGCTCGGAACGGGACAAGTGACCGACGTTCACATGATCGACGAAACGGTCTACTTTACAGTGCAGCCCCAGCACCAAGCCTTGATGCAACAAATTGTGCCGAAAGGGTCGATTGCAATGAACGGCGTGAGCCTGACGGTGATTGAAACAACAGCCACGACGTTCACGGTGGGACTGATTCCGCATACATTGACGCATACGATAGGCGATAGCATCATGATTGACGGGGTGTGCTTAACGATTACCACGAAGACGGCGACAGAGGCGACGTTTGATGTGATGGTTCCAACTGTGATGACGACGAAAATAGGTCAGTATCAACCTGGAACCCGCGTCAATTTGGAAAAGGCCATGCTAGCCACTGATCGGTTTGATGGTCACTTTGTTTTAGGACATGTGGATTCAGATGCCAACAATTAGCGCGAGCGTCTCAGAGCGTATCGGTAACACGATGCATCATATTTATTACCGGGAGAAAAATTAATGTTTACAGGAATTGTATCAACCGTTGGGCAAGTGACTGAGCTTGCAAAACGACATGAACAAGAGCGTCGTCTGACTGTTAAGACGGCGACAGACTATTTTGCAGATGCCAAGTTATGCGGGGGCCACCGAACAGGCTATTTTATTTGATGGCCGTCTGCAGTCAATGCTGGATGACCTCGGCCACAGAGGTGTGCAATCGGTACTAGTGGAAGGCGGTGGCGCTGTGCTACGGGCGTTCCTAGCCACGGATTTGTGGCAACAGTTGGATATTTACCAAACCACAACGGTCTTTGGAACGGGGGTGGCTGGTAATGAACAACGCGCTCAGGTTGGTGCAATTATCGTCGGTAGTGAAACGGCATTAACTGACACGCCAAGTTTGACGGTGCGACATACATCGATGACACATCCCCAGCCATTACGTGTGATTCTTGACCGACGTGGACGGCTGCAAAGTGAATCCCAATTCTTCGATGATCGCACGCTGATTTACACCATGAATGAGGCGTTGTTGCGAGATGCTGGGATTGCCGTTGATGTGTTAAACCAATCGGTCAGTGAAAAATTGAATCCTAGTTTTCATCACTTTTTTGAAACTGGTCATCCGTACGTCATGTTGAAAGTGGCGCAGAGTGCTGATGGATATATTACTAAGGTAGTTGGGCAATCAACGAAAATTACAGATGCCAGTGCTGATGTTGCAACCCTTGCCGAAGTGGATGCCATGCAGCAGGTGCCCAACTCAGCTGATTTAAAGGACGCCACAATGTACGTCACGCTCGAACCTTGTGCCCACATTGGTAAAGTTGGCGCGTGCGCCGATGCGATTGTGGCAGCTGGGATTGGTCGGGTTGTGGTTGGCCAAGGTGACCCGAATCCGTTGGTACATGGTCAAGGGATTAGCATTCACCATCATGCCGGTTTTTTATTCCCGGAGTAGTTAGGGGAAGATATGGATGATTTAACAATGATGCAATTGGCGGTGGCAGAAGCTGAAAAAACCGCACCCAAGGAGACATGGACTAACCCGCGGGTTGGCGCGGTGATTGTCAAAAATGGTGTGGTGTTAGCGACGGGCTATCATCACCAGTTTGGCCAGGCGCCCGACGGTGATGGCGTATGCCTCAGTCCGTGACCCGCAAAGCTAGTTTAGCGATGCGGTTGATGCAGTGTGAATCTGCAACCGACAGTAAAGTCTGGATGGGAGAAGATATCAATCTTTGTATTAGTGCACACTTTTTTCAGTGGCCTAGTACGCTTTTTTGCGATACCTCAAACAATAACTACGCTCCGGCATGATGGTTTTGATTGTTGTCGGACTTTCTGAGGCGCAGAATAACGACAAATAGTCGGACGAAACATCTGGGTGAAACACTGAGATGTTTTATTTTTTGCCAGTCCATAAAATATTCGAGATTTACAAATCCGTTTGTCTAACGTTAGACTGAGCTTGTTAAATAAATCATGAATAAATCTTCGGGGCAGGGTGAAATTCCCGACCATTGGACATTAACCGTTATCGAAAGAAATACAACATCACTGATAGAATCGCACAGAAAAATGATGGTTGGCGTCATATGTTAGGGTGGTTTACCGGGGCGATATACATTGCACCGATTGCTTATGTGTGGCAGCCAACCTTTGATATGCTACAGATTTACATGGTCTTGCTGGGATCATCAGCGTTTATGGCTGCGTAACCGGAGCAAAAGCCACAACCGAAATCTGGTTGGTTTGCGAATGTAGCCCGGTCAGATATTGATTGGTCGGGTTATGCGTTAGCAATGTTGATTGCGTACGTTATTGGCTGGTGGCTGATGTACAGTAATAAATTCCAAGACGGCCTAAAAGTAGCGATGGTGGCACTGGGGTTGGGTCTGGTATTCTTCTTGTTTTTTTTGACGATACGTCGTGCTGATTGGATTTCGTATATGATGAACGTCAACCCACAATTAGTGGGGGTTGCATTTGAACTTCCTGGTGGAACAGTTGTGTTTGATCGCGAAGATTTAGCACAACTACATTACGAGCCAAACTATAATCGTAAGGTGCCGACATCGTATTTTATGCCGGGTGACCTGGATGCAGTTAAGTTTGATAAGCAGTTAAAAAAAGCCTTGTTTGTGCAACCAATATTTTCTGAGGGACACGTCATTGAACGAGATGTTCTAGGCCGGCCATATTTAGCTGACGATGAACCTTGGATTAACGAGTTTATCGGTGATGGTGAAGGAAATTTGTATTTGCATCTGTACTTAAAAACCAGAGATGCAATTAAGGATGACCGGGAATTGATTGCCCTGGAAGACGAAATTGCGCGCTTATCGTTTGATGAGGATGCTACTTCGAAACTAGATGATTCAGCTGATTATGGCACCGATGACCTGGATTACATTAATCAGGATGTGCGCAACACGAACTTGGTGCGACTACTGGGTTACTTCAGCGCTGCAACTGAGCCAGATGAAAAGGAATATCTGCTGGGTGAGTCATGGAACTTTGTCGCAGTCGTTGTGTTAGTAACGTTGGCCTTGCTGGCCGTACCTGCATTGGGTAGGCGTGGCTTATTGCCAACAGTCATTTTGATTGTGTTGGCTTTGATTGTCGGACGCATCATCCCCGTCAGTGCAACAACCCGACAGAAGGCCAAAATCCGGGTGTATGAGAAAGAGCGTGCGTTGGTACGCTAGTTAGACGGTAGTGACACGGGTGCCGTAACTGGGACCGTAGCGGGTGACTTACCAATTCAAGCCCCAGAACAAGTGGCACCACCAATTGGTGTCGTAGCAGTTGGGTTACGTTTGAATGAGTTAAGTCGCTTGAATGAAGAACTGGAAACGTTCCGTTCGAAGACTGAACGCCGCATTGATCGATATGCGCGTCAGCCAGTACGTGATGACGGCCGCTACTTGGTGCTGTATACGGATTTGGCTAAAAGTCGCGCAGGGCATCGTGAACCCAATACGATGCAAGTTCAGATGCCGTTTGTTTTGCAGAAATTGGGCAATGCCAAAAATTTGGCCGGCATTATTTTGAATCCAGGTACGGATGATGTTGTGCTGCCAAAAGCATTATTGGCAGAATTAAATCGCAAAATTAAGCAGTATCTCAAGCAACAAACGGTCCGTGGGCAGGTCCGTGATTTACGTGTGTTTGCCCGTGCGTTGACCGATGTGACATTGCTAGTGCCTGTCGCAGTGAGCGATAGTGACCGACGGACATCGTCATCAGGGTATACGTATGTGATTGGCACCCCTGATGTGCAACGACAACAGGGTTACAGGGATCCAATGGGTGCCTTGGCATAATAGATTGTTTAGGAACGGTACCTGTAGTGGGTGCCGTTTTTATTTGCTAACGATTCCAAAACCAAAACGAAGCGCCGATTTTGTATTCGTCCTATTATGAAATGAAGAGAATGCAGAAGAGGGAGCAGTATGGAACGCGTCTTTTTAAATATTAACCAGACGAATCGAGAAATTGATTTGGTTGATGGCAAGCCAACGAAGTGGAAGGTCGAAAACTCATGGGGTGACAAGAACGGCCACAAGGGTTACTTCACGATGTCAGACGAGTGGTTCGACGAATTCACATACCAAGTTGTGATCAAGAAGGAACACTTGCCAGCTGAGTTGCGTGATATTTACGAGAACACAACGCCATATGAATTGGCACCACCAGTAAAGCAATTGTTGGCTGGCGAAAACGTTTGGTTCGGTGTCGACATGGGACCTAAGTTGGACCGCGCAGCTGGTTTGATGGATACGAAGTTGTACAACGAAGATGATTTGTTTGATGTCGACTTCAGCATGACGAAGGCTGAACGCTTGGAGTTTGGTGATTCATTGATGACCCACGCCATGGTTTTGACGGGTCGCGATGCCAACATTTCGCCAAAGGATTTCTATGCGAAGTACATTGGTTGGGATTTGAGCGAATACGTTTCAATCATCAACGCCCCAACAGCTGACAAGCCATTTAACCAAACTTACGGTGTGAAGATGCTTGGTTCAGTGGTCGGCGGACGCGAAGTAAAGCACTTGAACTTGGACTTGTCAACGTTCAAGGACTTGTACCGTTTGTACAATGCGAAGTTGCGTAAGGATGCCATCACGTTGCGTCGCATGGTGACGGAGCATGCAACCGAAGAGCAAATCGCGCAACAAGTTGCCCAATTCGGTCGTGAGAACTACCACATCTTGTCATTGACGTTCGGTGAGCCACCAGTAACGTTCAACTTCTCATACCGTGACAAGGACAACAACTTCCACTAAGCAAACTACTTCTACAACAACATCGTGGCTACGGCTGAGCAACCAACGACTGATCGTGAAGTCGCCTTCCTGTTACAAATGCCACAGCAAGATGGTGGCCAATGGGACATGATGGTCGGTTTGATTGAAAAGTACGGTGTCGTGCCACAATCCGCTTACCCAGAATCACAAGCATCATCACACTCAGCTGACTTCTACCGTCGCGCTGGTGAATTGACGCCTGTCTTTAGCGTTGACCTAGAAAGCTCACCGGTTGCGAACCAATTACAATCTGGTCGTTGCTGGATGTTCGCCGCATTGAACACGATGCGTCACGATATGAAGGCATTGTACGGTTTGCCTGGGGACTTCGAGTTGTCACAAAGCTATACGTTCTTCTGGGACAAGTTGGAGTAGTGCTTATTTTTTACCATTGTAAACCGCTATCTAAAAGGCTACACTAGACTTAAATTAGAAAAAGGTGAAAATGATATGAGTGAAATCACACAAGAACAATTAGCGTATTTCAAAGAAGCAGTGGCGGTTAGTCCAAAGGCTGATGCGCTACGCAATGCGGTAACGACGAACGGTATTTTGCAAGCAGCGCGCGATTACGAAGATGATGAACGTTGACGTGATTCCAACTGGCCAGAGCCGTGGCCGTACGTTCGAAACACCAGAGGGACGCGAAATTGAATTTGTGTACCACGTTAACCACGACGCTTTCTTCACGTTCTTTGAAGAGACGATGATGGCAATGAAGCATTATTAAACACCAAACCACTGAATAAAACCGATTCGGTGGTTTTTTTTGGAGAGTACCCACGAAGTACCGTTGACGCCAGCTGACCGTTTGCGTTGGGCGAAGTTGCGTTCACACCCAGTGATGGACTTCGTCGGCCAAGCATACGCAACGGTGCCAGTATTGACCCACTTTGAGACGAACTCAACGTACTTCTTGTGGGACGTGTTGACGACGGCCTATGCACAAAAGCCGGAGTTAGTGGACAGTGACCTGGGAGCTGTCCTACAACGTGATCCAAGTTTGTCAGCGAAGATCGACCGCCTGGTTGTGATGGCTGGTACGTTTGGCGTTGGAAACATCGCTGAACCTGAGCAAGACGGTACGGCCGAATGGAACGTCTTCTGGGATCCACAAGCTTTCAAGATTGTCTTTGATTCAGACATCAAGATTCAAATGGTTGGCAGTGCATCTGATGCAAAGTCGAGTGATCCATTCCCAAAGGAGTGGCGCATGGATTCATTCACGGTTGATGCATTGCCAATCTTGAATGAATTTGGTGAAGGGGACACTGAGTTGTCATACAACACTGCGGCCGATGACTTGGCCTCAATCTTGGCGGAAGCGACAGAACCAATCACGTTGGTCTTCACCGGTCCAGTCACTGAAAAAGTGTACTTTAGCCATGATGGTGGTGTTGATGATTTGGCATCTTTGTTGATGTTGTTGTCATACGAGGAGCAAGGCCTAATTGAACTAGTTGGTGTAGGGGTTGTACCAGCTGATTCATACTTGGAGCCTGCTGTTGCAGCAACGCGCAAGATTATCAACCGTTTCTCAACGCACCACGACTTGTTGGTCATCAGCTTTGAGAACTTTAACGACGTTCTAACGACGGGGACGTCACGTAATTTAGTTGAAGTTTAATAATGATTGAAAGCAGGTTCCATTTTGGAACCTGCTTTTACTTTTTGTTCGTTTTAATCATGATTTAGCTATGTTAATATAGACAAAACGAATTAAAAGACGAACGTTGTTTGTTAAGGGGAGAATGAAATGGCTGCCGTTGAAGTTGGGAAGTTACGTGGCTTTGCGACTGACGTGATTGCTGATGAGCGCCACTACTTTGGTAAGAACTTCCAAGGTGAATCGACTGGTAATGCGACGATTGATAAGATGATGGTCTTGTATCCGCAAGTCATTGTGACACCACACATGGGGTCCTACACAGAAGAAGCATTGATGGACATGATTGCCGACAAGGCCAAGGAGCTACTAACATACGTGTCTGAGGATGAGCTGTTAGCGAAGTCTGACATTGTCTCACTTCACGTGCCACATTTTCCAGGCAAGAACGATGCCTACTTTGACGCATCATACGTTGCGAAGATGAAGGACGGGGCTGTGTTGGTCAATACGGCGCGCGCAGAAATCACAGATCAAGATGCGATTCTGTTGATGCAACAACGTCAAACAACCTTAGCTGTTGCGAATGCAGCCAAGGGACAATTCCAAGTGCTACCACAAATGTTTGCGACGGAGCTGCACAACTTAACGGTTGGGATTATCGGTACTGGTCGTATCGGGCAGGCTGAAGCTGAATTGTGGCGTGGGGTTGGCGCAACAGTACTTGGTTATGATGTTTATCAAAAAGTGTTGGCGCGTGCAAACTGTGCCTTGCAGGCTGACATGTTGCAAAAGTTGTCAGAACATGGCATTAAGTATGTCTTCACACGAACGGTTGGGCACAATCACATTGATTTGCATGTTGCCAAGGAATACGGTATCATAGTGGCTTACGTGCCTAGCTACTCACCATATGCGGTGGCTGAGTTGGCATTTACGCTAGCATCAACTACCTTCTGTATACTGCGGTATCAAGAAAACTAACTCGGGGGAGCTAGCATGGCTTTTAAGATTGCCGTATTTGGGGTGTGCGACAATGAGGTGCCGTACTTCCATGACTTAAACAAGTACAACTATGACCTAACGTTGGTGACGGAGAATTTGTCTTTGGCCAACGTGGATAAGGTGGACGGGCATGACGCGCCATGGATTAATTACGTTTGACGACAACGGAGTCTTAATCATCTCAGATATGGTTCTTAGTCAAGGAATTGATAATTACAATCTAAGTGTGGACATGAAAATTGTTTTGCGAGGCAAAATGCAACAATATATGGCATACCACCGTGAACATGTGTACAGTCAACGATGAACTATACTTACTTTCCACCATTGACCACTTGTTAATGCACGTAGGGGACAAACTACTTTCAGGCAACGTCTACAAGAGCGAGAACAACGTTGCCAACTATGCCAAATTAAAATAGACAGTATGATGATAGCTAGTCACATTAAGCCTTGGGCTAAAGCAAATAATCAAGAAAGATTAGATAGTGATAACGGGCTCTGGCTGTGTGTATTACATGATGCATTGTTTGAAAATTTTCGGGGTGCGGTACCTCTCGGTGCCAAAAAAGCCTGTCCATAATCTTGACATCAGCGCCTTCTTTCTGCCGCACTTAACTCGTATAGAAAATTTCTTGAAGCAACTGAGGATAACTGGCAAGTGTTGCAAGAAGAACTGATCGGTGTTTCTGGTGAAGAAATCGCAGAAATCTCAACGATGGTTGGACAATTCTCACCGGTAGGGCTCGGCCCTGTTCCACCTGCAAAAACACCCAGAAATCACGCCGTTTTAAGCTAAAATCCGGGTTTTGAAGCTTGATGCAAAAACATTTGCGAAGTCAATTCGCTAGTAAATTCGTTTAACTTCTGTTAATTTTGAGTCTTCTGTAATATATATTAAGTCGTTTCGGGGTATTTAATACTTATGAACGACGTATGAAAATTGATTGAAATTAGTTGTTGACATTTCATTCTTTCTTCTGTAATATAGATTAAGTCGTCAAGGCGACGACGTAGGTCATTGAAAACTGAATATCGTTTCGATGAAACAAATGTGTAGGGTCATCAAGCTCGAACGAAAGCACCTCAGCACTCGCTGAGGTGCTTTTTGTGTCTATGGATTGTTCGGAAAAATTCGATATAACAAAGTAGTTGACGAACGTTCGTGGATGGGGTATATTATTTAAGCACTCAAATGAGCGGTACGAAATGTACTGAATCAATTGGTTGTGATTCATTAAAAAGAAGTTCAAATTGGTTGTTGACAATCTGGACTCGCTCTCTTGAAGAAGATGGATAAGCAAAGTGATACGACTTTGATTGATCAGCACAACCACACGTCTACAATGGGTGACTATGTGACGGATGCACCTGAATTGGGTGGACAACCACAAACAATTCAACAAGCTGTATCAAGTAGCGAATCTTCAAGTGAAGAGACGCCAACAGACGACGCAGCGCAACAATAGTACGTTACGACGACTGGTACAAAGATTAAGCCAAAGGAAGATCCACGTGCTAAGCAAATTATCGATGAGACACAAGCGTACGTTGATAAGATGTTGACATACTCAGATGATGTTCAAACTGGCGATTTGCTACGTTTCTATACGCCTGAGGGATTCAAGAAGGTCGATAAGAAGGATTATTCATATAAGAAGTCTGAGGGATTGCAAGGTGGTATTAACCACACGTACGGTGGTGAAATCGATGTGATGCCAACGATTTTGCACTTGCTTGGTGTTTCAACATCAAACAATGTGCAGTTCGGTCAAGATTTGTTAGCGCCAAACCGTAAGCAGGTTGTGCCGTTCCGTAACGGTGACTGGGTATCCGCTGAATACATGAAGTATGGTGGTAATTATGATCAAGCATTCGGTGAATTCTTGGCTTGGATGAAGAAGTCAGGCTTGTACGATAACTCAATGATCGTTTTGTATGGTGATCACTATGGTATTTCAGAGAACCACCCAGCAGCGATTGCAAAGTTGATGGGTAAGAGCTCTGTTAATGCGTATGACTTGGCTAACTGGCAAAAGGTACCATTCATTGTGCACGCACCAGGTTATGGTATGAAGGATAAGATTTTCTTGCAGGATTCTGCTAAGTATCTTGAACAACTACCACAACCGTTCTATTCAAAGATTATTACAGTGACGAACCACTATCCATATGACTTGGATAAGCAAAACATCTCAATTGAGAAGACCACGACGGGCGATAAGACTGTCGATGGTTATGTGCAGACGGCACGTTATCTAGCCATGGTTAACTACGGTACATCTAATACCTACCAAGCCGTACCTGCTATCTTGGACCAAAAGGGATATACGACTGCTGCCTTCCACGGTGACGTCGCTTCATTCTGGAACCGTGATAACACGTACAAGTCTTGGGGATATGATTACTTCTTTAGTAAGCCGTATTTCAAGGATGCGGATAACGCAAACTACAATATTTTCCACTTGGAATCATTCCAACAATTCTTGATTGATTACAAGGTGAATGATGTTGAAGTAACACCAAACCTGAATGCGTTCTACCACGACCAAAACACATTGGCGTTTGATAACTTCTATAACGAAGTAGGTCAAGGTAAGACGGCCGATGCTGAAACGATGTTGGAAACGGGATTGTTTGGTACAGCTTCTGGATCCGATAATAACTACATCGTTAAGTATCTTGGTTTGAATGAGTATGCAGCGTACAACATTTTCAAGACGAAGCAAACTGCGGACGTTAAGAAAGAAGCTAAGGCCTCAGACCTAGATAAGATTAAGAAGTTTGTTGATGGTAATAAGACGTTAGAAAATTCTGTTTACTTCGGTAAGGAGAAAGGTAAGAACGTTATCATAATTCACGGGTCTGACTTCCTAGTCTTTGTGGATATTATTGTCTTGATCGTCCTTTTGCTAACAAAGGTTATTAAGGTCGATAAGACGGCGGTCCAAAAGCGTTTTGCAGCTTTGGTAACCGTATTTGGTGTTTTGTTGATGTTTGTTGGTTATGGGATTGCATCAAAGGATCGTTCAGGACTTTTGACGCGTACGTTAATTATTTTGCTTGGAATTGCGTTGTACTTCCGTGGACGCATCGCTTACTGGTTGATGTTGCTAATTAACCTTGTGCAATCAATTTGGCTGTTCGCCAATATGTTGTACTACCGTGAATTCTCTGACTTCTTGTCATTGAACATCATGGGGTCTGGTGGGTCAGTTGAAAATAACTTGAGTAAGTCAATCGCGGGGATCGAGCGTAATAAAATGCAACGAGTAGTTTCAGTCATCAAGAAATGGTGGCCAGACTTCAACTCAACTGTAGGCTTCTTTATGCTATCGGTCTTCTTGGTATGGTTGAAGACATATTGGGCATATAAGACAAACTTTTCACTGGGGGTACAAGGAACACTGCAAGAGTTCTTGCTGTTCTTGAACCCAATTCCAACGGCCTAATAATCGGCGTTTTGCATTTGATGATGCCGATTTAGTCGCAATTGATATTTATGAAGCACTGCAAGACTTTAAGGAAACCTTTTAAATAGTTGTAGATAGTCGCGATTATTTAAGACGATTTTATGTTTCTTTAATGGAAGCGCGGTATACTGAATATTGTAATTTTTAAGGTCGAATGGACCTAGAGAGAAAATTATCTAAATGCAGCGAAGAGAAGGAAATAAACATGAGTCGAGAAAGTGATTTGGTACAGATTGCACAACGCATTCGTGCCATGATGATTGATGACCGCGAAGACATCCAAACCCGTCATTTTGACGCGTTCGGTGTGACGGTTGTGACAGTAGTCTATGATCGTCCGTCGAAGGTATTTGCGGTTGAAGGTCTACGTGTTGGTGACAGCATTACACGTGCTGATTGTGATGGTGATTTCGTTGTTCCCAATTCCGGGTGGAACTGGGGGTGCCGAAGCAGGCTTTGCGGTATTATTCTCGCAGTTCTTGCCATCCGCATCTGTATTGCTATTCGCCATGATGATTTGGCGTTTGATTACCTACTACCTGGGGATGTTTGCAGGTATCGTTGCCTTTAGACCAGCTTTAGTTGAAAAGTGGAAGGATGTCGTGGATGAAAAGATTGATAATTTTCATCGTGAGAGTGTCCGCATGAGTCACGACTGGCCAGCGCTAGTCAAAGCGATTGTGGTCACGTTCTTCCAGATGGCGGTTTACTACCTAATCCCGTACTTTATTTTGTTGGGGTTGGGAGTATCGCCGATTAATGTTGTTGTGATCGTCGTTAATTTTTTGATGGCGTTAACGATTGGGTATCACTACATTGCGGATAAATTGCATGCATGGGCCATCTTGGTCTTGTTTGGTTTTGTGATTCACTTGGCGGTTATTGTAGGTCTCTTGTTGGTTATGTACTGGCCAACACTGACGCGTACAATGGTTTTGCTAGTGTTCCAACCAATTGGCTGGTTCTTTTTTGTCGATGATGCCCATGAAAAGTTGAGTTGGCGTGATGCTATCCGTGTCCCGTTGGTTGAACAATTAGGGAATGGTATTACGCCGTTTGCTACCGGGGGACAACCGATGCAAATGATTACCCTTGCGCAGGCAGGTATCGATCCTGGACGCGCGGGTTCGATTTTGTTAATGAAGTTTGTTGTTTACCAAGGCTGTAAGTCAATGACGAGACGGAATGGCATTGTTTTTACCATTATGATGTTAATTGGTTTGGGGATTTTTTACTGGTCTTTCCGTAAGATTAGTTGGACACAGTTTGCATCAGAAGTTAAAAACGCAAATTGGTGGTGGTTGATTGTCGCGGTTGGTGCGATGGTTGTCTATCTACTATTAGAAGCGGTTGTAGTTAAACCATTATTGATGGTTATTACTTGGCTGGTTCAGACCGAGAAGCGATGCAAGCACAATTGACGGCTTTGCATGATCAACCTGAACTTCGTGAAGAATTGTCAAAGCAGGCCTTGGCCGCCTCAGAACGTTATTCTGCTGACTATGTGGCAGATATTTGGGAAAAATTCTATACCGAACAAGCGAGCTTGAAAAACAAGGGGCTAAAAAAGGTTTTGGCAAATCCGCCGGCAAATCTAAAGTTCCCAGGAATTGTTGACCGTGCTGTCATTAATGGTTATTACAATGCTGCGGATGTCTTCTTGCTGCCAAGTTATACGGAGCTTTTCCCAATGTCAGCCTTAGAAGCATTTAGCACGGGAACACCAACCGTATTGCGCGATTTGGATTTGTATCGTGTATTACCGGATGAGCAAAAGGTGGCACTTCGTAAGCAGTTCGATATTGACCAAGATGCCTTTGTTGTTTTAGGGGTGGGTCAAATTCAAGAGCGTAAAGGTATCTGGGATTTCATTGCGATGGCAAAAGATAATCCGGATTGGACTTTCGTTTGGGTTGGTGGCTTTTCATTTGGGTCAATTACAGCTGGGTACGATGGTGAGACGTTAGAGGGTTCGATTAATTTGCACTGGCCAGTTAAGAATATTTTTTATTGGTATGTGATGGCGTTTTACAAGCGTATGGATCACATTGTTGTTGTTAACCCAACGTTCATCGATAAACTGGTGGCGCTAGGGGTGAAACGTGAGAAAGTGACGTACATTCCAAACTTTGTCACGAAGACGCAATTCCATCGACCTGGTCAAGGTGTTGGGTCAGCCTATCGTGAGTTGATAAATTTGTTGACGGCGCGGCTTAAAGATAAGTTTCAAGTTCGAATCAATAGTTTGGCACCAGCTGACATTAGTCACTACCACACCATTGATTTTTGGTTTTATTTGAACACGTTCTTACCTGGTCGCGGTCGTCGTGTTGGCTATGTGCACTTTTTACAATGAGATTGACGAACGAACATTTGGTAAACGCGTCATTGATTTCTATGCAGAAGCATTGGCTGTTTACCATGAAGAGGAGGATACGGAAGCTGCCGAAGCAAACGATGTGGAGTACTCAAAAACATTCCTGCTTCGGAATCCATTCCGACGAGATGATTAATGATTAGAATTACGATGTTTTCTTCAGCTGAAACGGGCCTTCATTGAAGCGGTGACGGCTGATACACCCGTTGTTGCCATTCACAGTCCCTATCTTGATACCATTGTCACTGATGAAAACATCGGGACACTGGTTGACGATAGTTTTGGACTGCTTGAACCAATGGTCATGTATCTTAAGGCTAAGACAACAGGTGAGACGATTGGCAATCCTGAGACACGAGCAGCTGTGTTGTTGGAAGAGGTGCCAGATGCGATGTTCATCATCGTTGGGGGCGGTCCGGCAATGTCGGCTTTGCAAGAACACGTTTCAGCGTTAGAGATTGACGACCATGTTATTTTTACTGGAGAGGTCAATCACAATGATGTCTATGGTTATTACAAAATGGGTGATGTCTTTGTGTCAGCATCAGTTTCTGAAACGCAAGGACTAATGATGAAGTATAAGGTGAAGGTACCGATTGAGATTATTCCAACGGGTGTTAATGTGCTTCACTCAGCGGCAGAAGATACAAGTATTGCCTTGCGTGAAAAATTAGGTCTTAAGCCAGAAACACCAGTGGTATTATCATTGGGACGCGTTGCTTTTGAAAAGAATCTCGATGATGCACTATCAGTATTCGCTGAGGCCGTCGGCGTAATGGGAAAGTTTGTTGCACGTCAATTGAAGATTCCAGTTGGACATACGTTCCACACGAATTATGAAGACTACTTGCACTACATTGCTAACGGTAAGATTATTCGCCCAGGTAGTGTGGCTGTGATTGCCCGTAACTTTATGGCAGGCATGACCGGTATTATTTCGCCATCACGTCAGACGTACGATACGGGACATAAGGTTTATATTTTTACGTCTACCGATCCGAAGGTAAAAAAGGGGACGCTTGAACCGAACATCTATCGTTTTGCAAGTTTGCCATTCGTTGGATTTAAGGATCGACGCATTACATATCGTGGTGCGATTCAGGCCGTACAATTAGCTAAAAAACTACAACTTGATATCGTACACACACAAACTGAGTTTTCGCGCTACTGTGATAAAAATTCACAAAGCCATCACGACTGCCTATCCCAAAACCGGATGATTGTTGGTAGAATGTAAGATGAGACAAATTGTGAAAGGTGACAAATCATGAATATCGGACTATTCACGGATACCTATTTCCCACAGGTTTCCGGGGTTGCAACCTCAATTCAAACGTTGCGACGTCAACTGGAAGCTAACTACTGCAGATTAGTTCTCTAAGGTGGTCCCTTTACAATTGAATACAGGGTGGTGGAGTAGCACTTCCCTAGCTATGTGTCGCAAATCATAGCTGAAGTGACCGCGGGCCAACGTGCCGGCGGTTTTTTTGCGCAAAAATTTGAGAAGATAAAGTAGACTTGCTCTTTCGCCTGACTAAGGTCAGCGGGGTAGACTAACTGTCATGATTTGACATCTCTTGCGATCATTAGCATCGGTTACTTCGACGACGGACGATAATCCAGTGATGGATGTAAGCTTGTTCAGAGATTGGAGGCCACTCCCGACACGGTTTGATGAATAAATCAAATAGCTTGGATGCGGTAGAGATGAGACTATAGATTTGGTTGTGACCATACCTTAGCGACAGACGACTAATTCGAGTGCTTATATTTGTAACCGCTTACAAGGTGCGTTATTATAAACATGTACCAAAGGAAGAAAGGTAGATGATAACTTTGGAAGAAACAATTATTTCAACCACAGTAGTGCCATCATCCACCGCAATCCATGCGGGCGTGTCACAGTAATGACGCAAGATAACAACACGTATCATTTTTAAGAGATAAACGCATTAGACGAAAACTTCGCAGCTGCCAAGACACCATTCGCATCATTGACGACTTACTCAGCTTTGATTGATGTAGCGATTGCGTCAGGTCAAGTAGATGATGCTGATTTGGAGACCCTACAAGCCTGGCGTCAAGACCCAAAGGCGTGGGGTGAAGCGCGCGGATAACGGATAGATAAGCACTCGAAAAAACTTTTTGTATTATATGTCCGTTCAAAGCCGAAGGATCACGGTGCTGGTAAGCAAATCGAAGGTGAACTAACAGCTGGTCAAAAGGTTGTGCTTATCGATGATTTGATTTCAACGGGTGGCTCAGTTTTGGGCGCTGTTGAAGCAACGCGTCGTGAAGGTGGCGAAGTGCTGGGCGTTGTCTCAATCTTCTCATACGAATTACCAGCGGCAGCATCAGGTTTGAAGAGCCCAATTTATACGGATAACCGTAAGACGATTGCTTTCCCAAAGGTTCGCAAGTTGATTGCGAAGGGCTTGGCTAATTTGATTAAGCATGAGTACCCAGAGGTCGAAGTTATCGGTGGTGTGGCCACAGCCGGCATTCCACACGCAGCGTGGGTTGCGGCTGAACTAGAATTGCCAATGATCAAATGGGCGCTGATGGGATTGTGGTTGGCCGTTCAATTACGCAGGCAACTGATCCAGTTGCAGCTTACCAACTTATTGAAACAGAATTTAACGCTTAAGACGGAGAAAAAACTTATGACAGATTACAAAGCAGCAGTTGCTCAAGCCTTGTTGGATATCGAGGCCATTAAGCTACAACCAAATGATCCCTTTACGTGCCAATGCGCGAGTCGGTTATTCACTTAGCGCAACTTGCTGCTCAAGCCGGTGTGGCGGGAACCATTTCATCTGCATTCGAATCAGCAGACATTCACGCGAACACGCCAGCGGGCTTCTTATCAATTACGCCTGGTATTCGATTGGCTGGGGATGCGGTTGGTGATCAAAGCCGTGTTGTCACACCAGCACGAGCTGCCACGGAAAATGTTGCGCGACTAGGTGTGGATTATTTGACGGTGCATGCAGCGGGTGGTGTGCGTATGCTTGAAGCAGCTAAGAGGGGTGCACAAGAAGGGGCAGACGCAGTTGGCGTAACGGCACCTAAGTTGCTAGCCATCACGCAATTGACCTCATTTTCTGAAGAAGAAATGCAGACTACCCAACTTGTGACGGTTTCCTTGGATTTTCCAGATGCCCAAACGATGTGGGGGTTCTTGGACCAATTTCCAGCGAGCGTCCGTCCAGCTGTTAAAGTAGGGATGGAATTGTTCTACCGTGAAGGACCAGCCTTGGTTACCGCATTGAAGGAACAGGGCTTCACCGTCTTTCTTGATTTGAAACTATACGACATTCCAAACACAGTGCAACAGGCGCAAATTGGGGCGATGAATGCCGAAGACCCACTCTTTATCAGCAAGCTAGTTGATGAACTGCCAGTGGCCTTAGACAAATATAACTTTGCGTCAGTTCGTGAAATTCCGACGGCGCTACAAAAGTTCCCAGCGCCTCTAACGGCATGGGAAGCTAATCACCCGGGAGACAATTAAACAATGACAAAGCCAGTATTTATTGTGAGCTTGGATATTGCATCACGACAAGTTCGTCTATATCGCGGTACAGGTGGTATTTCTGGGGCTTCAGTTCACCCAATCGCTGTGCGTATGGTTTGGGAAGCGGCTTCAGTTGTTGACATTCCAATCATTGGCGTTGGTGGTATCCGCTCAATGGACGATGCGCTAGAGTTGATGTTAGCTGGCGCATCTGCCGTGTCAAACGTTGATAAGGGAAGCATGGAATTCGGAGTTGATCCAGATAGCGCAGCTGAAGTTGTTGCGGCGGTTCGTGAAGTAACGGATAAGCCACTCTATGCCAAGCTATCACCAAACGTAACCGACATTAAGCCGATTGCTAAAGCTGTTGAGACCGCTGGTGCTGATGGACTGGTGTTGATTAACACGGTGGTGGGGGTCATGAATTCAGTTGGGTTGGCTAATCCAGGGATGGATAAGGTAGCAACTGAAATTCTGCCTGAGTTGGAAACGCAATTGCCAGATTTGCCAGTGATGATTTCAATCGCTGGCGAGTCAGTGGCTGAATATCGTACTTTGGCAAAGGTCTTTGATAAGTTCGATTACATTAAGGCATTGGAGCTTAACTTGTCATGCTAAGATCGATTTGCAGTACAACTACCAGGTTTGGATTTGAAGAACCCGTTCATGCCGTCATCAGGTTCCTTTTATTACGGGCTTGACCACATGAAGGTTTTTGATTTGAACAAGATGGGTGCGTTGGTTTTGAAGACAACAACGGTTGATGAACGTCGTGGTAACCCGCAACCTTGGATTATCAATACACAAGCCGGCCCGATGTCAGACGGTCGTTTGATTCGTAACGCAGCCATTGAAAATGCGGTGCCGTTGTTTACGGCATTCGATACAGTGGCAGCCTTGTTGAGCGTTTTGGAATCACAATCATTCGCTGTTACGCCAATGGACTAACAGACATAAAATACCCGGCTACGGCTGGGATACATATAGAAAGAGGGAGAATTTATCATGACTTCACTAGCTTTGGCACGTCGCTTCGATGACCTTGGTTTCCAACTGGTTGCAACAGCCGGAACGGGTGCTTTCTTCGCCCAAAACGGTTTGCGCGTCGATGTGTTGGATAAGATAAGCGAAACTGATAACAATGCTGTGACGGCAATGCGTGATGACAAGCTACAAATTGTTGTGAATACCACGCGTCAAGATGGAACGCAGGCCCCAATCTTCTCATTCACGAAGTTGCCAGATGTTGACTCATTGCTTGGACCAGAAATGAAGTCAACTGGAGAAGTGATGGGATCAGATTCAACGTTCGAAAAGGCGTTGTACAAGGCGTTCGTCGCATCGAACGTGAAGGTGCCAACATTTGGTAATGTCTTATTCACGGTTGCTGATGAAGACAAGGGGGAATACGTCCAATTCGTTATTCATGAAGATACGGCATACGTTATCGAAGTTAATCCACGTGCTTCACGTACAGTGCCATTCATTTCAAAGGTGACGCACTTGAAGTTGGCGCAATTAGCAACGCGCGTCATGCTAGGCGAGCGATTGGCCGACATGGGCTTTGAAACGGGGGTCATCCCTGAGCCTAAGACGGTTCACGTCTAAGCGGAAGTTGATGTTTTGTCAGACGGAGAAACAGTCATTATTCCTGGTGTCATGGAACACATCGAACGTGCCGGGGTTCACTCAGGTGACTCAATGTCAGTTTATCCAGCCCAAACGCTTTCACAAAAGGTGAAGGATGAAATGGTGGCAGCGTCAATCGACTTGGCGAAGGCGATGAACACAGTTGGTTTGATGCCGGCAACGACTGTGGCTGGCGCATTGGCTGCAGCGGATGAAGTTGGTTATCCAGTCCTCGTGCGCCCATCATACGTTTTGGGCGGTCGCGCCATGGAAATTGTGACAAACCCAGACGAATTGACGGACTACATGGGCCGTGCTGTGCAAGTGTCAAATGATCACCCGGTTTTGATTGACTCATACTTGATGGGTTCATACGTGATTGATTTGGAGCAACCAAAGGGTGTTGTCGTGCAATTCGGTGGTCAAACGGCGATTAACTTGGCCGCACCACTTGCTGAACATGGCGTGCAAATTTTGGGAACGACGGTTGCGGACCTAGACCGTGCCGAAGATCGTGAAGAGTTTGACCAAGTGATTAAGCAACTTGGTTTGCCACAACCAGTTGGTAAGTTCCTTGTGTTGGGTTCAGGTCCGATCCGTATCGGGCAAGGTGTTGAGTTCGATTACGCGACCGTGCATGCGGTAAAGGCAATTCAAGCGGCGGGCTACGAAGCTATTATCATGAATTCAAATCCTGAAACGGTATCAACAGACTTCTCAGTTTCAGACAAGTTGTACTTTGAGCCGTTGACGTTGGAAGACGTGATGCACGGTTTTGCAGATAAGACAATCGCAGGCTTCTGGGGTAAGACAGTTGCTGAAGTGCGTGAAATGCGTCGAACGATGGGATTGCAACCGGTCTACAAGATGGTTGATACGGTGGCGGCTGAGTTTGAATCACAAACGCCGTACTACTACTCAACATACGAACAACAAAACGAATCAGTTGTGACGGACAAGGAAAGTTATGCCTTGATGCCAGCACGTGATGATCGTTTGTTCATGATTGCTGACTTGTTCCGTCGTGGTGTGTCGATTGATGATATTCACAACCGCACGAAGATTGATTACTTCTTCCTTGATAAGGTCTTGCACTTGGTCGAGCTCGAACAAGCATTGAAGCAAAACGTTGGGGATGCCGACACACTTGAATTGGCAAAGCGTCAGATTCCACGCTGGCCATTCGATAAGTTTGCTTCAGCTGACCGTCGTTTGGGAACGCAAATGAAGGCAACTGGTGAAGTCATGGCTATCGGTCGTAACATCGAGGAAGCCATGAACAAGGCCGTTCGTTCACTTGAAATCGGGGCGACGGGTTTGAACGACATCACGTTTGATAATACGACGGACGCAGATTTGCTATAGTCATTTAAGTACTACATTATCGAAGTTAACCCACGTGTATCTCGTTCATCTGCTTTGGCGTCAAAGGCAACAGGTTATCCAATTGCCAAGATGGCGGCGAAGATTGCGGTGGGCTTGACGTTGGACGAAATCATTAACCCAGTAACGGGTACGACGATGGCTGAGTTCGAGCCAGCTTTGGACTACGTAATCGTTCCCGCTGACAACGCCTTGATTGTGGCTTCAATGGAAAACTTTGATCCAGTTGGGATTCACACGGGTGATTCAATCGTGGTAGCGCCAGTACAAACGTTGGCTGACCGCGAGCTACAAATGATGCGTGACGCAGCCTTGAAGATTATCCGCGCCTTGAAGATTGAGGGTGGGGTTAACATCCAAATGGCTCTGGATCCTCTTGCCGACGAGCACGGTTACCCAGTGATTGTCCGTCCGGCCTACACGCTAGGTGGAACTGGTGGTGGTATCGCCAACGATCACGCACAATTGGTTGAAATTTCAGCGAACGGGTTGGAATTGTCACCAGTAACGCAAGTGTTGATTGAACGTTCAATCGCCGGTTTCAAGGAAATCGAATTCGAAGTGATGCGTGATAGTCAAACTGGTTTGAACATGGCTAAGGATTTGTCTGAAGCTGGTATCTTGGCCGAGTTGAACATCGAATTGCTGGGAACGAAGCTATCAGCTATCCAAGAAGCTGAAGATCGCGAAGAGTTTAAGGACTTGATGGATCGTTTGAACGAACCGGTACCAGAGTCAACGATTGCTACGACAGTTGAAGAAGCGGTGGCGCTTGATTACTCAGGCACGCAAGCTGCGATGTCATTGAAAGAAGAAGGCTATGAAGTGGTTTTGGTTAACTCAAACCCAGCCACAATCATGACGGACACTGAGATGGCAGATAAGGTCTACATCGAGCCATTGTCATTGGAATTCTTGGAACGCATTTTGCGCAAGGAACGTCCTGATGCCATCGTACCAACGCTGGGTAGAAGAACCGCCCAGCATTCTCAGTGCAATTCCACCCAGATGCTGCGCCTGGTCCACACGATGCCGAGTATTTGTTTGACCAATTTTTGGAGATGATTGCTGAAGAGAAGAAGGGGGCGTCACATGCCTAAGCGCGAGGACATTAAGAAGGTTTTGGTTATTGGTTCAGGACCAATCGTTATTGGACAAGCAGCTGAGACGCTAACGGGGCAGAAACGTACAAGTTGAAGTTTGGTCACCGTGGCTTTAACCACGCGGTGCGTAACTTTACGAATGGTCGTGTCGACTTCACGTCACAAAACCACGGGTACGCCGTTTCAGCTGAATCAATTGTTGGCACGAACCTTGAAATCACACACGAAGAAATTAACGACCACACCGTTGAAGGCGTTCGTTATAAGCGCGGGGTGAATGTCATGGTATTCCCAGCGGATGTTGATGCCAAGACAATCTTGGATATGAATCCAGATGGCGTGTTGCTTTCAAATGGACCTGGTGATCCTGAATCAGTTGAAGGTGTCTTAGATGTCATTCGTACGTTGCAAGACCGCTTGCCATTGATGGGAATTTGCTTGGGTCACCAACTATTCTCACGTCGTGATTATGGTGTTATGAAGGCAACGATTGTGGACGAAGTAACGGAGACAACGGTTGCTGACTTGCAAGCAACGCAATTGTCAAACCAACAAGTTGCCGAAGTAACGACGAAGACTACCTATGTGAACCCAACCGAAGGGGTTTCAATTGCGATGATTGATTTCGGCTTGAAGAACTCAATTCTGCGCGCCTTGTAGTACCCATTGATTGGTAACTACGGGATTAACCGCGATGATTTCGAATCATTGAAGCCTGCCGCATCGGCGATTGTCACGCACGAAATTGCCCGTCGTCCATCGAACTGGCGTTCACAAATGTCAATTGCGGAATGGGCCGAAGCAATGGATTTGCCAGGTTTGACGGGCATTGATACACGTGCTTTGACGAAGGAACGGCCGGCAACGTTGTTTATGAAGCATAAGGGGAAGAACATGAAGCGCTATCTGGTTTTGGAAAATGGTTCAGTGTATGCCGGCGAGGGGTTCGGATCATTGAAGCCGGTCGTTGGAGAATTGGTTTTTAACACAGGCATGTCAGGCTACCAGGAATCAATTACTGACTTGTCTTATCACGGTCAAATTTTGACGTTTAAAACTGGATGATTACACAACCGGCCAAGGCCTTTAATTTGGCAGCGCCAACGACGCTAGCTGTCGGCGAAATTGCTGATTTGGCCTTGTTCAATTTGGAAACGGCGCACACGATTACAGCAGATGAATTTGTATCAAAGGGTGTGAATACACCATTTATCGGGGAAACAATTTACGGACAAACAGTGTTGACGGTCGTTGATCGCGCTGCGGTGATTGCTGGATTGCTAGACGGCACGATTGATATGGTTGCGACTGACCACGCGCCACACAGCGTCGAAGAGAAGGAGCGTTCATTTGTTGGGGCCGCGTTTGGCATTACCGGTATCGAAACAAGTTTCCAGTTGCTATATACGCATTTGGTTAAGCCGGGCATTGCTAGTTTGGAGCAGTTGCTTTTGGCAAAGGCTGCCGGTGTGCATTACCACGTGGCACACTTGTCAACGAAGGAATCAGTTGCCTTGGTTCGTATGGGAAAGCAAATGGGCGTGAAGGTGACAGCGGAAGTTTCACCACACCACTTGTTGTTGGACGAAAATGACATTGACGGTGACAACGCCTTGTTTAAGATGAACCCACCGCTACGTGCACCAGATAAGGGTGTTCAAACGGCAGCAACAATGCTAACGGCGATGAAGGCCGCAGCAGCAGTTGACCGACCATTGGTTGCGCACTTGGAAGATGATTCTTTGATGAACGGTGGGGTGATGAACCTTGGTAAGCGCTCAGAAGAACTTGGGTTGCCAGGGATTAACCCATTGGCTGAATCATCACAACTCGCGCGTGACTTGGTAACGGTCGCAGCAATGCCCAACTTGAATCCAGTACCAGCAACGGTTGCAGCATTCCAACAAGTTCAAGCTAAGAATGCGAGTGATGGTGTGGTGCATATCGAACAATATGCCGCAATTTCAGAAGGTTTGACGTCAGATGATGTGAGTGATATCCAAGCGTTGGCTGATGCCGGCGCGGTTGCCTTCACAAACGATGGCGATGTCTTGGTTGAAGATGGCAAAATTGCAGCGATTGATGTGGTTTTGGATGCACAAGCTGATCGCGTGATTGACGCAAAGGGAGCGTTGCTAACGCCAGGCTTGGTTGACATTCACGTCCACTTCCGTGAGCCAGGTTTTGAATATAAGGAAACAATTGCAACCGGCTCAAAGGCTTCAGCACGTGGCGGATTTACTCAGCGCCAGTTAATCGCGGGGTCGAAATTGCGGATCAATTGGTTGAGGCAAGCAAGTCACGCATCTTCCAACAAATGACAAACGGTGTTTACGCCCGCATGGCGATTTTGAACGCTTTAACTGAGGAGAATTAACATGGCAAGTTTGCTTATTAAGAACGCACAAGTTGTGTCACATGATGATGAATTGATTAACCAGATTTCGACCAATTCGGTACGTATACGACGTTTGATGATGATTTAGCCGACTTGGACGTGGTGATGTTGCTACGTGTGCAACATGAACGCATCGCGACCGTTGAAAATGCTGACTTTTCACCGATTACGTACCACTTTGAATACGGCCTAACTGAGGAACGCTATAACACTTTGAAAGATTCAGCAATCGTGATGCACCACGGTAATGGCCAACACCCATCACAAAGCTTGTTAGATTTGGTCACTATCTATGAAGAGTTTGGTAAGTTCGAAGGGTTGAAGGTTCGAATTGTTGGGGACTTATCACACTCACGCGTGGCACGTTCAAATGCTGAAATCTTGCAACGACTTGGTGCAACGGTTTCGTTTGCTGGTCCAGAAGACTGGTACCCGGCTCCGAACCTGGGTTGGCACCAAGTCATGATTGACCCACAAACCAGCTCGACCCAAAAAGGTGAGAGCTTGAGCGACACACTTAAGACGCTCGGGGCAATCGGGGTAAGCGTTGTGGTACTGCGCCACAAGATTAATGACTGGTATGCGCCCTTGATTAAGGAAGCAACACCTTACATGCCACAGCTTGTTAACGCTGGTTTTATTGCAGAAAGGGAGTGGCACATGCGGCATTTTGTTAACTTGAACGATTTACCAACCGAGACGATTATGACTTTGATTGAGGATGCGTTGGCTTATAAGAACGGATCAAAAGATGTTAAACAATCAAATCGATTGGTCGCCAATCTATTTTTTGAGAATTCAACTCGTACACATTCGAGTTTCCAGGTTGCCGAAAAGTCATATTTACGTCATGAAATGCCCGTGCTATAGTATTTTCAACAACAAATAACCTTTTAAATTTTTAGTCCCGTGAGGCTACAAAGGGTTGCGTTGATTAGGGGTACAGGGGAAATTCAACACTCGCATGGGGAAGGACTACCACCAGACTAATCAGAAGGACAGCCTCGTGAATCACTGGATTCACGAGGCTTTTCCTGCCACGCGTATAGACACGTACCTCAGAAGGAGCCAAGCACTCCGGCCGATAGGACGGACACACACCACTACCTCCATTTAACTAAACAAAAAGAAGAGTTTAACCCAATTAGTAAAATGTAATTAAACTGTAATAAAAACAAAAACCCTATCATAGCAACACGTTAAACGTTTTATGAAATTTTGATTGGTAAAGAACACTGCAATCTTCGGGTTGTGGTGTTTTTCGTTTTAGTAGTGTGTGTCGTCGCTATCCCATGCCAGCAACCAAGATGTTCTAGTCTGTCTTAGATGATCATCTACCGCGAATTAAATAGGTGAACAGTTTCACCTCGCAGTATTTCGGTGGATGTAGATCAAACAAATAGAGTATTACTCAGCTGCTGTGCTTGGTGTGGCGTTATGAAGTCGACGGTGAACACCGTTTCCGCACGCAAGCTGAACTAGCTGCGTACCTCCACGTTGGTAAGATGCAATTGACCAAGTTTATCTCAAAGGGTGTTGAAGAGTTCCAATTGCGTGGACACATGATCCGCGTCAACGACGACGTCTTTATGGCCCGTGAACAAGAAGCACAAATTAGCTAATCACTTCTTTGGTCTTGCGCCTGACTGAAGTCAGGGGTTTTAGACCAACAGCTACTGTGAAAAAAGAAGAGATAGAAAGTGAGAGGTGGAGACATGAATTGGATTCCTGAGATGATGAAGCGCGCGGCCAAGTATGGTGGTGATTTGGATCACCCTGAAGTCGTGGCATGGGCACATGAACAATGGCAAAAAGCAGCCAACGCGGAATTGCGCAAATGCAAAACGATTCGCTTGACGAATAAAAAAAGTTGCGATATTTGTGTCAATTCTGGCACTTTTGGGTTGATACCCGCACTTATGTCTTAATCTTAGTTCATAGCCAAGGGGCAAACGATAAAGCAGACTGAGAATGTCGGAGGTTTTTGGCCTCCGACGTGACCAAGTCGCCCTTATCAGGTGCGATCTTCACATTTGCAACGTGGCGCTGGCGCCTAGATGTTTACCGAGTTTATCAAATGTTCTTCGATTATCCCGAAGTCGGTTTAGCTGCGTTCGAGGACTTTGTCTGCGACTATCAGCACCTAACGGGGAATCAGCTATTTAAAAACGAACGGAATTTCATCGCCGATACGCTTCGTCATCACTTCAATTTGATTACAGGATAATGTCGACCTCATCATTAGCGACTCGGAATTGCGGATGAGTATATGCACAATCGCCAGGTTTTCCGCGCGCCGATTAGCTCAGTTCTAAATAATGCTGAGTTTGTGTTGCTGAAGTACTTACTTGAAGACAATCGTGAAGCCTTTGATCGCATCCTAAAGATTGCAGAAGGTGAGGTTCAACGTGACCCACGAGTACGGTCGGACTGGTAATCATGCTGATTATGAAACGGCGTTAGAGTTTCAAGTCTATGTGAATCAACAGTTGTCTGATTTTGATCCGACGAGTATTATCCAAATCGACTTGGCAAAAACGATTACGGAATACTTGCTACATTTGGATGAATGGCACGAAGCGGAACACCGCCTGGTTACCTATTCGTTTGTTGATTTGTTGTACCGAATTATTCACCAGGAAGTAGCGATTCGTTTGGAAGACTTGTTTGATATGATGAGGTACCTGCGATTGCTGCCAGCGGATTTAACCGTGTTTTTCCAGGTGAATCCGAATTCAAAGGCTAAGAATCGTTTTGCGGCCTTCGATGTTAATCCATATGACTATCAAACAGTGGCTGAACAAGCGCTAGCAGTATTCCCTGGACTATGGCAAGCACTTACAATGAAGCGACACCACATGAAGCACGATGCCCCAAGCATGTTTTCAACAACGTACGATGACTTACCTAAGGCGGAAATGCCAGATAGTTTTGGAGTTGCCTTGCGTTATTTGATTAAGGGAAAACATATCAATAGTAGTGAATTAACGCAGTACGGGGTCACGCGGTCTAGATTTGTGTTGGATGCCATTATCAATCAACCTGCGCGACCATCCAATGTTGAACTGTTTATGCTACGCCAATTCGCGAAGATGCTGAAGTCGTATTACATTGAAAACAGTCCAGCTGCTGAACGTCAATTTGCAGAGTGGATTGCAGTGGCTGTTAAGCGAGGAAGCCAGGAAGTCCGAATGACATATGACACCATGTATGAAATTCAACTCTTTTCGATTATCGCTGATAAGCTGACCCCGAAAAGATTCTATCGAATGTACGAGATTTTCACTAAGAGTATTGGGATATTCGCCGGCTACATGCCGATGCCAATCTACCTAACGATTTTGCGTATTCATTATTACGCGCTCGTACACTTGATGCGTCCAACCCTAAAGTCACTGCCGACGATGTATCGCGATTTGACGTTAACTGAACTAGAGGTTTACCAAAAAGCCTTGTGGGAAAAATATCAACGAACCCAGTTGGTGGCGTATTTCCAATACAATTTGGCGTTTCAGTATCTGATTGCGCATAAGCAGGAAGTGGACTGTAAGCCATTCGTGACGGCGATATATGAAGAACTGAAGGATTACCAGTTGTTCACGTTCTGAAACAAGAACGTTTCTGTCCAAACAATTGTGGATAACGGGATTTCGAAAAGTAAATATTTTGCCTTTATTCGCGGCGAACGTGATTTGGCAATCAGTGATCTGCAGATTTTGATGGATGTGCTGACGATTTCATTTGCCGAATTAGTTGTGGATACTGATGTGGTCCAAGCGCCGTTCACTTTGAATTTACTGCGTGTATTCTTCATGAAAATCCTCATCTCTTTTCTCTTGATGTTATTAGTATAGTTGTACGACAGTCCTGTTTAACGGAAAGTATCAAAAATGAGACAAAATCGCCCGCTTTTTTCATAGTTTGTGGGTATCATGAAGGAAATGATGAAAGGAGCAGCCACCATGACGCAGATGATTGCTGAACGAATTAATGAAATTCGTATCCGTTTATCACGTCACGCTATCAAGTGTTGCTTAACGACATTAGTGATAGTTACGGCTTAGCCTAAAAAACGACCCACACAAATCTGTGTGGGTCGTTTTTGCTACTTCTTCAAGGCTTTCTTAGTCGTCTCAACGTGTGCTTCGTAGGCTGCACGCGTAGTGGCAGGCATTTGTGTCAACATCCAGTTTGGCATCACCGAGATCAAACCCGCTTTGACAAAATTTTGACGGTTATGAACCGCGCTGCAGCTGGCGACAGCAAAATTATGCAGTGGGCAAATTGGCGCACACGCATGGCAATTAATAATTTGTATGCGACATTTTTCGATGATCCAGTTGAAGCGATGCGCCAGTTAGAGCGCTTCTTTACGGATTATCACATGCTGACGGGTAACCTTGATAGCTTGCAGGTTTGGCAGGAAGCGGACCATCGTGTCGCACGTTGGGCGATGCTTGATTGCGAAGATATCGAGGACGTCATCTATCGCGCATTGTTTTTGAGTCGTCACGTGGAAAATCGAGATATCTTCCGGACGCCACTTAATGTGGTGTTGCATGACTTGGAGCCGGTTTTGATTCAGGCGTTGCTTAGAAACGATTCATTTGCGGCTTGCACGGCCGAAGACTTTAAAACGATGATTCAAACGGAAGAAGATGCGTATGAGCGCACTGAAAACCCACGTCACTTGTTAAATAGTTTTACGTATCGTGGTTTAGCGGGGCAACATCTGATTGATAAATGGTTGTTATCAGATGATGCCGCCCAGTTAGCGCGCGATGTGCAGGGGTACATCTGCATGGTGAAGGGGATTTCAAAAGATGAATTGCTGAGTTTCGGCATTTCAAAGCAACGATTAGACGTGATTGTTGACCAGCCAGAATTAATGACGCTCACGGAAATACTTAAGATGATGCATATTCTACGTGTTGAGCCGACAGATATCACAGTATATGCGAAGTTGACGGTACGAACGCCAGGCGTAGACTGGTTCATTGAGGCCGCACAGCGACGACAGGTTGCGTTGATGTCGTTTGGTGAAATGACGTTCGATTTAGCAGGTATTTGGCAAGTGGTCACGTCAAAGCGCCACCACTTGAAGAATGACGGTAAGAGCTTATTTACCAAGCCGTATGAAGAGCAAACGTTTGTGTCGTTGAATGAAAATATTCGTGATAGCGTGGCAGAGGTTCATTATCGCGCGTTGGTGTTGTTGATTCATGATTCAGTGAATTCAGTTGAGACGATGCGTTTCGTTTTGCATGCGATTTCAAAGCAACCCAATAATGCTGGTAACTTAGAATTGCGTATGCTGGCTCATTATGCAGAACTGCTGGAAGAATATTTCTTTGGTAATCCAGTTCATGCAGCTAATGAATTTAGAATGTATCGCGAGCCACTAGCCGCGTTGTTGGGTGAATTGTCTCGTTATCAGATGTTCACCCATTTTGAAATGCAGGTGTTCTCGCAACTTGCACCGGTATTACGGGCGTCGGAATTCTACCCATTATATGAAATCTTTATTCGTAGTGTCCCAGAGTTCACAAGTTATATTCCGCAACGGGTTGGTGAACTAGTTTTGCGCGCAGAACTCTGGATGGATACTGATGAATGGGATGACACCCATGGGGTGCAACTAGACGGGGCCCAAACGATGTCGGCTGAGGAGCTGGCGCAGAAACGTGATAAGACGGAACAAGAGTATCGAAATACTGGTTACAAGGGCTTCCATCTAATCGCCTTGACGTTCGATGTTTTGTATAAGCGACGTGTGCAAGTGTCATAAACCTTGGGGGAGGTGTGCATCTTGGCAACAATTGTTGAAAAACTAAATACGGTTCGAAATGCCAAGCATGTTTCACTTGAAACGATTGCGCTAAACGGTATTTCGGCTGATCGCTATCGCCAGTTCGTACACAGCAATGACAACATTACGCTTGGGGAAATCACGACCATGCTTGATTTGTTAACGATGTCATTAAAAAGTATGTAAATGAGAATTTTGAAATTCCAGAGATGGTAGCCATCAAGGAATACACTGAATGGACGAAGACACCAGAGATGGATGAAATCATTCAGAAAATCCTCACTGAAAATCAGGTTAGTTAATAAACCAATTAAGCAACAATCCAGTGCGATTGTTGCTTTTTTTGTGCAGTTACAATATCCTTAAAGAACCGTAGACTAATAATGGCTGCAGAGTATCAAACGCTTGATATCATTGAAGAAATTACGCGTAATGATGGCTCGACCTACAAAGAAATTGGAAATCTATTGCATAATGGTCAAGCTGAGTACGCGGCTGAGCAGGGGATGATTAAGAGTGTCCGCATTCTTAAGATTAATATCCCGCACTCAGGTAACGTTGAAAAGTATCAAGAAAGCTGCCTTGGAAAACGAAGCAATCAAGCAAGTGATTGCTGAAGTCGAAGCCGAGATGGGTGACAATGGTCGCGTCCTTGTTCGCCCTTCAGGTACGCAAGATTTGTTGCGTGTTATGGCTGAAGCCCAAACGGAAGAACTTGTTGGTGAGTACGTTGACCGTATTGTAGCGGTTGTTCGTAAAGAAGTTGGGATGTTGAAGTCAGGTTACAACCTAGGTGGTGAGCAATCAGGTCACGTGGTCTTCTTGGACTGGTCAACGACTGGTGACGGTATGTTGACGGCTTTGCAATTGTTGCACGTGATGAAGTCAACGGGTAAGAAGTTGTCAGAGATTGCTGCTGAGATGACGGTGTACCCACAAAAGTTGGTTAACGTGAAGGTACAAGACGTTGATGAGAACGGTGACATTGTTGATGGTGACAAGGTTATGTTCATCACGGGTAAGTACTTGTCAGAACATGGTCGCTTGAAGCAAGACACCATTGTGACGACGGTTATGTCAAACATCGGTATGTACAAGGCAATGGCTGAGCACAACATTTCATCTGTTAAGACGGCCGTTGGTGATCGCTACGTTGTTGAAGAGGGTGCAACGTCAGGCCTTGTCGCAAACTTGTTTGCCGATATGGGGGCTGATTTTGTAACGATGGCAACATCACCAGACGGGTTGAACATCAACAAGGGTGTTGGTTCAACGCATCCTGAAGCAATTGCTAAGTTCACGGTTGAAAACGGTGCCCAAGTTGGGTTGGCTTTTGACGGTGACGGTGACCGCTTGATTGCGTTCAAGTTGTCAGACGAATTGGAAGCTGAAATTGAAGCATTGTTGGATGCGCCAGAAGATACGTTGCCTCGTCCAGCTGCTGAAGGTCTGGGAACTGTCTCTGACTTCCCAGAAGGGGCTGCTAAGTACCTTGAGTACTTGCAAACGACGATTCCTGATAGTTTGGATGGCATGAACATTGCTATCGATGCTGCTAAAATGTCTGGTCAAATGCTTGAGCATGCATTGATTGCTGGTTTGCTTTCTGTCGGTATCGAAATTTTGCGTTTGAACGTTATTTCAACGCCAGGTGTTGCTTACTTGGTTCGTGCACAACAGGCTGATGCTGGTGCACAAATCACGGCATCGCACAATCCTGCTGAAGACAACGGTATCAAGTTCTTTGGTGCTGATGGAACGATTACAATTACGCCGAAGGAGCAGAATTAAGACATGGTTGAATTACATTACTTTGGAACGGATGGGGTTCGTGGAATTGCGAACAAGGAGCTAACGCCTGAGTTGGCTTTTCGACTAGGACGAATGGGTGGTGCGGTATTGACGCGTCACGCTGAAGGACGTCGCCCACGTGTGTTAGTAGGACGTGATACACGTACAAAGAACGGCAATGCCGATAACTTCGATCTTACGGGCTCGGTGAATGAAATCACGGTTCGTGGTAAGATTGATGTATTGAACAAAATAAAGGAAATTCCAGTTACTGTTGATTTGTCTGGCGTAACAAGTGCGTCATCACAGACGATTACTGTTAACACGCCAGAAGGTACAGACAGCGTTGATCCAACGACAGTTATTGATTCAGTTTCAAGTGTTGTCGCTGCAGTTAATTTGCAACGCGATACAAAGAAATCTGTCTCACAGGAAGTTAACCTACAAGCGCTTGATGCGAATGGACACGTGGTAGATGTTGCGATTTCACCACAAGTGACAACGGTTAAGATTCCGGTTTCTGCTGGTACGGGAACGAAGCAAGTGCCGGTGGCCATTAACTTGAAGGTATCGGGATTGAATCGCGATTTGACTTATAAGCTAGCCAAGCAAAAATTGACGATTACCATCTACAAGCGTACGTCAGCTTATTACACCGTTCACACGGACTATAATAAGGACGCCATCGCTGATGGTTACACAGTTGGTACGGTGACATCTTCAGTCAACAACGTCCAATTGATGGGTCGTCAAAGTGCATCTAAAACGGAGACTGTAGCAGTGCCAGTGCAATTGACGGGCATTGATACTGATGATTATTATATTAATGGGGTGCCGGATACGGTTGATGTCACGTTAACCGGTTCATCGGCTCTCGTGACGGCTGCTAAGAATACCAAGAACTTTCAAGTCTATGCGGATTTGAAGAAGTTGACCGATGGTGAGCACACGGTTGCGGGTCACGCGTGATGCCATTTGGTAAGCGAGGTGAGAAGTAACATGAAAAAAGGATATGACAAAATTGTCTATGTTGTTGCGACTTTGCTTGTTGCCATCTTGATGTCAGCTTATGCCGACGGACAATCAAATGGGACAACGCGTACGAAGACTGCGACGAGCGAGTCGACGACGGGTCTCCTTAAGGGCATGGTATCAAATTAGGAACTCGTCACCGTGCCTCAGTGGGTATTTCCGAAGTGACGGATGCCCTCACGATTGTTGTGTCGGAAGAAACAGGGGATGTGTCAATCACGCGTAATGCGGAATTGATGCAATCGCTGTCTCGTGAAGATTACCGCAAGTACTTAACGCGTCAGTTGGTACCAGCTGATGGGGATGTCAAGCAGACATGGCCAATTGAAATGGAGACTGGGTTGGAAGAATACATTGAAACAGGTATCAAGATTGATGCTGAAGTTTCAAGCCAATTGTTGATTAACACGTTTATCCCGAATACACCGTTGCACGATGGGGCGGTTATCATTAAGGACGCGCGATTGGCAGCGGCGGCAGCATACTTGCCGTTGTCTGATAACCCAACGATTCCCAAGATGACTGATCAAATCATTAATTGGGGAGTTATTGCTTTGGTTGTTGTGTTCCAACCTGAAATTCGTCGTGGTTTGGAACACTTGGGACGCTCAGCTTTATTCAAGCAAAAGCAGGCATACCAGCAAGAAACGCGTTTGATTAATGAGTTGGATGATGCCATTCAATACATGTCAAAGCGTCATATTGGTGCGCTGATTATGAACATTGATTTTGAGTCACTCATAAAGACTATTAGCGTCGTCCGGATTATCGATATTGTCATCGTTTGGTGGCTGTTGTACCGCTTGATGATGTTGATTCGCGGCACGAAAGCCGTCACGTTGCTACGTGGTGTTGGTATCGTTATCGCGGTCAAGCTAATTAGTTGGTACGTTGGTTTGACGACCATTTCCTGGTCATGACCATGGTGGTCCACAACAAGAAGCGCTTGTTCGCATGGATTTGGAAGTTTCTGGGTTGAACGCACAGCGTGAAGCGACGCAACATTTGTACGATGCCCACTTTATCTCAGCAGAAACTGGGTTGAAGATTCGTCAAATGATTAATTTTGCTGAAGCTGGTATGTTGACTGATGAAGAAGAATAGGGGACGTTCATTCGTGTTTGGTTAAGCGACGATTCATCTGATCGTTTGATTGCGGAATACAAGGTTGCTCGTCACGAAGCTGCCAAGGAAGCTATTGCAGCTATCTCGGATTACCTTGAGAGTGAGGCGGGTCAAGCTTCTAAGACGGATCAAACGGCAGCTTATAATTTGATTATTACGTACCGTTCACGCCTTGAGCATGAGAATCGTGAGCTTGCCTTAGATGCCGAGCGCAGTGCGCTACGTAAATTGTTAGTTGAGGAACGCATTACACCATTGGTCTTTGCCAGTGAAAACCGCCGTATTGATCGTATGGAAGCCGACTTGGATGATTTGGTGACGCACGATAAGCGTAAGCGCACATGGCGCCAACTTAAGCGTTTCGTGGTCATGACTCGTCGATCTCAGCACATGTCTGAAGCACGTGCGCGTGTTTATGTGTTGCAATCAGCGGTTCGTGAAATTGAAACGCGTCGTCGCGAGTCAAATCAAGCGATTGCTTACGAAATTATTTTGCGTTACCAAATGCAAATTCGTCAGTTGCAGATGCGCTTTATGAAGGCGGACAAGTTGAGCCCAATTTTGAAGGCCGAAATTAACCTGACGATGGCCGGTGTGTTGTCTGTGCCTTTGATGACGGACTCAGGCTTGCCGTTCCCACAACGCTCATTGATGCTATTCATCGCTGCAATTGCGATTATCATTTCGCTATTGGCAGCCGTTATCTTCTTGCCACTATTGGCTGAAAAGCCAAAGACCCAAGTGCCACCTGGTGATACGGAAGCACATCCGGTTGTAGCTTTGGCGACGAACCTGGGAAATTCAGTTTCATTACCAATGGCGTTGCTATACGCTGTCATTACTTGGTTAGTCATCTTCGGTATGCGTGTGATTTGGACGTACATTAACCAATGGGTTCGATTGAAGAACCACAAAAATGAAACCGCTTCTTGGCGTGTGGCATTGTTGTCAGGTTTGTCAGGTGTCCGTGGTGCCGTTTTAGTTTATCTGTTGGCGGAAGAGCTACACACATCCGGCGTTATCGCGGTCGTGGTTGCTGCTATTGTTCAGAATTTGCATACACAAAATGACGCCGATTATTCTGGTGAGTTGCACGTGGTGGGGATTAACACCTGGAACGTGTTTGGTTACCTCTTGAATGGTTATATTTTCGTCATTCTGGGAATTGAATTGCCGAAATTTGCTGTCGCCGCTGCGTCAGCTGGGACATTCTCACTATTTGCCGCCACATCTAATTTCCTTTACATCTCGTTGATGGGAACGGTTGTTGGACTGGTATTGGGATTTGCATTGAATACTTTGGGCGATTGGTTATCAGCTCATGGTAATACTGACGTTGTTTTCCGCGTGGTGCTTCAACTGTTCACGCCGTTGATTTTAGGCGGATTTATTATTTATGCATTGGTACCGGAGTTGCCATTGCCGGTTGCTTTGGCCATCGCCGCCATCTTATCACCAACTGATCCGGTGGCTGTGGCAGCGATTGCGAAGCAAGCTAAATTGCCACCATCAATCATGCACTTGGTCGCCGGTGAAAGTTTGATTAACGACGCCAGTGGTTTGGTGGGATTTAGCTTGATCCAAATCGCTTTGGGTCTGCTGGCCGCTTTGTTTTTAAATCTACACGTTGAGTTAGAGACAGAATGGTTCTTGTTGCTGTTTATTGCACCACTTTTGTATTCCGATGCTTGGCGCTTTCCAAAGAAAGAACTTTGGGAGCTTCGCGGAGCCATTTTCGGAAATGCCATCTTATTAGTCTTTATTACAACGCAACGTGATTAAGCACGTGCAATCAGTCGTCAAGGAAAAGTTTGGCGTTGATTTGGAAACTGAAGTGCGTATTTTGGGATTGTAATTTGTAATTGAATTAGGGGAGGATTTATGGAGCTATTACAAACCATAGTGGCATTAACGTCATTGGTGGTCATTAGTAATATTTTGTCTCACTTCCTCAAACGTGTGCCGGTACAACCAAAAGCGAGCAAGTAAGCAACCTTTGGAGTTCCCATCTTGCGGATCTGTTTTCAAGCGTCCAGAAGGTTACTTTGCTGGAAAGCTGATTATGGATGCTGGCTTGCAAGGCTTCCAAATTGGTGGCGCACAAGTGTCAACAAAGCACGCAGGTTTCATTGTTAATCGTGGGGATGCAACCGGCTCAGATTACAATGGTGGTCAAGTTGATGAATGGCTTGAATCAGCTGATGTGATGACGCCAACTGGCGAAATAAAGACGTACACAAACGAAGAATTGTCTTTTGCATACCGACACAGTTTAGTGCAAGAAACAGGTGATGTTATTTTGGCTGCGACGTTCAAGTTGGAGCCAGGCGATGGGGCTGAAATTGAGGCCAAGATGGAAGACTTCGGCTTGGTAGGCTTGGTTATTTTCTTAACTAAGATGACCGACATCGCCGTATCTGGTACACGCATTAAGGCACATGCCGGTGCTGCCATCATCGATGTGACGCAAGTTGCGCGCGAGCATGATTTGTCAGGTATCGAGTGGGCCGCAGGTATTCCTGGTTCTGTCGGGGGTGCCGTCTACATGAACGCTGGTGCTTGGACGGCCTTTCCGGGGCTAGAAATTCAACAAAACGTTGATTTGTCAGCTTACACGAACACCCGTGTTGGTGGAAATGCCGAATGGGCTTTCTGGCCACATGATGATGAAGAATTACGTGATGTCTTGTTGTATGCCAATGATAATGAAATGCCAGTAACGGTGCTTGGAAATGCGTCTAACTTGATTATTACGGATGTCCACAGCTACCAAATCACAAGCTGAATACAGTTGCAGCAGCCCTGAATATTGATTTGGAACACCACCACAACGCTTTGGATGATACGGTTGCAGCGGCACGCATCTTAGTGACGCAAGCTGAGCAGTTCGGTGTTGATCCATTGAAACAATTAGTAAAAGTTATTTAGCGGAGAAAGAGTAATGACAACACAACTAAAGAGGCGGATGTTGCGGATGCACCTAAGTTTCCAGCGGTCTGGAATCACATCAAGCAATTTTATACGCCTAATCAATTGGTGATTGCACACAATGCGCCATTTGATAACGGTGTTTTGCGTGAGACGTTAGGACACTACGGTATTTCAGCACCGCATTATTTGTCACTCGACACGGTGCGTACTTCACGCAAGTTGTAATTACAAACTAACAATTGAGGAATAGATAACATGAATTTTGTCGCAATGGACTTTGAAACAGCGAGTGCACAGCGTCATAGTGCCGTTTCAATGGCACTTGTGGTGGTGCGCGACAATGTACTCGTTGATGAATTTTATACGTTAATTAAGCCAGAATCGTATTTTGATGCGCGTAATACCAAGATTCACGGGATTACTAAGCACTGATTGCCGAGATGCTAGATTGGGCAACTGAGTATAGCTCAGTCGACATTATTCGTTTGACCGTTCAAGCGCATAACGCACCAGCCATTCACATTTATGAAAAGTTTGGCTTTGAGCGAGTGGCTGGTTCTGACGCGATTGTTCTTGATGGCGCAGGTAAACCAGTTGCAGCCTTTGATATGATGCTTGATGTGGGCAAGATTGATGATGTGACCGAGGCGGATAACATTAGTTACTTGCAATCGACGACCAACAATATTATTTTGTTGGCAGCGAGTGATGAGGGTGACCTATTTGGTATCATTTCGGCTGCTGCGCTACCAAATCACCCACGTGAAGTGGAAGTTGGTGTCGCGGTGCTTGAAGCTTATCAAGGCTTTGGTTTAGCGATCAGATACAACGGGAAACCAAAGAACAATTACGGTTAGTGCCAACGGACCTCGTAGCCAGGAGCTTTTAGCAGCTATCGAAGGAGAAGCGTAATGGATGTCATGATTAGGCCGGCTGAAGGCCAAGATGCCAAGCCAATGCTGGCGTTGTTGCATCAATTACAATCTGAATCAACAACCTTTATGGTGGCCCAAGACTTTGGTACGTGAATATCAAACAGAAAATTTCCCACTGTACCACTTAGATGTTTATCGTCTAGGCGAAGAAGGTGGAGCTGAAGAATTAGGCTTAGCTGAATACTTTGGTGGTGAGGGGGTCGCACTGATTGAATGGTCAGAGTTTATCCAATCTGAGCTACCAACTGACGTGCTAACAATTGATTTGGATCGGGTTGCTGGTATACTTATAGCTATGAGATTAGCAGTGAATACAGTAGAAGAAACACAAGCATTGGCTGCTAAACTAGCGGCCAATGTCCAACCAGGGGACACAATCTTATTAAATGGTGACCTTGGTGCTGGAAAAACAACATTTACCCAAGGATTTGCTAGAGCGCTTGGTATTAAGCGCCCTTTGAAGAGTCCGACGTTTACATAACGAAGAAGATGTCTACAAGGTAGCCATCATCACAGCAGCCCAAGCAATGGCCTAATTAATGATTGAAAATGAACTCATGGATCGATTGGTCCGTGAGTTTTTTTATTTCCAAATTGGCGAGAGAAACGCCTGAAAATGCAGTCCCGCTAATGGGAAACGGCTTCCTTTTTCGCCTGTAATCTGTCTGTCAAAAAGCGCTGCCTTTGTTGAGTCAGTTGCTGCTGCTAAGGCCCCAGAATCAGAAGTTGCTGGTCACGCTAATGTCTTCGTATTCCCAGACTTGCAATCAGGTAACATTGGTTACAAGATTGCACAACGTTTGGGTGGTTTCGAAGCTATCGGACCTGTTTTGCAAGGTTTGGCAAAGCCAATCTCAGACTTGTCACGTGGTGTCGCACAAACGATGGCTGAAATTGCTATCCAATCAGCTAACACGGCTAAGGTCTTCGGCATCGACCCTAAGGTTGCTATGTTGAGCTTCTCAACGAAGGGTTCAGCTAAGGCACCACAAGTTGATAAGGTTGCCGAAGCAACGTTGTTGGCTAAGACGGCTGCCCCTGAGTTGGCTATTGACGGTGAATTGCAATTTGTCGGAACGATGTTGGTATACCTTGGAGTTGCTGACGGTATGGTTTCAGGTGCAACTCACCCAACTGGTGACACTGTGCGTCCTGCTTTGCAAATCATCAAGACTGCACCAGGTTCATCACGTATCTCAGGTGCGTTCGTTATGCAACGCGATGACGAGCGTTACATCTTTGCCGATGCTGCTATCAACATCGACATCGAAATTTTGTTGGGTAACAAGTCTGAAATCGAAGCAACTGCAGCAGCAAACAACTTCGACTTGTCAGGTGTTCAAATCGTGGACCCAGCTGAGTATCCAGCTGACGCCCGTGAGAAGATGGTTGATGCATTGGTTGAGCGTCGTAACGGTAAGACGGACGCAGCGACTGCTTCAAAGTGGTTGGAAGACGTAAACTACTGATAGGCTGATTATTTGTAATAATAGATTTTGTAAGATAAATAACGATTTTAAAAGTGGAGGTTTTCCATCATGGAACTCTTTGAACAATTGTCATCACAAATTAAGGGTCAAGGTAAGACGTTGGTATTCCCTGAAGGGGAAGACGTACGTATCCAAGGCGCAGCGATTCGTTTGGCTGCCGAAGAATTGGTAAAGCTCGAAGCGCAAACTGATTGTTGGTGAACACAACTTGATTTTGCAGGCACCCCACCCAAGTCCCTTGTCAGCTTATCGTGGTTTTTTCGGTTCAAAACCATTTAGTCAAACAAACACTTTTCTGCGTGATAACGGCGTAAAAGCAATTAATTGGGTGTGATGTGAAAAAAATCACAATATTTTCTCCTTTTCACTAGTACGCACGCCGATGGATGGTGATTTGCATCGTTGGGCAGACCAGGGGGTGTTACTGTTAAACACGGTGCTCACTGTGCCAGCTCACCAAGCTGGTGGGCACGCAGGGCAAATCTGGGAACCGTTGACCGATGCGATTATTTCATTAGTTGCTAAACAAGCGCAACCAACAGTCTTTATTCTGTGGGGGAAGCAGGCCCAGCTGTATCCAGCTTTGCCAAATGTCTTTGCAGCACTTGTTGCAACGCCTTTGGCTGATGTAAAAGTGGTGATTCTTGGCCAAGATCCCTATCCGAATCCAGGTCAAGCACAGGGGCTGAGTTTTTCAGTACCGGCGGACATGGGCTTGCCAAAGTCGTTGGTAAACATTTATCGAGAACTAGCTGATGATTTGCAAGCGCTAACTTGTGTTAATCGTAATTGACGCATCCCAAAGTCCTCCTTATGACTATTATATAGAATTCGCAAAAGAAAAGCGGTGATTAACATGGAGAAATTATCAAAAACAGATTGGTGGGCGCCGTTGCAAACTGCTATGGGGCCTGAATATTGGGAACGAGTGGCAATTTTTTTGAAGGATGTTTATGGGCACGGTGAACAACCAACTTGCTGGCCGTTTACTGTCATTGTAAAGCGGGGTAGGAAACCCAGCGATGCTTGTTCAAGCTCAGCTAAGACCGTTGCGCTTTGATTAAGTATTCGAAGTGTATTTCCTTTTTGACCCATTTCTCCGGTAATATAATAAGCGATGGCTCCGGTAGCGTCTGTTACAAGACTCATGCCGGTTGCCGAGTGGCCAATCAAAACCAGTTGCGCTTCATTTGGTTCATCATAGATGGTAATAGCTAAGCGACCATCGTTGTTTGGTTGGGTGAGGGCTAATTGATGATGCAGGTGCGTGATTTGGAATTTTTGTTTATCCAGATTACCTAGAATGAGCCAATTTAAACCGCTCACGAATGATATTTCGTGTAACTGTAACGATAGACCAATTCGACCACTGCGTGCGGAACCCTAGCAAACTTTTTAATGCGATTTAATTGATGATTCCAGTCTATCAGACTGTGATTGACCTGGCAACTCGGGATGTAATTCGTAAGAAGACCCGAGTAGGCGTTGCGGTGTTGCGAAGAACGAGAGCCAAGGAGCTGTCCGACCGCTGGCAATGAATTGCCAACGATCCAAGAAGGCGTAATGCTTCATACCAAGTACCCACATCGGTTCTAAGACAACCGCTGCGGCAACTTTTAGCCAGGGGTTTGATAATTTCATATAAATCTCCTTGACGCATTAAAATAAGAAAAGCCTGGGAGTTAGCGGCACATTTGTCGTTAACTCCCAGGCTTTTATCCTTCCGTGTACGTGCGAGGCACGCGTTTGCTCTTGGACCCCGGCAATCAATGATAGTTGGATGGCGTTCATAGCTTCACCATAGAACATCCAGTTCGCAACAATCGTGGCAGCCGTGCCAAGACCAACGAAGATGGCGTAAACAGTGCCGACGGGTAATTCATCACTGGCCTTCAAAATCATGAAGAATGACAGAATAAGTGAGGCGGCTGTCAGTAGGTACATTGGCCAACTGTCATAATGCCGAGGGATAGGAATGACAAACTAAAGCCGAAGCTGAGTAGTAATCCGACAATAGCGCCCCAGTGACGACGACGGTGCCATTCGTTCATCATGACAACACCACTTGTTTCACCCAGACCGGCGATAATAATAAATAACCAAGACATATTAGGCATCCTCCATAAGCTTCAATCCAATGACACCGAATAGCAAACTTGGTGGGTACGCGGTTTTTAGTTTTGAAAAGGTTACTCAGTCAACTTCAACCCAACTGCAGCTGCAAGAATCAAAGCAATGAATAAGATACGCTTCCAGTCGCGGGACTCGCCATAGAAGAGCATGCCGACTAGGGTACCACCAACGGTTCCAATACCTGTCCAAACAGCGTAGGCAGTTCCTAGTGGGATATCACACGATGATTGTCGTGACCCACGAAATGGGCTTTGCCAAGCAAGTTGCGGATCGTGTTGTATTCTTTGCGGATGGTTATATTCGTGAAGAAGGCACACCAGAAGAAGTATTCAACAACCCACAAGATGACCGTACGAAGGAATTCTTGGACAAGGTCTTGAATGTTTAAGCGTAAATAAAAAACCGCGTATCCACTGAGTCCCGTGTTGGCTTGGCAGACAAGGCAGATGTTAAGCCGAATACATTGTCAGGTGGACAAAAGCAACGTGTTGCGATTGCCCGTGCGTTGGCGATGAATCCTAAGATTATGTTGTTTGACGAACCAACATCAGCCCTTGACCCAGAAATGGTTGGGGATGTGTTGGGCGTTATGAAGGAACTTGCTGAAGAGGGGATGCGCCAAATCAAGATTAATGGTTGGGACTTGGTTGATCCAAAGAACAACATTGATAAGACCCGTGAAACGATTGGGATGGTGTTTCAACACTTTAACCTATTCCCCCACTTGACGGTTTTGCAAAACATGATGTTGGCACCGGTTGAAGTGGCTGGTCAAACAAAGGCTGAAGCAGAAGAAACAGCCCGTGCGTTGTTGCTGGGTAGAAAAGAGGATTAACTAATGGCAGCGATTGTTGAAGTTAAAGATGTCCACAAGAGTTACGGTAAAAACGAAGTCCTAAAGGGGATTAGTTTGGACGTTGAAGAAGGCGAAGTTGTGGTTATGATTGGACCTTCTGGTTCAGGTAAGTCAACTTTCTTGCGTTCACTAAACAAGCTAGAAGAAATTAATTCTGCGTTTGACGATTCCAAGTTTCATTAACCAATTCATCATTACGTTGAAGGATACGTCAATCTTGTCAGCAATCGGTATTATCGAATTGACACAAACTGGAACGTTGATCATTGCGCGTAATTTGCAAGGATTCAAGGTTTGGTTGATGATTGCCGTTTTGTACTTGATTGTCATCACGTTGTTGACGTGGTTATCTAAAATTCCTAACTTGACGGGTCAAAAGATTCCAGCGTTTACGGCTGGTGTGATTACGTTGATTTTGAATGAAGGTGCCTACATTGGTGCGTTTGTGCGTGGTGGCTTTAAGTCAGTTGACCCTGGTCAATTGGAAGCTGCCCGTTCATTGGGAATGCCATATGGTAAGGCGATGCGTAAGGTTGTGATGCCACAAGGAATTAAGGCCGCCTTGTTGGATGGTTTGATTAAGACGTTGCAACTAACAGTTGTTGGTATCGTTTTGGCTGCCATCTGGGGTGTCTTGTTGGGTGTGATGGGTGTTGCGCCAAGTAAGTTGGTCCGTGGTATCTCATCAACCATTATTTACATCTTCCGTGGCCTACCAATGCTAGTTTTGGCATTCTTTATATACATCGGGTACGGTTTTGGTGTTAAGAAGGGTGATAACGCTGAGTTGTTGAAGAAGTTCAACGAAGGTTATGCCAAGATTGTTAAGGACGGAACCTACGATAAGATTGTTAACCGTTACCTTGGTGAAGGTGGTTACAACTACAAGGAAAACGCGGCTGCTAAGTCAGCTGCCGACCAATCAATTTGGTCATTGATTCAAGAAAACTCAGGTGCGATGTATGCACAACGCATGGCTAAGAAGTACGACTTTAAGATTACGTACTTCAATGACTCAAACACGATGTACAATGACGTTATCATTGGTAACACAGTGGCCGCGTTTGAAGATCAACCCGTTATGGCCTATGCCATTCAACAAGGTACAAAGATGAAAATCGTGACGGATCCAGCTGATGGAAACTGAGCTGGTGTGCAGGCGGTGCAAGCTGGTCAAGTCGATGGTATCTTGGCTGGTATGTCAATTACAGATGAACGTAAGCAAACGTTTGATTTCGGAACACCATACTACAAGAGTGGTATCGTTATGGCGGTTGCCAACAAGTCTAAGGTGGATTCATTGGATGACTTGAAGGGCAAGACTGTGGCAGCTAAGACTGGTAGGTCAATAGTGGGGATGGTAGCAGGGGTACCAAACGCACATGCTGCATCATCACACTACACAATTACGACCGATACGACGTTCCCACCATTTGAGTTCCAAACTCAAGGTGGTGACTACCGTGGTATCGATATGGATATGCTGAAGGAAATTGCGAAGCGCGAGGACTTCACTTACACGTTGAAGCCAATGAGTTTCAATGCTAAGCAAAAGGAGCGAATTCCACCAGAATTCGCTCCTTTTTGTGTACAATCATCCGGTATGTCAGAAAAACTGACATCGTACAACATTAAAAAATCGGTTTGGTGTAGCATAAGAGGAAATGGGAATACAAAATTATGACTAGAGGAGGATTGTGTAATGCGTAAATGGCTCGTTGGCCTCATGGTGCTTGCGGCGTGCACAAAAAAGAAATCAAAGCGCTAGGTGAGGCTACGGCACAACAAGGTAAAACAATTGTGCCATTGCGCGTTTACTTGAAGCGTGGTTTCGCCAAGGTGCTAATTGGCGTTGCGACTGGTAAGCACAATTACGATAAGCGTGAAACAATTAAAAAGCGTGATCAAGACCGCGATTTGCGTCGCAGTTTAAAAGTCATTATCGGCGAAACGTATGAAGCAGGTATCGAACTGACGGGAACTGAAATCAAGTCAGTGCGTGCCAGCAAGATTACGATTGCGGAGGGGTTTATTCAAATTCGTGATGGGCAAGCCTGGCTGGATAATGTTCACATTAGTCCATTCGAGCAAGGGAACCGTTTCAATCACGAACCCTTGCGTAGTCGTCGATTGTTGAGCACCAGAACGCCAACCGTAAGGGACGTCACTAAGAACAGAGCATAGAGTGGTGGTTTTCTCGCAGAGCGAAACCACGCCAGGCGTTTAACAGAGCATAGAGCAACAGAAAGCTTTAGGAGGTCGTTAAAGATGGCCAAGAAAAAGTCAAATGCTGATGGTGCATTGGCAACAAACAATAAAGCAAAGTACAACTACTGGACTTCGTTTTGGTTGATCCAGATGCTGCCCCAATCACTGACATCAAGGTGCCAGAGGACCGTCGTGGTGCCTTCGGTGGTCGCAACCGTGGTGAGCGTCGTAGCAACGACAAGAATAACCGCTCAAGCAAGGGTGGTAAGACACACAACGGTGGAAAGCCATTCGGTGCAAAGTCAGACCGCAAGCCTGAATCAAATGTCTTGAAGTTCGGTATGTTCGTTTCATTGGAGAACACGGTTGAAGGTTTGATTCACACGTCAAACTTTACGGATGACCAATACGTCTACGATGAAGCACACATGGCGTTGATCGGCCGTCGCTTCCACCACATCTACCAAATCGGACAACCGGTTAAGGTACGTTTGATTCGTGTTGATAAGGAACAATCAGCTTCTTTGATTAAGTGGTACGAGAAGAATGGTTTGGGTGAAGAGGCGCAAGCTAAGTACCGTGACAAGTTGGCTCAAATTGGTGAGGATACGTCAGTTCGTGAGCGTCGTGCCGTTGATACTGAACGTGATACGGATGCCATGAAGAAGGCTGAGTTCATGGAGGACAAGGTTGGCGACGAATTCGAGGCAGTGGTAAACGCCAAGTCAACGGACTTGCAAGCCATCCACAACTTTTTCTTGGATCGTCCGGAAGAACAAATGGTTTCAACCATGATGTTGCGTACGATGAAGCAAGCTAAGTACTCAGACCAACCATTGGGACACTTTGGTATTGGTGCTGAATACTACACACACTTCACGTCACCAATTCGTCGTTACCCTGATTTGACGGTTCACCAGCGTGAACGTGGTTTGTCAGAACGTATGATTGAGTCATTCATGTTGGCTGCCAACGAAACGGTTGCCATGCACTTTGACCAAGCAAACGTACCATTCTTGTACCGTATTCACGAGTCACCAGATGCTGATCGTGTTCAAAACTTTGTGGACTTTGTGAAGGCGCTTGGTGCACCGGTTAAGATTGACCCAGAAAACAACAAGGCAGTTAATGCTATCTTGGCTGGTGACGAAGAGACACGTTCAGAGTACAGCGACCTTGTGCCAATGTTCGAAGAAATGGAACAATTGCACAACGCGTTGGCCGCTAAGCGTACAGAACGTGGTGCTATCGAATTTGATGCGCCTGAGGCAAAGATTATCGTTGATGAAACGGGTAAGCCAACGGACATTGAATTCAACCGTGGTACGTCAGTTTACTTGACGGACCGCGTCATTCCAATGTTGCCACGTAACATCTCTAACGGAATCGCGTCATTGAACCCTGGTGTTGACCGTTTGGCCATGTCAGCCGAAATGGAATTCACCCCAGCTGGTGATTTGGTAAACCACCGTTTGCACACTTCAGTTATGCGTTCACACGCTCGTATGACGTTCGTGCAAGACTTCGAGCGTGAGGGTCGTGAAGATATCACAGATCAACCGCTTGTAACGATTGACGCCATTGAATCTAAGGACTTGGACGACGCTGTTGTTGTCTGGAAGTTGCCAAACGGAAACTTCCACTTGGGTGTTCACATTGCCGACGTTTCACACTACGTTGTTGAAGGCACACCATTGGATGAGGAAGCTTTTGACGGTGAAGTGGTGGTGGCCTCAATTGACCAATACCCTTCATCCGTTGCACCAAAGCGTTTCACTGGTGCGATTACGGAGAAGGTCGGATACAAGGATGATCCTGGTGTCGACATTCTACAAATCGTGTACAACCACGATGTGCCACACGTCTTCCCAGAAGCTGTGTTGGAACAAGCAAACAAGATTCCTGATGGGTTGACGAAGGGTGACGCAAACACTGGTCGTGGGCCTGAAGGTAAGGTTGCTGAAATCATTACCCACGCTCGTGAGCACGTGGTTGGTGAATTCACGCTTGGTTCAGAATACAAGGGTTACGTTGGAAGCATTCGTTTGACGGATAAGAAGTTTGCGTCATTTGAATTCTTGGTTAAGGAAGGTGGCGTTTCAGCTAAGGAACGCGGTGGTAAGGTAAAGGTTAATGAGGAAGGCGCATTCCAATATGACGCCGAAAAGGAAGGGATTATTGGTGTCTTCAAGTCTAATGACAAGGGCTTCGGCTTTGTTCACTATGACGATAAGGAAGAAGACGTCTTTATCAATCCTGATAACACGATGTTTGCCGTTCAAGGTGACGAAGTTCGTGTAAAGTACTCGTGACTTGTTACGAGGGGTCTTTGATTATTTAAGAAGAGTGAGATTTAAATGGACGCACAAAATTTGCAGGACCAATTATTTGGGTTCTTGAAGGCAAATCCAACGCAAGCCTATCCAGCACAAACGCTGGCTGATGGTTTGCGCTTGGATGATGCCAACGCCTTTACGAAGGTCGTTCAAGCACTGGCTGCTTATTGATGCAACCATCGAAGCAACAAGATGCTTTGTCAGCCTTGTCAGGTGGTGGCGGAGATTTGTTCGCAACGCAAAAGGCACGTGGGTTCGAGGCAGTGATGCAACGAATCACGGCTATTCTTGGAGCTATCTGGTTTATTTTGGGATTGGCACTAGTTTACCTTTCTTCACACTAAACACTAACAGCGCTATGACCCAAAAATTCACGAGATGTTCGAAATTCGAATATCTCGTTTTTTGTTGAGAGTGGCCGGTTCCTATGGTATGCTAGTTAGGTATAAAACCCCAGGGCTGGGGTAATTCGTTTAAACGAAAATGAAGAGGAGGGCGCCCACATGTACAACGTATTGTTGACAGCGATGATTGTCGTTGGTGTGTTGATTATTTTGGCAGTTACATTGGTTACGTCAGTTTTGTACGCTGCTATGAGCGCTAAGTTGGGCAAGGCAATTACGACCTACCCAGCGCACAACCCTGAAGTCTTTGTCTTCGGAATGCACGTTGCCTTTGCAGTTGCCGGCGTTTTGCTGGTCATTGCATTCATCATTACGTTCTATCGTGTCTTGATGCGCCGTGCGACGAAGTAATTTTACATGTTCACGTGGTTCTTCGTTGATGGCGAATCACCAATGCTGTTGATTGGTTTGTTGTTGGCCGGTTCTGGATTTGGAATGGCCTTCTTCCAATCACCAAATAATGCGTTGATTATGTCAAACGCACCTCAAGATAAGCTGGGTGTGGCGGGATCATTGAACGCTTTGTCTCGTAACTTGGGTATGATTACTGGTACGGTCACAAACTTCTTTATTAATGTTTTGATGCCATTCTACCTTGAGAATTTGCGTGGCTTGAGCACTGGTACATCAGGAATGTACATGTTGCTATGGCCAGTTGCCATGTTGGTCTTCTCAGCTTTGTCAGGTACGTTGGCTGACAAGATGGATCGTGAATATGTGACCTTGTTTGGGTTGACGGTATTGGCAATTGTGGTTTTGTTCCTTGGACTAAACGTGGCGCAAGTGCAAGGATTCTTGGCAGCTTGGCCATTGGCTTTGATTGTCATCGCCATCATTTTGTTTGTCTTGTTTATTCGTCACGAATTGCATGCCGAAAAGCCATTGCTTGATTTGACGATTTTCTCATCAAAGCTATTCACAATCAGTTTGATTACGGCGTTCCTAGTGTTACTTGGTTCAATCCTTGGACCAGCGCTTGGTGGTTTGTTGCTACAACACTTGTCATGGTCATACATTTTCTGGATTAACGTGCCAATCGGTATCATTGCTATCGTGGCAGGTGCGTTCTTGCTACCAAAGTCATCAAAGAAGGGTGTAACGTCTCAAATCGATTGGTTTGGTGCCGTGTCATTGTTCTTGTTTGTTGCTAGGATTGGAACCATTGTATTCACACTCGGTTCTGTACTGGCGGGAATTGATTTAGGTTTGCCATTTTTGTTGTTTGCCCGTTTTGTACAAGCCGTTGGTGCCTCAATGACGATGAGTAATTCATTCGGAATTACGACGACACTTGCACCACAAAACCTACGTGGTCGTGCGATGTCCTTCATTGCTGCTTGGGTATCAACGGCAGTCGGCTTGTTCACGTTTATGAGCACCTTGGACGCGTCAATTGTTAATATTGCATTGCCTGTTATGTCAAAAGAGATGAATATCCCAATGAATCAAGCAACGTGGACAGTCTCAATTTATTTGATTGTTATTTCTGGCTTGTTGGCTTTGTTTGGTAACTTGGGTGATCAACTCGGTAAGATTAAGATTTTCAATCACTAGCATCTGTCAATTTGATAGATTAATTAAAGACGAAACCAATTCGCAAGATTTGGTTTCGTCTTTTTTGTTTTGGAGTCCTAAATTCTGCCATTGATTTGTCAGGGTGCTATACTAACTGTTGATAAAAGATAAGGAAGTAAGGATATCATGCAAGAGAGTCAAAACGGTTTGAAGCTATGGTTATCAATATCGCTGACTTGGTTGTTGCTACGAACGCAGGTCAAATCAAGACTGGTTCAATGTCACGTACTGACCGTATTGCAAAGTACAACCAATTGATGCGCATCGAAGACTTGTTGACTGAAAAGGTTGCTGAATACAAGGGTATCAACAGCTTCTACAACATTGACAAGTCAGCTCGTGAAGCAATCGTTAACTACGTGCGCTTGGTTGGTGACGACTTCTTCGTTACGAACACGAAGTTCTTGGCTAAGGGTATCGAAAAGGGTGCCGCTAACTCAATCTTGATCAAGGTTAACCAAATCGGTACTTTGACTGAGACGATGGAAGCTATCGAAATGGCTAAGGAAGCTGGTTACACGGCTATCGTTTCACACCGTTCAGGTGAAACTGAAGACACGACGAAGATCTACACGTTGGCAGGTGAGCCTGATAAGAAGGAATACACGACTGACGAGTTCATCGACTACTTGGAGAACTTGGTAAACAAGTACCCTGTTGTTTCAATCGAAGACCCTCTAGCAGAAGCTGAGGACTTGAACGATGAAGAGCAATGGGATAACTGGGTAAAGTTGACTGACCGTTTGGGCAAGAAGGTTCAATCATTGCAAGCATTGTTGAAGGAGTCAGGTCACTCAACTGCTGTTGGTGATGAAGGTGGATTTGCACCTAACTTTGCTTCAAACGCAGAGCCATTCGAGTTCTTGTTGAACGCTATCGAGCGCGCTGGTTACAAGCCTGGTAAGGACATCGCAATCGCCTTTGACGTTGCCTCATCAGAATTCTACGACCACGAGAAGCCTGCTGATGAGTTGGGAACGCCTTTGTACAACTACCTTGGTGGTTTCAACTCAAAGGTTTTGCCTACGCCAATGATGAACGTCGTTAACGGTGGTGCCCACGCGGACAACTCTGTTGACTTCCAAGAGTTCATGATCATGCCAGTTGGTGCAAAGACTGTTGCTGAAGCTATCCGTATGGGTTCAGAAACTTTCCACCAGGGTCGTTTCTTGGGTAAGGGAACTTTGAAGGCCGTTGAAAACGTTAACAAGGTTATCAAGGACAAGTTGGTTGGTATGGATGTAACTGACCAAGTTTTGTTGGACCGTACGATGATCGAATTGGACGGAACGCCAAACAAGGGTAAGTTGGGTGCCAACGCTATCCTTGGTGTTTCAATCGCCGCTGCTCGTGCATTATACTTTTAAAACAAGTAAGGAGAAGACAACATGTCTGCAATTACTGATATTTACGCACGCGAAGTCTTGGACTCACGTGGTAACCCAACTGTTGAAGTTGAAGTTTACACTGAATTGGGTGGTTTCGGTCGCGGAATCGTTCCTTCAGGAGCTTCTACTGGTGTTAACGAAGCCGTTGAATTGCGTGACGGTGACGGCTGTTTATATATATAAGTCTACACAACATTGCATGACATAACAGTCGGGGATGTAACAAACGTAAAACGGAATAGTTGCTTCAGGGTAACGATAAGCGTTTCACAGACGGTTCAAACAAAAAGCAAGAAAGCCGATTAAATGCAACATAACGTGTGAATTATGTTACAATATATGACAAGGGATATTCCCAGATAAAGAATGCTAGCCAATGATGCTGAAACGCGTTCGGACTGATGAACTGGATTTTGGGGCCTGTCTTCCGGAGAAAACCAGCTCATTGCGTAAGAGGCGCTAAATAGATAAATTGGCACTGCAATGATTAGACCAATCAATCCTAGTATTGAAAATTTTAGTTTATTCATAAACGTAACCTCCTCCTCGTTGGTCTGCTTAATAGTTGATTCAAAAACAGGCGTAGTATCTTCTGATTGTGCCAGGATAGCGTCTTCGTTTGATTCTGCACGGACAAAGCGACTTGTTCTAGCTATTGTTGGATTGCTTGTTTGGCTATCTGTGTTTGACATCGAATCAATGTAACTAGCTGGCTCAACCGGATTAATACCGGCAGCGATTAATTTATCGTTAAAAGATGAGCTAGAAGATACTTCTGATGAATCTGAAGAAGTCGAACTGGTTGTAGTTGTGACAGAAGAGTTGCCACTAGTTGATGTTGCGCTAGATTCTGAAGAACTTAGCTGAGTTATCGAACTAAGCGCAGATTCTTGTGTGACGCCCGAGTTAATTGTTGGAGTTGCGCTTGCTGCCGCTGAAATGATGCTGCTAGGTGTGTAATCGCAGCTGTTCGCGAACACTGGTAAACACAAAAAGCACGTCTCAGTAAAATGAGACGTGCTTTTTGATTGACTGGATTAGGATTTTTCGACTCTTGAAATATCAGTATCTGGCGTAACTTCAGAATTTATTAAATCGTCGGCCGTACCTGAACCATCTTCAGTGTTTGAGCTTTCAGAAGTCGTGGTGCTGGATTAGTATATGTAATAGGGGGATATCGACACATGTTTAAGTTCATGGAAAAGATTTTGTCTGATGGTAGCTTTGTAAAGGTCTACCTAACGTCAGGGGAGTCATTCATTTTGAATGAAATTAACGGTGAAGCAGAAGGCATGATTTTGGGATCACACAACGCAGGTGGTCGCAAGGTCCGCTATGCGGTGAACGAATCAGAGCCAACGAATGTGTATGACATCTTGTCACAACCTGATATTGATGGTGTCCTTGTTGGGGATGCAGCCTTGGATGCATCAACGTTTATTGAGTTAGTTAGTCTTGCACAACAAGCCAAAAGAACGTTGCGAAAAGACGCATAAAAGCATCGTAGTTTTGTCGAAGTTGCCCGATATACTATCAGTGTAGAGTTGATAATGTCATTAAAGGGTGTGACGGAAGCTGATATGGCGAATGTTATGTTGGCATATGAACCAACTGCTGCAATTGGTTCAGGTCAGGCGATGAGTCCAGAAATTGCGCAAAAGAGTCTGTGGATTATTCGTCAAACAGTTGCGGACATGTTTAATCAAGATGTGGCAGATAACCTACGTATTTTGTATGGTGGGTCTGTGATAGCTGATTTGGGTATCAAAATGGTCATCATCGGTCACTCTGAACGACGTAACTATTTCCGGGAAACTGATGAAATGGTGAACTTGAAAACGTTGGCGACGTTGCGAAATGGTTTGATGCCAATTATTGCGATTGATGAAGCAGTGCAACTAGAATCAAGTAACGATCATGCTCACTGGATTGTTAATCAAGTGGTTGACGAAGCAGCTGCGTATATTAGGGAAGTTGGCCCAATGCTAGTGCAGTACGAGGGGGTCGATACTGTGCTAGCTGGACAAGATGTCCTGTTGGATGCGATGGTTTACGCAGCACGAAGCACGCCAATCTGTATTGGTGCTGAAAACGTGTACTGGGAAGATCGTGGTGCCTATACAGGCGAAACTAGCCCAGCGGCATCTGGCTGACAAGGCCTTGGATGCTGAGACGAACGAAGAAGTTATCAAGTTGGTTCAAGAAGCTGTTCCAGCTGAGTAATGAATAAGAAAGGCGTGCGACCGCTCGGTGGCACGCCTTTTGTAATTAAAATTTTTTTGGGGGAAGCTATGAGCAGACGACCAATTGTAGTTGGAAACTGGAAAATGAATAAATTACCCAATGCGTTTGATCAAGAACGTGATTGATTCAGCACACAAGTACGGCAAGTTTGCTGCAATGTGTGGTGAAATGGCGGGTGACCCAATTGCCGTACCAGTTTTGGTCGGTATGGGCTTGGATGAATTCTCAATGTCTGCAACGTCAGTTTTGCAAACACGTTCATTGATGAAGCGTTTGGATACGACGAAGATGGCTGAAACTGGTGTGCCAGTAGCTGATGACATTAAGTTAGGAATCATGATTGAAGTGCCAGCTGCAGCCGTATTGGCTGACAAGTTCGCCCAAGAAGTTGACTTCTTCTCAATCGGAACGAACGACTTGATTGGTTACTCAATGGCCGCTGACCGTGGAAACGATAAGATTTCATACTTGTATCAACCATACAACCCATCAATTCAGGAAAACCCATTCTTGGGTTACCGTGCCATCCGTATCTCATTGGATCGTGATGACATCTTCCGTACGCAATTGCGTGCCTTGTTGCGTGCATCAGTTTACGGTGATTTGTGGATTATGTTCCCAATGGTGGCAACGTTGCCAGAGTTCCGTGCAGCGCGCGATATCTTCAACGAAGAGAAGGCTAAGTTGCAAGAACTTGTGGATAACGGTTCAGAAGGAATTGGTTTGTACCGTACGGAATTCTTGTACATGGATTCAAAGGAATTGCCTACTGAAGATGAGCAATTCGAAGCCTACAAGAAGGTCCTTGAAGGTATGAATGGTAAGCCAGTTACGGTTCGTACGATGGACATCGGTGGTGACAAGTACTTGCCTTACTTGCCACTTCCTGAACTCATCTTGGATGGTCTTGACGGTGTTGCAATCGTCGATCCATCTGAAGACCAAATCACAACATACCGTGCCAAGGGTGACAAGTATGCCGCTCAAAAGGCAGAATGGGCAACGTTGAAGAACGAAAAGTCTGTATCTGCTGATGGCAAGGAGTTCTTGGTTGGTGCCAACATCGGTACGCCTAAGGACTTGGAAGGTCTCAAGGAAGAAGTTGTGATTGTTGCGAAGGATATGACGCCTTCAGATACAGCACAATTGGATCGTCAATACGTTAAGGGATTCATCACCAACGTTGGTGGACGCACAGCGCACGCAGCTATCATGGCTCGTACGTTGGAAATCCCAGCTATCGTAGGTTCAAAGGTTGCCACTGAAGAAATTCAAGATGGCGACATGTGTATCACTGGCAAGATTGACAGTGACAGCGTAAACGCGGAAGCCGCCTTGAAGGAAACGACGGACATGTACATTGGTATGTTTGAGGCAATGGCTGATGACAATCCATACATGGCAGAGCGTGCAGCGGATATTCGTGACGTGACGAAGCGTGTCTTGAGTCACTTGTTGGGTAAGGAATTGCCAAACCCAGCATTGCTTGATCCTGATTTGTCTTTTGATACTCGTACAGTAGACGATGTTCAAGCTGAGAAGGACCGCGTAGCAGCGGCCTTTTTAGCATCTAAGACAGATTTGGAGCAAATTCGAGACAAAGCAGCGACTTCAATGGGGAAAGAAGAAGCTGAAGTGTTTACGGCACACATCATGGTTTTGGAAGATCCAGAACTTTTGGGTCTTCAGCTGAAGGTGATGACGAAGCTGAAGCATTGGCTGCAATCGCAGACACGATGTCAGCTGAAGGTTTGACTGACTAATTTTAGTTAATAATTAATATTTTGAACATTTACTTTGAGGGATAAGACGGCGATGGCAAAAGAAATTAAGGGAATTGCGGCATCAAACGGTGTTGCAATTGCAAAAGCATACAAGCTCAGATTATCACCATGGAATCACGCGAATTTCACATTGTAGCAGAAACTGGTATCCACGCACGTCCAGCAACTTTGTTGGTACAAGCAGCTTCAAAGTTTTCATCAAACGTAACTTTGTCATACCAAGGCAAGGACGTTAACTTGAAGTCAATCATGGGTGTTATGTCATTGGGTGTTGGTCAAAACGCTGACGTTAAGATAATACTGCTGAGTAGAACCATCGCCGGTTTTTAGAGTTCACGAATTCTTCACGAAAGGCTTATGAAAAAGGTAATGTAAGCGCTTGCTTATATTTGTTATACCTGCTAGAATTAACTACATAAGGTTAGTTGAAAGATGTTTTGAAAGCGTTTTTAACTCAGCTATTCCGTATTAAAGAAATTATTTAATCTAGAGGTACAGTTGATTTAGAACAGGAGGGGACAAACATGAACTATGAAGAATTACTCGACCAGTTACGTACGGGTGAACTTGACCAGTTCGTTCTTGAAGCAAAGGATTTTAAAGAGTTCTACGAAGTTTGGCGCAATTACCCTTATCAGAATGCTATTCGTGGCATCGCAGACCGTGGTGGTGTCGTAACCTATACGGCTAATGAATTGAACAAGGCAACTGATTTGACTGGAAAGCGCGTCTTGTTGACGGGCTTCGGTGCCGGATTTACATACGGAAGTCTGCTGCTTGAATTCTAGTTTGCATATAAATGTTATGGAACATGTGCGTTGATGCAACACACATGTTCTTTTTTATTTTGAAAAATGTCACCGTTTGCATGAAAGTTTGTTAAAATAGTAATTCCTGATCACATTACCAATTTCTTGGCTGACCGTGATTTGACGCCAAATGATGTTGATTACTTCATCACCCACCAAGCAAACTTGCGTATTATCGAGGCAATTGCTGAGGCAATTGATCAACCAATGGACAAGTTTGCCACGAATATTACAAAGTACGGTAACACGTCTTCAGCTGGTATTGGGATTGGTTTGGACGCGGCCGCAATGGTCCTTGTTGCGACTGAAGAAGACGAGGGAATTGTGAAGGGCGAAGAGATGCACACGATTGGTGATGCAGAAGTCGTTCACTCAGGACGCATTCAACCATTGTCACGCATTGCAGCTGACAATTACCCAAAGACAGATGCCTTCCACCAAGAAGGACGCCAAGTCTTTGAAGAAGTTGTGCGTTTTCAACGTAATTTGAAAGCCGAAGGGGCTTGGGCATACGACATTTCAACTGCGTGCTCAGGATTTGTCTTTGGTATGAGTACAGCCGACAAGTTTATTCGTTCAGGAGTTTATAAGAATGCTTTGGTGATTTCAGCCGAAGTTAACTCTAAGATGATGGACTTCACGGATCGTACATCAACCGTTTTCTTTGGTGACGGTAACGACGAGTGGATTCAAGCACACACGGGTATCAAGGAACGACGTATCTCATTGCAAGGTGAGAATACGTCTGATTTGGCCACGCAAGCAGCTCGCATGGCGTTGGCGCAAACCGACTTGAACCCTGAAGATATTGAATTGATTATTGTGACGACGTTTACGCCAGATGGTCTTGCACCATCAACGGCGGCGTTGGTCATGCGGTTGACTCTTTATTAGTCTTTCCTAATTTATTACCAAAATGTCAGAAGATAGCGTAAAATATACAAGAGCGTTTTTGCTGATACGAAAGAAAGGGGTCCACACATGACGCAAGGAACTAAGATTATTGCCTCATCTCACTACGTTCCAAGTGATATCATCACGAACGATGACTTGGCGGCAATCATGGATACACGAATGACCGCATGGAAACGTCACAACCGGGAATCTTTGCCATTGGGGATGTTCGTGAAAAGGAACTCCGCCAAATTACAACGGCGGTTGGGGATGCAGCGGTTGCTGGTCAAAACGCCTTTTCATACAACGAAAACTTTAAGATGCGTGCATCTGAAGTAACTGAATAATGAGATAGCTAACAAGAGTCAATCGTGTTTTCATTTGTTTGGAACTCTGAAGTCGAAGAAATTTTGGGTGACGACAAGAAGGTAACGGGTGTCCGCGTTCGCAATAATCAAACCGAAGAAACGTCAGAGATTGATGCGGCAGGTGTCTTTATCTACGTAGGCTTGTTGCCGGTTTCTGACCCAGTGCAAGATTTGGGTATTACGGATGCCAATGGTTGGATTATGTGTGGCGTTTCTTACTGTGCGGTGTGTGATGGGGCGTTCTTCCGTGGCCAACACGTGATTGTTGTCGGTGGTGGTGATTCAGCCGTCGAAGAAGCAACATACTTGGCTGGCTTGGCTGATCACGTGACGATTGTTCACCGTCGTGATAAGTTGCGTGCCCAACAAATTTTGCAAGACCGTGCTTTCGCTAATGAAAAGGCGGAGGAGATGTACGCATCATCAACGCAATTTGGTGCTGAGTATGCCTTTGGTACAGTGCTTCATGTCGAAGCACAAGCAGATGGTAGCTGGCGCGTTGTAACGGACATGGACGAATACAGTGCCAACACGGTGATTGTTGCTACTGGTGCAGCCTACAAGAAGCTTGATGTACCAGGTGAAGAAGCCTTCGCTGGCCGGGGGGATATCATGGCACAACAGTACGACACAATTATTTTAGGCGCAGGACCTGGCGGCATGACGGCTGCAACGTACGCTTCACGTGCGAACATGTCAGTATTGATGATTGACCGTGGTATTTACGGTGGTCAAATGAACAACACGGCGGAAATCGAAAACTACCCAGGTTTTCCTTCAATTTTGGGACCTGAGTTGGATGTTTGACGAGGTTGAAAAGTTGAAGTCAGATTGGCAAGAACACAAGAAAAAGTAAAATAATGTAGGTCACTCTAAGCCTGTTAGCCACCTAGCCAACTAGTTTTTAAATTGAGTTGGCTAGGTGGTCTTTTATTTCAACAACAAAGCAGTTAGAATATAAGAACAAACAAGATTAGAAAATGATGAAAGTGACTGTCAGATTCAAGATATGAGTTCGAATGATACTGAAACAACGTCAGCTGCGCAAAAACAGGTGACAGGGGATAATCAATCATGGCTAGCGTCATTGATGCCCTCAATTGGGGCAGCCGTCATGGGATTGTTCGCAGTCTTGTTCACGCGTCGTCGTAAGCAACAGGAAGATGCAACGAAACCAACGACATCTGACGACCAAGATAGTGCTACCTCACACGAGGTCAATGAATTGTCAGGTATGCCAGTAACGACAACTACTAGTTTATCTGATGAAACACAGATTAACAGTGCCGGTGATAACGGGGCGTCGACTCCGGTAGCCGCAGGACAATCTGAGCTAGAGACAACTGCGACAATTAACGACCAAGATACTGATGGTCGTACAGTAGCGGGTGCTCAATCACAAGCGTCGAATCAAGGTGCAGATTCTAACGAAGACGCATCTTCAGTGACATCGAATGTCGTTTCAGAGACAAGCGTTTCTTCTGATACACCTGAATCAGCAGATGCTACAACGGTAGTGGCGTCAGAAGTGATTGGTCAAGGTGCGGGTTCGGAAGCAGAGGTAGCCTTAGTAGATTCAGGCACGCCATCAGTGACGCCATCAGAGGCACCAACAGAACCATCGAATAGTGTCGCTACAAGTGATGCTAATGAAGCACCATCAACGTCAGATGGTGAAACAATCTCGGCTGCGCCTGCTGAGTCATCGGCCGGTGAGACGTCAAACGCATCTTCTTTGACACCTGAACAAAACGATGGTTCAAGAGGCACATCTTCAGAAACGTCATCCGCACCAGCGCCAGTAGCACCGTCAGACAGCGAGACGACAGGTCAAAGCGAAGCGCCGACAACATCAGATAACACAGCATCAAACGAATCATCAGCTTCGGTAGCGCCTGTAACGCCTGTAACGCCATCGGATAGTATCGCACCAAGTGATACCAGCGAAACGTCTCCTGCGGACACACCAGAGCAAAGTGATGGCACCTCTGACACGATAGCAGCTGATAGTTACTTCAAGCAGGCATCTTCTGCAGTTGTTGTCGCAGAGTCGCAAGCGAGCGTCGCTGCATCGATGAAGAGTAGCATTGTCAACTCGATTTTGGCAGCCCAAAGCTCAGCGTCTGTTGCACCTGCAGAGACACCTGAGAGTTCTGATGCTGATTCAACGGTAGCGCCATCGGTGGAAGCAGTCTCAATTGCGCAAAGTTACACGGATCAAACAAAGTCAGCGGCAGATGCTGTTAAGAGTTTAGCAAGTGTGACTGGTAATGCAGGTTTGAGCTATTTGGATACGGTTTTGGGCAATGGAACGACCTTGAACACATCAAGTGCAGCGTCAATTGCCCGCAGTCAGATGACATCAGCAACGAATGGTGCGAAGATGGTGAGCGATGCGGATACCATTTCATTTGTTAACAGTAATGCCAAAACAGCCCAAAGTTCGGCAACCGTGGCATCTAGCTTAGTGACATCGGTAAAGTCCCTGTTGAATGAGACAGGTGAAATCAATAGTAGTTTGGCTGCACTATTAGATTCTACAGCTGCCGCATCTTTGGCAAGTGCAGTTGCAAAGGCAAACAATCTGGCTTCTTCAGCATTGTCTGCTGGAAATTCGTACGCTGCAGCAGGTAACTTATCTTCAGCTAACTCACTTTATGATGCTGCTGACAAGTTGTATAGTTCGGCAGAAAACTTGATTAAGTCAGCCGGTACAGCGCAATCAACGGCAGATGCGCAACTAAGCAACGCAGCAAGCGCTGCTGCAGTTGGTTCAACCTTAGACTTTGGGTCATATAGCTCGGCAATTTCAGATATTTTGTCAGTGGCATCGAGTGCGGCCAAGGCGGCTTCGTCAATTGCAGCTAATGATCCGAGTGCAGATTATCAGGCGGATACCGCGGCAACAACTTCAGCATTGGCGGACCGTGGTACATCGAGTGCCGCCAGTTACTTGTCAAATGCAGAAAGTAATATTGTGCGAGACAAATTGCAAACAGCCATGCAAACAGTCACTGACGACAATCAAGAACTGGCAAATAATGAAAAACAGTCAGTGGCAAATAGTAGCGCCGCTTCTAGCGAAGCAGATTCGTCAGCGACTCAGTCGGAGCTAGACGCTACTACTAAAAAGGGTGCTTCAATTGCAACTGAGCTAAGTTCGCTGCAGTCGGGCCAATTAACGAAGCTTGCAAACGCAGGGGTGACATTATCAAAGTCCGACAATGCTGATGATCAAAAGTTAGCGCAGAAATACGCAACAGACATCGTCGCATTACAACAACTTTGGCAAATGTTACCCAATATGGCGTCGTTAACGGATAACGTCGATAACTACTCAACCATTTTCCAAGCTAAATCAGCGATGGATTTCGGTCAAATGAGTTCGTTGCAGAAAATCATGACGGATAATCCTGATTTTGTCCTTACAATGAACGGCGGGCATGCAGCTTATCAAGCTGAAGGTGGCAAGGAAATTGCCATTGTTGGTCAGGTTGGATCGGCATACGTTGCGAAGACAGCACAAAGTTTGCAGGATGAATATTTGTCAATGAAGCCGGGGGTCGAGGCAATTAGTTCATCCTCTTTGACAACGCTTAATTTGGCTAACAACAACATTTCAGGATTGGGGTCAAATTCTCTCTCGCATCTGCCAAATTTGCTGAATTTAAATCTGGCTGATAATAAAATTAATTATTTAACATCTGGCGTTCAAAATGTGTTTTACCAGTTGCAATCGTTAAATTTGGACAACAATCCTTTGCAAGAGGAACTACGCAACTTCCAAAATCTCTTTGGTGTCATGACGGGTATCACTTCGCTAAACATGTCTGGGCTAATGGCTGGTGTAAAAGACATGTCTGTTATTACGGCGTTTATGCAGGCGGTTAATTTGCCAAAGCTGACCAAGCTGACGACCCTCGATTTGTCAGATAACAGTGGTTCAATTGATGTCAATTCGCTAAACTTGCAGTCAACGACTGCCAACGGTCAGACATTAGCCGAGGTCTTAAAGGTGTCATCACCGGACGATTACAACAAGGTCACGATTGGGTCGTTAAAGGTTATTACCAAGCTTAATCTTTCTGGCAACACAACGCTTAACGAGTGGATGCAAAAGAATATTGGGTTTGCGACTTATAATCCAGGGCAAGATACCGGTGCCGGGACGCCAACATCCACGGTGCTTGGTGTTTTAAATTATATCCAGGCATCTGGTTACAAGGCTGTTATTACACCGTCTGCAGTTGCGACGCACTTTACGAATAATGTGGCTCAGAATGGTAGTGGATTAACGAGATCTCTACCACTAACGACGCCAATCAATGAGGTTAATCTACCTGCCGGCTTGATTGATGCGCTTGACCCAGGCGCTTCAAGACGAGAACTCACTGGCTAGTAAATATAACTTGATGGCAACGGGTAAGCAGGTCTCAGCGACGATCGGTGGTCAAACGGCAAACCCTCTGACTTAGCTGCTGCTGAATTTATCTTTGGTGAAAATCCTGCAGTGACTGGCATCTCATTAGTGAACGGTCAACTGGCGGTATCAATTGCGGAAGGGGGACGATATTATGAAAGAAAATGAAATTTATAAAGCCCACGAAAACAAATCAAGTATGAGGTGGGTAACCCAAACCCAAGGCGCTGCGATTTTGTCGACGGTATTGGCAGCTTCATCACCCATCATGCCAATTATTCAAATGGCGGGTAGCGTCTTGGCTGACGACACGAATAAATCAACATCAAATTTGGCGTAAACAACGATGGTGCTTTGCTAAGCGAAGTTGATAAGTTGAAGGATTCTTGGAAGTAATTTCCATATTTTTAAATAACATACAAAGAGACTATCTGTTATGCAGCAGATAGCCTCTTTTAATTTCTAGATATTTCATGATTGTAAAAGTCTTTTTGAGCGTGGAAAATCGGACAACCCGCTATAATTAGGGGTAACTAAGCAGCGCAAATTCAAGACAGCGAGTTTGGCTTGAACCGTGCGAAGTCTTCACTTCACGATACACAATTTAAGTCAGATAAGAGTGGTTTGATTGCATCAATCATGTCAGCAATTGTCGGTGGATTGCTTGCTTTGTTCCTAGTATTCTGGCGTCGTCGCAAGGAGACGGAAGAAGAAATGAACGAGCGTCTAGGTTTGTCAATTAGCAATAATAGTCTGGCAACTACTAATTCAAACAATGCGAACAGCGTAACGCCAGTTGTTCCTTTGACAAATGTAACTGTTACTGGAACTACTACTAACGGTGTGAACAATGTTGCTGTGACGGGTTCAACGGCCGGTAACGCAGCTACCCCAGCATCAGGATCAGTTGTCGCAACACCAGTTAATGCTGGCAGTTCAGACGCCAGTTCAAGCGCCGCAGATAGTTCAAGTGTAGCTTCAAGCTCAACAGCAAGTTCAAGCGCAGCTTCAAATTCCGTCGCCGACTCAAGTGCAGTTGATAGCTCAAGCGTTGAATCTGATTCAACGGTAAACGTGGATACGGCATCACAAGCAACAGCGACCGCAAATGACGTTAATCAAGGAAATGCTAGTGTAGCTTCGAGTTCATCAGCAAGTTCAAATGTGGCTTCAAGTTCAGACGCCAGCTCAAGTGCGTCAGGTAGCTCAAGTGTGGCTTCAAGTTCAACAGCAAGTTCAAGTGCAGCTTCAAGTTCAGACGCCAGCTCAAGCGCCGCAGATAGTTCAAGTGTAGCTTCAAGCTCAACAGCAAGTTCAAGTGCAGCTTCTAATAATGGTGCAAGTACTGGTAAGGGTGATAAGCCAGCAAGTTCAAGTGCAGCTTCAAGTTCAGACGCCAGCTCAAGCGCCGCAGATAGCTCAAGTGTAGCTTCAAGCTCAACAGCAAGTTCAAGCGCAGCTTCAAGTTCAGACGTCTCAAGTGCCGCAGATAGCTCAAGTGTAGCTTCGAGTTCATCAGTAAGTTCACTGGACATTTCAAATAACAACTTTAATTCAACTTTGATTTACACAATGTGGATTGCTCAAGGAAAAATCAATCAGACTGTTAAGAACATAAACCTAACAGGAAATGATCCTGCGATGATTTCAACGATTCAAACTAATGGTCAAAGTAATTCTGCCAATGAAACTGGATACGGCGTGGGTGGTATTTTCGTTAATGCGTGGAATAACTATGCTTACCAACAAGCTGCATTTAAGGCTTTAGGTGAGTTGGGTGCAACATTGGCAGCCAATCCTAACTTAACGACTGTTAATTTGAGTGGTGTCTTTGCAGCAGCCAATGCCCTTAATCCGGCTAACGCGGCAGAAATGTTCTGGCGCATGAACCTTTCAGGCATTTCAACGTCAACGTTTGAGAAGGGGAGTTGCATTGATTGTTGGTGCACCGGTCATGTCTACTGGCTTGCAATTGGCAACGATTGAAGTTGCTCATGCACAAGATGCAAATCAATTTAATATGTGCCACAAAGCGTACTTGATATTGCCAAGAACAATGCAGTGGTTGATTTTTCAAATAATCAAGAATTTTCAAACTGGCTAGTTTCAGTAGTTCGTAAACAATTAATTAGTAAATATCGGACGGGGATAGACCTATTACCGGAGTGCCTGCTGTTCAGTATTTGCCAAAAGGAATTGTTAAAGAGAAAAGGGGTGTTTTCTTATGTTCAAGAAGACGCAAAATGAAACGGAACGTACAGTTCGATTCAAGATGTACAAAGATGGTAAGAAGTGGGTGACCCGTGGACTATCAATCATCATTGTTGAAGGACGTTCAAAACGCTAAGGATTCTTGGAAGTAATCGCTAGACTTCTGTGATATTTAGAGATTTTGAAGATAACAACCACCCTTGATATTTCAAGGGTGGTTGTTTTTTTATATCCGATACAGTAACTGAAATTATTATTTTTTTTACATATTCCCAAAAAACGTGCAAAACCGTTGTGGAAGACTTCCTGCCATTCATGATCGAAAGGCAGTTGCCGAAGGAAGTAAGTCATTGCATGATACGCAAATGACTAACAAGCACACTGGACTTATAACGTCATTGATTTCAGCACTAGTTGCTGCAGTATTGGCTTTGTTCTTCCTATTCTTCTGGAAGCGTCGTAAGCAACAAGAAGAAGAAAATGTCGCAGCTAATGCTGATGAGCGTGTTGTAAATGCTGGCGTGGTTAACGCTGGCAACCAAGCAAGTGCGAATGCAGTAGCAGGAACGCCAACACCAGTTGCTAACACAACTGCTGGTGCGGTTGCTCCGATTGCAAATGCAACAGTTGCGACTGCTAGTGTAAACAACGGTGCTGCTACTCAAACTGCAAATGCAGATAATGGTCGCCACCCAAAGAAGTACAATGAAGCTAATGCACAACATGTTGCGAATGATCAAAATGTTGTTAATGCTATCAACAACATTAAGAATGCAACGGATGTAGCATCTTTGACGGATGAAGCTGATAAGGCGGCTATCGCAATTGCAAATGCAGCATCTCGTAACGTCGCGGCTTCTCGCATGGGTAGTACGAACGTGGTAAGCAACACTGCAGTTTTCGCAAATGAGAGTGCTCGTCAGTCAGATGCTGCAATGGAGCAATCATTGGCTAACTCAGCCCTTGCTTCATCAGTTGTAGCCGACGAAGCTAAACAAGGTCAACACTATGCTACGTCAGTAGCATCAGAGACGACTACGAATAATCATAGTGTAGCTGACTTCAACAACCAAAAGTCAGCCGCAGTTGCTGAGGCGACCCAGGCCGGACAACACGTAGCAGAATCAACGGCCACAGATGCTTCAGTAAACGAAGCAAAGGCAGTGAGTGATTCAACCGCAGCGTCAGCTGCAGCAAATTCAGCTGCACAATCAATGATCAACAGTGGCCGTGAGGCAGATGCTGCAATGGAGTCATCATTGGCAGCCAGCGCGGCAGTGTCACAAGCAACTTCA